>NZ_AEUZ02000001.1:510000-1710000 GCF_000188055.2 Streptococcus urinalis 2285-97
GCGTGAGGTCGGTGGTTCGAGTCCACTCGTGCCCATTTTTATTGATATGGTCCGTTGGTCAAGGGGTTAAGACACCGCCTTTTCACGGCGGTAACACGGGTTCGAATCCCGTACGGACTATAGTATAAAAAAAGGAAAGTGGCAATTTTCCTTTTTTTATTATTCAATTTCTTCAGGTAAAAGAATTGTTTCCTTACCTTTATTATCCAAAACTTTTATTTGTTTAGGGAATTGTGGATTAAAATCGTAATTATAGTCAAATTCTATCACAAAATCTTTTTTCAAATCAATATATTGTAGAGAAACCTTATCTTTTTTATTTACGATTAAGAATGTTAGTACCTGAGGTAAAGGAAAAACATGCTTTAAGTTATTATCTATAATTTCCCAGAATAGATCTATGATTTGATATGGTAATAGAGTTGCAACTGCAAAACTGGCATATCTTTCTTTAGTATTTTCAATTGACATTAAATTTTCTCCCTTAAAATAGCAATTAAGCACCCTCTCGGGTGCTTGACAACTCTTTAACGATTCTTCAGTTCAAGATAACGTTTGTACCAAATATCGATGTAACTTTTAGAAAATGGTCCTTTGGAATTATTAATCCAATCGACTAATATCTTAACATTTTCTTTTAAAATAAAGTCAATTTGCGATGAATAATTCATCTTTTTTTGTGAACTTCGTATTCATCTACATCAAGAAGCTTTTTTTCACCATCTGCAAACACTTTTACATCTAGATCATAGTCTATATACTTGAGTGCTTCTTCATCCATTATATAAGGACTTGCGAGATTACAGTAGTAAGAGACGCCATTATCTCTTATCATAGCTATAATATTGAACCAATATTTTTTATGAAAGTAAACAATAGCAGGTTCTCTAGTAACCCATCGTCTACCATCACTTTCGGTTACTAGTGTGTGATCATTAACTCCAATTACAGCATTTTCAGTTGTCTTTAGTACCATAGTATCACGCCAAGTGCGGTGTAAACTACCATCATGCTTATAACTTTGAATTGTAATAAAGTCGCCTTCTTTAGGTAACTTCATGTTTTTCCAACTTTCTACAATTAAACTTATCTTTAATAGCATATCATAATTTTCTGAAAAAATCACTTACTTATCTTTTTTATTCAAAAAAGTCTTTATATCTTGATTTTATATCATCATAACCGAACCCTTTTCGAAATAATGATTGAATTAATCGTTGCTTCAATTCATAGCCTTGGTACTTTTTACTATATTTACGATATTGTTTTTCTAATTCTTTATCCAAAAGATTTTTTTCTTGAGTCTCATCTTTTTCCAATGGTAACTTTTTTAGACTAATAGTTATCATTTCTGTTGAGAATCCCTTTTGAGCTAAAAATGTTTTTATTTTTAGTTTTAATTGGTTAAGTGGGTATTTCTTATAGTATTTTTTAAAAGCTTTATTTGCGATACGATCTGAAACATTTTGAAAATCATAATTTTCTAATAGTTTATCGATTCTCGTTAGGGTTATACCTTTTTGAAAAAGTTTTTGTTTAATTTGTTTAGGACCTTTATCGCCATGATTTAAGTTTGATTCTATAGTGCTTTTGATAAATAAGTCATCATCTATCCATTTTTTCTCTTTTAAATGACTTACTACTTTGATTATGATTGGTTCAGTTATGTCATGTTTTTTTAGATATTGTTGGATTTCATTTTCTGTACGTGCTTGAAAGGAAATGTAATAGAGAGCTAAATCTTTGGCATAGGATTCTTGTGCAAAGGTTTCAATATCAACAAGTTCATTTTCAGTTAGGGACTTTCCTTTTGTGAGCATAAAGCGAACAATCGTGTCTTCAGTCACATATATTTTTTTCAAATTATCAAATTCAAGAAGGTAAAGGCGTTTTTTCTTTTCAATTTTGGTTATTTTCATATTAATAATTATATCAAAAATGTTAGAATATTATAGAGGCTATCAATGATAGTTTGAAACCAGTTTAAGTAGGTATTTGAATGTTATTAAAAGAAAGACAAACTTTTTCTCTCAAAATAAAACGCATGGGAATTAACGGTGAAGGAATTGGATTTTATAAAAAGACATTAGTCTTTGTTCCAGGCGCATTAAAGGGAGAAGAAGTTATTTGTAGAGTTACTTCTGTTAAACCAAGGTTTATCTTGGCTCAGTTAGTTTCAATAAAAAAAGCTTCTAAGTATCGTGTTATCCCTGAATGTCCTATTTACGAAGAATGTGGTGGCTGTCAAATCATGCATTTGAGGTATGATAAGCAACTGGATTTTAAAGATGATTTAATTAAGCAGTCGTTGAAAAAATTTAAACCCAAAAATTATGAATCAATTGAAGTTCGTCATACTAAAGGAATGGAAGTTCCAAAGCATTACAGGGCTAAACTCCAATTTCAAACTAGAATGATTTCGGGTTCAGTTAAGGCAGGGCTTTTTAAAGAGGGCAGTCACCATTTGGTTTCAATTAAAGATTGCTTAGTACAAGATAGTACAACTCAAAAAATAATTAACGAAATCGTTAGATTATTGGATAAATACAAAGTACCAATTTATAACGAACGTAAAATTCAAGGGATAAGAACTGTAATGATTAGGCGTGCTAAAGCAAGTGATGATGTTCAAATTATCTTTATCTCTAGTAAAGAAGTTAGATTGACACCAGTTATCAAAGAACTTGTAAATCAGTATGATAATCTTAAAACAATTGCTATAAATCTAAACAATTCTAAAAAAAGTGATATTTATGGTCAAGATACTGAAATTATTTGGGGCCAAGATAATATTACTGAAGAGGTATTAGATTATCAATTTGCATTATCTCCTAGAGCCTTTTACCAATTAAATCCTAGCCAGACTAATGTACTTTATCAGCAAGTGGTAGATGCCTTAGAAGTTAACGAAAATGATGATATTATTGATGCTTATTGTGGTGTTGGCACAATTGGCTTTGCTTTTGCAAATAAAGTCAAAAGTATTAGAGGAATGGATATTATTCCTGACGCTATAAAGGATGCAAAGAAAAATGCCTCTTTTATGGGATTTAAGAATACCTCTTATTTTG
The DNA here is from genome assembly GCF_000188055.2 of Streptococcus urinalis 2285-97. Taxonomy (NCBI): domain Bacteria; kingdom Bacillati; phylum Bacillota; class Bacilli; order Lactobacillales; family Streptococcaceae; genus Streptococcus; species Streptococcus urinalis. The sequence continues at coordinate 513,072 of NZ_AEUZ02000001.1, forward strand.
TTGGGAAAGCCGAAGAATTGATCCCAAAATGGTATAAAGAAGGTTACCGAGCGGATGCTTTAATTGTTGATCCTCCTAGAACGGGTTTGGATGATAAATTGCTAAAGACCATAATTCAATACCCTCCTAAAAAAATGGTTTATGTATCTTGTAATGCCTCTACATTAGCAAGAGACTTAGTGACCTTATCAAAACTTTATCAAATTGATTATATTCAGTCTGTCGATATGTTTCCACAAACAGCTAGGACTGAAGCGGTAGTGAAATTAAAACGAAAATAAGACTAGAATGTTTAATGAATCATATAAAAAGTGAGGTTAATAATGAGTATTTTAGTAAGATTTGCAAGTCTAAAAGATGCACAATCACTTTTATCTATTTACAAGCCCTATGTCGAAAAAACAGCCATAACTTTTGAATATGAAGTTCCTAGCTTAGAAGAATTTGAAAATAGAATCAGTCAGATTCAATCGTTTTATCCCTATTTAGTTGCCGAGGAGAACGGTCGCATTATTGGTTATGCTTATGCAAGTCCGTTTAAAGATAGAGCAGCTTATGATTGGTCGGTTGAAGTTTCAGTTTATTTAGATCATCAATCACGAGGACAGGGTGTTGGTACCATTCTTTATGAAAAATTAGAAATCATTCTTGAGGAAATGGGAATATTAAATACCAATGCCTGTATAGCCTATGCTTATGATGATACGCCATATTTAACAAATGCCAGTCAAGCATTTCATAAAAAATTAGGCTATCAAATTGTTGGTCATTTTCATCAATCTGGTTACAAATTTCAACACTGGTTTGACATGATTTGGATGGAGAAGCTAATTGGTGATCATACTTCAAAACCAAAACCAGTAAAATCAGTAAATGATATTAAGATTAGTTTATACTAATCTTTTTATTTTTACCTATAATTAAATTGCAATAAAAACATAATTAAGTTAAACTATTTAAGTATAACCGTTCGTGATAATAAAATAACCATTGATGATGTTTTAGCAGTTCTTGATTATCTTACTTGCTAAAATAAATGAAAAAGGAGACTGCATGAAGTATTTTATTGTCGAAAAAAATAACCAACTCTATCACATCAATCAACACGATGTCTACTATGTTTATACTAAAAATGATGCACCTCATTTGGTTTTTTATTGCACTGAAGATGGTGAATTTTATAATAGAACCACATTAAAAGCACTTCTTGAACAAAAAAGTTATCTTTTTAAGAGATGTCATCGAAGTGTCATTATTAATTTAGAAAAAGTAAAGTCATTAGATCCTCAGAAAAGGTTGATTTCATTCAGTCGTAGTATCCAAAGCGTTGTGGCTTCGAGACGTTATTTTAAGACTATTTTGGAAGAATTCAAGGCAGGTTAATTGAAATGTTTAATATTTTTGTATTAGAGGATAACTTTCTTCAGCAAACCAGATTAGAAGAATTACTTTTATCTATTGCCAAAGAAAAAGCAATTACTTATAAATCATTATCACTGTTTGGGAAACCCCAAAGCCTAATTGAAGCAATAAAAGAAAAAGGATCTCATCAACTCTTTTTTTTTAGATATTGAGATAAAAGATGAAGCTATGAAGGGATTGGAAGTTGCTAAGTTTATAAGACAAAAAGACCCTCATGCTATTATTATTTTTGTGACAACACATTCTGAATTTATGCCCTTAACATTTCAATACCAAGTTTCTGCTTTAGATTTTATTGATAAGACTGGGTCAGATAAAGAGATAAAAGCTCGTCTTGAGGCAGCCATTGATTATGCTCAGGATAAATTAGATTACCCTGAGCAAGACAGTTTTTTGTATAAGTCAAATCACACTCAAGTTCAAGTGCCTTTTAAAGATATTTTGTTCTTTGAAACGTCACCCAGCGTTCATAAAGTGATTTTGTATACTGAAAGAGATCGTGTGGAATTTTATGCTAAAATTTCAGAAATAGCAAAGTTAGATAAACGTTTGTTTCAATGTCATCGCTCATTTGTACTAAATCCTGCAAAGATTGTTAGGATTGATAAGGAAAATAGGATAGCATACTTTAGAGATGGTTCATTTTGTTTGGTTTCTAGAATGAAAATGAAAGGTTTAATCGAAGTTATGGAAAAACTTCAGTGTAGACATTAGAAATGAGAAACATGAATTTATTATTTTGGCAAATCGGTATCGTATTATTATTTGAAATGATAGATATTTTTTTACTACTTTGTTTTTTTAACTTTGTTAGTGATTCTAGACTACCTAGACGACAAATAGTGATACTTTCAGCTATTATTTGCGTTTGTAAAGCTATTATTAGTATTATTTCTGTCAATTTTTTACATTTGGATATTACCTTTATCTTTTTAATTTTTTTCTTTCTCAGTTTACCAATGATCTTAGATCATTATTCTGGATTAAGCATAAAACTCTTTTTTGGTATTTTTTCAATGGTAGTTGTCAATATTTTTTTGAGATTTATGACTTTTTTTATTTGCCCACTTTTTAATATTGATACAAAAGAAGTAAATAACAATTATTTAAGTCTTTACTTTTTTGATTATCTTAGTATTATAGTTAGCTTTTATTTTGTCAAATTATTTAGCTATGATTTTAACAGTTGGAAAGTAAACCTAGATAGTAAAGTGGGTAAGTTATTATTAAATACCATAAATATTTCAATGATTATCTATTTTGTCATTATTCAACTTTTGACAATGGTTCAATTTTCAAATATTAATATTGATACGAGTAATCCTAGAAAAATAATAGTTCTTTTTTATTTATTTTTATTTTTTTCCTTACTTGCTATTATAGATCGAAATGTTAAAAATAATTTATATCAAGAAATACTAAGTCAAAAAGAAAAACAGTTAATTGATTTATCTAATTATAGTCGACAAATTGAAAAAATTATATAATGACATTCGAAGTTTTAGACATGATTACGCTAATATTCTAACTAGTTTAAAGATCGGGATTGATTCACAGGATATTGAGGTCATATCTACTATTTATGAAACAGTTCTTAAAGACTCAAATAAAAGTTTAAATAAAGGGAATTTTTCATTGGGGTGACTATCAAATTTAAATAATGATGCTATAAAAAGCATGCTTCCTGCAAAAGTCTTAGAAGCTCAAAACCTTTGTTTAAAAGTAAATGTTGAAATTCCCAAACCAATTGATTTAAGACATATTGATACTTTAGATTTTATTCGGATTATGACGATTCTATTAGACAATGCTATCGAAGCTGCTATTGAATCTCGTGACAAAGAAGTCTCATTAGCATTTCTTGATGAAAAAGATAAAGTGGTTATTGTCATAAAAAATACCACAAAGCAAAAAAGAGTAAGTTATCAAAATATCTTTAATAAAGGTATTTCATCAAAAGGTTATGGTAGAGGTATCGGTTTATCCAGTGTCAGTGAAATTTTGGATCGCTATAGTTATATTACGATAACAACAACGTCTTACAACTTTTCATTTACACAAATAATAGAAATAAAAAAACTAGGATAATTCCTAGTTTTTTACTAAACACGTCTTAGTATAACAAATCTTTCTGCGACACCTTTTAAGAAACGTAAACTACCGTTAATTTGAGTCATTTCTTCTTTAGTTAGTACTTTATACTGTTTGACTGATTTATTATTGTTCATAAGACACACCCCTTTGTTTTAATAACTGTATTGTAATCTTTTTTGTTCTCAAAAGGTTAGGATGTCATAAATGGTAATAATTTAGTAGTAAATAGTCATAAAAATTACGTATTTAAGGTATACAACTGACTGTAAACGCCTTTTTGCGATAGGAGTTCTTGATGATTACCATACTCAACGATCTTACCTTTATCAAGCACTAAAATACAGTCTGTTTTCTTAGCAACAGATAGCCTGTGTGCAATAAAAATGATGGTTTTATCTTGAATAGACATGAGGTTTTGAATCACACTATTTTCAGTTTTTAAGTCAAGTGCACTCGTAGCCTCGTCCAAAATAATTATTGGTGATTGCCTTAGTAATGCGCGTGCTATTGCAAGTCGTTGTTTTTGTCCTCCAGATAAACCTGATGTATTGGAAATATGGGTATCAAATCCGAAAATCATTTGATTGATATCTTCCATTATATTAACTGTTTGGCAAACATCAATTAGTTCTTGGTCGGTCACCTCTTGAGAAAGTCCCAAGGTTAGGTTTGAACGTATGGTTCCCTCAAAAAGAAATGATTCTTGTGGAATATAGCTTATCATAGACCGTAAAAGAGTTGGATTGATCGTGTCAATATTGGTTTGATTAATTTTTATGATACCTTGTTGAGGTTTTATGAAAGAAACGAGTAATTTAGCAACTGTTGATTTTCCCGAACCAGAACTCCCTAATACCGTTATTTTTTGACCAAATGGTATTTTTAAATTGAGCTTTTCTATTGCATTTTGTGGATATTGGTATTGATAGCTGACGTTTTGAAGCGTAATCTCAGGATCCTTTTGAGAAAATTTTTGAGAAAGCTGTTGATTTTCAGTTTTTAAGTACAAAACATCATTTAAGCGAGAAGTTGCAACTTTTGCTTTTTGAATTTTTTCTTGAAGATTAATAATATTTTCAAGAGGATTCAAAAAAAGATCAGTAGCATATTAAAAGTAATAAGTTGTCCAATGGATAACCTTCCTTCTTCAATCATGGAAGCGCCAAACCATAAAATTACTATGGATAAAAATAATTGAGTCAGCTGTTTTAGGGCATTTTGAAGAAAATGTAATTTGGAAAGTTGAAATGATTCTCGCAAATAATCATTTAGTTCTAGCTTTATTTTTTCTTTGAAAAACAGTTCTTCACATAGTGATTTGATGGTTTCTATACCATTAATTGAATCAATCAGAGTAGCATTTAGTTTGGTGTTTTTTGCCATAATCTGTTGATTTTTTTCTCAAAAAGAGGGATAAACAATAAGATAAAAAAACAGTAAAAAGGAATTGATAAACAGACAAAAATAAATAAATGGGGACTTTGGCCTATCAAATAAAGTCCTATGAGAATAATCATTGTCAAATCCAGGAATAGAGAAATGACAATATTTGATAAGGCCTCAATAATATGGTTAGCATCTGTGAATCTTGTTAGTACATCACCAGCTTGTCGGTTGTAGAAAAACGACATTGATAGTTTAAAAAGATGGTTGATATATTTGAATAGAATCATGAACGTTAATTTTTGACTAAATTTCTCAAGAATTAATTCTTTTTGAACATAAAGAAATTGTTGAAAAAGATAAGCAATACCAAGTGTGATAAAGACAAGAGATAAGTCGTGTACTTTTGAATTTGGGATGTACTTATCAAGTGTCTTTTGAATGACATAAGAGCTAGATAAATTAATGATTGTGATAATCATGCTAAATAAGACACCAAAAATGATTTTTGATTTTGATTTTAATAACTCTTGTAAAAATGATTTTAAGTTGGATTGAGATTTCTTTTGGTCTATAAATGTTGTTCCTGGTGTCAATAAGATTGTATTACCAGTCCATTGCTTTAGAAATAGTTTGATATCAATCCAATGTTTTCCAAAGGCAGGATCAGGATCAGCAATCAGTAATTTGTTATTTTTTATATGATAAATTACTACAAAATGAGGCATATTGTCGTCTCTTAAGATATGCGCGATAAATGGATAGGTAAGATCGTGAGCATTAAATAACTCTTTATCAGCTTCAATACATAAGGTATCAAAATTTAGTTGGTGGGCAGCTTCGACGATACCTAAGATATTTGTACCACACTGGTTCGTTTTAGCTAATTCTCTAAGGTAATTTAGAGAATAAGTAGTTCCATAGTATTGTGCAATAGTTGCTAATGCTGCAACACCACAATCACCAGCATCATTCTGATATATGATTGGAAAATGTTTCAATTGTTTAACCTTTCTAAGTTATACTTATTATTTTAAGTTATATTGATTGGAGAAAATTAACTGTTTATGATACTTAAGCAGCCGTTTATGATTTAGTTCTTTAAAACTTTCCATTTACGTTAAACTTCTAAAAATAAAGAGTTTATAGAGAGCTTAGAAATGTTTCCAAAACAATACTATAAAGAAGTGATTAGATTGCTTATTTTTTTATGCCTGTTCTACATTGTTATGCAATTTTTATTCTTTTTGATGTGTGACTTTGAATATTTAACAAAACGATTTAGAATCATCTTTAGCTTATTTTCTGTTTATTGTTTGATAGTAAAATGTCGTCATCTTAGATTAAGAAGAAATAAAAAAAGAAGGTATGAATAAATAGCTACTAATAATCATGCACTTAATTGTATCATGTCAATATATAATAAAACTATTATTATAATTTAATTTTATTTAAATTATTATGAAAACTTGTAAAGAATTTAGTTGCCAAATGTTGAATTACCTGTAACCGATTTCTAAAATTTTTCTTTATCATCTTTTTTATATGAATTTTATAAGGAAAATGGTTTATATTAATTCGATAATTCCGTTTATTTATCTATTTTTTATTAAAAGCATTAATGTTTTATAAATTGATAGAATTATGGTATATTATAATTGATATTAAAACACTATTATAGAAATAAGTGAAAGGAGACGATATGGTTCAAAAATATCTTTTGTCGATTTGGCATTTTTTTCAACTGACAGTCATTTTTCATCTTCTATCATTTAGTGGCATTCTTTTTTTTGGTATTGGACCTGCTTGGCAAACAATACTGACACTTTACTTGATACATCAAAAAGAACCTTATCGTTATTCACTAAGAGAAGCATTTCATATTTGGAAACATAATTTTAAAAGAGCCAATCTCTATTTCTGGATGATGACACCTCTCTTTTTAGCTCTAATTTTTAACTTGAATTTAAGTATGCAAGGAAATGGAGTATTCTGGTACCTACTGACTTTTTTGATCTTTGTATTAATTATCATAGGTATGCTCTTTTATGTCTATCTGGCATTTTATGAATCTACTTATGAATTATCCATATGGGATAATTATAAATTGGCTGGGATTAGCTTAATGATTGACATCAGACGAACGCTAATATTGACTATAGCAATGATGTTGATGTTTATCGTGACTTGGTATTGTCCTGTTTTCTACCTTTTTTTAACTTTTGGTATTAATGTGTTTCTCTTTGATAAATTGACAAAACCTGTACGAAAAATTATTGATGACTTATTTATTATTAAACCAACGCGTCTGATTGACTAAAAAGTACTCTGCAGAGTACTTTTTTTGTTATACTAATAAAAGAGAAGAGAGGTTAAAAATGATAGACATTTTAATTAAGTCAATGGGATTTATCCTCATTATTTGTTTAGGTTATTTATTAAAAGTAAAGCGCTTTCTTAGTCTAGAAGATGGGAAAGCTATTTCACGTTTAGTTATTAATGTAACCTTACCTTGTGCTCTAATATTATCCACTAGAGAAATCAATGTTTCCGCAGAATTGTTTATTCTATTATTTGTTGGATTTTTTTCAAATTGTCTCTTGTTATTTCTTGGTTATATGCAAGGTAGACATTTTGATTCCATTTTAAAAGGTCAAAGTATTATTCAATTAGCTGGGTTTAACGTTGGTAACTTTGCTTTTCCTTTCGTTCAAAGTTTCTTTCCAATTCAGTATGGTGTATCTGTTATTTTATTTGATATAGGTAATGCGATCATGGTTTTTGGGGGTAATTATGCTTTATCCTCTTCAATTTCTGGAATTGGTGAAAAACTCAGTTTTAGAGGTTTGATAAAAACCCTATTACATTCAGTACCATTTTGTACCTATCTTGTTTGTTTTATTTTATCTCTTCTAAAATGGACGATACCAGATTCGATTGTAAGTGTTATTAAGCTCGGAGCTGATGCGAATCCTTTCTTAGCCATGTTGAGTTTAGGTACTATGGTCGATTTATCTATCAATAAAAGCCAAATTAAAGAACTCTTTCAGCTATTGGCAAGTCGCCTTTTACTAACTTTTCTTATTATTGCAATACTTAACCTCTTACCAATATCATCTATAGCAAAAGAAATGGTGACAATTTGCTTACTTGCGCCAATTGCTGTTGTGACACCAATTTTTGCACAAAAACTAGGCAGTAGCAGTTCTACCCCAGCAAATGTCAGCACACTTAGCATCTTTTCAAGTATTCTTTTAATGATGATTGCTATTTTAGTTTTTCACTGATTTCTATGTTATTTTTTTCGATCTTTAGTTATAATGAATTAATATTTGTGAAAGGTAAGTCTATCAATGATACTAGAAGAATTTGATTCAACTAAAACAGCTATTATCAACCCTTGTGACATTATTGCACCAATTGTTTCATTTCCAGATACTGTGATTACATGCTTTGCAAGAGAAACATTTAAACGTTTATTGCAGGAATTCCCACATCGACAGATTGCAAAAACCAGTGTCGCCAATTTAGACATACCTATTTATGAATTAACTTATCATCATCAGAGATTTGCTTTTTTTAATAGCTATGTTGGTGCTTCAGGTTGTGTTGCCGTTTTAGAAGATTTGGTCGCTATGGGGATGAAGAATCTTTTGGTTTTTGGGACCTGTGGTGTCTTAAAATCAGATATTCAAGAGATATCTATTATCATTCCAACAAGTGCTATTAGAGATGAGGGAACAAGTTATCATTATCTTGAGGCTAGTCCAGAAGTTAGTGTAAATAGAGCTTTTCTTAAGGATTTAGAAAGTTTTTTGACAAAATCAAAAGTTCATTATCAAACTGGAAAAGTCTGGACTACTGATGGTATTTACCGTGAAACGATAGAAAAAATGCGTCAACGAAAAGCTCAAGGTGCTATCTGTGTTGACATGGAATGCTCTGCAATAGCTGCATTTTCACAATTTCGAGAGATTAACCATATTCAATTTTTTTATTCTGCAGATAATTTAGATGCAGAAGTTTGGCAAGCAAGAACCTTAACTAATGAAAGTGACCTAGAAACTAAAGATACCATTGCTTTGCTGTCTCTTGAAATAGCTAGTCATATCTTTAACCATTAAGAGAAACTCTATAGAGGGTTTCTTTTTTTAGTTATTTGATGTAAAATAGTGAACACAAAAATAAATATAGGCTAACTAATATGCAACATTCATATTCTTTAAGATCAGTTTTCATACACAGTGGCTACCGTACACCAATAGGTGTTTTTAAAAAGCAATATTCTCACACTAGACCTGAACTACTAGGGGCAATATTTTTAAATCAATTAAAGAATGAATTACCCAATCAAAACTTAGATGCCTTTATATGTGGCAATGCCATTGGAACTGGTGGAAATATCGGAAGGTTGTGTCTTTTGTATTCTCATTTTGATGAGAGGATACCAGCACAAACAGTTGACCTTTAATGTGCTTCAGCAAGCGCAGCAATTGGCATAGGGTATTTAAAAATAAAAACAGGACAAGCTAATTGTGTCATTGCTGGAGGTATTGAAAGTAGTTCTCTACAACCTAAAAGGATTTATGCTGAGAATGATGAAAGATTGGGTGCCTATCAAGTTGCACAGTTTTCTCCAGATAGTGTTAGCCAATCAGTTATGATAGAAGCTGCAGAAAATATTTGTCTTGATTATTCTTTTCAAAAAAACTATTTGAATCATTATGCCTTAAAGAGTCATCAAAAAGCCGTACACGCTAAGGAGACTAAATTATTAGATGAACTTATTTTTCCAATTAAAGACTTTGAAGATCAAGGTATCAAAGATACGTTAACGCTAAAATTATTGGACCGACTACCAGCTATTTTAGGAAAAAACAAACAAATTACAGTGGGAAATGCCTGTCTAACACATGATGGTGCTGCTTTTGTGACACTTAGTCAAAGAGAATCACCTTTTGAAATGATTGATTATACTGAGGTAGCAGGTGATCCTAAAAGGTGTCCAGAATTGGTTGTGAAAGCTACTAAAGCTATATTAGAAAGAAATGAGTTAACAATGTCTTGCATTGATGCTGTTGAATGGAATGAAGCTTTTGCTGTTACTGATGCTTTATTTGATTATTATTTTTCTGGTTTTAGAGACATTTACAATATTTTTGGAGGAGCATTAGCTTATGGACATCCTTATGGTGCTTCAGGAGCCATCAATTTATTACATCTGATGCAAGCACTAAAATTAAAAAAAGGAAAATTAGGAGTTACCGCAATAGCTGCTGCTGGAGGTGTTGCTATAGCAATATTAGTTTCTTATAAAGGAGAATAAAGTGATTAATAAGCTTAAAGAATGGGTATCTATTTTTCCAGATAAAATTGCCATCACCTATCAAGATCAAACTATAACCTATGGTGAATTGTTTAATCAGATTTCAGAGACTGAAAAACAAAATCCAATTATTTTTGAAAAAAATCCTATGCAACAATTGATTTGCTTTTTAAGAGGACTTTATCAGGAAGTCTGTCCTATCTTATGTCATCCTTCTTTAGAAGCTACTGATATTGTGAAAAACCAATTACAATGTCAATCTAGACCTGAAATTGCGGATTTTGGCATACTAACATCAGGAACGTCATATCATGCAAGGATCATTTGGAGAACTTTAGGATCATGGAAAGATTTTTTTGAAGAGCAAGCTAGGAAATTTAAATTGACTGCTGATAGTCATTTATTTTGCTTAGGATCACTAAGTTTTTCAGGAAATTTGAATATGGCATTATGTCAGTTGTTTCTGTGTAAAGGATGCCTATGCTTTAAAAACCAATGATCAGACTAAAGAGACTTATGATTTAATAATTACTTTGAAAGAAAAAAATGAGCTAGATAAAGTAATGAAAAAAGTTAGAAAGTCTTCATTTCTACAACCCAAACAGATACATTTGTTAGATGAAATACCACGAAATGATTCAGGCAAAATTGCTATTAATAAGCTTAGACAGATTATTTTAAGTCAGGATGTTTAAGTTTTGTTTAAGTTAATAGTCCTAGAATGAGTCGTCATATGAATTGAAGTGATTATTTTAGGATGTGTTCATTGAAAAAAATGCTATAGCTAAGTTGTTTTCAATATTTTGTGAGCTTCAAAAATAAAAATGACTGAACAGCTTAGAATCATCCTATAAACAATCATCTTTTGGTTACAATAATGACAAAATTGGTTTTATTATTTGGAATAAAAAGACCAAAAGGGGGAGGAAACTAATGGTTTGTGTAGATTTCATTGATCAAAATACTTATGAAGAGTCTGAAGGGTTTTACGTTTCAGATTTAGATTTGGGCATTAAAGCTATGGTCAAAACACGCTATCCATCACTGATGGAAAATGATTTTATTTCTTATGGTAATTTAAGCCATTATTGTATGACTTACATTGATGAGATTGTTTTACGAGCCAAGCAGAAAAATGAGACGATAAAAGATAACGTCACTGGATTGATGAAAGATGAAGAAAAACCGTTCAACGTTGAAGAAAGATTGAATAAACAAGCAACATTTGGTCAACGTATTGCGGATAATGTCGCTAGATTTGGTGGTTCTTGGACTTTTATTCTTATTTTTGTGTTTGCGATGGCAATTTGGATGCTAATCAATGTCTTTAAACCTTTTGGGATTCAATTTGATCCTTATCCGTTTATATTATTGAATCTTGCTTTATCAACCATTGCAGCTATTCAAGCACCATTAATCATGATGAGTCAAAATAGAGCTGCGGATTATGATCGTCTTCAGGCTAGAAATGACTTTAATGTTAATAAAACTTCTGAAGTTGAAATCCGCTTATTGCATGAAAAAATTGATCACATGGTGCAACAAGATCAAACCGAATTGCTTGAAATTCAGAAATTACAAACTGAGATGTTAGTGTCATTGACAAATCAATTAGCACAATTAAAACAAGAACAAAAATTGAAATGACATTAAAAAAGCCAACTTTAAAGTTGGCTTTTTTTATTTACTTGTATCCAGTCTTTTAAATTGACCATTTTTAACAACTTTAAAACCATTGTTTAAAAGTAATTTTTTAGATTGTTTGTAGCTGATATAGCTAATTTTTTTACCATTAGAGTTAATGGAAACACCATTAATTTTTGAAAGCTCATCCAAATCACCTTTAGTATAATCAACTGAAACTTTTTCTACTAGATAAGTATCTTTATAATCAATAGATTCACTTAATCCTTTAACACCTTGGTATTGTTTAGTTGATGAGGCTAATTTTGCTTTAGCTTCGTCTTTATTTGTTGCACCAATAGCAGAATACTTAATAGTATTAGTTGCCGTTTGTTTGGTAACTTTATCACCTTTATAATAGTAAACCATACGAATGTCTTTGACATTGTCAATTTGTTGGAAATTAGTGTGTTTAACTGGCGTGCTAGTTGTCTTAGAGCCACATGCTGCGAGAACAACCAAGAAGAAGGCTGACAAAGTCACTAATAGATAACGTTTTACTTTCATAATCTCTCCTTTATTAAGTTTGTTATCGGATACAAATTTATTATAACACATGATTTTAATTTTTTTTATTTAAGGTTTTTAATTATTAAAAACAAAAAAATCCTTCAAAATGAAGGATTTTATGCCACCACCGAGAATTGAACTCGGAACTGAGCATTACCATTGCTCTATTATACCATTTAACTATAGCGGCTACCTTTCTATGATACTATAAGTTATATAGTGAAGCAAGATTTATTTTTCGTTATTTTGAATTATTAAGACCTTTGATAGGACATTTTTGTCTCCCGTCTAATAATTCATGTAGAAGGTCAGCTAAAAGTTGCGATTGTTCTGAATCAAGATTTTTTGTAAAGGTATTATTAATTTCTTGACTTATTCGTTCAAAGTTTAGCTTTTGGTCTTTTAATTTTTGACTAAGAATAATCACTTTACTGCGTTTATCTTCTGGATTTGGAAGTCGCTTGATATATTCTTTTTTTTCCAAATTTTGAAGGATTCCAGTGACAGTGGGATTTGACATGTTAAAGGTATGTTCAATATCGATTTGCCTGATCTTTTTTTCTTTAAAGTGATTAACATACCTAAGAATCTTAAACTGACTAGGTGTCAAATCATAATGTTTTAATATTGTTGCTGCGTCTTTTTCAAATTCCACACTTGCCATTTTGATTAAGATACCAATTTTATGTGTTTCCATAATTCTCTCTTTTTAAGTATTTCTCAAATAAATTTATCTTATCACAGTCAAAAATTGGTGTCAAACCCTAATTAGAAGGTTTTGATAGCACTTTCTTTTTTCATATGATATAATGAAAACACCAAATGAAAAGAGGGTCAAATAGATGACTTATGAGCAAGAATTTTTGCATGATTTTGAGGAATGGATCAATTCGCAAATCATGATCAATAATCTAGCAATGGAAGAAAGCCGTCGAATTGCTGAGGAAGACAAGGACGAAAGAGCTGCTGATGCTTATATTCGTTACGAAAGTAAACTTGATGCCTATCAATTTATTAAAGGTAAATTTGAAAATTATCAAGCTGGAAAATCCTTTCATGATTTACCGGACAATTTATTTGGTGAAAGACATTATTAACATAAAAGAAAGTAGGAAATCACTATGGCATCACAAAAAAATCGTAAAAAAGAACTAAAATTAGGTCTTAAACGTCAAGGTATTATTGGTCAAGAAAATCCAAAAGTTGTTACTATCGATAATAATGCTGACGTTACATCTCTTCAAAAAGATTCAGCAACTGTTTCAATCAGTGAAAAATAAAGCTTAAAAGAATTTTCTAATTCACCAGAACTTGAAGGATTACGTTCTGATGTTATTGAAAATATCTATGAAGAAGGTGTTACTTCAACAGATGAATTAAAAGACATGTCAGAAGAAGATTTGTTAGATGTTAAAGGTGTTGGGCCAGCAACCGTTGAAAAATTAGCTGAAAATGGTGTAACATTCAAAAAATAATCTTTTGGAAGCAATTGCTAAATCAATTAGCAATTGATATAATAATGACATTCAGAGGTAATTTGACAAGAACTTTTCACAGAAAGCGGTGTTGATGAGAAATCCGTAAAAGTTGCAGATGAGTTGCTGAATGCTTAATTAAATAGTAAAGTTGCGAATGAAATCATTCGAAACAGTGGTGGTACCGCGGAAATCAAACATGAAATTCGTCCCTGTCTAGTCAATCTAGACGGGTTTTTTAGTCTAAAAAGAGGAGGCCAATATGGTAAAACGTCAATACACTAGTTTTGGGAATCCAGAATTATTTGAAGAAGCAATTGCTGTAACGATGGACATAAATAGTCATTATCATGAACCTAAAGAATTACGTGAGTTGATGAGTCAATTGATTGGTAAAAAAGTTCCTGATAGTTTTAGATTATTTCCACCATTCTATGCTGATTTTGGAAAAAATATTACTTTTGAAGAAGATGTTTTTGTTAATTCTGGATGTCATTTTCAAGATCAAGGTGGTATTGAGATAGGTCAAGGAAGCCTTATAGGACATAATGTTGTTTTGGCTACTGTCAACCATGCTTTAGAGCCAAGTCAAAATCGCAAAAACACATATAATGGTATCACAATTGGAAATCATGTTTGGATTGGTTCCAATGCCACCATTTTACCAGGTGTTAGAGTGGGAGATTGGGCTGTTATTGCTGCTGGAGCAGTTGTTTCTAAAGACGTTGAGCCATACACTATTGTGGGTGGTGTACCTGCAAAAGTCATCAAAACAATTGATCCAAATAGTTAATAATTAGTAATGATATGTTATCAAAAGAAAAAGCCAACCAAAGTGGTTGACTTTCTCGGGGAGATTTATGAAAAAGAAATTGTTCACCTAAATGAACATACCAACACTGTTGGTAAGATTTTAGGATGTCTATAGTATAAGATGTCCCACTTAAAGAAGACTTAAAATATAATGAAAGGTAAACAGTAATGTCAAAAGAACTATCACCAAAATATAATCCAGCTGAAGTAGAAGCTGGACGTTATAAAAAATGGCTTGAGGAGGATGTTTTTAAACCATCTGGCGATAAAAAAGTAAAGCCCTACTCAATCGTTATTCCACCTCCAAATGTTACTGGTAAACTCCATCTCGGACATGCTTGGGATACGACACTCCAAGATATCATTATCCGTCAAAAAAGAATGCAAGGTTTTGATACTTTGTGGTTACCAGGTATGGACCATGCAGGGATAGCAACTCAAGCAAAAGTTGAAGAACGTTTGCGGCAACAAGGTATTTCACGCTACGATCTTGGACGTGAAAAATTCTTGGATAAAGTATGGGAATGGAAAGATGAGTACGCATCAACCATCAAGTCTCAATGGGGGAAAATGGGTATCTCTGTGGATTATTCAAGAGAGCGATTTACTTTAGATGATGGTTTGTCTAAAGCAGTTCGTAAAGTTTTTGTTGACTTGTACAATAAAGGATGGATTTATCGTGGTGAATTTATCATCAACTGGGACCCTGCAGCAAGAACAGCACTATCTGATATTGAAGTTATCCACAAAGATGTGGAAGGTGCTTTTTACCACATGAATTACTGGCTTGAAGATGGCTCAAGAGCTTTAGAAGTTGCTACAACCCGTCCTGAAACCATGTTCGGAGATGTGGCAGTGGCAGTTAATCCAGAAGATTCACGTTACAAAGATTTGATTGGTCAAAATGTAATCTTACCAATTGTTAATAAAGCTATTCCAATTGTTGCTGATGAACATTCTGATCCTGAGTTTGGAACTGGTGTTGTTAAAATTACACCAGCTCACGATCCAAATGACTTTGCTGTTGGACAAAGACATGGATTACCACAAGTGAATGTCATGAATGAAGATGGTACTATGAATGAACTTGCTGGTGAATTTAATGGTATGGATCGTTTTGAAGCCCGTAAAGCAACTGTTGCAAAATTAGAAGAAATAGGCAACTTGGTTAAAGTAGAAAAAATGACTCATTCAGTAGGTCATTCAGAACGTACTGGTGTAGTTGTTGAACCTCGCTTGTCAACACAATGGTTTGTCAAGATGGATCAATTGGCAAAAAATGCCATTGCAAATCAAGACACGGATGATCGTGTTGAATTCTTCCCTCCACGATTTAATGATACTTTTAATCAATGGATGGAAAATGTGCATGACTGGGTTATTTCTCGTCAATTGTGGTGGGGACATCAGATTCCAGCTTGGTACAATGCTGCTGGAGACATTTATGTTGGAGAAGAAGCACCTCAAGGTGATGGTTGGACACAAGATGAAGATGTCTTAGACACATGGTTCTCATCTGCATTATGGCCATTTTCAACAATGGGTTGGCCAGATACTGAGTCTGAAGATTATAAACGTTATTTCCCTACATCCACCTTAGTCACAGGTTATGATATTATCTTCTTCTGGGTTTCTCGTATGATTTTCCAATCATTAGAATTTACTGGAAGACGTCCATTTAAAAATGTATTAATGCATGGTCTGATTCGTGATGAAGAAGGTCGCAAAATGTCTAAATCACTTGGAAATGGTATTGATCCAATGGATGTTATTGATAAATATGGTGCAGACGCTCTTCGTTGGTTCTTATCAAATGGTTCTGCTCCAGGTCAAGATGTGCGTTTTTCATACGAAAAAATGGATGCCTCATGGAACTTCATCAATAAGATTTGGAATATCTCACGTTATATACTTATGAATAACGAAGGATTAACCTTGGATCAAGCCAAACTAAATGTGGGTAAAGTTGTTAGTGGTCAAGCTGGAAATGTGACTGACCGCTGGATTCTTCACAATCTTAATGAAACAATCGCTAAAGTAACTGAAAACTTTGATAAATTTGAATTTGGTATTGCTGGTCATATCCTTTATAACTTTATTTGGGAAGAATTTGCCAACTGGTATGTGGAATTGACTAAGGAAGTGCTGTACAGCGACAATGAAGATGAAAAAGGAATCACACGCTCTGTTTTGCTTTATACTTTAGACAAAATTTTACGACTTCTCCATCCAATTATGCCATTTGTGACAGAAGAAATTTTTGGTCAGTATGTGGAAGGGTCAATTGTAACTGCAAGTTATCCACAAGTAAATGAAGCATTTGAAAATACATCTGCTCATAAAGGTGTTGAAAGCTTAAAAGATTTGATTCGTTCCGTTAGAAATGCGCGTGCAGAAGTTAACGTTGCACCATCTAAACCAATTACCATTTTGGTGAAGACAAATGATTCTGAGCTAGAAAGTTTCTTCAAAGCAAACAGTAACTATATTAGACGTTTCACAAACCCTGAGTTATTAGAAATTAGTTCGGACATCACTACTCCAGATTTAGCCATGTCAGCAATTATTACAGGTGCAGAAATTTTCCTACCATTAGCTGATTTATTAAATGTTGACGAAGAATTATCCCGTCTTGAAAAAGAACTCGCTAAATGGCAAAAAGAATTAGACTTAGTTGCTAAAAAACTTGGGAATGAACGATTTGTGGCTAACGCCAAGCCAGAAGTCGTTCAAAAAGAACGTGATAAACAAACCGACTACCAAGCTAAATTTGATGCAACTAAAGAGCGCATTGGAGAAATGAAGAGATTATGAATCAAATTTCTAATATGATTGATAGACTGAAGGAGTACAATGTTCAGCATGAGAAGCTAATGAGTTGGCTAGTTTTTCCTATAGTAGTAGGATTGATTTTAAAAATTTTTCCAACGGTATGTAGTAATGTACGGAAATATTTTGGAAAAATAGATATAACTAAAGAAAGCTTCATAAATTGGTTTTAACTGATGTAGTCGTTGAGTCATACCAATATGTTGATTTAGTTATTCAAAATGGATTTGATAATACTTCTCAGACAGTAAGTTTTTACAGATTTAATAATGGAACCCAGAAGAGTAATATAAAAAAATATAATGTTGACATAAAATATCATAATTCAACCAATAATACAACGAATATTATTGAAAATAGGACTATAGATGGCCAATCATTAAAAAGTGGTGAAATTGAAATATTGTTAAAAATTAAGTTATCAGATCCAAAAATAAAAAGCTATTTTAAAGATTCGATACCCGATTACAAGCAGAATATCGAGATTGTAATATATTCTAAACATGAAAAATGTAAGATAGACATCCCATATTTAAGTTCAATAAGAAAATTTAATAGAAGTCTTGGAGGAAATGGGGTACCAATTGATAAGCCTATTGTACCTGTACTTGAATTGATAGATCCATATAAACGAGATTATAGTTTTATTATTGATCAAACTTTAATGGAGGGAAATAATTATTTTAAATTTAATATTTTAGTTGATAAAGCAAGTTTAATAACATATAAACTCAGCCTTACTGACGATAAAGGAAAGATTATTTTGAGTAAACAACAAAAAGTACCTATTCAGATAAGATTTCCCCAATACAAACTATTTTCCCCTTATAAAGATGATATTTATCATTATATGATAAACAATAAACTGAAAGAGAGTAACATAGACGAAGTTAAATTTCGTAAACCGGACTTAGTAAATAGTATTAATAAAACAAAGGTAGAATATAACTTTCAAAAATAGTGAATTTATCTAAATAGCTAATTTAGAAAATTTATATATGAGTTTTATGGATTTTTTTAATAGAAATATGAATTATACATAATAATTCTAGTGTTATCGGATTAGAATTTATTTGGATTGATATTGATAACCCACCTACTGATGCAATTGGATGGGTTGCCAAACAAAATTAAGTTAATTTTAATGATTATACATTATACTATCCTTATCCTAAAACTTTTCTTTTTCATAAAAAGTCCAATCCAAAGTGATTAGGCTTTTTTTGTTATAATATTAGCAATGTAAAAGGAGAAAAGATGACTATTTTATCGGATTTTTTCAAAAAACAAGAAGTATGCTTTGAGAAACTTCAGCCATTTGGTTTTAAAAAAAAGCAAGATAGTTATGTCTATCAGAAGTCTTTTTTTGATCAACAGTTTTTAGCAACTTTTATTATCACAAGTGATGGTGAGATATCTGGACAAGTTATTGACAATGATTTAGGTGAAGTTTACCAAGCAATAGAAGTGGAATCTCAACAAGGTTCTTTTGTGAGGCAAGTTCGTAAGCACTATCTTGATTTGTTATCAGAGATTGCTGATGCTTGTTTTAAACCTAAATTATTTCTTTCTGATCAAGGTAATTGGTTAGCAAATCGCATTCAACAAGATTACGAAGACCCGTATGATCATCCGTTTGAAAAACATCCACAGTATATTTCATATCGCGTACACCAAAAATGGTATGCACTTATTTTTCCACTTGAAAAAGGAAAATTAATCCCAGATTTAAAAGGTGATGATTTTGAAGAGATTGTTGAAGTAATTAATCTTAAAGTTGAAGCCTCAAAAATGAGCCAACTCCTTAAAAAAGATGGTATTTACCCCTCTTATCACATGTCTAAAAAAACATGGATTTCGATCATTTTAGATGATAAGCTGTCAAATCATGAATTGTACCAATTGGTAGAAGAAAGTCGTGAGCTTGTTAATCCAAAACCTTTGTCTAGTCAGGTAGGTCCTGATTATTGGGTCATTCCAGCCAATTTAAAATACTATGATATCGATGCTGAGTTTTCTGAGGACCCAGTTGTCTTATGGACACAAAAAGCATCTATAAAAAAGAATGATTTTGTTATTATTTATATCACAGCACCTACCAGAGCAGTTCGTTATATTTGTCAGGTGCTTGAGTCAGATATTCCAAATGAGGGCTATCGTGAAAATCCTAATATTAAAACATTAATGCGGTTAAAAATGATTGTTAAACTTAATGATGATCAGTTGACTTTTGACAAAATGAGTTCACTTGGAGTAAAAGCGGTTAGAGGACCAAGAAGAATTACGCCACAATTAATAGCCTACTTACACAAGATGTTAGCAATAAGTGACACATAATGTTATAGAATTATCAAAATTTTTAAAAAATTACAAATTAAAGCTTTTCTTTTGATCATATTGAGAGTATAATAATTTCATTGTTATAAAAACAAAATGTTATCAAAAAGGAGGAGCTATGAAAAAAAGTTTTATTCATCAACAAGAGGAGATTTCCTTTGTCAAGAATACATTCACAAAATACTTAATTGATAAATTAGACGTTGTTGAAGTGCAAGGACCCATTTTAAGTCGTGTCGGGGATGGTATCCAAGATAATCTAAATGGTATTGAACATCCAGTTTCTGTACGTGTTTTGAAAATCCCTGATTACAATTTTGAAGTTGTCCATTCCCTTGCAAAATGGAAACGTCACACACTTGCGCGTTTTGGTTTCAATGAAGGAGAAGGCCTTGTTGTTAATATGAAAGCCCTCCGACCTGATGAAGATTCGTTAGACGAAACACACTCGGTTTATGTTGACCAATGGGATTGGGAAAAAGTGATTCCAGAAGGTCGTCGTAATTTAGATTACTTAAAAGAAACAGTTGAAACTATATATAAGGTTATTCGCCTCACAGAACTTGCCGTTGAAGCACGTTATGATATTGAAGCTGTTCTACCAAAGAAAATTACCTTTATTCATACAGAAGACTTGGTAAAGAAATACCCTGATTTATCACCAAAAGAACGTGAAAATGCTATTACAAAAGAATACGGTGCTGTTTTCTTGATTGGTATTGGTGGTGAACTACCTGATGGTAAACCACATGATGGTCGTGCGCCAGACTATGATGATTGGACAAGTGAATCTGAGCCGGGATATCATGGTTTAAATGGTGATATTCTTGTTTGGAATGAACAGCTTTGTTCAGCCTTTGAGTTATCGTCAATGGGAATTCGTGTAGATCAAGAAGCCTTAAAACGTCAAGTTGAGATTACAGGTGATACTGATCGTTTACAATTTGACTGGCATAAGTCATTGCTTGATGGATTATTTCCTCTTACAATCGGCGGTGGTATTGGTCAATCTCGCATGGCAATGTTTTTACTTCGTAAAAAGCATATTGGAGAAGTACAAACATCTGTTTGGCCTAGTGAAGTCCGTGAAACATTTGAAAATATATTATAAAAAAAGTAAGATATTATCCTACTTTTTTTATTCACAGGCAACACCGTCATGGTCCCTATCTAGTCTTGTTGAATATCTTGGATCACCTTGGCTAACAGAAGGAATCCCTGCTTCATGCATTAATGTACAGTTAGCAAAAGAAGAGGGGCTAGCTTGATTTGAAGGCCTATCAGCAAATTGATTTTGACTCGCTTCTTGTGCAGCAGCATTTTCTGCTGCTGCTTTCTCTTCTCTTTCTTTTTGTTCATTTTCTTTCTTGGTGATTGCTGCATCGACAGCAGAAACTCGTTTTGATAGTGCTTCTTTTTTAGATGTATCTGTTAATGCATTGACTTTAGATTGAGCAGTTGCTAGAGCATCTCGAGTTTGATTTTTTTCAAGAGTTATAACTGCGTTTTCAGCTTCTGCATTAGCTTGATCTGATTTTAGTTTTTCAAGTTCTTTTTTGACTTTTTCAATACGATTTTTTAATGTTGTTTTAAAGGAGCTTTCTTTTAAAGCGTTAACTTTTGTTTGAGCTGCTACTAAGTTATCATTTGTTTTAACAGCTTCTAATTTTTCAACTACATTTTTAGCTTCAATAAGGGGCTTAACATTATTAATTCTTTTTTGAAATTTATCTTTGACAGATGCATTAGTTACTAAAGCAACTTTCTTTTCAGCTTCTAAGAGTAATTCATCACTTGGATTATTTTCTAATTTAAGTATCGCTTTATTGGCTTGCTTTTGTAATGATTTTTCTTTTTTTGCTCTTTTAAGACTTAATTTTCCAGCAGAAATGTAGTCTTCATTTTCTTCTTTAAAACGCTTAAATTCTTTCTTTTCAGCTTTTAATTGTTTTGAGAGTAGTTGATTAGTCTTTTGCTATTGATTTACTTTATCACGATGGTTACTGGTATTAATCATTGAACCAATTAAACCAATACTTAAACAAACAATTACAATATTTTTCTTATTTTTGAAAAATCCTTTTAATGACATTGTCTTTTCCTCTTTTTAATATTTGAACCACAAAAGTATTTTATCAAATAATTCTAATAAAGTATATATTATTTTAAAATCATTTTAAAGGAACCTTTTCAATACAGTTAGCTTGATTTTTGCTATAATATCAATTATGAGAATTGTATCAGGTGAATTTGGGGGACGGCCGTTAAAAACCCTCGAAGGAAAAACAACAAGGCCAACTTCTGATAAAGTCAGAGGAGCAATGTTTAATATGATTGGCCCGTATTTTGATGGTGGCAATGTCCTTGACTTGTACGCTGGCTCAGGAGGGTTATCCATAGAGGCTGTATCGAGGGGAATGACTCAAGCTATCTTAGTTGAAAGAGATAGGCGTGCGCAGGCAATTATTCAAGAAAATATCAAAATGACGCAGTCAGAATCACAATTCAAGCTCTTAAAAATGGATGCACAAAAGGCTCTTTCGCTACTTAATCAACAATTTAATCTCGTTTTTTTAGATCCACCTTATGCTAAAGAAGAAGTGATTAAGAATATCGAACAGTTAGATAAATCTGATTTACTAGCTGATAACGTTGTGATTGTTTGTGAAACAGATAAATCAGTCGCTTTACCTGAAGAAATTGCTTCTTTAGGTATCTGGAAACAAAAAACATATGGAATAAGTAAGGTAACTGTTTATGTCAAATAAAATTGCATTATATACAGGTTCCTTTGATCCGATTACTAATGGCCATCTTGATATTATCCAAAGAGCTAGTCAGCTATTTGATCAACTTATTATTGGTATTTTTTTTAATCAAGAAAAAAAAGGCTATTTTGGATTAGAAGCAAGGATCAGAATGATAGAAGAAGCTATTTCAGATTTACCAAATGTAACTGTCATTTCAGCTGAAAGTACTTTAGCTGTTGAGGTTGCCAAAAAACTTGGGGCTCAATACCTTGTTCGTGGACTTAGAAATGAAAAAGATTTTTCTTATGAAGCGGACATGGACTTTTATAATCATGCTTTATCACCAGATATAGAGACCATTTATTTGATTGCTAATCATCATTTACAAGTTATTAGTTCAAGCCATATGAGGGAGCTTATCTATTTTGGAGCTGATTTAAGCCCATATGTTCCTAAATCTGTCATTAAAGAAGTGGAGAATTTAAAAAAATGAAGAAAAAAAGAAGTCTCGTCAAATGGCTGATTTTTGTGTCAGTTTTTGTCCTGTTATTATTGGCACTCTTTTTACCTTTACCTTATTACATTGAAATGCCTGGGGGTGCCTATGATATCAGGTCAGTGTTAACTGTAGATAAAAAAACGGATAAAGAAAAAGGGTCCTATAATTTTGTTGCTGTTAGTCTGGTTAAAGCAACGCCAATAAAACTACTTTATGCTTGGTTAACACCTTTCACAGATATCCAGTCTGAACAAGCGACTACAGGAGGCTATAGTGATTCAGACTATATGAGAATTAATCAATTTTATATGGAAACTTCCCAAAATAGTGCTATTTATGAGGCATTGAATCTGGCTGGGAAAAAAGTCTCTTTAGATTATATGGGTGTTTATGTCCTAGATGTTGCTAAAAATTCAACGTTCAAAGGTATTTTAAATATTGCTGATACTGTTACTGGTGTTAATGGCAAGACATTTAAAAGTTCAAAAGAATTAATCAATTATGTCTCACATCTTTCAATTGGAGATAAAGTTACTGTTCAATTTGAATCAAATAATAAAAAACAAGAAAAATCTGGGAAAGTGATAAAACTAAAAAATGGTAAGAATGGTATTGGTATTGGTCTAACAGACCATACTAAAGTTAATTCACCAATTTCTGTCAAATTCAGTACAGAAGGTGTTGGCGGACCTAGTGCTGGCTTAATGTTCACGCTTGATATACTAGATCAAATCAATAATGAAGATTTAAGAAAAGGTCGCAATATTGCGGGTACTGGAACTATTGACCAAGATGGCAAAGTTGGTGATATAGGTGGTGCCGGTCTAAAAGTCGTTGCAGCAGCAAAAGAAGGAGCAAGCATTTTCTTTGTACCGAATAATCCAGTCAGTAAAGAAATGAAAAAAATTGATCCATCTGCGCAAACCAATTATTCAGAAGCAAAAGCAGAAGCTAAAAAATTAAAAACAAAGATGAAAATTGTCCCTGTTACTACGGTCCAAGAAGCTATCAATTACTTAAAAACACATTAAAGCGAAAAATATTTCGCTTTTTTTATTTTAACTATTGACAAAATAAAAGTAAGCGTTTACAATAACATTTGTGAGAACGGTTCCATAGGAAAGGAGATGCGATGGCGACAATAAAACAAGTAGCATTAGAAGCTGGTGTATCTAAATCCACAGTTTCTAGATACATCTCTCAAAATGGTTACATCAGTGAAGAAGCTAGCCAAAAGATTAAAAAAGCAATTGAAAAATTAAACTATAGTCCTAATGTTCTGGCACAGTCATTAAAAACTAAGAAAAATCAGTTAGTTGGTTTGTTACTACCTGATATTTCAAATCCTTTTTTCCCAAGATTGGCAAGAGGAGCCGAAGAGTATCTCAAAGAAAAAGGTTTTCGTGTTATGTTGGGTAATATTGGAAATCAAGAGACAGTTGAGGAAGAATATGTTAATGTTTTACTTCAAAGTAATGCCGCAGGGATTATTACAACACATGATTTCACCCCAAAATACCCTGACATAACAATACCTATAGTAGTTGTTGACAGGGTTGATCAAAAAACGAAGTATGGTGTGTTTTCAGATAACAAGCTAGGAGGTCAATTAGCTGCACAGACTATTATTGAGGCAGGTTCAAAATCAATTTTGTTGATAAAAGGTCCTCTTGATAATGCTGAAAATATTAATCAGAGGTTTGAAGCAAGTTATGCTTATTTGAAAAAAAGACAGAATCACCTTATTATTTGCGAAAGCAAAACGTTTGATTTTGAACAAATTCAACAAGAAGCAAAAGAAAATATAAGGAAACATCCTTATATTGATAGTATTATTGCGCCTTCTGATATTCATGCTATCGCATACATTCATGAATTGCTGTCTTTAGGAAAAAATATACCTGATGATGTCCAAATTATTGGTTATGATGATATCCTGATGAGTCAATTTATATATCCATCTTTATCGACAATTCATCAATCATCGTATAGTATGGGTCAAAAAGCGGCAGAATTGGTTTATAAAATTGCGATGCAACAACCAGTTGAAGAAGAACGCATAAAGCTTCCAGTTTACTACGTGAACAGAGAAACCATAAGGAGAAAACATGAGTAAAATTATCGTTATTGGTAGTATTTCAATGGATTTGGTTATGGAAACAAACCAAATACCAAATCAAGGAGAGACAGTTTTTGGAGAACAATTCTCAATGGTACCTGGTGGAAAAGGAGCTAACCAGGCTGTTGCTATTGGAAGGCTGAGCAATGAAAGAGATAAAGTCTATATGATTGGAGCTGTAGGAAAAGATGCCTTTGCAGAGCAATTATTAATGAATCTGAAAGAAAATCAAATAGACATGTCATTTGTGGGAACGGTACCACAATCTACAGGAGTTGCCCAAATAACACTTTATGAGAAGGATAATAGGATTATATATTGTCCTGGTGCTAATGCTAAAGTATCCACAAATGATTGGCAAGAAGAATGGGATTTGCTGAAAAATGCAGATTTAGTCGTCTTGCAAAATGAAATTTCACACGAAACAAACTTGGCAATTGCTCAATTTTGTCATGAGCATCAAGTGAAAGTCATTTATAATCCAGCACCTGCTAGAAAGACTGATTTTGAACTTTTGGAATACGTTGATTTCATCACACCTAATGAGTATGAAAGTCAACAATTATTTGCTAATCAAAATCAAGAAGCCATGTTAAAGGCCTATCCTAATAAATTGATTGTTACTTTAGGAGAAAAAGGCTCTGTATTTTATGATGGGAATAATATCAAACAAGTTCCTGCTATTAAGTCAGAAGTAGTTGATACAACAGGAGCTGGTGATACTTTTAATGGTGCATTAGCCTATGCTTTAGCTAATCAGTTATCAACGGAATCTGCATTAAAATTTGCAACACTGGCATCACACTTGTCAGTTCAAAAATTTGGTGCTCAAGGTGGTATGCCTACACTTGAAGAAATGAAGGAGAATAAAGCTTATGAAAAAGAATGGACTTTTAAATAGTCAATTGTCCAAGGTCGTAGATGATTTAGGGCATACAGACCTTATTGCAATAGGTGATTTAGGATTACCTGTACCTAAAGATATTAAAAAAATTGATCTTGCCTTAAAGATTGGATCGCCAAGCTTTAAGGAAGTTCTTGAAGAATACTTAACGCATGTCTTGGTGGAAAAAGTTTATTTAGCAGAAGAAATTAAAAGTCAAAATCCACAACAATTGGAAACCATAAAAGAGTTATTAGGTGACACCATTTCAATTGAGTTTATGACTCATGAAACATTAAAAGAAAAAACTAAGGAAGTAAAAGCTGTCGTTAGAACGGGTGAAGATACGGCATATTCAAATATTATTTTGCAATCAGGTGTTATCATTTAGAAAGGTTTGGAAAATGAAGATTGAAATGTTTCATATTTCTAAATCATTTGGTTCAAACAAAGTTTTAGAAGATATTAATTTAACAATTAACTCTGGACAGGTGCATGCATTAATGGGTGAAAATGGTGCCGGTAAATCGACGTTAATGAATATTTTGACAGGACTTTTTCCTGCCACAAATGGCAAAATTATGATTGACGGGGTCGAAAAGACATTTACCAATCCACAAGAAGCAGAGCAATTTGGGATTAGCTTTATTCATCAGGAAATGAATACATGGTCAGAAATGACTGTACTTGAAAATTTATTTTTAGGACGTGAGATTAAAACCAAACTTGGTCTTCTAGATCAAAAAGCTATGATTCGAAAAGCAAATGAAGCTTTTCAACGTTTAGGTGTTGTTATACCTCTAAAAAGACCAATCGGTGAGTTATCAATTGGTCAACAACAGATGATTGAAATAGCAAAAACGTTACTATCAGAAGTATCTGTGCTTATTATGGATGAACCAACTGCAGCCTTAACCGAACGTGAAACAGAAAATCTTTTTAAAGTCATTAATAGCTTAAAAAAAGACGGTGTCGGAATTATCTATATCTCACATCGAATGGAAGAAATTTTCAAAGTGACTGATTTAGTCACTGTTATGAGAGATGGTTGTGTTGTTGATACATGCCAAACACAAGAAACAACCTCTGAAGAACTTGTCAAAAAGATGGTTGGACGACAACTTGAAGATTATTACCCCCAAAAAACAGCAAACATTGGTGACCTTGCTTTTCAAGTAAACAATCTGACAGGAGAGACTTTTGAAGACATTTCTTTTTATGTCCGAAAAGGAGAAATTTTAGGATTTTCAGGTCTAATGGGTGCCGGTAGAACTGAAACGATGAGAGCCATTTTTGGAATTGATCCAATCAATTCAGGTCAAATATTAATTGATGGTAAGGAAGTTACGATAGCAAATCCTAATCAGGCCATAACTTTAGGAATTGGCTTTTTAACTGAAAATCGCAAGGATGAAGGCTTAATATTGGATTTCTCCATTAAGGATAATATGACTTTGCCAAGTACCAAAGATTTTATAAAAAGAGGTATGTTTGATGAAAAGACAAGTAATCTTTTTGTGCGACAATTAATTGATCGTCTTTACATCAAATCTGGAAAAATTGGAACTATTGTTGGTAATCTATCTGGTGGTAATCAGCAAAAAGTGGTCTTGGCTAAATGGATTGGTATTGCACCAAAAATTTTAATTTTGGATGAGCCGACAAGAGGTGTAGATGTTGGTGCAAAACGTGAAATTTATCAATTAATGAATGAATTAGCTGAACGAGGTGTTCCTATTATATTAGTTTCTTCAGATCTACCAGAAGTCCTTGGTGTCAGTGACAGAATAATGGTTATGCACGAAGGACATATCGTAGGAGAATTGAAACAAACAGAAGCAACTCAAGAAAAAGTTATGCACCTAGCTACAGGAGGAAAATAAAGTGAAGAAAGTTATGAAATATATGTCAGAGCTGACAACAGTAGTTGCTCTTGTTGTATTAATGATAGTAATTACCATTATTAATTCAAATTTCTTAACACCTAATAACTTATTAAATTTATTATTACAAGTAACTGCAAACGGTTTCATTGCTTTTGGGATGACGTTTGTTATTTTAACTGGTGGAATTGATTTATCAGTAGGATCGATATTAGCACTCTCTAGTGCAATTACAGCAGGTTTAATTGGTTCTGGATTTCCAGTAGCTATTGCAATTTTAGTAGCTGTCTTATTAGGTGGTATTTTTGGAATGTTGAATGGCTTATTTATCTCATATGGGAAATTAGCTCCATTTATTGTAACTTTGGCAACGATGACAATTTTTAGAGGATTTACTTTGGTTTATTCTAACGGAAATCCTGTTACAAAAGGTTTAAGTAATAGCTTTCTTTTCCAATTTTTAGGACAAGGATACATTCTAGGAATACCTTTTCCTGTCATTCTTATGTTTATTGTCTTTTTGATTTTATATGTTTTGCTTCATAAAACAGCATTTGGGAAATCTGTTTACGCAATAGGAGGTAATGAGAAAGCCGCGTATATCTCAGGTGTAAAGTTAAATAAAGTGAAAATCATTATTTATACGATATCAGGTATGATGGCAGCTATCTCAGGTTTGATTATCACATCTAGGTTGAGTTCAGCCCAACCGACTGCTGGTGCAAGTTATGAAATGGATGCTATTGCGGCTGTTGTTCTTGGTGGGACCTCCCTTTCTGGTGGGAAAGGTCGCATTTTAGGAACACTAATAGGTGCTTTAATCATCGGAGTCTTAAATAATGGTCTTAACATAATAGGTGTTTCGGCTTTTTGGCAACAAGTTGTCAAAGGGATCGTTATATTAATTGCTGTTTTACTTGATCGTTTTAAGGTTGCAAAACAATAAATGTTTATCATTCATATAATAAGGAGAAATTATGAAATCATTAAAAAAATGGTGTTTGGTTGCACTAAGTTTATCTTTAATTGTTGTATTAGGAGCTTGTGGTAAAACAGGTTTAGGAAACTCATCAGGAAATGGGTCAAAAACTGTTACAAAAAAAGATGCCAAAGATTTAAAACTTGGTGTTTCGATCTCCACAACAAACAATCCCTATTTTGTTGCTTTAAAGGGAGGATTAGAAAAGAAAGCTAAAGAAACAAAAGTTTCAATGAAAGTAGCCGATGCTCAAAATGATGCAGCTAGACAAGTAGATGATATTCAAAATTTTATCAGTCAAAATGTAGATGCAATTTTGGTTAATCCAGTTGACTCTGATGCTGTTGTACCTGCAATCAAAGCAGCAAATAATGCTAATATTCCAGTCATTCTCATGGACCGTGGTAGTAATGGTGGGAAAGCCTTAACTACTGTTGCTTCAGATAATGTGCAAGCTGGTAAAATGGCAGCTGACTATATCGTTAAGGAACTTGGTGAAAAGGCAAAAACATTTGAATTGTCAGGTGTACCAGGAGCATCTGCGACGGTTGATAGAGGAAATGGCTTTAAAAAAGTAGCCAAAACAAAATTAGATATCTTATCTAGTCAGTCTGCTAACTTTGATCGTGATAAAGCACTCAATACCACTCAAAACATGATACAAAGTAATAAAGATGTTCAAGTTATTTTTGCTCAAAATGATGAAATGGCACTTGGTGCAGCTAAAGCTGTAAAATCTGCTGGTTTAAAAAATGTTATGATTGTTGGAATTGACGGACAACCAGATGCTCATGAATCAATTAAAAAAGGTGAAATGACAGCCACAATTGCACAACAACCTGCTAAAATGGGGGACATTTCTATTCAAGCAGCAATTGACCATTACAAAGGTAAAAAAGTAGCAAAAGAAACAATTTCACCTATTTATTTAGTAACTAAAGATAATGTTGATCAACATAAATGGTAGAAAAAAGAAGACCGATGGTCTTCTTTTTTAGTGTGTGAAAAGAAGTGTTATAATGACTATTGAAGACTTCAAAGGAAAGGAAATGAAATGAAAGAAAACATAAGACTTTTACATATCAATGATTTACATTCTCATTTTGAATCTTTTCCAAAACTTGAACGATTTGTTAATCAGATTAGAGCGGAAAATCAAGAGTTGATTTGTTTTGATATCGGCGATAATATCGATAAAAGCCATCCATTGTCAGATGCGACAGGTGGAAAAGCAAATATTGATTTAATGAATCAAATTGGTATTCAATATGCAACAATTGGCAATAATGAAGGAATTGGTCTCACAAAAGAAGAACTCAATCATGTTTATGATGAAGCACAGTTTGATGTGATTATAGGTAATTTAAAAGATGAAGGAAAACAACCAACTTGGGGAAAACCATATAGTATCTATAAGACAAAGCAAGGAACACAAATTGCTATTTTAGCTTACACTTTTCCATATACTTTAACTTATCATCCAAATGGATGGGAAGTTCTAGACCCTATTGTTTGTATACAAAATGATCTGGAAATATCTGAATTGAAAAATGCTGATTTTATTATTTTAATGAGTCATCTTGGTTTACCATTTGATGAAAAAATTGCCCAATTATATCCGGAAATTGATCTAATCTTAGGAAGTCACACCCATCATTTGCTTGAAGATGGTGCTCAATTAAATGGGGTTAATTTGGCCGCTGCTGGGAAATACGGTTACTATATTGGCGATATTCAGTTAACCTTTGAAAACCATCAGAATACAGATATCCTTATCGAAACGCATGAAATGAGTCATTACCCTAGTCAAAAAACAGATTATGAGTGGACAGAACAGTTAGTTACTAGGGGTAAAACATTACTAGCACGAGATTTTGTTTCTCAGTTTGCAACTCCACTATCATTTGAAGAAACATGTCAGAAGATCATAGATGCCATGATGTGGGAAGCTGATGCAGATTTATGTATCATTAATTCAGGACTAATTTTGGATGCTTTTCCAAGTAGGTTGACAAAAGAAACTTTACAGAGCATTTTACCCCATCAAATGAGATTAGCTAGTCTTGAAGTTAATCGTAATGAACTAGAACAAATTTGTCATGATGTCTTTACACAAGCTGCTTTGTTAAAAAATCAATCAATCCGAGGTATGGGATTTCGTGGAAAAGAATTTGGGGAACTCTTGACTGGAGGGTTTACTTACAAAAACAAAAAAATAGTGTATAATAATAAGGTTACAGGTTTAGATAAAAAAATGAAATTAGTCATAGTAGATCAATACTTTTTTGCTTCCTATTTTGAAAGTATAAAAGAATTTGATGTGACATTGATTTTTCCTAAGCTACTTAGAGAAGTTGTTGGATCGTATTTAAAACAATTAACAAATAAAAACAGATAGAAAGGAGTACTTGTGAGAAAAGAAATTTCACCAGAAATGTACAATTATAATAAATTTCCTGGTCCAGAATTTGTACATTTTGATGATCTTGTCAAAAGTGAACAGGCTACTTTTAAATTACTGGAAAATTATAAAGATGCTTTTGATGTGACAAACTTTAATCAGAGATACTCTGATATTTTACTAAAATATGACTTCATTGTTGGAGACTGGGGAAATGAACAATTACGGTTGAAAGGATTTTATCTAGATAAGTCAGATATCAAAAAGACCAGCCGTATTTCCCGTGTGGAAGATTATATTAAAGAATACTGTAATTATGGATGTGCTTATTTTATCTTACAAAATGAGCACCCAGTTGAAGTGACTTTTGAAGAAGAAAAATCACCACGAAAAAGACGGTCACACAAGCATCATAAATCCAAAGAGAACAGACCAAAAGTTAACCAGACTGAACAAAATCAGTTTAAGACAAAAAAGAAAAAAGCAATTCCTGACAAGTCAAAAAACCTAGAAAAAATCAGGATAATTCAGTGAAAAATGATAATTCACATTTTGTCATCAGAAAGAAGGAAAAATAAGCAATGAAGCCATCTATTTATAACCTTACTAGAGATGAACTTATTGAATGGGCAGTAGAGCAGGGTCAAAAAAAGTTTAGAGCTAATCAAATCTGGGATTGGCTTTATAAGAAACGTGTCTCTTCCTTTGAAGAAATGACCAATCTTTCAAAAGATCTAATAACGACTCTATCTGAGACATTCTGCATTAATCCACTAAAACAACGAATTGTCCAAGAGTCTTCAGACGGAACAGTCAAATACCTATTTGAACTAACTGATGGCATGCTAATTGAAACAGTTATGATGCGTCAACATTATGGATTGTCGGTTTGTGTGACAACACAAGTTGGCTGTAATATTGGTTGTACTTTCTGTGCAAGTGGTTTAATAAAAAAACAAAGAGACTTGACTAGTGGTGAGATTACAGCTCAAATCATGCTTGTCCAAAACTATTTTGACCAACGTGCTCAAGGTGAACGGGTTAGTCATGTTGTTGTTATGGGAATTGGAGAACCTTTTGATAACTATCAAAACGTCTTGAAGTTCCTTAGAACAATTAATGATGATAATGGTTTGGCTATTGGTGCAAGACATATTACGGTATCGACTTCAGGTTTGGCACATAAGATTAAAGAATTTGCAAACGAAGGTGTCCAAGTGAACCTTGCTGTATCTTTACACGCGCCAAATAATGAGTTGCGCTCAAGCATTATGCGAATTAATCGCTCTTTTCCATTGGAAAAATTATTCGATGCTATCGAGTATTATATTGAAACGACTAATCGCCGTGTGACATTTGAATATATTATGCTCAATGAAGTCAATGATTATCCAGAAAATGCACAGGAATTAGCAGATTTAACTAAAAAAATTAGAAAATTGTCTTATGTCAATTTGATTCCTTATAATCCTGTTTCTGAGCATGATCAATATAGTCGAAGTCCAAAAGAACGAGTAGAAGCTTTTTATCAAGTTTTGAAGAAAAATGGTGTTAACTGTGTGGTTCGTCAGGAGCACGGAACTGATATTGATGCAGCATGTGGTCAATTGCGCTCTAATACCATGAAAAAAGACCGTCAAAAGGCGATGGTTGATATCTCTAACTAATGTTACTTAAAACTAAAAATATCAAAAATCGATTGTTAACGGTTTTCATCATTAGTTATGGTATTGCGATAGCTGTGATGTGCTTTTGGCCACAGCCTGCACTTTTTGATGGGAAAATAACACCTAATATTATCAAAATAGGTCGTCTAAGATTATTATTGATTCCTTTTAATAGTTTTGTTAGTTTGCCAGCTATTCATAGTTTGAGTCAATTGGTATGGTTATTTTTACAAAATGCTATGAATGTGTTATTGTTATATCCCTTAGGTCTAGCTTACTTCGCTTTAAAATCAAAAAAACAAACTCATCTAAAGGTACTAATCCTAGGGTTTACAATCAGTTTTTCAATAGAAGTAACTCAGTTGATTCTTGATTTATTACTTGATGCTAATCGTGTTTTTGAGGTTGATGATTTAATGACAAATACTTTTGGAATATATTTGGCATATCAAACCATCAAAAAACTTGGACTCTTAAAAGAATGATTCTCTCATATGAGAGAATTTTTATTGGGTTTATAAAATGAAAAATTATGACAATTAAAATATTAATTAAGAAATAATAGGAAAGGAAATTTATGTCCATCATCAAAAATCTCTGGTGGTTTTTCAAACAAGAGAAAAAAAGATATCTAATCGGGATATTTTCACTGAGTTTAGTAGCAGTGCTCAATCTGATTCCACCTAAAATAATGGGTTATGTTATTGATAAGGTTACTAAGGGTAACTTAAGTCATACTGAGCTCCTTTAATTGAAGTAACTCAGAATTTTTCAACCTTACAAACATCAATGGTTTCCGCAGGACGTGTTTTTGATTTAATTGATGAGAATGGATATGAACCTAAACAAGAATCAAAGGGAATGACTATCAGTGATGGTAATATTGCCTTTAAAAATGTCTCTTTTTCTTATGATGGCGAACATAAAATTCTAGATGATATATCTTTTGAAGTAAATCATGGAGAAACCATAGCTTTTGTTGGTCCGACAGGGTCAGGAAAGTCGTCTATTATTAATGTTTTCATGCGCTTTTATGAATTTCAAACTGGACAAGTATTGTTGGATGGTATCGATTTAAGACAATATTCACAAGAAGAATTACGTGAAAATATTGGACTTGTTCTTCAGGATCCCTTTTTATACCATGGCACTATTAAATCAAATATTGCAATGTATCGTGACTTAAGTGATGAGGCTATTAAGGCTGCTGCAGAATTTGTTGATGTTGATCAATTTATTCAAAAATTACCTCAAACTTATGATTCTCCAGTTTCTGAGAGAGGGTCTATTTTTTCAACAGGACAAAGGCAGCTATTAGCATTTGCAAGAACTGTTGCTAGTCAACCAAAGGTCTTAATTCTTGATGAAGCGACAGCAAATATTGATTCTGAAACAGAACAAATTGTCCAACATTCCCTTGAAAAAATGAGACGTGGAAGAACTACTATTGCAATTGCTCACAGATTATCTACTATTCAAGATGCAAATTGTATTTATGTTTTAGAAAAAGGAAAAATTATTGAAAGTGGAACACATGATGAGCTCCTTGCAAGAAAAGGCACTTATTATAGAATGTATCAACTACAAGCAGGAATGCTAGGTAGTGAATAAACAGAACAAATAGAGTTAGCGTATGCTAATTCTATTTTTGTATTGTGTTATAATGTTAGAAAATATCATTTTTGATTTTGTTTTAGGAGATTAAATGTTAGAACTTGTTAATGTAAAAAAATTTTACCAAGCTGGTGAGACTGAAATTAGAGCACTTGATAGTGTTTCAATTCGTTTTCGTCAAAATGAATTTGTAGCCATTTTAGGTCCTTCAGGATCAGGTAAAACAACTATGTTGAATGTAATTGGTGGCTTAGATACTTATGATTCTGGAGATATGCTAATAAATGGGAAATCAACTAAAGATTTCAAAGAACAGGATTGGGATGCTTATCGAAATAATGCTATTGGCTTTGTTTTCCAAAGTTATAACTTAATTGGACACCTTGATATACTAACCAATGTTGAAATGGGAATGACATTATCAGGCGTTGATAAAAAAGTAAAAAAACAAAAAGCTGAAAAAGCCTTAGAAAGAGTTGGTTTAAAAGCTCATATTCATAAAAAACCAAGTCAGCTCTCTGGTGGGCAGATGCAAAGAGTTGCTATTGCAAGAGCAATTGCTAATGATCCTGAAATTCTCTTGTGTGATGAACCAACTGGTGCATTAGACTCAGAAACAAGTTTACAGATTATGGAACTGATCAAGGAACTTTCAAACGAAAAATTGCTTATTATGGTAACACATAATGCCGAGCTGGCTCATCAGTATGCTAATCGAATCGTTTCATTTGAAGATGGGAAAATCTTTGATGATACAATGCCATTTGTAAATGACCACTATCAGAATGGCTTTGATTTAGTAAAAACGCATATGAGCTTTTGGACAGCACTTAAATTATCTTTTAATAATATTCGGACTAAGAAGTTTAGAACATTTTTAACAGCTTTTGCTTCAAGTATTGGCATCATCAGTATAGGGATAGTACTAGCTTTATCGAATGGCTTTCAAAAGCAAATTAAAGAGAGCCAAACCAAAACAATGTCCCAATTTCCGATTACGATTGCTCCTTTAGCAACTAATTATTCAGCTTCAATTCAAAGTAGACAAAAACCAACATTTTCAAATAAAAAAGTATTGCTTCCTGAAAAGAGTTCGGATGAAAAAGTGCAGCATACGAATGTTATCACTCAGAAATATGTTGATTATATTGAAAATATCAATCCTAATTACAGTAACAATATTAGCTTTTCAAGATCAACTCAGTTAAATTTAGTTCGTAAAAAAGGTAATGATATCATACCAGTGACATTTTCAAATCAAGATACTAATTCAACATCTACTTCAACAGAGAGTCAGAGAGCTTCTATGACAGGTATAGGTGTATCAACTTTCCCAATTGCGCTAGATAAATCTAAAACCAATTTTTTGAAAGATAATTATAAACTTTTATCAGGTTCCTTTCCAAATAAATCAACTGATGTAGTAGTGGTCTTAGATGGAAACAATGAGACTAATATTCATGCCCTTGAAAATCTTGGATTTGACGTCAAAGAAGGAAAAGCAGTTGATTTTTCAAAATTTGTAGGTACAGAAATACAAGCTATTTCGAACAATGATTATTATAAAAAACTACCTACTGGGACCTATATTCCAACGACTTCCTATAAGCAACTTTGGAACAAAACGGATAATGAATCATTGAAAATTGTAGGGATTATCAGAGTTAAAAAAAATGCATCTATGGATCTATTGGCTCCAGGTATAGCATATAGTGATTTATTTGTTCAAAATATGATTGCCAAAAATAAGGTATCTCAAATTGTAAAAGATCAAAAATCAAGTAAAACAAATATCTTAACTGGTGCAAATTTAAAAGCATCAGAAAAGACTCAACTTATTTCATATTTAGGAGGATCTTTGCTACCTTCTAATATAATGATTTATCCAAATAGTTTTAAAACAAAAGAAAAAGTATTAGACTATTTGGATAACTATAATAAAGGTAAAACTAATAACGAAAAAATAGTATATACTGATCTTGCAAGTACGATGACTTCTCTAACAGGAGGAATTATGGATGCTATAACTTATGTGTTGATTGCTTTTGCAGCAATTTCACTCATTACAAGTATGATAATGATTGCAATCATTATCTACACATCTGTGTTAGAAAGGACAAAAGAAATTGGTGTTTTAAAAGCTTTAGGTGCCAGAAAGAAAGATGTTACTAGAGTTTTTGATGCTGAAACATTTTTATTAGGTCTTGGTTCAGGCATACTAGGTATTGGAATTGCCTGGTTAAGCACATTTCCTATAAATCACATATTGTATAAAATGACAGAATTAAAAAATGTATCGCAATTAAACCCAATTCACGCCATCATTTTAATTGCTATTTCCACTATTTTAACAATGCTAGGTGGGCATATCCCAGCTAAGATGGCTGCAAAAAAAGATGCTGCCACAGCATTGAGAGCAGATTAGGAGACTAAAGATAGTCTCTTTTTTGATTTTTTAGAGACACTTCTTATTTCGAATTACTGTAAATAGCTTTGAAAGAGTTGAAAAATGAGATAAGCAATTGTTAAGAAGGGAATAAATGGAAGTTCCTTCTTCTTTTGTATCCCAAAATAAACTAACCCTAAAAAAGAAGCAATTTGAATCGGCCATAATAATACATTGAGTGAATGATTGAAAGAAAAAAGTGATAAAAATAAGAAGTCACCACTGCCAATATGGAGTGATTTTAGGTGACATAATAATCCTAAGAGAAGTAAAATGATATTGAGGCTATTTATAGGATATAGAAATGCCAAAATTAAATATGCTATTAGCCACAAAGAAATAGGATAGGAATGGTATTTAATATCAAAAATACTTAGAAGAAAACCATAGAATAAAAGCAACTCTTTTGCAAGTGGAAATAAACCAGAACAAAAATGAAGAAAGCAGAATAATAAAGCAAATGATATGATTTTTAGGGACTTAAGATAATAAAAATAATTAACGAAAGACTTCATAACTATTTATTCGTAATAAGAGATTAAAAACTTGAAATTATGATTTTAAAAGAGTAAAATAAAATTAAATAATAAGAATGATTCTAATTAAGAATATTTTATTATGACGTTTTAAGGTTGAAAGGAGATAAAAAATGACAGATACATTAGTTGAAAGCATTTATGCAACAATTACACATAAACTTCCCAAAAAATCAAATAGTTCAAATGAAAAAACAAAAGCAGTATTAAATCAAGCTGTTGCTGATTTATCAAAAGCCGCTTCAATTGTCCATCAAACACATTGGTATATGCGAGGACCTGGTTTCTTATACTTACATCCACAAATGGATGACTATATGGATTCCTTAAATGAACATTTGGACGTTATAAGTGAACGTTTAATTACCATTGGAGGTCAACCTTATTCTACTTTGAAAGAATTTGATGAACAATCTAAATTGAAAGAAGAAAAAGGTAGTTATGACGTTTCAATGTCTGATCGTTTAACAAAATTAGTTGAAGTATATCGCTACCTTTCAAGTCTTTACCAAGTTGGTTTAGATGTGACTGCTGAAGAAAATGATGATGTTACTAACGATATCTTTGTTGCAGCAAAAACAGAAGCAGACAAAACAGTGTGGATGTTGCAAGGAGAATTAGGAAATTCATCAGAACTTAATTAATAAAAAAAGACTAACAATTGTTAGTCTTTTTTTATGGAAACCGATTGCACAGATTTCTTGAAAATTAAATGGTTTTCTGATAAAATCTTTTTATATGAAAACACTATTTGATGTTCAACAATTATTAAAAAACTTCGGTATTTTTGTATATATAGGAAAGCGACTTTATGATATTGAAGTTATGAAAATTGAGTTAAAAAAATTATATGATAATGAGCTTATTTCGAAGGATGATTATTTAAAAGCAGAATTAATTTTAAGACAAGAACATCGTATAGAATTGGAAAAAGAAGGACGTAGTCATGGCTAAAAAATTACTTGGAATCGATTTAGGTGGAACAACTGTTAAATTTGGAATTTTAACTCAAGAGGGTGAAGTACAAGAAAAATGGGCTATCGAAACCAATATCCTTGAAAATGGGAAACACATTGTTCCAGATATCATTGCTTCCATTAAACATCGTTTAGAACTTTATGGTCTTTCTAAAGAAGATTTTATTGGAATGGGAATGGGATCTCCTGGAGCTGTAGACCGTGAAAAAAATACGGTAACGGGTGCATTTAATTTAAACTGGAAAGACACACAAGAAGTAGGCTCCCTTATCGAAAAAGAACTGGGTATTCCATTTGCTATTGATAATGACGCTAATGTGGCAGCACTCGGTGAGAGATGGGTCGGTGCTGGTGAAAATAATCCAGATGTTGTCTTTATGACATTAGGTACAGGTGTTGGTGGCGGTATTATCGCTGATGGAAACCTTATTCATGGTTTTGGTGGTGCAGCTGGTGAAATTGGGCACATGATTGTTGAGCCTGAAAATGGTTTTGCGTGTACTTGTGGAAATAATGGCTGTTTAGAAACTGTCGCCTCAGCAACAGGTGTCGTCAAGGTTGCTAGACTCTTAGCTGAAGAATATGAAGGAAACTCACATATAAAGGCAGCAATTGATAATGGTGAATCTGTAACAAGTAAAGATATCTTTGTTGCTGCAGAATCAGGTGATCAATTTGCAGACTCTGTCGTTGAAAAAGTAGGAAACTATTTAGGTTTGGCATCTGCAAATATTTCAAATATTTTAAATCCAGATTCAGTTGTTGTTGGTGGTGGTGTGTCAGCCGCGGGTGAATTTTTAAGAGAGCGTATTGAAAAGTACTTTATGACTTATACATTTCCACAAGTTAGAAAAACGACTAAAATTAAAATTGCTGAGTTAGGAAATGATGCAGGTATTATTGGTGCTGCAAGCTTAGCTTCGCAATTTGCTAGATAAGAAGGTGTAACAATGTCAGTTGGAGTTATTATTTTATGGATTATCTTACTTGGTATAATTGCTTATTTTGCTTGGAATTATTATTCTTTGAGAAAAACAGCAAACTTTATTGATAATGATGAATTTAAACATTTAGCAAAATCTGGACAAGTCATTGATGTTAGAGAACCTAGTTCTTTCCAAAATAAACACATTCTAGGTGCTAGAAACTTTCCACCTGCACAATTCAAAGCATCACTAACGGCTTTGCGAAAGGATAAACCAGTACTTCTTTATGATAATCTTAGAGGTCAAAATATTGCGAGATCAATCAGAATCTTAAAAAAAGAAGGCTTTAAGTCTATTTACGTTTTACAAGATGGCTTAGATCATTGGAATGGTAAAATCAAAGAAAAATAAGAGACATACCTAAGTCTCTTTTTTTATATTGAGAGTTTGTAAATAGCTGAAAACATTTACAATGTGTGAAATTCTGATTTTTAATCTTTTTTGTGATATACTTGTTTAGTTAAAATATAATATTATAGAGGAAATCATGACTAATTTAAGAGAAGATATCCGTAACGTCGCTATCATTGCCCACGTTGACCACGGAAAAACAACACTCGTTGATGAGTTATTAAAACAATCACACACACTTGATGAACGCAAAGAGCTTCAAGAAAGAGCGATGGATTCAAATGACCTTGAAAAAGAACGCGGAATTACAATCCTAGCAAAAAACACTGCTGTTGCCTATAATGATGTACGTATCAATATTATGGATACACCAGGTCACGCGGACTTTGGTGGAGAAGTTGAACGTATCATGAAAATGGTAGATGGGGTTGTTTTAGTTGTTGATGCTTATGAAGGTACAATGCCACAAACTCGTTTTGTGTTGAAAAAAGCGCTAGAACAAAATTTAACTCCAATTGTTGTTGTTAACAAAATTGATAAGCCATCTGCACGTCCACAAGAAGTTGTTGATGAAGTTCTAGAGCTATTCATTGAGTTAGGTGCAGATGATGATCAACTAGAATTTCCGGTTGTTTACGCGTCAGCTATTAACGGAACTTCTTCATTATCAGATGATCCTGCTGATCAAGAAAAAACAATGGCGCCTATTTTTGATACAATCATCGATCACATCCCAGCACCAGTAGATAATTCAGATGAACCATTACAATTCCAAGTGTCATTACTTGATTATAATGACTTTGTTGGACGTATCGGTATTGGTCGTGTATTCCGCGGTTCTGTAAAAGTTGGTGACCAAGTTACTCTTTCAAAACTAGATGGCACAACTAAAAACTTCCGTGTAACAAAATTATTTGGTTTCTTTGGATTAGAACGTCGTGAAATCCAAGAAGCAAAAGCTGGAGATTTGATTGCTGTTTCAGGAATGGAAGATATCTTCGTCGGTGAAACAGTGACACCTACTGATGCGATTGAGCCATTACCAATTTTACGAATTGATGAACCAACACTTCAAATGACATTCTTAGCAAATAACTCACCTTTTGCTGGACGTGAAGGAAAACATGTGACTTCTCGTAAGGTTGAAGAAAGACTACTTGCTGAGTTACAAACTGACGTTTCTTTACGTGTTGATCCTACTGATTCTCCTGATAAATGGATTGTTTCAGGACGTGGTGAACTTCATTTATCTATTCTAATTGAAACAATGCGTCGTGAAGGATATGAACTTCAAGTATCAAAACCAGAAGTAATTATCAAAGAAGTTGATGGTGTTAAATGTGAACCTTTTGAACGTGTTCAAATTGATACTCCAGAAGAATATCAAGGGTCAATAATCCAAGCACTTTCTGAACGTAAAGGTGATATGTTGGATATGCAAATGGTAGGAAATGGCCAAACACGTTTAATCTTTATGGTACCTGCGCGTGGATTAATTGGATTCTCAACTGAATTTTTATCAATGACTCGTGGATATGGTATTATGAATCATACCTTTGACCAATACATGCCATATGTAAATGCTGAAATTGGTGGTCGTCATCGTGGAGCGCTTGTATCCATCGATACAGGTAAAGCTACGACTTATTCAATCATGCGTATTGAAGAACGTGGAACTATCTTTGTAAATCCAGGGACAGAAGTTTATGAAGGCATGATTGTTGGTGAAAATGCACGTGAAAATGATTTAGGAGTAAATATTACAACTGCTAAACAAATGACCAACGTTCGTTCTGCAACTAAAGACCAAACTGCTGTTATCAAAACACCACGTATCTTAACACTTGAAGAATCTATAGAGTTTCTTGACTACGACGAATATATGGAAATCACACCAGAATCAATTCGTTTACGTAAACAAATTCTAAATAAAGCTGAACGTGAAAAAGCACGTAAGAAGAAAAAATCGGCAGAATAAGATAAGCTGAGGAAGTGCTATGTTTTATCTCATTATAGCTATATTAATAGTGTCTTATTACTTTTTTTTGGCTCCTAAAACAGTTAGAAACACTTTAAATATGATTGGATTAGTAGCAATAGTTGCATTACTTATTGTACTTGCTGGGATGAGTTTTATTAAGCTAATTCAATCACCTCCAGAATTATTCATTGGTTTAGCAATGATTGTACTAACTTATTTTGCTATCAAGGATATTTTAACCTTATCTGATAAAGACGAAAAATAAAGTAGACTTTAGTCTACTTTATTTTTAATGTGATATGATTGGCAATTGAAGATTCATGGAACTTAGATTAATATTTTCAAAATCTTGAAAAAGACCATAAATAAGGGTAGAATAGTTTAGGAACACGCAATGATAGGTGGCAATATGAAAACAATTAATACATTTGAAAATAAAAAAGTCTTAGTTTTAGGGCTAGCAAAATCTGGTCAAGCAGCAGCGCAACTGTTAGCAAAATTAGGAGCCATTGTTACGGTTAATGATGGAAAACCTTTTGAAGAAAATCCAACAGCACAAGCATTATTAGCAGAAGGTATTAAAGTTATCTGTGGCTCCCATCCAGTTGAGTTATTGGATGAAGATTTTGAACTAATGGTGAAAAATCCAGGAATTCCTTATAATAATGTTATGATAAAAAAAGCTATTGAAAAAGGTATTCCAGTCATTACTGAGGTGGAGTTGGCTTATTTAATCTCTGAATCTCCAATTATTGGAATAACAGGATCAAACGGGAAAACAACTGTAACAACTATGATTTCAACTGTCTTAAATGCAGGTGGGCAATCAGCTCTTTTGGCAGGTAATATTGGCTTTCCAGCCTCACAAGTGGCACAAACGTCAACCCAAAATGATACTTTGGTAATGGAACTTTCTTCCTTCCAATTAATGGGTGTATCACAATTTCATCCTCATATTGCAGTTATAACTAATTTAATGCCAACTCATATTGATTATCATGGTTCTTTTGAAGAATATGTCAAAGCAAAATGGCATATTCAAGATAAAATGACCGAAACTGATTACATTGTTTTGAATGCTGGACAAACTATTTCTCATCAATTAGCCGAAAAAACCAAAGCACAAGTTCTTTACTTTTCATTAAACGAAAAAGTAAATGGTGCATACTTATATGATGGAAAACTTTTCTATCAAGATGACTATATCATGGATGCCAATCAAATTGGAGTACCTGGAAGTCATAATATAGAAAATGCTTTGGCAACCATTATTGTCGCAAAACTTCGTGGTATTGAAAATTCTTATATTAAAGAAGCCCTCATGACTTTTAGTGGGGTTAAACATCGTCTTCAATCACTAGGTCAAATTGAAGGTGTTTCTTTCTATAATGATAGTAAGTCGACTAATATATTGGCTACTCAAAAAGCACTTTCTGGTTTTAACAGTAAAAACCTAATCTTAATTGCAGGTGGACTTGATAGGGGAAATGAATTTGATGAATTAGTCGATGATATCAAAGGTATTAAGTTAATGGTTATCATAGGTCAATCAGCACCTAAAATGATTAAAGCAGCTGAAAAAGCACAGGTTAATTGGATTGAAGCTGAAGATGTAAAAGCTGCCACTTTGAAAGCATATCAACAAGCACAAGAAGGTGATACTATTCTTTTAAGTCCTGCCAATGCAAGTTGGGATATGTACAAAAATTTTGAAGTTCGTGGTGATGAGTTTATTGAAACCTTCGAAAATT
Source organism: Streptococcus urinalis 2285-97 (assembly GCF_000188055.2). Classification (NCBI taxonomy): domain Bacteria; kingdom Bacillati; phylum Bacillota; class Bacilli; order Lactobacillales; family Streptococcaceae; genus Streptococcus; species Streptococcus urinalis. The sequence continues at coordinate 556,767 of NZ_AEUZ02000001.1, forward strand.
TAAAGTAAAAGAAAGGTAAAGAAGTCTAGTATCGATTTTTAGTATTGCAATACTAGTATTCATAAAAATAATGATGAAATCTAAAAAGATTGTCTTTACAGGCGGTGGGACAGTAGGTCATGTAACATTAAATTTAATCTTAATTCCAAAATTCATTGAAGATGGTTATGAAGTTCATTATATTGGTTCTAAAAATGGAATTGAATATCAGGAAATAAAGAAATTAAACCTTCCAATCACTTTTCATTCTATAGCTACGGGTAAATTAAGACGTTATTTTTCTTGGCAAAACCTAAAAGATATTTTTAAAGTAGCCTGGGGAATCATTCAATCTTTAGTAATTATTGCTAAATTGAGACCAAGTGCACTCTTTTCAAAAGGGGGATTTGTGTCAGTTCCTCCTGTTATTGCTGCGAAAACGTTAGGTGTCCCAGTTTTTGTACATGAATCTGACTTATCAATGGGGTTGGCTAATAAGATTGCTTATCGCTTCGCAACAAAAATGTATACCACATTTGATCAAAGTAACTCTTCTTCAAAAATGAAACATGTCGGAGCAATCACAAAAATTTCAGATGATAAGGCCGATTTTTCATTGATCGCTGATATTTTAGACTATTTCGATCCAAATTTACCAACATTATTATTTGTTGGTGGTTCAGCTGGTGCTAAAATATTCAATGACTTTGTTACCAAAAATAAAGAACAGTTAAAATCCTATAACGTTATCAATATCTCTGGAGATTCATCATTGAATGAATTAGAACATCAACTTTATCGGGTTGATTATGTGACCAAAACCTATCAATCTTTGGTAAGTAAAGCGGATGTTGTTGTGACAAGAGGAGGGTCTAATACTATCTTTGAATTGTTAGCAATGGCAAAACCACATATCATTGTTCCTTTGGGACGTGAAGCAAGTCGTGGCGATCAGATAGAAAATGCTGCTTATTTTGTTAAAAAAGGCTATGCAAAAGCAATATCTGAATCTGATTTTAACTTTGATAATCTTGATAAGAATATCAAGGATTTATTAATACATAAAAATGACTATATCAAAAACATGAAAGCAACACAGGAAATTAAGTCTCAGCAAGATTTTTATCAAATGCTTTTAGAAGATATGTCTAACCAAAAATGAGGAACTTCAAATGCCAAAAAAGAAAAATGATCCTCCTAAAGAGCAACCAGAATTAACGGAGTGGCAAAAACGTAATATAGAATTTTTACAAAAAAAGAAACAGCAAGCTGAAGAAGAAAGAGTTTTAAGAGAAAAACTTAGAATTGAGAAAAAAGCCCAATTCCAACCAGATTTAATTGAAAAAGATAATAATGAAAAATCTGAAGATGGCGAAAATGTCAAAAAAGAAAAATCTTTCAAAAAGTCTTTTGGTAAACTCAGTCTTAAATCAAAGAGAAAAAAAGAAAAGAAGCCAAAAACAAAAGAACAAAGAGCTAGGAAGCAAGCAATGCCTATTTTTCTATTAGCTTCATTAGCTATATTGATTTCTTTATTTTTAATATCACCATTTTCAAAGCAAAAAGATATAACAGTTTCAGGGAATAAAAATAGTCAAACTCAAGAGTTGATTCAGGCTTTACAAGTTAAACAAACTGATTATTTTTTCACCTTGATAACGTATAATCAACATTATATAAACAATGTTCTGAAATCTGTTCCATGGGTAAAAACTGCACGGTTAGATTATCAATTTCCGACTCATTTTAATTTGACTGTTACAGAACATCGCATCATTGCTTATACTGAAAAAAATGGTGTTTATCAACCTATTTTAGAAAATGGTAAACGCATTGATACTGTTCAAAAATCAGCACTTCCAAAGAATTACATTATTATTAATTTGGATAAGGAAAAAGACATACAAACTCTTATTAGTGCTTTAGCCAAATTTGATAAAACGTTAGCGAAAAATATTCATTCGATTTCACTTGCAAATTCAAATTCCACAGCTGATTTATTAAAAATAGAGATGCAAGATGGAAATCTCGTTCGAGTACCCCTATCAGAAATTGAGAAAAAATTACCATATTATGATAAAATAAAAAGTAAGTTAAGTGAAGATAGTATTGTTGATATGGAAGTTGGTATTTACACAACAACTGAAGCTAATGAGACAGAAACAAGTGATTCAAGTCAGACTGATGTTTCAAGTACTACTGCTGACAATTCTCAAGAACAAAGTGAAACACAAGCTAATAGTAGTGAAACGAATCAAACAGAAAATACGAACAATCAACAAATTGAACAGAATCAGTCTCAAACAACCAATCAAGAGCAAGCTGGTCAATGAAAAAAATCGTTAAGATTGTATAACAAAAAACGTAAAATGGTAACATTTTACGTTTTTTTATGTTATAATATTTTCTGAATAATTCTGTTTTATACAGTAGTTAGAATAGCAAAAGTTTGGAAAGATAGTGAGGTCGAGTGAATGGCTAGAAATGGCTTTTTTACTGGTTTGGATATAGGAACAAGCTCGATAAAAGTTTTGGTGGCAGAATTTATATCAGGTGAAATGAATGTTATCGGTGTAAGTAATGTTCCTAGTACCGGCGTAAAAGATGGAATAATTATTGATATTGAAGCAGCAGCTGCTGCAATTAAAAAAGCAGTAGAGCAGGCTGAAGAAAAAGCCGGAATGACTATAGAAAAAATCAATGTAGGTCTTCCAGCAAATTTACTTCAAATTGAACCAACTCAAGGGATGATTCCTGTTCCGAGTGAATCAAAAGAAATAAAAGATGAAGATGTTGAAAGTGTTGTTAAGTCAGCTCTTACAAAAAGCATCACTCCTGAACGTGAAGTCATTTCTTTAGTTCCTGAAGAATTCATTGTTGATGGTTTCCAAGGTATCAGAGATCCAAGAGGAATGATGGGAATTCGTCTTGAGATGCGTGGTTTGATTTACACTGGACCAACAACAATTTTGCATAATCTTAGAAAAACTGTTGAGCGTGCAGGAATTCAAGTCGAAAATATTATTATTTCACCACTAGCGATGGCTAAATCAGTTCTAAATGAAGGTGAAAGAGAGTTTGGTGCTACTGTTATTGACATGGGTGGTGGACAAACAACTGTTGCTTCAATGAGAGCACAAGAGTTACAATATACCAACATTTATGCTGAAGGTGGCGAATATATTACAAAAGATATTTCAAAAGTACTAAAAACGTCACATCAAATTGCAGAAGCACTTAAATTTAATTTTGGACAATCAAATGTTCAAGAAGCTAGCTTGACTGAAACTGTCAAAGTTGATGTTGTGGGAAGTGATAAACCAGTAGATGTAACTGAACGTTACTTAGCTGAAATTATTTCTGCAAGAATTAAACATATATTAGATCGTGTTAAACAAGATTTAGAACGCGGCAGACTTCTTGATTTACCAGGCGGTATAATTCTAATTGGCGGTGGTGCTATTATGCCTGGCGCGGTTGATGTCGCTGAAGAAATCTTTGGAGTGACTGTTAAATTACATGTTCCAAATCAAGTTGGTATCCGAAACCCAATGTTTGCAAATGTTATTAGTTTGGTAGAGTATGTTGGGACGATGTCTGAAGTTGATGTGATTTCACAAAATGCGGTTTCTGGTGAAGAATTACTTCGTCGTAAACCAATTGATTTTACTGAAGAAGAACGTTTTGGTATTCCAGTTTACAATGAACAACCCGTTGAAAATAGAGTACCAGTTCAACCACAGAATCAATCTGCACCTCAACCTCGATATTCGGATGAAAAGCCAAGTGAACCTAAACCAGGTCTTGGTGATCGTGTTCGTGGTATTTTTGGAAGTATGTTTGATTAATAGTTATAAAGTGAGGAATTAAAATGGCATTTACATTTGATGCAGCATCAGTACAAGGTGCAATTATTAAAGTTATCGGTGTCGGTGGCGGTGGCGGAAACGCTATTAACCGTATGATTGACGAAGGACTTGCTGGAGTTGAATTTATTGCAGCAAATACGGATATTCAAGCGTTAAGCTCTTCTAAAGCTGAAACAGTAATTCAACTTGGCCCAAAACTTACTCGTGGTTTAGGTGCTGGAGGGCAACCCGAAGTTGGTCGTAAAGCAGCCGAAGAAAGTGAAGAAGTATTAACAGAAGCTCTAACTGGTGCTGATATGGTATTTATCACTGCTGGTATGGGTGGTGGTTCTGGTACTGGAGCTGCCCCTGTAATTGCTCGTATAGCAAAAAGTCTTGGTGCCTTAACAGTAGCTGTTGTTACTCGTCCATTTGGTTTTGAAGGTAATAAACGTGGGAACTTTGCTATTGAAGGAATCCAAGAACTTCGTGAACAAGTTGATACGTTACTAATTATTTCAAACAATAACCTATTAGAGATTGTAGATAAAAAGACTCCTTTATTAGAGGCATTGAGTGAAGCTGACAATGTTCTTCGTCAAGGTGTTCAAGGAATAACTGATTTAATCACTAGTCCAGGTCTAATTAATCTAGACTTTGCTGATGTGAAAACTGTTATGGCGAATAAAGGTAATGCCTTGATGGGTATTGGTATTAGTACTGGAGAAGAAAGAATTGTAGAAGCTTCAAGAAAAGCAATTTACTCACCATTACTAGAAACTACAATCGACGGTGCAGAAGATGTTATTGTTAACGTTACTGGTGGTCTTGACATGACATTGACAGAAGCTGAAGAAGCTTCCGAAATTGTTGGCCAAGCAGCTGGACAAGGTGTGAATATCTGGTTAGGTACTTCAATTGATGACACTATGAATGATGAAATACGTGTTACTGTTGTGGCAACTGGTGTTCGCAAGGATAGAGCTGATCAAGTATCTGGTTTTAATAGAACAGCGCAACGTAACGTTTCACAAACCAACGCACAACAAGCTGCTGGAGCACAGTATGCTTCTGAACAAACACAACAATCTTCCCAAGCAGGTTTCGATCGTCGTTCAAATTTTGATATGGGTGAAAAGCATGAAATGCCAAAAACACATCAACCTTCATCATCTCAAAATCAACAACAAAACTCTGCATTTGGTAACTGGGATTTAAGACGTGATAATATTGCGAAACCAACTGAAAGTGAATTAGATAATCAATTATCTATGTCCACATTCCAAGGTGATGAAGATTTAGACGATGAGTTGGAAACACCACCATTCTTTAAAAACCGCTAATGATGGATTTACAAGAAAATAAAAATCTCGTTTTTGAAAATGTTAAAAAGGCTGCTCGTTCGGTCAATCGTTTGGACAGTGACATTAATATTGTTGCTGTTACAAAAACGGTTGATAGTGAAACTGCAGCTTTACTTATAGATACTGGAGTTCAGCATATTGCTGAAAATAGAGTTGATAAGTTTTTAGATAAATACCAAGCTTTACATAAAAGACCGGTAAAATGGCATCTTATTGGAACTCTTCAAAGAAGAAAAGTTAAAGATGTTATCAATTTTGTTGATTATTTTCATGCTTTGGATTCAGTAAAGTTAGCTGCTGAAATTCAAAAAAGAGCTGAGAAACCTATCAATTGTTTTTTGCAGGTTAATATTTCAGAAGAAGAATCTAAACATGGTTTTAAGATTGATGAAGTTGAAGATGCATTAGATCAAATGACAGCTTTTGATAAAGTTATTATTACTGGATTAATGACAATGGCACCTTTAGATGCGACTTCTGAGGAAATTAATGCTATATTTAATAAAACGAATCTATTAAGACAACGTTTAGAAAATCAAAAACGTCTACACATGCCACTAAAAAACTTAAGTATGGGAATGAGTAATGATTATCAAATCGCTATTCAAAATGGCTCTACTTTTGTTAGAATTGGTACATCATTCTTTAAGTAAATGGAGAAGAAACTATGGGAATTAGAGATAGTTTTGATAAAATAATTTCATACTTTGATACTGAAGATATCAGTGACGTGGAAGAAACAAAAGAATCAACTGAGAGTGCTCAAGATGCTTATCAAAGAAGGACACAACAGACAGGACAAGAGTCGAAAAGACAAGAACCTAGACAACAGCAATCTGTACGTCAAAGTCAAGAAAGACCTAATCAACAAACGACTCCTCAAAAGCCAGTACAACAGCAACAACGTACTCAAAGATCTGAAAGCTATTCTTCTGCTCAAGTGAGTCAAGTGAATACACCCTCTAGTAGATACCAACAACAAACAAAACGCGAACAAGTTCAATCAGTTAATCATGAAAAGACAACTATAGCAATTAAATATCCTCGTAAATATGAAGATGCTCAAGAGATTGTTGACTTATTAATTGAAAATGAGTGTGTTCTTATTGATTTTCAATACATGCTGGATGCTCAAGCAAGACGATGTCTTGACTTTATTGATGGAGCAAGTAAAGTTTTGTATGGTAAACTTCAAAAGGTTGGAACTTCTATGTTTTTATTGACACCGTCTAATGTTTACGTTGATATTGAAGACATGAATATCCCACATAATGGTCAAGAAGTAAGTTTTGACTTTGATATGAAGAGACGTTAATTTATGGGAATTTTTATTATTATTGTTATTCTAAAAGTAATAAGATTTTACTCTTACTTACTATTCGCATATGCATTACTTTCATGGTTTCCTGGAGCTTCACAATCTACAATTGGGAGACTAATAGGAGAGTTAACAGAACCTATTATTAAGCCATTTCGAAGATTTAATTTACAAATTGGTGGTTTAGATTTTACCATTTTTGCTGTTATGATTGCCTTAAATCTTTTGAGTGAAGTATTGATTAGACTATTTTCATAAAAATGAAGCAAGAAACTGTATATCAGCATTATCATCCTGATGAGAGATTTCTAATTGATAGATATCTGGACATTATCAATAGAGTAGATGCGACTTATTCACTCTATGTTAGTGAATTTTTGAACCCTAGACAGGTACAGATTTTTAGTAATCTAGTGTCATCTACTGATTTGTTATTTTTTACAAGTTCAAGAATTATAGATTCTGAATACATTAAAGTTATTATTGCCCCTCAGTATTATCAATTAGAAAATAAAGATTTTAATTTGGCCTTAATTGAGATTAGCTATAATGCTAAATTTAATCATTTAAAACATGGTCAAATATTAGGGACATTAATTAACGAACTTGGAATTAAGCGTGAAAAAATAGGCGATATTTATGTTCATGATGGATTTGCACAAGTTTTGGTAGATTGTTCGATTGTTGCTTTACTAAAGCAATCCATAACTAGGATTGCTAGAGCTAAGGTTTCAGTTAAAGAAATTTCATATAATCAATTTGTTAGACCGGAAATAGCAAATCAAACCATTGAACTCTTGCTTTCTAGCATGAGATTAGATAAAATAGTGGCAAGTACTTTTAAACTTTCTAGAAATCAAGCCATTTCATTAATTGAATCTGACAGAGTAAAAGTCAATTATCGTCCAAAAAATAAAATTTCTGAACAACTAACTATTGACGATTTAATTAGTGTCAGAGGTTTTGGACGTATTTACCTAAAAGAAGATCATGGACTTTCGAAAAGTGGTAAACATAAAGTAGTTGTTGAAAAAACGGCGCATAAATAAGGAGATATCATGGCACTTACTGCACTTGAAATTAAAGACAAAACGTTTAAAACAAAACTTAGAGGTTACAGTGAAGAAGAAGTAAATGAATTTCTTGACATTGTAGTTGATGATTATGAAGCACTTGTTAGACAAAATAGAGAACAAGAAGCTCGAATTCGTGATTTAGAAGAAAAATTATCTTATTTCGATGAGATGAAAGAATCACTTAGCCAATCTGTTATTCTTGCACAAGAAACAGCAGAAAAGGTTAAAGCCTCAGCAAATACTGAAGCTTCTAATCTTGTCAGCAAAGCAAATTATGATGCTCAATTACTTTTGGATGAATCTAAATCAAAAGCAAATCAAATATTAAGAGATGCTACAGATGAAGCAAAACGTGTTGCAATTGATACTGAAGAATTGAAACGTAAAACAAGAGTTTTCCATCAACGTCTTATTTCAGCAGTTGAATCACAATTAAGTTTAGCCAATTCACCAGAATGGTCAGAGTTATTACAACCAACTGCTGTTTATTTGCAAAATTCAGATTCTGTATTTAGAGAAGTTGTTGAAAAAGTTTTAGATGAAGAAGTTCCAGAAAGTTCAGATTCTGCATCATTTGATGCAACGCGTCAATTTTCACCAGAAGAAATGGAAGAGCTACAAAGACGTGTTGAAGAAAGCAATAAACAATTAGAAGCAGAACAAGCTAAACATGAAGAATCAACTTCAGCTGAAGTTGAACATTCTGAAATTAATCTTAATGAAACACAAACATTTAAATTAAATATTGAAGACTAAGAAAAACAAGATTCTATTACTCAAATTTACAGCAAGTGAGTGTTGATGAGAGACTTACAATCCCTGGGTAAATGAATTATCATTTTCTGTTATTCTAACTGAACAGAGTAAGTTAGGAGGGATGCTCACCTTACGAGCACTGAGGGAATAGTCAATGACTATTCTGAATTAAGGTGGTACCACGAGCATTCGTCCTTTTGTGACGGGTGTTTTTTATTTTGATAAGGAGAAATTATTTCATGAAATTGAAGGAAACGTTAAACCTTGGGAAAACAGCTTTTCCAATGCGAGCTGGACTTCCAAACAAAGAACCAATTTGGCAAACGGAATGGGAACAAGCTGAAATTTATAAAAAAAGACAAGCTTTAAATGAAGGTAAACCATCATTTAATTTACACGATGGCCCTCCATATGCTAATGGTAATATTCACGTTGGTCATGCTTTAAATAAGATTTCTAAAGATATTATTGTTCGTTCAAAATCAATGTCTGGTTACAATGCTCCTTATATTCCTGGTTGGGATACACATGGATTACCAATCGAACAAGTTCTTGCTAAAAAAGGTGTAAAACGCAAAGAAATTGATTTAGTTGAATATTTAGCAATGTGTAAAGAATATGCTTTAAGTCAAGTTGATAAGCAACGTGATGATTTTAAACGATTGGGTGTTTCAGCTGATTGGGAAAATCCTTATATTACTTTAAAACCTGAATACGAAGCTGAACAAATCCGTGTCTTTGGTGCAATGGCGGACAAAGGGTATATCTACCGTGGTGCAAAACCTGTTTATTGGTCTTGGTCATCAGAGTCTGCTCTTGCTGAGGCAGAAATCGAATACCATGATATTGATTCAACATCTCTTTATTATGCTAACAAAGTTAAAGATGGCAAAGGTATTTTGACAAATAACACATATATTGTTGTTTGGACAACGACTCCTTTCACAATCACAGCTTCACGTGGTTTAACCGTTGGTCCTGATATGGATTATGTTGTTGTAAAACCTGAAAATGATACACGTCAATTTTTAGTCGCTGAGGGACTTCTTGATCAATTAGTAGATAAATTTGGTTGGGAAAATGTTAGTGTTGTTGAAAAACATAAAGGTTATGAATTAGAAATGATAGTTGTTGAGCACCCATGGGATAAGAAAGTTGATGAACTCGTTATTCTTGGTGATCATGTTACTCTTGATTCTGGTACTGGTGTTGTCCACACAGCGCCAGGATTTGGTGAAGACGACTATAATGTTGGGGTAAAATACAAGCTAGAAGTTATGGTAACCGTTGATGAGCGTGGTATCATGATGGAAAATGCAGGTCCTGATTTCCAAGGTCAATTTTATGACAAAGTAACACCTTTAGTTCAAGACAAATTAGGTGACTTACTCTTAGCAAGTGAAGTTATTAATCACTCATATCCATTTGATTGGCGTACAAAAAAACCAATAATATGGCGTGCAGTACCACAATGGTTTGCATCTGTATCAGATTTTCGTCAAGATATTTTGGATGAAATTGATAAAACGATCTTTAGTCCATCTTGGGGTAAAACACGACTTTATAATATGATTCGTGACCGTGGTGACTGGGTAATTTCGCGTCAACGTGCTTGGGGAGTTCCGCTACCAATTTTTTATGCTGAAGATGGAACACCAATTATGACTAAAGAAGTAACTGACCATATTGCTGACTTATTTGAAGAAAATGGTTCTATTATTTGGTGGCAAAAAGAAGCTAAAGACTTATTGCCAGAAGGCTTTACACATCCAGGTTCTCCAAATGGACAATTTACAAAAGAAACTGATATTATGGATGTTTGGTTTGACTCAGGTTCATCATGGAATGGTGTCATGAATGCTCGAGAAGGTCTTGAATATCCTGCAGATTTATATTTGGAAGGATCTGATCAATACCGTGGCTGGTTCAACTCATCATTGATTACATCAGTCGCAGTAAATGGACATGCACCATATAAACAAGTATTGTCACAAGGTTTTGTTTTAGATGGTAAAGGTGAAAAAATGTCTAAATCTTTAGGCAACACAATCTTACCTTCAGATGTTGAAAAACAATTTGGTGCTGAAATTCTTCGACTTTGGGTAACAAGTGTTGATTCAAGTAATGATGTTCGTATTTCTATGGATATCTTGAAACAAACTTCTGAAACTTATCGTAAAATCAGAAATACACTTCGTTTCTTGATTGCAAATACTTCAGACTTTGTTCCTGCTGAACATACGGTTTCTTATGAAGATTTACGTCCAGTTGATAAATACATGACAATTAAATTTAATCGTCTTGTGAATACAATTAACAAAGCTTATGAGTCATTTGATTTTATGGCTATTTATAAAGCTGTCGTTAACTTTATCACGATTGATTTATCAGCCTTTTACTTAGATTTTGCAAAAGATGTTGTTTATATTGAAGCAGCAGACAGTCTTCCAAGACGTCAAATGCAGACAGTATTTTATGATGTTTTGGTGAATATTACTAAATTATTAACACCTATTTTACCGCATACAGCTGAAGAAATTTGGTCATATCTTGAACATGAAGAGGCCGAATATGTTCAATTAACTGAAATGCCACTAGCAAAAACATTTGATGGTCAAGATAGCATTTTAGAAGTTTGGGAAAGCTTTATGAGCTTCCGTACACAAGCTCAAAAAGCCTTAGAAGAAGCTCGTAATGCTAAAGTAATTGGTAAATCTCTAGAAGCTCATTTAACGGTATATCCGTCTGAAGAAGTTAAAACATTGTTGACTGCTTTAGATAGTGATATTGCACAACTACTAATTGTTTCACAATTAACCATTAGTGATGAACAAGCACCTGAAGGAGCTGTCACTTTTGATGATGTCGCATTTAGCGTTGAAAGAGCAGAAGGTGAAGTTTGTGAACGATCACGTCGCATTGATCCAACCGTAAAAATGCGTTCCTATAATGTTAAAGTCTCAGATCACTCCGCTGCAATCATTGAAGCTAACTTCCCTGAAGCAGTAAAAGAAGGTTTTGAAGTAGACTAAAAAAGACTGGCAATTGCCAGTTTTTTTTATAAAAAAAAAGCAAGACGTAAGAACTTGCTTTTTATTTAGTCGGAAATGACATTTCAATTAAATTATTTGTGTGTATCGTTTTTAGTTGATCATGTAGGACAATTTTAGAATCAATTTTACGTTTTAAGAAAAATTCGCGAATAGTTTCTAATTCACTCTCTTTTATCGCACGGTATTTATTTGAAATGAGCAATTCATAATGTTTTGGAGCTTGAGAAAAGACGACATCAGTATTTCCAGCTGAGTAAACTTCAACAAGGTGAGCATCAGTATTTCGTAACTGGTTTCGAACAAGTTCTGGGTGACTACTAGTAGTGTTGATTAATCTCATAATGATCCTCCTAAATATTCCTTATCTCATTATAACACTTATTCTAGAATTAGGTTCTTTTAATGGAGTCTTTTTTCCAAATATCAATGCCCCATTTATGACTTCCACGTTTAAGTTTTTCAATGGCTAAATCAACGGGAAACCAAGCAATATGATTGAAGTCTTCTAATGGTTCTCCAGCCTTTTGATAATCGGAAACTTCATAAATATAAGCTGGATTGTAAAAATAGGTATCTCTATGACTAGAATAGAAATACTCATCAGCTTGTCCTAAATAGTCGCCTAAGTTGGCTTCATATCCTAATTCTTCAATGAGTTCTCGTTTTAATGCCTGAGCGTGATCCTCATTTTTTTCAATTTCTCCTCCTGGTAAAAACCATGCCCCATTTGGAGCTTGAACTAGGACAATATTTTCTTTTTCTTTATCGGCAATAACGGTATAGACACCATATCGTGATTGATATTCAACATTTTCTTTTTTTACACCAAATGTGGGATTAGTCATAATAAACTCCTTTTTATTATTATACAAAATTTCACTTAAAAAGGACACGAATAGTATTAGAATTTTTATTATTATCGAAAAATAGAAACCGATTTCAACATGAAATAAAAAAAGAGCTAAAATAATAGCTCTTTTTAGTCACTTTTTTCAGCTGTTTGTATAGTTTTAATATTAATCTTACCATTACTTGTCATGACAGCTTTTAGTTCTTTATCGTTTGGATGTTCTAAATAGTAGTCTGTAATGGCATCTTCAATATGATCTTGAATGGTACGACGAAGTGGACGAGCTCCCATTTTAGGATCATAACCTAAGTCAACAAGTTTTTCTTTAACTTTTTCTGTGACATCTAGGTGAATATTATTATTAGCTAGACGATGATTCACATCTTCTAACATTAGGCTAACGATTTCAAGAAGATTTTCCTTGGATAATGATTTAAATTCAATGATACCATCAAAACGATTCATGAATTCTGGACTAAAGAAATTAGATAATTCACCTAAAACAGAATTTGTACGGCCTTCACGAGCAGCTCCAAAACCAACTGAAGCTTCAGCTTTACCTGTTCCCGCATTTGAAGTCATGATAATTATAGTATCTTTGAAACTGACTGTTCTACCTTGTCCGTCTGTAAGGCGACCATCATCAAGGACTTGTAAAAACATATGCATAACATCTGGATGTGCTTTTTCAATTTCATCAAGTAAAATGAGTGAGTATGGGTTACGTCTTACTTTTTCAGTTAACTGGCCAGCTTCTTCATAGCCAACATATCCTGGAGGAGCACCAACTAATTTGGCAACAGCATGTTTTTCCATATATTCTGACATGTCAAAACGAATCATACTATCTTCTGAACCAAATAACTCAATAGCCAATTGTTTTGACAGTTCAGTTTTACCAACACCTGTTGGCCCAACAAATAGGAAACTTCCTATTGGACGATTTGGTGTCCCAAGCCCAACACGATTACGACGAATTGCTTTAGCAATTTTATCAACAGCATCATCTTGACCAATAACATGAGACTTAAGGTCTTCTGCTAAATTAATCAATTGTGATTGTTCTTTTTCTTTCAAATCACCAACTGGAATATTGGTTTTTTGTTCAATGATTTCTTCAATATTTTTTTCAGTGATGACTGGCGTATCTTGGTCATCGATTTTTTGTTTTTGCATTTCTTTATATTTTAGAATTTGATCTCTAAAATAAGCAGCTCTTTCATAATCTTCATCTCTAGTTGCTTGTGCTTTGAGATTTTCTGCTTCAATTAATCGTTGATCAATCTCTTTAGGGTCAACAAAATTTAAAGTAAGATTCATTTTTGAACCTGACTCATCAAGCAAATCAATAGCTTTATCAGGTAAGAAGCGATCCTGAATATAACGATTTGAAAGAATTGCGGCTGCTTCAATAGCATCATCACTATACTTCACATGGTGATAATCTTCGTATTTTGGTTGGATACCTTTTAAGATAGTAATTGTTTCTTCTACTGATGGCTCATCTACTTTGACAGGTTGCATACGTCTTTCAAGCGCAGCATCTTTTTCAATGATACGATATTCATTTAAAGTAGTAGCGCCGACAAGTTGTAGTTCACCTCGTGCTAAAGCAGGTTTTAAGATATTACCAGCATCCATATTACCATCACCAGCATTACCAGCACCTACAATTTCGTGGATTTCATCAATGAATAAAATAACGTCTTGACGATTACGAATTTCTTCCATTAATTTTTGCATTCGTTCTTCAAATTGACCTCGGATGCCAGTTCCTTGAACAAGACTAACAACATCTAAACGAATAACTTGTTTACCTTGTAATTTTTGTGGAACATCACCATCTACAATTTTTTGGGCAAGTCCTTCAACAACTGCAGTTTTACCAACACCAGGTTCCCCAATAAGAACAGGATTATTTTTGGTACGACGATTGAGGATTTCAATGACACGCTTGATCTCTTCATCACGACCAATAACTGGGTCAATGCTTCCTTGTCTTGCTAGTTCAGTCACGTTTATTCCAAATTCTTCTAGAAGACCTTTTTGTTTTTGCTGGCTATTAGCTGTTGTAGGACCTTGTCTGAAACGACCATTATTGCCATTTCCATTTCCACCTTGTCCGCCAGCTTGTGTTGGTGGTGTATTTGGAAGATCACCACTGAATGATCTGAAATTATTTAAGTCGCCAAAGAAATCATCAAAAAGAGGATTTAGACTATCTTCTTGAGTTTTTTTACTTTGACTTAGACTACCTAAAATATTATGACTTGTATCAGTTTTCATAATTTGATAGCAATTTTGACATAAATCAATTTGTTGTTGTTTTCCATTTACATTCGTGTACAAATGAATAGTTGCTTCATTTAACTTACAATTTTGACAGAGCATTATTAACCTCCGTTACTCTTTTTCCTTTAATAAAAAGAGCTTCTTTCTACACTAAATTAACTATCTTTGACTATTAGTCAAAAATGGTCAAACTTTATAATTTCATTATAGCACCAGATATAGATTTTTCAAGTAAAAAGATTATAACATTAGCACTGTCGTATAAAGAGTGTTAAATTTGCTTGATTTTAAAGAAATGCTATAAAAAGCCTAAATTCAGTACTTTTCTTGTCGCTTTTATTATTTTTGTGATAAAATAAATAGGACAACAAAAGTAATAGGAGAAATAAAATGGAATCACATTTAGTGAGAATTATTAATCGCCTTGAATTAATGGCAACAGATGGTGGTAACTTAAAACGTAATTTTGAACGTGAAGGAGTCGTTGTTGCGGAAGTTTCATTTAGCAATGATCCAGAAAATGGTCCAGTATTCACATTAAGAGATGTTGAAGCACGTGAGTCATATTCATTTGATAGTATCGACTTAATTGCAATGGAAATTTATGATTTATTGTATTAATAAACACAACCTACTTTGAGTAGGTTTTTTATTTTTATTAAAAATTGAATTATTATTGTATTTTTATTCATAAAGTGCCATAATCTTTTTTATTATTATAAATTAGGAGTTAATCATGGACTTATCTTTTTTGCCAAAATATTGGGCTTACTTTAACTACGGTGTTGTGGTAACCTTGTTAATATCAGCTAGTGTTGTTTTTTTGGTACCATTATCGGCGTTTTAGTCACATTGTTGAAACGTAGTCACATCAAAGTTTTTGAATGGTTTGTGACTATCTGTGTATGGATATTCAGAGGAACACCAATGGTTGTTCAGATCATGATTGCTTTTGCATGGATGCACTTTAATAGTATGCCAACAATAGGTTTTGGAGTGCTTGACTTAGATTTCTCAAGATTATTACCAGGTATAATTATTATTTCATTGAATAGTGGGGCTTATGTTTCTGAAATTGTCAGAGCTGGTATTGAAGCAGTTCCAAAAGGACAAGTAGAAGCCGCTTATTCTCTTGGAATAAGACCTAAAAATACGATGAGATACGTTGTGCTTCCTCAAGCCTTTAAGAATATTTTACCTGCATTAGGTAATGAATTTATTACCATTATAAAAGATAGTTCACTTCTTCAAACTATTGGTGTTATGGAATTATGGAATGGAGCACAATCAGTTGTAACGGCAACTTACTTACCGATTTCACCATTATTATTTGCGGCCTTTTATTATTTTATTTTAACGACTATTTTATCTGCATTACTAAAGAAAATGGAATTAAAACTAAGTCAAGGAGGAAGGGTATAATGGCTACTGAGCTTATTTCAATTTTAGATTTACATAAACGTTTTGGAGATAATCATGTTTTGAAGGGAATTAACCTAAATATTCATCAAGGTGAAGTTGTAGTTGTCATCGGTCCTTCTGGTTCGGGAAAATCGACACTCCTTAGAAGTATGAATCTTCTTGAAGTACCTACAAAAGGAAAGATTTTATTTGAAAATATTGATATTACTGATAAAAAAATGACATATTTAAAATGCGTGAAAAAATGGGAATGGTTTTTCAGCAATTTAATCTTTTTCCAAATATGACTGTTGAAGAAAATATTACACTTTCACCCTTAAAAACAAAAAAAATAAACAAAAGCGAGGCGCAAGCCATTGCTGTCAAACTTTTAAAAAAAGTTGGTCTTGAAGATAAAAAGAATGCCTATCCACAAAGTTTATCAGGAGGACAACAACAGCGTATTGCTATTACAAGAGGTCTTGCTATGGATCCTGATGTTATGCTATTTGATGAGCCTACTTCTGCCTTAGATCCAGAAATGGTAGGAGAAGTTCTCTCTGTTATGCAAGATCTTGCAAAAACCGGGATGACAATGGTTATTGTGACTCATGAGATGGGGTTTGCGCGTGAAGTTGCAGATCGTGTTATTTTTATGGATCAAGGACAGATTATTGAAGAAGGAAGTCCTGAAGAAATCTTTGCAGCAGCAAAAGAAGATAGAACCAAAGACTTTCTCAGTAAAGTGCTGTAAAAAAAGATTGTAGTAACAATCTTTTTTTTGATGTAAAATAGTGAACAAAAGATATAAAAAATTAGTTAATAATTTGTTATAATGGTAGAAAATCTTATGGGAGAAAAATATGGTAAAAATAATTGATGGGAAAGCTTTAGCACAGAAAAAACAAATCGCGTTAGCAAAAAAAGTAGAAGCTTTAAAATCCAGTAGTCATATTGTCCCAGGATTAGTTGTTATTTTAGTTGGTGATGATCCAGCAAGTCAAGTTTATGTAAAAAATAAAGAAAAAGCTGCATTAAAAGCTGGATTTAAAAGTGAGACTGTCAGATTGTCTTCAGATATTTCAGAAGATGAATTAGTCTCTATTGTAGAAGAGTATAACAGAGATGATAGTATACATGGCATTTTAGTGCAACTACCTCTACCAAAACACATTAATGATAAAAGAATCATTTTGACAATTGATCCTCATAAAGATGTTGATGGTTTCCATCCAATGAATACAGGTCACTTATGGTCTGGCCGCCCTATAATGGTGCCATGTACACCTGCTGGAATAATGGAAATGTTATCAGAGTATCAAATTCCAATTGAAGGAAAACATGCTGTTATTATTGGAAGATCAAATATTGTTGGGAAGCCTATGGCACAGTTGTTGTTAGCTCAAAATGCAACTGTCACTTTGACACATTCTAAAACAAAAAATATTAAAGAGATTACAAGTCAGGCGGATATCCTAATTATTGCCATTGGACAAGGTCATTTTGTCACGAAAGATTTCGTGAAATCTGGTGCAGTTGTCATTGATGTTGGTATGAATCGTGATGATAATCAAAAACTAATTGGCGATGCAGATTTTGAAGATCTTAAAGACAAAGTGTCCTATATAACTCCTGTCCCAGGTGGTGTTGGACCAATGACCATAACCATGTTATTAGAACAAACTTATCAATCAGCATTTAGAAGTGTAAAAAATGGAAACAACTAAAGAATTATTACAAAAAGTTATTAATAAACGTGACAATGACTCATATAAAGGAACTTATGGTAGGGTCTTATTAATCGGGGGTCTTTATCCATATGGTGGTGCTATCATTATGGCTGCTACAGCTTGTGTCAATTCTGGTGCAGGTTTGGTAACTGTCGCAACTGATAAAGAAAATATAATGCCACTGCACAGTCATCTTCCAGAAGCAATGGCATTTGCCATTGATGATTTACCACTCATGAAGCAAAATTTAGAAGCCAGTGATGTGATTTTAATTGGACCAGGACTTGGAGAATCAAGCCGTTCTAAAATGCTCTTAAAACAAGTTATGCAAGTTGTTAGTGATGAACAGATATTAATTATTGATGGTTCTGCTTTAAATGTTCTAGCTAATATTAAACAAGTTCATTTTGAAACGAATCATTTAATCTTAACTCCGCACCAAAAAGAATGGGAAAGATTATCTGGCATAACAATTGCTGAACAAACTGATGAAAAAACAAAAGAAGCGCTAAGTCATTTTCCAAACAATAGTATTCTTGTTGCAAAAAGTCACGAAACAAGTGTCTTTCAAGGAGAACATGATCAAAAAATAGAAGCTGGCGGTCCCCATCAGTCAATAGGTGGTATGGGTGATACTTTAGCTGGTATGATAGCTGGATTTTCTGCACAATTTAGAGAAAATTTATTTGATACTGTTGTTGCGGCAACCTATCTTCATTCACTGATAGCAGATGAGCTTGCGCTCAATGCTTATGTGGTTCGTCCAACACAAATTAGCTCAGAAATTCCAAGGTGGATGAGACAAATTGTAGATGAGGAGAAAAACTAGTCCTAGGACTGGTTTTTTTATTCAAAAATCACTATGCAGTCATGTTCTTGCTTCTGCAAAAATTTGAAGAATCATGTTATAATAGTTACTGATTAAAATAGGTGTGGAACTGTTTGAGAAAGGTGGATTATGCCAGATTATTTAACTGTTAGTCACCTCACAAAATATCTAAAATTAAAGTTTGAAAGAGACCCATATTTAGAAAGGGTCTATCTATCAGGTCAAGTTTCGAACTTTCGAAGACGACCAAATCATCAGTATTTTTCTCTTAAAGATGAGAATGCTGTTATTCAAGCGACAATGTGGGGTTCTTCTTATAAAAAATTATGTTTTGATTTAGAAGAAGGCATGAAAATCAATGTTGTTGGCCGTGTGCAATTATATGAGCCTGGTGGTTCTTATTCAATTATTATTGAAAGTGCGCAGCCAGATGGCATAGGTGCTTTAGCTGTCCAGTTTGAACAACTTAAGAAGAAATTAACACAAGCTGGTTACTTTTTAGAACAGCACAAGCAACAATTACCACAGTTTGTCTCAAAAGTTGGCGTTGTTACAAGTTCAAGTGGAGCAGTTATTAGAGATATTATTACCACAATTTCAAGAAGATTTTCAGGAGTTGAAATTATCCTTTATCCGACCAAAGTTCAAGGTCAAGGTGCTGCTGAAGAAATTGTGAAAAATATTAGACGAGCTAACGAAAGACAAGACTTAGATGTTTTAATTATTGGTCGTGGGGGTGGCTCCATTGAAGATTTATGGGCATTTAATGAGGAAATTGTTGTTGAAGCTATTTTTGAGTCAAGGTTACCAATTATCTCAAGTGTTGGACATGAAACAGACACAACGCTATCAGATTTTGTAGCTGATAAAAGAGCAGCAACACCAACTGCTGCAGCAGAATTGGCAACACCAGTTACAAAAAGTGATTTATTAACTTGGCTTTCAGAAAGGCAAAATAGGTCATTTCAAGCTGTATTGCGACAGATAACGATTCATAGAGAAAGAACAACCCAACTTTCAAATTCAGTAATTTTTAGGCAACCTATGCGACTTTATGATGCTTATATTCAAAAATTAGATCAATTAAGTTTATCATTAAATCAAAGTTTAAAAAATCAGGTTCAGACAGCATCACAAAACATAAACTATTTAGATAGAAGATTAAAAGCAATTAATCCACAACAAGGTTTAGTCAATTTTCAAGATAAGTTAAGACAAAATCAGAAATTGTTGATGTCAAATATGACTAGCCTATATGATACTAAATTGGCAAGATTTGAAAAGGCTCAGGATACGTTGCTTTCTCTAGATACAGGTCGTATTGTTTCAAGGGGCTATGCTATCATTAAACAAAACGAACAAATAATTTCAAGTACAAAACAAATTAAACAAGGTGATCATTTGATGATAGAAATGAAAGATGGTCACATTAAAGTAGAGGTAGAAGATGTCAACAACTAAAACGTTTGAAGAAAATTTAAAAGATTTAGAAACGATTGTTTCAAAACTAGAAAGTGGTGAGGTGCCTTTAGAAGAAGCCATCTCAGAATTTCAAAAAGGAATGCTTCTTTCAAAAAATCTCCAAAAAACCCTAGATGAAGCAGAAAAGACACTTGTTAAAGTGATGCAAGCTGATGGTACTGAAACAGAAATGGATAGTTAATGGAAAAAATACCTCAAATAAATAGATCTATATATCACTTTTATCATAAAGAAAATCATACTTTCCAGAAATTAAGTGACGCCATTCTCTATTCAGTTGATTCTGGTGGGAAACGCTTTAGGCCGATACTCTATCTGGAGCTTCTAGAGAGTTTTAATTGTAAATTCAAACAAGGTCATTATGATGTTGCAGCGGCTTTAGAAATGATACATACTGGTAGTCTAATTCATGATGACTTACCAGCTATGGATAATGATGACTATCGTAGAGGAAAATTAACAAATCATAAAAAATTTGATGAAGCTACTGCTATATTAGCTGGAGATAGCCTCTTTTTAGATCCTTTCAGACTAATAGCGGATGCTTCTGATATAAATGATCATGTTAAAATCAAATTAATTCGTGCTCTATCAAGCTATTCTGGAACATTCGGAATGGTTGGCGGACAAGTTCTTGATATGACTGCTGAAGGAAAAAAGGTCAGTTTAGAAGAATTAAAAGTTATTCATAAAAATAAAACGGGTGCACTTTTGACGTTTCCTTTTGATGCAGCAGGCATTACACTTCAATTACCGGAAAATATCCATCAATTATTAATAGAATTAGGTCAGGAAATTGGTTTAGCTTTTCAAATAAGAGATGATATATTAGATGTAACAGCTACTTTTAACGAAATTGGGAAGACACCCCAAAAAGATATTAAAGCTCAAAAATCTACTTATCCAAGCTTATTAGGTTTGAAAGAATCTTATCATATTTTAAATGAAACTCTAAATAGAGCAAGTGTCATATCAGAGAAACTAAAAGATGCTAGTTCATTTGATCCCAAAGCCATACAAGACATGATTGAGAGGTTACGATTAGATGTCTAAAGAAAGAGTAGATGTTTTAGCTTATAAACAAGGACTTTTTGAAACAAGAGAACAGGCTAAACGTGGAGTTATGGCAGGTCTAGTGGTTAATGTTATTAATGGAGAGCGTTTTGATAAACCAGGTGAAAAAATTGATGATACTATAGAATTAAAACTTAAAGGTGAAAAACTGAGATATGTCAGTAGGGGTGGTTTAAAACTTGAAAAAGCTTTAAAAGTCTTTGATATAAGCATCAAAAATAAAGTAACTATTGATATTGGGGCTTCGACAGGTGGTTTTACTGATGTCATGTTGCAAAATGGTGCAAAAAAAGTTTATGCTGTTGATGTTGGGACAAATCAGTTGGTTTGGAAATTACGTCAGGATGAGCGCGTTATCAGTATGGAACAATACAACTTTAGATATGCAGAAGTTTCTGATTTTACGGACGAATTGCCTCAATTTGCTAGTATTGATGTTAGCTTTATTTCATTGAATCTTATTTTACCAGCACTTTCTAAACTCCTTTCTAATGGTGATGAAGTAGTTGCATTGATTAAACCACAATTTGAAGCTGGAAGAGAGCAAATTGGTAAAAATGGAATCATTAGAGATAAGACTATTCATTATTCTGTTTTAGAAAAAGTGACAGATTTCGCACAAGATTACGAATTTACTATTAAAGGACTAGATTTTTCACCAATTCAAGGTGGTCATGGGAATATTGAATTTTTAGTTCACCTTGAAAAATCAGACGCTCCAAAAAATCAAGTCCAAGACTTACTTCATGAAGTCGTTGAAAAGGCACATAGGGAGTTTAAAAAAAATGAAAAAGAGTGATCGCTTAGAATTAATTCGAAAAATTGTTCTCTCACGAGATATTGAAACTCAAAATGAATTATTGGCTGTGTTGAATCAAGAGGGTCTACATTTGACACAAGCTACTATTTCAAGAGATATGAATGAGATAGGAATTGTTAAAGTTCCTTCTGGTAATGGTAATTATATTTACGGCTTATCAAAAGAAAGTAGTTTTCAAAATGTTAGAAAGCCAAAACCCATTAAGACAACAATTTTAGCAGTTACTGAAAAAGTTTCTGGTTTAGAAAAATTTATTCATTTAGATGTAGTTCCTGGTAACAGTCGGTTAATCAAACGCTATATTATGGAAGATTTTTCAGAGAGTATTTTTAGTATTATTGTAGATGATGAAAGCCTATTGATAATAGCTAAAGAAGAAGAAAAAGCTGATTTGATACGTCAAGAAGTTTCAAAATGGATGACTGCATCACAAGACTAAAGGAGAACTATGCTCTTAGAAATTTCAATAAAAAACTTCGCGATAATAGAAGAAATATCTCTAAATTTTGAAAATGGGATGACTATTTTAACCGGTGAGACTGGAGCTGGTAAATCGATCATTATTGATGCGATGAATATGATGTTAGGCAGTCGTGCAAGTGTTGATGTAATAAGACATGGAAGTCAAAAAGCTGAGATTGAAGGTTATTTTACCATTGATAAAAATGATCAGTTGATTGCAATATTAGATGAAAATGGTATTGATTTTTCTGATGAACTCATTATAAGAAGAGAAATCCTACCAAATGGACGTAGCATCAGTCGTATAAATGGGCAAATGGTAAATTTATCAGTCCTAAAATCAGTTGGCCAATATTTGGTAGATATCCATGGGCAACATGATCAAGAAGAATTAATGAATGTACAACAACATCCTTATCTTCTAGATGAGTTTGGACAAGAAGATTTTATTGTTGCTAAAAATCATTATCAAACAATTTTTGATCAGTATCGACAATTACGAAAAGCAGTCATTAATAAGCAAAAAAATGAATTAGAGCATAAAGCTAGAATTGAAATGCTTGAATTTCAGATAGCTGAGATAGAAACAGTAGCTTTAAAAACAAACGAAGACCAAGAACTATTACAGGAGAGAGAAAAACTCCAAAATCATAAAAATATTGCAGATACGCTAACGAATGCACATCTTATGATTGATAATGAGGACTTCTCCAGTCTAACTAATATTCGGTCTGCCATGAATGACATGTTAAGCATAGAGAATTTTGATAAAGAATATAAAGAAATTGCCTCAAGTTTATCTGACTCTTATTATATATTGGAAGAAACTAGCAAAAAACTTGATACTATTATTGAAAATCTAGATTTTGATGGTAATCGCTTAATGCAAGTTGAATCAAGACTGGATATGATTAATAGTATCACTAGAAAATATGGTGGGAGTGTCAATGATGTCTTAGAATATTTTGATAACATTGTCAAAGAGTATCAAATGCTGACAGGTTCCAATAGTTCAAGTAATGATTTAGAAAAAGAATTGAAAGACTTGGAGTCTGAATTGTTAGTTGCTGTTGAACATTTAAATCAAAAAAGACATCAATTAGCTAGTGATCTTGAAATTTTGATTCAACAAGAATTAAAAGATTTGTATATGGGAAAGGCTAAATTTAAAGTATTTTTTAACAAATCTAAGTTTAATAGACTAGGAAACGAGCATGTCGAATTTTATATTTCAACTAATCCTGGTGAAGATTTTAAACCTCTCGTTAAGATAGCTTCAGGTGGTGAAATTTCCCGTCTCATGTTGGCAATAAAATCAGCTTTTTCTAGTCGAGAAGATAAAACGAGTATTGTATTTGATGAAGTTGACACTGGTGTTTCTGGAAGGGTTGCACAAGCTATTGCTAAAAAAATCAATAAAATTGGTCAAAATGGCCAAGTTTTAGCGATCTCACATCTCCCACAAGTTATTGCGATTGCAGATAA
Organism: Streptococcus urinalis 2285-97; assembly: GCF_000188055.2. Taxonomy (NCBI): domain Bacteria; kingdom Bacillati; phylum Bacillota; class Bacilli; order Lactobacillales; family Streptococcaceae; genus Streptococcus; species Streptococcus urinalis. Next base: position 580,586 of record NZ_AEUZ02000001.1, read on the forward strand.
TCAATATTTTATTTCCAAACAAAGTAGTCAAAATGCCACAGTCTCTACTGTAAAATTATTGACTTATGAAGAACGTGTTGAAGAAATTGCAAAAATGCTTGCAGGCGATGACGTCACAGATTCTGCTAGACAACAAGCCAAAGAATTATTAGCCAAAAAAGCTTAAGAAGTGATAGGAAACTATGACTTCTTTTATAATGACAATACTAGGGATATTTTGATTTATTTAGAAATCAATGATAAAATAAAGTGATAGAAACAAATTTCAGAATGGAAAAATACACATGGCAAATATTAAAATTGTGACAGATTCATCAATTACTATTGAACCAGAATTAATTAAAGAATTAGATATCACAGTTGTTCCTTTGTCCGTTATGGTAGACGGCAAATTATACTCTGATAATGATTTAAAAGAAGAAGGTGAATTTTTACGCTTAATGCAATCAGCAAAAGATTTACCCAAAACGAGTCAACCTCCAGTGGGGGTATTTGCTGAAGTTTATGAAAGTCTTGTGAAAGAAGGTGCTGATGAAATAGTTGCCATACATCTAACGCACTCACTTTCAGGTACAATAGAAGCATCAAGACAAGGAGCAAATATAGCAGATGCAAATGTCACTGTGATAGATTCAACATTTACAGACCAATGCTTGAAATTTCAAGTTGTAGAAGCTGCCAAATTAGCTAAACAAGGCGCCAATTTGAAAGAAGTTTTAGATCGCATCGAAGAAGTAAAAAATAATTCAGAATTGTATATTGGTGTTTCGACACTTGAAAATTTGGTTAAGGGTGGCCGAATTGGTCGCGTTACGGGTGTCATTAGTTCTTTGTTAAATATTAAAGTCATGATGGAACTTAAGAATCATGAATTGGTTACCTTATTAAAAGGTCGCGGAACAAAGACTTTTACAAAGTGGTTAGATTCATATCTTGAAACCATAAATGGTCGTAAAATTGCTGAAATTGGGATTTCTTATGCAGGGAAAGATGATCTTGCTCAACAGTTAAAAGCAAAAATTCAAGAAAAAATTAAAATTGATATCCCAATTCTTGAGACTGGCTCCATTATCCAAACCCATACAGGAGAAGGTGCTTTTGCAGTAATGGTGCGATATGAAGCTTAGAGTAATTGGAAGAGGAATTTTATTTTTCCTCGTCAGTTTTTTAATTTGTTTTTTTCTGTTCTATTTCTTAATTCCTAAGTCTGATTCAAAAGTCAGTTTGAAGGAATTAAAGACGAAAAAGATAAGTGATTTTCATTACGTAGCCATAGGTGATTCTCTGACTCAAGGTGTTGGTGATAGTACTGAACAAGGTGGTTTTGTCCCATTACTTTCTTTAGATGTTGGAAATAAATATAATGTTCATGTCATTAGTCATAATTTTGGTGTTTCAGGCAATACCAGTCAACAAATTTTAGATCGTATGAATAGTCAGACTAAAATCACAAATCAGTTAAAAAAGGCAAAATTAATGACCTTAACTGTGGGCGGAAATGATGTTATGGCAGTAATTCGAAAAAATTTGAGTCATCTAAGTGTTTCAAGTTTTGAAAAGCCCTCAAAAAATTATCAAAAAAGACTAAGTCAGATTTTAACATTAGCAAGAAAAGACAATCCTGATTTACCTATTTATGTCTTAGGAATTTATAATCCTTTTTATCTTAATTTTCCAGAAATGACACAAATGCAAGAAGTTGTGGACAATTGGAATGAAGCGACAAAAGAAACAACTAGTAACTTTAAAAAGGTCTATTTTGTACCAATAAATGATCTTTTGTACAAAGGTATTGATGGTAAAGAGGGTGTGGTACAATCATCTGGAAGTAAAACACAAGTTATAAATGATGCTTTATTTACAGGAGATCATTTTCACCCTAATAATACGGGTTATCATATCATGTCAGATGCAGTCATGGAGAAAATAATTGAAACGAGAAAGTAAAACAAAATCAAGAAAAGGGTGGAAGTGGGCATTTCTTTTTTTACTAGCATTAAATATTGCCTTCGTATCTGTTATAGCTAGTAGATTGATTCAGGTGAGAGAACCTGCTACTGAAAATGTCAAGACACTTAATACCAAAAGTGTAAAGGTTGGGAGTTTTACGACAACTAAATCACAACTAAATGATACCGTTGCTGCATTTTTAAAAGACTATCAAACCACTAAAACGCACTATAAAGTTTATGCGACATCTTCGTCAATATTATTTGAAGGTACTTATAAACTATTAGGTTATGAAGTGCCCCTTTATATTTATTTTGATCCTAGTCGACTTGAAAATGGTGCTGTACAATTAAAAGTAACTTCATTTTCAGTTGGAACTCTTCCGTTACCTGAATCAGAAGTTCTACAATATGTGAAAAGTTCATATAAATTGCCCTCAATTGTTGAAATCTTACCCAAACAATCAGCAATAAATATCAATTTACAAAAATTAGATAATAAAGATGGTATTTATTTACAGGCAACTCGACTAGATTTGGTAAATGATAAAATAAGCTTCGATATTTTTAAGAAATAAGGCTAAAATAACGTTAATTACTTGACCTAAAGCCATTTTTTAGATATCATATAATCTGTTAGAGCAATATGCTTATAAATAATTTGGAGGATTTGTTAATGGCTAACAAACAAGATTTAATCGCTAAAGTTGCTGAAGCAACTGAGCTTACTAAAAAAGATTCAGCAGCAGCAGTAGATGCTGTATTCTCAGCAATTGAAGGATTCCTTTCAGAAGGTGAAAAAGTTCAATTAATCGGTTTTGGTAACTTCGAAGTTCGCGAACGTGCAGCTCGTAAAGGTCGTAACCCACAAACTGGTAAAGAAATCCAAATCGCAGCATCTAAAGTACCTGCTTTCAAAGCTGGTAAAGCACTTAAAGACGCTGTTAAATAATTTAATAAAAAAAGACTATCAGTTAAGCATTTAGCTTTATTGATAGTCTTTTTTTGTTTTTAGACAGTTTCTAAGTAAATGATTTATTTAGGCTTATTTTAATAGTATGCTATATAATTCTTTTCCTTAATGTGATATGATATTATCAAATATGAGAGAAGGCAAAAAATTTGGAAAAGATTAATTTTGGATTTAGGAAAAATAAAGCAGTAAAATCATTATGTGGCGTAGTTTTAGGATTGGCTCTACTTGCATTGGGACAGGTTAGTTTTGCAGATGAAGTTACAAGTAATACGAGTGCAATACAAAGTACAGAGGTGATTACTCCAATAACAGCGCAAAATTCGACAACAACCTCAACTGATAACATAAATTCGACAACCACAGATAGCACAAAGATTTCAATAACAGACACGACAGAAAGAACAGAAGAAAATGTAAATGTTATCCCACCACACTCTAGTACAACCAATACGACAACAACAAAAGAACAGGTTGACAATAATGCTTTAGTAGTAGAACATGCTGAGATCACAACCAATCAAAATACACAATCAACTACACAAAACCAACCAAGTAAAGTAGTAAGACCAAAAGTTAGAGTGGCGACAACATCTACGATAAGTCAAACATAACCGACAACAGTAATTAGAAATGATAATCAATTACAAATCACTTATAATGGTAAAACAGACCCTGATACTGATGTAATGTTTGCTGTATGGACAGAAAATAAAGGACAGGATGATTTACGTTGGTATAAAGCAGTTAACAATACTTTTACAGTTGATCTAACAAAAGAACATAAAGAATATGGGAAATATAATATTCATACATATGTTCATGAACAAGGAAAAACAATCTATTCCAATGCCCTTACTTATAACGTTGAAAAAAAGGTACCAAGCTTAACTGTTTCAAAGGTGTCTGATGAGAGATATCATATTGTTGTAGAAAATGTTGGAAAAGAAATTACAACACTATCACTTCCAATTTGGTCACAGGCGAACAATCAGGATGACCTTAAATGGATTAAAGCTATCAAAAATAGTGATGACACTTATTCAGCAGATTTAAATTTAGCAGATCACCATTATGAGACTGGTCTTTACAATATTCATGTTTACGGTGACAGTTCAATAACCTCACAATTAGAAGGATTAACATCTACAACTATTAATGTTCCAGCACTAGATGTCAAAACAAGCCTAACTTTAGTGGATGGTTCAACTATTAAAGTTGATGTAACGAATTTACCAAGTTACATCAAAAGCATTGTTTTACCAACATGGACTGAAAATGCCGGACAAGATGATTTGATTTGGGAACATACCTCTCTCTCTCCATATGGTTTTAGTGGTAATATTTTACTTTCAAACCATAAATATGAAACTGGCTTGTATCATATACACGTCTATGCCAATACCGTTGATGGTCAATTACTAGCAATCTCTGCCAATACATTCACGATACCGACACCAAAAATCTCAGCACGAATAGACTCAGTCGGAAATAACAACTATCAAGTTACTGTAACCGATGTTCCTAATTATTTGACTTCGATAAGTATGCCGGTTTGGTCTGATAAGAATGGACAAGATGATTTAGTTTGGCATAAAACAACCAAGTCAGCCAGTGACACATACATAGGTCTTTTCAATCTATCACAACATAAGGATAACATTGGGAATTACCATATTGCGATTTATGGTACAACTCCTGATGGTAGTCTAAAAGGGTTAACAACAATTATTTACGATGTCAAAGATATTGATCTGGATAAGCAAGCTAAATATAATATTGGACAATTAGTTGAGATCCAGTCTTATGCAACGAATGAATCAAATGGATATCAATTAGTAAACCACCAACAGTGGATTGGAACTATTCAGGAAGTCAATAAGAATACTAATAATGCCATTGGAGGTTGGGAATATAAGGTTTCATATGCTAATGGTGAGCATAATGATCATGTCCTAGAACAAGATTTAAGATATGTTTTTAATGTCGACTTGAAGCAGGCTAATGATCGAGTAGCAAATAACAGAGCTATCCAGGCAGCTTTTGATTATGCTAAACAAAATAAAGATATTACGCTTTATCTTCCAGCAGGCTCTTTTACAATTGGAAGTTCCATTTCAGAAGCAACTTTATCAGCTATTAATAATGGTGATTATGTTCTCTTGTCATCTGACACAAAATTAAGAGGAAATGATAAAGGGACAACACTTATTGTAGATGGTACAATGTTGTGGTTTGGTCTTCCCACGGGTAGTAATGGTAGCGATGGTGTTCATAACTTAACATTGACAAATATGAATATTAGAGCTAAAGATATGATTAATGGCAATTATTTTATGGTAATGTTTGATCATGGTAATAATATCAGAATTACTAATAATAGCTTTACAATGGTACAGACAATGTCACGACATATTTTTGATCTTGAGGGAGTTCAAAATATTACTTTTGAAAATAATAAATTTGTTGGCTATGCTCATAATTTATTATCAGTCACTTCAACAGCTGGACATGATTTACATGATTTTTACGCAGAAGCCATTCAACTTGACTTAGCCAATAATAAAGGTGGTTGGGATGCTCAAATGATTAAAAAAATTGACGAAAAAGATTATATGGCCTTCAATTCAAAAGAAGTAATTTCTAGTAATGTGTCTATTCTTAATAATCAATTCATACCTTATTTTAGCAATGGTCAATTAATTGCTTATTCAACGACTGTCGGTCAACACTCATCTCAGGTAGGAAATGTGAAAATAGTTGGCAATCGTTTTGAAAAAACATTGAGCTCAAGATACAATGATAGTAGTTGGGTTATGAAACCAATCCATTATGTTAATGCTAGTGGTTATGGTGCAGATGTTAGAAATAATGTCATAATTTAGCAAAAAAAAGCTATGATTAGTCATAGCTTTTTTTTATTATCTTTGATTAATGCTTTTAAAATTTGTCTTTCTACTAATACAAGATCTCTTGATTGGTTTGGACTATCTAACTGAAGAATAAACCGCTGTGTAAAATAGGTGTATAGAGGTCCTAAAATATAACGGATAATTTCAGTTGTACTAAGTGAGTCATCAAAATTGAGATTATTTTCTTTTAGTTGATGGATATATTTTTCAATTTCCTTACCAATATCTTGACTCATTAGCCGTTTTTGGAATTTTTCTCTTAATATTGGGTTAATAGCTATTTCTTGTAAAAGAATTTTTAATATTGGTGCATTTGCCGAAAAAAACTGAAAGCGGTCAATCACGATAAAATGAATAGCATCCTTAAGATTTTTAATTTCTTTTAAATTTGGAAAGAAATCTTGAAACAGCCTTGGCATAATTGGTAGCACAATAGCAATAAGTAAGTCATCTTTTGTTTTAAAATATTTAAAAATTGTTGCTTGACTGACACCTGCCTGTTCAGCTAATTGAGAAGTTGAAGTGGCACTAAAGCCATTTTTGGAAAATAAGAATATGGCTGCTTCCAGTGTCTTACGTTTGCCATTTGGCATATTTTCATGCATTAAAATATCTTTATAAGTTTCAATAATTGTTTCAGACATCTTTTCTCCTAAACTTTTCGATAACGTTTTAGCCCTATACTATTTAGAACCGTTAAGATAACTAAAAATACTAGTAACACTGTAATATCAGGCAAAACATCATTTAATTGTTTACCTTGTAAAATGATTTTTGTCATGGCATCACCTGAGTAAGACAGTGGCAAGACTTTACCAAGACCTTTTGCCCAATCCGCCATTGATTCCAAGGGGATGATCCCTGAGAAGAATAGCTGTGGCATAACAACAAGTGGAATAAATTGCATCATTTGAAATTCAGATTTTGCGAGAGTTGACATTAATATTCCAAATGTTAAAGCAACTAGTGCAAGACAAACACTTATAATAATAACATTAAAAATGCTACCAACTAACTCAACATCTAGTAGCCAAATTGCAGAGCAAACAATGACAATGCTTTGGATAATTGCTATTAATCCATATGACAACATATAACCAAAGACTATTTCAATCCTTTTCACAGGTGTTGCTAAGAGACGATCCAAGGTCCCAGAAGTTCTTTCTTTTAACAAAGCCATACCAGAAATGAGGAAGACAAAAAAGAAGATAATAAAACCAATAAGAATGGGAATCATTTTAGTAAAAAAGCCAGTATCCTTATTACCATAAGCATATTCTTCAGAAACAGTCATTTTTGAAGTATTTGTTGTTTGTTTTGTTTTTGCTAAGATTGTTTGGCTAATCTTTTGAAGTTGTACACTTTTGCTTTTTGCAATAGCACTTTTTAACAATTGTCTAGTATAAGTTGTTTTTGAGGAATCTGTATTAGCATAAGTGACCCTAAAACCATTATCTTTTTGGTAAGTTATTGTTGCATCAAGCTTATCATTATTTAAGTCATCTTTCAAATTTTGGTTTGAAGTGTATTTTTTTAGGGTAACATTATCAGCATCTTTAAGAACGGTTTGGACTTGATTTGGAATATTTTTAGTACCTAAAGTTAAATCAACGGTTGTTGATGCAGAAAACATTACATTCATCAACCACATGATAAATATTGGTGCAATGAACATTAATGCAAGTGTTCGTTTATCTCTAAATAATTCTCTGATTACTTTTTTAGCAATAGCAATTATACGCATTTTATTTTCCTTTCTTTACTTGAAACGTCTCTTCAGTTTTTAAGAAAACGTCCTCAATTGAATCGACATGATAACTATCTTTAAGAGTACGAGGACTATCTAGTGCGATAATATCTCCTCCTAGCAAAAGACCAACTTGATCACATAATTCAGCTTCATCCATAACGTGTGTTGTTACAAGAATACCAACACCTGATTTTTATAAAGTGTCTAATTTTTGCCAAATCTTCCTTCGTAATGAGGGATCAATCCCAACGGTTGGTTCATCTAAAATTAACAAACTTGGTTTTCCAAGTAAGGCAATTGCTAATGAGAGTCTTCGTTTCATGCCACCTGAGTATCCTGAAACAAATTTTGATAAATCGTTTTCTAAATTTACCAGTTTTGTGATATGTTCTATTTGAAGTTGTAAGTCTTTTTTTGAAATTCCCTTTATTTGACCAAAAAACCTTAAATTTTCTAGTCCTGTTAAAGCTTCATAAAGAGCATCAGATTGTGCCATATATCCAATTTGTCCTAGGATTTGACGATTTGGCATGTGCTGATTTAGAACTAGGGCACTACCTGAGTCTGCTTTTTCCATACCAAGCATCGTTTTGATTAATGTTGATTTACCAGCACCGGATGGTCCAATTAAACCAATAATTTGTCCAGATTCTAATTGAAAGCTGATATATCTTAAGACAATTTGCTTGTCAAATGATTTATGAAGTTGGGTTAAATCTAATAACTTTGTCATATGCCCTCCTTAGTGAGTAATCACTCACTTTTTAATAATAGTATAGTGAGTAATTAATCACTTGTCAAGCATTATGGTTTAAATTATTTATTTTTCTACTAAAAATCATAAAATAGCTTATGATAGAGTATCAAGTTAAAAAGTAGGAATTTTTTATGACAAAGATTTTTTTATTGATGATGATCAACATATCAGAGAATTATTAAGAGATGTTTTAAAAGAAGAAATAGCACAGTCATCAGTAATTGCTTTTGAAACTGGAGACCAATATTTTTCACAGTCTATTTTGCTTACTTTAGATCGTATTATACTAAGAAATCACTATCCAAGTGATATAATAGGATCATTACTATTAGCAATAACGTGTTCTATTTATTTAGATGGATTTCTTCGGTTATTCCCTTAAAGTGAAACAAAGGAGTTGAAACATGTTCTTAGTCGATTTTATTTTGCATATCGATAACCATATCTTTAGCATGGCGAACCAATTTGGTAGCTGGACTTATTTATTCTTATTTTTAATCATTTTTATTGAGACTGGTGCTGTTATTTTTCCATTCTTACCAGGAGATAGTCTCTTATTTGCTGCAGGCGCACTAGCTGCAAGTCCAAGTGTTCACTTTAGCCTTAGTTTATTTTTAATTTTATTTTTCTTTGCAGCTTTTCTTGGAGATGTTTGTAACTTTTTAATAGGTCACTACCTTGGTTACTCCTTGTTAAAAAAACCAGCTATAAAACACTTTATCAAGCCAAAACATATTGCTGAAGCAGAAGCTTATTTTGAAGCTAAATGATCATTAGCTATCATATTAGCACGGTATATTCCGATTATTAGAACCTTTGTTCCATTTGTTGCGGGTTCAAGCCAATACCCATTCAAAGAATTTGTCAAACGTAGTTTTATTGCGGCATTATCATGGTCATTGATTGCATGTGGAGCTGGATACTTCTTTGGAAATATTCCATTTGTTAAAAGTCATTTTTCAGCCATCATCTTAGGAATTGTTTTTATAACACTTTTACCAAGCATTCTGACTGTCTTAAAATCTATCTTAAAAAGGTCTTGAACATGGCCTTTTTTTATTTTTATAAAAATTAAAAATTTTAATAAAAGAAATTTTCGGAATTGTTTGAAAACTCAGAAAATATGATATAATCTTAAACATAACTTAAATAGATTGTTGAGTTAAGAAATTTTTATTAGGAGATATCCATATGACTAAATGGAATAAATTAGCAGCAGCAGGATTAACTGTGGCGACTGTAACAGTCTTAGCAGCTTGTGTTAACAGCTCTGATTCTTCAAAATCAGCTTCTAAAAGTAGTGTAATTAACTGGTACACACCAACTGAAATTATTACGCTCGATGTCTCAAAAAATACAGATCGCTATTCAGCAATGGCTATCGGAAATTCTGGAAGTAACTTACTTCGTGTTGGAAAAAGTGGTAAATTGGTCTCAGATTTAGCTAAAAAAGTGGAAGTCTCTAAAGACGGTAAAACTTATACAGCAACTTTGAGAGATGATCTTAAATGGTCTGATGGTAGTAAATTGACTGTGGATGATTTCGTTTACACTTGGCAACGTATGGTAGATCCAAAAACAGCATCTGAATATGCCTATCTTGTTTCAGATGCACATGTGTTAAATGCTGATAAGATTTTATCAGGTGAGGAAACAGATGTCTCAAAACTAGGTATTAAAGCTGATGGCAATAAAATTACATTCACACTCTCAGACCCAGCTCCTCAATTTGAAAGTCTACTTTCATTCTCAAACTTTGTTCCACAGAAAAAATCTTACGTTGAAAAAGTAGGTAAAGACTATGGGACAAGTTCAGACAAGCAAATCTATTCAGGACCATATAAAGTTGTCGGTTGGAATGGTAACAGTGGCACATTTAAATTAGTCAAAAATAAATACTATTGGGATGCAAAAGATGTTAAAACAAAAACAGTAAATGTCCAAGCAGTTAAAAAACCTGATACTGCAGTACAAATGTACAAACAAGGTAAATTAGATTTTGCCAATATCTCTCAAACATCAGCAATCTATAATGCTAATAAAAATAATAAAGATGTTATGGATATTGCAGAAGCACGCGCTGATTATCTCGTTTACAATGAAACTGGAACAGTCAAGGCACTGACAAATAAAAAAATTCGTCAAGCACTTAACTTAGCTACTGACCGCAAGGGATTAGTTAAAGCGGCCGTTGATACAGGCTCAAAAGTTGCTAGTTCATTTGCCCCAGCAGGTCTTGAGAAATTAAGTAATGGTGAAGATTTAGCAAAATATGTTTCACAACCATACACTTATAACAAAACTAAAGCTGCAAAACTCTTCAAAGAAGGTATGGCAGAACTTGGTGTAAGTAGCATTAAGTTAACAATGACAGCTGACTCAGATAATCCAGCCAAAAAAGCAGCTGTTGACTACCTAAAAGAATCATGGGAAAAAGATCTTCCTGGGCTAACGCTTGATGAAAAATTTGTAACTTTCAAGCAACGTTTAGATGATACTAAAAATCAAAACTTTGAGATTGCCTTTGTTAGCTGGGGTGGTGATTATCCAGAAGGTTCAACATTCTATGGTTTATTTATAAGTCAATCAGACTACAACTATGGTAAAATTTCAAGTCCTGAATACGATGCAGCTTATAAAAAAGCTTTAACTACAGATGCTCTTGATAAAGATGAAGCTGCTAAAGATTATAAAGCTGCTGAAAAAGCATTGTACGAAGGGTCACACTATAATCCTTTATACAATCTTTCAAATAAAGGGCTACAAAATCCAAACCTAAAAGGTTTAGTACGTAATTCAACTGGTCTTGATGTTGACTTTACTCATGCCTATAAAAAATAAAAAGAAAGCTTTTGCTTTCTTTTTATTTTGAATGAAGTGGAAGAAAAATTGATTTGAAAAAAATTGCATGTATTTTTAAAAAGCATTATAATAGTAAAAAATAGAAATTGAGACCTTATATGCTAAAAATTATTGTTGTCTTTTTGGCTCTTTTTTCAATCATTAAAATCATTGGTATCGTCATGTACTCTAAAACCTTAAAACCAACTAAAAATGAACTTGAAACCTATAAAAGACAGAAAAAATTATATCAAAGTGAATTAGATGAGTTAAAAAAAGAAGATGATCGTGAAGATGATTCATTGTTCTAATGTGTTTTAAAAATCAAAAGAAGTCATTTTATATGACTTCTTTTTGTTTTAGTTAGTCTTTTATATAGTGAAGTTTTCCACGAAAATCTTCAAGTGTTTGGTATCCTTTTTCAGTCATGATTTCTTTTAATTCATCTGTTATTTTGTCAAAGATTGAGACCCCTTCTTGTTGGAGAGCTGTCCCAATTTGAACCATGCTTGCCCCACATAAAATATGTTCAAAAGCATCTCGACCGTTTTTGACACCACCAGTTCCAATAATAGTAATTGATTTATTAAGGCGTTGGTAGAAGGCATGAACATTGGCTAGTGCTGTTGGTTTGATGTAATCACCACCGATACCACCAAAACCATTTTTAGGTTTAATGACAACTGATTCATCCTCAATCACTAAACCATTACCAATTGAATTAACACAATTGACAAATGCTATTGGAAATCTATTAAAGATAGCAGCAGCTTGATCAAAATGGACAATATCAAAATAAGGAGGAAGTTTGATACCTAATGGTTTTTTATAATAAGTAAAGATAGATTTTAAGAGTGATTCTGTCGTTTCAAAATCGTAAGCAATCTGTGGTTTTCCAGGAACATTTGGACAAGATAGATTTAATTCAACAAGACCTTGATAGTCACTATCTTGTATTGCTTTTAAAATGTGATGTGTTTCGTCACTTGATGGTCCTACAATTGACAAAATAGTATTTTTACTATTATTTTTTTGTTCTTTAATTACAAAATCAAGGTAGTATTGGTAACCATGATTAGGTAGTCCCATTGAATTGATGGAACCAAGTATAGTATCATAGTATCTTGGCTCAGGATTACCATTTCGCGATTCATAAGTACCAGTCTTTGTAACAAAAGCACCAGCTGCTGAATTTCTAACCTCTTCTAGCTCTGTTCTTGTCATACAATGAACACCAGCGGCATTCATTAAGCAGTTATCAAAATGAAATTGTCCAATAGTAGTTGCAGTTGAAATCATGTTTTCCTCCAATTTTTGACAATTTTTTTCTATTCTATCACTATTGTACAGAAATTTCAAAAAAATATTTAAAAATTAATTAAAATGTTAATTAAATTACGAACATTATGCTGTTTTCAATTTGTTAACAGAGAATTTTCAACAAACTATTGAATTTACTAGCTTTTTTGCAACAATTTTTGTAAAATAGTAAAAGTAATTAGGGTAAAACCTGAAATTAAAAGGAGATAGTACTAATGGTAAAATTAGTTTTTGCTCGCCACGGTGAGTCAGAATGGAATAAAGCCAACCTTTTCACAGGATGGGCAGACGTAGATCTTTCAGAAAAAGGGACACAACAAGCTATTGATGCAGGAGCATTGATCAAAGAAGCTGGAATTGAGTTCGATGTTGCTTTTACTTCAGTACTTAAACGTGCTATTAAAACAACTAATCTTGCACTAGAAGCTTCAGATCAACTTTGGGTTCCAGTTGAAAAATCTTGGCGCTTAAACGAACGTCATTATGGTGGTTTAACTGGTCAAAATAAAGCTGAAGCTGCTGAAAAATGGGGTGATGAACAAGTACATATTTGGCGTCGTTCATATGATGTATTACCTCCAGATATGGATAAAGATGATGAACATTCAGCACATACTGATCGTCGTTACGCTCATCTTGATAACTCAGTTATTCCAGATGCAGAAAACCTTAAAGTTACTTTAGAACGTGCATTGCCTTTCTGGGAAGATAAAATTGCACCAGCTCTTGTTGATGGTAAAAATGTTTTTGTTGGAGCACATGGTAACTCAATCCGTGCTTTGGTAAAACATATCAAACAATTATCTGATGATGAAATTATGGATGTTGAGATTCCTAACTTCCCACCATTAGTATTCGAATTTGATGATAAATTAAATGTTACTGCAGAATATTATTTAGGGTCTAAATAATAGAAAATTAAGCTGAGCTTAGCTTGGCTTTTTTTATTTTGACATTTACTTTCATTCATTAGGATAGAATTTATTGAAAGGGATTTTTGGAAAGATTTTAATTTTTGAATGAGAGACTTTGTTTGATTTGTGATAAAATAGAATTTGAAGTTTTTCGAAGTGCGAGGAAAAAAGATAATCAAATTGAAAGAAAAATTTAGAATAAAACATCGTGAAGCTAGTATTTTAAATAGACTTACTTTTTTATTTTTTATTATAGTGACCTTATTTTCAATACTTTTATTTCGCTTATTCCAAATGCAAATTTTGGATAAAGAGTTCTATGATTCAAAATTAAAAGCCTCAACGACTTATAAAGTAAAAACTCAAATGTTACGGGGAAAAATATACGATGCAAATGATCAAGTCATTGTTTCCAATCAGAGTAAAAAAGTTGTTGTTTTTACAAGAAATAATTTGATCACTGCACAACAAATTAAAAAGATTGCTCAGGAATTATCTCAAATCGTTTCTGTTTCGAATCAAACTGTCTCAACTCGTGCCAAAAAAGATTATTTCTTAGCTGACGATGATAACTATCAAGCGATTATAAAAAAATTACCAAATAAAGAAAAATTTGATTATTTTGGTAATAAATTAAGAGAATCAGATATATACGCAAATGCAGTTAAAGCTGTCTCAGATGACCAAATAAATTATTCTGAAGATGAATTGAAGAGTGTTTACCTTTTTAATCAGATGAATGGGACACCTACTTTTAATTCAGTAACATTATCAACCAGTGATTTAACGGATGACCAAATTGCTGCCATACAACAGTCTGAATTCCAACAATCAGGAATTACGATTGCGTCAGGTTGGAATCGTCAAATTAGCAATGATTCATTAGCTTCTATAATTGGTTCTGTCTCAAGTCAGGAAGCAGGATTACCAGAAGATCAAGCAAAAAGTTATCTAAAAAAAGGTTATGCCTTAAATGATAGAGTCGGAACATCTTATCTTGAAAAAGAGTATGAATCCTATTTACAAGGAAAACATAAAGTTACTGAAGTAACAACTAATAAAAAAGGAAAGATTGTCAATCATAAAGTGACAACAACTGGTCAGAATGGAGATAATTTAAAATTAACCATTCGATCAGATTTTCAATCAGGTGTCGAGAGTATTTTAAGTAAGTATTACCAATCTGAAATTGCTAATGGAGATGCAACCTATTCTCCGGGTGTTTATGCTGTAGCAATTGATCCTTCTACAGGTTCTATCCTATCTTTGGCTGGCTTTTCACATGAAACAGGTAGTTCACAAATCACAAGTGATGCATTGGGAACCTTAACTGATGTCTTTACACCGGGTTCTGTTGTAAAAGGTGCTACACTAGCTGCAGGATGGAAGAGTGGTGTTATCTCTGGAAATCAAGTACTATATGATCAGCCAATTCAATTTGCGGGTTCACAAGCAATAAATTCTTGGTTCACATCTGGTCAAAGAGCTATAACAGCCGTACAAGCTTTAGAATATTCTTCTAATACATATATGGTTCAAGTTGCTTTAAAAATGATGGGACAAGAGTATTATAGTGGAATGTCGTTAACAACTGACGGTATGCAAGATGCAATGACCAAATTACGTAGTATGTATGGTGAATTTGGACTTGGTGTTGACACAGGTATTGATATTCCAGGTGCCTCAACGGGCTATGTTGCAAAAGACTATACAGTTTCTAATGTTGTTACAGAAGCTTTTGGACAGTTTGATAATTATTCACCTTTACAACTAGCACAATACATCGCTACAGTAGCCAATGGTGGTAGCAGAATTGCTCCACATATTGTGGAAGGTATTTATCAAAGTAATAATGATGAACTTGGTCAACTTGAAAAGAAAATTGATACCAAAGTCTTAAATAAAATTTCGATTACACCAGAACAATTATCGCTTATTCAACAAGGCTTTTATCAAGTTGTCAATAGTAATGATGCCTATGCTACAGGTTTGTCACTTCAAGGTGGAGCAGTTACTATTTCAGCTAAAACAGGTACGGCTGAAACCTATGCTACAAATAGTCAAGGACAAACTGTTTCAACATATAATCTTAACGTTATTGCTTATGATAGTACTGAGAATCCTAAAATTGCTGTGGCAGTTATGTATCCAAATGTGACTAGTTCAGATGCAAAAGCGCATGAATTAATGGCGCGTGATATTATATCACTTTACCATTCTATGAATCAATAAGGAGAAATGAGTGTTATATCCTACACCGATAGCAAAATTAATTGATAGTTTTTCAAAGTTACCAGGTATTGGTATCAAGACTGCAACACGATTAGCATTTTATACCATTGGAATGAATGACGAAGACGTCAACGATTTTGCCAAAAACCTTCTAGCTGCCAAAAGAGAGTTAACCTATTGTTCAACTTGTGGTAATTTAACTGATGATGATCCTTGTAGTATTTGTACC
Organism: Streptococcus urinalis 2285-97; assembly: GCF_000188055.2. Classification (NCBI taxonomy): domain Bacteria; kingdom Bacillati; phylum Bacillota; class Bacilli; order Lactobacillales; family Streptococcaceae; genus Streptococcus; species Streptococcus urinalis. The sequence continues at coordinate 596,463 of NZ_AEUZ02000001.1, forward strand.
GATAAGTCTCGTGATCAATCTGTGATTTTAGTTGTTGAAGACTCAAAAGATGTTTCAGCAATGGAAAAAATACAAGAGTATCATGGACTCTATCATGTTTTACATGGACTTATTTCACCTATGAATGGTATTGGTCCTGATGATATCAATCTAAAATCTTTAATTACACGCTTGATGGATAATCATGTTTCTGAGGTTATCATAGCTACAAATGCTACAGCAGATGGTGAAGCAACTTCGATGTATATTTCTCGTGTTTTAAAACCAGCTGGAATTAAAGTCACACGTTTAGCAAGAGGATTAGCAGTAGGTTCTGATATAGAATATGCTGATGAAGTTACACTTTTGAGAGCTATTGAAAATAGAACAGAATTATAAAACGGTCTAGAGTGATCGTTTTTTTCTATTCGTCAGATGATTTATAATCTTTTGAAAATTGTTGATTATTATTGTATAATAAGTAGTATTTTAATGATGGAATTTAAGGAAAGGAAAAACAAATTCAGTTTTGTTTTTAAATTAAAACTATGTCTAAACAAACATTGATTTTGCTATATGGTGGTCGTTCAGCAGAACGTGAGGTTTCTGTATTATCGGCAGAAAGTGTCATGAGAGCCATTAATTATGATCATTTTTATGTTAAAACCGTTTTTATTTCTAAAGATGGTGAATTTATCAAGACACAAGAGTTTTCAAAAACACCTTCTGATAGTGAAAAATTAATGACTAATGAGAGCATTGATAGAAGTCATCTAATAAAAGCCAGTGATATTTATGAAAAAGATGCCATAGTTTTTCCTGTCTTACATGGACCAATGGGAGAAGATGGTTCTATTCAAGGTTTTCTAGAGGTTTTACGGATGCCTTATATTGGAACTAATATTCTATCATCAAGTGTTTCTATGGATAAAATTACAACAAAATATATTTTATCAACAGTTGGTATTCCACAGGTTGATTATATTGTTTATCTTGAAGGTGATGACATTTTACAAGTCATTTCACAAGTTGAAGAAAAGCTTGTTTATCCAGTTTTTGTAAAACCTGCTAATATGGGATCTTCAGTAGGTATTTCAAAAGCAACAAATGATAAAGAATTAAAAGATGCTATTCACTTAGCACTTAAATATGATCATAGAATTCTGATTGAACAAGGTGTTTCTGCAAGAGAGATAGAAGTGGGAATTTTGGGGAACCATGAGATAAAAACAACACTTCCTGGAGAAGTTGTAAAAGAAGTTGACTTTTATGATTATGATGCAAAATATATTGACAATCAAATCACCATGGCAATTCCTGCTCATATTTCTGAAGATGTTATGACCAAAATGCGTAACTATGCTCAAAAAGCCTTTAAAGCTTTAGGTTGTTGTGGTTTATCTCGTTGTGATTTTTTCCTAACTAATGATGGTCAAGTTTTTCTCAATGAATTAAATACAATGCCTGGATTTACGCAATGGTCAATGTATCCACTACTCTGGGAAAATATGGGACTCCATTATTCTGATTTAATTGAAGAATTAGTTAAATTAGCTATAGAAATGTATGAAAAAAGAGAGGCCCACCTCATTTAAAAACAGTATTTGTTACTGTTTTTTTGTTTTATCATAAAGAAAATTAATGAATGGATAAAAAAAGGTATGCTATAATAGAATAGATCATTTACTATACTAACTAGAATATTAATACTAAAAAAGGAATTTCAAATGAAAATAACAATAGGTGAAGTTGCAAAAGTTGTTGGGGCTTCTAATAATCTATCAGACTTAGAAGACATCGCACTGAATAATATCGAATTTGATAGCCGTCTAATTTCAAAAGGAGATCTTTTTCTGCCCTTAAAAGGTGTTAGAGATGGTCATGACTTTATAGATACTGCTTTTGAAAATGGTGCTATGATCACTTTTTCTGAGAGAGATATTCCAAATCATCCTTATATTCTTGTTGATGATTGCTTAGAAGCATTTCAAAAACTAGCAAAATATTATCTTGAAAAATTACGTGTAGATGTCATCGCAGTAACAGGTTCAAATGGAAAAACCACTACAAAAGATATGATTGCAGCTATTCTTGAAACAACCTATAAAACCTACAAAACACAAGGTAATTATAATAATGAAATTGGGTTACCTTATACAGTTTGCCATATGCCTGATGACACAGAGAAAATCGTTCTTGAGATGGGTCAAGACCATTTTGGCGATATTCACCTTTTATCAACTATTGCCGAGCCAAGAATTTCAGTTGTAACCCTAATTGGTGAAGCACACTTAGAATTTTTCGGTAGTCGTGAAAAAATTGCTGAAGGTAAAATGCAAATAAGTGATGGTATGGATTCAGACGGTATTGTCATTGTTCCAGGTGATCCTATTATTAATCCTTATTTACCTGAAAATCAAAAAGTGATTCGTTTTGGAGAAGGAGAAGAACTTTTTGTTTCAAAATTAGAAGAAGAAAAAGAGTCATTAAAATTTAAGTCAAATGTACTTGATCAAGAGATAATGCTTCCAATCACAGGAAAATATAATGCAACTAATGCTATGATTGCTGCATGTGTTGGAAAACTCTTAGTGGTTAGTGATTCTGATATTAAAGAAGCTCTAGAAACCATAACCATTACTGGCAATCGAACAGAATGGAAAAAAGCTAGTAATGGTGCTGATATTTTATCAGATGTCTACAATGCCAATCCAACTGCCATGAGACTTATTTTAGAAACCTTTTCAACGATTGACAAAAATGAAAATGGTCGAAAGATTGCCGTTCTGGCTGATATGAAAGAATTAGGGAAGGATTCCAAAGAACTCCATACCCAATTAATAACGGCCCTAAATCCTGAAAAAATTGATCATCTTATTTTTTACGGAAAAGATATTGCAGAATTAGCTCAATTAGCAAGTCAAATGTATCCTATTGGTCATGTTTATTATTTCAAAAAAGATGATGGTGTGGACCAATATGAAGAAATGGAAAAACATATTCAGGAGCTCTTAAAATCGGAAGATCAGATTTTATTTAAAGGAAGTCATTCTATGTATCTAGATCAAATCGTTGATGATTTAACAAAATAGTTTGGAAAGAAAAAACATTTTCAAATGACACATTTTTTAACAACAAGTCAAGTGCCAATTCCTGTAATCTCACCTATTTTTTATAGTTTGATGATTATCACGTTAATTGTATTAACGTTTTTGTCTTTAAAACACTATAAAAAACAGCGCTATCACGTCTTTTTTAAAAAGCTTCAAATCATTCAAATGCTGACGCTTTATTTATGGTATTTAGGTGCTCATATTTCTTTATCAGAGAGCCTCCCTTTTTACCATTGTCGAATAGCAATGTTTGTTCTACTTTTTATGCCAGATCGTCGAAGACTAAAACTCTATTTTGCTTTCTTAGGTTTGATTGGAGCAACTTGTGCTATTTGTCATCCCATATTAGATCCCTATAAATTACCACACATCACAACGGTTTCGTATTTAGTCGGACATTACGCTTTATATGTTAATGCTTTAGTATATTTATTAACTTATTATCAAGCTAATCAATTGAATTTTGAGTTTGTTCTAAAAACAACTTTGGTAATGAATATAGGTCTTATTTTTGTAAACCTTTTAACTGGTGGTAACTATGGTTTCTTAAAGACAAGTCCAATTGTAAATAGTCAAAAAATTGGGTTTAATTATATGATCGTTTCATTAGTCTTAATTTGTAGTATTGTTTTATGTAATAACTTTTTCAAAAGAAACTATAGCATTTATCTTAAGATGACAAATGAAGATTAAGCATTAGCACTTAGCTTGAAGAAAGTATTATTTTTAGATATAATGATAGAGTTATAAAAATAGCTCTATTTTTTTGTCAAAATAATTATAAGAGTTATTTTGCAATAGTACTGAGAAGAAATGGAAAAATGATGTCAATACAAGATGAAATCAAAAAACGTCGAACATTTGCTATCATCTCTCACCCGGATGCTGGTAAAACGACAATTACAGAACAACTTTTATATTTTGGTGGTGAAATTCGTGAAGCAGGTACCGTAAAAGGGAAAAAAACAGGGAATTTTGCCAAGTCTGACTGGATGGATATTGAAAAACAACGTGGTATTTCTGTGACATCTTCAGTGATGCAATTCGACTATGCGGGAAAACGTGTTAATATCTTGGACACACCAGGACATGAAGATTTTTCTGAAGATACCTATCGTACTTTGATGGCAGTGGATGCTGCGGTAATGGTTGTTGACTCTGCAAAAGGGATTGAGGCACAAACGAAAAAACTGTTTGAGGTTGTTAAACATCGAAATATTCCAGTATTTACATTTATTAATAAACTGGATCGTGATGGGCGAGAGCCTTTGGAACTTCTTGAAGAATTGGAAGAAGTGTTGGGAATAGCATCATATCCAATGAATTGGCCAATTGGTATGGGAAGAGCCTTTGAAGGTTTATATGATTTACACAATGAACGTTTGGAACTTTATAAAGGCGACCAACGGTTTGCAAGCATTTCTGAGGGTGATAACCTTTTTGCTAATAATCCTTTCTTTGAACAAGCTAAAGAAGATATCGAATTATTAACAGAAGCTGGAAATGATTTTTCTGAAAAAGCAATACTAGAAGGTGACTTGACACCAGTTTTCTTTGGTTCAGCTTTAACAAATTTTGGTGTTCAAACCTTTTTAGATACTTTCTTAGAGTTTGCACCAGAACCTCATGGTCATAAGACTGTTGATGGGAATGAAATTGACCCACTGGATAAAGATTTTTCAGGATTTGTTTTCAAAATCCAAGCAAATATGGATCCAAGACATAGAGACAGAATCGCTTTTGTTAGGATTGTATCTGGAGAATTTGAACGAGGTATGAGTGTTCAATTACCACGTACTGGTAAATCAGCAAAATTATCAACTGTCACACAATTTATGGCTGAATCTCGTGAAAATGTTGAAAATGCTGTTGCGGGTGATATTATAGGCGTTTATGATACAGGCACTTATCAGGTTGGTGATACCTTAACAGTTGGTAAAAACAAATATGAATTTGAACCACTTCCAACATTTACACCTGAAATTTTTATGAAAGTTTCACCAAAAAATGTTATGAAACAAAAACCCTTCCATAAGGGAATTGAACAATTAGTCCAAGAAGGCGCTATTCAACTATATAAAAACTATCAAACAGGTGAATACATGCTAGGTGCAGTTGGTCAACTTCAATTTGAAGTGTTTAAACATCGTATGGAAGGTGAATATAATGCCGAGGTTGTGATGACTCCTATGGGAAAAAAGACTGTACGCTGGATTGATCCAGAAGACTTAGATGAAAGAATGTCATCATCTCGGAATATCCTAGCAAATGATAGATTTGACCATCCTGTTTTCTTATTTGAGAATGATTTTGCACTCAGATGGTTTGCGGATAAATACCCTGATGTTGTCTTAGAAGAAAAAATGTAAAAAGATTACCACTGGTAATCTTTTTTTTATATTAATCCAAAGTGTTCTAAGCCATATCTTATACCATCTTGATTATGGTCATGCGTTTCAAAAACAGCCATTTCTTTAAGCTCTTGAATAGCGTTTGCCATTGCAATTGGAAAATCAACGGCCTTTAGTAAATCAATGTCATTGGCACCATCTCCAAATGCATATGTTGGAAGTTGATTAGCATTTAGTTTGTCTTTAATAATGGCTACCCCTGTACCTTTATGAAATCCTTTTTTAACCACATCAATGGAATAGGGACTATTTCTCAAAAATCTCAATTCTGAAATAGCTTCAGGAAATAAATGATCATTTTCTTTTTGAGAACCTCCAACTAAAATCATATTAACAGCTTTATGGAGATAAAAATCATGATCAATTTTTGGTAATTGGCCATTGAAATAATGGAAATGAGCCTTCAGACCAGGACTATCAGTTGAAATAATAATTTTTTCAGGCGTGTAGTAGGCAATACCTTCACCTAGACTCTCAGCAATTTTTAGGGCTTTACTGATATCTTGTGGTGAAATGCTTTCTTCAAAAACAATTTTGCCATCCACTTGAACAACCATGCCATTCAACATTGCTACTGAGTTGATACCCGATTCTTGAATAATATCTGAAATTTCAATTATTGATCTGCCAGTTGCAATTACTGGTAAATAACCATTAGCTTTCAGTTGCTTTAAAGCTAATTGATTGTCGGTTGAAATATGAGAATCTGAGTTTAATAATGTGCCATCTAAGTCAAAAAAGACTATTCCTTTTATATTCATAAAGTCATTTTATCATAAAAACCTTTTCATAACTAATATCCTATCTTTTTAAATTCTTTTGTGTTACACTAGATAAGTTGTTAAAAAGCAACACAATAAAGCCTTATAAGACAGCTTCGCACTGTCTTTTTAGAAAAGAGAAACATTTGAAATTTACAGAATTAGACTTGTCACAAGATATTCAATCAGCTGTTGTTAGAGCTGGTTTTGAGACGCCTTCACCTATTCAGGAATTAACCATTCCACTTGCTATTGAAGGTAAAGATGTTATTGGACAAGCACAAACAGGAACAGGAAAAACCGCAGCTTTTGGATTACCTACATTAGATAAGATTGATGTTGACCAAAATGTTGTTCAAGCACTTGTAATTGCACCAACACGTGAATTAGCGGTGCAAAGTCAAGAAGAATTATTTAGATTTGGTAGAGATAAAGGTGTCAAAGTAAGATCTGTCTTTGGTGGATCAAGTATTGAAAAGCAAATCAAAGCTCTCCGTTCAGGAGCTCATATTGTAGTTGGGACACCAGGGCGTTTATTAGATTTAATTAAACGTAAAGCTTTAAAATTAAAAGACGTGAAAGTTCTTATTTTGGATGAAGCTGATGAAATGTTAAATATGGGATTCCTTGAGGATATTGAAGCAATTATCAGTCAAGTACCTTCTGAAAGACAAACCTTACTTTTTTCAGCAACGATGCCAGACCCTATCAAACAAATTGGTATTAAGTTCATGAAAAATCCTGAACATATCAAGATTAAAGCTAAAGAACTAACCAATGTAAATGTTGAACAATTTTATATTCGCGTTAAAGAACATGAAAAATTTGATACAATGACACGTTTAATGGATGTCGATCAACCAGAATTATCCATTGTCTTTGGACGAACAAAACGACGTGTTGATGAATTAACAAGAGGTCTAAAGATTCGTGGCTTCCGTGCAGAAGGTATTCATGGAGATCTTGACCAAAATAAACGCCTACGCGTTATTCGTGATTTTAAAAATGATCAAATTGATATTTTAGTTGCTACAGATGTTGCGGCGCGTGGTCTTGATATTTCAGGAGTGACACACGTCTACAACTATGATATTCCACAAGATCCTGAAAGCTATGTCCATCGAATTGGACGTACTGGTCGTGCTGGAAAGTCAGGACAGTCAATTACATTTGTTTCCCCAAATGAAATGGGTTATTTAAACATCATTGAGAAATTAACCAAGAAACAAATGAAAGGCTTAAAACCGGCAACTGCACAAGAAGCTTTTGAAGCTAAGAAAAAAGTTGCACTTAAAAAAATCGAAAAAGATTTTGCTGATCAAGCCATTAGAGAAAACTTTGAGAAATTTAAAGGTGATGCTGTCAAATTAGCTTCTGAATTTTCACCAGAAGAATTAGCACTATATGTTTTAAGTCTTACTGTGCAAGATCCAGATATGATGCCAGAAGTTGAGATTGCCCGTGAAAAACCACTACCATTTAAACCTTCAGGGAAAAATGGCTTTGGTTCAAAAGGTAAAGGTGGACGTGGTAACAGAGATCGCAGACGAAATGGTCGTGACAATGATCGTAAACGTGGTGGTTATAAAGGAGATCGTCGCGATGAGAGATCAAATGGGAAGCGAGATTTCAAACGAACATCATCAAAAAATCGCAAAGATTTCGAACATAAAGATAATAAACGCCCACATAGAACTTCAAGTGAAAAGAAAAACGGCTTTGTTATTCGAAACAAAGGTGAAAGATAATTGAGTATTTAAAGAGTCTTGAAAAGGACTCTTTGCTACGTTCTCCTTTCAGAAAACTTTTGAAAGTTTGTTGATTTTCCTTTTATTTTTTTTAATTTCTGTTATAATAGTTTCAGCCATTATGACTAAATATTTTTTTGGAGGTTGATTCGGATGTCTTGTCCTGATCGTCCTACTTTTGATAAGGCTACAAAAGCAGGATTTATTATTGCTCTGGGTATTGTATATGGTGATATTGGAACAAGTCCTTTATACACGATGCAATCCTTAGTTGAGAACCAAGGTGGTTTAAAATCAGTCTCAGAATCATTTGTGGTGGGGTCAATCTCACTTATCATTTGGACTCTAACACTTATCACAACTATCAAATATGTAATGATTGCCTTGAAAGCAGATAATCATCATGAAGGAGGGATTTTTTCTCTATATACCTTAGTTCGAAGAATGTCTAAATGGCTTATGGTACCAGCCATTATTGGAGGAGCTACACTACTTTCTGATGGTGCATTGACACCAGCGGTCACAGTAACATCTGCAATAGAAGGCTTAAAAGCAGTACCAAGTTTAAATCCAATATATCAGAATCAAATCAATGTTATCTTAACAACTCTGGTCATTTTGACATTACTGTTTAGTATACAAAGGTTTGGGACAGGTTTTATTGGCCGTATTTTTGGACCAGTAATGCTATTATGGTTTGGTTTTCTTGGGGTAACAGGATTTTTTAATAGTTTAGATTACCTTCCAATCTTTAAGGCAATTAATCCTTGGTATGCCATCAAGCTGTTGGTAAGTCCAGAAAATCAACGTGGTATTTTCATTTTGGGTTCTATTTTTCTTGCTACAACTGGTGCCGAAGCTCTTTATTCTGATTTGGGCCATGTTGGACGAGGTAACATCCATGTGAGTTGGCCTTTTGTAAAGATATGTATTATCTTATCCTATTGTGGACAAGGTGCATGGGTACTCAATCATAAGAATAGTGGAATTGAGTTAAATCCTTTTTTTGCTAGTATACCAAGTCAATTGACATTAGCAGCGGTTATACTTGCAACTTTAGCAGCTATAATAGCCTCACAAGCTTTGATTTCAGGATCATTTACATTAGTGTCTGAAGCTATTCGTCTAAAAATTAGTCCACTATTAAGAGTAACTTATCCAGGTACTAATCTTGGACAACTATATATTCCAGTGATTAACTGGATGCTTTATATTATCACTTCATGTATTGTTTTATTTTTCCAAACTTCTGAGCATATGGAGGCTGCATACGGTTTAGCCATAACGATCACAATGTTAATGACAACAATTTTGTTAACAGCATATCTAATTCATCAAGGAATGAAAAAACCACTAGCAATATTAGTGATGTCTTTCTTTGCTATTATAGAATTTGTCTTCTTTTTAGCTTCAGTTGTTAAATTTATGCACGGTGGTTATGTTGTTGTTCTCATTGCATTAGCTATAGTCTTTATTATGTTTATTTGGTACGAAGGTACTCAAATTGTTAATAAATATGTTAAATCTTTAGATTTAAATGACTACAAGGAACAATTAAATCATCTCAGAAATGATAATCGTGTCAGTCTCTATCAAACTAATGTGGTTTATTTAACAAATCGTATTAGTGGTTCTTATATTGATAGATCGATTTTGTATTCTATATTAGATAAATTACCAAAAAGGGCACATGTGTATTGGTTTGTCAATGTTAAAGTGACAGATGAACCTTATACTGCTCAATATAAGGTTGATATGCTTGATACCGATTATATTGTTTGTGTAGAACTTTATCTTGGATTTAGAATGCGGCAATCAGTACCACGATATCTCAGAACGATTGTTCGTGATTTAATGGACCAAGGGCGTTTGCCAAAGCAAACACAAGATTACTCTATTAGCCCTGGTCGTGAAGTAGGTGATTTTAAATTTATTTTACTTGATGAAAGAATTTCAAATGCTCATCAACTAAAACCATTTGAACGTTTTGTCATGCAAACTAAAGCAAGTATCAAACATATCACTTCAACACCTAAGCGATGGTTTGGTTTACAATTTTCAGAAGTTACTACTGAAATTGTTCCGCTTGTTTTGTCAGATGTTAAAAATTTACCAATTATTGAACGGGTTCAAAATGATAAAAAAGTATAGAAAAAAGCACATCATTTCGTTTGATGTGCTTTAATATAGTCTAATTTTTCCTGTCGATTTTTTCTTTTTTTAAATAAGGCTTCTGCTGACATAGCTTCATTTTTTGTTTCAAAAAACTCATGGTAAATTAAAGTAACTGGTAAACGAGACTTGGTGTATTTTGCTCCTTTTCCAGAATTGTGTGTGTTTATTCTTTTTTCTAAATCAGTTGTGTAACCAGTATAAAGTGTCCCGTCAGAACATTCAAGTACGTACATGTATGGCATTTTAGTGACCTCTCTTTACTTCTTTAAAGGCTTTTTTGATAATGAGATAGAGTAATTGGCAGTCAAGTACAATACCATAACAAATACTAAGACAAATAAAGTGTATTCGTTTTGTTGATTCAATAATTTGCAAGTCGTAATTGCCATAGCTTTTTAAAAAAATTAATAATCCAATAGCTAAATAGGCTATCAATAAAATAATATTAGTGATTAGAATTGTTTTTTTCATCTTTTTCAGTCTTTCCAAAATAAATGCGATGAATTTCGTCTGTATAGTCACCATTTTCTTTGTGAACAAATAATGGTGGTAAAATTTTAAATCCAGATAAGGAGCCATCTTTGATTGCCTCAATCAGAAGGAGATTAGCCTCTTTTGTCTGTTTCGGGTAAACAAATTGGACACGTTTAGGAGCAAGATTATACTTTTTTAAGGTATCAATAATGTCTAAAAAACGATCAGGTCTATGTACCAAAGCTAAACGGCCATTTGTTTTTAAGGCATGACGACTTACTTGGCAAATTTCTTCTAAGTTTGTTGTGATTTCATGCCTTGCTAATAAATAATATTCAGAATTATTTTTGATGGATGTTTCATGGTCTTTAAAGTAGGGTGGATTACAAAGAATAAGGTCAACACCAGACCTAGGAACATAATCTAATAAGTTCTTTAAATCTGCATGAATCATTCTAACTTGATTGTCAAGTTGATTTAAATGGATTGAACGGTTGGCCATATCAGCTAAGCGTTCTTGGATTTCAATTTCAACAATAGGTGCTTTTGTTCTTGTGCTAGCAAATAATCCAACAGCTCCATTTCCAGAACAAAGATCAACAATGAGTCCTTTTGAGGGAAATTTAGGAAAACGTGAAAGCAGTACACTATCAATTGAATAACTAAAAACATCTTTATTCTGAATAATTTTAACGTCAGTTGAGAACAGTTGATCTATCCGTTCTCCTTTATATAGGTTAATTTTGTCCATAGTAATTATTATATCAAAAATTATGCATGTAATAGGGGCAATTTTTCTAGAAATGAAAAAGACTGATTATTTCAGTCTTTATTTTAATACACCAAATTGATAGCCTTGATCTTTATAATACTGAATAATTCTTGGTAGAGTCTCCATGGTTAACTCTTTCCCCGATATATCATGCATAAGGATTACACGAACGTTTGTTGCTGGTAAATTTTGTGATGATGTTAAAAGATGATTCATCATCTCGTCACTTGTTTTAGGTTGTAATGGTCGTGGTTCAGCATCACCAACTAAAGCATTCCAATCAATCCAGTCTAATCCTAAAGCCTGTAACTGATTATCTGAATCCTGCATATTTGTCCAAGACATATGACCACCTGGGTATCGCCAAACTTTAGTTGAAAATTGTTCACCTAATGCTGATTTCATAGCTGTAAGTGATTGACTTGCTTCATTTTTAATCTGTTGTGCATTTGCAACTCGACTTGGGTATAATAATGATAAATTATGTGAAAAACTATGAATGCCAAGAGCATGGCCCTCTGTAATTTGTCTCTGAAGTATTGGTTTTGTTTGATCATTCACTAAATTACCTATAATAAAAAAAGTTGCATGGACCTGATATTCTTTTAAAATATCTAATATTTTAGGTGTCATATTTAAGTCAACACCATCATCAAATGTCAAAAAGACAATTTTATCTTCTTTGTTGATTGTCCCATCAATATAAGATTTTACGGTTGCCACATCATAAGCATATTGTTCAGCGCTATTATTATGATTTTGTCCTACCATTAGTGAATTAGGTTCAGGTCTTGGTTGACTTGACTTTATTTTTTGATTTTTACTAATTTTTGGCTTTCTTTTCTTAGTAACATTTGTTATTTTTGGCTTATTAAAGAATAATTTTTGATTTAAGTAAACGAAAACAGAGAAAGATAGTAGCAATATAATCAAAATCATTAAAATTGTATTGATAATTGCTAATTTTTTTGATTGTGTCATCTCATAAACCTCGCATTTTTATTATAACGTATTTTTGAAAAGAATAATACCGGTTAATAAAAAGAATAGACATATCCTTTTTAAACATGATAGAATAGAGAGAACTTAATTTTAAAGGAGAAAATCGTGTTTTATACCTATTTACGAGGATTAGTTGTCTTCTTATTATGGGTTGTTAATGGGAATGCTCATTATCATAACCGTGACAATATTCTAGATGAATCTGAAAATTATATTTTAGTTGCTCCTCATAGGACATTTTGGGACCCTGTTTACATGGCATTTGCAGCAAGACCTAAACAATTTATTTTTATGGCCAAACAAGAGTTATTCAAAAATAGACTTTTCGGCTGGTGGATAAAAATGTGTGGTGCATTTCCGATTGATCGTAATAATCCAGGACCTGAAGCAATTAAATATCCAGTTAATATGCTGAAAAAAAGTAATCGCTCACTAGTTATGTTTCCAAGTGGTAGTAGACATTCCCAAGATGTAAAGGGTGGAGTTGCAGTTATTGCTAAAATGGCAAAAGTTAAAATTCTACCAGCAGCTTACACCGGCCCAATGGTAGTTTCAGGTCTTTTAAAAGGAGAACGAGTTGATTTAAATTTTGGACATGCTATTGATATTTCTGATATTAAACGAATGAATGCCGAAGGACAAGCTGAAGTTGCAAAACGGATTCAAGCAGAATTTGAACGTCTTGATAAAGAAAATGAGATTCACCAACCAGGTAAAAAACGTCACCCACTAACTTATCTTTATCGACTTCCCCTAGCAATTCTTGCCATTGTAGTGCTAGCTTTAACACTTTTATTTTCTTATTGTGCCAGTTTTGTTTGGGATCCAGATAAACATCGCCATTAATAAATACAAAAAGCTCATCAGTTTTGATGGGCTTTTTCGAATAATTAATTGAGGTGAAAAAATGATTGAAGACATCTTAGAAAAACTAAAATGCATAAAGTTAAAAAGAGAATATTGGATTATTCTAGTGGCTGTCAGTATTTGTATTTTTCCTTCGTCAAGTTACAATAAAAAATGTGGATCAACAAAAACAACAAACCTATCAATTTGAAGAAAAAACTGCTGCTCCGATAGAAGAAAAACCTATAAAAGAAGAAAAGGCAAATACAGCAGAGAGTCAAACAATAACCGTTGATTTAAAAGGTGCGGTAAAAAACGAGGGGGTATATCAAATAGAGAAAGGTAACAGGCTATTTGATCTTATCCAAAAAGCTGGAGGCTTGACACCTGAAGCTGACAAGAAATCAATTAATTTAGCATCAAAGTTAGCTGATGAACAACTTATTTATGTGGCAAAAGTTGGTGAAGAAGTGGTTAGTAATGTTACCAATAATCATCAAGAGTCAAGCTCTAGTACAACAATTGTTAATATCAATAAAGCAAATTTAGAAGAATTACAGACTATTACTGGTATAGGACAGAAAAAAGCACAAGAGATTATCAATTATAGAGAAAAGAATGGACTATTTAAATCAATTGAAGATTAAAAAAATATTAGTGGCATTGGTGAAAAATCAATAGAAAAAATTAAAGATGAAATCAGTATTGACTAAATATTTTACAGTAAATCCAATCCAACTCATCATCTTATTTATCGTTTGTTACTATAATTGTTTAAGACCTAATCTATTTTTAAAAGTTATTTTAATTGCTTATATCATTCTTTGCTTAAATCGGAGACTCACTTATTTAATTAGACTAGTCATTATGTTTTCAACATTAATGACCTTTTTAATATTTTTTCAATTCCATCAAAAATCAATAGAGAATCAAAAAATACAGAATGTACAACATATTAGATTAGTGCCAGATTCTATTCAAATTGATGGGGATCAATTAAGTGCACAAGCACAATATCGCAGGTATACTGTTTTAGTGCATTCCCGCTTAAAATCAAAAACAGAAAAAATTTTTTTCCAGAATAATAAAGACTGGTTAGAATTAAAAATTGATTCTAAAGTTGAAGAAATTATGACAAAACGAAATTTTAAAGGTTTTGACTATAAATTTTACTTAAAAAATAAAAATATTTATCATTCCATATCGATACTATCTATAAAAAGCATATCTTACTCAAAACCCAAGCATTTAATCGAACAATTTCAACAATGGCGAAGAATGGCGATTATTCATAGCTTCAGGATATTTCCGGAGCCTTTGAATCAATATTTAGCTGCATTATTGTTTGGTTATCTAGATAAGTCATTTCAGTTGACCTTAGATACTTATAGTCAATTAGGTATTATTCATTTTTTTGCCTTATCTGGAATGCATGCTGATTTTTTTCTAAAAGTCCTAAAAAAAAATATTACTGAGACTAGGTATGGTTCGGGAACATTTGTATTATGTTATCATACCATTTTCATTTTGTTTTCTATATTTAACAGGTTCAAGTACTTCGATACTAAGAAGTCTTCTTCAGCAAAATCTCTCACTTTTTGGAGTTAAAAACTTTGAAAATTTATTTTTTGTTTTAATGATTCATGCTTTTATTCATCCAAATTATTTGTTAAGCATAGGAGGATTATTATCTTATAGTTATGCTTTCGTTATTATTTATTTAAATCAACATTTTTCGTTAAAATCCTGGCTTAAGCCTATAGCCATTAGTTTTATTATGCTTCCAATTTTAACTAGTCAATTTTCACAATTTCAATTATTTTCAGTATTATTGACAGCTTTATTATCATATCTATTTCAATGTATTATTTTACCCATTTTAAGTTTCGTTTTCTTATTGTCTCCTTTTATAAATCTTTCAAAAATTAATTTTTTATTTTTATTTCTCAATAATACATTAAGTACAGTAGAGACACTTTTACCAAAATCTATCATAATCGGAAAACCAAATAATTTCATTACAGTTAGTTTAGTTATTCTAAGTCTAATATTGCTTGAAACTTATATAGAAAAAATTATCGACGGGCAGGTATTTTAGCTCTTATAATACTGACTCTTTATTTTTCTATTAGACTACCACTTACTAATGAAATTACGATGGTTGATATTGGTCAAGGTGACAGTATTTTATTACGAGAAAAATTTGGGAAAGTCATTTTAATTGATTTAGGCGGTATCCCTGGGTTTAAACAGAAAGAAAACTGGCGACAAAGAACAATAAAATCAAACGCCGAACAGACTTTAATTCCGTTTTTGAAAAGTCGTGGAATATCAACAATTGATCAAGTGATATTAACTCACACTGATACTGATCATGCAGGAGACTTAGAAGTGGTTCATCATCATATTAAAATTAAAAAATCTAGTAGTACCTTTTCATTCTTTAAAAGTTCATGACAAAATTTCAATCATGAATTCACAACTTGAAGTAATCTATCCCTGGAAAATTGGAGATGGGAAAAATAACGATTCTATAGTCTTATATGGAAAATTATTAGACAAACGGTTTTTATTTACTGGAGATTTAGAAAAAGATGGAGAGATGAAAATACTAAAACGTTATTCAAAAATACCCATAGATATTTTGAAAGTAGGTCATCATGGTTCGAAAGGATCAAGTGATCAAAGATTTTTAGACTTCATAAATCCCAAAATCGCATTTATTTCTGCGGGAAAGAATAATCGTTTTAAGCATCCTCATCAAGAAACATTAGATAGACTCAACGATAAAAAAATAAAAATCTATAGAACAGATCAACAAGGAGCTATTAGATTATACGGAAATCAAACTTGGCAGATAGAAACAGTTAGATGAAAACTGTGTAGTATAATCTACATATTTTGGAGAATAATGCATTAATAAAACGCTTACAATTGATACAATTAGGTTACAATATATTGATTTTACAAGTCGACAATAAAAATAGGAGGAAACTATTGAAACGCAAATATTTAATTGCCAGTCACGGTAAATTTTCTAGTGGCTTAAAGAATTCAATTGCTATATTAACTGGACAAGCAGAAAATATTGAAACTATTGATGCCTACATTGATGATTCAGATTTTAGCGATATTATTGAAGTATTTATTAAAAAGATAGATATAAATGAGCAAGGTATTATTTTTACAGATTTATTTGGTGGTAGCGTTAATCAAAAGATCACAAGATTGTTATTAGCTGAGAGTAAAAAAAATATAGTTTTGATTTCAAATGCAAATTTAGCAATAATATTAACTATTTTATTTCTGACACCTGACAGTAAATTAACTAACGAGATTATTGATAATGCTATTTCAGAATCAAATGTTACTAGAGTAGAAATTCAATCAATTGTAAATGATGATGAAGAAGACTTTTTGAGTTGAAGGAGTTAAAATGATTACGCAAATTAGAGTAGATGATCGATTAATACATGGGCAAGTTGCAGTTGTTTGGACAAAAGAACTAAATTCACCATTAATTGTTGTTGCTAATGATGAAGCTGCACAAAATGAAATTACTCAAATGACTCTTAAGATGGCTGTACCTACTGGAATGAAATTACTGATCAGGTCTGTTGATGATGCTATTAAAGTATTCAATGATCAAAGAGCTGAAGGGAAGCGCATTTTTGTTATTGTAAATAGTGTAGCAGATGCCTATAAAATTGCAAAGAGTGTTCCATTGATCGAAGGAATTAATGTCGCTAATGTAGGAAGGTTTGATAAATCCGACCCATCTACAAAAATAAAAGTATCTTCTACCTTGCTTTTGAATCCAGAGGAATTTCAAGCTGCAAAAGATTTGACAAACTTATCGAATATAGATTGTTATAGTCAGGTTTTGCCAAGTAATACAAAAGTTATATTAAGTGAAATAGTAAAATAGATAGGAAGAAAATAATATGTTAGTACCAGCTACTATGGCAGCATTAGCTGTCTTAATATGCTTTGGTGGAAATTACCTTACTGGCCAAAGTATGATGGAAAGACCACTTGTTGTTGGTTTAGTGACAGGCTTACTATTAGGAGATATAAAGGTTGGAATCCTGATGGGGGCATCTTTAGAAGCACTATTTTTAGGTAATGTTAATATTGGAGGTGTTATTGCGGCTGAGCCAGTAACTGCAACAGCTATGGCAACTACTTTTACAATTATTTCAAATATTGATCAAAAGGCGGCTATGACTCTAGCTGTACCAATAGGAATGTTAGCAGCATTCGTTGTCATGTTCTTGAAAAATGTTTTCATGAATTTATTTGCACCATTAGTAGATAAAGCTGCTGAAGAAAACAATCAAAATGCTATTGTTGCATTACATTATGGAACATGGATTGTTTATTATCTGATAATTGCTTCAATATCTTTTATTGGTATTTTAGCTGGAAGTGGTCCAGTAAACTTATTTGTTCAGCATATTCCACAAAATTTGATGAATGGATTAAGCGCAGCAGGAGGATTGCTTCCTGCAGTAGGTTTTGCGATGTTAATGAAGTTACTTTGGTCTAATAAATTAGCTGTATTTTACTTACTTGGTTTTATTTTGACTGCTTATTTAAAACTACCTGCAGTCGCAGTCGCAGTTTTAGGTGTTGTTATCTGTGTGGTTTCCTCTCAACGTGATCTTGAATTGGATAGTTTACTTAAATCTAAAGGCAAACAGTACAGCCCTACGCAAAATACTAAAGAGTCAGAAGAGGAGGACTTCTTTGCATGAAAACTCAGATGATCTTATCTAAAGATGATAAAAAAATGCTCAGATCTATGTTTTGGCGTTCATGGACAATGAATGCAAGTAGAACAGGAGCAACTCAATATCATGCTATTGGTGTCATTTACACACTTTTACCAGCTATCAATAGATACTACAAAACAAAAGAAGATAGAGCACAAGCGATTATCAGACATACAACATGGTTTAATGCAACAATGCATATTAATAATTTTATTATGGGTTTAGTTGCATCGATGGAGAAGAAGAATAGCGAAGATAGCAATTTTGATCCTAGTTCAATTACAGCTGTTAAAGCATCTCTAATGGGTCCCATTTCGGGTATAGGTGATTCATTCTTTTGGGGTATATTAAGAGTTATCGCCGCTGGTATTGGTATTTCAATTGCTAATACTGGATCAGCTATGGGAGCTATTGTATTTTTATTGCTTTATAATATACCAGCCTTTCTCATTCACTATTATTCATTGTATGGTGGTTACTCAGTTGGAGCAGAGTTTATTAAGAAATTATATGAGTCTGGTAGTATCAAAATCATTACAAAGACTTCAAGTATGCTAGGATTGATGATGGTTGGATCTATGACAGCATCAAATGTTAAGTTCAAAACTATTTTAAGTGTGGCTGCTAAAGGTGCTAAAGAATCAGCATCAATTCAAAGTTACTTAGATCAATTATTTATTGGTATTGTACCACTCACGGTAACATTTCTCGCATTTTGGCTATTAAGAAAAAAAGTTAATATTAACTGGATAATGTTTGGAATTATGCTTTTAGGGATTTTATTTGGTTTGCTTGGAATTTGTTAAAAATAAGCTAATATAATTAGCTTATTTTTATATAATAATTAATATTAAGTAAGGATATTTGCTATAATAAATAAAAGGAGGAGATATGGGAGATAAATTTAAAGACCGTTTACAGAATGATATTAATCAAAATTTTAAACATCAATCTTTTATACTCTCAATCTCTCTTATTTTCTTATTTTTTATTTTTTCCTATGTACCTCAATATATTGGTGTTTCAAGAGATAAAGATTTTATTGTGAGGCAGTTTGAAACATTACTAATATCTAGTAAAAGAAGCTTAATAAAATTTAACACTAAAATCTTACCCTCATATATTAATTCAAAAATTGATAAAGAAGAGATGCTTCGACAGTATAATCTTTTAAATAGTCATCACAAATGGAAAGCATCTATTTTTGTACTAGATAATCAAAAGAGAGTAATTTTTCAGTCTAATCAACTTTCTTCAACTAATCTAAATGTTTCTTTATTTATACATTTTTTTACTGAAAAAGTAACTAATGAAAAAGTAAGTTATCGTTTTTATACAGATAGTGATAACCAAAGGTACCTAATTCTAGCTAAGAGAATTGACATTAATAATTCAGATTCCCTGTGGTCATTACTTATTTATAATGGAATTGATTTCTCTGAAAATCTTCAGAATACCAATTCAAAATTTATGATATCAGATGATTATGATCGTGTTTTTTCTACAACAGGAAATCAATTTTTGGAGCTTAGTAATTGGAGATTAAATCGTTCCGTACATTTTAAATGGCTAATTTTTTTCCACCAAAACTTATATATTAATAAAAGTAAACTTATTAATCATCAATTTTATATTGATACTTATAGACCGGTAATTAATCCGATATTTATCTTTTCTGTAGCTTTAATGATGTCTTTTATAATTCTTTTAATATTAACCTACCGTTCCAAAAAATTGAGTTTACTAATTGCCAAAAGGAATGCTAGTATCATTGAAGAGTTTCAAAAAGAAATGGAAGCTATTTCAAAGGGAATAAAAGATGAATTATCTATTGATACGGGTGATGAATTTTCGTTTTTAGCTGGTGAGATAAATAAAATGTTAACAGAAGTGAGACAACTCAATTTAAAAACAGTTAATTTGAAAAAAGAAAGAATATTATTTGAGACAAAAATTTTAGAACTTCAATTCAATCCTCATTTTCTTTACAACACCCTAGAAACTATCTTAATTACAAGCCAGCTTGATGCAAAATTAACTGAAAAGATTGTTCTCGAATTAACTACGATACTTCGTTATAGTTTGAAATCTGAAGACGATAAAACTACCTTAGAAAATGACTTAACTATTATTCAATCTTATCTCAACATCACCAAAATTAGATTTGAGGATTTCACCTTTCAATTTGATATTGACGAGTCTCTCAAAAATCAAACAATACCTAAACTATTTTTATTACCACTTATAGAAAATGCTATCAAGTATGGTTTTAAATACAGACATGATTTAAACATTCTATTACAAGTAAAAAAGATAGAAAAAGACATAGTTTTCTTAGTCATTGACAATGGACCAGGAATTAAAACATACAAAAAAGATAAATTATTAAAAACGATTAATACATCTAGAAGCCATCATGGTTTATCTAATAGTTATAAGAGACTCACTTATTTTTTTGGTGAAGTTGAATTGATTATTGATAACCTTAAAGATAAGACTATTATTGGATTTAAGATAAAGGGCAAGTGATATGTATACACTATTAATAATAGAAGATGAACATCTTATTCGTAAATGGTTACGGTATGCGATAGATTACGAGAGTTTAGATATTATTATTGTTGCTGAAGCAAGAGATGGTAAAGAAGGTTATGATGCAATCATAAAGTATAAACCTGATATAGTACTGACTGATATCAATATGCCAGTTATGACAGCATTTGATATGTTCAAATCAACTAAAGCCATAAATTATCAAAAAATAATTCTTTCAGGTTATTCAGATTTTGAAAATGCAAGATTGGCTCTACGATATGGTGCAGTAGAGTTTTTAACAAAACCTATTAATAAGGATGAACTTTATTTCTGCTTGCAGGAAATGATACAAAATCTCAAGGTTATTCAAAAAAATAGTGATCAACAATATTGGAATCTGAATCCTGTCGATAATAAACTTTCACCAGTAATTAATCAAATTACTAATTGGATTCAAAAGCATTATGACCAAAAAATTATAATTAACGACATAGCTCGTGACCTAGGTTATAGCGAAAGTTATTTATATCAATTAATGAAAAAGCATCTTAATATTACAATCAGTGATTATATTAATCAATATCGCATTTCAATGGCTATGAAATATCTCATAAATCAGCCAGATATATTAGTCTATCAACTTTCTGAAAAAGTAGGTATTGGTGATTATCGTTATTTTGATAGAGTTTTTAAAAAGTACGTAGGTTTAACCGTAAAAGACTTTAGACAAAGTATACAAAAAGGCAGTATTAAAGGAAAGGTAACATGTCAAAAAGAGGAATCATAAGAACCATTTTACTGCTATTTGTTGTTTGCTCTTGTTTTTCACCTATTCATTTAGTTCATGCACTAGTGAAAAAGCAATTAATCATCTATAGCCCTAATAGTCAAACCATTTTATCCTCAATAATTCCAGCATTTGAAGAAAAGTATAATGTTAAAATTACTGTTGTAAGAGGAAGTACTGGAGTGTTATTCCAAAAAATAAAGTCTGAAAAGTACTTTCCTAAAGCAGATCTTATGTTTGGAGGTAACGCAATTCAACTTGCCAGTCAAGAAGAACTCTTTCAACCTTTTGAGATAAAAAATAGGAATAAGTTATTAACAGAACCTGTTTCAAATAAAATAATACCTTATGCTTTGAATGGTACTGTTATAGTTGTTAATAAACAATTAACAAAACATCTCAATATTCAGGGCTATGAGGATTTATTGAAGTCAGATTTAAAAGGTAAAGTAGCATTTGGAAATCCTGAAATGTCTTCTAGTGCTTTCTCTCATTTAATTAATATGCTTTTTTTTCAAAGTAATAATCAAAAGATAATTTCTTGGGATTTTGTACAGCAATTTTTAAAACAAAATAAAGGAATTAGAGAAGCGTCTTCCTCTGTTATTTATCAAGATGTGATTGAGGGAAAAATGGTTGCAGGATTGGTTTATGAAGATATGCAATTTTCATCATATCATTCTAATATTTTGGAAATGGTGTATCCAAAAGAAGGTACTCTTTTCATGGCTTCATCAGTATCTATCGTCAAAGATGCACAGCATAAAAAATTGGCATCCTTATTTATTGACTTTTTATTATCAAAAAGAGTTCAAGAAAATTTTGTGACAACATCAACGAACAGACCAATTAGATCAGATATTAAAGAAAAAAATAATATAAAACCTTTTTCTAGCATTAAATCAATTAATATTGATAATAAAAAGATATTGAAAGAAAGAAAGAACATATATTTTACAAAAATACAAAAGATTAGTTAAGAAAAGATAAAATCACATTAATATAATGATTGATGGTATAATTAAGGCATGATTGCAATAGAAGAAATGAATAAATTGTCTAAAAAAAATTTAGATTTAGTAACAGTAATTTCGGGTGAGGATTTAGGACAATACAGTCAACTAAAAGAAACTTTTCTAAAACAAATCGCATTTAGTAGTGAAGATCTATCATATTCTTATTTTGATATGTCAGAAACTGAGTATGCTGATATTGAGATGGACTTGTTAAGTTTACCTTTCTTTGAAGAGCAAAAAATAATTATATTAGATTTATTTTATGATTTAACAACCGATAAAAGACATTTTCTTGGTGAATCTGAGCTGAAACGTTTTGAGGCATATTTGGAAAAACCTTTGGAATCAAATAGGGTAGTCATTTTTGCACCAGGAAAACTTGATGGAAAACGACGTATTGTTAAATTATTAAAAAGGGATGCAAGTCTCTATGAAGCTAATCCCTTAAAAGATGGAGAATTAAAACAGTACTTTCAAAAAGTGATTAAAGATAAAGGAATGATATTTGAAGATGATGCTTTTGAAAAATTATTAGTCAAATCAAAT
This sequence comes from Streptococcus urinalis 2285-97, assembly GCF_000188055.2. Lineage (NCBI taxonomy): Bacteria > Bacillati > Bacillota > Bacilli > Lactobacillales > Streptococcaceae > Streptococcus > Streptococcus urinalis. The sequence continues at coordinate 619,403 of NZ_AEUZ02000001.1, forward strand.
TTTCAGTTTAATGATATTTCTAAAAATATTTTATTTTTAGAATCATTTGTTGGTCAAAAAAGAATAAGCCATTCAGATATTGACGAAGCAGTTCCTAAAAATTTACATGATAATTTATTTGATCTTAGTCAGTTCATTGTAAATGGAAAAGTTGATGAAGCAAATCAATTGGTTTCAGATTTAAGATTACAAAATGAAGATGATATCAAATTGATTTCTATTATGACTGGTCAATTTCGATTATATTTGCAAGTACAAATATTAAAAAATAAAGGAAAAACTCAACAACAAATGGTAAGTGAGCTTTCAGAATACTTTGGTAGAAAAGTTAATCCTTATCAAATAAAATATGCACTTAGAGATTCTAACAACTTGAGTATTTCATTTTTAAAATCAGCAATTATTCATTTAATAAAAATAGACTTTGACATCAAAAAAGGTGTCTACGAGAAACAATATCTTTTTGATATTACAATGTTAAAAATTGCAACCTTAGCAAAAAATGAGAAAGTTTATTAAAACCTTAACACTAATCAAATCATTTGAAAGCTCAAAAGTTTTGCGATAATATAAAGGTATAAAAACGAAAAGAGGAACGTATTATGGCTATTACTTTACCAGAACTTCCATATGCATATGATGCATTAGAACCACAAATTGATGCAGAAACAATGACATTGCATCATGATAAACATCATGCAACTTATGTTTCAAATGCAAATGCAGCACTTGAAAAACATCCAGAAATTGGAGAAGACTTAGAAAGCTTATTAGCAGATGTTGAGTCAATTCCATCAGATATTCGCCAAGCTGTTATTAATAATGGTGGTGGTCACCTTAATCATGCTTTATTCTGGGAATTACTTTCACCAGAAAAAACAGAAATTACTGAAGATGTTTCTAAAGCTATTGATGAAGCTTTTGGTTCATTTGATGACTTTAAAGAAAAATTTACTGCAGCTGCTACAACTCGTTTCGGTTCAGGATGGGCATGGCTTGTAGTTAACAAAGAAGGTAAATTAGACATTATTTCAACAGCAAACCAAGATTCTCCGTTGCTGCAAGGATTAAAACCAATTTTGGCACTCGATGTTTGGGAACATGCTTACTATTTGAATTATCGTAATGTCCGTCCAAATTATATCAAAGCTTTCTTTGAAATTATTAATTGGAATAAAGTTGCAGAACTTTACAAATCAGCAATTGCTTAAAAAAATTAGCCAATCAAAGAAGATTGGCTTTTTTATTTTCGAATAATATAGAGAAGGGAAAATATATTACAGAAATATTTCTAAAGTATTACAAATATTTCTTTAATGTATTGACAATGCCATAATGCTAGACTATAATAAAGATTAGAGATTAAGTATCAAAGGATTTGAGGAAGTAAAAGTGCAGAAAAGTCGTAAAAAGTTAATTTTAGGAATCTTAGTGTGTTTTATTTTAGGAATTCTTATCTTTTTTCTTTTTGCACTAATGAGTCAGTTTGTTAGTAAACAAGATATAAAAAATAATACAGAAATAAATACCAAACAAAAGGTTGATAATAAATATCAAGGACAAAAAGCAAATCGTAAAATCTTTAAAAAAACAAAGGCTGAAAAAGAAGCTGTAATTCAAGCAGACTTGGATCGTATGAATGCTTTAGGTCTTTATTATGATTATGCTAATCTATCATTAGAAGATACAGTGAAAGCTTATTTATATGAGTTCGGAATTGACCATAGTCAAATTGCTTTCTCTTATGAGAATATAGAGACTGGTCAGACTGCTTCAACGAATGATACAGAAGCAATGACTGCTGGAAGTACTTATAAATTGCCACTGAATATGCTAGTCGTTGATGAAGTAGCGAGGGGAAATTTAAATCTAACCGATCGTTATGATATTACAAACACTAATTATGAAAATTTAGATGAACATAATGCTTACATGGCGCAATTTGACGGGATGATGTCAATACCTGATATGCAAGAATATTCACTTGTATACTCCGAAAATACTCCAGCGTATGCTTTAGGAGACCGATTAGGTGGTATGGATAAAGCCTATAAAAAATTAGGCCGTTATGGTAAGTCAAAGGCAGATATTAAGACAATTCAAAGACAAGGAAATAAAACCACTAGTGATTACTACATTCAAGTTTTAAATTATTTGTGGAAACATAAGAAAAAGTATAAAGATATTCTTTATTATATAGGCGAGTCATTTCCAGGAGAGTATTATAAGACTTATTTACCTGATATAACTATCTATCAAAAACCAGGTTATGTAAGAGAAGCTTTAAATATTGATGCTATTGTAATGGAAAAAACGCCATATTTAATCGCACTGTACACTAGGAATTTAGGTGGCTCAGATGAAAATACTGAAGAGATTAATATTGCAGGTTACAATCAACTTGTAGCTCTAACTTATGTTATCAATGAATGGCATCGAGTTAACCAAAATAAAGTATAACAGACTAAGCATAAATACTTAGTCTGTTTTTCGTTGACTTATTGTTTGTTTTCTTCTTAATTGTTTTTGGTAATGTTTGAGTAGTTTTTTAAATTTTTTGATTGCTTTACGTGTTAGTTGTTTGGATGATTTTCCATTTCGACTGTAGACAGGGTTTGTTTTGTCCTTTTGTTCAAGTAAACTAGGGGCAATAAATGCAATATTGTGATCTATAATAGCATTTTTGATAAGTAAGGGATCATATATATTGACAGGATCCATGTCTAGAGATTTATGGAGGTCATCATTTTGATTTGCATAGTTAAAACTAGCACTATTTATTAAATTATTGCGATTTTCTACTTCATCATCAAGTGCCATCACAAAATGACCAGTACTATCTAAAATAAATTCCGTATGAAAATGTATCAATATTTTATAATTATTTTGAGGAATATTGTCTGAATAAATTGGCTTTAAAACCCCAGTACTTGTCGTCAGTTGACCAATTTTATTATGTAATCTTGAAGATTGGTACAAATCATAATCATCTGGAGTTAATGTTGCAAGGTAGCTTGCTAAAGCATCTGCATCAGTATTTGATTTCTTTTTAAAATGTTTTCTAATCCATTTTTCTTGTTGAAGTGAAATGACATATCTGAATTGATGGATTTTTTGATTAAAAATAGAGTAATGAACAAAGTCATTATCAAGATATGACATCTGAACAAGTGAAGCAATTTGATCCCAAAAGGTATTGGCTGGATCTAAGCGGTCACTAAAATGATTTAGTAACTGTTTGGGATGACTATTTTTGTCGTCCAAGTCTTTTGTGAAACCAGCATAGTTTAGAATTAAATGTAATCTTTTTTGAGCTTCTAAAGGTTGTTTGACTTCTGGTAGTACTGCCCACATTTTTTGAAATCGGTCAGAGCCTATTTGATGAATATTGGAGAGTAGAAGTTGATTATGACTTTTATTATTTACTTTATAATCATTTAAATAGCCTATCTTGATAGCTTGATACGACCAACCATCATTGTATAGCTTTTTGATATCGTTTTTGATTTCCTTTTCAACGGTCAACTTTTCAATGAGGTTTAATGATTTAAAGCCAGAATCTTTATGATTAATAACTTGAATGAGATCAGTATAGGGCTTTGCTTTTTTTTGATCAACTAGTCTTTGTTTCTCAGAAAGAGTACAAAAAATGAAAAAAGCTAAAAAGAGGAGAAATAGAAGAGTTTTACAGAGGGTTGAAATAAATTTCTTCATTATTTAACAAACATGGCATCACCAAAACTAAAGAAGCGATATTTTTCGTCAACAGCATGTTTATAAGCATCTAAAACAAAATCACGACCAGCAAAGGCTGAAACTAACATGACAAGTGTTGATTTTGGGAGATGGAAATTTGTTGAAAACGCATCAACGACTTTAAATTGGTAACCAGGTTTAATAAAAATATCAGTCCAGCCTGAATCTGCTTTGATACCGCCATTAAACTTTGTACCAATAGTTTCTAGAGTTCTTATAGATGTAGTTCCTACTGCAACAATACGACCACCTGAACGTTTAACTTCATTTAAAGTATCTGCAGCATCTTCAGTTAGTTGATAAAACTCTGAATGCATCTGATGGTTATCAACATTATCTACTGAAACTGGTCTAAAAGTACCAAGCCCAACGTGTAAGGTTAAATAGACTAATTTAACACCTTTTTCTTCAATTCGTTCTAGTAATTCTTTTGTAAAATGAAGTCCCGCAGTAGGTGCTGCAGCTGAGCCATTTTCCTTTGCATAAACGGTTTGATAACGTTCTTGATCTTCTAATTTTTCGTGAATATAAGGAGGTAAAGGCATCTCACCAAGGCTTTCTAAAACTTCAAGAAAAATCCCTTGATATGAAAATTCAACGATACGCCCACCATGTTCAAGCTCATCACAAACAGTAGCTGATAGTCTCCCATCACCAAAGCTAATAGTAGCACCAACACGTAAACGCTTAGCAGGTTTTGCTAAAACTTCCCATTTATCACCGCTGGTATTTTTTAAAAGTAATAATTCAACATGACCATGAGTATCAGGCTTTTCACCATAAAGTCTGGCAGGCAAAACTCTTGTGTTATTCATGACAAGAGCATCACCGGGATTTAATTGATCAATGATATGGTCAAAATGAGAGTCGGTCATTTCATGTGTTTGATGATCAATAACTAGTAACTTTGATGAGTCTCTTTTTTCAAGAGGTGTTTGAGCGATTAATTCTTCTGGTAAGAAAAAATCAAAATCATTTGTATTCATAGTATCTCCTTTAGTGATAATAATTTCTCAGAAAATCTCAATGTTTACTATTATAGCATGCAGAGTTTATCTAGTCATCTAAAGTTATTGAAATAAAGAATTTAAGCTTGACAAAAATTGGTCTATACCATATAATAAAGTTATGAATAGGTCTATACCAAATGTAAAGGAGATTTGCAATGAAAGTCATTAATGTTAAGAATGCTCAAGAAGGGGGTCTAGTTGCTTTCAACTTATTAAAAAAAGAACTAGACAAGGGTGCTAAAACTTTAGGATTAGCCACTGGTAGTACACCAATTCCCTTTTATGAGGAATTAGTTTCTAGTGATATTGATTTCTCACAACTAACAAGTATTAACTTAGATGAGTATGTTGGTTTAGCGCCATCAAATGATCAAAGTTACCATTATTTTATGCATAAACATTTATTTGATGCTAAACCTTTTAAAGATAATTTTTTACCAGATGGTTTAGCTAAAGATTTAGAAGCAGAAACAGACCACTATAACCACATTATCGATGAACATCCAATTGATTTTCAAATTTTAGGTATTGGACGCAATGGTCATATTGGTTTTAATGAACCAGGAACATCTTTTGATGAAAATACACATGTGGTTGATCTTGAACAATCAACAATAGAAGCTAACAGTCGTTTCTTTTCTAGTATTGATCAAGTTCCGAAACAAGCTTTATCGATGGGGATTGCTTCCATATTAAAATCAAAAATGATTGTCTTAATGGCCTATGGAAAAGATAAAGCAAGTGCAATTAAAGGAATGATAGAAGGACCAGTTACAGAAGAAATGCCTGCTAGTATCCTTCAGAAACATGATAATGTGATTGTTATTGTGGATGATGAAGCAGCTTCAGAATTAAATTAAAAAAGCATCTTAAGATGCTTTTTTAATTTGTCCAATCTAGTATAGGGCCTTTAGGGATAATGCCATTTGGATTTATGGTTTTATGACTACCGTAATAATGACGTTTGATGTGATCAAAGTTAACGGTCTCTTTTATTCCTTTATAATTATAAAGGGATTTTGTGTATTTCCAAAGATTTGGAAATGAAGTTAAAGGCTTAAGATTACATTTGAAATGTCCAAAATAGACACTGTCAAATCTTACTAAAGTTGTAAATAATCGAATGTCAGCTTCTGTTAATTCTGAATCAAAAAGGAATGGACCATTTTCAAGATGCTTTTCAATTTCTTCTAAAGCAGAGAAAATATTTGATACTTCATTTTCATAGACCTCTTGTCTGGTAGCAAAGCCAGCTTTGTAAACACCATTATTAATATTATCGTAAATAAATTGATTGATATCATCAATTTCAGAAGCTAACTCTTCTGGATAATAATTCTCTTGGTTTCCGGTAATGTCATTAAAAGCGGTATTAAGCATTCGAATAATTTCAGATGATTCATTACTGACAATAGTATTTTCTTTTTTATCCCAAGGAACAGGAACAGTGACACGACCAGAATAATTAGGATCTGCTTTTAAATAAATTTCATATAAAAATGACGAATCAAACAAGTCATCACTAACTAATGGATCATCTTTCTGGAAGGTCCAACCATTTTCTAACATGAGAGGGTGGACAATTGACATTGAGATGTGTTCTTCTAATTGTTTGAGATGTCGCATAATTAAAACACGGCTTGCCCATGGACAAGTTAGTGAAATATAGAGGTGATACCTTCCTGATTCAGCTTTAAAGCCACTTCTTCCACTAGGACCTTTTGAACCATCTTTTGTAATCCAATTTCGAAATTGAGACTGACTTCTAACAAATCTTCCACCAGTAGAAGCAGTATTATACCATTTATCTTGCCATTTTCCATCTACTAATAACCCCATAGATACCTCCTTAGTATTACTATTTAGTATTATAAACGCTAAAGGAAACTTTAGCAATTTATTGATAAAAAATATGATAGACTTAGTTTATGCGATTAGATTATTTTTTACATCTGGCAGGCTTTGGATCAAGAAAACAAGTTAAAATGCTAATCAAACGGCGTGCAGTCACAATTGATGATGAAATTATTATGGATGAAAATCGTAATTGTGATTGTCAGCTACAAAAGATTGCTGTTTTTGGTGAGATTATTAAGGGACCTTCAGATGATTATTTTATACTAAATAAACCAAAAGGTGTTGTGACAGCAAAAAAAGATGAGAAATATTTGACTGTTTTTGACTGTCTTTTGAAAAAAGATATAACGGATCAGCTATATCCAGTTGGTCGTTTAGATAGAGATACTGAAGGTTTAGTACTATTAACAACAAACGGTCCGTTAGGCTATAAATTATTACAACCCAAAAACCATGTTTCTAAGCTCTATTTGGTTGAAGTTAATGGGCCATTAGAATCTGATATCGTTGCATTTTTTAAAAATGGTGTTCAATTTCATGATGGGACGGTCTGTAAACCAGCCATAATATCAGTGATTTCATCCAGTAAAGAAAAAAGCATTGCAAAATTAAGCATAAGCGAAGGAAAATTTCATCAGGTTAAAAAGATGTTTTTAGCTTATGGTGTAAAAGTTACAAAGCTTAAAAGAATATCATTTGCAGGAATTTCTCTGGGGCAGCTTGAAAGTGGACAATATAGAACACTAACTTCAAAGGAAAAAGAAATCATAAAATCTTTTCTTTAAAAAGTATCATTTTTTACGAATATATAGTTGAGAACAAAAAGATGAGGTGATGAATGCTTACTGCAAAAAATCAAAATGGGCAACTCATTTGTATATTGGAGCAGCTTGATGATTCTGATACTTATTTTTGTCCTTCCTGTCTGGGACCTCTTCGGATTAAAGCTGGAACAATTATGCAAAAACATTTTGCACACATAAGTCGATAACAATGTCATTATAATGGTGAAAATGAATCCCCTGAACATTTATCATTAAAAGCTAAATTATATTCCACTCTATCTCAAAACAACAATATTCATGATACTCGAGTAGAAAAGTATATTAGTTCATTAAAACAAACAGCTGATTTAATGATTAACCATAAACTCATATTAGAAGTACAATGTAGTCATTTATCACTTGAGAGATTGTTGGAAAGACAAAAAGGATACAATAAAGAGAAGTATCATACCATTTGGTTACTAGATCGAAAGTTATGGCTAAAAAACACTCTAAGTCAACTTCAGAAGCAATTTTTAAATTTTTCGAAATGGCTAGGCTTTTATTGTTATGAAGCAGATATTGAAAATAACGAAATAAGACTAAAATATATGATTCATGAAGATATCAGAGGAAGGGTACACTATTTAACGAAATCATGTTCTTTAACAGATAATATTTATCTTTTATTTCGATATCCTTTTATGATAGGAAATATTCTTTCTTTGAAGATAAAAATATCTGCCAATATGAGACAATACATTCAACAACAACTTTATTTTAAAAATCCAAAATGGTTAAAAAAACAAGAAGAAGCCTATCTTAAAGGATACAATATTTTACTTGATTGTGATAAAAGCTATTATCCACAGGTTTTTCCACCACATTCTAAACTTGATTTTTGCCTAATTGATCAAAAATTAGGTGAATATTATGATAAATTTAAAAAGTTTTACTGTAAAGAAGAAAGCAAAAAACAAATACAAATTGTTTATTCACCTTGTTTTTATGTTAAAATAAAATAAATATTTTGATTAAAAATAAAAATTCTTCTTATTAGAAAGGTAAAATGATGTCAGATAATCGTTCACATTTATTAAAAGATGAAACTTGGGACTTATCAACAGTATTTCCTACAGATGAAGCTTGGGAGGTTGAACTTAATCTTCTGTATACTGAACTTGATTCAGCTAAAATTTATAAAGGAAAATTAAAAGAAAGTGCAAGTGTACTTGTAAGTATCACTGAAAACTATCTTGACCTTCTTAGACGAATTGAAAAAGTTTATGTATATGCCTCAATGAAAAATGATCAGGATACAACAGTTGCAAAATATCAAGAATTTCAGGCTAAAGCCTCCTCTTTATATGCTACGTTTAGTGAGGTATTCTCATTTTATGAACCAGAGTTGATGTCTTTAGAGACGAATGTATTTTCAAAATTTCTAGAAGAAGAACCTGCGCTTAAGCCTTATAAACATTATTTTGATAAAATCTTTGCTCAAAAAAAACATGTACTCACACAGAAGGAAGAAGCACTACTAGCTCAAGCACAAGAAATTTTTAATGGTGCAAGTGAAACATTCGGTATTCTAGATAATGCTGATATTGTTTTTCCTACAGTTCATGATGAAAATGATAATGAAGTTTCTTTAACACATGGTAATTTTATTAGCTTAATGGAATCTAAAAATCGCAGTGTTCGTAAAGAAGCTTATGAAGCGCTCTACAAAACTTATCAACAATATCAACATACCTATGCAAAAACTTTACAAACAAATGTTAAAGTTCAAAATTACCAAGCTAAAGTTAGAAATTACCAGTCAGCAAGACAAGCTGCTATGTCAGCTAATTTCATTCCTGAAAGTGTTTATGATACGCTACTTGAAGCAGTTAATAATCATCTCCCTTTATTGCATCGATACATGAAACTTAGAGCGAAGATATTAGATATTACTGATTTAAAAATGTATGATGTTTATACTTCTTTATCAGATACTGATATGGCTTTTACCTATGACCAAGCTATTGAAAAATCTAAAAAAGTTTTGTCTGTCTTTGGAGATGACTATTTGAAACGTGTTGAAAAAGCTTTTTCAGAAAGATGGATTGATGTTCGAGTTAATAAAGGAAAACGTTCTGGTGCTTATTCAGGTGGTTCATACGATACCAACGCATTTATGTTATTAAATTGGCAAGATACACTAGATAATTTATATACACTGGTACACGAAACAGGACATAGTTTGCATTCAACATTTACAAGAGAAAATCAACCTTATGTGTATGGGGATTATAGTCTTTTCTTAGCAGAAATTGCATCAACAACAAATGAAAATATTATGACTGAAACACTTTTAAAAGAGTCACAATCAGATACTGAAAGATTTGCTATTTTAAATCATTATTTAGATGGCTTCAAAGGAACAGTTTTCCGTCAAACACAATTTGCTGAATTTGAACATCAAATTCATATTGCTGATCAAAATGGTCAAGTACTAACAAGCGAATTCTTGAATAATCTCTATGCTAATCTAAATGAAAAATATTATGGTTTATCAAAAGAAGATAATCCCTTAATTCAATATGAATGGGCTAGAATACCTCATTTTTACTATAACTATTATGTTTATCAGTATGCAACAGGATTCGCAGCAGCTAGTTATCTTGCTGAGAAAATTGTTCATGGAACGACAGAAGATAAAATAAAATATTTAGATTATCTAAAATCGGGTAACTCAGACTATTCTTTAAATGTCATTGCAAAAGCAGGTGTGGATATGACAACAGTAGATTATTTGAATCAAGCCTTTAAAGTGTTCGAAAAAAGACTTACAGAGTTAGAAAAACTTGTTGAAAAAGGTATAAGATAAAAGAGATAGCTTAACTATCTCTTTCTTTTTAAGACATGATTTAGTTATTTTAAGTTATCATTTGTGATAAGATCAATAAATAGATTGAAAAATGTTTCTTTAAAAGAACCTTGTCTATTGAAAAGAATTATTTTCAAAAAAAGATTGGAGTATCGTATGAAAGAAGTCACTTTAATTTGGGATTTTGATGGAACTTTAGTGGAATCTTACCAGATAATTAATCACGTTCTAAAGCATCTTTACAAAACATTTAACTTTACCTATGATGAGAAGTTTGTCAATCACTATATTATTGAATTTTCTGTGAATGACCTTTTATTACTTCTTTCGAGAAAATACGGTACCTCTTTATCAGTTCTAAAGGATTTTTTTAAAAAACATCATGAATCAAAAGACAATGATATCAAACTTATGCCTTTTGCAAGAGACGTTTTAGAAGAAACTTATGATAAAGGAGTTAATCATTTTATCATAACTCATAAAGGAGAAACGACACATTCTGTACTAAATCGTCTGGGAATTTCATCCTATTTTACAGAAGTGATAACAAGTGCTAGCGGGTTTAAACGAAAGCCAGATCCTGAAAGTACCATTTATTTAATTGAAAAATATCATTTAGATCGAAAAAATACTTATTACGTGGGTGATCGACCTTTAGATCTTGACTTAGCTATCAATGCCAACATAAAATCAATTAATTTAAATTAGAAAAGTTCGGAAATAAACAAAAAATAAGTAATTTAGCTGATATTATAAAGTATCTTGATTTAAATTGAAAATAAGGTTAATGAGCATATTTATACCATTTTGAAGAGAGATTTGATAAAATATAAAAACGAACATAAATTAATAAAATAACATAAAACGTTCGTTTTTTAGAAAGATTGAAATGTTTAAGATTTCAAATCGTTATCTAATCGCAACTTGTGGTGTATTGCTCCATCTGATGCTAGGATCAACCTATGCTTGGAGTGTCTATCGAAATCCTATTATGAGTGAGACTGGTTGGTCTCAATCAAGTATCGCATTTGCATTTTCCCTAGCAATTTTTTGCTTAGGTATGTCAGCTGCTTTTTTAGGAAAAGTTGTTGAATCATTTGGTCCAAGAATCACTGGAAGTATTTCTGCCTGTTTTTATGCATTAGGCAATATATTGACAGGGGTTGCTGTAGCCAATCATCAACTTTGGTTACTTTACCTTGGATATGGATTAATTGGCGGCATTGGTTTAGGAATCGGTTATATAACTCCAGTTTCAACAATTATCAAATGGTTTCCGGACAAACGTGGATTAGCAACAGGACTAGCAATAATGGGTTTTGGTTTTGCTTCTTTACTGACAAGTCCAGTTGCTCAATTTTTAATGACAAATGTTGGTCTTTCAAAAACATTTTATTATTTAGGTATGTTCTATTTTCTTGTTATGCTGATTGTTTCACAATTTATTCATAAACCAAGTCAGGCTGATGTTGCAAAATTAGAAACTAAGTCTTCTCATAGTAATCAACAATTAGATATGACTAGTGGCCTATCTGCAAAGGAGGCTTTAAAAACAAAACTATTTTACCTTCTTTGGATTGCATTTTTTATCAATATATCTTGTGGTCTAGGTTTAATTTCTGTTGTGGCACCAATGGCTCAACAACTGGCTCATATGACAGTTGCACAAGCTTCATTTATTGTTGGATTAATGGGAATATTTAATGGTTTGGGACGTTTATTATGGGCTAGCCTGTCAGACTATATTGGAAGACCACTGACCTTTACCTTATTGTTTATTGTTAATATTATAATGACGTTACTTTTAATGGTTAGTTCAGCAAGTATTATTTTTACCATAGCATTATCTTTAATCATGACATGTTATGGTGCAGGTTTCTCGCTTATCCCACCATATTTAAGTGATCTATATGGCGCAAAAGAATTAGCAATTTTACATGGCTATATGCTAACAGCATGGGGAATGGCTGCATTATTTGGGCCAATGCTATTATCTTATTTGCTTGAACTTTCACATAGTTATATGGTGACATTATTGTCATTTGGACTCTTATATATCTTAGGCTTAGTCATTATTCTAGTTGTGAGACGACAATCAAAAGCCTTCATTTTTTCTAAATCATAATAAATGTAAAAAACTTTCTAGATTACTAGAAAGTTTTTCTTTCTTGATTTTTGATATAATAAAAAAGTTAACGAATTTAGAATAGAAAAGAGAAAATTTGTGGTAGAATCTTACAGTAAAAATGCTAATCATAATATGAGAAGACCAGTTGTCAAAGAAAATGTTGTTCAATTTTTACGTCAGTTATTAGCTTCACAGCCTCATCATCTACATGAGTTAGAAATATTTGCACAAAAAGAGAATATTCCTATTATCCAGCCTGAAGTTGCAGCTTATTTTAGATGGTTATTAGAAACCATTAGACCTAAAAGAATTTTAGAAATTGGTACTGCTATTGGGTATTCAGCTTTACTGATGGCTGATAGTTCGAAAGAATCAACAATAGTAACAATTGACCGTAATCCAGAGATGATTGCTTTAGCTAAAGAAAACTTCTCTAAGTTTGATTCAAGGCACCAAATTTCATTACTTGAAGGTGATGCACTTGATATTTTACCAAATCTAGAAGGAAGGTTTGATTTTGTATTTATGGATTCTGCAAAATCAAAATATGTCGTTTTCTTACCAGAACTACTAAAGTATTTATCAGTAGGAGGTCTTATCATTATGGATGATGTCCTTCAAGGTGGAGATGTTTCAAAACCCATTGAAGAAGTAAGACGAGGCCAAAGAACAATTTATAGAGGTCTACAACGCTTATTTAATCAAACATTAAAAAATCCTGCTTTAACAACTAGTTTAATTCCAATGAGTGATGGTTTGCTAATGCTTCGTAAAAATGAAGAAAAAGTCATTTTGAAAGATTAAGTAATATTTAAGAAACTATGGTATACTATTAAAGTTAACGACAAAAAGGAGTAAAAAATGAAAAAACAATCAAAAATTGTAACTGGTCTTGTAACATTAGCATCAGTAGTTACACTTGCTGCATGTTCTTCATCAAATGCAAGTAATTCAAATATTGTCACAATGAAAGGTGATACTATTACGGTATCTGACTTTTATAAAGATGTTAAAAGTTCTACTGCAGCTCAACAATCAATGTTAAACTTGATTATGGCAAAAGTTTTTGAACAACAATATGGTGATAAAATCTCGAAATCAAAAGTTGAGAAAGCTTACAATAAAACAGCAAAAAGTTATGGTTCATCATTCTCAAGTGCTTTATCTAGTGCAGGGTTAACAACTGATTCATACAAACAACAGATTCGTACGACAATGTTAGTGGAATATGCTGTAAAACAAGCAGCTAAAAAAGAATTAACAACAGCTAACTATAAAAAAGCATATAAGACTTATCAACCACAAATGACTGCTCAAGTTATTAAATTGGACTCAGAAGATACTGCAAAATCAGTACTTGAAGAAGTTAAAAAAGATGGTGCAGATTTTTCAAAAATTGCTAAATCAAAAACAACTGAAACAAACAAAAAAACAGAATACAAATTTGATTCTTCATCAACAGCATTACCTTCTTCAGTTTTAACCAAAGCATTTGACTTAAAAGAAGGAGAAACTTCAGAAGTTGTTTCAGCAATGGATTCAACGACTTATAAAACAAGTTACTATATCGTAAAAGCTGTTAAAAAACAAACTAAATCAGACAACTGGAAAACCTACAAAAAAGAACTTAAGAAAGTTATTTTAAATTCTAAGATGTCAGATTCAACTTTCCAAAATAAAGTCATTGCAAAAGCACTTGATAAAGCAAATGTTAAAATTAAAGACAGTGCTTTCTCAAATATTTTAGCTAAGTTTGCATCTAACTCTTCAAATAGCTCTACATCAAGTTCAAGTTCTAAATAGGTTTGAAAAAAATATTGATTTAGTTGACTAAACAGTATTATGGCTATATAATAAAAGTGTTGAGAATTATTTTTCAAAGGTTGGAAAGCAGAAAAGTGGCGGTTGCTGTGAGCCATTGAAAATCAGAAAAATATGCTACTCATAAAACCAAATTAAATAATAAAAAGAATGACAAGTTTCATTGAATGAAGGTGGTACCGCGGTTTTTCGCCCTTCTTTATTCATGACTTGTCTTTTTTAATCATTTTTAAAAGAATAGGAAATCTTATGAAACAATTAACATCTGCTCAAATTCGTCAAATGTGGTTGGATTTTTGGAAAGAAAAAGGTCACTCAGTTGAACCTTCTGCAAATCTAGTTCCAGTTAATGATCCAACCTTATTATGGATTAATTCTGGTGTTGCAACCTTAAAAAAATATTTTGATGGTTCAGTTATCCCAGAAAATCCTAGAATCACAAATGCACAAAAAGCGATTAGAACCAATGATATCGAAAATGTTGGGAAGACTGCTCGTCATCATACAATGTTTGAAATGTTAGGAAATTTTTCAATCGGTGATTATTTTAGAGACCAAGCCATTGAATGGGGATTTGAACTTCTAACGAGTCCTAAATGGTTTGATTTTCCTAAAGATAAATTGTACATGACATATTACCCTGATGACAAAGATTCTTATAATCGTTGGATAGCATGTGGCGTTGAGCCGAGTCATTTAATTCCTATTGAAGATAATTTCTGGGAAATTGGAGCTGGTCCTTCAGGTCCTGATACAGAGATTTTTTATGATCGTGGTGAAGGTTATGATCCAGAAAATGTTGGAATTCGTTTACTTGCAGAAGATATTGAAAATGATCGTTATATTGAAATTTGGAATATTGTTCTTTCGCAATTTAATGCTGATCCAAAAGTACCTCGCTCTGAATATAAAGAATTACCAAGTAAAAACATTGATACAGGAGCTGGTTTAGAACGTCTTGTAGCAGTTATGCAAGGTGCAAAGACAAATTTTGAAACAGATTTATTTATGCCAATCATTGAAGAAGTTGAAAAACTTTCAGGTAAAACTTATGATCCAGATGGTGACAATATGAGTTTTAAAGTGATTGCTGACCATATTCGTGCCTTATCATTTGCAATTGGCGATGGTGCACTTCCTGGAAATGAGGGGCGTGGTTATGTTTTACGTCGTCTTTTGCGTAGAGCTGTTATGCATGGTCGTCGTTTAGGGATTAAAGAAACATTTCTGTATAAGCTTGTTCCAACTGTAGGAACTATCATGGAGTCATATTACCCTGAAATTCTTGAAAAACAAGATTTTATTGAAAAAATTGTAAAAAGAGAAGAAGAAACCTTTGCTCGTACTATTGATGCAGGAACTGGACATCTTGAACAACTATTAGATCAGTTGAAACAAGATGGAAAAGACCGTTTGGACGGAAAAAATATCTTTAAACTCTATGATACTTATGGATTTCCAGTCGAATTGACAGAAGAACTTGCTGAAGATGCTGGTTATAAGATTGATCATGAAGGTTTCAATGAAGCAATGAAAGAACAACAAGAGCGTGCTCGAGCAGCTGCAGTTAAAGGTGGCTCAATGGGAATGCAAAATGAAACCTTAGCAGGGATTACCGAGCCATCAGTATTTGACTATGATAGAGAAGCACTAAATGCTAATTTAAGTGTTATCATTGTTGATAACGAAAGAAGCGAAGTCGTTTCAGAGGGTCAAGCACTTCTTGTATTTGATCAAACACCATTCTATGCTGAAATGGGTGGTCAAGTTGCAGACCATGGTTTCATCAAAAATCAAAATGGCGATATTGTCGCACGTGTGACAGATGTCCAAAAAGCTCCTAATGGACAAGCTTTACATACTGTTGATGTATTAGCTAGTCTTTCTATTGGAACTCAATATCATTTAGAAATTGATCACGCTCGTCGTTATGCTGTTGAAAAAAATCATACCGCTACGCATCTATTGCATGCGGCACTTCATAACGTCATTGGTGAACATGCCACTCAAGCTGGATCTTTGAATGAAGTTGAATTTTTACGTTTTGACTTTACTCATTTTGAAGCTGTAAGTCCTGAAGAATTGCGTCAAATTGAAGAAGAAGTCAATCAACAAATTTGGAATGCACTTGCGATAGAAATCATTGAAACAGATGTTGAAACAGCAAAATCTATGGGTGCTATGGCATTATTTGGTGAAAAATACGGAAAAGTTGTTCGTGTCGTCAAAATTGGAGATTATTCTGTTGAACTTTGTGGCGGAACCCATTTATCAAATGCATCTGAAATTGGAATTTTTAAAATTGTCAAAGAAGAAGGTATCGGTTCAGGAACTCGCCGTATTTTAGCAGTGACAGGAAAACAAGCTTTCCAAGCTTATAGACAAACTGAAGATTCTCTTAAAGAGATTTCTAAGGTTGTAAAATCACCACAATTAAAAGATGCTCCAGCTAAAGTTGAAGCCTTATCTGAACAAGTTCGAGATCTTCAAAAAGAAAATACAGAATTAAAAGAAAAAGCCGCAGCAGCTCAAGCTAGTGATGTCTTTAAAGATGTCAAAGAAGTTAATGGGCATACATACATTGCTACTCAAGTTTCCGTTTCTGATGCAGGTGCCCTACGAACATTCGCTGATAATTGGAAACAAAAAGATTATTCAGATGTGCTAGTACTTGTTGCAAGTATTGGTGACAAAGTTAATGTTCTTGTTGCAAGTAAATCAAAAGATATCCATGCTGGCAATCTAATTAAAGAATTAGCTCCTATTGTCTCAGGTCGTGGCGGTGGAAAACCAGACATGGCTATGGCAGGTGGTAGCGATAAAGAAAAAATTAATACGTTAATTGATTCTGTTCAAGATTATTTATCATAATAAAAAGATCCTTAAGGATCTTTTTTTATAGTTAAAAAATATAACTTGTTATTATTAAGAGCAATAGCAATGTATTTATGATAATTGTTATAATAGAATTAGTTAATTTTAAAGGAGAAAATATGAAATTTGCTCTCATTCAATGTGATATTCAATATGTTTTGGTACTACCAGAAATGTGGAATACAGGTTATGCTCTTGATAATTTAAAAAATACAGCAGATATTGATGGCAATGAAACCATCACCTTAATGTCTAACTTTGCCAAGGAAAATCATGTTAATCTTTTAGCTGGGTCTGTTTCCACCCAAAAGAAAAATCAATTCTATAATACAAGTTATGCATTTGATCGAGAAGGTAAACTCCTCTTAGAATATGATAAAGTGCATTTATTTGGTTTAATGGCAGAAGACCGGTACTTATCATCAGGAGATAAACCATCAAATTTTGAAATGGATGGTATTAAGATGTCAAGTCTTATTTGTTATGATATCCGTTTTCCAGAATGGTCTCGACAATTAATGAGTCAAGGAAGTCAGATATTAATTGTTGTTGCTCAGTGGCCAGAAGTTAGAAAACAACAATGGGAAATATTATTAAAGGCAAGAGCTGTTGAAAATCAATCTTTTGTAGTAGCTGTCAATAGAGTCGGTGATGGTCCTGATGATCATTTTTCAGGTCAATCAATGGTGATTGATCCATTAGGGAATGTTATAGCTGAAACCGAAAATGATAAAGAAGATATTATTTAGGTGGATATTGATCTGAAAAAGGTGGATAATATAAGAGGCCAGATTCCTGTTTTTGAAGATAGAAGATTGGATTTGTATTAAAGGAGAAAAGATGAATTTTGAAAAATCACAATTATTAGATGGTTTACCAGAACAATTTTTTGCTAGCTTAGTCCAAAAGGTTAATAAACAAGTAGAGCAAGGATTTGATGTAATAAATTTAGGACAAGGCAATCCAGATCAACCTACATATGACTATATTGTTGATGCTTTATGCCAAGCTGCTCGAAACCCAGAAACTCATAAATACTCACAATTTAGAGGTAATCTTCCTTTTAAAAAAGCTGTTACTGAGTTTTATCAAAATAATTATCATGTATCACTGGACTCACAAACTGAAGTGTGTGTATTAGGTGGTGCTAAACTAGGCTTAGTAGAATTGCCTTGGGCTCTGATAAATCCAGGTGAATTGATTTTATTACCTGATCCAGGTTATCCTGATTACCTTTCTGGGGTTGCATTAGGGAAAATAGACTTTGAAACATTTCCTTTGAAAGAAGAAAATCAGTTTTTACCTGATTTAAAAGCTATTCCAGAAGAGACTGCGAGACGTGCTAAGTATCTTTATCTTAATTATCCAAATAATCCAACAGGAGCAGTAGCGACGCAAGAATTCTATGATGAACTTGTCATTTGGGCAAAGAAATATGAAGTTGGAATTATTAGTGATTTTGCTTATGGTGCGCTAGGTTTAGATGGTTTTAAAAATCCTTCTTTCTTATCTTCAGAGGGAGCAAAGGATGTGGGAATTGAAATTTATACATTCTCAAAAACATTTAACATGGCTGGTTGGCGTTTAGCCTTTGCAGTTGGAAATAAAGATATCATTGAAGCCCTTAATCTGATTCAAGACCACTTATTTGTTAGTGTCTTTCCTGCTATTCAGGAAGCTGGTATAAAAGCTTTGTTAGAGCCAAAGGCTACAGAAGAAATCAAAGGTCTGAATGCAAAATATGATAGAAGACGTCATGCTTTTGTTGAAGCTGCAGCAGCAATTGGTTGGAAGGTCTTCCCATCAAAGGGATCGTTTTATGCTTGGATGCCTGTTCCGGATGGTTTTACAAGTCAATCATTTGCTGATTTATTGTTGGAAAAAACTCATGTTGCTGTTGCTCCTGGTATCGGCTTTGGAAAAGAAGGCGATGGTTATGTCAGAATTGGTTTGTTGGTAGAACCAGAAAGACTTGTTGAAGCTGTTGAGAGAATTAAGCAATTAGATTTATTCTAGAAAAAAACGCATGGTCTGGCTCATGCATTTTTTATTTTAATATAAGTTGAGCAATGATGGGACTAATAAAGACATAAAATAATCCAGTTATTCCAATAGCGAGACCAGCCATTGCACCTTCTGTTTGCCCATATTTTAATGCAGTTCCGGTACCAACGGCATGTCCTGTTCCTCCGAGAGATAGACCAATTGCGATTGGATCTTCAATGTGACACCATTTGATAAGAATGGGTCCTAATACACTTGTGAAGATTCCAGTTATCACAACAATGGCAATCGTAATAGTTGTGATACCTCCCATTTTTGAAGAAATTCCTAAGGCCATAGCCGTGGTCACTGATTTTGGAAATAATGAGATTGCCAAAAAGAAATTTAAACCAAATAATTTTGCAATGAGCGCTGTATAAAGCGTATTGACAAAACAAGCTATTCCTGTTCCAATTAAAATTGATCTGTAGTGATGCTTCATTAAATGAAAATTACGGTAGAGTGGGATAGCTAAAGCAACAGTTGAAGGAATAATCAGAGTATTTAAATAAGAACCGCCAATATAATAAGTTTTATAAGAGATTCCGCTAATTTTTAGAAATAAAATTAATAAAACAGTTGCTACTAACAATGGTGTCAAAAGAGGTGTTGGAAATCTTCTATAGAGTAGAATTCCGATGAGATAAGCAAAAATAGAAAGCGTCAGACCAAACAAAGGACTATTTAAAAAATCAGTCATGTTTTTCCTCCTCAACAGGGTAGTCTCCCTCGTAACGATTTTTAACAAAAGTAACGATAAATGCGATTGTTAAAATGTTTAAGATTAAAGCTCCAAAAGTAATAATGGCAATTGGTAGAATATTAGGTAAAATGACTTTAATGTAATTCATGACACCGACACCAGCAGGTAAAAAAAGAATAGTCATATTGGCTAATAAAAATTCACCTACATGAAAAATATGTCTTAATCTCACAATCTTAAATTCTAAGGCTAGGAAAAGTAAAACTAAGCCAATAATACTTCCTGGAACAGGTAACTGAAAAAAGGTTGAGATTGCTTCTCCAATTAACGAAAAAAAGAGGATAATCATTAGTTGTACATATAATTTCATAAGAAACTCCTTATAATAAGTTTACTACGAAATGATGAAAAATCAATATGATTATTGAAAATAATATGAAAATCTCATGAAATAAAAACCATTAGTTTTTATTCAAAACAAAATAGTTTAACATTAGCATGATTATAAGTGCCATTAACAGTGGCAGACTGTTGATGATAGGTTGTCCTGAGATTTCAGTAAGAAAAAATACAGCTGATAAAGGCATTCTATTCAATTGCCCTAAAAAAATGGATGAGCCTATAATGGTTGCAAAAGATGAATCAATTTGGAATGGAAATAAGTAATTCCATCCAACAGCTAGTAAACTTGCAAGTGAGCCCCCCAACATCATTGATGGCGCAATTTTACCACCAGATGCTCCAGAAAAGAAGACCAGAGTAACAGCAATTGCTTTTGCTAAAACTAATCCAAGAAGGTAATAAGAACTTATTGTTTGATGGTGAAGAATAAATAAGAGACCAGCTCTGCCATTTCCTAATATTTGTGGAAAGTAGATACTGATAAAACCAATCAGTGTAAAGCAAATAATTATTCTAGAAATATAAATAGGAGCTGCTAACTTTTGTTTAGGTAATGTAGCCAATAGCTTTCTAAAATAATAGGCTATTATTGATATGATTAGAGAAGCAAGCACTGCAAATAAAAAGAGTTGTGGTTTTATCTGAAGTCGTGGTAATTGATATTGAACGATTCGACCAATAAAAAATTGAACGATTAAAACAGAAAAGAAAGATGAAAAAATGGCTGAAATCAACATTTTAAACGATCGTTTCACCCTTAGCGTTTCTAAGATGAATAAACTAGTAGCAAATGGAGCATTGTAAACGGCACCTAATGCAGATCCAGAGGCACATGCTAGTAATATTTTGATTTCTTCTTTAGACAAATGGGTATTTTTTAACCAAAGGTTAGAAATAGAAGTTGAAACTTCACGAGAAGCTCCTTCACGACCGACAGGAGCACCCATGGAAACAGTAATCAATTGTAATAGTCCATGGCAAAAGTTAGAAAAACTAGACATCTCCTGAGAACCCTTGATAACACTTCCAATTGGAATGATATGTTTTGCTCTTGTATACAAAAAATACCAACCAAAACCTGCAACTAATCCAGATAAAAAGAGGGCTAAAACTTTTCTTTCTGGAGGAATACTGGCAATCATTTGACTAAAGCCACCTTCTTGGTAGCCAAATGTTAGTTTTTGTATCCAGTGTATGAGTTCGGTTAGTAGTGTTCCAACAATACCTGATGTAAGACTAATAGTAATTAAAGCAAAAAAGTATAGAAGTGATTTTTGAATCTTTTTCATATGGTTTATTATATCAAATCTTTTAGTAATCTGAGAATTCTTATTGACAATATTGTGGATAACTGGTAGAGTTAAGGTGTATTAAGTTTTAATGTGTATTTGTGTTTATCATTTTTACCTTTTCTATTTTTTACACAAGATTTTATAGAAAGGTAGTGAAAGTATGGCACAAGGTACAGTAAAATGGTTCAACGCTGAAAAAGGTTACGGCTTTATTTCAAGTGAAACTGGTGTAGACGTTTTTGCACATTTTTCAAACATCCAAAGTGATGGCTTCAAGACACTTGAAGATGGTCAAAAAGTAACTTTTGATATTGAAGATGGACAACGTGGTCCACAAGCAACTAATATCTCAGTTGTAAAATAACTAAAAAAGTAGTATGAGAACATACTACTTTTTTTATTTACTTAAGCCATAGTTATAGTCATCGTTTTGCATAGCTTCAACAGATCCTAAAAGATAGCCATTACCAACCTGACTAAAGAAGTCGTGGTTGGATGTCCCTGTAGAAATACCATTCATAACAATTGGATTGACATCGTTTGCTGTATCAGGAAAGAGTGGATCTTGCCCTAAGTTCATTAATGCTTTATTAGCATTATAACGAAGGAATGTCATAACTTCCTCAGTCCAACCCACACCATCATATAATGTTTGTGTGTATTTTTCTTCATTTTCATATAATTGATAAAGAAGATCATACATCCAATCACGAAATTCATCTTGTTTGTCATCGCTCAACTCATTAAAGCCAAGTTGAAATTTATAACCAATATAAGTTCCGTGAACAGATTCATCACGGATAATCAATTTGATAATTTCAGCAACATTGGCTAATTTGTTGTTACCAAGATAATAAAGTGGTGTAAAGAAACCAGAGTAAAAAAGAAATGTTTCTAAAAAAGTAGAGGCAACTTTTTTTTGTAATGGATCGCCATTTTCATAAATATCATTGATAATTTTAGTTTTTGCTTGTAAAAATTCATTGTTATTTGTCCACTCAAAAATATCTTCAATTTCTTTTTTAGTGTTTAAGGTTGAAAAGATAGATGAGTAAGACTTAGCATGAACAGATTCCATAAACTGAATGTTATTTAAAACGGCTTCTTCATGTGGTGTTCTAACATCTGCACGAATGGCCTCAACACCAGATTCAGACTGCATGGTGTCTAGTAGTGTTAATCCACCAAATACTTTTCCGACTAAATCTTTTTCTTGTTCACTTAATTTACGCCAGTCATCTAAATCATTTGATAAGGGGATACGAGTATCTAACCAAAACTGTTCAGTTAGTTTTTCCCATGTTGATTTATCAATGACGTCTTCAATTTCATTCCAATTGATTGCTTCATAATAAGTTGTCATAAGTTTATGTTGTTAGGAATAAAAGAGGCGAAAGCCTCTTTTTCCATAATCCTTTCTATTAGGTATTATTGTAACAGTTTGTTGTAGATGAATTAGATGACACAACTTTCACATTGATTTGAGCCAACTTCTTCACCGTCATCTGTAAAGGTACGAACATAATAAATTGATTTAATACCTTTGTTAAAGGCATAATTTCTTAAAATAGAAAGGTCTCTTGTTGTTTGTTTACTTTCAGATTTCCACTCATAGAGCTCTTTTGGAAGTTCGCTACGTAAGAAGAGTGTTAATGAAAGACCTTGATCAACGTGTTGTGTAGCAGCAGCATAGACGTCGATGACTTTTCTCATATCCATATCATAAGCAGAAGTGTAATAAGGAATACTGTCTGTTGATAATCCATTGGCAGGGTAATAAATCTTACCAATTTTCTTTTCTTGACGTTCTTCAATACGTTGTGTAATAGGATGAATAGAAGCGGAGCAGTCATTGATATAAGAAATGGAACCATTAGGTGCAACCGCAAGTCTGTTTTGGTGATACAAACCATCAGCTTTGACTGCTTGTCGTAATTCTTCCCAATCGCTAGCTGTTGGAATAAAATGGTTTGCAAACAAGGCTTTTACTTTTTCACTTTGAGGAACGAAGTCACCAGTTGTATACTTATCAAAGTAAGTTCCATCTGCGTATTTTGATTTTTCAAAACCTACAAATGTTTCATGTCGTTCACGTGCAATTTGATTTGATTCAACAAGTGTCCAATAATTCATTAACATGAAATAAATATTGGTGAATTCAATAGATTCTGGACTTCCATAGTGAATGTGGTTTGTAGCAAGATAAGAGTGTAGTCCCATCGCACCCAAACCAAAGGTATGTGCTTGTTTGTTGCCATTTTTAATGGTTGGAACGGCTTCAATTTGTGATGAGTCTGTTACAAATGTTAAAGCGCGTGTCATGGTTTTAATTGATTTTCCAAAATCTGGAGAAGTCATCATATTAAGAACATTTGTTGAGCCAAGGTTACATGAGATATCAGTACCCATTTCAAGGTATTCTTGAGCATCATTAATTAAACTTGGTTTTTGAACTTGAAGGATTTCAGAACAAAGGTTACTCATGATAATTTTACCATCAACTGGATTAGCACGGTTTGCCGTATCAATATTGATGATATAAGGATAACCTGATTCTTGTTGTAATTTTGAAATTTCAGTTTCTAAATCACGAGCTTTAATTTTTGTTTTTGTAATTTTTGGATTTGCAACTAATTCGTCATATTTTTCAGTAATGTCAATATAGTTGAATGGGACACCATATTCTTTTTCCACATTATATGGACTAAAGAGATACATGTCTTCGTTATTACGTGCTAATTCGTAAAATTTATCCGGTACAGTAATACCAAGTGAAAGTGTTTTAACACGTACTTTTTCATCGGCATTTTCTTTTTTAGTAGAAAGAAAAGCAATAATATCAGGATGGAAGACATTTAGATATACAACCCCAGCACCTTGACGTTGTCCAAGCTGATTAGAATATGAAAAACTATCTTCAAATAATTTCATTACAGGAACAACACCAGATGCAGCACCAGCAAATCCCTTGATAGGAGCGCCAGCTTCACGTAAATTTGAAAGTGTGATTCCAACACCTCCGCCGATACGAGACAATTGGAGAGCTGAATTGATTGAACGACCAATAGAGTTCATATCATCAGTAACTTGAATTAAAAAGCAAGATACCAATTCACCACGACGGCTACGACCAGCATTTAAAAATGAAGGAGTTGCAGGTTGATAACGTTGGTGAATCATTTCCATTGCTAGATCTTCAGCTAAACTTTCGTTACCGTCTGCAAAGTAGAGTGCATTGAACATCACTCTATCTTCAATACTTTCTAAATAGTAATCCCCATCATTAGTTTTGAGAGCATATTGTTGATAAAATTTATATGCTGCCATGAAAGAATTAAATGTAAAATCTTCACCCTTTAGTAGTTGTGCAAGACTTTCAATAAATTCTGGTGTGTATTTTTTTATAAATTCAGATTCAATATAGTCATTTTCAACTAAAAAATTAACTTTTTCAGTAATAGATGAAAATACTTTTGTATTTGGCTCTACATTTTCTTTGAAGAAAGCAGCTAATGCTTCTTTGTCTTTATGTAGAGGAATTTGCCCATTAACTGGACGATTTATTTCATTATTAAGGCGAAAATAAGAAACTTCACCTAGATTTTTAAGACTCATGTTTTCTTCTTCCTTTATTTATTAGCATCCCCACATGCTTGTTAGAAAGGGATATAGTCGTTTTATATTAGATGATTTCTTTTAGTTTAGCTGGTTTAAAGCCAGAAAATACGATATCACCAGCTTCAATAACTGGTGCAGAACTAAATCCTAAACTTTTTACATAGTCAATTTTTTCTGGGTGTTGATCAATATTGATTTCTTCAAATTCAGCACCATTTTGTTCTAAAAATTTCTTTGTCATTTTACATTGCATACAGTTATTCTTTGAAAATACAACAATATTTGCCATTTTTTTATCTCCTTTGTTATTTAAACATGATAATAGAATAACGGAATTTAAATTAAAAATCAAGATGAAAATACTATATCTTGTGTGAAAAGATTTTCACAAACCCTAAATATTGTGTTGAAGCTTGATTTTCTTAGAAAAATCAGTCAATGAGTAATTTGAAGTTTTAAATCTTTTCTTTTTGAGAAAATAAAAATGAAAATAAAGACGAAATATACAGAAGTTTTTTTCACGAAAAAGATTTAATCTTGAAAATAGATAAGCAATATGCTATAATTTGTTCTTGTAAGGGTTACCATGTCGGTTTCCTAATAATACACATTTTAAAAGGAGAATCCTAATATGGCTTCAAAAGATTTTCACATTGTAGCAGAAACTGGTATCCACGCTCGTCCAGCTACATTACTTGTTCAAACAGCTAGCAAATTTGCTTCAGATATTACTCTTGATTACAAAGGTAAAGCAGTTAACCTTAAATCAATCATGGGTGTTATGAGTCTTGGTGTTGGTCAAGGTGCTGATGTTACAATTTCAGCTGAAGGTGCTGATGCTGACGATGCTATTGCAGCTATCGAAGAAACAATGACTAAAGAAGGATTGGCATAATATTATGACAGAAATGCTTAAAGGAATTGCAGCTTCTGATGGTGTTGCTGTTGCTAAAGCATATCTACTCGTTCAACCGGATTTGTCATTTGAGACTGTAACAGTCGAAGATACAAATGCAGAAGAAGCTCGCCTTGATGTTGCATTACAAGCTTCACAAGACGAGCTTTCTGTTATCCGTGCTAAAGCAGTAGAAAGCTTAGGCAAAGAAGCAGCGGCAGTATTTGATGCTCATTTAATGGTTCTCTCTGATCCTGAAATGATCAGCCAAATTAAAGAAACAATCAGAGCAAAACAAATCAATGCAGAAGCTGGACTAAAAGAAGTTACTGACATGTTTATCACTATCTTTGAAGGTATGGAAGATAATCCATACATGCAAGAACGTGCTGCAGATATCAAAGATGTTGCTAAGCGTGTATTAGCACATTTATTAGGTGTTAAGCTTCCGAATCCTGCAACAATTGACGAAGAATCAATCGTAATTGCACATGATTTAACGCCTTCAGATACCGCACAATTGAATAAACAATTTGTTAAAGCTTTTGTGACAAATATCGGAGGACGTACAAGTCATTCAGCTATTATGGCGCGTACTTTAGAAATTGCAGCTGTTTTGGGAACAAATGATGTTACCAGTCGTGTCAAAGATGGTGATTTAATCGCTGTTAATGGTATTACAGGTGAAGTAATTATCAACCCATCTAATGAACAAATTGCAGCATACCAAGAAGCTGGTCAAGCTTATGCAAAACAAAAAGCGGAATGGGCTCTTCTTAAAGATTCAAAAACAGTTACAGCTGATGGCAAACACTTTGAATTGGCTGCCAACATTGGTACGCCTAAAGACGTTGAAGGTGTAAACGACAATGGTGCAGAAGCTGTTGGACTCTACCGTACTGAGTTCCTTTACATGGATTCTCAAGATTTTCCAACTGAAGATGAGCAATACCAAGCTTATAAAGCTGTTCTTGAAGGAATGAATGGTAAACCAGTAGTTGTTCGTACAATGGATATTGGTGGAGATAAGGAATTACCTTATTTTGACTTACCTAAAGAAATGAATCCATTCTTAGGATTCCGTGCTTTACGTATTTCAATTTCTGAAACAGGTAATCAAATGTTCCGTACTCAAATTCGTGCATTATTACGTGCTTCAGTTCATGGTCAACTTCGTATCATGTTCCCAATGGTTGCACTCCTTAAAGAATTTAGAGCTGCCAAAGCGATATTTGATGAAGAAAAAGCAAATCTTAAAGCAGAAGGAGTTGCCGTTTCAGATGATATTCAAGTTGGTATCATGATTGAAATTCCAGCAGCAGCAATGCTTGCGGATCAATTTGCTAAAGAAGTAGACTTCTTCTCAATTGGAACAAATGACCTTATCCAATACACAATGGCTGCTGACCGTATGAATGAACAAGTTTCATATCTTTATCAACCATATAACCCATCAATTCTTCGTTTGATCAACAATGTTATCAAAGCAGC
Source organism: Streptococcus urinalis 2285-97 (assembly GCF_000188055.2). Lineage (NCBI taxonomy): Bacteria > Bacillati > Bacillota > Bacilli > Lactobacillales > Streptococcaceae > Streptococcus > Streptococcus urinalis. Next base: position 646,929 of record NZ_AEUZ02000001.1, read on the forward strand.
TCATGCTGAAGGTAAATGGGCTGGTATGTGTGGTGAGATGGCTGGTGATCAACAAGCTGTTCCACTCCTTGTCGGAATGGGACTTGATGAGTTCTCAATGTCAGCTACCTCAGTACTTCGTACACGTAGTTTGATGAAAGATCTTGACACAGCTAAAATGCAAGAATATGCAAATCGTGCATTGACAGAGTGTTCAACTGCTGAAGAAGTACTTGAACTTCAAAAAGAATATCTATAATCGTTGAAAGTAGAACTTAGGTTCTACTTTTTTTAGAAAGTTATTGCACACATTCTTGAATTATGTCAAATAATTGAAAAATCCAAGAAAAGTGATAGAATAAAACTACAATTGTAAAAAAGGAGAAAAAAGGTTGACAAAACAATATAAAAATTATGTCAATGGTGAGTGGAAACTTTCAGAAAATGAAATCAAGATTTATGCTCCTGCAAGTGGAGAAGAACTTGGTTCAGTTCCTGCAATGACACAAGCTGAAGTAGATGACGTTTATGCATCTGCTAAAGCAGCTCTTCCTGCATGGCGTGCTCTATCATATGTTGAACGTGCTAATTATCTACACAAAGCTGCTGATATTCTTGTACGTGATGCTGAAAAGATTGGTTCTGTTCTTTCACAAGAGGTTGCAAAAGGACATAAATCTGCAGTCTCTGAAGTGATTCGTACTGCTGAAATTATTAATTATGCTGCTGAAGAAGGTTTGCGTATGGAGGGTGAAGTTCTTGAAGGCGGTAGTTTTGAAGCTGCTAGCAAGAAAAAAATCGCTATTGTTCGTCGTGAACCTGTAGGACTTGTTCTTGCTATTTCACCATTTAACTATCCTGTTAACTTAGCTGGATCAAAAATTGCCCCAGCCCTAATTGCAGGAAATGTAGTTGCCCTTAAACCACCAACGCAAGGTTCCATTTCTGGTATTTTACTTGCTCAAGCATTTGCTGAAGCAGGTATTCCTGCTGGTGTATTCAACACTATTACAGGTCGTGGTTCTGTTATCGGTGATTATATTGTAGAACATGAAGCTGTTAATTTTATTAACTTTACGGGTTCTACACCAGTAGGTGAACGTATCGGTAAATTAGCAGGCATGCGTCCAATTATGCTTGAATTAGGTGGTAAAGATTCAGCAATTGTTCTAGAAGATGCTGATCTTGATGTTGCTGCTAAAAATATTGTAGCTGGTGCTTTCGGCTATTCTGGTCAACGCTGTACGGCTGTTAAACGTGTCCTTGTTATGGATAGTGTAGCGGATGCCTTAGTTGAAAAAGTAAGTCAAAAAGTGAGTGCGCTAACTATTGGTAATCCTGAAGATGATGCTGACATTACACCTTTAATTGATACAAAAGCAGCAGATTTTGTTGAAGGATTGATCAATGATGCAAAAGAAAAAGGTGCACAACCTCTTCATGAAATCAAACGTGAAGGAAATCTTGTTTGTCCTCTAGTTTTTGACAAGGTAACAACAGATATGCGTCTTGCTTGGGAAGAACCATTTGGTCCTGTATTACCATTTATTCGTGTTAAATCTGTTGAAGAAGCTATTAAAATTTCAAATGAGTCAGAGTATGGACTTCAAGCTTCAGTGTTTACAAACAATTTCCCACGTGCATTTGCTATTGCAGAACAATTAGAAGTGGGGACTGTTCATATTAATAATAAAACACAACGTGGTACAGATAACTTCCCATTCTTAGGAGCTAAAAAATCTGGTGCTGGTGTTCAAGGTGTTAAATATTCAATTGAAGCGATGACATCTGTCAAATCTGTTGTTTTTGATATTGAATAAATAAAAAAAGAAGCAAAAGCTTCTTTTTTTATTTTTCAATTAGGGTTTGATTTTTTAGGGTAACTTCAGAGACTGTAGCCATTTTTTTAAGTTTTTTAAGATCTTCAGGATGAGTGACAAATGTGATGACGGTTCCTTCTTTTCCCATTCTACCAGTTCTTCCAGAACGATGTGTATAAACTTCTTTGTTTCTAGGAATATCATAGTTGATTACTAATTCTAGGTTTTCGATATCAATACCTCTTGCTACCATATCCGTTGCTAGAAGTAAGTTTATCTTTTGGTGTTTAAAATTGTCAAGAATCACTTTTCTAAATTTAGTATTAATGTCACTGGCTAGTGAAACGACATTAGCATTTTGATAGGTTAACTTTTCTTCATTTGAGCCAAGGTCAGATAAGTTATTAAAGAAGACTAAGCCTCGAAGTTGGGGAATATTTGAAAATTTTCGAAGTAATTCTGTGCCTTGCCTTTTGTCAACTTGAATGTAATAATGATTAATATTATTTAATGTTTGATGAGACAAGTCAATTTTTATAGTATTGTTGACAAGATCACTAGATTTGATCTTGTTAGTTGCACTAATATAAATCATTTGATGGTCCTTAGGCACATAGTGGGTAATACTGTTAACAAAATGAAATTGAGAATCACTAAGTAGCTCATCATATTCATCAAGGATAATGGTCTCAATAGACATCATTTTAACTTTTTTGAGCTTAACTAGCTCAAAAATACGACCTGGAGTCCCGATAATAATTTCTGGTCCTTTTTTGAGCCGTTCAATTTGTCTTTTTTGACTTGATCCTGAAAGGAGTAATTGAGCTTCTAAACCAATTAATTTTGCCCATTCTTTGGTTACATCGAAGATTTGCCCAGCTAATTCTGTATTTGGTGCTAATATTAGTAATTGCTGTGCTTTTTTAGGTTTTAGATTTAGAAGACTTGGAAAAAGATAAGCAAGAGTTTTCCCCGTCCCTGTGGGACTTATACCAAGGACATTTTCGTTTTCCTGAATAGGTTTAAAGAGTTGATTTTGAATATCAGTAAACTGATCAAATCCTTTATTGGATAGTTCATCTTGCCAAGAGTGTGGTAAATTGTTAATCATTGTATTTCCTTTTTTTACTTGTGTTACTCTTTTATTATAGCATGATTTTTGGTAGAATAGACCGAAAGACTTTTTGAGATTTGGAGTAAATAATGCGAAAAAAACCTATCATTATTGGTGTTACAGGAGGATCTGGTGGGGGTAAGACCAGTGTATCACGTGCGATTTTAGACAATTTTCCAAATGCAAGAGTTGCAATGATTGAACATGACTCTTACTATAAAGATCAAGGTCACCTTACTTTTGATGAAAGAGTCACGACAAATTACGACCATCCTTTAGCATTTGATACAGATTTTATGATTGATCAATTAAAGGAATTAATTGCTGGGAGACCTGTAGATATTCCAATTTATGATTATAAAAATCATACAAGAAGTGATAGAACTTATCGTCAAGACCCACAAGATGTCTTTATCGTAGAAGGTATCCTAGTTTTAGAGGACGAGCGCCTTAGAGACTTAATGGATATCAAAATATTTGTGGATACTGACGACGACATCCGTATTATTCGTCGGATTAAGAGAGACATGGTCGAGCGTGGAAGAAGTCTAGATAGTATTATTGAACAGTATACAGCAGTTGTAAAACCTATGTATCATCAATTTATTGAACCGACAAAACGTTATGCCGATATTGTTGTTCCAGAAGGAGTAAGTAATTTAGTAGCTATTGATTTAATTAATACAAAAATTGCAAGTATTCTAGGGGAAAGTAGTGAATAGGCAAACCTAAGTGGTTAGCCTTTTTTAGTTAAAGGATAAAAAATGTTAATACTCATCTATTTATTTCTATTATTGTGGAATCTTTTTGTATTTATACTCTATGGTGTTGATAAATCGCGTGCTCAAAAAAATCAATGGCGAATCTCAGAAAAAACACTCTTGTTGACAGCATTCTTTTTTGGCGGTTTTGGTGCCTTTTTAGGTGGGAAAATCATGCATCATAAAACAAAAAAGTGGTATTTTAGAGTAGTTTGGTATTTGGGAATGTTAATGGTATTAGCACTGATTGGCATGATTTTTTACTCTTTTCCGTCAGTTTAATATTATTATTTTTGATATCAATATTGTTAATTCTTATGGAAAAAGATTTCTTTTATACTGATAAAGCATATGAAATTTGATATAATGTAGATTATGGAAAAAAGAAATAAAATCGCAGCTTACAACTTAATGCTAGCTCAAGCAGAAGTCTTGTTTGCAAAGGAAAGTAACCCTATTGCTAACCTTTCCAATGCAAGTGCATTAATCAAAACAACCTTACCAGATTCTGTTTTTTCTGGATTTTATCTAACAACTCAAGAAAACGAATTAATTTTAGGGCCATTTCAGGGGAATGTATCTTGTGTGCACATTCATTATGGAAAAGGTGTCTGTGGTGAAGCTGCTCAAAAACAAGAAACGTTAATAGTTGACGATGTGACGAAACATCAAAATTATATTGCATGTGATTCTGCAGCAAAAAGTGAAATTGTTGTTCCAATGATAAAAGACAACAAAGTTATTGGAGTCTTGGACTTGGATTCTTCAAATGTTGCAGACTATGATGAAATTGATAAAGAATATCTTGAAAAATTGGTTTATCTTTTAATGAATAAAACCATTTTCCATTATCAAATGTTTGAACTGGAGTAGTTAATGTACCAAGCCTTATACCGGAAATACCGCAGCCAAACCTTTCATGAAATGGTTGGCCAGACTGTAGTCTCCACAACTTTAAAACAAGCCGTTGAAACTGGGAAAATTAGTCATGCTTATCTGTTTTCTGGTCCAAGGGGTACTGGAAAGACGAGTGCAGCAAAGATATTTGCTAAAGCAATGAACTGTCCTAATCAAGTAAATGGTGAACCTTGTAATCAATGTGATATCTGCCGTGATATCACAAATGGGAGTCTAGAAGATGTCATCGAAATTGATGCTGCTTCAAATAATGGTGTTGATGAAATCCGAGAAATCCGAGATAAGTCAACCTATGCTCCAAGTAGAGCCACTTACAAAGTTTATATTATCGATGAAGTACATATGTTATCAACAGGTGCTTTTAATGCTTTATTAAAGACATTAGAAGAACCAACTGAAAATGTCGTCTTTATTCTTGCGACAACTGAATTACATAAGATTCCAGCAACAATTCTTTCTAGAGTTCAACGTTTTGAGTTTAAGACCATTAAACAAATTGATATTAAAAATCATCTTATTACCATCCTTGAAAATGAAGGCATCAGTTATGACACTGAAGCTTTGGATATTATTTCAAGAAGAGCAGAAGGTGGAATGAGAGATGCTCTGTCTATCTTAGATCAGGCTCTTAGTCTCACTACTGATGCTAAAGTCAGTCAAGAAATTGCAGAAGAGATTACAGGAACAATTAGTTTATCCTTGTTAGATGATTATGTTCAAAAGCTACTAGAAAAAGATGCAGCTTCAGCATTAGCAATTCTTGAACAACTCTTTGAACAAGGTAAGAGCATGCAACGCTTTGCTACTGATCTTTTACTTTATTTTAGAGATTTACTGATGGTAAAGTCTGGAAGTGAGAATCTTCATCAATCAGCCTTATTTGAACTTAATCTAGAAATGGCAACAAGTCAACTCTTTCAAATGATTAATATTGTGACTGAAAGTTTACCTGCAATAAAACAAGGAACTCATCCCAAGGTATTTGCTGAAGTGATGACAATCAAATTAACAGAAGTTGATTCTGCATCTCATACGAATTCTGAGATAGCATTGTCAGACTCTTTGAATGAAGAGTTATCGGATCTTCGACGTCAAGTGTCAGAATTAAAGACACAATTAGAAAAATTTCAGCATAGTAATCAAGAAGTAAGTACTAGAGTTAATCAGAAAACACAAGTCACTTATAAAATTGATAAAGGTAAGATTCTAACAATTATGCAAGAAACAGTTGCAGATAGTTTGAAATCACGCCAATATTTGGATGCACTTAAAGGTGCTTGGAATGATATTTTAGATTCTATTTCAGCTCAAGATAGAGCATTATTATTAGGTTCAGAGCCAGTATTAGCTAATAGTGAGAATGCCATATTAGCATTTGATGCTGCATTTAATGCTGAACAAGCAATGAAGAGAACAGATTTAAACACCATATTTGGTAATATTATGAGTCAGGCAGCAGGATTCTCACCAAATATTTTAGCTGTTCCAAGACAAGATTTTAACCAAATTCGCTCTGAATTTGCTAGTCAAATGAAAAAAGACAAACCGGATGATCAGGCTCAAAAAGAAGAGCCTGAAATTCCAGAAGGTTTTGACTTTTTAGCAGGTAAAATCAATACAATTGAAGATTAAAAAAAAGTGAAATAAGAAATTTATTTCACTTTTTGGTATAATAACAGTATGACAATTAGACAATTTATCTTTATTGCACTTTTGTGTAGTTTTGAAACTTATTTTTTTAATGATGCCATTTTAAGTGGTGATTATATTTTTGCGATTTTTTGGGGGTTTCTACTTTATAGAGACCTTAGACGCGCACATACAATCAATAAACTAACCAAAACAATTGTTGACTCCCTTAAGGATCCTAACTCCAAGAAGAAAGACTAATTTCTCCACTTCGGAGTTTTTTTGTTTCTCCATTATCCAGTTTAACAATTAAATGTCCTTGATCAGTAATTTCTTTGGCAATACCCTTAAAGAACTGGTGATTCTCTTCGAAAGTTACTTGTTTATCAAGAACAAGTGATTTATCTTTGTAAACTTTTAACAGGTCTTTTTCAGGAGTTTCAAAAAATAATGTCCAAATACGAGAAATCAGATCTTGTCTTGTAATGGTAGGATTTTGGTTATATAAAGAAGTTGCTTTATTTTCTATGGCTTTTGGAAAGACTACATTGGAAAAATTTAATCCAATTCCGATTATCATGTCAGTTACTAAACCAGTTTCAATGGAGGTAAGAGCTTCGGTCAAAATACCTCCTATTTTTTTATCATTAAAATAGATGTCATTAACCCATTTAATGTCAGTTTCAATGCCAGTTAGTTGACTGATTGCTTTCACAGTAGCTGAAGCAATGAGTAGTGTATAAGGTTTGATCTCTTGAAAAGGCACATTAGGAGTTAATCGTAAACTCATATATATGCCACCTTGTGGTGAATAAAAATTCCGATCATATCTTCCCTTACCCTTTTCTTGATGGTCACTAATATAGAGATGAGGAACGTTATCTTTATTTTGTATGCCTAGTTTGGCTTCTGTTTGTGTTGATTGACAACTTTTTTGATAGGTAACTGAAATCCCAAGATTATTTTCAAGTTGTTCTGGAATGATGATATCTCCCGATGTCAGTCGATATCCTTTATGTTTAGCAGAATCAATTTGGACACCTGAAGCCTGAAGAGATTTGATGGCCTTCCAAACAGCAGTTCTTGAAATATGTAATTGTTCAGCGATTGTTTCTCCACTAAGATAGTCTTTCTCTTGAATAAGAAGTTGGTAGATGGTTTCACTAGTTTTCATAGCCTTAGTATAGTCTATTTTAATAAAAAGGAAAAGCAAAATCTAAAAAAATCTTTTTCATCATTTTTTTAGGATATTCTTTTTCTTTTTTAATCTTAAAGTGCTATAATAGACAACGTTAATAAGTCCCGATAAGGCAACAATAAGTATAATGATTATTGTTGGTGCTTTGTAACTTTTTAACATGACATTTTTTATTTAAAAGGGGGACATTTATATGTCAGAACGTAAACTTTTCACGTCTGAATCAGTATCTGAAGGGCATCCAGATAAAATAGCAGACCAAATTTCAGATGCCATTTTAGATGCCATTTTAGAGCAAGATCCAGAAGCCCATGTCGCTGCTGAAACGTGTGTCTATACAGGTTCAGTTCATGTATTTGGTGAGATTTCGACGACAGCCTATGTCGATATTAATAGAGTCGTTCGTGATACTATTGCAGAAATTGGGTACACCCATAGTTCCTACGGTTTTTCAGCTGATACTGTTGGTGTGCATCCATCACTAGTTGAACAATCACCAGATATTGCTCAAGGAGTTAACCAAGCTTTAGAAAGTCGCGAGGGCTCAGATGAAGATGAACTTGACAAAATAGGTGCTGGTGACCAAGGCCTCATGTTTGGTTTTGCTGTTGATGAGACACCAGAATTAATGCCTTTACCCATTTCATTATCACATCAATTGGTAAAAAAACTTGCTGATTTAAGAAAATCAAATCAACTGACCTATTTAAGACCAGATGCTAAATCACAAGTGACAGTTGAATATGATGAAGATGATCAACCAAAACGTGTTGATACTGTTGTTATTTCGACACAACATGATCCTGATGTTGATTATGAAACATTAAAAAAAGATATCATCGAAAAGGTTATCAAAGTAGTTATCCCAAATCACTATATTGATCATCAAACTAAGTTTTATATCAATCCAACTGGAAGATTTGTTATTGGTGGACCTCAAGGTGATTCTGGATTAACAGGAAGAAAAATAATAGTTGATACTTATGGAGGCTACGCTAGACATGGTGGTGGAGCTTTCTCAGGTAAAGATGCGACGAAAGTTGATAGATCTGCATCATATGCAGCCAGATATATTGCTAAAAATATTGTGGCAGCGGAACTTGCCAAAAAAGTTGAAGTGCAGTTAGCTTATGCCATTGGAGTAGCCCAACCAGTTTCGGTAAGGATTGATACATTTGGAACAAGCCTATTAGAAGAAGCTGAATTAGAAAAAATAGTGAGACGTTTATTTGATCTAAGACCTGCTGGAATTATCAAAATGTTAGATTTAAAACGACCAATTTACAAACAAACTGCAGCTTATGGACATATGGGTAGAACAGATATTGAACTACCTTGGGAACAATTAGATAAAGTTTCAGAACTACGAGAAGCTTTTTTAGATAAATAAAATAAAACAATAGACAAGACTAAGATTAAAAAATCAGATTTCTACTAAATTTGATTAAAATCTAGTCTTGTTTTATTTGTCAAATAATCATCTTTATGTTAAAATGTAAAGGTTGAATTCTAGTTTTGAGAAAGAAATAACTGTATGAGAAAAATAATAATCAATGGTGGTAAACCGCTTACAGGAGAAGTAGCTGTTTCTGGTGCCAAAAATAGTGTTGTTGCACTAATACCAGCCATCATTTTAGCAGATGATATTGTAACTTTAGATGGTGTTCCCGCTATCAGTGATGTAGATAGCTTAATTGAAATGATGAGAGAAATGGGAGCTAGTGTTGAAAGAAATGGTGAAACACTGACCATCGATCCAAGAGATGTCAAAGATAAACCAATGCCTTATGGTAAAATTAACAGTTTAAGAGCTTCCTACTATTTCTATGGTAGTTTGTTAGGTAGGTTTGGTCAGGCAACTGTTGGTTTACCTGGCGGATGTGATTTGGGTCCTAGACCTATTGACCTTCATTTAAAAGCTTTTGAAGCTATGGGTGCTACAGTTGCTTATGAAGGTGAGTCAATGAGAATTGCCACTAATGGTGGTCAACCTATTCATGGTGCTCATATTTTCTTTGATACTGTTACTGTAGGAGCAACTATTAACACGATGTTAGCTGCAGCAAAAGCTAAAGGTAGAACTGTTATTGAAAATGCAGCAAGAGAGCCTGAAATCATTGATGTTGCAACTTTGTTAAATAATATGGGTGCTCATATTCGTGGTGCAGGTACTGATATCATCACTATCGAGGGTGTAGATTACCTTCATGGGACAAGACATCAAGTGATTCCTGATAGAATCGAAGCAGGAACCTATATCGCATTAGCTGCGGCAGTAGGTTCAGGAATAAAAATTAGCAACGTCCTTTACGAACATTTAGAAAGTTTTATCTCTAAACTTGAAGAAATGGGTGTACGAATGACAGTTGAGGAAGATTCTATTTTTGTGGAAAAACAAGAAAAACTTCAAGCAGTCACTATCAAAACTTCACCTTATCCAGGTTTTGCAACTGATTTACAACAGCCATTAACGCCTTTACTGCTAAAAACGGATGGTCAAGGAACAATTATTGATACGATTTATCAAAAAAGAGTTAATCATGTCCCTGAGTTAGCCAGAATGGGTGCCGATATTAGTATTTTAGGCGGTCAAATCAAGTTTAAAGGTGTAAACTCCCTAGTTGGAGCACCTGTTAAAGCTTCTGATTTACGAGCTGGTGCAGCACTCGTTATTGCTGGGTTGATGGCAGAAGGTAGGACAGAAATTTCTAATATTGAATTTATATTACGTGGCTATTCAAATATTGTTGAAAAATTAACAGCAATTGGAGCAGATATCACAATCGTTGAAGAATGAGAAAGGCTATGCCTTTCTTTTTTTGATTTGACTGTTATAGTAGTAGTTTAGGACTTGTGCTATAATAGTTTCATGGATATTTGGACACTCTTAGCAAAGTTTGCAACTTTTGAAACGAATGAATTGATTCTAAGACCGATACGATATGAAGATTCTGATTCATTTTGGAACATGCGATCAAAGTCTTCTGATTATCCCTTTGTCTTTAGTGATGATGTTGATCGTAATACTAGTGATTTTATTCTTGTTCATTCTTTTATGAAGAAACCACTAGGTGTTTGGGCGATTGAAAATAAAGTCACTCATACAATGATCGGATGTATTCGTTTTGAAAAGATTGATAGTCAAAACCTTACTGCTGAGATTGGCTATTTTATCAATAAAGGTTTCCAAAGAAAAGGCTATGGAAAGCAAGCACTTAATTGTATTACTTTCTTAGCCTTTCACGAATTAGCTTTCAAAAAATTGAGTTTGATTATTCATAAAGAAAATGTTGCTAGTCAGTTACTGGCAAAATCTTGTCAATATAAATTTGTTCGTTATTTTAAAGGTAGTGATCGTCATACGCATAAAATTCGAGATTATGCTTTATTTGAATTATTGGTAGGTGAATATCATCATGAGTAAACATCAGGAAATTCTGGAGTATTTAGAAAATTTAGCTATCGGAAAAAGAGTTAGTGTAAGAAGTATATCCAACCATTTAAATGTAAGTGATGGCACAGCTTATCGTGCCATTAAAGAAGCTGAAAATCGAGGTATTGTTGAGACAAGACCAAGAAGTGGTACTGTCCGTGTTGAAAAGAAAACCAATGTCAAGATTGAAAAGTTAACTTATGCTGAAATTGCCAGAATTAGTGATTCAGAAGTTTTAGCAGGACAATCTGGATTAAGCCATGAATTTAGTAAGTTTTCAATTGGTGCTATGACAAGACAAAATATTGGACGCTATCTTGTAAAAGGTGGTCTGTTGATTGTCGGAGATCGTGAAAATATTCAATTATTAGCACTTGAAAATTATAATGCTATTTTAGTAACAGGTGGTTTTCCCGTATCAAATAGGGTTGTTAAATTAGCAAACAACCAAGGTATTCCTGTTATGGTCACTCATTATGATACTTTTACAGTGGCTACAATGATTAACCATGCACTTTCTAATGTCAGAATTAAGACAGATTTAAAAATCGTTGATCAAGTCTATCAATCAAAAGATGACTATGGATATCTTTCAAACAAAGCTAGTGTTTTTGATTACAGTGAGTTGATGAAAAAAACGGGAAACGTTCGTTTTCCAATTGTGAATGACAAAAACAAAGTTGTCGGTGTTGTTAGTATGCGTGATGTTGTAGGACGAGAAGATCAAACCATACTAGAAAAAATCATGACTAGAAATCCCATTTTAGCGAAACCAACAGCTAGTTTGGGGAATATTTCTCAAAAAATGATTTTTGAAGATCTGAACATGCTGCCTGTTATTTCAGAAAATAAAACACTCTTAGGTGTTATTACCCGAAGACAGGCTGTTGAAAATCTACCAAATATGCAGCATAGTCATTTATTTACTTATAGTGATCAAATGATTTCTGCTATTGATAAGGTAGATAAAGGATTTAAAGTAGAAGTTGAGCCAGCTATGGTAGATTCAACAGGGAATCTTGCGCATGGTGTCTTGTCTGAAATTCTAAAAGACATTACAGTTCAGCTTTTAACTAAAAAACATCAAAAAAATATCATTATTGAACAAATGATGTTATACTTCTTACATGCTGTCCAAATTGATGATCAATTAGACATCGTTCCTAATATCATCACAATAAATCGAAAGAGTAGTACACTTGATTTTGAAGTTTATGTTGATGATCAAGTTGTTACTAAGGCAATTATCACGACAAAAATTAATTAAAAGGAAAATTTAAAATGATTACATTAAAATCTGATCGAGAAATTAAAGCAATGGATAAAGCTGGTGATTTTTTAGCTAGTATTCATATTGGCTTAAGAGAAATTATCAAACCTGGAGCTGATATGTGGGAAGTTGAAGAATATGTTCGTCGTCGTTGTATTGAAGAAAATGTTCTTCCCCTTCAAATTGGTGTTGATGGGCAGATAATGGATTACCCATATGCAACTTGTTGTAGCCTAAATGATGAAGTTGCACATGCCTTTCCAAGACATTATAAATTGGAAGAAGGTGATTTGCTTAAAGTTGATATGGTTTTAAGTGAACCTCTTGATAAATCAATTTTAGACGTTTCTAAATTAGATTTTAATGACGTTGAAGCTATTAAAAAATACACTGAGTCTTACAAAGGTGGTCTAGCTGATTCTTGTTGGGCTTATGCAGTAGGACAACCTTCTGATTTAGTGAAGGATCTAATGGATGTTACTAAAGAAGCCATGTATCTTGGCATTGAAAAAGCAGTCATTGGTAACCGTATTGGTGATATTGGTGCAGCGATTCAAGATTATGCTGAAAGTCGTGGTTATGGTGTTGTGCGTGATTTAGTTGGTCACGGCGTTGGACCAACAATGCATGAAGAACCAATGGTACCAAATTATGGAATCGCAGGTAGAGGTCTACGCCTTAAAGAAGGAATGGTCCTTACTATAGAACCTATGATTAATACAGGAACTTGGGAAATTGATACAGATATGGATACAGGTTGGGCCCATAAAACCCTTGACGGTGGTCTTTCATGCCAATATGAACATCAATTTGTCATTACAAAAGATGGGCCAGTTATATTGACTAGCCAGGGAGAAGAAAGAACTTACTAGGATGAAAAAAAATCATTTTTTTGCCAAATTGACTTCAAAATTTCAATTTAAAGCAATAAAAGTTTTTATGTCGCATTTTCAAAGTGCAGAAATGGATTTATCTTCAATTGCAGTTGCCTATTATTTGATGTTAACTGCTTTTCCATTAATTGTCATTGCGGCTAATATTTTTCCATACCTTAATATTGATATTTCAGATTTACTGAGGTTAATGAAAGAAAATTTACCTCCTGATATCTATAAATCAGCTTATTCCATTACAGTTAATATTTTCTCCAAACCATCAGGAAGCATTCTTGGGGTAGCGACATTAACTGGTTTTTGGACAATGTCTCGAAGTTTAACCTCATTTCAGAAAGCTATTAATAAAGCTTACGGCGTCTCTCAACACAGGGATTTATTAGTTGGTTATTTAGTCGGATTTCTTTCTAGCATCTTGATTTTATTTTTGCTGACTTTTGCTTTATTGATTTCCACTTTTTCACAAGCTGCTATTCAAATTTTAGAAAAACAGCTGGATTTGAGTGGTTCAGTAACAAAAGTTTTTCTCCATTTGACACAGCCCATTACAGCTGTTCTCATATTTGTAGGCATAATGCTGCTTTATTTTTTACTTCCCAATGTTCGCATCAAAAAAATCAAATACATTTTACCTGGGACAGTTTTAACAACTTTTACCATGAGTTTTTTATCTAATTTAATTGGAAGCTATGTTGTCAAAAATGTTCATCGAATGGTGGATTTGAAGACATTTGGTTCGGTTGTGATATTCATCATTATGTTTTGGTTTATTGTTTTAGCTAGAATTTTAATTACGGGTGCAGTTTTAAATGCAACTTATCAAGAATTAAAACAAGGTGAGCTTGAAGGTCGCAATGGAGACGTTAGATCTATTGTTCAAAAAATAGGGAATAATACCAAAAGACGTGTAGAATAAAACAAGTACTTACCTAAAGTTGACTTTATGATAAAATAATGACATTATGAGGTAATATTAAAATGCAATTAAAAAATCATGTTAAAGCTATAAAAGGTGAAATTCTCGTCCCAGGAGATAAGTCAGTTAGCCATCGAGCGATTATGTTCGCAAGTATTGCTGAGGGAACAAGTACAATAAAGGGTCTCCTAAAAAGTGAAGATGTTTTAGCAACAATAAAAGCTTTTCTTGAGATGGGTATCAAGATTGAAGAGAAAGATAATGTGTTTATCATTGAAGGCAAAGGTTTTTCAGGATTGAGTCAGGCTCATAAACCATTAGACTTAGGAAATTCAGGAACGAGCATGCGTCTTTTGTCTGGAATTTTGGCGACTTGTCCTTTCAAAACAGTATTAACTGGTGATGATAGTTTATCAAATAGGCCAATGGATAGAATAGTAAAACCATTGCGTCAAATGGGACTTGATATTGCTGGCCAAGGTGAGAAACATTATCCCCCTTTAGTAATCAATGGGAACACGGTGTTACGTCCAATCCATTATCAGCTTCCAGTTGCTTCCGCACAAGTCAAGTCTGCCTTACTTTTTGCAGCTCTTAACACTGAAGGAAATTCTGAAATTATAGAGAAGCAATTGACGAGAAGTCATACTGAAGAAATGATAAAACAGTTTGGTGGAAAATTAACCCAAAAAGAGCTTCAAATCACTATTTCAGGAATACAGAAATTAAAAGGCAGTCATGTCAATGTTCCAGGAGATATCTCTTCTGCAGCATTTTGGATGGTAGCAGGTTTAATTGTTGACAATGCCCATTTAAGGCTTAAACATGTGGGTATCAATCCAACACGAACAGGAATAATAGACGTTATTCAAAAAATGAATGGTAAAATCAGTATTTCAAAAAGTAATAATGATAACACTGCGGATATTGTTGTCGAAAGTTCTGATTTAGTTGGTACAATGATTGAAGGTGATATTATTCCAAGATTAATTGATGAATTACCAATTATTGCATTATTAGCTACTCAAGCAAAAGGACAAACCATCATAAGAGATGCACAAGAATTGAAAGTGAAAGAATCTAATCGCATAGCATTAGTTACAGAAATTCTATCTTCTATGGGAGCAAATATCAAGGCGACAGAAGATGGCATGATAATAAATGGAAAAACAAATTTACATGCTACAACTGTTGATTGTAAAGGCGATCACCGAATAGGAATGATGACGGTTATCGCTTCACTTATTGTTGATGATGGCAATATCGAGTTAGTTGGACATGAGACCATAGCAACGAGTTACCCTCAATTTTTTGAAGATTTAAGGAGTATTATTGGTGAGTAAAATATTATTAGGATTTATGGGAGCTGGGAAAACGACTGTCTCTGGTTTTTTGGATAGCAACTATTATGAAATGGATGACATTATTGAAAATAGGATTGGCATGTCTATTACTGAGTTTTTTGCAAAAGAAGGTGAAGAAGCTTTTCGTGATATAGAAAGTCAAGTATTAAGAGAGCTGATGTCGAAAAAAGAAGATATTATCATTTCGACAGGTGGTGGTGTTGTTACTCGTGAAGAAAATAGAAACCTATTGCGAGAAAATAAGAGAAATAATATTTTGTTATCCGCCTCTTTTGACGTCCTTTATAAAAGAATTCAAGAGGACAAAGTTTTTCAAAGGCCTTTATACCTAAATAATTCTATAGAAAACTTTAGAGCTATTTTTGAAAAAAGAATGACTTTATATGAAGACCTTGCAGATTTGGTCATTGGTGTGGATCATAGAACACCTCAAGAAATTGCAAGAATTATTTTAAACTCATGAGTGAAATTTTTAAAGATTTAATCTGTCATGTCAAGACTTTTTATGAATATTAAGCTATAATGGAATGAGACCTCTTTTACAGAGTAAGAATTATCGTAAGGAAAAGTATTGTTTGGAAAAGAGATATGACTAGAAATCGCAATAACGGCTTAAGTCATCATGAAGAATTGAGGTATGACTATTTACTTCGTAATCTTCATTATTTGAGTGACACAGAAAAAAAAGAATACCGCTATCTAAAATTTAAAAAACAAGCAAGTGAAATGGAACCTCATTACCAACAAATTCCTATTTCACCACAAGACATTGAACAAAGCACCATCCCTCAAGAGACATATGGAGGTGAAAGCCAGTATATGACGACTTCTCAAGGATTACCAAAATATCCTGGTAGTCCTAGTAGAAGTTATAGACAGAATTCAAACAGTCTTCCTTCTTATGAGGAAAATATCTATTATCAAGAAAATGATCAATCTTACCCATATTATGAGGAAACCATTCCAGAAGCACCAGTTGAAAAGCGTTCAAAACGCAAACCAAAGAAACCCAAAAATCGCTGGAAAACAATTATTAAAATTATAGGAGCTTTATTACTTATTGTTCTTGCTGCAATGATTTTCATGTTTGTCAAAGGTATGGGTGATGTTCAAAGTGGTAAAAAGTCCTATAAGCCAGCAGTTGTTGAAGATTTTAATGGTATTAATTCAAAAAATGGAACCAATATATTAGTATTGGGCTCTGATCAAAGGGTCACACAAGGTTCAGCAGATGCGAGAACTGATACGATAATGGTTGTTAATGTTGGTAACAAATCCAATAAAGTTAAAATGGTGAGCTTTATGAGAGACACCTTAGTTAATATTCCAGGATATAGTGCTGATTCATATTCTCTTGATTTAAAACTAAACTCTTCCTTTAATCTGGGAGAGCAAGATGGCAATAAAGGGGCAGAATTTGTTCGTAAAACCCTAAAACATAATTATGGCATTGATATTAAGTATTATGTTATGGTTGATTTTGAGACTTTTGCAGAAGCAATTGATACCTTATTCCCAAATGGTGTTAAAATTGATGCTAAATTTTCAACCGTTGATGGGGAAGCTGTTGATTCCGTTGAGGTTCCAGATGATTTACGAATGAAAAATGGTGTTGTTCCAAATCAAACAATAAAAGTAGGAGAACAGCGTATGGATGGTCGAACCCTTTTAAACTATGCGCGTTTCCGTCATGATGATCAAGGGGATTATGGTCGAACAGTTCGTCAACAACAAGTCATTGCTGCAGTTATCCAACAAATTAAAGATACTACTAAATTATTTACAGGATCTGCAGCCATTGGTAAAGTATTTGCTTTAACATCAACAAATATCTCCTATCCTTTTATTTTATCTCATGGTGTATCTGTTTTAAGTGATGCTAAAAATGGGGTTCAACAAAAATCCATTCCTGAAGAGGGGGATTGGGTAGATGATTATGATATGTATGGTGGTCAAGCACTTTATGTTGATTTTGCAAAATATAAAAAAGAGTTGAAAAAAATGGGCCTTCGTTGATATGAGTCATAATATGATATAATAGAGTGATATGAGTCACTCTATTTTTGTGTGAGAAAAGGAAAATAAATGTTAACAAAAAATGATATTGTCCAAGTTGAAATTTCTGATTTAAGCCATGATGGTTCTGGAGTAGCGAAAATTGATGGTTTTGTTTTCTTTGTCGAAAATGCTCTTCCAGGTGAATTGGTAAAAATGAGAGTTTTAAAAGTAAAGAAGCAAATTGGTTTTGGTAAAGTAGAAGAATACTTAAGTAAATCACCTTATCGCAATGAACATCTTGATAATACCTATTTAAGAACAGGTATTGCTGATTTTGGGCATCTTGACTATGCTCAACAGCTAGTTTTTAAGCAAAAACAAGTGATTGACAATTTATATAAGATAGCTGGAATTTCAAATGTTTCCGTTAATCAAACACTTGGTATGGAAAAACCTTATGCCTACCGTAATAAAGCTCAAGTTCCCGTCAGAAGAGTCAATGGTCAACTGGAAACAGGCTTCTTTAGAAAAAATTCTCATGATTTAGTTCCAATTGATGATTTTTACATACAAGATAAGGCTATAGATCAATTAATTTCCTTCGTCCGTGATCTTTTAAGACGATATGACCTTAAACCTTATGATGAAAATGAAGGAACAGGATTGATCCGTCACATAGTTGTTCGAAAAGGGCACTATTCTAATCAAATGATGTTGGTCTTAGTAACGACGAGACCAAAGATTTTTAGAATTTATCAAATCCTTGAAAAATTAGTTAGTCAATTTCCAAATTTGGTTTCTATTATCCAAAACATAAATGATAAAAAAACAAATGCAATTTTTGGTCAAGAGTTTAAAACCTTATATGGAAAAGATACAATCACAGATAGCATGTTAGGGAATAACTACATCATTTCAGCTCAATCATTTTATCAAGTGAATACTGAAATGGCTGAAAAACTCTATCAAACAGCAATTGACTTTTCGGATTTGAATGAAAATGATATTGTTATTGATGCCTATTCAGGGATTGGGACAATTGGATTATCGTTCGCAAAAAAAGTCAAGGCTGTATACGGTGTTGAAGTGATTGAAACAGCTGTAAAAGATGCTAGGGAGAATGCGAAACAAAATGCGATTTCAAATGCCTTTTACACTGTAGGAACAGCAGAAGAAGCTATGGCACAGTGGTCCAAAGTGGGAATAAAACCAAGTGTTATACTAGTTGACCCACCTCGAAAGGGACTGACTGAAAGTTTCATCAAAGCCAGTGTTGCTATGGAACCGCAAAAGATAACTTATGTTTCTTGTAATCCAGCAACGATGGCGCGTGATATCGCTCTTTATCAAACGTTAGGATATCAGTTGAAAAAAGTTCAACCTGTCGATTTATTTCCACAAACACATCATGTCGAGACGGTCTGTTTACTAACCCGAAAAAATGTCGCAGGGTATGTGAACGTTGATATAGACGTGAAAGAGTTAAAGAAAGACAAGCTCCCACCTAAGCCAACGTACAAACAAATACAAGCATATGTGCTTGAGAAATACGGTATGAAGGTATCGACGCTGAATATCGCGACTGTTAAGGATGAATTAGGGCTTGAGAAGCAGTTTTCGTGGAAAGAAGACGGGATGGCTGCTAAAAATCGACCTCAATGCCCGAAGGAAAAGCACGATGCGATAGTGGATGCGTTCAGACATTTCAATATGACGCCGTAAAATCCCTGTAGAGACGTTTTAACGATGCAAGGCAAGGATTTATCCATCGACGATGAGAAAGCGCCTTAAAACGGCTTTTAGAAGGTCGTGAGAGATAATGAGAGTAAGTGATGCCTGGGAAGGCACGCTTGCTCTTTTTTTTTTTTGTGCGAGCACATGGCTGGATTCCAAGAAAAAGCCAGAAGAAGAGAGAGCGTGTGTCTCCCGGCACTGCCGCGCCGCTCGACACACGAAGAAGAAGGAGCCGGGCACAGGTAGGGTCGGGGTATGTGTGGGAAAATTGGTTTTAATTTTTCCCACACATTTTTTGTTGACTATCAAGGCGTTCAAGGCGAATGCCTATTTTTGCGTGGGAAACTCATTTTTGATTTTCCCACGCACTTTTTGTTGATAGTCAAGGGCTTCAGACTGTTTGTGGGAATGTGGGAAAAAATATCTAATAATGTAATATATTTTTACTTGTGCCTCTTTTAATTTATATAGGGGGGAGTTGAAAAAAAATTTCCCACATCCCCACATTTGCCTTGAACCCCAACGTGCTGTTGAAAAAATGCGTGGGAAAATGGGGTGCCATTTTTCCCACACACTGCCCTCAAAAAAATATTTTCTGCCTCTTTTTCTGTGCCCTGAATTTCTTTTTCCTCTTGATGGTGTTGGGGTTCGGGCTTTTGGGGTGCTTTTCTAGGTGCCGTTTTGGCTGTTCAAGGCCTGATTTTGCTTGCTATAAGCATTTGCGTGTGATATAATTTAATAGTAATTGAATAGTTCACGCGTGATAATCGCATTTGAGCGACCCTGTTTCACAGTTTGGGGAAGAACTTAAAAGCGACCAACACGTTAACGCACGAATGGAAACGGGCGGTGAACCTTTAGGAGAAATCCTATCGGTTTACCGCCCTTTTTGTTTATCGAAATATGAGAGGAGAGAAAGACATGTCAGTAAAGACCAAGACGAAGCACACGAAGTTCGGCGAATTGAATTACGGGGAATATGCAAGTCTAATGGCGGCGCTTGCCTGTAAGGATTTTCTGACCCTTGACGAGGCGACGGTCTTCTTCGACATCGGACGAACGCGCATGCAGCGAATCGTGAAGATGCCGGATGCGTCGCAGTTCGTCCTCATGAGTGGTAAGCGCAAGCTCATTGCACGCGAGAAGTTCCGCGACTATATCCTCGCGGGAAACAACATCAATCCGTAAAAGAAGACAAAAAGAAAGGTTGCCCCCTGCCTACGCAAGCAAATGGGACAACCACTTCAACTTATGAATAGGATACCACAAAACTGCTGGTAATGCAAGGTATTTCCTCTACATGGGTTGAACGAGAAGCTAAATCCTGAAAGGAGGAAATAAGGAATGAATCAAACATACGATGAAATTATTGATTTTGAGACGCTGGACTATCTGGAACAGATGGACATGGACAATCCGCCGTCTCCCATGACTATTAAGCGAGAGATTCTTGAGTCTATCAACAAGGTGATTGCCGTCTACAACAAGGGACCGGAAGACCCGCCTGGGTCTGGCGAGTTTCCGTCCCCCATGAAGGGCGACGACAAGTACAAGAAGCTCAAGACCTTACCGGCGAGGCAGGTTGCCTTGATTCTCATCCATCGCCACTGCGTGCGCCGCATCAATGTCGGAGGCACCAAGACAAAGAACTACGCGCTCGGCATGTACGTCTACGAAGGTGCGGACGAGGGAATCTACGACTTCGACGAGGACAAGATTTGCGCTCTGGCATCCGAGTACAACGCGATTGATGACTATCGTAACTGGAAGGCTGTCTTGGAGGCGCTCAAGGTCTTGGCGCCCGTTGTCGCACCATGTGCGGATGCGGATTTGGTTGCCGTCGGAAACGGCATCTACGATTACGGGAACAAGTTCTTGATGCCGTTCGACCCTGAGCTTGTCTTTACGATGAAGTCGCATGTGGATTTTATCGACAATGCGCCGAATCAGTTTATTGAGATGCCCGACGGCGAGGTCTGGGACGTGGACAGCTGGATGCAAGGTCTCTCTGATGACCCTGAGGTGGCGGCTTTCCTCTGGCGCGTTCTGGGCGCAGTCATACGCCCTAATGTGCCGTGGAACCATTCTATCTGGCTGCTGTCTGAGGTCGGCAACAACGGCAAGGGTACGCTGTGCCGACTGATGAGGAATCTGCTTGGCGATGGTGCGCACACGTCAATCAACCTCAAGCAGTTCGCTGAGCAGTTTGGGCTTGATGATTTGCTGAACGCATCGGCAATCATCACAGACGAGAACGACACGGATACATACATTGACAGCGCAGCGACCTTGAAGTCAATCATCACGGGCGACCTTGTCACGATTGACCGCAAGTTCAAGAGCAAGGTCAAGCTTCAGTTCCGCGGGATGATGGTGCAGTGCGTCAATTCGATGCCACGTGTCAAGGACAAGACCCCGTCGTTTTACCGCCGTCTATGCATCGTCCCGATGAACAAGCAGTTCGAGGGGTGCGAGCGCAAGTACATCAAGGACGACTATCTGGGGCGTAAGAAAGTGCTCGAGTACGTCCTCTACAAGCTTTTGGCTACGACGAACTGCTACGAGCTTGACCCGCCTAAGGCGTGTCTTGACTTGCTGAGTGAGTACAAGGAGTTCAACGACCCGGTGCGTGCCTTCATGGCAGAAGTCATGGAGCAGCTCGTGTGGGACTTGGTGCCTAATCAGTTTCTCTACGACCTGTATTGCCATTGGTATACACGCAACGTCAAAGGCAAGCCGGTTGGCAAGGGCGCATTTCTCAAGCAGATGCGTGTGATTCTTCCAGACTGTCCCGGGTGGACGGTAACAGATAGTTGCCGTCGTGGCACGAAGATGGACGCTCCCGAGCGTCTGATTCTCGATTACGGAGTGAACGAGTGGATGAATGAGAGTTACACGGGCAATGACTGGAAGAAGCGTTGCTCGCCGGATAACTTGAAGGAGTTTTATTCGGGGCTTGAGCGCGTAGCATCTGCCGTTGCATCAGGTGACAAATCCTCGTCCGAGGAGGACTGACATGCTTGCAGCAAGTCACTTGATTTTGGTCTCCATTCTGGCGCCTTCTTGGTCACTTGCTGACCACGGTAGTGCCAATGCGAGACCAGCAAGCGTCCCAAAATCGCGGCTATGCCCGTCCGCTTTCGGTGGGCACGCCGTCGATTTTCGACGCGGGATGCTGCCTTGTCCCCTCATCGGATGGGCGCACCTGCATCTCGATTTTCAGCGGGGCAGTCGTGCCTCCATGTGCCGAGTCGTCGGCACCATCAGACCCGTGCTCTGGGGTCTGAATCTCGGGGTCGAGGGGCGACGCCCCCGGAACCAATGTATCTGCGTCAAAGGCTCGCGAAGCGAGTTTTTGTACACGCGGATACTCTGGTTCCGCCTACCCCTTTTTCTGCGTAATTTGCGCATGACGCAAGAGGACAAATTTTAGTCAATTTCAAAGGAGGTTTTCAGTTATGAAAAGCGATAAGAAGCATGCAGGCGGACGTCCTGCTCTCAGCGAGGAAAAGAAGAAATCGAGCACAGTCAAAGTTCGCGTAAGCGGATGCGAGATGGATGCGATTAAGTCGAAAGCCGACGCGTTCGGCGTGACGGTGTCACAGTATCTTCGCGATGCTGCGTTGAAGCACGAAGTGAAGAAAATGATTATCACAAATAATCGCGACCTTAATTTGCTTACCGCCGAGGTGAACAAAATTGGCTGCAACTTGAATCAGATCGCTCGTCGTTTGAACGCGAGCGCGAGCTATCGTGAGTGCTTCGGCGTGACCCCGATGCGAGAGGCTGAGGTACTAGCAGAACTCAAATATTTGCAGTTCAAATTCGCAAGCATCGACAGGCAGCTGCTTGACGCGCGTGAGGAATTTTCCCGCGAGCAAATCGGCAAGATTTCCGACTATGAGTTCGAGCAGATGAGAGATTTTTGGTTCCCGAAGGACGGAGGTGAGACCGATGGCAACGACCTTTATCCATCCACTTAAAGACGCATCGTCGAGCCTTATCTACACAGAGCTTGGCAACGGTCAGAAGAAGAAAAAGCACGAGGCTGAGGGTACTACTAGAGCTGCGTGCGAGATGGGAGATTTGCCACGTGACGACATGGCAAAGTATGCGAAGACACTGCGAGAAAGCCACCCGGGCAGAAAGACCGAGGCCTACGAGATTCGCGTCTCGTTCTCGCCTGACGAGCTGAAGGCACATAACGCCGATGATGAGCAGATGGCGCTCACACATAGCTACAAGCTGTGCAAGAAGCTCTACCCGAACTCGATGTGCTATGTGACGGTTCACAACGACGGAAAGGGCGAGTGCGTGCATGCGCATTGCCTTGTCGTAAACCATGACGAGGTGACGGGCAAGACCTTGCAGGACAACCTCAGGCATTTTGAGGTGAAAAATGCAAGCGACGAGCTTGCAGCCGAGGAGGGGATGACTGTTGTCGGCACTCCTAAGTTCTACAAGGACAAGCATCCAGAGGGCACGACGTGGGAGAAGCGACGCGAAGAGTGCGATGTGTTCGAGCAGAGGTTGGGCGACAAGGTGCAGCATGCCCGCGATACCTCGGAGAACCTTGACGAGTTCAAGGAGCATCTGAAGTGGTCACACGTCGAGCTTCGCGAAAAGGTCAAGGTTGACGATGACGGCGTGGAGCATTCGAGCTGGTCTTATCACATGATGGATGAGTGGGGGCCGAAGCGCCGCAAGCGTCGTCGTAAGGCTAAGGATTTGGCTGACGACCTGTCGAAAGAGGGCATTGAGTCTTATTACGCCGAGAAGGCGCTAGAAAGCCCAAATAAGTCCGTAGAAGACGTTAAGCCTAACGTTGAATCAGTCGAGCAGGAAAAGCCATCAGAAGGCGAATATGAGCCTCTTAAAGCCCATATCGAGGATGAGGCGACCTATTCCCTTCTCGACGATTACAAGGTCGATTCTGAGGATGTCAGGGACTTCACGGATGCTCTTGCTTCGCAGTACCGCAGGAAGGCGATTCACGAAGGCAGAGACCTGAGACGTGATGCTGACTATGCTCAAATCAGACTGGCACAGAAGACGTCAATCGAGACCACTGAGAAGCTGCAAGCCGACGTGGATGTAGCCCGTGCCCAGTTCAGGGCTGACAAGGCGGCGATGGACGAGCTGAAGTATCAGAAGGCACCGAACCTCTACGGTCTGAGACAGTGCTTCAAGCTCGCTGGTCAGCAGAAGGGCAAGAGTCAGTTCGAGCGCATGCTCGACGACATGTTTGCTCAGATGATGGCGGAGCTAGTGCGCCAGATGGTCGAGGAGCAGCAGCGTCAGGCACGCGAGGAGGCGGAGAAGCGCCTTTACGAGAGCCGCAAGGATATGTGGAACGCGGAGAAGCGCCTCAAGGCTGCGAACCGTGCCATTGACCACGAGATGAGCCATGGTGGGCGCGCAGTGAGCGCAGGAGTTCAGGAGACTTATGACAGGGCTGTTGAACAGATGAAACAAGAAGATGCCGAGCAGTTCGGCGATTAGGAAGGAGAACAGATTATGTTAGTTTTAATCATCGTATTGGTAGCAGGGCTTGCAGTAATTGCAAGTATCGCAAACAAAGGTAAGAACGCAGACGGGTTGACGGAGGAGCAGGAGTTTCGTATGTCAAAAGACCCGGAATATCGTGCTTTCATGGAAAAGCGTATAGCAGAGCGTCGCGAGATTGCGAACGCTGATAAAAAGCGCTCAAATAACTTTTGGGTGAGCTTTATGGCTTTAGCTATTGCGTTCGCGGTAATCGTTTTGTGGGTTGCCAGATAAAAAATAAGCGGTTCCCGTAGGTGGGAGCCGCTTATTTGTGTCTTAGTGAAGCTTAGGGACAGGAACGCCAGACCATGCCGTGCCAAAGTGGGTGATACCCCACACGTATAGGTCTAGCGCATCGTCATGGAAGACTATCTCGTCAGTGTGTTCTATTAAAAAGCTTGGGTCTTGGATGATGTAGAACTGATAAATCTCATCGTCCAAATCACCGTTTATCAGTTCTAGCGGACGCTTCGCAATCTCGTTCGCGAGCACCATTCCGCCAACCTGATGTGCCAAGTCCTCGTAGGTCTTGATGTAATCGTTGAAATCCATGAAATCCTCCTTTGTTTCGTGCAATCTCGACCGTCTTCAGACGGTCTTTGAGGCACAAAAAAGGTTGATTTTTCTGGTGAAATATTGTACAATAATACGTAATTACGTGAATACGTATACAGGAGAGCTTGATATGAACAAAAAAGACGAAAAGAAGCCCTCAGGAGACGTCAGGCGAACGAAGCTGACGCTCTCCGTGACGGCAGAGGATAAGAAGAGATTGAAAATCATTGCAGCCAAGAGGGAGAAATCTATCTCAGCGATGCTGCGTGAGTGGATTGAGAAAAATGCAGAGGAGGCTGAAGAATAATGGCAAAGAATTTAACTGAGGATGAGGTACGTGATATTGCTCGTAACATCCTCGGGTTCAAAGATAAAGCAGGCGTGAAGTCTGGCGTTGGTCAGTTGACGACATTCAATCAACTTGGTTTTTTGGGTGTATCAGACAAACCGGATGGATGGTATCTGCCAGACAATCATGCAGATACAGCCGTTGTGCTTGAAATTAAGGCAAGCAAGATTAGTCTCGGCAAGGCACAGGTTGATGAGGTTCTGAAGAACATCCGTATCATCGAGGAGAAATACGAGCATGTTGTAGGCGTTCTCTACAACGGCGACGATACGCGCGTGTTCAAGGGTGAGAAAGAGTATAAGGCACAGGGTAGCAATGTGCTGCATAACGTAGAGTATTATGTTTCTCTCTTTAACGTCGATAACATCGACAAGGAACGTATCTACGCTCTGACAGCAAAGATTAATAACTGCCTGCACTTCGAGTTTGGCATCAAGAACCTGTATCATCGCATGATTTTCACAGCTTGTGCGCTGGTTGCTGAGCGTTACGGTGCTGGACTGAAGAGACTCAAGGATATGGGCTATCAGACGTTCCACACAGCGATTCATTCGGTTTTGTCGAAATCGCTTGAGAGCAGCCGCAACCAAAACACGAAGATTGACATCCTGCTGGAGGAGTATTCCGACATCAAGATGAACACGACGGACAATCAGAAGGCAATCAATGATTTCATTGATTGGGTAGTTGAGATTTCTGAGTGCGTCAATTCTAGTGAATGGCGCGGAGAGGATGTCATGGGCATCTTCTTTAACGAGTTCAACCGTTATAAGAAGAAGTCTGAATCGGGACAGATTTTCACACCTGAGCACATCACCGATTTTATGTACCGCATCCTTGAGGTAAACAAGGATGACCGCGTTCTGGATGCAACATGCGGTAGCGGCGGCTTTTTGGTCAAGGCGATGGCAAATATGATTCAGGAGTCAGGTGGCTCACAGACCAATAAGGCAAAGGAAATCAAGAAACATCAGCTATACGGTATCGAATTTGACCGCGAGATTTATGCGCTTGCGTGTGCAAACATGTTGATTCATAAGGATGGAAAGACAAATCTCGAACAGCTGGATGCTAGAACGGAAAAGGCTGCAGAGTGGATTGGCAAACAGGAAATCACGAAAGTTCTGATGAATCCGCCGTATGAGAATAAGTACGGCTGCATGAAGATTGTCGAGAATGTTCTTGACAGCGTGCCTGCCCATACAGCCTGCGCGTTCATCCTTCCAGATAAGAAGCTTGAAAAGGCTTCAAAGGCTCAGATGAAGCGAATCCTTTCACATCATCGCCTGAAGAAGGTAATCAAACTTCCTGAAGACCTGTTCTTTGGCGTTGGCGTCACAACGAGCATCTTTGTGTTCGAGACTGGTATCGGACAGGACGCCAAGGACATTTTCGCTTGCTATATGGAGACCGATGGGCTTGCGACAGTCAAGAACAAAGGACGTCATGATGTGTACGGTAAATGGGCTGCTATCGAGGACTACTGGGTCGATGTGGTCGAGAAGCAGTCAGGGGACGACACATGCCAGTGGGTCAAGTCTGACGAGCACCTGTCGTATCAGGTGCCGCAGAAGCCTTTCGAGATTTTCGAGGAAGACTTCAAGAAGACTGCTATGGACTATCTGATGTTCAAGGAAGGCATCGACACTAAGAGTTTTGGAGAGAAGCTGCTTGAAACAGCAATGTATTCGAGCACAGTGAGCGCAGATGATGCGAGCGTGAATATTGCTCTGAAGAAGGGCGGTGAGAAGAATGAATAAGATTGACACGAGTGAGTGGAAGCCGTTTGAGGTTGGAAAATTATTCGATATTCATCCAACTAAGGCTTACAAGATGAACAATGCTGTGTTGATGGACGACGGGGAAAATCCTGTAGTTGTAAATTCTAGTTATAACAACGGTATTGGCGGCTATACAAGTCAAGCTGTAACAGAAGAAGGTAATCGTATTACTTTCAGTGATACGACAACAGCTGATGCGGTTTTCTATCAACCAAAACCATTCGTTGGATATCCACACGTACAGGGGATGTACCCCATCGGCGACTATGCTGATAAATGGACTGAAACAAGGTTGCTGTTTTTCGTAGTTGCGTTTAAGAAAGCCGCTGTCTTGATGGGGTTTGATTATGCATACAAATTTACACGTGAGATTGCTTCAGAGATGGCTGTTTTCTTGCCTATTGATTCAGATGGCGAGCCAGATTGGGCTTGCCTTGGCAATCTAAGGCTTGCCAAGGCATCGAAATCTTTGGTTGATATTTCAACATGGAAGAATTTCGAGATTGGAAGCCTGTTTGACATCGTTAAAGGAACCCGTTTAACGAAGGCGAACATGAAGCCAGGAGATATTCGTTTTATCGGGTCATCGGCAATGAATAATGGCTGGACGACAAGTATCAAGAATGATGAGCATTTGCATCCAGCCAACACATTGACTGTTTGCTATAACGGCAGCGTTGGCGAGACCTTTTATCAGGATGCACCATTTTGGGCATCGGATGATGTCAATGTTTTATATCCGAAGTTCAAAATGAATGAGCGTATTGGGATGTTTATTGCGCCATTGATTCGCTCTGTCGGACAGCGATATGCGTTTGTTGACAAGTGGCGCATGGAAGTTATGGAACATGGCGAAATCAAGCTTCCAGTTGATAAAGAAGGCATTCCTGACTGGGCGTATATGGACTCATTCATGTCAACTGTTCTAAAAGAATGTGAATCAGCACTGACAAGCATCAAGGAAGTAGGTTAAATCATTGATGAGCACTTCTCGGGGCGATAATCGCCCCGAGTGCTAATAAATAATAAACAAGTCAAAAGGAGGAAATGATTATGGCAAAGGAATGCGTCTGGAATTGGTTGGCAGCTATTGACGAAAAAGTGGAGGATGGCGATATTTTGCTGATTTCGAGCATAAGAGAAGGGCTCAACCAGGTTAAGAAAAATTATCCGGGAATGGATTTTAGCGTATCGGATGGAGCTGATTGTGTTGGAGATGGTTGGTATGAAACTTTGTTTTTTATCACTTTCCCGGTGAAAGATGGTTCAGATGATTTGCGTAACTACTGCGACTACGACGCATTTGTGGATGACGTAAATGGTTGGGTGAATCATGACACACTGTATCCGATATATGTTACGCCGGAGTTTGTTGGCGAGATATTTGACGAGTGAGTATTTCAGCCCGGGATGGAGCACTTCCGTCTCGGGCTTACTTTAACTAAGGAGGTGAGTTCATAAGGTGCCAAAGAGAAAGAGAGCGCCGAAGAAGGCGCTGAGAGCGGTCGGCTACATCCGTGTTTCTACGGATATGCAAGCTGAAGAGGGTTATTCCCTCGAAAATCAGGAACATCAGATTAAAGAGTATGTCGAATATCAGAACATGCAGCTCGTCCACATCTATAAGGAGGAGAAAGGCGCTTCCGGCAAGAACATTGAAGGAAGACCGCAGTTCCAACAGATGCTTGCAGACATCGCTAAAAACAGAGACATAGACTACATCGTGGTCTTGAACATGAGTCGCTTTGCCAGAAATGCTGCTGATGCACTCGTGACGCTGAACAAGCTCAAGAGTTATAACGTAAATCTGTATTTGATTGACGACAAGCTCGACACGTCATCGAAGACTGGGTCAGCAATGTTCTCGCTGTCTTCTATTTTTGCGGAGTTGGAACGCAATAACATCCGTGAGAACACAACTGCCGGAAGATATCAGAAGGCACGCAATGGGTTGTGGAACGGTGCTCAGGCTCCGTTCGGGTATCGCCGCGACAATGGCAAGCTCGTCATCGAGGAGAGCGAGGCGGAGGTCGTGAGAATTATCTTCGACCGATACGTACACACGCCAGACGGCATACATAAGATAGCCGTGTGGCTCAACGAGCACGGCTACAAGAAGGAACCGAGGGGCAACGGCAAGTATGTGTTCTTCAGTCCGGGGACGCTCAAGAACATCCTAGACAACCCCGTCTATGCGGGCAAGATTGCCTATGGCAGGCGACGCATGGAGCAGGTCGAGGGCGAAAATAACGAGTTTCGCCCGGTGAGGCAGGACAAGGAAGACTGGCAGATAAGCGAGGGGCAGCACGAGGCGATAGTGTCGCCCGAGCTGTTCAATGAGGCACAGAAGCGCTGCGAGGCGGAGTCCACGCCGTTCCCGCGCAAGCGCAGCGACCACGTGAACCTGCTCACGGGTCTGCTCGTGTGCCCTATATGTGGGCGAAAGATGATTGCGACCAACACGAGGGGCAAGGTCAAGAAGGATGGAACACTCGGCAAGGAGACCCACGCTTACAACTGCAAGTACAGCAAGAAGGCGTTCGGGCCGGACTGCACGTTCACGAAGCAGTACAGGCAGGAGCTTATCGACAAGGAGATTGACGACGTCATAGGCGTTTGTCTCGACGACAAGCTCATCGCCGAAATGCTGACGTACATGCACAACGAGATGCAGGACACCGAAGCTATAGAGGGCGAGATTGCCGCTCAGGAGAAGCAGGTGGCGAAATTCGACACAGCCATCAGGTCATTGTCTGCGACGATGGATTCTATGGACGGCACGGAGCCAGCCTATGAGCGCAAGTACAGGGACTTGCAGGAAAGACAGGACAAGCTCTACGAGAAGATTGACGAGGCCGAGCTGAAACTTGAAGAGGCGCAGAGGCGTCTTGACGGCGCACGCGAAGGCGAGGCAACCGTGGAAGAGGTGAAGCTGTTCCTTACGGAGTTCGGCAAGACGATTGGACAGGTGGATAAGGCGACGAGAAAGACGCTTTACGCGGAGCTCATCGACACGATAGAGATTATGCCGGATGCCGACTGGAAGCATGGCGAGGGAATTGTCAGCAGGATTCGCTTCAAGCTGCCGATGATATACGGCGACAAGAGGACGCTGGAAGTGAGCCGCCGCGAGGACGGAATGTTGAAGCCAGCGGACAAGGAAGTCGGCAACAAATATTTTCGGGTTACAGAAAATACAGACGAGTGTGTTGCTCTGCTTGTTAAAGCCTAGAACTCTTTGATAAATGGAAATAGTAAAAAGCCTTAATTTTAAGGCTTTTTGTCGTATGTAGGGGAAGTATCAGAGTGAGAGTTTAAGCTGAGTATCTTGATGTGATAGCGTGATTGAGAGAGTATTTATTTCCATGAACCCTAGGGGTATGGACTTGTTTCCATAGAAGAAGAGTTTGTGGAAATAAACATACCCCCTAAATTATTACCTAGATGGTCGTTGAAGTTTGAGTTCTATATATTGATACTATATATTTTAAATTTAGTATTTTTAAATCAGTAAAATAAGAATATTATTTTACTGATTTAGAGAAAGATAGTATAATAATAGAAAAGAAGAGAATTCGTGGATGTTAATAAATATAATCTTATTTACAATCAGAATATTGCTGAGAATAGTCACTATCTTTTAAAAGCTTTATTCGTAAAAGATATAGAAATATAATATTTTTTTGAAGAGGTAAAGGTGAAAATAAGACCTGTTTAATTTAGAGTACTGATAAATCAGAATGGAGATGATTTTTTGCGAACATACTACAATAAAAAAGAACTAAAAGTTGAAATAGAGAAAACATTTGAGAAATATATTTCAGAATTTGATAATATTCCAGAGAATCTAAAAGATAAAAGAATTGATGAAGTTGATAGAACTCCAGCAGAAAACCTTTCATATCAGGTTGGATGGACAAGTTTGGTTCTTAAATGGGAAGAAGATGAAAGAAAGGGGCTTCAAGTAAAAACACCATCGTATAAATTAAAATGGAATCAACTTGGTGAATTATATCAGTGATTCACGGATACCTACGCTCATTTATCTCTGCAAGAGTTGAAAGCAAAATTAAATGAAAATATTAATTCTATATATGCAATGATTGATTCGTTGAGTGAAGAAGAATCATTTAAACCATATATGAGAAAATGGGCTGATGAAGCGACTAAAACCGCCACTTGGGAAGTATATAAGTTTATTCATGTAAATACAGTTGCACCTTTTGGAACTTTTAGAACTAAAATCAGAAAATGGAAAAAAATAGTGTTATGAATTATATTTTTTAACTTTAAAAAATTTCATAAAAATGGTCACAAAAGGCGATAGGAGAAAAACTATCGCCTTTTTCTTTATAAAGGGGATTGTCAAGTAGAGTGTGTAAGTAGGAAATTATTTTTCTACTGTTTACAAATAAACACTATATGATTTAAAGCATTTTGCATATCTTCTACACTTTCAGGCTGGTAAGTATCAATAATGGATTGGGCTAACTCCACAGTGTATTTTACGCTCCCTTATAAAGTATTAGATGAGGAAATGAAGTATTAGTTTTATTTTTCTAACTTTTATAAATGTTAAATTCTCACGACAGATATAATATATCTTGCTATTTCTTCAGGCTCATTAGTAAAGTCATGATCTATCCAATTTAAAATAATACTTTCAATTATTGAGATATAAATATCAAGAGCGAAAGAATATGGAATTTGATATGCTGTTTCGAGTTGTTTCTCTAAGTCTGGTATATTAGAATGTATGATCATTCCTTTGATATAGTCTTTAATTATGTTGTCAATATTTGGAAAAAAACAAACAAAGGACTTAATAATTTCTTTGTTTGTATACATGTAGCTAAGCATTTCCTTTAGGATTACTTCTTCATATAATAAATCATTATTTAAAATTTTTGTGATATCATCAAAGATTACTAAAATAGATTCCCTAAGGAAGTCTTCTTTTGAATTGAAATGATTATAGAAAGCTCTTCTACTAAGTTGAGCTTTTTTTGCTAAATCTCTAACTGTAATTTGTTCAAAGCTTTTCGTTTCTAATAATTCAGAGAAAGCCTTTAAAAATTTTAAATTAGTGTTATCTGAACTCTTCAACATATTATCACCTTTATAAATCTCATCGAATGTGATTATACAATACAAATTCAAATAATAGTTCACATTTATCAAGATAATGTGAACTACCTAAAACCTTTAAAAAGTAAAATATGAATAGATAGCTGTTACTAGTTAATCTAATTTTACTTTTGAAAAGGAGAGAAATTATGCTTAGGAAATATAAGCAAAGTAATTATGATGTCGCACATACGAAACAGCGCTTTTCGATTAAGAAATTTAAATTTGGTGCAGCATCGGTACTGGTTGGATTAGCATTTCTAGGAATGGCTGGGACAACTGTTCTAGCTGATGAGACAACATCTACAGGTATTGAGCCTAAACAATCTGCATCAGCAGGGATAGTAGATGAAGTAAAACCAGCAAAATCAGAATTAGCTACAGATGCAATAGCGTCAGTAGACAAAACAACCGAATCAAAAGTCGAAGCATTAGCAGATTACACAGAAAATGTCAATACTGATGTTGGAGGTACGGTTCCTGAGTCTAGTGCCAACATAGATCCTAATAGTTCATCAAAAGATACAGATAAAGTTGCTGTTTTAGAAGAGACAGCCAGTGAAAAAAATGTAATTGTATCTCCTGCAATTACAACACTTTCTGTAGATAGTGCAGTTGAAAAAGCTAATGTTGACAAAAATAGTGTCAGCGAAGTGTCTGAAGAACTTCAGAAGAGAGTACAAAAAGATGCGATATATAGCCCCGGAGATTCCTCAGCTAAACAAACTTATTCAGGTAAAGCTTGGATAGATAATGGTGGTAGCATTGAGGGGCAAGATTCAGATGATATTCCACTAGCTGGTGTTAAAGTTTACTTGCAGTGGGTAAACGGAAAAGGCTATGTTTCAAAAGTTTACTATACTACTACATTGGCGGATGGAACTTTTGCGTTTGACTTATCTAAATCGGAAGTTGATCCTAACGGTGAAGAACATCGTTTTCAATTAGCAGGAGATGGTAATTTCGCAGTAAGAACCTGGATTGAAAATCCTGATTCTAGTAAGTATGATATTATTCAAGCAGGGGATAAGATTTATGGTTTCCATACTCGTACTAACCGTAAAAATGAATCTTGGGATTTTACTGCGGGAGTCAATAGGATTGTCAATTCTCAAGTTATTTTACAAGAAAAGAAATTAACTAAAGACTGGTTAAAGAAACCAGAAGCTGAGTCGCAAATTCCTAGTACCGCAGATGGTACATGGCATGACAGGGGAATCTATGGTAGAGTAAGTGGTTTAGCTTGGTTTGATAATGGAGATTCTGCTGGGACGCTTGCTAATCAATGGTTAAAAGATGGTAATGATGTTCCAGCAAATGGTGTGAAAGTAGCTGCTTCTTATTTAAATGATGAAGTAACTCGCTTACTTGATCAGTGGAAAAAAGACCATCCAGGATATACTATTGAAGACTTTAAGGCTGAACAAGAAAGAGTATTTACAGAATACCAGGCCCAACATGGGGTTGGTTCTCATATTGCGGAGACAGTCATAACGACAGTTGATAAAAATGGAAATTACTCTATTCCTTTTAAGGGATTGTATGGTGTTAGTGCTTATAAAGCAAACAGTGGTTTAAAAGTTTCTCATACAATTACAGACGA
This sequence comes from Streptococcus urinalis 2285-97, assembly GCF_000188055.2. NCBI lineage: Bacteria > Bacillati > Bacillota > Bacilli > Lactobacillales > Streptococcaceae > Streptococcus > Streptococcus urinalis. Next base: position 680,918 of record NZ_AEUZ02000001.1, read on the forward strand.
AGAATTCGGCAAGGTTGTTAGAGATGAAGATGTAGATAATAGTAGTCTTCTTAAGTGGAATGGTACCATTGGTCAAAAACATAGACACATTAATGAGAACTACCTATATGTATCTCCTGTTTTATCTAATTATAATATTTGGAGTCCGGCTTTTCCTAAAGCTATGTTTGGTAATCCGAGTAATCTATTTACAAATGTAGTTGCGGGGTCTGGAACTAATATTACTAGCTTGAACTTTGCTATTTTAGCACCTCAACCAATGCTTGATATTGTTGATTATGATACTACGAATAAGGTAGCAGTCTCTGGTAATGTTACCAATTCAACAGTAGGCGGATTGTTGCCAACACGTAAATACCAAGTGCAATGGTTCAGAGATGGTGTTGCAATAGGTGAACCTCAAACTATTCAGTCAAGCGTTGAAGGAACAGCGACACCTGAGAAGTTTACAGTACCAAATGATATCACTAAGACAACAAACTTTACATTAGGTCTATTTGAACAAGGTCAAAATACAAAGAGCTTAAATAACGCTTTAGCATTAGATTCCTTTATTGCTGTATTTATCGAGTATAAACCAGTAGATGGTGTTGTAGCTAAGGATTCTGAGCCAGCTAAACCAATCTTTAAAGACAAAGATGGCAATGATACAACGCCACCGGAAGGAACAAAATTCACAACTGTTATAGGTCAAGTTCCAGATTCGGTTAAAACCTCTTATCCTGAGGGAGCAATGTCTGTTGACCCAAATATGGTAACGATTGACCCTACAACTGGAGTAGTTGTTGTAAAAGGGGAAGCTCTTACTAAGAAAGGCACATATGTAGTACCAGTAGAAGTAACTTATCCGGGTGGTTCCAAAGCTTATACTTTTGCTACTGTAAACGTTAAAGATGATGCAACAACAACATACACAGCGACAGGTGGAAAATTAGAAAAACCATTTGGTCAAGCACCATCAACTGATGAAATCACATCAAAAGTAACAACTGATTATCCTAAAGAAGTTAAAGACCAACCTACAATGAAGGTTAAAGAGGGTGCAGTGATTCCGGATGGTATGACCAAAGGGGAATTTAAAGTACCGGTTGTTGTGACTTACCCAGATGGTTCAACAGATACTGTGGATGTGACTGTTAAAGTCGTAGATCCACGTAAAGACGCTGATAAGAACGAACCTAAGGCTAAAGACCAAACAGTTAACATTGGGGAAACACCTAAGGCAGAAGATTCAATTGAAAACTTGAAAGATTTACCAGCTGGAACTAAAGTAGAGTTTAAAACACCAATTGATACCACAACAGCAGGTGACAAGCCAGGTAAAGTTGTCGTGACTTATCCAGATGGTTCAACAGATACTGTGGATGTGACTGTTAAAGTCGTAGATCCACGTAAAGACGCTGATAAGAACGAACCTAAGGCTAAAGACCAAACAGTTAACATTGGGGAAACACCTAAGGCAGAAGATTCAATTGAAAACTTGAAAGATTTACCAGCTGGAACTAAAGTAGAGTTTAAAACACCAATTGATACCACAACAGCAGGTGACAAGCCAGGTAAAGTTGTTGTGACTTACCCAGATGGTTCAACAGATACTGTGGATGTGACTGTTAAAGTCGTAGATCCACGTAAAGACGCTGATAAGAACGAACCTAAGGCTAAAGACCAAACAGTTAACATTGGGGAAACACCTAAGGCAGAAGATTCAATTGAAAACTTGAAAGATTTACCAGCTGGAACTAAAGTAGAGTTTAAAACACCAATTGATACCACAACAGCAGGTGACAAGCCAGGTAAAGTTGTCGTGACTTACCCAGATGGTTCAACAGATACTGTGGATGTGACTGTTAAAGTCGTAGATCCACGTAAAGACGCTGATAAGAACGAACCTAAGGCTAAAGACCAAACACAAGCTTTATCAAGTATCGCAAATAATAAAGATAGAGGAAATAAATTGCCTACAACAGGTGAGGATGAGAACCCATTCTTTAACATTGCTGCTTTGACAATTATAGCTTCAGTTGGTTTACTATCTAATTTAAAGAAAAAAGAGGATTAATCGTTTGACCTAAAATGTCATTAAACTTTTCGCCATTTATTGGTGTGAGCACTTTAACAAAGTTATCTCTCTTTCCAACTTAATTAACTAAAGTGTTTCAATTTTTCGAGATTAATTCTTGAAAAAATCTATCGAGATTATGAATCTCGATAGATTTTTGATTTTGTATGTTAAACAATAAAGGGTAAGTATTCTAGTAATATTTGGTAAGCATCTAATAAGTTTAAAATATAGCAAATATTTAAAAGAATTGTTTTTATAATCTTCGTCGCGTATAATGGCATGTAGAAAGTTAATTTTGGAGGTAATTTAATGTCAGTTCAAAGTGTGCTTGAGTCCTTGATAATGATTAAAGAGTGGCAAGAGGAAACTTACAAATATATTCATAGCCATCCCGAATTATCAATGCAAGAGAAAAATACTAGTCAATTTATTTATAAAACCTTGCTGTCTTATGGTTACCAAACTCTACGAGTTGGAGGAGGCGTTGTTGGTATTTTAGAAAATGGAGATGGTCCTAAAGTACTATTTAGGGCGGATATGGATGCTCTGCCTGTAAAAGAAGAAACAGGATTGGAATATGCTTCTAAAGTAGTCATGAAAGACTTAGATGGTAAGACAGTACCTGTGATGCATGCCTGTGGTCATGATGTTCATATTGTAGCTGGCTTAGGGGCAGCTTGGGCTTTGGCTAATCATTTATCGGAGTGGCAAGGAACTTATATTGCTTTGTTTCAACCAGGTGAAGAAATAGCTGCAGGGGCTAAATCTATGATAAAAGATGGACTTTTTGAAAAGATACCTCATCCAGACTTAGCTTTATCACAACATGTTTTAACTGAACCCATTTCAGGTAAAGTAGGTACGCTAGCAGGGCCCTTTTTATCGAGTGCCACTTCATTAAAGATTACTGTGTATGGAAAAGATGCTCATAGTTCAATGCCACATTTAAGTATTGATCCTATTATTATAGCATGTGATATTGTAATAAAACTACAAACAATAGTTTCAAGAGAAGTAAATCCATTTAAATTTGCTGTTGTATCTGTTGGTTCTTTTCAATCTGGTTTTAAAGCGAATATTATTCCTGACAAAGCAATATTATTATTGAATATTAGAGCTTACGATGAACAGATTCAAAAACAAGTAATTGATAGTATTAAACGTATTGTTAAATCAGAATGTGAAGCAGGTGGTTGCATAATTGCCCCCAAAGTAGAAACTTACGATGAGTATCCCCTAACAGATAATGACCCCCAGATAACCAAGGAAGTCACGGAAGCATTTCAGAAATATTTAGGTGAGGATAGGGTTTCTGCCTACCATCCAATGACTGCTTCGGAAGATTTTTCATATATTCCTAGAGCATTGGGAATCCCTTATCTTTATTGGGGATTCGGAGGTTTCACGAAAGAACAAGAGATTTATTCAAACCATAATTCTAAGTTTGCACCAGCTATTCAACCGACCTTAACAACTGGTACTGAAGCTGCAGTTGTGGCTATTTTACGGTATCTTGGCAAATAGAGAATAATTACATATTAAGTATAAGCAAGGTATACTAAAATCTCCAAAGTCTGAATTGGCTTTGACAGTCTTTTTGATAAGTAAGTACTCGATAACAAGATATATATTCTTTCATCTATTTCTCCATCATATTATAAGTAATAACATAAATAGAGCTTGCTCTAATGATTAAACAATCATTAAAAGCGTTTACAAAAAATGGTATAATACTCTTACTACATTCAAGTGAGGTTCAGTCATGTTCGATAAATATATTTTTGATACCTACCATGAACAAATAGTCAAAACTGTTAAAGGATTTATTTTTAATAATAAAGATAATACTGATTTGTCTACATACATGGTGCCAGAACCGAATGGTTTTATTGAGTTTGATAATTTTGAGTTATATAAGATAAACTATGAAATTATTAATAATTGCGAATTAAATCTTGAAATCATTGTAATTGCTAATGTAATTGTTCGGCAGTATATCAAAGGTGAGATGGAGATTGATACTAAAACTAAGTTTGTGTCTGTATATGCTGAAGTAGAACTTGATTCTGGTATCAAAAACTTTCGAATTTACAATACAGAATTTAAATCAGATCAGTACAAAAAGTCCCGAAACTTAAAATTGAGTAAAGACTGGGTTCCATATATAAGGAAGAAGGACTTTGATGCTATTGCTGAAAAATTCTTAAGGAAGTACTATCCTCAAGCCCTGACTCAACCAACCCCTGTTCCAGTTGAGACAATAGTTTCTGAAATGGGACTGTCTATCCATCAAGAGAAACTAACTATAGATTATTCAGTTTTCGGGAAAATGGTTTTTAAAGATACTGATGTTGAGGTCATAGAGGATGAGCAGTTAGTTTCTAAGCATTTTAACAAAGGGAGTATCCTTGTAGATAAGGATGTTGTTTTCAAACGGAATGTAGGTTCTTATAACAATACGGTTATCCATGAATGTGTTCACTGGGAACTTCATAAAGTATTCCATGAAATTAAGATGATACTTGATAAAAATCACTCAACAGTTAGTAGTTGGACAGAAGAAAATTTAGCTGATTCTAGCATGTGGTCGTCGCTCGACTGGATGGAGTGGCAAGCCAATGGAATTGCACCTCGAATTCTTATGCCTAAAGTCCAAACTAGAATAAAGATTAGGGAGCTATTTCAAACTTTGACATTGGTTAATCCTGAGATAAGTCGTTCTGAATTAGTGAAAGAAGTGGTAGACAGCTTAGCTGATTTCTTTAAGGTATCTAGACAGGCTGCTAAAATTAGAATGATTGATTTAGGATTTAAGGAAGCAAATGGTGTATATAATTATCTTGATGATAGATATATGCATAACTTTGCTTTTGAACTTGAAGCATTTGATAAAGGAAGTAGTTATACTATTACTTCAAATGACTTGTGTTTTGAATATTGTTTTAACGAGAGCTTTAGACAGATTATTGATAGAAATAAGTTTATTTACGTTGATAACCATCTTTGTTTAAAGGATAAGAAATTTATTTATATGACAAAAGATGGGCCAATTATGACTAACTATACTTACGAGCACATGGATGAATGTTGTCTAATCTTTAAAGTAAAGTCTAAAAATTTCACCTCAATTTCTGATGAGACATATTACGATTATGTACTGAATAGAGGGGTAACAAAGGAAAGTGAAATTAAGGCTGACTTTGTAGATATTCTACAGAATCCAAGTTTGATAGATCAGCTCCCTCCACTGGATATGATGAAACTCGGGAAAAAAATCTCTGAATTATTGAAAGAACTACCTTTTGAATTTTCGGGGACATTACGTAGTCACAGAAAGCGAAAAAATTGCACACAACCATTTTTGGCTAAGCTAGTCGGAATTACAGAACGAACGTTGAGAGATTATGAAACTCTAGAAGATAATTTACCAAGGCTTGAGTTAACATTGTCATTTTGTTTTGCTTTAAAATTAAGACCTGAACTTAGTGACGATATGATAAAGAAAGCAGCTCATCAACTTACAATTTCTCCACCACACCAAGTATATAAGATGTTGCTATCAACAAGTTACTATAAACCCTTGGGTGAAATAAATTCAATATTACAAGCTGCAGAAATGAAAACCTTATAAACCATCACAAATTTGTGATGGTTTATTTTTTTGGTTTCAAAAAGCGGAAACTCAGATTCCGGTTTTGAGATTGAATTAGTATGATTTTACTACATAAAAATTCCAAAAATCTGTTGCCAAGGGCGTTTTAAGGCGGAAGTTTGGACTACCTGTTTTTGATAGAAGTAAAACTATATACTGAGAGAGTAAAGATCAATCCTACAAGTTATCGTCTCCTTAAAAATACTTTGTAATGGGGAAAATTCCTACATTATTGGCTTTAACTGTATTTTTAGGGAAAGCAGATCAACTTATAAAGCCCGTTGACCATGACTAAGCAGAGGAATTGCTGATGTGGTCAAATACACAACTGAATATTGGTTTGTCATACTCTTTTTCTTTGCTTGCCAAAGAAACGGAGTCAAAACATGCCAATCAATGTCAACTTTTTCAACTACAGTCAAACTCAATCTTCATCAACTGGTGTAGAACCATTAGAGGGTGAAGTACTAGCACCGATGTTTGTGCAAAACTACTATATGTCATCTAGTGAATCAGGACTAATTCGTGGTACATTTCGACAATGCCGTATTATGGGTATTCCAATTTTAATAGCCTTTGTCCCTGTGGCAGAAGAGGAGTATGAACAAATGGTTTGGTGGTATAACAACTCAGTCAATGATTATCTCAAGGATTTTCGTAAACCTAAAAAGAATACTTTAGAGTTCTCCTCCTGGGAAGCCTTCACTGAAAAGCAGGATTTAGCAATTGCTGATGAAGGTATTGAACTATATCTAGTAATGGATCAACTGGACTTCTTGAAAGCTAAACTCGCAGAAACCAATTTCCAAGCACCAGAAATTTTAGATATGCTTTTTGAAGGTTATGAGAATAAAGAAATCTTCGAGTACCTAGGTGTTAAGAAATCTGCAGGCTATAAGAAAGTCAATAATATCCAGAAAGAAGGGCTGAAACTTTACAAAGAACTCAACAAATAAAACCAAATCGCCATCTCAATTGAGGTGGCGATTTTTTGTCAGTCTTTTTGATAGAAGAGACACTCGTATCCATCAGCTCTGAGGTTAATATCAGGCATCCAGTATGGTTCTTTTCCCATCAAAGTTGCGATTTGCTCAAGATTTTGGCTCTGGTCACACTCAATGATGATTTCATCATGCACATGTCCTACAATTCTGAAGTCTTTCAGTTGTTTCATAGAGTAAGCGAGTATGTCTCGACTTATAGCTTGAATAATATTCTCGACAAACTTTGGACCATAGCTTTCAAGTCTCTCCCAACGTTTAGCAGTTCCTGTACCTTCGTAGGTGACGGACTCTCCACCAATTTGGTTTTCTCCCATTTTAGGTTTGCCATAGGCGAGTTTGCGTCCAGAAGGAAGAGTAATAAATAACATCCCTTTTCTTACTTTGAATTGAATACTATGGGTTTCAGTTTGCTTTTGGTACTTTACTGCAGTCTTTACAGCTTTATCAACATCCCACCAAAAGAGAACAATGTTAGGATTAGCTTGACGCCACGAGTCCACAAGAGGTTGAAGTTCCTGTTCATCAAGCCCCCTATCAATAGCCCCCATGGCTTTAAGTGCATCGACTGCCCCGCCATAGCCACAAGCCAACTCGGCAATCTTTCCTTTCTGACGCAGGTCGGAGTTTTGTCCATGCTTCTCAACTGGAACTCCAAACATCTGGGAAGCAGACATACAGTAGATGTCTTTGCCTTGTTCAAAGACTCTGCTCCGCCATTTCTCACCAGCTAAGTGAGAGAGCACTCGTGCTTCAATGGCAGAGAAGTCACACACAATGAACTTTTTACCATCTCTTGGAACCAAAGCAGTCCGAATAAGTTGTGACAGGGTATCCTGTGTATCGTAGAGAAGTTCAGTTGCTTCTAAGTCACCAGCTTTGAAGATTTCTCTTGCTTCATCAAGGTCAGGAAGGTGGTTCTGTGGGAGGTTTTGCAGCTGAACTATGCGACTAGCCCATCGCCCAGTTCGGTTGGCTCCGTAGAACTGGAACATCCCTCTAGCTCGACCGTCCAAACAAACACAGATCACCATGGCTTGGTATTTAGAAACGCTAGATTTAGCCGCCTGTTGTCTTAACTTTAGGACTTTAGTTGTCTTTGCATCGACTACCTTTAATAGCTCTTTGACAGCTTTCTTATCAAGAGAATTAGTCGTTACTCCGCGTTCTCGTAGCCAGCCAATCATTTGAAGAACAGAGTTGGGATTTTCAAGCCTAGTAAGTTCTTTAAGTTCCTCTTGAATTTTAGATTTACTTTCCTCGTCAATGGTAATAGCTGCTTTGACAAAGTCTACATCAATACCAATCCCACGATCATTGATATTTTGGTCTTGATGATACTCCTCCCAAACAAAGCCAGGAACAGGGTGGTTACGGAGTTTTTCTTTGATGGCTAGTTCAACCTCAACATCACGCTTGTTGTAATCAATGAAAGCTAACCACTTGTCAAGTGCATGATTTGGGTAGTTACGAGTGCGTCCGCCATTGACTTTGGTAGGTTTACAAGGAAGACAGAAGTAGCGTATTAAGTCTCCACCTTCCTTCAACTTTTGGTCTTTAAGTTTAAGAACAGTACCGACTCCTTCAAGAGAAAGTGGTAATCCGAGATAGGCTGACCAAACCATGCTACAACGCCATGAGTTTGGAGACAGAAAACCCTCGGACAATAATGTTGGATGATGTTTCTTCAACCAGTTGGAAAGACAGATGCGTTCGAAGGAGGCATTAAAAGCCCACTTAATAATGGAGTCGTCCACCAATGCTTGTAGGATTTGATCAGGAAGATTTTCTTTAGTTAGGTCATAAACAGTCGCTGGACCATTGTCAACTGAGACTGCTAAGAGAAGGATTTCAAAAGAATCATCTTCCGCATAACGATAGACGCCAGATTTTCTCAAGTCCACCTCGCAGTAGGTCTCCAAGTCAATGGATAATTCTTTAATTGGCATAGTTTGTCCTTTCATAAAAAGGTGACAGAAGTACTGCCACCTAGAGTATTATCTGCTACGTTGTAGCGGTGTCGTGTTGTCGGCCTGTCGTTTCTTTTCAGCCTTGCGCTCTCTCTCACGACGAATATCGTCACGGATGGTCATGTAATTGAGGTACATGCTGAGGAACAGGTAAGCTCCAAACACGGCAGAAAGTAAGTAGTAGAAAATGGTCATAAGATTAGTCCTCCATTATTAGTTCAAGAAATCATCATCGTCATCAGTCGCAAAGTCATCTTCAGCACGAGTACGTCCACCGAGTGGCTCTCCATCACGGAGTTTTTGGAGATTATTCAAACCACAGGCGATACCCTTGTTACCGTTAGAGTTAAAGGCATAGAAGGAGATAGACGCACGACCGTAGATGCCTGAGTAAAGCTCAGAAGTATCGATAATCTCTTGGCGATTACCGTCTACAACACCAGGTTTATGTGGTGAGTTGGCATTGACGAAGTAGGCATTGCGATAAGTTTCATCATCAGGACGCTCAAGGTCACCATCACGGAGTGGAGTTTTAAGGATAGAAAGTGCTGGGACAGATTTTCCATTACCTTTGAGTTTGGACTCGCCTTCCTTGTAGGCAAGCTCAATGGCTGCTTTGATTTTATCGACAGTTTCAATATCATCCTTTGGAATGATAAGAGAGACGCTGTACTTTGGCGTGCTTCCATTAATGGACTTAGGTTCATTGGCATTCAAGTAGCTGAAGCGTGTGTTTTTACCAGTGATTACTTTTGTAGTTTGTACTTTAGTTGTCATACGTTTAATCCTCTTTAAATTCGTTGGTAGCTAGGTTCAATTCTTGACGACTGTCGTCAATAGGAACGAGTGTTGGTTTACCGCTTGGTTTTACAATCAGACCACCAAGCAGGTCGTTAAAGGTTTTCTTGCCAAGAAGTTTAGTCATGGCAGTGATAGTTAGGAGTTTCTTTTCGTAAGGGTCAAAGCCAGCTTTAATCACGGCTTGACTGACGGCAGCTTCGTCTGAGAACTTACGAACCGAACGTCCTTCTACAAGTTTATATCCAGGAATGGTGTGTCCTTCAGCAGCTTCTTTCAAAGCATAGGCTTTGATGTCATTTACCCACGAAACCAGTAAGTCCAGCTTAGGTAAAATCTCTGCTATGTCTTCATAATCAAGAGTAGCAGAGTCTGCGAACTCCATCTTGGCGAGTGCTAAGTTATGCTCCGCACGTTTGCGACAGACATTCTTGAGTTTACAGAACTGGCAGTGTTTACCAGAGGTCATCTCTCCCTCGCCCTTAAAGGCAAGGTCAGCTTTAGGTGAGAGTTCGTTTTTCGCCCACTCAAGGAGTTCAACTTTATCCATCTCAAAGGTGGAGATGTTATTCTTCCGTGGTTGAAAGATGGTCATGGTGACCTTATCAAAATCATAGAGGACATCAAACATCTCAAGAACCCCAAGAGCGTAGCACCTCATCTGTGGGTTATGGTCTGCATCAACTAGAACGCCTAGTCCATGCTTGTAGTCGATGACTTGAAGCAGTCCGTCTGCCACAATCAGACAGTCGCCAGTACCGAAACCTTCTGGCACCCATTTGGAGAAGTCCAGACGTTGCTCAACTAGAATTGTAGGATCTCGAGAGTAGCCTTTAGCTTTTTCTACCTGTTCCATGACGTAGTTGCGATATTCATCTGCACACGTTTGCATCTCTTCATTGTAGAAGGACAAATCCTCAGTTGGGTCACGCGCCTTTCTGCCTAGTGATTTCTCAACAAGATAAGCACAAAGCTCGTGAGCGTCAGTTCCCTCAAGGGCGAACTCAGAGGTAACATCTGGCATGCTTTCCGTTAAACGAACAGAAGGCGGACAGTTGAGCCAACGGTGGGATGCGTAAGCAGATAGGATGGCATGGTTAGTCATTACCAATTCCTCCAGCTTCTTCAAGAACTGCTGCATAGTGCTCAGTGGCTAAGGCTGATAGGGATTCTGCTCCGTATTTATTGAGAAGAGCACGCACCTCGTTCTTGAAGCCATCTTTGGCTTTTGTCGCAAGGACGGCACGAACATCTTCTAGTTTAAGTTCCTTTTGTAGTTCAACTTTGGGTTCTTCTGAAGTTGTTGTTTCTTCCTCAGTAGATAGGAGTTTTCTGAACTCATCTACCAAGCGAAGGTAGTATTTGGCTGTGCCCTCCATTTCATTAATTAGTTCATTCAGTTGCTTCATTTTGCTCATGTTGTCTTTCCTCCGTAATTTTCCGAGCGAGTAATTTTGAGATAACGCTGATGGCTATGAGGGTATCAGCCACATCATCATAAGGTTCAATGTATGGTTCGTTTGCCATATTGGGTCCTCCTATCTTACTAAGTAAGGTTTTGAGTGGATTTTCCACTTTTGAAGCGATTTTTTATCCCCTACACCTTACTAAGTAGGGCTGAGATAAATTTTTCTGTTAGTGCGGAAAATCCTGTCTGATTCTTACTTAGTAAATTAGGAAGAGAAATTCCTAATTTAACAATGAAAGATGGAGGCATGATGCATGCAATTTACCTTATCTCATTCAGGACAGACTGGTGTTCAAACAACAACGGTCTATCCGCACCAAGTGACAATTACAGATGAAGTTAGTCTAAAACGTATTGCTCAGTACGATCATGTGGCAGGGTTATTTAAAAATAGCACTCGATCGAACGCTAATTTCCTTAAGTCGGATGTTTTAGTCATGGATATTGATAATGACCATACTGAAAATCCTGATGATTGGATTACAGAGGAATACCTAAAAATCTTGTTTTCGGATTACCATTTTGCTTTGGTTACGAGTAGAAACCACATGGTTCAAAAAGGCAATAAAGCAGCAAGACCAAAATTCCATATCTATTTCCAAATCAATGAAGTTACTGATAAAGATGCCTATGCCAATCTAAAAGAGAAGATAACGAATCGGTATAACTTCTTTGATACGAACGCTAAGGATGCCGCAAGATTCTTTTTTGGTAATCCCAATGTACAAGTTTTATGGAACGACTCATGGCTGACTATAGATGCTGATTTATTGGACTCTTCATTTGATTCGGATGAAGAAAATTTCGATGCGGACTTCTATACACCACCATCTGGACTAATTACTGAGGGGAGTCGTAACTCAACCCTGTCACAATTTGCGGCTAAAATTCTCAAACGCCTTGGAGTAACACAGGAAGCCCGTGATGGATTTGATGAACAGGCGCTGAAATGTGATCCACCGCTTGATAAGACTGAACTCGATACTATCTGGGGGAGTGCGGTGCGATTCTACAATCGGACCATTAAAGGCTCAGATGGGTATGTGTCACCAGAAGCCTTTAATCGTGGGGATTTGAAACCTGATGATTATTCCGATATTGGGGAAGCAGGAGTCCTTGCTCGTGAATACGGAGAAAAGTTAGCATACACGAATGCGACGGATTATCTCACCTTTACTGGTCAGTTTTGGAAGGAAGATAGGCAGTTAGCCATTGGCGCAGTTCTTGAGTTTATGGATTTGCAGCTGGAAGATGCTAGCGACAAATACGAGAAAGCTATCAAAGAGTTAGTGAACACTGGTATTTCAGAAAACCTAGTTCGAGAGGGTGGAAAAGCACTAGCTAAAGTGATTGAAACATCAATCCAACAAAAGCTTTATACGCTTTATCTAGCAGCTAGAACCTACTATCAATTTGTCATGAAGCGTCGTGATTATCGCTACATCACAGCAACCCATAATACTGCTAAACCCATGCTTGCGATTGACTTATCAGAGCTTGATAAGGATGATATGTTGCTTAATACTCCTGAGGCTACTTACGATTTGCGTGTTGGCCTTTTAGGTTCACATGAGCATGATCCTAAAGACTACATTACGAAAATGACCACAGTATCTCCAGGCGACCAAGGCATGGGATTGTGGCAGGAAACCTTGGCTACCTTTTTCTGAAACGACCAAGAGTTGATTGACTATGTTCGAGAAATCATTGGGATGGCAGCTATTGGTAGGGTTTATCAGGAACACATGATTATTGCTTATGGTGGCGGTGCAAACGGCAAGTCGACCTTTTGGAACACGATAGCTCGAGTGCTAGGAAGCTATTCTGGGAAATTATCGGCTGATGCCTTAACCATGTCTAACAAGCGAAACGTGAGTCCTGAACTTGCAGAGCTTAAAGGTAAGCGTCTCGTGATTGCTTCTGAGATGGCTGAAGGAATGCGACTCAATACGGCTGTTGTTAAGCAGATTACATCTACGGATGAAATCCAAGCAGAGAAGAAGTACAAGGATCCCTTCCATTTTGTACCATCACATACGTTAGTTCTTTACACCAACCATCTGCCTAAAGTAGGAGCGAACGATGATGGGACTTGGCGACGTCTTGTTGTCATTCCATTTAACGCCAAAATCACTGGTCGATCTGACATCAAAAACTTTGCGGACCATTTGTATGACCATGCAGCACCAGCCATTATGTCGTGGATTATTGAAGGAGCAGAAAAAGCCATCAAGGCCAACTTCAAGACGAGTGTGCCAGTTGCGGTCGCAAACTCTGTTAAAGCATACCGTGAAGCCAATGACTGGCTAGGTCACTTCTTGAGCGAGTGCTGTGAGGTTGGAGATAAAATGAGCGAGAAGTCTGGTGAGTTATATAGGCGATATCGTGCTTATTGCGTCCAAAACATGGAGTACACGCGCGGCACGACAGATTTTTATGCAGCTTTGGCTCAAGCAGGTTTTGAACGAAAGCGGACTAATAAAGGTAACTTCATCATGGGACTAAAACTTTCTGATGATGGTGATGATTTCCTTGGCTAAGTGACCTCCACCAAATGGCTTTTGACTTCCACACCATCAGAAGGTGGAGATCTTAGGAGTGACAGTCGTGGAAGGAATTAGCAGAAAGTCTATCGAGAAATGAATACTAAAAGTTTATAGATTGAGTTCCACGACTTCCATTTCTTGATTTAGTGTAAGTCAGTGATGGTCTTTTCTATAACTATCTCTATGCAAATAAAAATACTAATAGAAAGCACATAGGGAAAGTTTAGGAAATGACCTCATTAGACCTCCACTTTTTTATTTGACGAAAGGATTTATCATGCGAGAAAAAGTTGTTGAGAGAAAGTTAGTGAGTGAAGTCAGAAAGCGTGGTGGGATTTGTCCTAAGTGGGTGTCACCATCTTTTGCAGGAGTACCGGATAGGTTGGTGTTTTTTCCTAATGGCAAGATTGGCATGGTGGAAGTAAAAGCCCCTGGTGAAAAGCCACGTTTGTTACAAGTCTCTAGGCACAGACTATTTGAGCGATTAGGTTTCAAGGTCCATGTGCTAGACAGTGTTGAGAAGATCGGAGAAGTGCTAGATGAAATTGAAACTACATGACTATCAAGAAGTCACCAAGGACTTCATTATAAGAACCCCCAATGTAGCGGTCATCCTAGACATGGGTATGGGAAAGACTGCCACAACCTTATCAGCTATAAACTAGTTGATGTTTGACCGCTATGAAATCTCAAAGGTATTGGTAATCACACCCCTTCGTGTCGCAAACACGGTATGGAGTGATGAGATTGAGCAGTGGGAGGAACTGAAGCACTTACGCTTCTCCAAGATTGTGGGAACACCCAAACAAAGGCGAGCTGCCCTTGAGCAAGATACGGACATCTACATAGTCAACCGTGAAAATCTCCCCTGGCTTGTAGAACAATGTAGCCCCTATTTCAAGTGGGATATGGTGGTTATTGATGAGCTCTCGTCGTTCAAGTCTTGGCAGTCCAAACGCTTCAAAGCTTTCATGGCGATGCGTCCTTACATGAAGCGTGTCGTTGGATTGACTGGAACACCGAGTTCAAATGGGCTAATGGATTTGTTTGCGGAGTTCAAAGTCATCGATGGCGGCGAGCGCTTGGGTCGATTCATTGGGGAATACCGTAGTCGTTATTTCCGAGAGGGACGTAGGAATGGCAATATCGTCTATGACTACATCCCTATGGACTATGCGGAGTGCCAAATCTATGACAAGATTGATGATATCACTATCTCTATGAAAGCCATGGATTATCTAGAGATGCCCGAGCTGATTTCGACAAGGAAAATAGTTCATCTCACTGATAAAGAAAAAGCAGATTACAACCAGTTCAAGAAAGAGTATGTTTTTTCTGATCTTGAAAATGGTGAGGTGACAGCTGCCAATGCGGCTAGTCTTTCAAACAAGCTGGTGCAGATTGCAAATGGTGCTGTTTACTCTGATGACCATCAAGTGGTGAGACTACATGACCAAAAACTAGATGCTCTTGAAGATATCATCGAAGCAGCAAACGGTGAGCCAGTTCTGGTCGCTTATTGGTTCAAACATGACCTTCAGCGTATTGAGCAACGTTTGGCAAATCTCAAGGTTAAGGGGACAGTCCTTAAAACTGAGGACGACATCCGTGAGTGGAATAAGGGGAATATTTCTGTTGGTCTTCTACACCCAGCAAGCGCTGGTCACGGTCTGAATCTTCAAAAGGGTGGGCATCACTTGGTTTGGTTCGGTTTGACTTGGTCATTGGAGTTGTACCAACAAACCAATGCCCGTCTGTGGCGACAAGGGCAACAATCTGAGACTGTAGTCATCCAACACATCGTGACCGAAGGCACCATTGACGAAGAAATTCTCAAAGCACTAGAAAACAAAGATGCTCAACAATCACGTCTAATTGAAGCTGTTAAAGCACAAGTAGGAGGAATGAATGGATAAGGTTGATTATTACTTCCAACATTACCAAGAGGCACAAAGAGAGTTATCAATCGCAAGGAATCTTCTTGAAAACTACAGACCAGTCTCAGAAGATGCCTTTCTGTACTCCCTCGCTATGCAGCAATCAACAGAAGAGAGAATCAAAATGAGTAAGACAAACCATCGCACTGAAAATATGGCTCTTTCTTATCATGAGAAATTCTTAGCTGAAGAGCAGGAGTACAAACAATCGCTTTTTGAAAAGTACTGTAACTTGAAAGCTGATATTGACTTTTTTAATTTAGCGATTTATTCAGTTGACGAGGTGATTAGGGACATCATTAGTGATTTGGTTATAGTTGGATTAACTTGGGAGGAGCTACTACCAAAGCATAATATTTCACGGATGACTGTCAGTCGCTATCGTCAAAAGGCTATCAAACAAGTCAAAGAGTACTATCGTTTTGCAGGTAAGTCTATGAGTATGGCGGGGTGACATGGTACTGGGGTGTTACTAAGGTGGTACTACCCTGTTACTAAGATGTTACTAACCTGGTACTGCTTTTAATTCTTTGCTGTGTTATACTTAAGATATCGAAAAAGATTAAAATTTTCCCAGTAATGACTGGATTATACTTCTCTTTAGAGCTAATATGTACACAACAAAAGAAGAGGAGAATAATACCATGAAAACTCAAATGGAAAAAGACTTATTCGGAATTATCTACAAAAACTTCGGACGCTCAGACTTGGAAACAAGACACAGCGATAACGAAGACTTTCTAGACATTGCAGTTTGGACCTTGAAAACCGCTCTTGAGGAGGCTTACAAGGCAGGCCAACAATCAGTAAAATAAACCAAAGCCTAGCCCATAAGGGTTGGGCTTTTTGCGTGGAGGAAAACATGATTTATACCAGTGAACAAGTTTCAAGCGGACACCCAGATAAGCTCTGTGACCAAATCTCAGATGCTATCGTGACGGAATGTCTCAAGTACGATAAGAACAGCCGAGTGGCAGTTGAAACACTTATCAAAGATAACCAAGTGGTTGTCGCAGGAGAAGTCTCAACCAAACACTTCTTTAACCTCGAAGGAATTGTCAAAAGGGTTCTTGAACCTTATGGTATGGAGGATATCATGGTGACTAATCTCCTTGGTGTTCAAAGCCCAGATATTGCTCAAGGGGTCGATAGTGGTGGAGCAGGCGACCAAGGCATTATGTTTGGCTATGCGACCGATGAAACACCTGAGTTCTTGCCGCTTCCTTATGTACTTGCGACTCGAGTGCTTGAGAAACTGATGAATCTTGGACATCCTGGCTTGGGTAAGGATGCCAAGGCTCAAGTGACATACGACTTCGAAAACAAACGTATCGAGACATTCCTTGTGTCTATACAACACGATGCCGGAGTTGACCTTGCCTCAGTCAAACGCATTGTCACCCAAGCTATGATGTCGGTTGCTCAACGCTACCGTCAGAACCTTGACTTCAGGGTTCTGGTTAATCCAACTGGTCGCTTTGTTATTGGTGGCACTTACGCTGATGCTGGTGTGACTGGTCGTAAGATTGTAGCAGATACCTACGGTGGCTTTGCCCACCACGGTGGTGGAGCTTTCTCTGGGAAAGATCCAAGCAAGGTCGACCGTTCAGCCGCCTATATGGCACGGAAGATTGCAAAGGCCTTTGTCCGTGAAGGGTATGCCAAACGCTGTGAAGTCCAGTTAGCTTATGCTATGGGGTTGCGGAGCCTGCAGGTGTTTATGTGAACACCTTTGGGACAAGTGATTATCCTCTTGAACAACTAGTAGGAGGGGTTCGTGAACGCTATGATCTTACCCCACAAGGGATTATCAAGGAGCTGAACCTCTTGGATGTGGACTACACCAAGACCACTTGCCTTGGGCATTTCACCAAGCCTTATCTTCCTTGGGAGCAGTAAGATGCCACGCCGACCAAGCACCCCTTGCAAGCAGCATGGTTGTCCCAACCTTGTGACCTATGGAAACAAGTACTGCGATGACCACAAAGCCAACCATACCCTTGATGCCAAGTCAACCAAAGCCAAAGGTTACAACTCTCGCTGGAACAAGGCACGGCTTCGTTACTTAAAGCTCCATCCTCTTTGTGTTTACTGTCAAAGGAAAGGACGACTAACCAAGGCAACGGTGGTTGAGCACGTCACTCCCCACCGAGGAGATCAAGAACTCTTCTGGGCCCAAGACAATTGGTAGGCACTTTTCAAGTCTTGTCATGATAGAAAAACTAAGACGGTGGATCTGTACCAGGAGTATACCTATCACTTTTGAATAAGAAAAAACCACTCGAAAGTGGTTCGATCTATTTGAAAAGGTGTATCCAATTTTGTTTCTGGTAGAGGACTCTCAGAACGGCGACGGTTTGGTTGTCATAAACATAGAAGACAAGGTAGTTGCCTGCAATCATCATCTTTAACGGATGCTCCTTTGAAAATTGACGTCCGACACGTTCAGAGACATCAATGCCAAGACTAGGAACTTCCGCTATTTTTGTGATAGCTTGTTTAATGTTAGACATGGTGTTTTCCGCAGCCTGAGGTGCAAGAAAGTGAGTGAGAATGTAGTTGTAAATCCCATCCAAGTCACCTTCTGCTTCTGGTGTGATTAATAGATTAAACGCCATATTTTGCGAACACCTCGTCTAGTGACTTGCCCTTACCCTCAAGATAACTTTGGTAGCCCTTTTGAATCTCACTATAAAGTTCGTCAATGATACGCTCTTTTTTAGATTGTTCCTCATCTAAAAGGAGTGATGGCACTTGCCCTTGTTGAACGACTTGAACTAACAAGTTGTTAAAGAGGGTTGACATGTCTATGTTTTCATAACCAACAATTTCTTTAGCTCTGGCTAGTAGTTCTTCGTTGGTTCTAAAGCTAAATTGAGAATTTTTAGTAATGGTAGCCATTAGTTGACCTCCTGTATATATTGTATATACATTATAACAAAACGAAAGTGAAATCGCAAACCATAATGTCCCTAGGGTGAGGGGGGATGCAATCTCTAAAACACGAACGTTAAAAGACCGACGCCCCCTCAAACGTGCATTTTCGCAAAATTCGTTAGGGGCATACCGAAAATAGCTAAAAAGTGACGTGAACCATTATGGTGCCAATCTTTCTAGCAGGGTAAGTATCGTTTGCTAGTGTCTGTTTTAGCTTGTTTTAGAAGGGGGTAAATACATGAAAAATAGAGAAATCAACAATTTTTAGTTCTTGGAGGAAAACAAATGAACGATAATCAGCGGCGAGGCATTTGGAAACTTAGGCGAGATGGATTTGGCTATGGTGCCATTGCTCAAATGTTAAACCTGTCTCTTGGTTCGGTGAAGCAATATTGCCGTAGACACCTAGAGTTAAAAGGAATGGGTCAGTTCGTCAAGTATCAGCTTGATGAAGGAGAACGTCCTTATTGTAAGAACTGCATGAAAAAGTTACACCATGCCGTCCAAGGTAGACCTAAAAAGTTCTGCTCAAATAGCTGCCGAGCGATTTGGTGGCGAAACCATCAAAGCCAACATGATAAAACAAAAACTGCATACGATGAATTGACTTGCCAAAACTGTGGCAGGTCTTTTTTATCCTATGCCAACCCAACAAGGAAGTTCTGCGGACACCCTTGTTACGTGGAATATCGATTTAGAAAAGGAGTAACAAATGACAACGCAACCCAAGATGGAGATTATGGAACTTTCTCTAAGTGATTTAAAACCAGCCTCTTATAACCCTCGAAAGAAACTGAAGAAGGGTGATAAAGAGTACGAAAAGATTAAACAAAGCCTACTCAAGTTTGGCTATGTTGACCCTATCATTGTCAACGAGGATTTGACAGTCATTGGGGGTCACCAACGCTTGACGGTATTGAAAGACCTCGAGTATGAAACGGCTAAGTGCGTCATTGTCTCTCTGTCTAAGGAAGATGAAAAGGCACTGAATATTGCCCTCAATAATATCACTGGTCAATGGGACGACCAGCTTCTAGCAGACTTGCTTTTGGACTTGCAAGAGTCTGATTTCAACCTTGACCTGACTGGTTTTGAACCCCCAGAGATTGATGACATTCTCTCCAACGTCCACGACAAGGATTTGTCTGAAGACGACTTTGATATGGAAGAAGAGTTAAAGAAACCAACGGTCGCAAGACATGGAGACCTCTGGCAACTTGGAAAGCACCGAGTGATTTGTGGAGACTCAACTAAGGCAGAAACCTACGACCAATTGCTAGGGGATAAGAAAGCCAATCTCGTTGTGACGGACCCGCCTTACAATGTTGATGTGGAAGAGACAGCTGGAAAAATCCTCAATGATAACATGTCTGACGGTGACTTCTATCAATTCCTCTACGACATGTTTACCCAAGTGGAAAGTCACATGGAAGCTGATGCGTCTATTTATGTTTTCCATGCGGATACGGAAGGTCTGAATTTCCGTAAGGCTTTTAAGGACGCTGGTTTTTATTTGAGTGGTTGTTACATTTGGAAGAAGAACTCACTGGTTCTCGGACGTAGTCCCTACCAATGGCAACACGACCCCTGTCTCTTTGGTTGGAAACAAAAGGGAAAACACCAGTGGTTCAGTGACCGTAAGCAGACCACCATTTGGGAATATGACCGTCCTAAGTCAAGTAAAGACCACCCAACCATGAAGCTGATTCAGCTTTTGGCGTATCCTATTCAAAACTCTTCCATGCGAGGAACGTTAATCCTTGATCCCTTTCTTGGTTCAGGCTCAACCCTCATGGCAGCTGACCAAACTGGTCGAGTATGCTACGGCATTGAACTGGATGAAAAGTTTGTGGATGTGATTGTCAAACGCTTCATGGAGTCAACTGGTAATAGGGAAGTGACAGTACTCCGAAACGGTGAGACTTTGACCTATGACCAAGCACTAGAAGTAATGGAGGGATACTCATGACCCTAACCTTTCTTGATTTTTTTGCAGGAGTGGGGTGCTTTCGTCGTGGGTTGAAGTTGGCAGGGATAACCTGCTTTGGGTACTACGTAGATGAAATCCAGACAGGTATTGATAAAGGTCAGTTCACAGATATGGAAGTGACTTATATCACCGAAGATACCAACCAGCTGTGGGAAGAAGTTGCTCCGACACTATCAAAATAATCTGCAAAAAAATAAGTAGAAATGACTGGATATAAGTCTTTTCTAGAGCTAATATGTAACCAACAAAAGAAGAGGAGAACAAAACCATGACAACACAAACAACCCTAGAAAATGCTTACAGCCTTTACCCAGCAACCGCAAGCATTGTGCCATTCAAGAACTGGTTGATTATAGCCTACCAAAGCTACAAAGGTGTTAACCTTCACATCTTCGAAACAGTTGAAAGCCTTGACGAGTTTTCAAAGGGAGAACGACGCTTCAACCTTATCATTGATTCAGAAGAAACCTTCGAGGACCAAGGACATGCAGTTAAATGGGCATTTGAAACATTAGGAGCATAGGATGAACGACAAGATTCTAAACCGAATCAAGTCCACCTACCCAGAGGGGACAAGGGTGAGATTAGTCCAGATGGATGACCCTCGCCCAGTTCCAGTAGGGACACTTGGCACGGTTCTTGATGTGGATGACATTGGTTCACTTATTGTCTATTGGGACAATGGGCAGAGCTTAAACGTATTGTACGGTATTGATAGTGTTGAAAAAATCTAAAAGGTTTCTGTTTGAAGCCTTTTTCTTGTACCAAAAAGGGGGTGAGACCGTGGCAATTAGAGGGCGAAAACCAAAGCCTACCAATTTGAAAATACTTGAAGGAAACCCTGGGAAGAGACCTCTACCGACTAACGAGGTCAAACCCAAACATAAAGCCCCACGTTGCCCACAGTGGCTCGAAGACGATGCTAAGAAGGAATGGAAACGGATGGGTAAAATCCTCGAACAAATGGGCATATTAACGGAGATGGATCTGACAGCCTTCGCAGGCTATTGCCAAGCCTATGCACGTTGGAAGGAAGCAGAGGAGTTTCTCTCTAAGCATGGTTCCATCATCAAGACCCCAAATGGATATCTCCAGCAAGTGCCACAGGTATCCATCAGTCAGACCAACCTGAAAATCATGCTTAAGTTCTGTGAGCAGTTTGTTTTAACACCTTCAGCTCGTAATCGTTTAGCGACCATGGACGCAGAGGTTGGTACTGGTGATGAGATGGAGGATTTGTTAGGAGGTATTCGATGACTTATCACTATGAACCGAGTCCCTTTATGCTTCCGACGTCTCATTACGACAAGGCAAAGGCTGATAGGGCAGTGACCTTTATCAATAACCTTTCCCACACCAAAGGTAAGTGGGCAGGGAAAAAATTTGATTTGTTGCCGTGGCAGGAACAGATAGTTCGTGACCTCTTTGGGATTGTTAAGGAAGATGGTAATCGTCAGTTTCTGACAGCCTACATCGAGATTCCAAAGAAAAACGGCAAGTCAGAGCTTGCCGCAGCAATTGCCCTTTATCTTTTGTATGCTGACAATGAAGCCAGTGCGGAAGTTTATGGGGCGGCTTGTGATCGTAACCAAGCTTCCATTGTATTTGACGTTGCCAAACAAATGGTTCTCATGAGCCGACCGCTTGAGAAACGCTCCAAGATTATGGGAGCGACAAAGCGGATAGTGAACTATTCCAACGCTGGTTTTTACCAGGTTCTCTCAGCTGAGACAGGAACCAAGCACGGACTTAACGTGTCGGGGCTTGTCTTTGATGAGATCCATGCCCAACCCAATCGCCATCTCTATGATGTCTTAACCAAGGGTTCAGGGGATGCCAGGGAACAACCTCTATTTTTCATCATCACAACAGCTGGAACTGATAAAAACTCTATCTGTTATGAACTTCATACCAAGGCACTTGATATTCTCAAAGGTCGAAAGAAAGATACGTCTTTTTATCCTGTGGTGTATGGTTTATCAGATGAAGATGATTGGAATGACGAATCCAACTGGCTAAAAGCTAATCCATCACTTGGTCATACGATTGGAATTGACCGTGTTCGTGAAGCCTACCAACAGGCTCTTGATAACCCAGCAGAGGAGAATGTCTTTAAGCAGCTCCGTCTCAATATGTGGACGAGTTCTAGTGTGGCTTGGATACCTGAACATGTGTATGCCAAAGGGAATGAATGACCCGATTGACTATGAGGCACTTAAAGGTCGTGACTGTTACGCTGGGCTTGACCTTTCTAGCACCTCAGACATCACAGCCTTTGTCTTGGTCTTTCCACCACGACACAGTGAGGAAAACCACATCATCTTGCCCTTCTTTTGGTTACCAAAAGATACTTTGGAGCTGAGGTGTCGAAGAGACCATGTCCTTTACGATGTTTGGGAAAGGCAGGGTTACATCAAGACAACAGAAGGGAATGTCGTTCACTATGGTTTCATCGAATCCTTTATTGAACAGCTCTCTGAAACCTATCACATCAAGGAGATTGCCTATGACCGCTGGAATGCAACACAGATGGTCCAAAACCTTGAGGGCATGGGGCTTGACCGCTGCATTCGCCACCAAGGTGATGAAGCCAGTGTCTATGATGAGCGAGGGATATTGAGTTTTTAATTTTAAAATTGTATTAAATTCTTCAAAATTATATCAGAAATGACTGGATAAGTCTCCCCTGTAGAGTTAATATGTAACCAACAAAAGAAGAGGAGAACAAGACCATGGCAACAAGAGCACGTATTGGATTGGTAACTAAAAATAAAACCGCAAAAACTATCGAGGTAGCTTACGAAGGTTACCCAGAATACACTGGAGAGCTTCTCAAGAAACACTTCAAATCAGAAAAAGCAATTCGAGAATTACTTCAGAAGGGCGATATTATTCAACTGGAAAAAGCTCTAGCAGACATCGAACACGATGATCTACAAGGTCAAGCCCAGCACCATCGCTTTATTGGTAGCCTTAGCCAATTGACTGAGGACACCATGGCAGAATACATTTATCTTTTCCAAGAAGGCGGCAACAAATGGTATTGCTTTGAAGAAGGTAGATTGGTAACAATGTAGGAAAAGACTAAAGGCACTTCAAACGAGGTGCTTTTTTCGTACCTAAAAATAAGGAGGGACTATGGGATTACTTGATGTACTAGGACTAAAAAGGGCAAGGGCTGAACCTGTTGCTCGAAATAGCTATGAGGGGCAGGATTTTTCCTATCTCTTTGGACGGACCACCAGTGGTGAAACTGTAGATGAATTTAAGGCTATGCAGACGACGGCCGTTTATGCTTGTGTGCGTATCCTTGCTGAAGCAGTAGCGTCACTTCCTATTCACGTCTATGAACGGACAGAAACTGGGAAGGAGAAAAAGCTGGACCACCCACTGTACTTTCTTCTTCATGATGAGCCAAATCCAGAAATGTCATCCTTTATTTTTCGAGAAACCATGATGAGTCATTTGTTAATATGGGGAAATGCTTATGTGCAGATTATCAGAGATAAGGGTGGACGAGTGATTAGTCTCTATCCACTCTTGCCTGATAAGATGTCTGTCCATCGTGATGATAGTGGGAGACTTTACTACAAATACCAGCGGCAGACAGAAGAAAATCCTAATTTCGATGATAAGGGAACTGTCTTATTGAAGCAGGAAGATATTCTTCATGTGCCTGGTCTTGGGTTTGATGGCTTGATTGGTTACTCACCAATTGCGATGGCTAAAAATGCGATTGGGATGACCCTAGCTACCGAAAACTATGGGGCATCTTTCTTTAAAAATGGCGCTAATCCAGGTGGTGTTTTGGAGCACCCAGGTATCCTTAAAGACCCTAAACGAGTGAGAGATTCTTGGAATGCCGTTTACAATGGGGTCATAAATGCGCATAAAGTGGCTGTACTCGAAGAAGGAATGAAGTATACTCAAGTTGGAATTCCCCCTGAAGAAGCCCAATTTTTACAGACACGGAAGTTTTAGATTAATGAAATTGCACGACTTTACCGTATCCCACCACACATGGTTGGTGATTTGGAGAAGTCGTCTTTTTCAAATATCGAACAACAGTCACTTGAATTTGTCAAATATACCTTAGACCCTTGGGTAGTTCGTTTAGAACAAGCCTTCAAGAGGTCTCTTTTTTTACCCGAAGAGAAGAAACGCTACCTTATCAAGTTCAATGTAGACGGTTTGCTTCGTGGCGATTACCAAATCCGTATGAATGGTTATGCCATCGCACGGCAAAATGGCTGGCTTTCGACTAATGACATTCGTGAGTTAGAAGACTTGAACTTGCTCTCTGATGAAGAAGGCGGAAACCTCTACTTGATTAACGGAAACATGACCAAATTAAAAGATGCTGGTGGTTTCATGAAGCAACCGACAGAAACGGAACCAGCTGAAGACCCACCAGAGGAGGAAAAAGATGAGTAAATTTTGGAATTTTACTGACGAAGGAGAAGTCCGCACCCTTCGGATTGAGGGACAGATTGCGGACGAGACTTGGTTTGGGGATGAAGTCACCCCACAGCTCTTTAAGAATGATTTGTTAGCAGGAACAGGCGACATCACCCTCTGGATTAACAGTCCAGGGGGTGATGTATTTGCGGCCGCTCGAATCTATAACATGCTTATGGATTATCAGGGCGATGTCCATGTCATCATTGATGGTCTAGCTGCGAGTGTTGCCAGTGTCATCGCCATGGCAGGGACAACAGTTTCCATGAGTCCAGTTTCCATGATGATGATTCATAACCTTTGGACGTTGGCGCAAGGTGAAGCTAAAGATATGGCCAAGGTCATTGAGATGCTTGGCGAAATTAAGGAGTCCATTATCAATGCCTATGAGCTTAGAACTGGACTTTCCAGAACCAAGATTTCTCATCTTATGGATTCGGAATCTTGGTTCAATGCCAAGAAAGCTGTGGAGCTTGGTTTTGCGGATAAGGTGCTCTTTGAGAAAGAGGAGACACCTGAGCAGGATCATCAAAATAGCTACACCTTTAGTAGAGTGACTGCTGCTCATGATTTGGTGGTGAAACTGCAAGCGAGCCTTCAACCACCCAAACCACAGAAAACGACCCCCATCAATCAGTTGGAAAAACGATTGAACCTATTGAAATAAAAGGAGAATACCTATGTCTAAACTACTTGAATTGAAAGAAAAACGTAACGCTGCTTGGGCTCAAGCGAAAGCCTTTCTGGATACTGTTCGCTCTGAAGACGGCTTGGTATCAGATGAAGATTCCAAACGCTATGAGGAAATGGAAGCTAAAATCGAGCTCTACAATAAAGAAATTGCTCGCTTGGAGCGCCAAGAAAAGATTGACCTTGAACTGGCGCAACCGAACTCACATGCTCTAACGACGCAGCCAACAGTCATCGTCGACAACCAAAAAGAAGATGAAAAGAAAGGTGTGGAATCAGACATCTACACCCAGACTTTCTGGACCAGTGTCCGTAAGCGAAACTTCTATGACGTGAAGGATGTTCTTCGTGTCGGTGAAGACACAGAAGGCGGACACCTTGTCCCTGATGAATACGAGAAGAAATTGGTACAAGGGCTTCAGGAAGAAAATTTTTTCCGTAGCTTGGCAACTGTTATCAAAACCTCTAGTGGTGAGCGTAATATTCCAGTTGTTACTGGTCATGGTTCTGCCTCTTGGATGGACGAAAATGGGCTCTATCCAGAGACAGATGAAACCTTTGGCCAAGTAACTCTTGATTCTCATAAGATTGGTACAGCAATCCGTATCTCAGAAGAATTGCTCAATGACTCTGTCTTTGACCTTGAGTCTTACATGACTTCTGAGTTTGCACGTCGTATCGGTACGGAGGAAGAAAAATCATTCTTGGTGGGTGATGGTTCTAAAAAACCAACGGGTATCTTCACGCAAGCAGATGTAGAAGGACCAACGACCGCAACCAAAGACATCACCTTTGATGACATGATTGAGCTTTACCACTCGCTTCCTGCTCCTTATCGTAAGAATGCGGTCTGGATTCTCCATGATACTACGGTTAAGGCTATCCGCAAGCTCAAGGACAATAATGGCAATTACATCTGGCAACCATCAACACAAGCTGGTCAACCTGATTTGATTCTCAACCGTCCTTACTACACGTCAACTTTTGCGCCACTTCCAGAAGCAGGAAACAAAGCTATTGCCTTTGGTGATTTCTCTTACTACTGGATTGCGTACCGTCAAGGGCGTACCTTCAAGCGTCTCAATGAGCTTTATGCAAACAATGGTCAGATTGGTTTTCTTGCCAGCCAACGTGTGGATGGGAAATTGGTTCTTCCCGAAGCAGTGAAAATACTCACCATTAAAGGGAAAGGTCTATGATAACGCTAGAAGAAGCCAATCACAAGGAGTTAAAGGAAACTCTCTATCATTTGCTTTTGGCAGATAGAAAGGATGTGTTCTGATGAAGATTGCGCCTCTAAGAGAACAGTTGGTCTTTCAAGAAAAGCGACTCAAGCAGGACGACATCGGAAACGAGTTAGCCATTTGGGATGACCTCTTTATACGTTGGTGTTCTTGTCGTCCACTAGCTTTAACTGAAAGTGATGGGAGTGCGACAAAACTGATTCATAACAAGGTGCAGTTTACCTTGCGCTACGATAAGGCTGTTCTTGCTCTTAATTCTTTAACGACTCGAATATACTTTCGTGACCAGTATTATGCTATCGAGTCCATTGATGGCGATACTGTGGCTCGAAGCTTGATTTACATCGTTGCGACCAAGGAGGGGCTTTATGACTAAGATTGGACTTGATGATTTAGCTTCTGTCATCGAAAAGGAGCTGACGACTTATGCCAAAGAGACCACAGATGTCATGCGTGAGGTGGTTGAGGAAGTGACAGACGATGCCGTTGATACCTTAAAAGTTACTTCTCCAAAACGACGAGGAAAGTATGCCAAGGGCTGGAAAAGCAAGGCAACCACTGACACCAATACCGCTTTGACGAAAACCATTCACAACCGAACGCCAGGGCTGACGCATCTGCTTGAAGATGGGCATGCTAAACAAAACGGTGGTCGGGTGGAAGGAAGAAAGCACATCGCTCCTGTCGAGAAAAAGGCGATTCAGTCGTTTGAAGTCAAATTGCGACAGAAACTGTGAGGTGGATTATGTGATTTGAGGAACTCTTTCAAGCCTTAAAAGAGACCAAACACCCAGTAGCCTATCACCATTTTGAGGAAGGGCACAGTCCAAGTCCCCCTTTTGTGGTCTATCTGGTCACGAATTCAGATAATCTTGGGGCCGATAACTGGACTTATCACAAAAGGCTCAACGTCCAGATTGAGCTTTACACGACAATGAAAGATTTAGCAACAGAAAAAACGGTGGAATCAGTTCTTAATGCCCACCGTCTTTATTTTGACAAGGTAGAGACTTACATCACTAGTGAGAAACTCTACCAAACCATTTATTCCATCACACTATTAGGAGGATAACCATGGCAGAAAAAAACAAGGTCACCTTTGGCCTACAAGATGTCCACTGGGCAGAAGTCACCAGTGAGGGAGCTGACGGGGCTTTGACTTATGGCACTGTCGAGCGACTTCGTGGTGCTGCAGAACTAACCCTTGAACCCACTGGAGACAAGGGGTCTTACAAGGCAGACAACATCAACTTTTACACGACTGAGTCTAATGACGGCTATGAGGGAACACTGAAAGTTGCCCTCTTATCACAGGAGTTTCTGACTCGTGTTCTAGGTGAGAAATTGGATGCGACAACTAACACCATTTCAGAGATTGCAAATAGCGAGAAGAAAAACTTTGCACTGATGTTTCGATTTGAAGGGGACAAGAAAGAGACCCTTCATGTGCTTTATTACTGTTATGCGTCACACCCAACTGTAGGCTCTAAAACCAAGTCTGGGTCTGATATCAATGAGGTAGAGTTAACCTTTACGGCAAGTCCGCGCCCACTTGATAAGATTGTTCGCCGCAGAACGACTGAAGAAACCAATGATGAGATTCGTGAGAACTGGTTTAAGTCTGTCTTTGAACCATCTGCTTAAAGGAGGAGAACATGCGACAAAATATCACGATTGCTGGGAAAACCTATCCCTTGGCAACGAATGCCTATACACCGATTGCTTATAAGGAACAATTTGGAAAAGATTATTTCCAGGATCTCTTTAACATGTTAAGTGCGGAATCCATCATGACTCAACTTGAGCAATTGGAAGAGGGGGAAGAGTTAAAGGCTAGTCAGATTGACCTATCTATCTTGTCTGATTTCGACATGACCTTTTTCCACCGTCTCTTTTGGGTCTTTGCCAAGTCAGCCAATCCTCGAATCAAACCCTTCGAGGATTTCTTTATGTCGATGGAGGAGTTCCCACTTCAGGAAGTTGGTCCGGTCTTAATGTCCATGCTTAACCAAGGGATGACAACCAGAAAAAAGCAGAAACTTCCGAAACAGCGAGCGAGGAAATCTTCACGGTAGAGAGTTACCTCTCTTGTTGTAAGGAGACTGGCCTTTCCATTGATGACTTAAAGCACATCTCGATTGGTATGGCTCTGGATTACCAGACGGATTATGTGGAGCTAAGAAGCCGAGGTGAGACTGGTGTTCGCAAAGCTACCCAAGCAGACTTTGACAATTTCTAGTAGGGAGGAGGAGTGACGATGGCAGGAAACATTAAGGGGATCACCATTGAAATTGGTGGTGATACCCATCCCTTACAAAATGCCTTAAAGGGTGTGAATAAACAGGCTTCTGAAGCCACTAAAGAATTACGTCAGATTGACAAGGCACTCAAGTTTGATACTGGAAATGTCACTCTTTTGACCCAGAAGCAGGAAGTCTTAGCCAAACAAGTTGAGACGACGAAGGAGAAACTCGCTACTCTTCGTCAAGCTCAGTCTCAAGTCGAGGCTCAGTTCAAGTCCGGTAACATAGGTGCAGACCAATACCGTGCCTTCCAGCGTGAGGTGGAGGGTACTCAAACAGTCTTAAAGGGCTATGAATCAAAGCTAGAAAGTGTTAACAGAGCTCTCTCAGAAAACGGAGCGCAGGTTGAAACCAATCAGTCCAAGCTCAATCGTCTCCAAAATGAGCAGGCACAGTTGGTGTCAGAAAGCGAAAAACTCAATAGTTCCTTTAAGCTACAAGAATCAGCATTAGCAACTACCGCAAGTGAGGCTGATAAGTTGGCACTTGCTCAACAAAAGGTTACTTCTCATTCAGAGATCCTTGAGAAACAGATACATAATTTGGAACAACAACTCTCTTTGACAAAGAGCGAGTATGGGGAGAATTCGGTAGAAGCTAATAAGCTTGAGAAAACTCTTAATGAGACAAAGATAGCTTACAACAATCTCCAAAATAAGATGAAAGAGTTGGCCTCTAGCTCTGCGACTTCCAAGGCTTCTTTGGAGGAGACAAACAACCTCTTAAAGGCTGACCTTCTCATGGAATTTGGTGACCAACTGGGAGAGTTGTCACAGAAGTTGATTGACTTCGGTCAACAATCCTTGGATGCTTTTCTAGAAGTTGATGAGGGGATGGATATCATTGTCACAAAGACTGGGGCGACAGGCTCTGCCCTTGAAGAGATGACAGACATCGCCAAAACCCTAGCCACGGAACTCCCAACGGATTTTAATACGGCAGGAAGTGCCGTAGGGGAGTTGAATACGCAATTTGGGTTAACAGGAGATGCCCTTAAATCAGCCTCTACCCAGTTGATTCAATTCTCTGAAATCAATGGGAGTGATGTGACGAGCTCAGCCATTTCAGTCAAACAAGCGATTGAGGCCTATGGACTTGAAGCGACTGATTTATCAAGCGTTTTAGACACGGTTACTTATACCAGCCAAGCGACAGGTGTTGGTGTCCAAGAGTTGATTGACAAGGCGGTAGCCGGCGCACCACAAATCAAAGCCCTTGGCCTTTCCTTTGATGAGGGCATCACCTTGATGGGACAGTTTGAAAAAGCAGGGGTTGATTCTTCTGCAGCACTTTCGTCACTCTCAAAGGCAGCTGGGATTGTAACACAGACCTATGAGGGGACGCTTGATCCTATTGATAAGTTTACAACCGCTCAAAATACGGCGAAGTTAGCGATGGCTGAAATGGGAGACGCTAATGCAGCAACCCTAGCTCCTATCTTGGAAATATTAGCGAGTTTGCTTCAAGCTGTTGCCACTTGGTTTTCTGGGCTATCAGAGCCAGTCAAGCAGTTTATTGTTATTGTCGGAAGTTTGGTCTCAGCCCTTGGCTTAGTCCTCCCGATTTTCATTGCCCTGCAAGCAGCTGCTACGGCTATGGGAACAACCATCATGGGGATGATAACTACAGCAGCTCCAATCGTAGGGATTATTCTTGGTGTCATTGCCGTTGTTGCCTTACTGGTTGTTGGGATTCAGCAACTCTGGCAACATCACGAAGGGTTTAGAACAGCTGTGACAGAAATCTGGAACGCCATATATGCCTTTTTATCTGTCATTATCCAACAGATATCAAGCTTTGTCATGTCGATATGGGGAACATTGACTACTTGGTGGACAGAGAACCAACAGCTAATTCTTAATGCCGCAAACACTGTGTGGACAGCTATTTCAACAGTCATTCAAACCATCATGACAATTCTTGGACCTTACCTTCAAGCCAGTTGGGAGAATATCAAACTGATTATCACGACAGCTTGGGACATCATTAAAGTGGTCGTTGAAACAGCCATCAATGTTGTCTTAGGTATTATCAAGGCAGTCATGCAACTCATCACTGGTGATTGGTCAGGTGCCTGGGAAGCCATCAAGCAGGTCGTCTCTACAGTTTGGGAAGCCATCAAGTCACTGATTTCGATTGTTCTAAGTGCCATTGTTCAGTTCATTTCCAATTCCTGGAATGGCATTAAAGGCACCATGACAAACTTACTCAATAGTATCAAATCTGTCGTTAGTAATGTCTGGAATAGCATTAAGTCCACGATTAGTTCCATTCTATCTAGTATTGGCTCAACGGTATCTTCCGTTTGGAACGGAATGAAGGCTACTATCTCAGGTGTCCTAAGTGGTATTTCAAACACAGTGTCCTCTGTCTGGAATGGGGTCAAATCGACCATTACAAATGCCATCAATGGGTCAAAAAAATACGGTCTCTTCAGCCATCAATGCCATTAAGAACCTCTTTAACTTCAAGATTAAGTGGCCGCATATTCCTCTGCCACACTTTAGTGTTTCTGGTTCTGCGAATCCCCTTGATTGGTTGAAGGGGGCTTACCTAAGATTTCCATTCAGAGGTATGCCAAGGGTGGGATTCTCACCAAGCCAACGGCATTTGGTATCACAGGGAACAGCTTGATGGTTGGAGGAGAAGCAGGACGTGAAGCCGTCTTGCCCCTTAATAACCAGACTCTTGGCAGTATCGGTCGCAGCATCGCAGCTACCATGACTAACAAGGGAACAACCATAACGGTCAATATCACAGATGTTGTGATTCGTGAAGAAGCAGATATGAAAAAACTAGTCGACTATGTAGCTGGTCAACTAGCTGATGAAATGACTCGACAAGATTTACTGAGAGGAGGAACAGTGTGATTAAACATAATGAATTGGTACTGAATGGAAAAGGCACCTCGTCTTTTCCTTTTAAAGTTCTTGTGGAAGATAGACCGAGCATTCAAGTGCCACGGTCTAAAACTCAACTCCTAGACCATCGTGGGTTGAGTGGGGCGATTGTTCAAACCAATAAACATCGTGATGTGATTGAGAAACCTTACCGCTTGTATCTGATTGGTTCGAGTGAGAAAGAGGTCGATGAGTTCTCGGCCTTTCTGATGCAGGAAGGTTTTTGGCTAGAAAGTGAACGCCTTAAGCTCACCAGGCTTTGGTGTTACCGAACGGATAGCTTTGACATCAAGCAGGATGACCACGATGTGTATGTGATTGATGTGACTTTTATCTGCCACCCCACTCGCTTTTTTAAGAGTGTGGATAGGCAAGTTTTGAGTGCCAACGGTGTATTAAAAACAAAAGGCTCTGCCCTTTCCTTTCCTACCATTACCATTTCTGGTCAATCCGTATCAGAGACTTCGTTTACAGTAGGTGACCAGGTGATTCACATTGAGAAATTTACAGAGCCTCTTGTTATGGTTAATCACCCAGATCGTCCTAGTTTTAAGACTCTATCAGGGAAAGCTGTCAAGTGGTCTGGAGACTTTATCACGATTGATGCTAGTCATCCAACACAATCTGTCGGAGTGATTTTAGGCAGTGGGATATTATCGCTCACTTTTGAGACGAATTGGGGGTGGGTGTGATGCTTTA
Organism: Streptococcus urinalis 2285-97; assembly: GCF_000188055.2. Classification (NCBI taxonomy): domain Bacteria; kingdom Bacillati; phylum Bacillota; class Bacilli; order Lactobacillales; family Streptococcaceae; genus Streptococcus; species Streptococcus urinalis. The sequence goes on from NZ_AEUZ02000001.1 coordinate 713,573, forward strand.
CCTTCTTGATGGTCAAACAAAGACAGCAAAATGGAATGGCCAACAATTATTTGAAACGGTGAGTGCAACGGTAGAAGAGGAGTTGAATGGCACCTTTCAGCTACGTTTAACTTATCCGATTACGGATTCAGGTGTTTATGAAACCCTTAGAACAGACGAGTTGGTTTTGTGTCCGACTCCTGATTTGGGAAAGCAGCTCTTTCGTGTTAAGCAGGCAAAGATTCAAGACGATACGATAGAGCTTGAGTGCTATCACATTTCAGATGATATGATGAAGCGTCAGATTAAGCCTTTTTCAGCGACTAACACGACTTGTCAATCAGTCTTGATGAGGCTGGTTGAGGCTTGTCCATCTGATTTAGGACTTTTTAGCTTTGACAGTGATGTGACGGAGCGTCATACCTATGTGTCTGACGAAGACTTGACACTTTACCAAGCTCTAATGGATGGCAAGCACTCACTCCTTGGAACTTGGGAAGGTGAGCTTGTCCGTGATAATTTTCAGCTGATAGTTAAGCAGCACCGTGGCAACGATAAGGGAGTTATTCTCACAAGCCATCACAATCTGAAAGCTTTTGAGGATAAGGGTGATTCTGAGAAGGTCATTACGCGCATCTATGCGACCTCAACCTTTCAGGCAGAAGGTAGTGATGAGGATACCGTTCTTTCTGTAGTTGTGGAAATTCCCCTCATTAACCAATACCCTTATGTCCACGAAGCATGGTATGAGAATAACACGCTTCAGACAGAGGAAGAATTGCGCCAATGGGCGATGGCTAAGTTCACGCATGAGCACATCGATAGCATCTCTAGACAGATAACCGTTGAAGCTTATCAGCTTGATGGTCAAGAAGTCCATCTGGGAGATACAGTCACTCTTAAAAGTCAAAAGCACAAGGTAGATGTTAAGAAAAAGGCAGTTAGTTATACCTTTGACGCTCTAGAAGAAGTGTATCTTTCGGTGACCTTTGATAATGAGGTTAGCTTTACAACCTCTGGATCATCTGGGCCCCATTCGCTAACCAGTGCGGCCAAGACCATTCTTGACGTCAATCAATCGGTTACAGAATACCGAGCGTCTAAGGAACGAGCAAACTTTAACAAGGTTTTTGACAGGCAGTTTGAGCGTCTTCAAACAGAAGTTGAAGATGGTATTGCTATGGCCAAAGCAGAAGGCGAGCGTTCTGGGAAGAAAGCTGCGCTTGATTATCTGGCAACAGATGCCCTTGAAGCACGAGTCGCAGCCTTCAAAAAGCTACGATTGATGAGTTAACCGTCTCTAGTTCATCATGGATGACAAGACTCGTTTCCCAACAGATTCTATCAGAGTATGTGAAGAGCCTAGAAATTGAAGCAGACAAGGTCGTTATTCCTGGCCAGCACACCCCAGTCTTTAGTTTGGATAGGTATGGGAGTCTTTCCATTGATACGCCACTCCTAAAGGTGAGAGGGGAAAGCCTAGCGACAAAAGTTGATCTTAAAGCTATCTCTTTAACCCCTGGACCAAAGGGGGATGCTGGAGCAGATGGGGTGGGCATTCAATTAAGGGAGCAGTACTACTTAGTCTCTGCACAAAAGACTAGTGTAACAGCAACAAACTCTGGTTGGAGCAAAACCATTCCCTTTCTCACCTCAACGCTTAAATATCTGTGGAACTATGAAAAAACCACTTTCACCAATGGCTCAACGACAGTAACAACACCTGTTGTCACCGGTGTATATGGGGACAAGGGTATGGATGGAAAGGCTGGTAAGGACGGAAAGACCCTTTATACTTGGCGGATGTATGCAGATAGTGACAAGGGAGAAGGACTCTCTGCCATTCCAACAGGCAAACGTTACCTTGGTCTAGCAGTCAATAAGGAGAGCGCAACCCCTTCAACCAATCCTGGTGACTATATCTGGTCATCCTTTTTTGAGGGAACGGAACTTGGTGGTCGCAATTACATTGACGATTATGCCATGAAAGCGATGACTTTTTCATCTGTTACCTCTGAGTGGAAGAAGGAGGTAATTGAAGATACGAGTTCTGTTAGTGGGGTGACTATTAAGTTGACCTGTACCAAAGCAGGTACTGGAGGCTTTCATCGGAACTTCCATGATTTAAGGAGTCGAATTGGTGCGACGATGACTTTTTCAATTGATATTAAGTGTTCAAAATCTGTCACACTCAATATGGGTTGTGAACTCGGTGGAACGAAAGCTTACGAAGTAACAACAGATTGGCAAAGGTGTGTTTCTTCATGGAAAGTAAGTAGTTATCAGTACTATTCGTATATCTTTTACTTAAAGTCAGGTTCGTGGTCAGTAGGTGATGTGGTTTATCTTAGAAATGTTCAATTGGAAGATGGCAACGTTGCTTCAGCGCCTGGGCCTTCTTTGAATGATCTTATCGCTCAGATTGATGCCAAAGCTGACAACGGGTTTATGAAGCAGCAATTAGACCTTCTAACTGAAAAGACAGAATCTCTCCGAGTGGACCTTGAAGCGAGAGCTTTGGCAAAAGAAGTAGCTGATTGGCTCAAGTCTTATAAAGAGTTTGAGAAGAATAATGAAGCTGTCCTTGCGCAATTTAATCAAGACTTTATTGATAATACGGCTCGTATCGCAGCTATTGAAGCAGATCTTAAAGCTAACAGTCTCTTGCTTAACTTTGTCAATACCTATTTGAGAGCTGGTGATAATGGGGTGATTATTGGTAAGAAGGATAACTCTGAATATATCGAATTAACCCCACAAGGGATGATTAAGTCAGCTGGTAATGCCGTTATGACGGTTACAGCTGGTGTCATTAAAATTCATCATGGGGTTTTTGTGGAGACCTTACAGGTTGGTTATTACCGACTAGAAGCCGCAAGGCATAATGCCAAGCATCTAGTTTGTCGTTTTATTGATGCCAAGTAGAAAGGAGATCCTATGGCAGATTATGGTTCAAATAATGATAGGGGCTATACCCTACTTTTACGAGTGGAAGAAACAGGAACTTCAACGGCTAATAATACATCTACTGTCCGAGTCCAACTTTGGCTAAAGAATGGTTATACGACCTTTGGAATGTATGACTGTAGGGCAAGTGTGTCTATCAATGGTCAGACGCTTTCTTGGTCAGGGCGACCAGATATGTATACTGCTCATAGTTCTCTTCACTTGATTGATAAGACCATCACTGTGTCACATGATTCGAATGGGTCAAAAACCATCAGTTTTTCAGCGACCTTCTCTGGGTCTGGTGGCTGGTCGCCTGGCACCTTGAATACAGGGTCACAAACGCTACGTTTAAGTGATATTCCACGGTCATCGAGTGCTACAGTTTTCTGGGAATATGATGGGGCAAGCCGTAACCATTACGATTAAGCGCGCTAGTAGTGATTTTATCCATAATATCACATGGCATTTTGGATCTCTCAGTGGCACCATTGGAACAGGCATTGCGACCTCTGTAACTTGGACGCCATCAATATCGCAATTAGCAACTCAAATTCCAAATAGCACCTCAGGTAACGGTCATTTAACGCTAGCTACTATCTATGGTGGTAAGACAATAGGTTCTATGACAATTCCCATTACCCTCAACCTACCGACGTCAGTTGTTCCAACCTTGGGCAGTATTTCTGTTTCAAAATCCCATGCCACTGCAAAAACGATTTTAACTGGTACAAGTTTTGCCCAGTTGGTGTCTAACCCTAAAGTGACTTTTAATCAAGGAGCGGGTGTTTACGGATCGATCATTCCTTCAACGGGTTATCGCGCAGAGGTCTTTAAGTTTGAGAATAATCAGTGGGTTCAACTTCCAAATGTGGTAACAAGTAATAATGGCCTTTTGGGTGGTATCAATTGGATTGGTCGTGCTAAGGTCTCTGCCTATGTGACTGATTCGAGAGGGCGACAAAGTGCTCGAAAAGAAGTGGAGATAACCCTATTAGAGTATTTCAAACCTATCTTTTCATTCTCAGCGGTTCGTGCTGGTTCTAGTATGAATCAGGTGACGGTCAAACGAACGTTTAAGATTGCCCCTTTAACCATCAATAGTGTTCAAAAGAACAAGGCAATCTTGACATGGGAAGTGGTTGATTTGGCAAGTGGTCAAAAGTTCAGAAACGCTGGTGGTGCTGCCAACTGGATGTCAACAACAGAACACACGAAGACAGATTTCCAAGCTACTCTAGGTGGCACCTATGATACCACGAAATCCTACACCATTATCGGAACGCTTGCAGACCTCTTTTATGCCACGACCTTTGAATTTACCGTTGGTCCAGAAAAGGTTGTCTACGGCTTAAGTCCATCTGGTATGGGGATAGGCAAAGCGTGGACAAGAGGGGTGCTTGATGTAGATGGGAGTTTGCCTGCTTATTTTGACGGTGAGATTTATATGAAGAATAAAAAACTTCTTGATATTTTTTACCCAGTGGGTGTCATTTATGAATCTACCTCAAACATCAGTCCAGCAACCATCATGGGTGGCAGTTGGGAGCGATATGGCAATGGTCGAGTTTTAGTTGGCGTATCTGAAACTGAAAGTGAGTTTAATGGTGTTAATAAGTCAGGTGGTAGTAAGACACATACCTTGGCCATTGATGAGATGCCATCACACTCTTACGCTCAATATGTTTCAGCTAATAATGGTAATAAAGCTATTAGACGTGATTATGGATCAGATGGAAATTCTAATACTTATCCGCAAGGGAATAATACAGGAAATATTGGTGGCGGAAAGCCACACAATAACTTACAACCTTACGTTACGGTTTACCGTTGGCGTAGGACAGCCTAAGAAAGGAAAGTGTCGTTATGAAAGAATTACTGGCAACAAATAAAGTCTTCTTCTCAGCGATTGGAGGACTTATCTGTTCGATTTTTGGAGAAGTTGATGGCTTTCTCTTTGCTTTAATGGTCTTTATTTCCATCGATTACATCACAGGTCTTATGGCAGCAGCAGTTGAGAAAAGGCTTGCTAGCAATATCGGATTCAAGGGCATCCTCAAAAAGATTGTCCTTTTGTGTTTAGTAGCAGTAGGGCAAATCATTGATGAGCATGTCTTGAAACAAGGGGGCATGGTTCGTACCGCTATCATCTTTTATTACCTCTCAAATGAAGGCTTGTCTATCATTGAGAATGCGGCAAGGATTGGACTACCAGTTCCTGATAAGTTGAAAGACGTGTTGAAGCAATTGAAACAAGGAGATTAAGATGAGTTTTTTATCAAAGATTAAAGACGGCTGTTTAGCGTCTTGGGAGAACGGCATTCTTCCGTCCGTGTCAGCAGCACAAGCTATCTTAGAGAGTGGTTGGGGTGAGTCTTTGTTAGCTCAGTACCCTAATCATAATCTCTTTAGTATTAAAGTGAGTCCTGACTGGAAAGGAAAGCGTGTTGTCATTCCAACTCAAGAATATGTGGATGGTAAGTTTATCACGGTTGCCGCCACCTTTAGAAAGTATGACTCATGGGAGGAATCTATTAAAGACCATGCGTTATTCTTTTCAGAGAATGACTGGCGTCAGTTCCACTATCAGAATGTGATTGGTGAAGAAGACTACAAAATAGCCTGTCTGGCTCTTCAAGCAGCAGGCTATGCGACTGATCCGAATTATGGAGCTAAACTCATCAGTCTTATTGAAAGAAATCATCTCAACACTTGGGATGAAGGTATTTTAAGTCATAAAGGAGAAAAAACTATGGGAAAACATCTTATCATTTGTGGGCATGGTCAGGGACAAACTGGATATGATCCTGGAGCGACGAATCCAGGACTAGGTATTACTGAAGTAGGGAAGGTACGTGAGTTTGCATCGTTGATGAAACGCTACTCTGGTAATCAGATTGATTATATTACGGAGCAAAATGTCTATGACTACCGTAGCTTAGGTAGTATCGGAAAAGGGTACGAGACCATTACAGAACTTCATTTTAATGCCTTTAATGGGCAAGCAAAAGGAGCCGAAGTACTCATTTATGCGGGTTATAATCCTGATGAGTTGGACCAGAAACTCCTTAGTATTCTTGCGCGTCGTTTTACGAATCGTGGGTTTAAGAAAGTGGACTGGCTCTATAATGCCAATGTTGCGGCAAACCGTGGGTATAACTATCGTCTCGTAGAAATAGCTTTTATCGATAACAATAGCGATATGGCAACTTATGAAGCTAATAAAGAAGGCATGGCTCGTGAGTTTGTCCAAGCGATTACTGGTCAAGTTCAATCAGTGTCTCCCAGCACCAATACTCCTCAGTCAGGGGCTATTTCCTATCACGTTGGTGATTCTGTGGTTGTTCAAAAGCATGCGACACATTATCAAACAGGACAAGGAATCTCATCTTGGGTGAAAGGCAAGACTTTCAAAATCATTCGTGTGAAAGATGTTTACCAATCTAGCAGCAAAAAAGCGTACCTTCTTGAAGGTATTAATTCCTGGGTCTTGGAGCAAAGATGTAACTGGGTCAACAAACGGACATAGTGAACAAACCTATACGGTACAAAAGGGTGATACACTTTATGGTATCTCTAAAAAGTTCAAGGCAAACTTACAGGATTTGGTTCAATTGAATTTCATCAAAAATCCAAGTCTGATATCTGTAGGTCAGAAATTAAAACTAAAATAAGCCACATTCATAGCGGCTTATATGGTATAATTTAATGGTAGAAAAGTGAAGACGGTGGCTCCTAGATCCTGAAAGAAAGAGGTGATGCCTATGGGCAATTCATCAAAATCTGACGGAAAGGGGGAGCACTTTTGACTGCGTTTGAAGTTGTGCAAACCATCTTTGGTTTTGGTAGCTTTACCATTTCTTTGATTGGTTTGTGCTATAAAATCTTCAGTGACAAAGGCAAAAAATAATCCGTCCCCACTTTTGCTCAGGTAGGACGGATTATTTTCGTTTAACAGAGCTACCGTCTTTTTAACGGTTCTGCATTGGAGTTGGTTTGCAGACCAGCTCCTTTTTCTATGTTCATTATAACATACTGGCAATAATTTTCAACTCAGAACTCATAGTGTAGTTAGGAGACTAGCATACTAGAATCTCAGCGTGGTGATATCACCACGCTTTTTCTTTTTGCTTTTTTTTCAATAACTGCGGAAAATTTGTTTCCAAATTTACTAAGTAATATGGAGGGAGTAGTTTTGCTGAAAGCTTGACTTATCTTCCCTTTAGAGTGATATATAGTGTACCAAAAATAGAAAGGAAACTGAATGGCAGTAAGGTTAATTAAGGCAAAAAGTGAACAGAAAAAGCAACGTGTCTGTGCCTACGTCAGGGTATCAACGACTAACAGCAGTCAGCTGGATTCCCTTGAAAACCAGAAGACTTATTTTGAAACCCTTTATGCCAATAGTGAGGACGTTGACTTTCTCGGTGTCTATTACGACAAAGGGATTTCAGGGGCAAAAGAGAAGCGACCGAGTTTTCAAGCCATGCTTGAAGCTTGTAGGCAGGGTCAGATTGATTTGATACACACCAAGTCCATTTCACGGTTTTCGAGGAATACCATGACGGTACTTGAAGTCAGTCGTGAGTTGAAAGTCTTAGGTGTAGGTATCTACTTTGAAGAACAGAACATCAATACCCTATCCAATGAAGGAGAGGTCATGCTTTCGGTTTTGGCGAGTTTGTCCGAAGAAGAACTGGAGAGTATGAGTACCAACCAACGTTGGGCGTTTCAGAAGAAGTTTCAACGTGGGGAGATGGTCAGCAACACCAAGCGTTTTATGGGTTATGATGTGGATGACGATGGCGAGTTGGTTATCAATGAAGCAGAAGCACAAATTGTGAGACGGATTTTCCATCTTTACCTTGATGGCATGGGTATGCACCGCATTGCAAAACTCTTAAATGAAGAAGGTGTACCTACAGTCTCAAATGCGAAATGGCATAATACGACAGTGGGGCATATGTTACGAAACGAGAAGTATAAAGGAGCAGCATTATTACAGAAGACCTATCTTCATGGGGTTAATGGTAAAAGACGGTTGAATCAAGGCAAAGTAGCCCAGTACTTGATTGAAGATAACCATGAGCCTATTGTTTCAAAAGAAGTGTGGCAGGCTGTTCAAGATAAACTTGATAGCAACACTTGGAAACAGGGACCGAATAAGCACTACCGTTTTACGAGCATGCTTAGGTGTCAGTATTGTGGTTCAACCCTCAAGCGACAGGTGTCCTACAAGAAACAGATTGTCTGGTCTTGCTCAAAGTACATCAAAGAAGGCAAGGCTTCCTGCCAAGGCATGCGTGTGCCTGAGAAAGCTATTGAAGATTGGAGACTTAAGACTCCTGTAACAGTGATAGAAAGGAACGAATATGGGCAAAAACATTACAGTTATTCCAGCCAAGAAAATGCAGTTGACAGTCACCCATCAGCAAGTCACCAAAATCAGAGTGGCCGCCTATTGTCGAGTGTCCACCGACCAAGACGAACAGCTATCAAGCTATGAGAACCAAGTCAATTACTACCGTGACTTTATCTCAAAGCACGAAGACTATGAGCTAGTGGACATCTATGCAGACGAGGGGATTTCTGCAACCAACACCAAAAAACGTGATGCTCTTTTACAGAAGACCTACACTGTGGATTTTCTCACCAAGAAACGAACGGAAAATGATGGGCAGGTTAACCAGTTTTATGTTGCCAACAACCATGAAGGTATCATTGATAACGAGATGTGGGAGACGGTTCAGCTCGAGATAGCAAGGCGAAAGGCTTTTAGAGAAGAACATGGTATTCCTTTTTACCATCTACAAAATGAGGACAATCCCTTTATGACAAAGGTCTTCTGTACCGAGTGCGGTGATGCCTTTGGTCGAAAGAACTGGACGACCAGCCGAGGAAAAAGGAAGGTCTGGCAACGTAACAACCGTTATCGGATAACTGGTGTCATGGGCTGTAGCAATAACCACATTGATGAGGAGATGCTAGAGAAGGCTTTTATGAAAGCCGTCAACATACTTCAAGACCATAAAGCTGATGTCCTTGATAAGCTAGAAAGACTGAGAAAAGGAGACAATCTTCTGCATAAGCATTATGCCAAGTTCATGAAACAGCTTCTTGACATAGACCATTTTGATTGCACCATCATGTGCCAAGTTCTCGACAACATCACCATATCAGAAAGTGGACAGATTACTGTCGCCTTTCTGGAAGGAACAGAAGTCGACCTGTAGGATACTGCGACCGAAAGGTTGCGGTTTTTTTGTTGTTTCGTGGTATAATAGACTAAACAGATAAACGGAATGATTTGTTGCTAGCTGTAGGAGTGTTATTATGGGTAAGTGGACTTGTCAATGCGGATATCCAATGAATGACCATGCTGCTCCAGATCCGAATGCTTTTTCAGTCTATTCGGATGAGTTATGGGAAGAAATAACGGATACTGCAGATGAAAATAATAAAATTGATTACTATGATATTACTGATGCTTCGTACTATGCTTGGCAATGCCCTAATTGTCACGGTTTGATGGTGTTTGGTGAGGTCGAGAATTCTAATCGATATACTTTTTATAAGTGGATAGATTTGGATAGTGAAGAGAATGAACCAACTAATTTAGAGACTGTTTCAAATTCATCAGACACAGTTTACAGAGTTGCTTCGGTCACTTTCTCAGAGTTCGGTGAGCAGTATACTTATATCTGTGAGGATGAATCAATCAGGGAAGACCACTTTGTGGTTGTTCCTGTCGGTATTAACAATGTCGAAAAAGTTGCTCATGTTGAAAAAGTATACCAGGCTACGCAAGAAGGTATCTCATATCCAATTGACAAGTTGAAACATGTGATTAAGCACTATTCTGATTTTGATAAAGATAGAGCAAAGAAAATTGCAGCTGATTTAGTGACATCAGGTCGATGTCTAGAAATAGATGATTTTTCAAAATCAGTAGTAGCAGATGACTATTTCGATATTTTGCACAATAAACTTGGGCACTGGTGGTTGGAATTGAATGGCGTTCCCATTCCGATGAAGGTTACTTTGTTAAATGCCAACTATGAAAAATACCACGTTGACTGTGCTGTACATATCAAACCTTTCAAGACGAATTATAGTACTTTTCAAACTTTGAAGTTATGTACTGATTTTGATATAGATGCTGCGAGATGGGTCGATGTCATTTCTGATGAGTATGTCTGGGGAAATTCCTGGGAATTGGATGGTATCGAGTTTGGGATAACCTGTGAGGAATCGCCTGAAGAGGATGAAGTGACACTTGGCAAATACAGCCGTGTTCCATATTATGACGATTGGCACCTAGATTGGAGCGAGAGATATGGTTTTAATGTAGTTTGGAAACCACATGAATCCGATGAAGACTTGTCGGTAGACTTTTACATTTCTTAGAGTAATAAATTCGTTCAATAATATAATGATAAAGCCTAGTATATCCCTTTCGTTCTATAGTATAGGTGCTCGCTATCGGCACATGTGGAGTGTGTTAGCCTATTAGTAAAACAATAATAGTGAAAAGCAATTTTTATTGGTAACATGGACTGATAAAATTTTATTTTACAAAATTATTGAAAACTTTTCTAAAAAAAACACAAAAAAAGCCTATTTGTAGGCTTTTTTGTGTACAATGAATGTATCTATAATAATAGTAAACCGAGGTAAAAAAATGTCTAACCAATATGATAACGAACCATTTTTTAATGCTTATAGTAAAATGGATAGAAGTCGATATGGACTTGAAGCAGCAGGAGAATGGCAACAATTTAAACGTTTGTTACCACCATTAAGTCATAAAAAGGTTCTTGATTTAGGTTGTGGCTATGGCTGGCATTGTAAATATGTCGAAACACAAGGTGCAAAAGAAATCTTAGGGATTGATAGTAGTCAAAAAATGCTTGATTTTGCAAACAATAATAATTTTGGAAAAGTTATTAATTATCAACTTTGTGGTATTAAAGAATATGACTATCCAATAGAAAAGTGGGACTGTGTTATATCAAATCTAGCATTACACTATATTGATGATCTGGATTTTGTTTTTCAAAAAGTACATAATACTTTAAAAAGTAATGGGACTTTTATCTTTAATATGGAACATCCAGTTTTCACTTCAGCTATACATCAGGATTGGATTTATGATAAAAATGGGAATCCCTTATATTGGCCAATCGATAATTATTTTGAAACTGGGAAAAAACAGACAAGATTTTTAGGTCAAAACATCCTGAAAGAACATCATACCTTAACTCAGATATTAATGGGGTTATTACAAAATGGTTTTGAGATACAAGCAGTCATAGAAGTAGAACCACCAAAAGAAATGAGGACACTTCCTGGATTTGAACATGAATTAAGACGTCCAATGATGTTAATGGTTAAAGCACTTGTAAGAAAATAACATATAGCTAGAATACTAAAAAGCTCTAATTAGTGTTATAATGAAATCTGTGCTATTTGTTTATTTTAAGATTAAAAAAGTAATGTAGCAAAATATTATTTAAGCAGTAATATTTTTGAAGAAAATCTTTCAAGTAAACTAAGATAGCAGCTAATTATATCAATAAGAAAAGAGAAAAAATGCCTGACTTTCATTTAGACGAATTAACAATTTTTGACAACTATGAGATTGAAGAGATGTCGGATGGTGATGTCACAGTTAAAACAAAAGTTGTCCAGTCATCATTAAATTATTATGGTAATGCGCATGGTGGTTACCTATTTGCCCTTTGTGATCAAATCAGTGGTTTAGTAGCTATTTCAACTGGTTATGACGCAGTCACATTACAATCTAATATTAACTATTTAAAGGCTGGACATTTAAATGATGTCCTAACTATAGTTGGTCATTGTATACACAATGGAAAAACAACAAAAGTAGTTGATGTCATTATCAAAAATCAAAATGAAATGAGCTTAGCCAAGGCTACTTTTACAATGTTTGTTACTGGTCCACGACAAAAGTAAGATTAAGTTTATTTTAATTGATTAAAATGTCAGATTATATTATGATGTTAACACAAAACTTAAAGAGGTAAAATATGATTACATCAATTGAACTATATCTTGTAACAGAAAATAATGGCTTAGAAGCTGTTGAATTTTACAAAGATGTCTTTAATGCTGAGCTAATTTCTTGCACAACCTTTGGTCAAGCAATTCCAGATACACCAGAAGAAAATAAAAATCTGGTACTTAATGCCGACTTACGTATAAATGGTATCAGATTACAACTATCTGACAACGGTTCTGGCAACCCATACCAACTGGGAACAAATATGACTGCTTGTATTCAATTAGATGATGTTGACCAAGCTCAATCTCTTTTTGCTAAATTAGAAAAAGATGCCAAACGTATTGACATGCCAATGCAAGAAATCCCATGGAGTCCAGCTTATGGAATTGTTGTTGACAAATTTGGAATGACTTGGTAAATTAATACAGAAATTGAATGATTTGTTTCTTCTGTGTCTTTTGATCAATAAGGAGAAAAAATGTTTTCAAGACAATTAGGTGTCATGCTCTATGTTGATGATGTCAACAAAGAAAAAGCATTTTGGCAATCCATTGGTTTTACCATATTAAATGAGTGTCAAGTAATGGATTATGATCAATTTGAAATGAAACCAACTCCAGAAAGTGATGTTCTTTTTACCATCTATGATAAAGCCTTCATAAGACAGGTTTCTCCTGAAGTTGTTGATTTTATGCCAAGTATTTTATTTGAGACAGATACTATCTATGAACTGCAAGAAAAAGTAGCAAGTGTAACTTCAACAGCAAGTGCAGTCAATAAAGAACCTTTTTTAAACTTTAATTTTAGGAGTCCAAGTGGACATTTCTACGCAGTTAAAGGTAATGAATAGGTAACTAAATATGATAATAGATTTTAAAAATGTGACTACTCAAGGTTTGGAAACCTCACCAGTGGCTGAAAGTTTGGCTGGGTTGAGAGCTAATGAAGCAAGGTATTTTTGGAATAAATTTAAGGTTAATTTCGAAACGGTACCTGTTAGTGAAAAACCGGAACTAATGGCTGATATCAATGCACTTTTAAAAAGAGAATTGGAATTCTCTGCAAAACCACTTGAAATAGCACAACTTTATCTTGAAGATAATATTGTATGGATACATGTCTTTTATGAAGATGGACTAGCTATTAATGTCCTATATGAAATGGATAATCCTAAAAAAAGGGCAGTAGGCTTGAAATTATCTGAAGGGATGGAGATTCCGTTGGAATTGGTTGATCGTTTTAAGTTTGCTCGTCAGAAGTCCAAATTAGCAGGAATAATACGGGGCTCATACTTCACTTTAAAAGGTGATAATCAAGCTTTAATGGAAAAATGGATTAAAAACATTGATTAAGTATACCTAAAAAATGTTTTATAGATACTTGATTAAATAAAAAGCATTTGTTACAATACAAGTGAACTCATTTTGGGAAATGTTTGTATTGTCATATTAATGATAACCTTGTCAATATGAACTGGAAGATATTAAAGGGATGGCCTTTAGTATCTTTTTCTTTCTGTCATTTTTAAAGGGATAAAGGAGGAATAATGACATATATAGAAGAATATAAGAAATGGTTGAATAATCCTGAATTGGATGAGAAAATCCATAAGGAGTTATTAGAAATTGAAGGAAATGATCAAGAAATTAGAGATCGTTTCTACCAAACAATGGCATTTGGAACCGCAGGTCTAAGAGGAAAACTAGGTGCAGGAACTAATCGTATGAACACTTATATGGTAGGAAAAGCAGCTCAAGCTTTAGCAAATACCATTAAAGATCATGGTCCTGAAGCAATTTCTAAAGGAATTGTTGTTTGTTATGATATTAGACACCAATCAAAGGAATTTGCTGAATTAACCTGTTCTATTATGGCAGCAAATGGGATTCATTCGTTTCTTTATAAAGGTGTTAGACCAACGCCAATGTGTTCTTTTGCCATTAGAGAATTAAGTTGTATCTCAGGTGTTATGGTGACAGCTAGCCATAATCCTCAAGCTTATAATGGGTACAAAGCTTATTGGCAAGAAGGTTCACAAATTTTGAATGATATTGCTGATCAAATAGCAAATCATATGTCAAAAATAACTGAACCACATCTTATTCAAAAAATGAACTTTTCAAAAGCCATGGCTGAAAATCTCATTACTTATGTCCCTGATGACGTTGAAAAGAGTTATTATCAAGCAGTCTTAGGCTTAACCATTAATGATGATAATATTGATAAAAACATAAAAGTTGTTTATACTCCCTTAAATGGAGTTGGAAATTTACCAGTAAGACATGTCTTGAAGGAAAGAGGCTTTAATAATATTATAGTTGTGCCAGAACAAGAACAACCTGATCCCGATTTTACGACCATTGGTTATCCTAATCCAGAAGTCCCAAAAACTTTTCATTATGCTGAGAAGTTAGGACAAGACGAAGCTGCTGATATATTAATCGCAAACGATCCTGATAGTGATCGGGTGGCTTTAGAAGTTAAACGAAAAGATGGTACTTATCAATATATAAATGGAAATCAGATTGGTGCATTATTAGCTTATTATATCTTTTCTCAAAGACAGATAAAAAAGACCTTGCCTGACAATCCAGTATTAGTTAAATCAATTGTTACCAGTGATTTTGCAAGTAAGATAGCATCATATTTTGGAGTTGAAACAGTAGAAACCTTGACAGGTTTTAAAAATATCTGTGGCAAAGCAAATGAGTTTGATATTTCTAAAGGTAAGTCCTATGTCTTAGGATTTGAAGAGAGCATAGGTTATTGTTATGGCACATTTGTCAGAGATAAAGATGGTGTTAGTGCTGCAATGATGGTAGTTGAGATGGCTGCTTATTTTAAAGCAAAAGGAAAAAGTTTAATAGATGTTTTAGAAGAACTTTATATGAAATTTGGCTTTTTTGGAGAAATGCAATACTCTCTAGAATTAGAAGGCTCAGAAGGTCAAGAAAAAATTGGGAAAATAATGAGCCAATTTAGGAAAGACCCTATTACAAAAATGGGTAATATTTCACTCTTAAAAGTTATTGATTTTGAAAAAGGTTATTTGGATTTACCAAAACAAAATTGTTTGAAATTTTACTTTATTGACGGTTCTTGGTTTGCCATGAGACCTTCAGGTACAGAACCTAAATTAAAATTTTATTTTTATAGTTTGGCAAAAAGTCACAAAGAAAGTCAAGAAAAATTGGAATTGATGAAAGCGATTTGTCTTTCAAAAATGGATTTTTGATAATCGACACATTTAGAAACGCCTAATATTAGCTAATAGATTTTCTTTTTTTTGAAAACTTAAGAATTGCATTTGAAAAAAACTTGTATCGTAATAGTAGTCAAGGTTTTAAGAAAGAGAGAATTATGCCCAAGAAGAAAACCATATTGATTACATTTTTAGCTATTATTTTAGGCTTGGTTGGTTTAAAAGAATTAATTAGTTACCAAGTTATGTATCCGAAAGTTTTGACAAAAAAATCTGGTCCGATAAAAATTGCAGCAGTAGGTGATAGTATTACTTTTGGTTCAGGTGTTTTAGGTCATCGTGATTCAGAATCTTATCCTGCACTACTAGCTAGTGAACTTGGAAAAAAATATCAAGTTTCAAACTATGGACTAAGAAGTCGAACCATGTCGAGTGAGGGAAATTTACCCTATTTTAGAGAAAAAAATGCCAAACTTTCTTTGGAAAGTAATGCTGATATTGTCATTATCATGCTAGGAACAAATGACTCTAAACCAAGAAATTGGAATGAAGCTACTTATAAAAAAGATTATATTGCAGCTATAAAAAGGTATCAAAATATGCCAAGTCATTCTAAAGTTTATATCATGATACCACCTAGGGTTTTCGTCACCCATAAGTCTGATAATGCCCCTAGAAATAGTATTGTAAATGGCATCTTACGACAATTAACCCCTCAAATTGCTAAAGAAACTGGTGTTACTTATATCGACCAGTATAGTGTTACTAAATCTCATCCAGAATGGTTTGCTGATAACCTACATCCCGATGTCAGAGGAAATAAAGCAATGGTGGCTCAAATTCTTAAAAAATGGAAAGAAGTTGGTCAAATAAAATAAAAATAAGCACTTAAGTGCTTATTTTTTATTTTCATAGAAATCTAGAAAATCTCTAAAGTGTCGTGCCCAATACTTTTCATGATGAGTTTCATGAGATTGAATCATTAGTTTGATATTGTTAATAGGGTGCCCTTGTTTTAGTAATAATTGATAGTAGTTTAGGCTGTTATCAATATAGTGTTGACTATCATTGATAATAGCTTTTAATTCTCGTTTTTGACCATTAATATCGCCTTCGTTGGTTCCCACTTGGATGAAGACTTTTGTTGTTGGTAATAAAGGATGATTTTGACAAAAAGTCAAAAAAGGTGGTTCATTAAACCAAGATGCCAATGAAAAAATTCCCAAAGTTGAAAAAATATTAGGATAAGATGCACCAATATAAGCAGTGATTAATCCACCCATGGAAGAGCCAAGGAGTAACGTATGGTCTTTATCAGATTTTGTTTGGAATCTTGCATCTATTGAAGGTTTTAAAGTATTTACTAACCATTCCGCATAGGCTTGTCCATCACCACCAACACTCCCGTATTTGGACCGGAAAGTTTGATCCATTTGCCAAGGACTGTATTCATCTAATCGATGTTCATCATTATTGTCGATAGCGACAACAAGATATTCTTTAAACTTATGATTTGAAAGCGTATCAATGACACCCCATGACACTCCTGCAAAAGATTCGTAATCATAAAAACAATTTTGACCGTCATGCATATAGACTACCGGGAAGCGTTCGTTCTTGCTTTGGTTGTATGATTTTGGTAATAAAATGCGTACTCGCCTTTTTTCATTATAATAGGGAATATAAAAGTGTTCTTCAATAATCATTTCTGACATTTTCTTTTCCTTTATCTTTTTTTGTTATTGATATTGGTAAAACCCATAGCCAGATGCTTTACCAGTGCGATTTTGATCAATAAATGTTTCTTTTAACATTTTAGCAAGATGTGCATGTAAACTATTTGGATCATTGTTAGTATCAGCGTAATTTTTCATAATATTATAAACAGTATCAATTCCAATAATATCAAGAATTTCAAATGGTCCCATTGGAGCGCCAGTTCCAAGTTTCCATGTTTTATCTATCGTTTGAACATCTGCTACTTCATTATAATATAATGCAAGGGCATTTTCTAAAAATGGGACTAAAATACTATTTAAAATGTAACCATGTTGTTCTTTTTGTATTGGAAGTGCAACCATACCAATTGATTTTGAAAATTCAAGAGCTTGATCAATGACTGCTTTGTCTGTTTTTTCATGTCCCATCACTTCTACGATATTGTTTTGCCAAATATTATTTGCAAAATGCATGGCTAGAAATTTTTCAGGACGTCCAGTCAAAGATGCAAACTGACTAGGAACAAGAGTAGAAGAATTAGTAGCAAATATAGTATTTTTAGGGGCAACTTTTGATAACTCTTTATAAAAATCTTCTTTAATACTAATTGTTTCTGGAACAGCTTCAATGACCAAATCAGCCTTTGAAACGGCTTCTTTCAAAGATTTGGAAAATGTTATTTTTCCAGGTATTTTGTTGATAAAATTGATTGAATCTGTTACTTCTGACAGAAAGATATGATCTAAACTTGGTAATAGATTTTGATTATATTTGATATTATTAGCCTCTCTATTATAGGATTCTTTTGCTTTTTCAATTTCATTTTTATAAATTTCAGCTAATGTTTCAATGCGCTCTTTACCTTTTGTTAGAGCTTGTTCATTAATATCATAAATAGTCACATTTATATCTTTAAATGCGGATTGAAAAGCAATTTGGCTTCCTAAAACGCCACTACCCGCAACTGTTAACTCTTTTATCGTCATTAGATAACCTCCTCAATGATTTAGAAAACGTTTTCAAAATGAAGTGTAGCAGATAAAAAAAGCAAAATCAATTAATAAAAATCTTAGTTGACAAAATACAGTATAGTGTGCAATAAAAAATGATCAATAAACGAATAACTGAGAATTTAATGATAAAGAATGTATACTGGTATTTTTGAGAGATTGTTTATTCAAAAATTACGGGATAGTTTAGAAATATGATATAATTTTCATATTATGACAGAAAGAAAATCACAAAAATATGCTGTAGTGGATTTAGAAGCCACAGATGCTTCTATTACAGCATCTATTATACAAGTTGGAATTGTTATTATTTGTGATGGAAAAGTAATAGATCACTTTGAAACTGATGTAAATCCTCATATGGCTTTGAGTGATCATATTATACAATTAACAGGAATTACAGATAAGCAATTAAAAAAAGCACCGGATTTTTCACAAGTTGCTTCAAAGATTTATGAAATGATAAAAGATTGTGTTTTTGTGGCACACAATGTTAAATTTGATGCTAATTTATTAGCAGAACACCTTTTTTTGGAAGGTTATGAATTAAGAACACCAAGAATTGATACAGTGGAGCTTTCACAAATTGTTTTTCCCACTTTAGAAAAATATTCACTAGGCTCATTAGCACACTATCTTGATATTGATTTACAAAATGCACATACTGCAATTGCTGATGCGATGGCTACTGCTGAATTATTTATTAGCTTGTATCAGAAATTATCTTCTTTTCCCAAAGAGACCCTTACGGACCTTTTAAGCTTATCAGATAATTTACTTTATGAATCTTATCTTTTGATTGAAGAAGCGTATAAACAAGCTAAACCATATTCAAAGGGAAAATTCAACAAAGTTAATCACATCATTGTTCAAAAGCCATCTAAGACTAAAAAACCGTTGAAATTATCTCAAGATTTTGAGGTCAATTTAGCTTTACTAGATTTAGAACGACGAGAAAGGCAGTTGGAGTTTGTCCAAATCATTGAAGACGAATTTGAAACACCCTTTCCAATTTTTGTCGAAGCTCAGTCAGGATTAGGGAAAACCTATGGTTATCTACTACCGATATTAGCACGTACTTCTTCACAAATCATCGTTACCGTACCAACAAAAGTGATACAGGATCAAATGCTTTTAAAAGAATTGAAGCAACTTAAAGAGACGTTTAATATTAGAAGTTATAGTTTAAAAGGTCCACAAAATTATATAAAACTTGATTTATTTGCTGAATCTTTAAATCAAATTGACAGTAATAGGATGTTAAACCGTTTTAAAATGCAGATATTAGTCTGGTTACTTGAAACGGAAACTGGTGATTTAGATGAAATTAAGCAACAGCAACGTTTTGCGAGCTTTTTTGATACGATTAAACATGACGGTAACATAAGTCAAAAATCTCCTTATAAGGAGATTGATTTTTGGGTAAAAAATGATTTTGAAGCTAAAAAAAGTCACATTTTAGTCACAAATCATGCCTATTTTTTAACCAGAGTTCAAGATGATAAAGACTTTGTTAAAAATAAGATTTTAGTTGTGGATGAAGCACAAAGAATGCTATTAGCACTAGAACAATTTGCTCGCCAATCACTTGATTTAAGTAATATTATTGTAGAGCTTAGTTCTCTATCACAAGATACGAGTCACCTAACACAAAAAAGAATTGCTGAACTGTTAATGTTTGAATTGAGTCACATGATAGAAGAATATTATCAACATTCAACCCCTGAAATACCTAAACAGCAATTACAAATAATAGAACAATCCTTATCAGAATTAGATCATGTTGATTTTGGCGATTTATTAAGTTTGTGTCAGAATTTCACTAGTTTTTGGTTATCGCATAAAGAAGATGATGGCAAACGGAAAACATATCTAAATGGTGCCTCTGAAAATCTCCTTGATTTTGAAGCCTTTTTACCACCAGTAGAGAAATTATTCTTAATTTCAGCAACTTTACAATTTGATGAAAAGACGATTTTACCGCAATTATTAGGATTTAAACAGTTTACATTTTCTAAGGTTGCTAAACGAAAAAATGAGCAACAATTACTGATTATTGATAAGAGTATGCCATCTATTCAATCTGTGAGTGAAGATTGCTATGTTTCTGAGATTGGAAAGCGTCTATTAGCTTTAGTTAAACTGGAAAAACCAATTCTTGTCCTGTTTCATTCACAAAAAATGCTCATTCAGACTTCTGATTATTTAAATCAGTTAAATGTTCCACATTTAGCACAAGATAGAAATGGAAATGCTAGTAATGTGAAGCGACGATTTGAACGAGGCGATGCTCAAATACTACTTGGGATGGGAGCCTTTTGGGAGGGCGTCGACTTTATTCAAAATGATCGTATGATTGAAGTGATCACGCGTCTTCCTTTTGACAATCCTGAGGATCCCTTTTATCAGAAAGTTTTAAGACATATGTCACAGTCAAATCAAAATACTTTTTACACTTATAGTTTACCAATGATGTTCTTAAAGTTAAAACAAGCTATCGGAAGAACAATAAGAAGAGAAAATCAAAAGTCGGTAGTTCTTATTCTAGATAATCGAATCGAAACAAAAAGTTATAGTTCAATCATTTTGCACCTTTTAAAAAATGAATACGTAACTTATTCACAAAAAGTTAAAGACTACCTAGCGACAATATCAGATTTTTTGCTATAATAAGTAAGACAACCTTATTATAAAAAGGTCAGTAAAGGAGAACTCATGCCAAAAATATCAAATAGGGTTCTAGAGATGAATGAAAGTGTTACTCTAGCGGCAAGTGCAAAAGCAAAGCAACTTAAAGAAGCTGGAAAAGATATTATTAGTTTAACTTTAGGGGAACCTGATTTTTCAACTCCAAAAAATATCCAAGAAAAAGCAATCACAGCTATTCAAAATGGATCAGCAAGTTACTATACAGTCGCAAGTGGCATGACTGAACTTAAACTTGCTATTCAAACTTATATGCATCAATATTATGGTTATTCCGTAGATTTATCTGAAATTGTAGCCGGAACAGGTGCTAAGTATATTCTTTTTGCTTTTTTTATGTCAGTCTTAAATCCGGATGATGAAGTCATTATACCAACACCTTACTGGGTTTCTTATGCCGATCAAGTTAAGATGGCTCAAGGAAAGGTTGTTTTTGTAGATGCATTAGAGTCAAATCATTTTAAGATTACTACTGATCAATTAGATAAAGTATTAACAACAAAAACAAAAGTCTTGCTTTTAAACTCACCATCTAATCCAACCGGTGTTATTTACACTAAAGAAGAATTAGAAGCAATTGGAAATTGGGCTGTTGAACATGATATTATTATTTTAGCAGATGATATTTATGGTCGGTTGGTTTATAATGGTAATCAATTTGTTCCCAGTTCAACTATTTCAGAAAAAATTAGAAAACAGACAATGGTCATTAATGGTGTTTCAAAAACTTATGCCATGACCGGTTGGAGGCTTGGCTTTGCGGTTGGTAATAGTACTATAATTTCAGCAATGTCTAAAATTATTAGTCAAACGACATCAAGTTTAACAACTGTGTCACAGTTTGCTGCTATTGAAGCTTTGATTGGTGATCAATCTGAAGTGGAAAAAATGCGTTTAGCATTTGAAAAACGATTAAATTTGATTTATCCTCTATTGTCAGAAGTTCCTGGTTTCAAAGTTGTCAAACCACAGGGTGCCTTTTATCTTTTTCCAAATGTTAAAGAAGCAATGGAAAAAAAGGGGTATTCTAATGTTACAGCATTTACAAATGCTATCTTAGATCAAGTTGGTCTCGCTTTGGTAACTGGAGAGGGATTTGGTTCTAATGAAAATTTGAGACTCAGTTATGCAACTGATGAAGAAACGTTATTAGAAGCTATTCGTCGCTTAAATCAATTTATGAAATAAAAAATAAGAGAGAAAGAAGAGTCATGTCAAGAAAATTAATATCAATTGCATCTGTTAAAGATTATGTAGGTCAAGAAGTTACTATAGGTGCTTGGGTCGCCAATAAGTCTGGAAAAGGGAAAATCGCCTTTTTACAGCTTCGGGATGGCTCAGCCTTTTTCCAAGGGGTTGCTTTTAAACCAAATTTTATTGAAAAATTTGGTGAAGAAGATGGACTTGAAAAGTTTGATTTAATTAAGCATCTTAGTCAAGAAACTTCAGTTTATGTTACTGGTATTGTCAAAGAAGATGATCGCTCAAAATTTGGTTATGAATTGGATATTACAAATATTGAAGTCATTGGTCAATCTAATGATTATCCAATAACACCAAAAGAACATGGGACTGATTTCCTAATGGATAATCGTCATTTATGGTTGCGTTCCCGTAGACAAACAGCTATCATGCAAATCAGAAATGCTATCATCTATGCTTCTTATGAATTCTTTGATAAAAACGGATTTGTTAAATTTGATAGTCCAATCTTATCAGGAAATGCTGCAGAAAACACAACAGAGTTATTTGAGACTGATTATTTTGGAAATCCAGCATTTTTAAGCCAATCTGGTCAATTATATCTTGAAGCTGGAATGATGGCACTTGGTCGTGTCTTTGACTTTGGTCCTGTTTTTCGTGCAGAGAAATCAAAGACACGTCGTCACTTAACAGAATTTTGGATGATGGATGCTGAGTATCCATTCTTAAGTCATGAAGAATCATTAGATTTACAAGAAGCTTATGTAAAAGCTTTGATTCAAGGTGTTCTAGATAGAGCACCACAAGCATTAGAATTACTTGAACGTGATACGGACTTGCTTAAAAAATACATTGCAGAACCATTTAAACGCGTTTCTTATGATGATGCTATTTCATTGCTTCAAGAACATGAAGCAGATGAAGATACAGATTATGAACATGTTGAACACGGTGATGATTTTGGTTCACCGCATGAAACTTGGATTTCAAATTATTTTGGAGTACCAACATTTGTAGTTAATTATCCAGCAAGTTTCAAAGCATTTTATATGAAACCAGTACCTGGCAATCCAGAACGCGTTCTTTGTGCGGACTTACTAGCTCCAGAAGGCTATGGTGAAATCATTGGGGGTTCTGAACGTGAGACAGATTATGATGTGTTAATGGAGAAAATCAAAGCAAATGGTTTAGATCCAAAAGACTATGAATTTTATCTAAATCTTCGTCAATATGGCTCAGTTCCTCATTGTGGCTTTGGTTTAGGATTGGAACGTATGGTTACTTTTGTTTCTGGAACAAAACACATTCGTGAAGCAATTCCATTTCCACGAATGCTTCATCGTATTAAACCTTAAAAAAGTTAGCTTTTGGCTAGCTTTTTTTATGTCTAAAAATATCGTAATATATTAAAGTTTCTTGATAGGATATTCTATTTCTTTTCATTTTTGTACACTCTATAATAAATGTATCAAAAAAAAAGGAGATAAAAATGGATTTTTCAATTCTATTTAGTTCCACTGTCTTTATTGCCGGTATATTATCATTTTTTTCCCCTTGTATTTTTCCAGTATTGCCAGTTTATTTAGGCTTACTACTTGATCAGGATGAATCACATCAGGTTAAACTTTTTGGAAAAAACTTTAATTGGCTAGGCATTTTAAAAACATTTTGTTTTATTCTGAGATTGTCAACTGTATTCATTATATTAGGATATGGTGCAGGATTCTTAGGGAATATCATCAATGCGAGTTGGTTTCGTGTCATAATGGGTGTTTTAATTATTGTTTTAGGAATTCATCAGATGGAAATCATAACCCTCAAGCGTTTATTAAGACAAAAACAAATTACCTTTAAGCAGAAATCTAGTAGAAGTGATTTTCTAAATGCCTTTGTTCTTGGTTTGACTTTCTCATTTGGTTGGACGCCTTGTGTTGGTCCTGTATTAAGTTCAGTATTAGGCTTAGCAGCAACTGGAGGTTCTGGAGCAGTTTCTGGCGGTCTTTACATGGTCAATTATGCAATAGGTTTATCATTACCATTTTTATTAATTGCACTAACATCGAGTGCCATTTTAAATTATTTCAATCGCCTAAAACCTTATATGGGATTAATGAAAAAAATGGGTGGTTTTCTGATTATCATAATGGGAATTCTCATTATGACTGATAGTGTCAATAACATCATCTCATTTTTTGAAACTTTTCTAAAACATTGATAAAGGAGTGAATTATATGAAAAAAACAAAACTATTAACAATTGGCTTAAGCAGTTTATTGCTCTTAACAGCTTGTAGCACACAAACAAATCATTCAAAGATGACTAAAGAGACGATGACAAAATCTGAAAAAGCGATGACTAAAAAAATGAAGGAAAAAGACATGATGACTTCAGAACAAAAGATGAAGAATCAAGACATGTCAAAAGAGAATTCTTCTCACTTAAAGGCTGCACCACAGTTTAGCCTTCAAGGTGTAGATGGAAAAAAATATACTTTATCTGATTTTAAAGGAAAAAAAGTTTATGTGAAATTTTGGGCTTCTTGGTGCTCAATTTGTCTTTCAACTTTACCAGATACAACTAAATTAGCCAAAAATGCAACTTCTGATCTAGTTGTCTTATCAGTTGTGTCTCCTAATCATAATGGTGAAAAATCTGAGTCAGATTTTAAAAAGTGGTTTAAGACACTTGACTATAAAGCTTTACCAGTAGTTTTAGATAAGACTGGTAAAGTTCTCTCAGAATATGGCGTTAGATCCTATCCAACTCAAGTCTTTATTGATAAAGAAGGAAATCTCGTTAAAAAACATGTTGGTTATATGTCTGAAAAAGAGGTGAAAGAGACCTTAAATAAAATAAAATAGAAAGCTGGTAGAAGCTTATGGAAAATAAACATATTTTCTATGTCCTCATAGGAATTCTAATTGTTATTTGTGGTACCTTTGCTTTAGTTAAATGGTATCCTAAAAGCAATATGGAGCAATCACAGATAAATCAGATAAAAACTGCATCCATTTCCAAAGCACCCCCAAAAAGAAGTGAATCAAAGAGAATGATTCATCAAAAAGAAAACCTTAGAGAAATCTATCTAGCAGGAGGTTGTTTCTGGGGCGTTGAAGATTATTTTTCGCGTGTAAAAGGTGTTACTAATGCTGTATCGGTTTATGCAAATGGTAAAGAAGGAACGACAAATTATCAATTAATTAGTCAGACAGGACATGCCGAAACCGTAAAAGTGACCTATGATAAAAGTATTATTTCTTTAAAAGAAATATTGTTGCATTATTTTAGAATTATTGATCCAACCAGTAAAAATAAGCAAGGAAATGATGTTGGAAGTCAATACCGTACAGGTATTTATGTAACTAATAAAGAAGACTTAGAAGTTGTTAGCCAGCTTTTTAAAGAGAAAGCTCATAATTATGATAAACCAATCGTGGTGGAGAAAAGTTATTTAAAAAACTTCATTAAGGCAGAAGAGTACCATCAAGATTATTTAAAGAAACATCCTAATGGCTATTGTCATATCAATGTGAATCAAGCTAAATATCCTGTTATTGATGCCTCAAAGTACCCCAAACCAAGTCAATCAGAAATTAAAAAGAAATTAAGCAAAGAAGAATACCAAGTAACACAAAATGCTGAAACGGAAAAAGCATTTTCAAATCGTTATTGGGATCAGTTCAAAAGAGGTATTTATGTTGATGTTGTAATAGGTGAGCCATTATTCTCGTCAAAAGATAAATTTGAATCCGGTTGTGGATGGCCAAGCTTTTCAAGACCAATTAGTCCTGATGTAACAACTTATAAAGAAGATAATAGTTTTAATATGAAGCGAACTGAAGTAAGAAGTCGTAGTGGGAACAGTCATCTTGGACATGTCTTTACGGATGGTCCCAAAAATAAAGGAGGATTGCGTTACTGTATCAATAGTCTTTCTATTAAATTTATTCCAGAGAACCAAATGAAAGAAAAAGGCTACGGCTATTTATTAGATTATTTATAAAAAATTAGAAATAAATTTGGTATAATAAAAAGAAAATGAAAGGAGCACCTATGTTTTCACTACTAATTGTTGAAGATGAATATCTCGTTAGAGAGGGCTTGAAACATCTGATTGATTATCAACATTTCAATATTTCAATAGTTAGAGAAGCTGAAAATGGTTTTGTAGCTTGGCAACTGATTCAAGAACAAGCTCCTGATATTCTTTTGACAGATATTAATATGCCTAAAATAGATGGTATCACATTAGCTAAACTGACTAAAACATCTTTTCCTCATTGTCATATTGTTTTTCTAACTGGTTATGATGAATTTGATTATGCTCTTTCCGCTTTAAAATTAGGGGCTGATGATTTTCTATTAAAGCCTTTTTCAAAGAAAGATGTTTCAGAAATGTTATCTCATTTAAGTCAGAAATTATTTGTTAAGAAACAAGAAGAAAGATTACAAGCTCTTGCCAATGATAATCAAGATTCTCAACTAAAAAAAGCCATTCAAAACAGAATAAGTGATCCACAATTAACTTTAGTAAGTTTAGCTGAAGAGTTAGGATTTAGCCCAAATTATTTAAGTTTACTGATCAAAAAAGAGATTGGAATCAATTTTCAAGACTATCTTATCCAAGAAAGACTAAACAGAGCAAAGTTATTATTGCAAACCAGTCAATTAAAAATTTATGAGGTTGCTGAACAAGTGGGATTTTCAGATATGAATTATTTTTCGCATCGCTTTAAACAAGTTGTTGGACAAACGCCGAGTGAATTCAGGAAGGGATAAAATTGCAATTACCAAATAAATCTTTAAAAACACGTTTATTAATGGTTATTTCACTTTTGATCATTCTAATAATTGGTTTGATTTGTTTTAGCAATTATCAAATAAGTTCTATTACCATTAAACATCAGACCGAACAAAAAACAAACCAATCACTTGAACAAAGTAGTCAATTTATCACTTCTTATATTCAAAAATTAGAAGAGACAAGTTCTAGTTTAGTTAGTCATCAGTTAGTCATAAACTATGGTCAAGATAAAGCAAAAAAGCAGGATCAAAATGTAAAGCAATTTTTAATGGCTATCCTAAAAACCAATTCTGATTTAGTGTCTGCAACTATTATTACGAAAGATGGTCGTTATTTATCAACAGAAAAAAATATGACCATGAAGACATCTTCAGATATGATGAAAGAATCGTGGTATCAAAAAGCCATTTCAAATAAAGGAATTCCAGTATTAACACCTGCACATCCAAGTACATCTAAAACCAAAGAAAACCAATGGGTTATTTCAGTGATCAAGAAATAACGTCAAAGACAGGTAATCATTTGGGTGTTCTAAAACTTGATATTAATTATACAACTTTGGAAAACTATTTGAATCATCTTAAATTGGGTAAAAGTGGTTTTGCTTTTATCATTAATGAAAAACACCAATTTGTTTATCACCCTAGGAAAACAGTATACACATCAAAGGGAGATATGGAGAGTATGAAGCCATATATTAAGCTTAAAAATGGCTATTTGAAGAATAAAGTCTATGTTTCTCAAGTTGGTATTCCAAATAGTGATTGGCATTTAATTGCTGTCTCTTCATTAGATGAGTTGAAAATCATTCAAAAACGATTAGCATTAACTTTTACAGGAATTGCTTTTTTGTCTCTATTATTTTCGTCTATTTCATTAGCACTACTACTTAAATTTTGGTTAAAACCATTGAAAAATTTACAAATGCTAATGCTTGAAATTAGTCATGGCCATTCCCAATTGAGAGCAGAAGAAGTCGGCTCAAAAGAATTGATTGACTTAGCCCATCAATTTAATAGCATGTTAGATCAAATTGACCAATTAGTATTAGAAGTTACACAAAAAGAACAAAAAATTCGTCAAGGTGAATTAAGAGCATTAACCAGTCAAATTAACCCACATTTTCTTTACAATACTCTGGATACTATTATTTGGATGGTAGAATTTGGAGATAGTCTAAAAGTAGTTGACTTAACAAAATCATTGGCGACCTTTTTTAGACTGTCGCTTAATAAAGGCAATGAATTAATTTCATTAAAAGATGAAATCAATCATGTTAGACAATATCTTTCTATTCAGTCCTATCGATATGGAGACAAACTCACCTATGACATTAAAGAGTTGAAATCATTTGACAATTATCTTTTGCCAAAACTCATTTTACAACCTTTAGTTGAAAATGCCATTTATCATGGTATTAAAGAATTGGACCACAGAGGTCAAATAAAAATTGAAGTTAGTTCTAAAGCTCATTATTTATATTTAACAGTAACTGATAATGGTCCAGGATTTGGAAAGTCTAAAAAACAAGTCTATAAACAAACATTGAATCAGGGAATTGGACTTTCAAATGTCAATCAACGTTTGAAGTTACATTTTGGAGAAGGGTATAAGATGCGCATCGAATCAATACCATTTAAAGAAACCTCAGTCACTTTAAGACTTCCATTGCATTTAGATGGACCTAGATAATAAAACCTGCTTTAGCAGGTTTTATTGTGTTATAATGATAGTGATAATCATGATAGAAGGGACAAGACAAATGACAGATAAAGCAATAAAGTTAGTCATCGTAACTGGACTGAGTGGTGCTGGTAAAACTGTGGCAATTCAATCTTTTGAAGATTTGGGGTATTTCACAATAGATAATATGCCACCAGCTTTGTTACCTAAATTTATTGACTTGATACAACAGACAAATGATAATAATAAATTAGCCGTAGTCGTCGATATGCGTAGTCGTCTGTTTTTCAATGAAGTTAATGCGATTTTGGATCAATTAGAAACTAACCAAGCAATCCAATTTAATATTTTGTTTTTAGATGCTACTGACAATGAATTAGTATCACGTTATAAAGAAACAAGGCGCAGTCACCCTTTGGCAGTTGATGGCAGAGTGTTAGATGGTATTACTAAAGAAAGAGAATTGTTAGCTCCACTTAAAAATATGAGTCAAAATGTAGTGGATACCAGTAACTTAACACCAAGACAACTTCGGAAAACGATTTCACAACAATTTTCAGAAGATCACAATAGTGATCGATTTAGAATTGAAGTGATGAGTTTTGGGTTCAAATATGGTTTACCTTTAGATGCCGACTTAGTTTTTGATGTTCGTTTTTTACCAAACCCTTATTACTTACCAGAATTGCGACAACAGACTGGACTAGATCAAGCAGTCTACCAGTATGTTATGGGTCAACCAGAATCAGAAAATTTTTACCAACATTTAATAGAACTATTAAAACCTATTTTACCTGCTTATAGAAAAGAAGGAAAATCAATACTGACAATAGCTATAGGCTGTACAGGTGGCCAACATCGAAGTGTCGCATTTACCCATAGATTAGCAGAGGATTTAAAAACAAATTGGACTATCAATGAAAGTCATCGTGATAAAAACAGACGGAAGGAAACTGTAAATCGTTCATGAAAAAACCAAAAATGACTGTTATTGGCGGAGGAACGGGTATACCTGTTATTTTAAATAGCTTAAGAACAGAAGAAGTTGATATTACAGCAGTTGTCACAGTTGCTGACGATGGAGGATCTTCCGGTGAATTGAGAAGTGCTATGCAATTAACACCTCCAGGGGACTTGAGAAATGTCCTTTTAGCGATGAGTGATATGCCAAGATTTTATGAAAAGGTATTTCAATATCGCTTTAATGAATCTGATGGTGCTTTAGCAGGTCACCCACTGGGAAATTTAATCATTGCAGGAATTTCTGAAATGCAAGGATCAACCTATAACGCCATCCAAATTCTAACAAAATTTTTTCATATTACTGGTAAAATCTATCCTTCAAGTGAACACCCACTGACATTACATGCTGTTTTTAATGACGGACATCAAGTTACCGGTGAAAGTCATATCGCCGAATACAAAGGTATGATTGATCATGTTTATGTTACAAATACCTATAATGATGATGAGCCAAAAGCAAGTCGAAAAGTTGTGGATGCTATTTTAGAGAGTGATATGATTGTACTTGGACCGGGTTCCTTATTTACGTCAATATTACCTAATCTCGTTATTCCAGAAATAAAAGAAGCGCTTAAACAAACAAAAGCTGAGATTGTCTATATTTGTAATATTATGACTCAATACGGGGAAACGGAACACTTCACAGATGCTGATCACGTTAGAGTGCTGAATAAACATCTGGGAAGAGATGTGATTGATACGGTTTTAGTAAACGTGGAAACAGTACCACAAGATTACATGGACCATAATAAATTTGATGAGTACCTTATTCAAGTTGAACATGATTTTAATGCTCTCCAAAAAGAAGCTAATAAAATTATTTCATCTAATTTTTTACGACTCGAAAAAGGTGGTGCATTTCATCAAGGCGATTTTGTTGTTGAAGAGTTAATGAATTTAGTTAGAGTGAGTCGAAAATGAGTTTTACAGTAAAAGTAAAAGAAGATATATTACAGTCGTCCAAAAGTAGCCAGTCAGAACTTTCAGCAATTATCAAAATGTCTGGTAATCTAGGAATAACTTCTAAAGGATTGACTTTAGCAATTGCAAGTGAAAATGCTAAAATTGCCAGACATATTTATTCGATCATAGAAACTTTTGCAGGATTACAACCTGAAATAAAATATCATTACAAAACAAACCTCAAAAAAAATAGAGTATATACAGTATTTCTTGATGACCAAGTTGATCAGTTATTATCAGACTTAAAATTAGCAGATTCCTTCTTCGG
Source organism: Streptococcus urinalis 2285-97 (assembly GCF_000188055.2). NCBI lineage: Bacteria > Bacillati > Bacillota > Bacilli > Lactobacillales > Streptococcaceae > Streptococcus > Streptococcus urinalis. The sequence continues at coordinate 744,107 of NZ_AEUZ02000001.1, forward strand.
AATTGAGACTGGAATAGAAGCGTGTATTTTAGCTAATGACGAAAGTGGTAGACAATACTTAAGAGGTGCATTTTTGGCAACTGGTACTATAAGAGATCCTGAAACTGGGAAATACCAATTGGAAATTTTTTCAGTTTATCAAGATCATGCAGAAGATTTAGCCAACTTAATGCGAAAATTTATGCTAGATGCAAAAGTGATTCAGCATAAAAATGGTGCCATAACTTACCTTCAAAAAGCAGAGGATATCATCGACTTTCTCATCATTGTGGGTGCGATGACTTCAAAAGAAGCCTTTGAAGAAGTTAAAATCTTGAGAGAAACGAGAAATGATATCAATAGAGCAAATAATGCAGAGACTGCAAATATTGCAAAGACAATCAAAGCTAGTATGAAAACCATCAATAATATTATTAAAATTAAAGAAACAGTTGGAATAGAAAGTTTACCAATTGAACTACAGCAAGTAGCACAAATGAGAATTGAAAATCCTGATTATTCTATTCAGCAAATGGCAGATCAGTTGCCATTTGAAATTTCAAAAAGTGGTGTGAACCATCGGCTTAGAAAACTCAATAAAATAGCAGAGGATATTTAATGAGTGTAAAATAACTTGCTTAATATATAGAAAAGAGGAAAAAATATTAAAACTATTGTATTATAAATGAAGTGAGGAAATAATTATGAGAAACAATAAAATACAGGATTCATGTACAACGATACTAGTAGGAAAGAAAGCTTCTTATGATGGATCAACCTTAGTTGCAAGAACAGAAGATTCACAGAGTGGCGATTTTACTCCTAAACACTTTTTAGTAATCAAACCAGAAGATCAACCGCGACATTATAAATCTATTTTGTCATCATTTGAAATTGACTTACCCGACAATCCAATGACCTATACAGCTATACCTGATGCTTTAAGAAAAGATGGTATCTGGGGAGAAGCTGGCATTAATGAAGCTAATGTAGCCATGAGTGAGACAGAAACCTTAACAACTAATAGCAGAGTATTAGGTGCAGATCCTTTTGTTGAATCTGGTATTGGAGAAGAAGATATGTTGACTTTGGTTCTACCATATATCAAAAGTGCGCGTGAAGGGGTTTTACGACTTGGTGAACTTTTAGAAAAATATGGAACATATGAGCCTAATGGTGTAGCTTTTTCTGATGTTGATGAAATCTGGTGGTTAGAAACAGTAGGTGGACATCATTGGATTGCAAGACGTGTTCCAGATGATGCTTATGTTGTGAATCCTAATCAGCTTGGAATTGATTATTTTGAATTTAATAATTCAGATGATTACTTGTATTCATCTGATTTGCGTGATTTTATCTCAGAGAATCACTTGGATCTAACTTATTCACATGAACATTTTAGTCCTCGCTATGCTTTTGGTAGTCAAAAGGATAAAGATAAACACTACAATACACCTAGAGCTTGGATTGCCCAAAAAGTTTTAAATCCTGAATTAGAACAAGATCCAGAAAGTTTCTTTTTACCTTGGCAATTAAAGCCATACCGTAAAGTCACAATAGAAGATATCAAATATATTTTAAGCAATCATTATCAAGATACCCCTTATGATCCATATGGAAATAAGGGTAATCTAGTAAGTCAAAGAACGTACAGAACGATTGGAATCAATAGAACAAGTCAAACAGCAATTCTTCAAATGCGTCCTGATCAATCATATGAAACAACAGGTATTCAATGGATCGCCTATGGTTCAATGCCTTTTAATACTATTGTTCCTTTCTTTACTAAAATTACAGAGACGCCAACTTATTTTAATAACACAAGTGAAAATGTTTCAACAGATAATTTTTATTGGATGAATCGTCTGATTGGGGCATTGGCAGATGCTCATTTTGCTGCACATCAAGATAAAATTGAAAGTTATCAAGAAAGAACAATAGCTAAAGGACATCAGCACATAAAAGCAATTGAAAAAGCACTTCAAAATGGTCAAACAATTGATTTTAATCAAGCAAACCAAACAATGAGTAATTATATCCAAAGAGAAACTCAAATGTTATTGAATGAAATTTTATTTGATTCAAGTAACTTAATGACAAATCGTTTTTCATTGAGTGATTAGAAAAAAAGCCTTAAAAAGCAATAGCTTTAAGGCTTTTTCTATTTAAAATTATAAATCCTTGCAAAAAACTTAAAATGTGTTATACTTAACCAGTAAAACTTTAACTAGTTAATGAGAAGGAGGAATCATGAAAAAGAAATTTCTTTTAATGATCAGTTTAGTTGGCTTAGTTTTTTCTTGGCAACTGATGCAAATTAAGCAGGTCATGGCAGACAGTAAGGTTAAGGTTGTGACAACCTTTTATCCTGTTTACGAATTTACAAAAGGAGTAGTGGGAAAAGATGGCAATGTTTCAATGTTGATTAAAGCAGGTATTGAACCACATGATTATGAACCATCTACAAAAGATGTTGAAAAAATACAAGACGCTGATGCTTTTGTTTATATGGATGACAATATGGAAACTTGGGCAAAAGATGTTAAAAAATCAATTAAAAATGATAAACCTGCAATCGTAAAAGCAACAGGAAATATGCTTCTACAAGCAGGTACCGAAGAGCATGAACATGAAGAAGGTGAAGAAAAGTCAGGACATGAAGGTCATCATCACGAATTTGATCCACATGTTTGGTTATCACCTTATCGTGCAATTTCTGTCGTTGAAAATATTCGTGATGGATTGTCAAAAGCTTATCCCGACAAAGCTAGCACATTTAAATCAAATGCAGCAGCTTATATTGAAAAATTAAAAGAATTAGATGCTGAATACACTGCAGAACTTTCAAATGCTAAGCAAAAAAGCTTTGTAACACAACACGCAGCCTTTGGTTATTTAGCACTTGATTATGGTTTAAATCAAGTTCCAATTAATGGTTTAACTCCAGAAGAAGAACCCTCACCAAAACGCATTGCTTCATTGACAAAATACGTTAAAAATAATGATATTAAATACATTTATTTTGAAGAAAATGCATCAAGTAAAGTTGCTGAAACTTTAGCTAAAGAAACTGGGGCAAAATCAAAAGTATTGAGTCCTTTAGAAGGCTTAACAGAAAAAGATATGAAAGCAGGCAAATCATACTTTACTGTTATGCGAGAAAATTTAAAAGCTCTTAAATTAACGACAGATGTTGCTGGTAAAGATATTAAACCAGAAGAAGAAACCAATAAAACAGTCTATAATGGTTATTTCAAAGATAAAGATGTTGAAAAACGTTCATTGTCAAACTGGAGCGGCAAATGGCAATCTGTTTATCCATATTTAGAAGATGGTACTTTAGATGGTGTTTGGGATTTCAAAGCTAAAAAATCTAAAGGTGAAATGTCAGCAGCTCAATATAAAGAATATTATACAACTGGATATAAAACAGATGTTAGCAAGATCACGATTGATGGCAAAAAGAAAACAATGACTTTTGTTAAAAATGGTAAAAAAATGACATTTACCTATAAATATGATGGTTATAAAATTTTAAAATATAAAAAAGGTAACCGTGGAGTACGTTACATGTTCAAAACAGAAGATAAAAATGCTGATGAATTCAAATACGTTCAATTCAGCGACCATGCCATTAAGAATGAAAAAGCAGAACATTTCCATCTCTATTGGGGTGGAGAAAGCCAAGCAAAACTTCTTGAAGAGTTAGAACATTGGCCAACTTACTATCCTGCTAAATTAACAGGACATGAAATTGCACAAGAAATTGTAGCTCATTAAAAAAAGACAGCAGGTTTTCCTGCTGTTTTTATGTTAAATCATAAATAAAAAGCTAAGTAAAACTTAGCTTTTTCAAAGTAATGCTTATTTGAGACCGTATTTTTTGTTGAAACGATCCACACGTCCATCTGCTTGCGTGAATTTTTGACGTCCAGTATAGAATGGATGTGAGTCTGATGAAATTTCAACACGGATTAATGGGTAAGTTTCACCTTCAAATTCAACAGTTTCTTTAGTTGGTTTAGTTGAACCACTAAGGAATTGGTAACCAGTTGTTGTATCTAAAAATACAACTTGACGATAGTCAGGATGAATGTCTTTTCTCATCTTTTAAAAATTTCCTTTCTGCCATAACACTTTTGTGTCATAGTTATTAACTATTCTAGTTTATCAGAACTTATGTCTTTTGACAAGACTTTTCTATTAAAACATTATGATTTATGATTTTTCACAAGTTCTTTAAGTTCATTGTAAATTTGATCATTCTCTTTAGGACCACTTGAATTAGCACCACTAGCTAAAGGATGGCCTCCACCATCATGTTTTTTTGCCAAATCATTAATGACAACAGTTTTACTTCTTAAACGAACCCTATAAGTACCATCTTCTTGTTCGACAAAGACAATCCAGGATTCAACAATATCGATCTTTCCAGGACTACTTACGATTGCAGAAGATTCTGCCGGAGACACTTGATAAAAGTCTAATATTTCCTTTGTCAAAGTAACCCTAGCAGCACCATTTTCATCAACTTCTAAATGATCAAAAATGTAACCCTGTAATTTTGCGATTTTATAAGGGAAAGAATCCATTTGACGAGCCATAGCTGAAAAATCAAACTGATATAGCCTTAACTCGCCAGCAATACGAAACGTCTTACTTGTAGTAGCTGGGTATAAAAAGCGACCTGTATCACCTACAATCCCACAATAAAGTAGCCTTGCAGCTTCATCAGAAAATCTTAAACCACATTGTAAAGCAAAGTCAGCTATTATTTCGCTAGCACTTGATGCATTTGTTTGTACATAACTTAAATCACCATATGGATCATCATTGGGATGATGATCAAGTTTAATGAGATATTGACCATTTTGATATCGTTGATCGTCGATTCTAGGTCTATTCGCAGAGTCTGTCACAATGACTAAGGCATTTTCATAATCTTCATCGTTTACCTTATCCATTAATGCTAACCATGATAAACTAGGTTCATCAAAACCAGTCATTAATATTTTTTTAGTAGGATAGTTAACGCATAATAACTCTTTTAAACCAGCTTGACTACCAATAGCGTCAGGATCAGGATTTTGATGTCGGTGTATAATAATTGTATTATATGCTTCTATTTTATGTAGTAATTCTGTATAGTCTATCATGTTTTTCCTTTATTAATTATCATATCAAGATGTGGTATGTTATCTTCTAAATAGATGTCTGAAATAGCTTTAAATCCAAATGTTTGATAAAAACTTTGCAAATATTCTTGCGCTTGGATATAAACAGTTTGATCTGGGAACTGTTTATTACAACATGCAAGTGCTCTTTTCAAAAGTTCTTTAGCTAGGCCATGCTCTCTATATTCTTTAGGAACTAAGACACGACCTATTTTGATTTCATTTTGAGTTTCAATGATGCGACAATAAGCATATAAAGTGTTATTTTCCATTTTAAAAAGATGAATGGCATTTAAATCCTCATAATCGATTTCAGTATAGGGACATTCTTGTTCAACTACAAAAATATCTACTCTATTTTTAAAAATTTGAAAAATTTCTCTTGGGGCTAATTCATCAAATTCTTTTGCAAACCACATACTCTCTCCTTAACAGTATATCATAAGTATTATGTTAGCATTTAAAAATATTAGGAAGAGTAATCACTACTCATTTAAAAATCTTATTTTATAGCTTTATATTCAACTTCTAGACCACGCTTAACTGCAGGACGATCTGCAATATTCTTAGCCCATTTTTGTAAATGTTTATATGATGTAACATCTAAAAATGTACTAGCATTATCCCAGACTTTATCTAAAGCCAATCTTCCATACCATGACCAAATGGCAATATCTGCAATAGTGTAGTCATTACCTACGATGTAATCTTTATCCTTCAATTCTTTATCTAAAAGGTCCAGTTGTCTTTTAGCTTCCATTGCAAAACGGTTAATAGCATATTCGATTTTTTCAGGAGCATAGTGGAAGAAATGTCCAAAACCACCTCCTAAGAAGGGAGCTGCACCTGTTTGCCAAAAGAGCCAGTTTAAGACTTCTGTCTTGCCTAGAGTATCTTTTGGAATTAATCTGTCATATTTTTCTGCAAGATAAAGAAGAATTGAAGCTGATTCAAAGACACGAATATCATTTTCTTCTGATTGATCAAGCATAGCAGGTATTTTTGAATTAGGATTGATAGCAACAAAGTCAGATCCGAACTGATCACCTTCACCGATATTGATCTTAAATAAATCATAGTCTGCTTGTAAGCCCAATTCTTTAAGTTCTTCAAGCATTATAGTTGCTTTAATGCCATTTGGGGTTCCGGTTGAGTAGACTTGAAATGGTTTCTTACCTTTTGGTAATTTTTGTTCAAAACGTGAACCAGCTGTTGGTTGGTTTAAACTTCCCCATTGTCCACCCATTTCTTTTGGTGCTTCCCATTTTGTTGGTAATTGATATTGACTCATATGAATAGTCTCCAATCTATTATTTTTCTTCATACTATCAAATTTTTAGATTTACTTCAAAAATTGGGAATAAAATTCGATAAATATAAATCGTACTATTCTTAATGAGCTATTTGTCCTGATGATTTAACAAGAAAATTATGATAGAATAGGGTAAATTGAATTATTTTTGGAGGATAATATGGCATTAGCTAAAATCGTTTATGCCAGTATGACAGGAAATACTGAAGAAATTGCAGATATAGTTGCAAGTAAATTGGAAGAACTAGGGCATAATGTTGAAGTTGATGAGTGTACTACTGTAGATGCTACAGACTTTGAAGATGTTGATATTGCTATTGTTGCTAGCTATACTTATGGTGATGGTGATTTGCCAGATGAAATCGTTGATTTTTACGAAGATCTTCAAGATGTTGATTTATCTGGAAAAATATTTGGTGTCATAGGTTCTGGTGATACTTTTTACGATTATTTTTGTAAATCTGTTGATGATTTTGAAGAGCAATTTGCTTTAACAGGTGCACAAAAAGGTGCGGATTCTGTAAAAGTTGATCTTTCAGCAGAAGATGAGGATATTGAAAATCTTGAAGCTTTTGCGGAGAAAATTTCAAGTCATTTTAACTAGAGTAAATAAAAGTTAAGGTTCATCTTAACTTTTTTGACTTCTTGTTGTTATTTGGAAGGAAACTATCAATAATGAAAAAAGAATCATGGGAGCAAGACTTGAGTGCTATTAGAGATGATATCGATCTTCTTGATGATAAGTTATTGAGTCTTATTGAAGAAAGAATGTCATTAGTTACAAAAATAGGCTTAATAAAAAAACAGCATCATTTGACAAGTCTAGATCAAACAAGAGAAATTAAGATAAAACAACATTTAGAAGAAATGATTGAAGATAAGTCAAAAAGTAATTATATTATACCTATTTTTGAAACAATAATGGCAACTTCAAAAGCTTTTCAATCAAATGAAATAATAAGGGATGATAGAAAAAATGATTCCAATTAGAGATTTAAAAGCTATAAAAATTAAAGTTTTAGTACAGCTATTCATTGTTGCTTTACTTATTGGTATTGTTGTAGGTGTTATTGATACTGTTTTTGGAAGAGTATTATTAGTATTAACAAGTACACGAGATCATAATCCGCTTGTCTTTCTTCCATTTTTACCGATTATTGGTTTGTTGATTGTCTACTCATATCAGCACTATGGCGGTCTTGCCAGTAAAGGGATGGGATTACTTTTTCAAGTTAGTCAAAACAAAGAGAAGACTATACCTAAAAGATTGATACCATTAGTGATGTTATCAACCTGGGCCACTCATTTATTTGGTGGTAGTGCCGGACGTGAAGGCGTTGCTGTTCAATTGGGTGCAACAATCGGAAGTTGGTTTCATCAGAAATGGCCTAATCAAGTTTCTTCAAAAGTTCTACTAGTAACGGGAATGGCAGCAGGTTTTGCTGGTTTATTTCAAACGCCAATAGCAGCTGTTTTCTTTGCTTGTGAAGTTTTTATTCTTGGGCAAATCGAAATACAAGCATTATTTCCTGCAATTATTGCCTCTTTTACATCCAGCTTCGTTTCACATCAATTAGGTTTAGAAAAGTTTTCCGTATTTGTTTCAAAATCTGTCAACCTCTCACCAATTATATTCGTAAAACTAATTATTTTAGGATTTATTTTTGGTTTAGTTGGAAATTTATTTGCCTTTTCATTGGCTCGATTAAAAAAATTTTGGTCAACTCAATTGGTAAATCCTTATAAGAGAATTTTTATTGGTGCCCTTTTTTTAACGGCTTTACTAATTATCTTGTATCAAGGAAGATATGCTGGATTAGGAACCAATCTAATTTCTCAGTCTTTTAGTCATTCTCATATTAATCCATACGATTGGTGTCTAAAACTTTTTTTAACTGTTCTAACAATCTCCATTGGTTATCAAGGCGGTGAAGTGACGCCATTGTTTGCAATAGGTGCCACATTAGGTGTGACACTTGCACCAATTTTTGGTCTTCCAGTTGAAGTAGTAGCATCGCTTGGCTATATTGCAGTTTTTAGTAGTGCCACAAATACTTTTTTAGCACCTATTTTTATCGGAGTAGAAGTTTTTGGGAATTCTAATATTTTAGCTTATTTCTTAGTTGTTTCATTTGCCTATTTAACAAATAGAAACTATTCTATATATGCAGATCAAGAAAGTTTGCTGTGAATTTCTCTAGACATTTTAGTATATTTATGATATTATTAACTTCGTGTGTAATGGACGCACAGAATTAGGCTAATCCGCTGGGACAAGCACCTATGATTGGTAAGATAGGAGAATAAAAAATGAATCCATTAATTCAAAGTTTGACTGAAAGTCAACTACGTTCTGATATCCCTGAGTTCCGCGCTGGTGACACTGTTCGCGTACATGCGAAAGTTGTTGAAGGTAACCGTGAACGTATCCAAATTTTCGAGGGTGTTGTTATCTCTCGTAAAGGTCATGGCATTTCAGAAATGTATACAGTACGTAAAATTTCTAGTGGTATTGGTGTAGAACGTACATTCCCAATCCACACACCACGTGTTGCAAAAATTGAAGTTGTTCGTTACGGTAAAGTCCGTCGTGCTAAACTTTATTATTTACGTGCTTTACAAGGTAAAGCTGCACGTATCCAAGAAATCCGCCGTTAATCTGCAGATTGGAAAACTCTTTCTTAGGAAAGGGTTTTTTAGTTTATCTCTTAAAATGAATATGTTAAGATAATTTTAATAAAATAGATCAATTTTAGAGGTTATGATAATGTCAGATTTTCCTTCAGTAATGTCTAATTTACGTAAAGAAATAGTAAGAGTACCAGAGGCAATTAAACAATGTACTGGAATTTCGATTTATGGTCGTTTAATTCGCTCAGTTATCTTTTCGACAGATGTTTCTATAATTGCAAATAATAATGCGGATGCAGTTTTGGCAGTTTACCCATTTACACCAAATCCAGCTATATTAAAAAGTATCATGTTAGTTTCTTCGGTACCCGTTTTTGCAGGAGTTGGAGGTGGTCTGACAAAAGGTTTTCGTTCTGCAAATATGAGCCTTTTTTCAGAATCAGAAGGTGCATTTGCTGTTGTTTTGAATAGTCCAACAGATGTTAAAACAATAAAACAAGTCAATCAACTCATTGATATTCCTATTATTTATACAGTTACTTCAGCTGATGTGGATTTAAAAAGTAGAATAGAAGCTGGTGTAGATATCTTTAATGTTAGTGGTGGATCTGAAACAGTTGCTTTTGTATCTAAAATAAGAACTGAATTTCCAGATTTTCCCATCTTAGCTACTGGCGGACCAAGTGAGTCAAGTATAGAGGCAACTATAGCTGCTGGAGCAAATGCGATTTCGTACACACCTCCTACAAATAGTGAATTATTTAAAAAGAAAATGGAAAGTTATCGTAAGCAACTTTCTAAGAAAAAATAAACTTGCAAAGCCTCTCTATCTAATGTAAAATAGAATAGCTGAGTGTCCCCTTAGTTCAATGGATATAACACCTCCCTCCTAAGGAGTAGTTGCTGGTTCGATTCCGGCAGGGGACATATAAATAATGTTAAAAGCCTTTATTTAAAAGGCTTTTTGTTTTATTCAATTAAATTTAGGGGCACAAAAGGGGCAGTTTGATTATTTATCAATTCTTTCATATTAACAGTAGTGTGACTGTAAATAGATAATGTTGTCTTAGGGTCTGAGTGTCCTACTCTATCCATAATTGCGTTTAGAGGTATACCTTTTTCTGCCAAAAACGAAATGTGCGAATGCCTGAATAAATGTGTGTGGTAATCACCGTAAATTTTTAGGCGCTTATTGATATACGCATTTAAAATTGGCAAACCTTTTGAGTTTGGGAAAACAAATTCACTCATTTTATTTTGTCGATTAATGATTTCTATAATGTTATCAGATACCGAAATTTTCCGAGTTGATTTTTTGGTCTTTGTTGTCGTGATTTCTCTAGTGTGGAAATCGTAAGTCGCATTAATCAAAATTTCTTTATTTTCAAAATCAATCTTGTCATAAGTCAAGCAAGCTAATTCACCGTACCTCATTCCAGTCAAAAACATTAATAAAACGATATCTGAGAGTTTTTGTTCATCATTGGCTATCATTCTACCGCAGAGGTCGTAAACCTCGTTAGAAGTTAAATAAAGTACCTTTTCAGGCATATATTCTTCTTTTGGTTTAGGGACTAAAACATTGTCGGTTGGATTGCTTGTCAAGTAGTCCATTTGTATAGCATAAGCAAAGATAGCATGTAGTCTTTTTCTGCATTTGTGCGTAACATGATAAGAATTGTTTTTTAATAGTTTTTCAATAAGCAGTCTGACATCACGTTTAGTTAGCTTGCTAATAATCGTTTCATCTGGCAACACGGTTGCTATATGACTGTCAGACACTAAATAACCACGTTTTGTGGAATCTTTGACCGTCGGAATCCATTGATTTAAATACTCACGCTTTAATTCACCATATGTCATTTCGGAATGATCTCGTGTAGCAAGCTTATCTTCAATTTTTTCTTGCAAGATAAGATTAGCTTTTTTCTGCGCTTGGCTCGAATTTTTATCTAATGTGACAGACACTTTTTTGTATTTTTTGGTCAATGGGTCAGTATAACGTTCAATATATTTAAACTTTCCATTTGATAATTCTTCAATCCACATTGATAAAACCTTTCATTTTTGCTAAAATAGAGTACAAGAAAAGCATCTAAACTAGTCGAATTCGACCGGTTTAAACATCTTTTCTAAACGTAATTGCCTTACACTCAAAGATTGCCGTCTGGAGAGTGTAGGGTGTTTTTTGTTATAAATATAAAAAATAAAAGCCACACTCTTTTGAGTATGGCTTACTGTCTGCTAGAGACAACGTCTTCTTTACTGCTCGCTAGGAGCTATGTAATTGTAGTATAAGCCATTATTTTTAAAAAGTCAATAAAAGCCTTATTTTCCTAAGTTAACTTGCAATTGTTGCTTATCTGAAAAATTAAGGACCTCGATATTATATTCTTTCAAAGCAATTAAATGATCGTCTTTAATATTTTGATATCCTTCATCGCTTACAATAATGTAAAGTTGTTCTTTATCACCATATTCATTTTTTCTAAACTCTGATGTATCGAGCCAACTTGAAAGAATTGTATCTACTTGTTGTTTTGTTATATTATTATGAACCCTAGCAATTTTTGATATCCCTTTACTCATGAATACAAAATTAAATCTATGTTCTAATCTAGACTTTCCAGCTATAGAGAAAGCAGGAAAAACATTATAGGAATCATTTTTCATAAAGTAATTTTTTACGTCATCTAAAAATTGAGATTTTACGTTATTTGGGTGTAGTTGTATAAAATCATAAACATTGATTAAAAGTTGAGTCATATCATGGATAGTTTGTCCAAGGTTTTTTTTACTAGTGTTTCTTTCGATAGATTCTCCGACAAGTTCAAAACCATTGTACTGTAGAAGAGAAGAAAATAAGTCTTTTCTTCTACCTTTGTTTGACATATCTATACCGTTGATAGAAAGGTTCCATAAAGTATAAGAATTATCTGTAATCGTTAGTATTCTTCCGTTTGTTTTAACTGAAAAGCTAATAGATTCTCCAAAAGGATCAACGAAAGGAGTAATAACTTCTGTATGGTCAGCCGAGATTTCGTTAAAAACAGCATTTTCATACACGAAATCCAAATATTCTTTTTTTATTTCATTTGCATTCATTACAGACTCCTTTCTTTTTATTGATTATAACAAATCTTGTTGAATTTTGATAGAAGCAGATTCTGGATTGTTTACATTCGTAAACTCTAAGAGGTTTGACAAATTTTCTAAAAAGTCATCACTGTTTTTTATGGATTCATATGGTAAGGGGTAAGTTTTATAGTGAGTAGTTTCATCACCTTTCAAGTAATACTCTTTTTCAGAAAAAATATTAATTCTATTCCCCCAGACCCGTTCTCCGTTTGCGTTCTTATGAAATTTATTGTTTAAATTAATTCTTAAAAGAGTATAATTGTGTTCTGTTTCTCTCAAATGAAAAACTTTACTATTATCACTATAGAAATAGTTTAAAATAAATCTGGTATTATTTATACCGACAATATCTATTTCTCCTTTACTATTATTAGTAATAACAACATTATGATTTTTTGCTATTGTTTTTATCATCTTGATTAGTTGGTAGGCTTGATCATCATTAATCAAAAGTTCCTTCATTTTTTCTCCTAAATTAAATTCCTAAATTCTTCAACAACCATCTGCTCATCACAGATGGTTTTTAAACTGGGTATTTCCCAGTAACTCTACCAATAATCCTAAAGTCGCTATTAGCATCAATCGGAATATCCTCGTACTTGCTGTTTAGACTATGTAGAAACGCTCCGTTTTCGTTAATAAGCAACTGTTTAATATAAGCATCTCCATAGTATTCAAATACACCAATATTGCTATCTGAAAGTTCCACAGATAATTTTACAAATACGTAGTCACCAGAATAATACTCTGGTTCCATAGAATCGCCATAAACCGGTATGACAAAATCAGCGTCATAATCGACTGGCAATTCAATCTGTTCAACTTGTACATCATTTAGATACTGCCCTGTACCAGCAGAAACGGGGTGGTCGTAATAATTATAGGTATAGTATATAATTTGAGGTTCGTTTACTGTATTCTTACTGTTTTCTACTGTATTTTGTTCAGATAAAAGATTTTCACCGTAACTTATCCAATCACTATGACGAGGTTCTTTGAGCTCTTCATCTAGTAGAGCGACTTTGTTGTTGATATTAGGAGCAGTAGAAGTTTTGCTTGATTTAAAACGAGGGTCGATATCTGATTTTAATACTCCGAAAAAATCAGCTATTTTTTGAACGTTACCAGGTATTGGCAAGGATGTTCCTTTTATATATCCTGTCAAGGTGCTAGGCGGAATGCCCGTTCCTCTAGACACATCAATCTGCTTCCTGTTTTGAGTAATCAAGAAGTGATTTATGTTGTTAGAAATTATTTTCATATACTCTAAATCTTGAGGAGTTAACTTTCCTCTGCCTCTAGCCATTAATTTATCCTCCTGTTGAACATCTACCTTAATTATAGCGTATTAAATCGTATTTTGAAATAAAAAAATATAAAAAATTACGATTTTTTTCGAAAAACAGTTGACTTTCGAATTAATTCGTATTATAATTAAATCAAGCTTAAGGAATTAAGCAAAACGAAAGGAGGTACAGCTAATGAAATCTAGGCTAAACAAAAAGCCTAAACACAAAGAACTAGAAGTCGAAATCAAGATTCTTTGGTTTAAGCTTAGGATTCACTACTCAATAGAGTGGTGACAATACCAAGAGGGCTAAGAAGCCCTCTCCCCTAACGGGGTAAGTTTAGTTTAGCACATTGGCTGTATCTCCGCAAGAATGAAAGGAGAGTAAATGGATTTATTGAAAGTAGGTGGCATGACCTATAACGTTGTTATTCAGGAGCATTTCAAAGCTTATGATGATGATAGAAATCTCTGGGGGTATTGTGATTACGAACAACAAATCATATATATTCGTGAGTCATTATCAGAGCAAAAGAAAAAGCAAGTGCTAGTCCACGAACTAACACATGCTATTCTACATGAAGTTGGCTACAAAGAACAAGATGAAGAACTTGTTAGTCGTTTTTCAATCGGTCTACATCAGGTTCTTAAAGATAATCCAACGCTTACTTTTCAGTCCTAACACCTTTGAACTTTCCACCAGTAGTTTTCGTGTCCATAAACTTGCCAGTAGATGTGTCACGCTTGGTATAAAGTCCAGTTTTAGGGTTATGAGACTGAGAGCGACCTTTGACGGCTCCGATACGACCGCCGCCTTTAGGGCCATTTTTCGCCATGACTTATCCTCCTTTCCACTAGGATAAGTTGATTATAACATTTTTAGGAGGTACAAAATGAATTGGAAAAAACTAATGTTTGGCGATCTAGAACACACGTTTACTAGTCGTGATGGTAAGGAAAAAACAAGTATTGAATTTGAAGGCGGCGTATTGCCAGCACTGTTAGTGTTAGGCGGTATCGCTTGGCTGATTGCTTGGTTTATTACAAAATAAAAAGCCCGTTAGGGCGGAAAGGAGGGAGGATATGACAGTTGTTGATAAAATTTTTCGTGGTGATAAATGGTTTATACCTAAACCTAAAATTAGCTATACAAAACCTATGAATATTATAGTTTTTAGTAAACAAGAAAGATTTGATTTGTTTTTATTTGAAGCTCATAACTTTGATGAGGTATTTAAACAATTTGAAGAAGAGAAATTCAAGCCTTATAAATACACAGCTTGGGCATCAATAGACGAAACAATAATAAAGCTATTTAATTTTTAAATAATCAATTAATTTATAAATTTTATTTATTTGATTTCTGAAATTATCTTGTTTCCAAAATGTATTTTCTTCTCTAACTCGCCCATTGATTTCTCTGTAACAGTTAGTTGTTACGTGTGGTGAGGGATTGAATGGAAAAACATAGAACTTTTTAGAAGTTTGCACCTCTAAAAAATAATTTGACTTTACAGTATTAGGGAATCTAAACACAAAATTATTAGCGTAAGTCGAATATGGGGGAATGATAAAAGGTACATAGCCATATTTGAAATTTGATGACTTTACCTCGTGACTTTTTAATAATTCTCCATAATTTGATGCTTCGAATTGAAGTTTTTTCTCAGTGATAGTTAACCCTTCAATTGTAATTGGGCTGGAAGATTCATTAATAAATGTGATTTTAACAATCATTTCCAATTCTTCAAGATTGAATTCCGCTTTCTGATTTGAAACTCCGAGTCTGAATGTAGATTTATATAATGGAACAATAAATGAAAAAAACGAAATCAAAATCGATATTAAAGATATTACTAACGCCAACAATCGCTTCACCTCGACATTTTTATTTCAATTATACCACAGAAAGGAGGTGGGGGAATGCAACAAATTTCGCTAAGAGCACTACGAGTAAATTATAATTTATCAGCTAAAGAAGTTGCCAAAACTTTAGAAATTCATTATCAAACTTTGTTGAAATATGAAAATGATAGCAGTAAAATTCCTCATGATTTGTTAAAAAAATTAGCTGATTTTTATAACGTTGATACGAATTATATTTTTTTAGGCAAAAAATACGAATTAATTCAAAACTAACACAACACTAGAAAGGACAATATGAATGAAGTAACTTTATCAAACAACTTGCAACAAATTGAATTAGAGATCAACCACCATAAAAACATCGCTGGTCAGTCCATTTGGGAAATTGGTCGCAGGTTGAAACATGTTAAAGAGAACGACTTAGCGCATGGGCAATTTATGGAATGGCTTGGAAAACTCGGAATAAATCAACCCGAAGCTAATCGCATGATGAAAGTGGCGAATGAACTTCCAAATTCTTCAACGTTGAGTAATTTAGGTAGCACAGCCCTCTATCTCATCGCCACTCTTCCAGACGAAGCTAAGCAAGAACAGATTGAACGGATTGAAAGTGGCGATAACCCAACTGTCAGAGAGTTGCAAGAAATCAAGCGAGAGAACAACCGACTAAAAGCTGAAAATGCCCGTTTGGAGCAACAAAAAGAGAATTTAGCAGAGCAAACCTTGAGTGCTAAAATCGTTGAAAAAGAAGTTATCAAAGAAGTTATTCCTGATGATTATGAATCAACGAAGTCACTTAATTCAGACTTACTGAAAAAGAATAAACAACTTTCCAAAACGCTTGAAGAAACTGAATGGGAACTCGATAGCAAAAAACTGGAATTAGCGACAATAAAATTGGAGTCACAACGAGCTATTGAAGTAACAGACCAAATTCGTCATCTCGAGGGCAAAAAAGAAAAACTTGAGAACCTTGTCACTTCAATAAGTGAGCTATCTTCAATTATCAGTGATGTGCAAAACTTCTTTGATACGAAAATGGCACCGCTTCGTTTTAAGCCGATTATCAACAATGTTAATGCGCATTATTCAGTTACAGAAGTGACCAAGATGGTTAACACAGTCCAGTCTTGGTGTGATGAAATGTACAAAATCATTCCATCCGGGAATAGAAAAATTATAGAAGAGGTAATAATCAATGAGTAAAGAATTATCAAAAATGAACGAAAAAGACGCTCTTGAAGTCGTCAAAGGAATGACGCTTGAAGATATGATGATTGAGGTTTTATCTTCTCAAAAGCAAGTAAAAGCTTCCCAAGAAGCCATTAAAAAAGATGTTGAAGAAGTTCGGTCTTTAGCAATTGAAATTGATAAAAAAGTCCACATCGACGATGTAGAAGCTAGTGAAATCAAAAGTATTATCAGCAAACAAGCTTATGGTTTTGCTAAAGAATATTTTGAGGCATCAGGTAAAATCGCTAGTCAAAACCTATTTGCATCTAAAAAAGGTCAGTTCATCCGTTTGCAACATTCACATTTGAAACATCACTTCAACGTTACGAAATATACGCATATTAAGCATACTGATGCAGAAAAAGCGTTCTCTTATTTAAAATCACTAACATTTGACAGTTTCTCATTGTTTGAAATTCGTGAAACACCAAAACAAAAAGAAATTATCGCTTTAGAAAAAGGCGATGTAGCTTAGAAAGGAATCACATGGAACTAACAATCGCACAAAGTCTGACTGTAATAGCAATATTATTCCCTTTGCTGATTATGCTACTTAAGTCAGACAACACTTACACAATTGAGGTAGTGGAAGAAGAAGAAGAAATTGAACGTAATCCATACTATGGAGCGTATATGCAAAATCAAAGTGTATATCACTAAGGAGAATAAAATGACAAAACTTTTAAAAGAAATTAGAGATTTACTAAAAGAAATCCTAGATGAATTAAAAGAACCTATCGATTTAAAGATAGATTCCGATGAATTTGCTAAACATCTTAGAACTAATATTCCAAAGGATAAAGTAATAACAATTGATGAATTACCTAAAAGATATCCAGAAATTGATTAGAAATATTTTCAATAAACTTTATCTTAGGAGAAACAAGTAATTCTTTTCTAGGGTTATCTGTCATACTACCTTTCCAATATTTATTTGCCGCAAATGAAGTGAGAACTGGAGAAAATGCCTGAAGCCCAAAAACATCTCCGCCTGCCAGATAATTTGAGTCAAGTTCAATGACACTTGAATCTAAAGTATCAATTTTCCAAATAAAAAAAGGAATATTCCTAGCTTGAAAAGTAGGTAGCCATATTTTTAAATCTTCAATAGATTTTGTAGCAAATATAGACTGAAAACGAGATGGCAAATCCGGGAAATTTAATCTTCGTTCATATTCATAAATTGTTTCATAGACTATCATGCCAGCATTTTGTGTATTTGAACGTTGTGGATACAAATAATTACCCCAACGAGATAACCCTTCTGGATAGATATCAGTAATAATGTGTTTCATATCATCTCGAATAATTGATAAATCAGGATCTAATAGTTCATAAATCTGATTAATTTCAACAGTATCATGAGTGATGTGATAAGCAATCATATAATCACCTTCTTTCGAGATGATTATACCAAAAAAAGCCACTGCGGGAACAGTGACTTACCAAAATTAAATTACTTAAATTATACCATGAAAGGAGACGTCGTGCTAGCAAAATTAAAAAGTGGCATTGAAGTGCCTTATGAAGAGTTGTGGTTGAACGATAATGATCTAGCTGAATTTATCGGCAAGTCAGTTGACCAAACGCAAAGAATGCTAAGAAAAATGAGGAGAGACCGCAAGTATCGAAAATATGTCGATAAGGTCGGTGGCAGGTCAACCAAGGTTAAAAAATTTGAAGAATGGAGACAAACACAAAATGAAAAAATTATTTAATTGGATATTTGCAAAACCAAAAGAAGAGCCAGAAGTTATTACATATCGAATTGTAAAGCCTGAAAATTATGAATTTAAATTTGAACAAGAAAACTCAAGACCTTATGAAGAATATCACAAATATATGGTCGGCGTAATGATGCGAGGTGCTAAATGAACAGGCTTAAGCAACTGCGTGAGGAAAAGCACTTAAACACATTCGAGTTAGTCGAAAGCATTCGACATATCGCACCAACTATGACAGCTAAAGATTGGATAGATTACGAAAACAACGGACTTCCAAACAAGCGTAACGACGAGTTTTGGCAAAAGGTTGCTGATTATTTCGGTGTTGAATTAGGTTACTTATACGGTTATACAAAAATTCCAAACGAAGATTACATTGTTGAATTGCAAGAAGTCTTGCATCATGAGTATGAGTTGAAGTTAGAAAATAAAAAACTTGAAAAGAATTTTAAAGAAGCGTTAGCTGAGAATGACGCAAAAGATAAGCGAATTGCTGAACTTGAAAATAGTCTTAATTGTGTAATTGATGAACTAAAAGGTCTGATCACTAGAAATGGAGCAAATGCAAATGAAAGATGAGTTAATTTTGGAATTAAAAAAATCTGTTAGAGCTATTGATGTATTGTTCAGAGAAAACAAAACAAAGGCGCTAACAGAATATGGACATGGTGTTTATGATATGGCTAAAAGGATTATAGTTACTTGGAAATAGAGCTTTTATGCTTACAAGAGCAATTAGAAAGGATTTAAATGTACATAGACGAAGTAGAAAACAATTTGTTTTATCAGTTTCCGCAATGGTTATTAGAAGAACCATACAACACTTTAAGTGATAAAGCAAAATTAGTATATATGCTTTTATTCGATAGACGATCATTATCAGTACAAAATAAATGGTTTGATGAAAATGGAAAAGTATATATGTATTTCACAAACGAGCAATTCATGGAAATACTTAAATGCTCAAATAAAACAATAGTAAAAGCAAAAAAAGAATTGCACGATTTAAAATTATTGAATGAAGTTAGGCAAGGTATAAATAAGCCTAATCGCTTGTATATCAATGGAAGTGTAGAAAGTACACGTCAAGAAGTGTATAAAGTACACAATGGAAGTGTAGAAAGTACACGTCAAGAAGTGTATAAAGTACACACAATCAATACTAATAATATCAATACTAATATATCTAATTATGATGATAAAGAGAATAGATTTTTTGAACAACTAGAGAATCTTTGGGGAAAACAATTCAATGGTTACGAAGTGCAAAAAATGAACTATTACTTATTAGAAGAAAAAATTTCTAATGATTTACTGAAAAAAGCTATTGAAGTGTCATTAGCTAATGGTGCTAGAAATATGAATTATATTTCAGCTGTATTAGATAACTGGATTGATAATAATATCACGACTATTGAACAAGTTGAATCAGACCAAAAACTTAGAAAGTCTAATAAAGAAAAAGGCTATTACCAAAAAGCAAAAGGTCAACGCTTCTCACAAGCTGAACTAGACGAACTTAAAAAACCCGATCCAAAATATGGTTTTTAGGGGGTGATTAGTTGGTATTACAACAAATGATGAGAGCTATTGGTGATGGAACAAGAAAAGGCATGTTAGTAAGTGGCTATCTAGTAGATACTGGAAAAATATGCGAAATACATAATACACCTATTTATTTACGAACTAGACCCAGAGGAACTGAAAGCGAGTTTTGTTGGGATTGTCAACAAAAAGCAATAGATAATAAAAAGAATGCGGTTGATATTGCTTATCAGAATCAAGCTATCTTAGCTGGAGGTTATGCAGTTTTTAAACGTGAAAGCATTTTATCAGCAGAAATCGCAAAAGCGAATTTTCAAAATTTCAAGGTTGAAAATGAAACAGATGAAAAAGCACTAAACTATGCTGAAAGGCTAGTCAGAGATTACTCAAAAGATATGGTAGGCAATGCAGTTATCAAGGGTAATGCTGGAGTTGGTAAAAGTCATCTAAGTATGTCAATAGCTAAACAATTGAATGAAACTTTTAAATCATATAACGAAAAGAAAAGTGTGCTATTCATATCAGTTTCTAGGCTAGTCCAGTTAGTCCAAGACTCATTTAATCAAAAAGATTCTAAATACACACAAGAGAGAATGACAAAGTTACTGACTGAATGTGATTATCTTGTTTTAGATGATTTAGGAAAAGAGTCAACAACTGGCAATAATGTCAAGCCAGCTAGTGACTGGACATATAGATTCTTATTCAACATCTTAGACAGTCGAGAAACAACCATTATCAATACAAATTTTTCCGTTAAGGAATTGCAGCGTATATATGATAAACCTTTCACCGATAGAATTTTAAAAGGTGCTAAAAATAATATCTTCTCATATCCCGAAAATGCAGAAAGTAAGAGGTACTAAGTGATTAATGAATTAATAAATACTTATGGAATTAACAAAGAACACGCTCAAAAGATTATGCAATTAGACGAGCATAGCAGAAAAGCTAAGCTAGCAGAATTAAGTGACTGGCTAAAAAGTCCAGTAATAAAATTTGAGGTCAAAAATGGATAGTAATAGAGAGAAAAACATCAGAGAAAGATCAAAAAAAGAAATTGAACTATTTGACATCTATCTTGATGAAACAACGTTACAACTTAGTAATAGGCTAGAACCTAATGAAATTTTAGAAGTAGCAAGTGCAGCTTTTTTAGGAGCGAGCTTAACAGATTTAAACAATACATTAGAGTTGCTTTATGATGAATTACCAAAAGAAAGGGAAAAACAACATGTCATTACTATATGAATTAAAAGGTATCTATGAACAATTAGAGTTAATGGAGCTAGATGAAGAAACATTTCAAAACACACTTGACAGCATTGATTTTCAAGAAGATTTAGAGGATAACTTAGACTATTTTGCAAAACTTTTAGCAAACATTGAAGCAAAAATTGATGCTTATAAGAAGGCTAAAAATGATTTTTATAATAAACAAAAATCAGAAGAAGTCAGAAAAGAAAAAATTAAAGAAAAAATCAATAGCATCATGAGAATGTCAAACAAAAAGAAAATTGAAACAGAACTTTTTAAAATATCAACTCGTGACACAAAAGTAGTCAACATTATTGATGAAACTAAAATACCTCTAAAATTCATGAACGAAACAATCAAATATACACCTATCAAAAAAGCTATTAAAGAAGCTATTGAGAATGGTGAAGTGATTGAAGGAGCTGAACTCGGACAGAATGAAAGCGTGGTAATCAAATGATAAATAAATCTGAAAGCATTAGTGCATTAAGCAAAGCACTAGTAAAAACACAAAAGGAAATGAAACAACCACTTAAAGATGCAAACAACCCATTTTTTAAGAGTAAATATGTACCGCTTGAAAATGTTGTAGAAAGTGTCATAGAAAGTGCATCTAAAAACGGGCTAGCATTTACTCAATATCCATCACAAGATGAAAACGGGCTTGTTACAGTAGGGACTATTATGCTGCATGACAGTGGGGAATATATGGAATTCCCGCCTATTAAAGTCAAGCCAGTTAAGAACGACCCGCAAGCTATTGGCTCAGCGATTACATATTCTAAACGATACGCATTAAGTGCAATCTTTGGAATCACAAGTGATCAAGATGATGACGGAAATGAGGCATCTAAACCAGTAAAAAAGCAACAAAGTAGTCAACAGCAAAATCAAAGAATAAGCAAAGAACTAGTAAAAGCTTATGAAGATAATATTCAAAAAGTAGTTGAAATTATTGGAAAACACGATGGAAGCATAATGAGATGGTTTTTAGAAAATCTAAAAGTAGCAAAAATTGAACAAATAACAGTAAACCAACAACAAGAAGCTGACAAATTAATAAATGATTTAATAAAAGGAGCAAATAAAAATGGACATTAAAAATAAAGGCTATATTAACTTCAATGAAAAAATCAACAAAAAAACTGACAAATTTATGACGGCATCAATGAGTTTTGCAAATGGGAAAGATGACGCTGGTAATTGGAAAAATGACTATATTCAAGCTATGGTTTTTGCAGATAAAATCAGCGAACTTGAAGCACATATTGGACAATTATCAGAAGTCGAAGGATATTTCAGACTAAACGAATACAATGATAAAAAATATCCACAATTAATCATTACCGAATTTACTGACGGAATTGAAGCACAACCATCAGTATTTGAAAATGTTAAACAAATAGAAGTGGATGAATTAGACCTGCCATTTTAAGAGGTGATGGCATGGCTGATAGATATAGACAAAGATTATATGCCATATATGATGATGAAGTTTTTATCGATGTAGGTACTAAAAAAGAATTATCTGAAAGGCTTGGAATTAAAGAAAAGACAATAACTTTTCTAAGCAGCCCAACATACAAAAAAAGAAATCATAAAAGAGAAGCAGTTTTCATAGGATATGAGGATGAAATTTGAGTAAATTGAATATACCAATAGAGCCTAAGCCACAGATGAGACCACGATTTAGTAAGTTTGGAACATATGAAAACCCAGATATGGCAAAGTGGCGAAAAAGAGTCACACAATACATTATAGAAAACTATGATGGGGACTATTTTGATGGTGCAACTAGTGTAGAAGTTACTTTCTACATGAAAGCACCTAAAACGGTCTCTAAAGAGCCTACACAACGTTCCAGAAGTAAGGCTAGACAAATATATCAGAATTTCATAAGCGAGCGTATATGGCACGATAAAAAAATTGACATAGATAATCTAATTAAAGCAGTTTTTGACTCAATTAGTAAGTCAGAAATTGTATGGAAAGATGACAATTTAGTATGCGAATTACACGCAAAAAAACTGTATAGTCCAAACCCAAGAATAGAAATGGAGATAACACAAATTGACATTAATTGATGAATTTTGTAGTGAATTTGATGGTCATTATGTTAAACGATTAAGGGAACATTTTGACGATGAAAAAGATGTGCAGCGTTTAAAGCTATCTATAAATAATTGTCGATATAACAGATATATCGCAACACCGAAAGTTTTATGGCAATTGAGACCACTTATAAATGCAGATAAGTTTGATGAGTACATGCAATATTCAATTAACAACGCTAAATATGACCTAGATCAAAATAGTCATGTTATTGAAGAATGGGAAGCATTAAAACAGGGCATAGATAGAAAAATTTATCGTAAAGAATTAAGAAAAAAATATCTTGCTAGAGCAATAGAAATGGGATTGTAAATGTTTTTAGATGTTATTGAGTGGATAGAAGAGGTGGTTGAATGACTGAAGAACTAATAAAACCGCTGCTAGATACGATAAAGAGACAAGATGACAGGCTGTATAAACAGGCTGACGTAATCGTCATCTTAATGACAGCGGTTCTTATGTTACTGATGATAAGTATAGCCTTACAAAACCACTATGAACCGCAAATTACAGGATTGCGGACACAGCTAAGTAGGACACAAAAGCAGCTTAAACGCGCTAGCGAGGATAGAGATAGACAGACAAAAAGAATTGCAGAATTAACAGGTAATGGGGGATAAAAAATGAATTGGAAACATACTTATTTAAAACCAAACAAAAATGGATTTTTTCAATGGTGCGGAGATTTACCTGATTATGATGTCCCACTATTAGTTTATGCAGATGGATACTTTCATATTGATACTTTTATTTATGGAGATGGCGAGGCAGAGCTAGAAGAAAGTTTTGCAAATGATTTTTACTGGTGCGAGCTAGAAGTACCAGATACTGGAAATGGGGGATAGGTTATGACTAGAGAAGAAGTTATAGAAAAGTACAAATCAGGTTTTGTAGTATACCACAATAAACATCACATGTGTGATGAGGAGTGGCTTTTAGACGAAGGAACTTCTACTGAGGACACCCTAGTGTTTTTAGGATATGACGCAAACCTTTTCCCTTTCCCCGATTGGAAAGAATTTGATGAAGCTAATGAATGGCATAGAAAACGGAAAGAAGCGTGTAACAAAAGAACAGTTGGTTTCAGAGGTGTAGTTTATATGGATAAAGTAAGTGTTACAGAAATCAACGAAAGAGGTAGCAAATGAATATTGAAGAAGCGAAACAAGCGATTAAAAGAGATTTAGCAGATGTTGTCATTAAACAGTCAGGAATTTTTAATATTCTCGACCAAATCGAACTAGACCAACCAAAAACAGTCTTAAAAAAAGAACATGCAGAATGGTTGGAGGAATTGAAGAATGAATTTCCTTACAATTTACCTAACCAACTTTACCACATAACGAGACAAGGTTGGGGTTATGGATTAGTATTTGAATCTAATACAGGACAAAAAATAAAAATCAGTAACCTTGATGATGGAAAACTAAAGAAAGATTTAGTTAACGCTCTTATTTACGGATACACAGTCCAAAAAGAGAAGTTGTATGTTGTTGAGATTCCAAATCCGAACGTAAAAGGTGACAATAAAATATTTTTGTGCAAGGATGATAACGCTGGGAAAATATTAATTTGCAAAGGAAAATTCAATCCATATAAAAATAAATGTTTATGGCTCACAGAAACAGAAATCCGCAAAGATTTCGACTGGGCTTGGCAGTTTAGAGAAGAGGTAGAATAGAATGACAGTTGAATTTAAAATAGTTATAGATAAGCTTACGTTTATAAGTAGTTACAATAGCTCAAGGGAAGAACTAGAATACCTCGTTGCTAACTCTGTAAAACGTAAAAAAATGTTTTCTGTAAACACAAAAAACGGGAAAATACTGATAAACCCAAACAAGATAAATTATGTTGAAATTAATGAGGTTACGGAATGATTTTTTTAGCTGGCTTACTAGCCGCAATAGTAGTCGCGTTTTTGTTTTTAACAATAATGGTGTGGTATGTTTTAGTGGCAAAAATTATTGAGTATCTAATGGATTTATAACCCACGCAAGCGCTCAAGAGCCTGCAATGGCTCTGTGGGGTTAGGACCTGGAATCGTCCCTAAACTTACCCTAGAAGCCTTCAACCTTTTATCAGCTTTGTGGATTGTGAAAGGTCCACGAGGCATAGACCGAAATTAAAAAATAGAAACGAGCACCTCCTTACACCAAAAAAAAATCTAACGCAGATTATCGGCCATCTGTCATTATTCAAGGCGCTACTAATGCTTTAACACTGACATCGTGCGCCTGTGTCAAAATAAAAAACGGAAGAGAGGGCTTTTCTCCACAAAACAAAAAGACGTCCACACGGAACGCCTTCAGAAATATTATCAACACTAATATTATACCATACTGGGGGCTTTCATGACGTTTTTTCCAGAGATTGATATCCAAAAAACAAAATCCAATGCCAAGCGTAAATTGAGAGAGTATCCACGCTGGCGGAGGATAGCTAATGACGTAGATACTCAAAAAGTTACAGCTACTTACTCATTTGAGCCAAGGCAACCACATGGAGTCCCTAGCAAGCCTGTTGAGAGACTAGCGCTTAATCGTGTATCAGCAGAACAGGAATTGGATGCGATTGAGCAGGCTGTCAGTATGATACTAGAGCCAGAGAGACGCAGGATTTTGTATGACAAATACTTAGCGCCTTATAAAAAAGCGGACAAGGTTATTTATACAGAATTGTGTATGTCAGAAAGCTTTTACTATGACACGCTTGACATTGCTTTGCTAGCTTTTGCAGAGCTATATAGAGAGGGATCGTTGATTGTTGAGCAAGGAGTTTTTAGCTAGTTTTTATACAGTAAAAAGATAGTTGATACATATTTTTACATGTTATTATGGTACTATCAAAATAACAAGAAGAGATAACCATTTTACCCACTGACTATTTATTTAGTCGCCAACTTTAACTACAATCAAACTTGTTATTTTACTAAAGCTTAGTAGCTTTGCGTTAAAGGTGTTAAATTACTCGGTTGAACCGGTCGGGTAAGTCGCAAATGTGAAGAGAGTTGTTGAGACGTAAGGAAATGTCATATGCACGCATCTTATGATATTGCAGGTTCGAATCCTGCTATCTCAATTAAATTAGTCATCACTTATGTGGTGGCTTTTTATTATGGAAAAAAAGAACCACAATGTGGCTCTTATGCTTGTAATTTTAATTCAAGTGCTTCAGTAAGGACTTGAGAAAAGTTGAGGTTTTTATCTTCGGCTGCGTTGTTCAACCACTCAGGAATAGTCACGTTTTTGCGTACCTTCTTAGAGTGATATTTTTTCATGTAGGCAATCATATCAATGCCAATTAAAGCAATATCAGAACCAAGATACTGTTCTTTTAAATCAGAAACGGAGCTCGCCTTTGGATAGTCAGTATAATCCTCAAGGGCAAAACCTAAGACTTCGACAGCCATTTCGTAAGCTTCTTGAAAGTCTTCACCTTGAGTGATTGCTTCAGGGACATCTGGAAATGTAACCATGATATAATCTGAGTCTTGTGTGAATATAGCTGGATAAACTAACATAATAATTCTCCTTTGATTATTGTGAGATAAGCAAGCCATCTTGTTAAGCGGATTATTTCAAACCCGCTTGTTTTAAGATAGTATCTTCAAGACCCTTACCAAGGTCTTTATTGTGCATTGGAACGATTGTTTGGTGTCCTAAGTCATCACGAAGTTTTTTATGACTACCGTTTTGACTAATTTCATAAAACCCGTTCTTTTTAAGCAATTTAATCATTTGCTTAGGGGTCATTGGCATATTGCTTACCTCACTTTCTATACTTATATTATACACATAAAAGATATATTTGTCAAGCAAAATGCGCATAAAATACTTACTTTATTGAGGAGGAATTATGAGACCTAATAAATATCCATATGTTAAATCCCAATGGGATAAGAAAGTAAATACGGTGTATAAGGATGGCAAACCTTATGCGACTTTAGTTAGCTATTGGAGGAAGCATGCCACAGGTTAGGCGATGTAAAGCAGATAGATGTCACACATTAGTAGATCAGTCACATTATTTTTGTGATAGACATAGAGGTCAAGAAGAACGTTATATAGCTAAGCAAAATGAACGTGCTAGTCGTAGTAGATATAATAAGTATACACGCAATCGAAACAATCATAAGATAGAACAATATAAGTTCTATAGGTCTAAAGCTTGGGTTGATATGAGACAAGCAATACTAAATGAGCAATATTATTTATGCCAATACTGTATGGCTAATAGGAGAGTGACACCTAATAGTAAGACGGTGGACCACGTTACGCCTATAGAGATAGCGCCAGAACTAAGATTACATAAGGATAACTTAGTAGTAACTTGTAGAGCTTGCCATAACATTAAAACGAAACTAGAGCAGGAAATATATGGTACGGGTCAGAATAATGAACATAAAAATACTGCTATTAGACTTTCTGTTAATCAATGGGCCAAATTAATAGCCCGAAATCAAGACGTTCGAGAAGGCATCTAAAATGCCCGTAGCGACGTTTTAAATGTTTCGTGTATAATAACATTCGAGACGGTTTAAAATTAACCCCCGGGCTACTTTTTTGGGCAAGGAGAGCCACGACAAGGTGTTTTCTTGTATCGCAGACCAATTTTTCAGATTTTTAAGGGGTGTCATGGGGGACGGATTAGGAGGTGAAGTTGCTTGGTTAAAAATCCTTATTATCGGCAGAACAAAGGGCGTTTACCCAGCGACCCTCCAAACTATTTAGGGACGGTTGCCAAGGAGGTTTGGCGCAAAATCGTTCCTTTTTTAGAAAGCACAGAGAAGGTCCAGCGCATTGATGTCTTTCTAGTGGAAACGTACTGCACGAACTACGAAATATACAAGGCAGCTTATGAAGACATCAAAGTAAACGGTATTCAGCAGGAAATAACAAAGCCTATCCAGGCGCAAGGTTCGGGCGAAATCTTGGGGGAACAGTCGCTTGGTTTTAGAAAGAATCCAGCCGTTGCTACAATGAAAGATGCAGTTGATACCCTAAACAGAATCGGTGTGCAACTGGGTCTAACGCCTAAAGGCCGTCAGGAGCTCATGGAAATCGCTGGGGAAGACACGAACAAGGTTTCAACCGCAGAAATGCTGAAAGAATTTTTAGGGAAATAAGTACCTTGGTTGGGTTGGTTGCACAGTCTACAACCTAAAATAGACAGGAAGAGATTAAGCGTCTTGCAACTGGCGTCTCAAAAAACGATAGGCGATAGAGGTTGAGCCTATCCTGCTAGCAAGTATCCTTTTAGCACTAGCAATTTCAGATGGTTTGAAGTGAGTGAGGGGGCACGCTGGACTTTTAATCCAGAAGCGCGGGTTCGAATCCCGCCGAACCATTTTAAAAGTGATGTTTAAAATTTTATCTTTAGGAGGTGAGGGAACATAACTAAAATTGATTTGACAAAAACAAAAGACGTAATCGGTGCTTATAAAAGTATTGATTTTTCTTTTGTCCAAAAAAAATACAAAGACGCAGGGACGCAATATTGTTTTGATGTATTAGACGAAAGAATAGTGACTGGATACTATATCAAGTTAGCTTGTTTCCGACACCTCCGAGACTTACAAAGGCAAGGTCAAGAGGATTTCCCTTATGTGTATTCTATTGACGCATTCAATCGCTTTTTAAAATTCTTGTCGTTGGTGCCTAACGTTGATGATTTAAGCCAAAAGCTAAAACCTATGAATTGGCAGTTGTTTATATTCAGCCAGCTCTTCGCATGGTTAGACTTAGACGGGTTGCCTAGATACGTAAACATCATTCTTTCAATGGCGCGCGCACAAGGTAAAACAATGATAGCGGGGATTAGCCTTAACTATTCTTTCTTGATTGAGACTATTGGGCTAAGTAACCAAGATTTCTTGGTGAGTTCCTTGAACTTTGAACAGACAATGAAGCTCTATACGTATGTTAAGTCTATGATGTCTCGCATTATTGAAAATGAACCATTTAAGTCGTTGGCTACCGAAATAGGCTTACAGCTTTATACTAGAGAAATAAAAGCAACCGCAGACAGCAATAGCATTCAAACCATTTCTTTTGAATCTGGGAAATTCGATAGTAAGCACTTTAAACTTGCGGTGGCTGATGAGGTCGGAGAGCTTCGCAGCGATGAGGGAATATCCAAAATAACTTCTGGGCAAGTCAATACAGAGGGGTCACGCTTTATTGAAATATCTACAGCGTATCAAGTGCCTAACGTACCTTTCCACAAAGAGCAGAAGAAACTCATTGAAATTATGGAGCGGGACTTTGACCGCGCAGGAGACGACCAGCTTTGCTTGATTTGGTCGCAGGATAGTCTAGAAGAAACATTCCAACCTGAAACTTGGTCGAAAAGCAATCCGCTTTTGAATCACCCAGAATTAAAAGACAGCCTTATGAAAGGATTACTTTCTGAACGTGACAAGAAAATGCTTATGAGTAAATTAGCAGATTTCCAAGTCAAGAATATGAATTGCTGGTTAAATGCTGATTCTAATAGCTTCTTAGATTTGAAAGATATAGAAAATGCGGTTATCCCTGAATTTGATATACGTGGTAAACGTGTCTATGTTGGTCTTGACGCTTCAATGTTTAGCGATAACACGGCAATTGGCTTTGTATATCCATATTTAGGAGAAGATGGTAGCCAAAAATGGCATATTGAGCAACACAGTTTCATTCCTTGGCAACAAGCGGGGTCGCTTGAAGCTAAAATGGAGCAGGATGGAGTGAATTACCGTGATTTAGAACAGAAAGGTTACTGTACCATCACAAGCCATCCGCAGGGGCTTATCAATCCCGAGGAAGTTTATAGCTGGTTTTTAGATTATGTTGAAGACAATGCACTTGACGTTGTCTTTTTTGGTTATGACGCTATGGGGGTATCTAAAATAATCAAAGCGTTAGAATCTAATACAAGTTTCCCTTTGATGCCAATTAGACAGCGTACCAGTGAATTAAAAGACCCTACTAAATTCCTTCAAACGCTATTTATCGAAGGCAATATTACACGCCTTGATGACGAAATCATGCGTAAAGCCTTGATAAATGCCGTTATCAAAGAGGACAACATCGGTATTCAAGTAGATAAAATGAAGTCAACGTATAAAATTGATGTAGTAGATGCGCTTATAGATGGTTTTTACGATGGGATGTATGCATTTGAAGACTATGCAATTACGAATAATCCCACATGGAAAGTAGAACATATGTCACAGGAAGCTGTTTTAAACTGGCTACAAAATCCTGATAGTGGCATGCTAGATGAATATTAGAGGTATAAAAGATATGATTGTAAAATTTTTTAAAGTAATTTGGGCAATTTTTGACATTATTATGTTTGTTTTGGCAGCAGTTACAGTTAATTTAACCACATATTATCAACAGCATATTGCATTTGGTATTAGTATGACAATTACTTTTATTTTAGCTGGTTTAATTAGTGAATTATTATCTGGGAAAAATATTAATAAATTGCCTGAATAGAAGGGGGAAATAGTGTGCCAGTTTTTAGTTTTATAAATCAAATAACTGAAGATCCACCAAAATTAGATGGAGAATTCTTTAATATAGATGACTATAACTTTCTAAAGCCTAATCTTAGTGGGAATGAGTGGGTGTCTGCTAGTGCAGCTTTAAAAAACTCTGATTTATTTTCGATTATTAATCAGTTATCAAATGATTTAGCAACAGTTAAGTTAACTGCATCGAAAAAGCAATTTCAAGGAATTATTGATAATCCTACTAATACGGCAAATCAATTTGGTTTCTATCAGTCAATATTTGCACAGCTATTATTAGGTGGAGAAGCCTTTGCCTATCGATGGAGAAATAACAATGGTCGAGACATTAAATGGGAATATTTACGACCATCACAAATATCATTTAATCCACTAGATTATGAAAATGGGCTTTATTACAATATTTCGTTTGATAATCCAAAAACAAAGCCAAAGATTCATGTCCCACAAAATGATGTATTACATTTCCGATTACTTTCTGTTGATGGTGGTAAATCTAGCGTTAGTCCGCTGATGTCACTAAGTCGTGAGCTTAATATTCAAAAGGCAAGTGATCACCTAACACTAAATTCACTAAAAAATGCATTAAATGCAAATGGTATCTTGAAAATAAAGGGTGGAGGACTATTAGATTTTAGAACTAAACAATCACGTGCTAGACAAGCCATGAAGCAAATGAATGGTGGCCCTCTAGTTTTAGATGATTTAGAGGACTTTAAACCTTTAGAAATTAAATCTAACGTGGCACAGCTACTTAATCAAGCAGATTGGACCACAGGACAATTTGCAAAAGTCTATGGTATTCCAGAGAATGTAGTAGGAGGACAAGGAGATCAACAATCATCACTTGAAATGAGTTCTAATATTTATGCTAAGGCTGTCGCAAGGTACTTACGGCCAGTTATCAGCGAATTGTTACATAAATTAAATTGTGATATTGATACTGATTTATTTCCAGCTGTAGATCCTACAGGTTCAAATTACATAAAGCGAGTTAATGAACTTGTTAAGAATGGTGTTGTTGCGCAAAATCAAGGTCTATACATGCTACAACAAGCAGAAATTGTTCCAAAAGAATTACCACAAGGCAGAAATGATAATAATCATAATAAGTTTATGAAAGGAGGTGATGATAATGGGAAAGATTGATGTGAAAGGTGATATTGTCTCAAATGATGTTGGTGAATTTTATGATTGGTTTGGGATGTCTAGTACTTATCCTAAAAAGATTCAGCAAGCAATTGAAAATGATGAAGATGATGAAATCATATTAGATGTAGCGTCAAATGGCGGAGATGTGTTTGCTGCTAGTGAAATCTATACAATGCTGAAAAGCTCTAAGAAAAATATTGTTGTTAATATTCAAGGTTTAGCAGCTTCAGCAGCTAGTGTTATTTCTATGGCTGGTAATACGGTTAGAATGAGTCCTACTGCCCATATCATGATTCATAAAGCTTCAACTATTTCCGCTGGGAATAGTGATAATTTTGAACATGAATCAATGATTTTAAATAGTATTGATGAATCAATTGCTAGTGCATATGAAATGAAAACTGGAATGGCACAAACAGATCTATTACATTTAATGTCTCAAGAAACATGGTTAAATGCTAAGAATGCATTAGATAAAGGCTTTATAGATGAAATTATGTTTCTAGATGAGAAAGATAGTACTCATACTTTTGAGAATACTACGCATGTTTTACCAACTAAAGCAGCACTTAATAAATTTAAAAATATAATCGCAAAAGATAAATTAAATAAACATTCAAGCCAGCCTACTAACTCATTAAGAGATCGTAAACTGGCTATTTTACTTGAAAAATAAGAGAGGATTAATATGAAAACATCAAATGAACTACATGACCTTTGGATTGCTGAAGGAGATAAAGTAGAAAATATGAATGAAAAGTTGAATGCAGCTCTTCTAGACGATTCTGTATCTGCTGAAGAATTGCAAGAAATTAAAAATGCGCGTGATACAGCAAAAACTCGTCGTGATATGTTTAAGGAGCAATATGTAGAGGCTCGAGCTTCAGAAGTTGTAGAAATGAAAGAAAAACCAACTCTAACAGAAGAAGAAACAACTTTAAAAAATACCTTTATTTCTAATTTTAAAAATATGATTAAAGGGAAACCTTTTTCAAATGCTTCAAGTCCAGCAACACCACATCTTGTATCATCAGGTGAAGCAGATGATACAGAAGGAAATGGAGGACTTACAATTCCTAAAGATATCCGTACTGCTATTATGGAATTGACACGTCAGTTTGAAAATCTTCAAAGCTTAGTAACTGTTGAAAATACATCAGTCAAAGAAGGTTCTCGTAATATTAATTCTATTACAACAATTACACCTCTTGTTAAACTAAATGATGAAGACACAGATATTACAGAATTAGAAGGTCCTAAACTTCATATTGTTAAATATCTTATTGCTGACTACGCGGGTATCTTAACAGTGACAAATAATCTATTGTCTGACTCTGCTGAAAACATTTTAGCCTGGTTAACTAATGAAATTGCTAAAAAGGTAGTTGTCACTCGTAATACAGCTATTTTAGCATCTTTTGGAAAAACTCCAAGAAAGCCAAATGTGACAAAATTTGATGATATTAAAGATGTTTTTTATAGTCTTGATCCAGCGCTTCGACCAAATGGAATGTGGATTACAAATACTTCAGGAATTAGAATTCTTGCAAAAGTAAAAAATGCTAATGGTGATTATTTACTTCAAAAAGATGTTACACGTCCAGATACATACTTAATGGAAGGTAAAATTATTAAAGAAATTAATGATGTACAATTACCAGATACAGCAACTAGCACTCATCCATTATACTTTGGTGATACAAAAGCTTATGCAACTTTATTCGATCGTCAAAATATGTCACTTGCAACTTCTACTGAAGCTGGTAATGCTTTCTATCGTAATCAAACAAAACTTCGTGTTATTGATCGCTTTGATGTTCAAGTAGTAGATAAAGATGCTTTAGTTGCTGCATCATTTAAAGCTGTAGCAGATCAAGAAGGTAACGTAAAAGCAACTACAGCTGGATAAAAAAAGGGGGGTAAATAATGACCGTTGAAAAGGATGATGTCATATTGACTTTAAATTTGGATGAAAGTGATGATATTGAGCTAATCCCAAACTATATTAAATCTGCAGAAATTTTTATAAAAAATGCTGTTGGAGGGGATGATAAGTTTTATAGTAAAGAAAATGTGACTTACCTTTATGATACGGCTGTACTATCCTTAGCAAGCACATACTATACCTATAGGATTGCTTTGTCAGATACAACTACTTATCCTATTGATCTGACTGTAAACAGTATTATTGGTCAATTACGAGGATTGTATTCTATATATAGTGAAGGGGAGATTAATTAATGACAAAGAGATATTCTCCAACAGATTTCAGACTAAAGGCAGACTTTGGTTCTTATGAATCATCAACTAATCCTTACACAGGAATTAGCATGCCAAGTTTCTTAAAGCAGTTTACTCTACACTATAAACCACATACACGAACTTTAAATCAGGAATATCTAGCCATTTCAGCTGGTGAGATTGAAACAAGAGTAATTGTAATTAGACATAATGTAAAAGTCATAGAAGGGCAAGTTGTTGATTTAAACGGGACATTATACGATATTATTAAGATTAGTCCAAATGAGAATTTTGGTTTTAATAAATACGACTTTTTAACTTTGAAAAGATCGAAGAAAGTAGGCCATAGCTAATGGTTGGTTTAGATGAAGCCTTAAAAGAATGGCTTGAATCAGTATCAAATTTTAGTAGTTTATCTATTACTGAACAATCTAAAATCACAAAGGCTGGAGCTGAAGTTTTTAAAAATGAGCTTGCAAAAGTGACTAAAGAAAAGCACTATTCAAGTCATAAAGATCCGATTTACGGCCATATGGCTGATAGTCTGGCTATCCAGAAAACAAGTGTGGATGGTACTAAAAATGGGAAATCAACTGTTGGTTGGGAAAATAAATACCATGCTCAAAATGCAAGAAGATTAAACGATGGTACTAAAAAATATACAGCTGATCATTTTGTTACAAATGTTCAAAATGATAAATCGGTCCAAAAAAAGGTAGTTTTAGCTGAAAAAGAAGAATATGAAAAAATTTTGAGAAAGAAAGGTGCTGAATAATGTTAGCAACAATAGCATTGAAGAATTTACTTTTAGGTAAAGAATTTAGTGAAATAAGCGAAGTTTATGTAAACAACTTACCAAAAGAAATTCAAGAAAATACAGATAAGACAGTAATGTTGCTAAGAGAAGCGGACACCTCTATTGATTTATTTGGAAATGATACTTTTTTTGGAAAAAATTATCAAATTGAAGTTCAGATTTTTTATAAATTGAATATTAATTTTGATTTAGAAGACTTTGAGACAAAACTGATGAAATTTCTTGTTTCGGAACACTATAACATCACAGATATAAGAGAACACTCAATAGACCCCGATACATTACAGATGACGGCGGTCTTTTATGTTGCATATAAAAAAATAATTTAAAGGAGAAAAATATGGCAATTGTTGGTCTAAAAATGGTTACACTAGCATTAGTTGACCCTAAAACACAGAAATTACTTAAAGGAGAAGAAGGTTTATCCACTGGTGGAATTATTGAAGTTGATAGTACAATGTTAGGTACTAAAACAGCAAATATTTCAAATTTGGAAGGAACAGCTACAAAAATATCAGGAAATAATGTTGTTCAAGATGTTATAGTTGCACCAGGTTCTCCTGCTGTAGCTCTTGATTTTAATAACCTTGATTTTGAAATCAAGCAAAAATTATTAGGCTTTAGTTCTGATAAAAAAGGCGGATACGTATTGACTAAAGACAAGCCACATGTTGCAATGCTTGTAGAGTCAGAGACATTAGATCGTAAGAATTCTGTTTATTTTGGTTTTGCGAATGGTATTATGCAAGAGTCAACACAAAATGTAGGTACTGATACAGATACTGCTCAAACTCGTCAAGATGATAATATTACCTACAATGCATTATCATCAATTTCCTTTGGTGGAGAACCTATTAAGAAATACTTTTCAGGGGCTAATTCTTTTGATAAATCAAGTATGCTTAAAGAAGTATTTGGTGGTTATGCAGCAACTGCAAATCAAGCTCAATAACTTTTTGGTCGCATTTAATGTGGCCTTTTTATTTTTATATTTAGTATAAGGAGAATGAATAGTGGAAATCAAAACAATTAAAATTCCTGAAATAGATAAGAAACCCTTTCAAGTATTGACAAGTAATCGTAATGTCATGAGAATGCATAAATATCAATTAGCTG
Organism: Streptococcus urinalis 2285-97; assembly: GCF_000188055.2. NCBI lineage: Bacteria > Bacillati > Bacillota > Bacilli > Lactobacillales > Streptococcaceae > Streptococcus > Streptococcus urinalis. The sequence continues at coordinate 780,211 of NZ_AEUZ02000001.1, forward strand.
TTTTAAAAGCAAGTGATGGTATTGATGAAGAAGATACTATTGCACAAGCTGATGCTAGTTATCATGTTTTAAATGAAATGCTTAGTTTTATCAGATCAATTTTAAATTTAGATGATAAAGCATATGAAAAGTTACTTGATATTGATTATTCAAGAACACAAGAAATTTCAGAAAAACTTGTTGGTTATATGTATGGTTTAACAGATAAGCAATTAGAAGAGGCATCAGGTATTGATGACCCAAAAAAAGAAGTAAAAGAAGCATAGGCGAGCAAATTTTTGATATTGAAAATAGAATTGAGGATCTAAAAATTATTGCTAAGCAATCTTTGATTAATTTTGGTTGGACATTAGATGAATATAATAATACAGATTATTATGAACTGTTGACAATATTAAAAGCTAAGGAAGTGGACGAAAGAGAAAGCGATCCAATGTCTCTTCTGTAATTTCAAGGAAAGGAGGAAATTATTATGGTGAAAGTAAATGCTACGATGTCAACTGAAATAGCTCTTAATACGATACAGGCATCTGATTCCCTTAAACGGATTACTCAATTAGTTAATAGTGCAACAAGTGCCTGGAAAGCTCAGGAAAGTCAGTTACGTACTACTGGTGACTATCTAGGTGCTGCCCAAGCTAAATATGATGGTTTAGGAAACGCTATTCAACATCAACAGGAAAAAATTGAAAAACTTAGAAAAGAGCAATCTGAACTAAAAGGAAATACAGTTGAAACAGCTGAACAATATTTAAAATATCAGCAACAAATCGACCAAGCTACAACTAAACTATCTTCTTTGGAAGTACAGCAACAAAAAGCTAAGTCAAGCATGGATTATTATAAATCTGGTCTTGGTGACTTGCAAAAAGAATATAAGCAACAGGTAGATTTATCTGAAACTTATATAAATCGTTTAAAAGCTGAAGGAAAGCAATCGGAAGCTAAGCAAGAAAAACTGAAACTTTTAAAAAGTTCTATTAATAACTTGAATAAGCAATATGAAGTTCAAGAAAATATGCTTAAAAAGGTTGCTAAAAATTCAGGTAATACTAGCAATGAGTATAAGCTACAAAAGAAACGGTTAGATGAAACAGCAACAAGTATTGCAAAAGCTAAGTCAAGCATGGACAAGCTAAATGCTGAAATTAAAGAGAGTCATAAGTCTTCAAGTTTAGTGGGACAACTTAAAAACAGTTTTACAAAGCTTAATAATAAAGTCGATGAAACTGAACATAAGACCTCACGTTTAAAAGGCATTTTCAGTGCTACTTTTGCAGCAAATATTATTAGTAATGGTTTTCAAAACATTTTAGGTAGTATAAGAGGAAAAATTGATGACTTGATAAGCTCAAGTAGTGAATATGTTAAATATCAACAAACAATGAACGCTACATGGCTTACCTTAACTGGGAATGTTAAAGAAGGCCAAAAGATGGTTGATATTACAAACCAAATGGCACAAGCAGCAGCTAATTCTACTGAAATGGTTGATGGCATGAATCAAAAATTTTATGCTGTTACTCATAATGTTGAACTTACAAAGCAACAAACACAAGCCATTTTGACACTCCAAGATGCGTTTGGGCAAACAGATGCTGCAGTTGAAAATTTTAGTACTCAGTGGGCTCAAATGATTGCTAATGGTAAAGTTCAAGGACAAGATATGATGTCCATTATCAACGTCTTCCCTGAAATGAAGAATCAGTTGAAAGAAGTTGCTGGGCAAGAGTTGGGCATTGCTAACATAACCCAAGAGCAATATGCCAAATTGCAAAGCGATGGTAAGATTACCGCTGAAATGGCACAGAAAGCCTTGTTTGAGTTGCAAGACAAGTACAAGGATGCCACTGCTAACTTCTCAACTACCATTGGTGGCCTTGAAAGAACTATTCAGTCTCGTATGCCAGCGGTAGTTGCTGCTTTCCGTGGGCCAATCGATAAAATGAAGAATCCGTTCTTACAACAGATTGGGAACTGGGTTGCTGATCCTAACACTGAAGGCAAATTCAAAGAGCTTGGAGAGCACGTTTCCAAGGGTCTGGGTACTATCATGGATGCCTTTTCTAAGGTGTTTAACCTCGGAAATGGTACAGATAAGCTTAACGGCTTCATGGACAGTCTTAATAAACTTGTCGATAAACTAAGCAAGAGCATTGCTAAAAACGCACCTAAAATTGTAGCTTTTTTCAAGGAAGCAAAAGATAGTCTAATTGCACTTTTCAGCATTGGCAAAGACTTTGCTGGAGGTGTTTGGGAAACAGCAGTAGCCATGATTAAAGGTGTTGCTGGTGCGTTAGGAACGATGGCCGGGAACGGGAAAAAAGCTAAAGTCCCAGTCACATCACTATCCAAGGCATTGGGTAGCATTGCTCAACATAAAACAGCTATTAAAACAGTTGGTTCTTTGTTTGCGATGTACTTCGTTGGTTCTAAAGTGGCTTCAGGGGTAATGAAAGTTGCTCAAGCCATCAACTTTATGAAAAAATCTACGTTGGCTATGACTGTTGCACAAAAAGCAGCTGCAGCAGCTCAAAAAGTTGCAATGGGAGTACAATGGGCATTGAATGCAGCAATGTCTGCTAACCCAATCGGAGCTACTGTAGTAGCAATTGCAGCGCTTATCGCAGGTTTCGTGATGCTTTATAAGCATAATAAGAAATTCAAGAAGTTTGTAGATGGGATCGCAAAATCTGTCAAAAATGGTATCGGCGTTGCTATTAAATGGCTTAAAAATAAGTTTAGTGGCTTATCTAAAGGCTGGAAGAACTTCATTAAAGCTATCAAAAATGGGGCTAAGAAAGTCGTCGGGTTCTTCGTGAATGTTGGAAAAATCATTAAAAAAGTCATGACAACTATCGGTAAAATTCTAATCTTTACTAATCCAGTTGTTTTAGGATTTGCATTAATGTATAAACAAAGTCCTAAATTCCGTAAGTTTATTAAAAATATTGTTGGTTTCGTTGGAGATATGAAAAATGGTATTTCCAAGAAAACAAAACAAATAGGTAAAGATTGGAGTAAGCATTGGACTGATGTGAAAAAATCTGCCTCAAAAACTTGGAATAAGATCAATAATAATACTAAGAAAAGTACTGATAAACTTGCTAAAGAAATTAGAAAGAAGCAAGAGGATATTCATAACAAATGGAATAAGTCATGGAAAAGCTTAAGAGATTATTTATCTGATAGATGGGATGATATGAATGAGCTTACTAAAAAGAAATTTGGTAAGGACATTAAAGGATTACTATTTGAAAATCTTGACAAAATAGGTAATAAATTTCAGGATACTTGGAATAAAATTAAAAAAGGTTTCTCTGAACTTTGGTCTGGATTGAAGAGACTAGCTGGAGATGGTATTAATGCTGTGATTAAAATTCCTAATGCTGGAATTGATGGTATTAATAGTTTGATTTCTGATTTTGGCGGGTCTAATAATGCAATTAAGCATATCCCAAAAGTTAAGTTTGCTAGTGGTACTGGATTTACAGATTCCATTAGACGCCCTATTACTAGGCCTACTTTGGCATTATTAAATGATGGTAATGATAGTCCTGAAACGGACAATAGAGAAGCCTTAATACATCCTAACGGACAGTTAGAAGTATTAAATGGTCGTAATATCAATCGAATATTGATGCCAGGTACTGAAGTGTTAAATGCTACTGAATTGAAAATGTTGGCTTCCATGCAATCTATCCCATTTGCAAAAGGGACAGGATTTTGGTCTAGATTATGGGATAGCACGACATCAGTAGCTGGAAATGTTTGGGATGGTATTAAAGATACAGCTGAAAAATTTACTAAAATGCTGTCATTTATTGGCGATGCAGTTAAGGACCCTGTAGGAACATTATCTAAAAAGTTTAATCCAAATGCTAATAAATTAGCAGCGGTATTTAATCCACTTGGAAATGCACTCTTTAAAACTCCAATTAAAGAATCTAAAAATTGGTGGAAAGAACTTTGGTCTATGGCACAATCTGCCACTGATGAAGGAACAGTTGCGATGGGAGCAGTTGGAGATGATTACAGATTTAAAAATATGGCAAAGGATGCTGGTGCTGATCCGTGGGGCTATTATTTCAGAGAATGTGTTTCGTTTGTAGCCAGTCGCTTAGCAAATTTAGGCGTTAATCCTGCCTTATTTAGCCATCTTGGTAATGGTAACCAGTGGGTAAATGCTAGAGTTCCACATTTAAGTACTCCTAAGCCAGGAACAGTAGCAGTATATACTGGTAGTCCGACATCTAGTAATCACGTTGACTTTGTTACAGCTGTACATGGTAATACATACGATGGAGAAGAATATAACTTTAATAATAATGGGTTATATCATCAATATAGTAGAAGACCAGTTTCTCATGCCGCGACATTCCTTGATTTTGGCGTTAGAGCTGGGAATAGTGAAGATAGTAAGCCATTAAAGGATAAAAATTCACCACTTCAAAAATTAATTAAAGGTCAAGTTGGTGGTATGTTCGATTGGATTAAGAAAAATTTAGGACCATTATTAAATCCAGCTGGCGGTGAAGAAAGTAATATTCAGGGTACAGGTGCGGCAAGATGGCGAAATACGGTTATTAAAGCTTTAAAAGCTAATGGAATAGAGCCAACTGATTTTAGAATTTCTAAAATTTTAGCTACTATTCAACGGGAGTCAAATGGAGATCCAAATGCTCAAAACAATTGGGATAGTAATGCCATGGCAGGACATCCATCAATAGGTTTAATGCAGACCATAGGGCCAACTTTTGAAGCTTACAAATTATCAGGACATAATAACATTCGAAACGGCTATGACAACCTTTTAGCGGCGATTAACTATATCAAACATCGTTATGGAACTTCAGATGCTGCTTTTAATAGAGTGGCTTCATATGGTTATGCAAATGGCGGACTAGTATCTAAACATGGTGTCTATGAATTAGCCGAAGGTAACATGCCTGAATATGTTATTCCTACTGATACTGCAAAACGTGGCAGAGCTTGGACCTTACTTGCTGAAGTAGTCGGTCAATTTGTTGGTGAAGAAAAATCAAAAATAAAAGGAACATCAAGCTCAGAAAGTGAGTCTGTGTTAGCTAAAAAATTAGATACAGTCATTTCTATTTTAGGACAATTACTAGTGGGCCAAGACAAACAAGAAGTTATTCAAAATATCATAGATGGGAAATCATTTGCGACTGGTTTAGCACCGTATCAAACAGTAGCTAATGAATTTCATACAAAACGGCAAGCACTATTAGAAGGGAGAATTCGTTAATGGGAATTGAATTAACATATGATGGGATAAACATCAATGATGAAATCGATAAAATTCCAGGAGGAAGATTCTACATTAACGATGTTCCTCCAGTTAATAATTCAACTATTTCCAATACTTATTTAGATCAAGGTATAAATAGATATGGGCAACAGTTACTTTATAGCAATTATAATATTGCTACATTGTCAGTTTCTTTTAAAATGACTGGAACGATAGATTACTTCTATCAAGTTTCAAATACAATAAACAGTTTATTATCTACTAGAAATGCTAAGAAATTAACTTTTAGCCATTTTTCTAATATCAGTTGGGAAGCTATTCAAAATAGTAAAGTATCTCCGATTATTGATTATTCAACTTCGCCATTTACAGCCTCTGGTACTATTTCATTCGAAATTCCAAAGATATACGGAGAGAGGGATGATTATTCAGAAGTCACTACGGAACAAAATGGTAAATTTGGAGAAATTGTTCAGATTTCTCCAAATCATTTTAAAGCTACTCTAAATAATTATGGTTCAGCAGAAACTAATCCAATAGTGACAATTACGCATCATTCAGAGAATGGTTATATTGGATTAGTAGGAGCTGATAGCATTGTTGAAATTGGTAATAAAGGGGAACAGGATGTGACACCCGATCAAAAATCAGAACGACTTTTAGATTTTAGAGGAAACGATGGATTTAAAGCTGGGTTTGAGAAAGCTACTTTTAATCAAGGTACTAATGTATCAATGAATGAAAGTAATTTCAATGGTAATATAGGAATCCAAAATTGGAATGGTAGACAAAGTATTACTATTGACAGGTCGACAACCGCGTTTGGTGGTTCAGATTTAAGAGGTTCTTTAACTTGGGATATTCCTGCAGATACAGAAGGGAACAAAGGATCACTACATGATTATATATGGTGGCGTCAGATATATGTCCTTGGCTTAATGAGTCAAGCAGGCGGTCTGAAAGTAGTGGTTACTGATGAAAATGATAAATTTTTATATGGTGTTGAGACATTGAAACTAGGTGATGGGATGTCTGTTAATTACAATTGCTTTGGTTCATATGCTGATGGTAGTTATAAATTATTAAAATCATTTAAATTTGAAGCTAATGAAAGTGATTATCATAATCCTTTTAACTCATCAAGAGGTTGGTCAGATATCGTTAGAGAGGATGAAAATCTAAGCTTTTATTGGTTTGGTTCACGTTATGAGAGAGTATGTCCTGAGATAAAAGGAAGAAAGTCGGCTAAGGTTCATCTTATTATTGAGGCAAGAGGAAATAGGCCACGAGCAACTTTGATGTTTTTCCAAGAATTTTTATATCAAAAGAATAAAGTTGAATTCATGAGAGATATTCCAAATAGATTTGGAACTGGAAGTCAAGTAATTATTGATAATGAAAAAGGAAAAATAGTTATTAGCAATATAGAAGATTTTTCTCCCCTTGTTCCAGGTTCGGAATTCTTTTCAATACCAACGGGAACGAGTGAAATACATTTCTTTACCTCAGATTGGGTAACATCTCCTCCAACCATATCTTTTAAGTGGAAGGAGAGGATAATATAGTGCAAATTGCTATACATAATTCTAACGGAGTTAAAGTAGCATCTATGAATAATGATATTTATGATATGCTACACTATTCAAATGATATTTGGCATAGATATTTAAGTTCTGGTGGTTCTACATTTGATTTTACCGTATCAAAAGTAACTAATGGGATGTTACATCCAGATGTAAAGTATCTTAATGATTCTTGTTACTTTAGCTTTGTCTACCAGGGAAAAACATTTAAATTCTATGTTATGACTATGACAGAAGACAGCCTTACAATGACCTTTAATTGTAACAGTTTAAATTTAGAATTAAATAATGAATTCGCTCAACCCTATACAGCTACCGAAGCTATGACTATTGAAGAATACTGTCAAAAAATGGATCTTTTATCTTTTGCTAATGCATACATTGGATTGAATGAGATTTCTGATAGGAAACGAACTCTAACTTTTGATAGCACAGAAGAAACAAAACTTGCTAGATTACTTTCTCTAGTTAGTCAATTTGATGCTGAAATTGAATTTGACCTTAAAACCTTTTCAGATGGTAGAACTGAAAAACATATTTACAATTTTTATCATGCCCATGATGATAGTCATAACGGAGTAGGAAGAACAAGAAATGATATTTTATTAAGGTTTCCTGAAAACTTAAATAGTATTCAAGTTGTTTCTGATAGGACTCAGCAATATACAATGGGAGTTTTCAAAGGGACCAGAACGGTAAAAAAGGGTGATGGAGATTCTGCAACTGAAGAAAGTGAAAATTTTGATTTAACTAATTTAGAGCGAAGTGATAAAAATAATGACGGTATAGAAGAATTTTACACACGTAAGGGAAATCCAGCTATTTATGCTCCACTTGCTGCGAAACGATATCCAACTGCTGAAGGTAGTTCTGATTTATGGACTAAACGTGAATTTGTTACGGAATACTCAACCGAAGAAGATTTAGCTAGCTATGGCTTTAGACAAATGAAACAATTCTCATATCCTCAATATACGTATACAGCAATTGTAAATGCCTTAGCTATAAATTCTTATAGTGACTTATCGTTAGGGGATGTTATTAGATTACAAGATATTAGATATTTTACAGATGGTTTGGTCTTAAATGCTCGTATTTTAGAACAAATTAAATCATTTTCTAATCCACAATCAGATAGTATTATTTTCAGTAACTATCTAAGATTATCAAATGGCATTGATTCAACTCTAGCTGAAGAAATACAAAAGCTGATTGATAATAGATTGCCATATACTATTGATTTATCCACAAATAATGGAACTACTTTTAAAAATGGTAATGGATTATCTCGTATCACACCAACCCTAAAAAGAGGAAATAAAGTAATAAGCTGTGATTGGAGATGGATTGTTGGCAATGAAATTAAATCAGTAAGTCCATCATATGTAGTTGATGGCTCAACAATTACTGCTGAGACACCTCTAACTGTTACAGTTGATGCTTATATCGATAATAAACTAGTCGCAACCCGTGAAATAACGTTTACCAATATGACTGATGGTTCTGACGGTAAATCATCTTACTTACATGTCGCTTATGCTAATAGTTTAGATGGAAAGCAAGACTTTAGTTTGACTGAAAGTAATGGCCGTTCTTATCGTGGTGAATACTCCGATTTTTTACCGATTTCATCTGATGACCCAACTAAATACACTTGGGCTAGATTTAAAGGCGAAAAAGGTGATACAGGGCTATTAGATGATGCAAAACTTAAAAAATTAACAGATACAATTAACACTAAGGCAGATAACCAATTAACACAGGCACAACTTGACGCCTTATCAGAACAAGCAGAACTTGCAAAAGCTGAATTGAATGCAAAAGTTAGTGCTGACACGCTTAATCAAATTGTCCTCGCTTATAATGAATATGTTAGAGCAAACGAAAATGACAAGCAAGAGGCTGAACAAAGTCTTATTGAATGGTCTCAACGTGTTGAGGTATTAGGTACACAATTAGGCGATGTTAAATCAACTGTCAACTATCTCGATACCTATATCAGTCAATCAGCTAAAGGTATTAGTATTGGTAAAAGTGGCAGTAACTCATCAATGTTAATTAGTAATGATAGAATCTCAATGTTTTCTGCTGGTAATGAAGTAATGTATATTTCACAAGGGATTATTCATATCGAAAATGGTATCTTCTCAAAAACTATCCAGATTGGGCGTTATCGTGAAGAACAATACGTGATTAATCCAGACATGAATGTCATGAGATATGTAGGAGGAAGTTAATGGCAACGAGTAATTTTAACGGCACTTATGGTAAACTTTTAAAACTCGAAGGTCTCTACGGGGTTGTCTCGCAGGATAAAGTTAAAAACCAGTCAAAAATTCGTGTTTGGACCAATCTAATCATGGGTAATGGAGGTAATATTTCAGGAGGATCAGGAAACGTTACTATTCATCTTAATGGTGGTGGGGCTATCAATAATGTAACTGTTAACATAGGCAGTAATTCAAAAATTTTACTTTGGTATCAAGAATATACGATTAATCACGATTCACAAGGAAATGCGAAAGTTGATATTTCTTTAACTGTTTATAGTGGTTTCTCAAACTATGGAAGTGCGACTGTTAAATTAAGTGGGGACTTACCTCAAATAAAAAGAGCTTCAACAGTTTCAGCACCGACCACCGATTTAGGAAGCAATGCTACGATTACGATTACCCCGTCAGACAGCTCTTATACTCATACGGTGAGATACGAGTTTAATGGCAAAACAGGAGTAATTGCTCAAAATGTTACGACATCTACAAATTGGCAAGTGCCTCTAAGCTTTGCGAATGACTTGCCTAATTCGATAAGTGGTATTGTTACGATATATGTTGATACATATGCAGGAAATACACCGCTTGGGACTAATTCTACATCTATGAATGTTAATGTCCCGAGTACGTTAATTCCGACCATTAGTAGTTTTACACTTACTGAAACTAATGCAACAGTTTCTAAGTTAATAACAGATTCAAATTATTTTGTACAAATATACTCACAAATTAAAGCCAATCTTGGAAGTGCTAGCGGTGTCAATAAATCAACAATAAGTAGTTTTAAAGCTGAAATAGTTGGTAAGGACATGTCAGTCAGTTCAGACGGTGGCGTATTTGGATTAATTAATTTTTCCGGTACTTTTACAGTTAGGGCGACGGTAACAGATTCAAGAGGTCGTGAGAGTAAGCCACTTGATAAAACGATAACCATTCTTGAATATAAGCCACCTCAATTAAATTATTCGGTTTTAAGAACTGGAAGTACATCAAGCACATTAACTGTTACTAGAAATGCCCAAATATCGCCTTTAACAGTAAACGGCGCACAAAAAAACATAATGACACTTACTTTTAAGGTATCACCCTATAATAAGGAAGCATACACAACAGATAACGGCCAAGCTTCTGGACAATGGTCGGCAATAAGTAGTTTAACCAACTCGCAAGCAAATCTTGCTGGAACTTATGTAGCGAATTCCTCATGGGATATTATAGGAGTGTTGACTGATAGTTTAGGTGGATTAGTAACCTTTAAAACAACAGTAACGTCTGAAAAGGTAGTATTTTCTTATGATAAAAATGGTATGGGAATAGGAAAGCCACGCGAATTTGGTGTCTTAGATGTTGCAAAAGGTGGTATCTATCATGATGGTAAGCTCATTCAGTTAAAACAATTGACAGATGATAAAGGGAAATGGTTGCCTGATATTAAAGTTGTCACTCCAGATTCAAGTCCTCGTTTCAAAGATGTATCTGTCACAAGTATAGATGCAACATCAGCAGTAACTGCATCTAAAATATTAATGACTGATACTAAACGGACCACTTTTGGTTTTCCTTTTGGCTTGTCAGCTCAAGCTTTGCGCAAGGGAAATATGGTTACACTTGTTATTAGTCGTTCAGGTGCAAATGTTGGATCATATGAATATAGTTTAATGAATGAAACCATTCCTTTAGGATATCGACCAGCTATTGAAACCCCTTTTCCTATAGTCGCAAATAGTGGGGCTAGTGTTCAAGGCACAGCAGTTTTACACTTGTTGAATAATGGACAAGTTAAATTAACAAATAACTTAACAAGTACAAAAATTTGGAATGGAACGATCACTTATATCACAAATGATACTTATCCATCTTAGAAAGGACAACTATGAAACTTACATTCATAAGGAAATTACAAGAATTTGATGAAACGGGACAACCTAGTTCCACTAAAGTTATTTTAGGAAACACAGACGGCGCATTGTTCCCCGTCTTTTTAAATGCCGAAAAAATCAATTTAAGTAACACTAAGCTACTAAATTTAGCACTTGAAAAAATTTATGAAGAGAATTTTCCACAACGTGCTGAAAATGAAAAATTTAATTTATTTGGTTCTAAGATCGCAGAAGTTGATGCAACTATTGAAAAAGCAAATAAAAAAATTGAAGAAATGACAACTCAAATGACAAGTCAAAGAACGCAATCTGCAGTTGCTCAAAAAACGATTTTGGATTTACTTACCTTACTCTATACGAAAGGTCTCATCAATGATGAAGATTTTACAAAACTTACACAATAAACTAGAAAGAGGAAAATTAATTATGATTATGTTATTTGCTTTAAATGTCGTTTATAATAACTACCCTTGGAAACCAATCCCAGCAATTCTAAAACCAAAAATTAAAGAACAAATTATTCTTATTGTTGGTGCTGATAATATGGAATTGGTTAATCAACTAACCAAAGAAGATTAGAAAGGCTTACTTATGAAGCAACATAAGAAAAGCAAAATAATGAATTATATTGTTAAAGACTGGTATGCTTTAACAATGATAATCATTTCTTATGCTTTTGCTATTATCATGTTATTGCAGCCGTTCATTTTTCACAAATTGTCATTAGAGCGTATACACAGTTTACCAAGTCAATTATTTGATCCAGTTATTACTGGTTTGTGTTTAATCATTTTTGCTTCTGTGAAATTATTAGGTCAAATCTTAAAAAATAAAAGTATTCGCTTACTAGGATTGATGGCTCTAAATATCGTTTGGGCAATAACAGCAGTATCTTTGTTTTATCGTTTTTTACATGGGTCACAATCAGCAACTTTTCTATTATCTTTTGCAATGGTTTTAATTGGCTTTGGACAAGCATTAAGGGGTGACTATGGACAAAGACTTCATTAGACAAGTAGTCACAGCTTTAATTACTGGAGTTGGCACAATCGCTGGTGCATTCTGGACATTTAGAGGAAAACACGAAGAAGTCCAAAGTGGAACTGAAAAGATTTATATTGACGGAAATCAATTGCTATTTGATAACATGCAAAAAGAAATAACGAGATTGACTCAAGATGTCGCTATTTTAAAAAACGATATGAAAGAAATGAAAGAAGACTACGAAGCAAAAATTGAGAGACTGGAAAAAGAAAATGACGACTTAAGAAATAAATTGAGAGATTCAATAGCAGAAGTGAAATACTTGAAGGAGAAATTAAAACAATGAATAGTATTATTGAGAACATTATTGACTTAGCTGTAATCGTAGGAATGCTTGCACCTATCATTATTCAAGGAATAAAATTATTACAAGCACATACGACAGATAAACGTATAAAAGTTTTAGAAAGTTACGCTTTACGTGTTGTACAAACACTTGAACAAAATGCAAATTTAGCTGGTGGAGATAAAAAGAAATTGGCTTTAGAAAAACTAGCTAGTTACATTAATAAAAGCCCGCTTAATTTAAAAGTAACTGATACACAATTAAGTGACTTGATTGAATCTGCAGTTAGCAAGTTAGATAAAACTTCAAAAGCAGAAAAAATTAAGTCAGTAGAAGTTGAAGAAGAAGTTAAAACAACAGAACTATCAGCAGAACAACAAGCAAAATTAGAAAGCATTTTAGCAACTGCACCATCTAATTAGTGGAGGTGAATTAATTGAAAGCTAATGAATATTTTATTGATGTGTCAGCTTATCAACCAGCTGATTTAGGCTATACAACACAAGCTTCGGGAACATCAAACACAATTATCAAAGTAACAGAGGGAACTGGCTGGGTATCACCATATAAAGATGCCCAAGCTAGCACTTCAAATCCTATTGGGTATTATCACTTCGCACGTTTTGGCGGTAATGTAAATCAAGCAATCGCAGAAGCTACACATTGCCTTAACAATGTTGGAAATAAAAAAGTTAACTACATTGTATGTGATTATGAAGATAGTGCCAGTGCTAACATGCAAGCTAATACAAATGCTATTATAGCTTTTATGGATACGTGTAAATCTTATGGCTATCAACCTATTTACTATTCTTATAAGCCTTACACACTAGCTAACGTAGCTTATCAACAAATACTAACTAAATATCCAGATAGTTTATGGATGGCTGCATATCCAAGCTATAATGTCACCCCAGATCCTGTTTGGTCAATTTTTCCAGCTCTTGACGGGATAAGATGGTGGCAATTCACATCAACTGGCATTAGTGGTGGACTTGATAAAAATGTAGTTTTAATTGATGATAATGTGCATACAGCACCAAAAACAACAGTAAAAATTGAAGATTATACGGAGGATGAAGATATGTTTGTATTTACAGCAAATAGTGATTTAGGTTCAGTCAATAACGACTTTAAAAAATTTGGAAAAGGAGCGACATTCCTAATCATTCCATCACGAGCAAAAATTCGTTATGTTGGTACATCAGATGAACGCAACTGGTTATTAAAAACTAAGAAAATAGAAGAATTTAAAGGTGGACCAGCGGATATGTTTAGATGCTTAACACTTTTTGATTTAAAATTTTAATTAATAAAACCCCGCTTAATTGTGGGGCTTTTTTTAGTATAGGAGGATAAAGAGTGGTTCAGTAAAATTATAAAAAAACAAAAAACTCTTGACAAAAAGTAAATAATAACATAAGATAAAGATACAAATAACGATAAAAAAACTGTTACTATTGTTTATTTCTCCGTTGTTTGTATGACTTCCGTCTGTCTTATTTAGACAGAAAAAACTAGATTATTTTATGAAGGATTCAGTATCCTACTTTTAAAAGCGTAATTTGCAGATTACGCTTTTTTTGTATATAAAAAAGGAGTTAGGCTTGCAGACCTAACTCAAACTAGATTATTTAGCGTTATTTCATTTTTTTAAATGAGATAGCACTACGCCTGCTAAAACAGCAACTATAAACTGTCCTAAAAGCGTAAGAAGGTATTCGACCATTCAGTACCCTCCTTTTTTATTTTTTTGCTATTTAACTAGTTAGCTCTAGAGCATGAAATCCATCGGACTTAATGTTAATGTATATTATATATGAATATTAGAAATAAATAAAGTTAATTTAAACTATTATAAAACCCCTCACTTAATTGTGGGGGTATTTTTTATTGTCCGTTAAAATAGACTTTTTCAATATTTTCCATTTAAACGGACTTTGAAAAAATAGCAAATCTATTGTATTATAAATAAAGTGAGGAAATAACTATGAGAAATAAAAAAATACAGGATTCATGTACAACGATACTAGAAGCAAAGGATCCTATTGCTTTTTGGAATGCAGGCGTTAAACACATTCAGGTGTCAACAAAAACATTCGACGCATTTCAAGGCAAAAAACAAGCATCAACATTAGATGATGCAACTGTCAATAAATTAATTGATGGCTTACGTAGATAAAAAATCACCGCTTGGGATAATACCCGAGCGGTCATTTTTATTTGCATTAGGTATATATATGTGCTATCATAAATAAAAAACAGGAGGTCATCAAGATGTCAGAAGAAAAATTTGAAGCAAAAGCAGATCAATTAAAAGGTAGTGTCAAAGAAGGCGTTGGCAAATTAACTGGCGATAAAGAATTAGAAGCTGAAGGAACAGCTGGTAAAGTTATTGGAAAAGGTAAAGAGTTAGTTGACGATGCTAAAGAAATCGTAGAAGGTGCTATTGATAGCATAAAGGATAAAATGAAATAAAAGAAAATCGCTCTCTTGATTGAGGGTGGTTTTTTTCTGTTTTTAAAGTCTATTTTCTATCAATTGTTTTAATTCTAATAAGTCTTCATGTGTAGCATTATTGTTAATAAAACTTCGGGCACTAGACCTCTTAGTTAAATAATTACGATGTTCTCTATTTTTAGCATTCCAATTTTTACATGCTTTTTGTGATTGGTCGGTTATAATGGAAAATAAAAAGGGTGCAAAAAAGGGGCAGAATGGATTAAAAATGAAACTATTTTGAACTTTCTACTATATGAATAACGTTTAAAAGTAAGTGGTAAGAGTTTTTAGAATAGAAAAGTACATTAAGGAGAACAGAGAAATCTGTTCTCTTTTTGTTCGCTTAAAAACTTAGAAAGGTAAAGTGAACATGGAAAATATTGAAATTGTATTGGACATCGATACCCTTGAAATTTTTCAAGTAATCAGACATGATTGTACTCCAGTTGATGAAATCGTTAATGAACAATTAACATTGTTTGAAACTATTTAATTTCATTTCTTTTCAAAAATGGTATTAGCTATGAAGAAAAATAATTTATATGAACAATTGATTAATAGTGAACCAATGGGATTTATTGATCCTCTAACAGATCTTGGAGAGTTTGATATCTATCAGATGAAATTTAAAGAGCCTGTTAGGCACTTGAAAAACAAATATTCTGACCAACCCTATTCACTGCATTGGCAGAATAAAATTGAGGAAATGCGTAGCTTATTTATTGAGTATCAAAAAAGTTTGAGGGAAGAAGTAGAAGAGGAGATCATTATTAGCTCCAGAGCAAGAAGAGCAGAAAATAAAGAGTATCTCAATGAAATCGTACATACCTATTTGAAGCTTGGCTTTAAATTTCCTGAAATTGAAAAACGTGTATCACTATCTGTGAAGCGTTTAAGAAATCAGTGGAACAGAAGGGATCATATTTCAAGCCATAAGATAGTTGTATTATTCAAAGATGACTTAAAGAATGGTTACTATGATTCTAAGGATTATTTACCAAAAAATTCGGGATTGAAGCTATAAATGAAGAAAGAAAATATGAATCTAAATAAAATTTTTAGTCTAGTTATAAAAGATGGACTACGAGAATATAAATTTAAAAATAGTCATCTTAAACCTCTTGATTATCAAGAGGAAGGAAATAAAGGTTCTATTTTCGCCTATCGATCAAAAGAAAATATGATCAGTGCTAAAGGTGTTGTTATTACTTCAGTTGAAGCACTGAAAGAGAACGACACTCAGTTTACTCACTGGACACCTAATGTTTATCGATACGGGACCTATAGTGATGCTCGACGTTTATATACTCGAGGTCATGCTGAGAAAAACCTTCGTCAGATTAATTGTTTCTACGTCGACTTTGATAATCCGCCTGAAGGCGAAAACATTAATTCGGGAGACATTTTAACTGCCTCAATTGATTTAGGCTTTATGCCAACGATGATTTTAAGAACAGATAAAGGCTACCAGGCATACTTTGTACTTGAAACGGCAGTATATGTCTCATCTCACACACAGTTTAAAGCTATTTCAACGGCAAAACTTATTTCAGATAACTTGAGAAAGTATTTTAAAGAACAATTATTACCTGTCGATATGGGATGCAACCACTTTGGAATTGCTAGAATTCCGAGAACTGATAATATTGAGTTTTTTGAAGAGTCCTATTGTTATTCATTTTCAGACTGGATTGATTGGTCAAGCAGACAAGGTAATTATCCCAATAAAAAAGCTAACCTTTCAATCATTGCAGGTACTCAAGGAAAAAAACAAATTGATGAGCCCTGGTATAAACTATTGATGAATGAATCAAACATAAAAGGGGCTAAAGCATTGATGGGAAGAAATAGTATTCTTTTCACTTTGGCTTTGGCCAATTATTCATCAGGGGTTAGTCAGATAGGCTGTGAGGATGCACTGAGTGATTTTAATAATCATTTAGATGAGCCATTATCAAATCAAGAGTTTCAAAAGATAATCCAAAGTGCTTATTCAGAAAAATATGAAGCAGCTAGTAGAGAATATATAAAACTATTATGTAAAGCATGGGTAGATAAAAACCTTACTAGCAATGATTTGTTTATTAGACAAGGTTGGACTAAATTCAAAAAACCAAGGTCAGTACGACAAAATAGTCACCACCATGAATGGAAAGCTGATATTATGGCCTATCTTGAAGGTTTTGATCATGATGCTGATCCTTTTCTTCAGACGACAAAAAAGGCTCTTAGAGAGCAATTATCGATCCCTGAGAGATCGCTAGATCGAGTTTTAAAAGCACTTAAGACAGAACAAAAGATTTTCTTAACGACAAAAAGTGGGAGAAAAGGAGGCATAAGATTAGCTTCCGTAAAAGCAATATTTATCTCAATTATGCAGGTAAGAAAAAAGCGTCAAGAACAGTTTTTTAGTAATATGGCCACTTTTTTTGAAGAGCCTAAGTCTTATATCTATAAAGTAATAGAAAGGATGAAGAATGAAATTAAACAAAGGAAACAATTGTCATTATTTGAGAGCGATGTTGGATAAAATTAAAACCCGTCAACTGCCATTACATTATATCTATGATACTAGACTAGGTTCTTAGTATTGTACTACTAAATATTTTAATAACAAAAGGAGTTTTGAAAATGAAATATATTATTTTTAGCTTTGAAACAGGAGATTACCTAAGTGATGAAAATGGCCATTTAATTGTATTTGAGAGTCAAGGACTAGCCTGTCAATATTTGCAACGCCATTGTCACTTGGTTATGCCAGTTTCTAAAACAAAGAAGTATACAAATTATCCACCATACTATGCAGCACCTTATCGTTTTCATCAAGTGAGCTAGGAGAAGAAGAATATGGGAAAACAATATTATATTATTAGAGGGTTTTACTTAACTGGGCTTGGCCAGGAACCTGAGGTTAACTATTTTAAAATTGATTCTGATCATCCTGATTTTGACTTAGTACTAGCAGGAGACGTGTGTTTAACGTTTTATCAGAATAACTCAGTTATAACAACACTTCCTGCATTAATTAGGATAGATGGTTTGATAAAAAATGATAAGGAAGTCCAGGAGTTTTTGAAAACAGAAAAAGAAGAGCATATTCCTTTTCTGCCAATTGTTCAAATTTATCCTTCATTTGATCCTTTGATGTTTAGTAGGTTGATGTCGACGTGTAAGTTGATGACTGAAGAAGTGAAGAAGCAATCAGAAATTCATTTTGTTCAGAGTAGTATTTTTGATTTTATTGAGGAGTGAAAAAATGAGACGTAAAATATTTGTTTTTGGAATAGGAGTCTTGCTGGTTATCCTAGGCTTTGTGAGTTATTTGAAACTGGGCCAAAATTATGATTATCAGCTGACACAAGATGATTATTTGAATGTGCTTATGTCAAAAAACTACAATATTGTGTGTTACAAGAAAGGCTGCCCATATTGTGAAAGTAGTAAAACATCTATTTTAAAGGCAAAGAAAAAGAGCCCTATTACAACATTCTTTGTTGATGTGGACTCAAAATCTGGTAAAAAAATAGTTGAAAAATACAGTATTGAAAAGGCTTTTTCAATCATTGTTGTCAGGGATAATTTTGCAAAAGTTTACCAGTATGCACATAAGGATGAGAACGGACATATTGGACCAAACCAAGCAAAGATTAAGGAGGCCTTCAATGACTCAAAAAAAGAAGATTAGTAGGTGGGCAGAAACAGCTTTTCTATCTGACGATGAATTATGGCGTGCGGAAATAACTGAGGGAATGGTTGTCTTAGGTAAACTTCCTGATGGTACCTATACCTTGCACCGTTTTAACGATGAAGGGGGACATCTAAGTCATATTTCAGAAAATGAAGCTTTATGGTTAACGTTGGAACTCGCTCCAGAGAAGATGGATGCTCTTTAGGAGGATTTAAAAATGGGAGAAAAACAAATGAGACAACATATGCTGAAATGTTATCCTCAGTATTTTGAAGCGGTAAAAAGTGGTATCAAAAATTTTGAATGTCGCTATAACGATAGAGATTTTAAGGTTGGCGATGAATTATTATTGAGAGAATATGATCCAAAACAAGGATATACGGATCGATGCATAGTTAGAAAAATAACCTATGTTTTATCGGACTTTACCGGTTTAAAAGATGGCTATGTGATTTTAGAGTTGGCTAAGAGAGAGTCAAGTGAAATTGAACGAGAAAGAGCCTTTGATATCCTTAAAAGAAAAAACAGAGTGTTATCAACAAAAAATACAGAGTTAGAAGTTGATAATCTAGCTAAAGAATTTGAAATAAGGCTGTTAAAAACTGCTTTTGGAACTATTATAAAAGGTATTGCAAGTAAAGAAGTAGCAGTAAATTTGTTTGATTTATCTATGCAAAAGTTTAAGTTTAGATTGTCTGAGGTGTCAGTAGATAAAGCAAGCTCAGATAAAGTATACATAAAACAAATCAAGCAAGACTTTGAGCAGATTGAAAGTGAATTAGAAAGAAGAATTAGAACGGAGCAATAATGGGAATAATAGAATTAGATGCAAAATACTTCGCAAACTTCGGTAAAGTCCCCCCTTATAAAGCGACAGAAATAATTGGAAAAGGCTATCCAGATGATTTTATCACCCCAGGAGAGGAAAAGAACTTCCTTATTTTGAATCAAGAAAAAGCATGGATTGTCCATGCAGATTCATTAGTATCTGTAGCTGAAGAGTTAGAAGGATTCTTAGGGATGTCCGTGGATGATTTCATTATGGTTTCTCTTGGAACACCGTATCATAAGAGATTTATATTTAATGATGATTACGAGATTTGGGAAAGCTACTTTAAAAAATTAAGAGAGGCCTATTATTCGGACCAATCTTTTAAATAGAATTTATTTAAAAGATTACTGTCGGGGGTCTCTCCTTTTAAGAGACGGATTTTTAAATTTGAAGTGACGAAAAATTTTCCCCAAATATAGAGATGGAAGGGCTCACCAGATTGACAATGTTTTAATAATTTTTGATGTTGCTGGATATTTTCTTTTAAAACATCCGCATTGATAAACACTGCAGGTTTCTCAAAATAGGCATCATCAAGTTGACATTTTTGTTCAAATTCTAACAAAATCAAAAGTTGACCATTTTTGTTTCTTACTTTTTTAGCACTAGCTTTACCATGATGGATTTTCTCCTCAAAAGATAGCTTGTAATGTCCGTGACGCAATTCATAAAAGAAAGAATCTAGTGGTCCAGTTGTACCGTTGAAATTAACGATATCTTTTGGATGTGAGAGAAAGTGGTTAACGGTTGACGATAATTTTGAAAGACGAGTAGAACGGTGTTTAACTGTTGGAAACTCAAAATCAGATTGATATGTCTGACTGTTTTTCCCAGTTGAATAGTTCTTCTGAGAAGTTCCAACTTCTTCATAAGATGTTGGGTTACTTGAAGATAAATTGATAATTAAGTCTTCAGAAGGTTTATAAGTATGCGTATTTTTTTTCTTAGTAGAGCGTTTTATAACTTTAGTTATTTTAGAAATATTTGGGCATGAGGTGGTGTGCTTGCCATCATATCCACTCCGATATTTAAAGTATGGAGGAACCTTCCATTTATCTGGAGAGCTTCTTACATTGACTAAGGTTACGGGCACGTCACAGTTTTTATTACACCTGAATTCATCTGAATCAAGAGGACGCTTATGGAAGTAGGCATAGGCCTCTTGGGGTGATATGTCATCTTTGAAATGTTTCGAATATGCATGGTCGTGTTTCATATATAGAACCTCTTCTTGTAGTTACTTTATTTTACCACTAATTTATTATTTATAGAAAGCGTGTAATTAACATGATAGAAAAAATAGAAAAGATTTTTTTGACCATAACAAATGGTCCACTTGGCCAATTCATTCAACGGATTGTTTCTTGGTTTCAAGAGAATGTTATAAAAAGAAAACTCATCATTTTTAGCCTTTTAATGACGGTGTGGATTGGTCTCTTACTTTCAGCGATATTATCTCCGGAAAGGAAAACTTATTCACCAGATCAATTAAAAACGAAGCAAATATTTTCAAATGAATCTGGTGAAATTAATTTGATTAGTCAGCTCTATTCTCCAGAGACTGGAATTATTGTTCTTCAGTTTGAAACGAATGATGCTACTTCCAATATTGATCGTGGAATTGATACTAATAGACTAGAATGGAAGCTCTACTCAAAACAGAAGTCACTAAACGCTACTATGGACGTCGTACCAATCATTGATAAAAAAATATCGGTTATCATACATAATGTACCAAAAGATTTTGAAGCTTTTGCTATCGATATCAAAAATAAAACAGTAGTTGTTAAAGATGTTGATGTAGATTTAGATACGACTCCATCCTCAGCTAGGAGTAACAAATCAGCTCAAAGTTCTCCAACTAGTACAGTTCAGTTTTTTATAGCTAAGGAGAATCCAGAATTAAAATCTAAAGTAATTAAGAATACCACACGAGAACAGTTTACTTTATCTGAGATTAAACAGGAACTCAAATTTCAAAAAAGTCAAAAAACCAAGCTAAACAATTCGATTATTAAACTAAAAAATTCAATTGCTGATGATGAGAGCACAAAAATAAATCTTAATAATGAGGCTAAATATTTATCAGGTGATGACCTTGTTCAGAATCAAAATGATATAGAGTCAATCAATTCTAATATGGAGTCAAAAAACCAATCCATTGATACTGCTAATCAGAATATAGAAAAAGTAAAAGAAAAAATTAAGTCTCTTAAAAAGAAAGAGGCTGCTGTTAAAAATGGTACTTTTGAATTCTCTAGTTCAATAGTAACCATTCAAAAGAATTAAGAGTTAAGTTAAATTATGGAAAACGTTTTATATGTTTTGCTTATCAAATTATTGGGAATACTTGGTCTAACTGTACTATATCTAATTGCTATTTTAATTATAATAATTATTACAATACATAGGAGAATTGAAAATGAAAACTAAACTAAAAAAGATTATTCCTGAGGATAAAAAAGGAATTCAATTATCATTACTAATTTTTTTTAATTGGCTCATAAAATTTTTGTCTAGATGGACCTTTTTAATTCTATTAATGATTTGCATCGCTGGTCTTTGTGGTCGTGCTGCTCGGACGAGTGATTCAATTCATTTTATTCATGGAATATTTTTCATTCTTTTGGTAATAGAACTTTTAAAAATTAGACCAGGTAGAGAGTATAAATCATTAAAAAAAATATTTGAAATATTATTGTTAAATATTTTTTTTACCTCTGCATTAGAACAACAACTTACTGTCCCTTTGGTGAATAAAGCCCTTCAATTAACAAGTGTTTTTGCAATTATTTATATACTAGTCAGTTTCTTAAGTACAAAACTTTTACACCATTATCTTTATAAAAAAGTTCTAAATAAATCGTATTTAGGTATTCGCAAACCAAGTGATCCTCGAATGCCAGAAGATAATGTCTATAATGATTTTAAGATTCAAGATGTTAATGAGCGCTTAAAAAAGATTAATCTAAATGCCGTTCAAAATACCTATCATGAGTTTGTTAGATTAGATGAAGTACATTTAGAAGAAGTTTACTTTAATAAAATTCCTTTTGATATAACAAAAATAGAACGAGAAATAATTTACAATAGGAGTTATCAAAAAATAAATTTAGATTTTCAACTTTATCCTCTTGGTTTGCACTATTTTGGACATCGATTGATAAAACTTTCTACAAATTATTCTGATGCTACTTTTTATTATGCCTCTAAACTTTCTCTTAAATTACGTAAAAAATTTAATATCAAATAAAAAAATGAACTTCTAGAGAATACTACTAGAAGTTCATTTTTTACCGAAAAACTAAAGTTACCCCTTAACACCAAATAAAAATTTATCACTTATAATGGTTCTATATTTTAGAAAAAGGAGAACACTAATGGCAAGAAAAGATTTATCAAAAATTGATGCGGATCTTGAAACTGCAAAAGCAAAAGTAGCACTACTTGAAGAGGAAAGGAAAAAAGCTGAGGAAGAAAGCTTTCAAAAAATTGGTCAAGCATATTTTCAACTCAAGCGAAAAATGAATAAGACAATTACCCATAAAGAAGTTTTATCTTCAATAAAACAAGAAATTGCTACACTAAAAAATGAGTCAAAAAATTTCCCAGCTGAAGTTCATTTGAGTGATAAAAGCGATCAATAATATTTTGAATTGATCTTAAATTGATAAAAATTCCAACTTTTATCCTAAAAAATAGTGTGCTATAAATCAATTAAAAGATGTGCTATATGAAAAGAGGGATAAAAAAAGTGTGCTCTAACCTCTTTTTAGGGGTGTGCTATACTGACACACCTTGTGTGTCATAGGTAGGCTATGCCGAGAAAATTGGGGACACTGGAAACGTTGATACTATCAACATATCCCGACTAGGGATATCGGTTTCCCTTATGCTCTTTTTTGACTTTAAACACAGATTAGACAATAGTCTATATCGATTAGTGTTTATGAGTTAAAAAAACCGCAAAAATAGAAAATTTATTTTCGTACTGTTGCGAGGTTTAGGTTTTATTTTTTGCTTCTTTTTGCTTTTTCCTCGTGAAAAGAAAAAAGAAGGGTGCATTTTTATTGTGCTACATTTTAGAAAATGGAGAAATCTTCAAATGGTAAATATAAATAATAATGTGGAACTAAAAATTCGTGGTCTCGAAAAACAGGAAGTCGAATTTTTAAAATTACTTGCAAAGAAAAATAAGTTTTCTTCTCTAAACCAATTCTTAGTTTCAATTTGTCGAGAAAAAATAGAGGTTGGAAAATTAAATAGAGCAGAACATTTATATATTACATACTTGGAAAATATAAATCAATCCTCGAACTTTATTTTAAAACAAACTGAAAAACAAGTTAGACAACTTCAAGAATTTGAAAAACAAATGGATAGCTATGCTGATAAAATCTCAATGTGGTTGGAGTATGAAGGAGAGATAGAAGATGAGTAAAAAAAACATCCTGATTCGAAATGTTCCTGAATCATCTTTCCATCAACTTCATATGAAATCAAATGATTACCATTTTACAAGCTTTAATGAATTTATGCTTTCTCAAATAGAAAATATTGTTATTAATGACGGTTTAAACTTGTATCAAAATAAATTTGCTGAGACTTTAGAAAAAATAGTTGAACAACAAAAAGAAATATTAAATAATCAAAAGCGAATTGAAATAAATCAACTGGCTTTAAAAAATAAACAAATTATTGTTGAAGAATTGACAACTAATTGGCTTCATTTTATGGATGATATCGATGCGTTAGCTGCAGAAAGAAATGCAGGAGAGCTATGATGAAGAAAAATAAATTTTTTACTGTAATGATTATTTTTTTGTCAATTATTTTTGTTCAACCAAGAAGTAGACAATTTCTTGTATCAGTATTTACACATAATGATTTTGCTAGTCAGATTGGTATAAGTAATTCAACTGAAGAAAAAATAATAATACTCAGTCCAGAAAATAAAAAAATAAATCAAGAGTTGGTTAATAAAAAATTTGAAGGACAACAAGTTATTCAAGTAAATGACCATGCTCAATTTACACCAGAAGAACTGTCACTTAGTAAAAATTCATGGCAAAGTTTCTCACCTCTTGATTATTTAAATCGTGTACAGGTCGCAAATGCGATGTTGGGTAAAGAAATAATGCCGACTGTTCAGAGAGATGAAAGACTCACTGTAACACCTACAGGGTTTAGGAATAAAAAAATAATTATTAATGGAAAAGATGGCTATCTATTTAATAGATGTCATCTCATTGGTTATCAATTAACGGGAGAAAATTCTAATCCTAAAAATTTAATGACAGGAACTCAAAATTTAAACGCAAACTTTGAAGATGAAAAATCATCAATGGTCTACTATGAAAATATGGTGGCTCACTATATCAGATTGACAAATCATCATGTGAGATATCGTGTTTCACCACTATTTAAAAATGTTGAGATGGTTGCAAGAGGCATTCGTATCGAGGCCCAAAGTGTGGAAGATAATCAGATATCGTTTGATATTTATATTTTTAATGTACAACCAGGATACAAAATAAATTATTTAACAGGACATTCCGTAAAGGAAAATTAAAGGAGAAAAAATGGCCCAAGAAATTCGCAATAGAAGACATGTTTATTTAACTGATGAAACAATATATCAGTTAGCTGAGATTACAGAATTTTTAAAGTCAAGCCAAATGACATTTAAACAGGAACGTAATCATTCACAAATTATTAATCTAATTATTTCTACTTTTTATGACCTATTTATCAAGGGAAATGAGTCGAAAAATTACTTTGAGTTACTTGGTCAATATCAAAAGGGACAATTTGATTATCTAAATAGAATGGAGTCAACACTTAAATCATTTCAAAAACAAATAGATTTACTTCAATATTTAGAGCTAACAAATTTCCATGCAATCTCAAAAGGAACACAATTTGACATTCAAGATTTAGAATCTATTCATTCAAAAATTGATCCTCAACAACATGAATTAATTGCTCGTATTGAAGATATTATTAAAGCAGATATTGCAAGAGGTCAAACTCAAAAACATTATCATTAGTATTTAGTTATCAATTAGAAGGAGATAACATTGAGTGAACAAACAAGTCCTGGAATAACTTTTATGTTACAGTACACAGAAGCTAACAGCGGTTACGTGGATTATACCAATCGTTCAGAAGCTGTTTCAATTAATAATGAGTTAGCTTTAACGAAAGATCAAAAAACATTTGAGGATATCACTGAAGAACAACTCGTTTCAATTCAAGAAACGGTACCAGAACAAAAACTAAACTTCAAAGAATATATTGATTACATGAATAGATCATATGCTACTGAAAAACAAAATGAAGATGTGACGGCGATCTTTAACCAAGAATCTAACTATCTTCAAAGAGGAAAGATTTCTGAATTAAAGCAGAATTTAGAAGAAGCTTATAAGAATAATTCTCTTTTATGGCAGGGTGTTATTTCTTTTGATAATTCTTTTTTAGAAAGTCAAGGTCTGTATGATAAAGCTACTGGTCAAGTTGACCAACAAGCAATAAAAAATGTGATTAGAGATGCAATGCCAAAAATGATTGAGAAAGAAGGATTATCTGAATCAGCTTTCTGGTGGGGAAACATTCATCTTAATACAGATAACATTCATGTTCATATTGGTTTGTCTGAAATTAAATCAGACAGAGAAAAAATATTTTACGCTCCTCGAGGACGGATGGAATATAAGGGGAACTTCTCCCAAAAATCTATTCAAAAATTTAAAAGTGAAATATATAATGGTTTGATCAATGAAGAAACAAGATCAATTATTTTAAGGCAAGAACAAATTCTTTCAAATATAAAAACAGATCTCTTAAATAATGTGCTAGATCATAGTCAAACAATCACTTCAGCTGAAAAAAATTTTTTGGAACAGGCCTTCAATCATTTACCAAATCACCGAGTATCATATAAATCAAATGCGAAAGATTTTGCGGTTAGTAAATTCTTTATTAATAGATATATTGATTCTTATCTTATGAATGAGGGAAAAGCTGAATTTGATAACTATC
This sequence comes from Streptococcus urinalis 2285-97, assembly GCF_000188055.2. Classification (NCBI taxonomy): domain Bacteria; kingdom Bacillati; phylum Bacillota; class Bacilli; order Lactobacillales; family Streptococcaceae; genus Streptococcus; species Streptococcus urinalis. Next base: position 806,615 of record NZ_AEUZ02000001.1, read on the forward strand.
TATCTGAAACAGTAACTTTTTTAAAAACATATGATGCAGCCTATTCAGGAATTAAAGGACAAAAATTTGATAAGTTACGATATGTTAATGGCCAAGCTATACGTTCTGAAGAATCTTCCCAAGGATATGACTTAGATAAATTATTAAACAAACGTATTAATGAGTTGAGAGAGCGATTAGGAAATAAAATACTATCAAAGTTTAAAGAAGAGGGCCCGCATTTTCAATCAATTCAGCTGAAAAAAAATTTGGATCAGTTTTCTTTCAAAAATCAAGAAAAAATATTATCACAATGTCCAGATGCAAGCGTGATAAAGGATGCTTCGGGATGGCAAAAATTGGGCTTTAAAGTTTCAAAGGATATTAAGCCAATACTGATTTCTAAACCAGTGTATGAATCTTATGATAAATATGGAAATGGTATTGGAGAAGTTAGTTACACATTAAAACCATTCTATGATATTAGCCAGGTATATAATGATATAGCTAATAAGCAATTAAATTTAAAAGATTTATCAATACTCAGTACAAATGAACTACGTCAATTAGTGGATGCTGCAAAGAAGAAAGAAAATCCTAATCAAAAAGAGCGACAGGAATTAGGGACCTATCGCTTTGCTTTGAAATTAAGAGGTATTGAAGATGAACGTGCTATGCTATTAGTCACTTCCCAGTTACTAAATTCTGTCCAACCAATTGATAGTGATAAAGCTTTTCTAACTGTCAAAAAAGAAGAAGTGACAGAAAGACTAAAACTAACTGAATTACAGTTAAAGCCCAATTATCAATTGACCCAAGTAGAACTAAATGAGAAAAAAGAACTAAGTGATAAATATGTCAATTGTGTACAATATCCAATAAAAAAATCAGATGACATCAGTGTTCAAAAACCCATAAATCAATTATTAAAGGAAATGAAGTCATTAGAAAGCTTAAAGGATGAAACTATTTTGACATATGTAAAAGGTTTTGAAGTTTCTAAAAGTAACTATATTGAAGAACTGAGAAATCAAATTACTATTTTTAAATTAAAGAATACGATTTATCATAATAATCACTTAATTGAGCAATCGTCTAATAATCAATCAGGTGAGTTGCTAAAACAGCAGAATGCAATTCACTTTAAAGAACTAAAAGAATTATATAAAAAGCTAAATCCTCCTGATAAAGAAAGTCAAAACCAGATAGCGCAAAGCGTATCTAAACAATTGTCACAGAATCGCCAACAAAAACAAATACTTCAGACTGAAAAAGTCCCATTTAAGCCCAGTAATGATTTTATGAAAGGGTTATCTAGTGTTCTAAGAGGCGCAGGAAGAAGCAATAAAAAAGCTCTTGAAGAACGTATTAGAAGCGATGAAAGAGCTGAGAGGGAGGAAAGAGGATTAGGACTATAGTTTTAGGTAAGAAGAAAGCAAAAAACAAGAAGCTATATTTCACCTCAAAACCACACTAATTAAACATATTGACTACAAAAAATTGTAGTCTTTTTTATTTGTCTTTTTTCCCCTTAATGCATGCTATTTATATATCTACTATTCTTAATATCAAGGAGGAAAACAAATGAAATTACTTTTTCCAGATTTTGAAATGCAAGACTTTGATTTTAATGAATTTTGGTTAATCAAAGCTATTAATGATGAGTCAAAAGACGTTTTATTTGAAGGACGTGGAAAGAACGCTGATTTAGAGGTTGTTCTTAACTATGCATCAAATGAAGATGATTTTAAACTCTTATCTGTTGGAGAACTGATCGTTCTATCCTCTCATCAATTTGTTGTTGATGACGAGGAAAATTATCAACCAATAATTGAACTCTTTTAAAGAAAGGATAAAAAATTTATATGGAAGATCAGAATATATTGAGTCCAGAAGCTAGAAAACAATTCAGAAAAGAACGTGTTGAAAAGGCTAGAACAAGGTCCATTTTAGATGTTGCTGAAGCTTTAAAAATGGAACTAGTTAAATCTGGAAATGATTATCGTTGGAAAGAACATAATAGTCTAGTGATTACACCAAATAAAAATGTTTGGAAATGGTTTTCTCGTGACCAAGGTGGGGATGCTATTGCATTGGTTGAAATGATAAAAGAGGTCAATTTCAATCAGGCTGTAGACTTTTTAAATGATGGAACTTTTCAGGAATTTATTGGTAATAATGAAATAATCGAAAACTTTAGTTACTATTTAAAGCCTTATGAACAAGAGTTTCTTGAAGGAAGAGATTATCTAAAGAATCAACGTAACTTATCAGATGAAACGATATCTTTCTTTCATGATCAGGGAGTTTTAGCACAAGCAAATGCTAAGTTGAATAATAGTATTGAACCGGTTATTGTCTTTAAGACCTTATCTTCTTCAGGCGAGGTGGTCGGAGCAACACTTCAGGGAATCAATGAGAATAGAGAAAAATGGCCAGAACGTGGCTATGCAAAGTCTATTATTCGTAATTCTGAAGCTTATAATGGAATGCACGTTGATATTGGTAAACCGAATCGATTAGTCTTTACAGAAAGCCCTATCGATTTAATGTCTTATTATGAAGTACATCAGAATGAGCTAAATGATGTGCGATTAGTTTCAATGAATGGTTTAAAAGAGTCGACTGTAGGACGTCATTTATCAGAATTAGAAGCAGAACTCTCTAATAGACCTTTAAATTGGTCAACTGAAGAACTTGGAAAAGGTTTAGATATTGCTTTAGAGAAAGGTTATTTTAACAATATTCAAAACGAAGGGAAAATTACCTTTGCGATTGATAATGATGGAGCAGGTATTGAATTCTTAAATAAGATGAAAGCTAAAGGGATTATCTTTATAGAGGATTTACCTCCCCTGCAACCAGGACAAAGTAAAACGGATTGGAATGATTATTTAAGAACAAGTAGACAAAAAAAAGCACCTGAAATTCAGGCACAAAAAAAAGAGAGGACCAATGGTAGTTCGGGGTCTTTACAGGACAATCCTGAAGGCAGTCCCACACCTGCTTCACAAAGTGAAACCTTTGAACGCTCTGTTACCAGTCGTCCTACACTATCCTCTCATTTACTTCATTTTAGCATAAGAGAGGACTTCAAGTCAAGTGGACGTGGTTCTTATAGGTATATTTCTCCAGCTGATTTAGATAAATTAAATAGACGGAGTGCGATTATTCAAGAAGGAGCTAATTTCTATTTGAAAGAACTGGCAAATTCAACTATAAGTTATATAACTTCTGAAGGGAAAATTGTTCAAGTACAATTCAAAGAAGAAAATTTTATGCATTTAACAGGGATAAAACCGTTAGGACATAATCAAACTGCGGAAAAAACATTACATGACTTTGCGAAAGGTAATGGTAATTTTGATAATATTATGCTTTCTCGAGGAGATGGTGCGTTTTCAAAACTTAATGTTTTACCTGATTTGCCAGTAACCCTTAGTTTAGATGCTTTCTATTTTGATAATCTTAATGACATTAATCGTTATTCAGGACGGTTTGATAGCTTAATCAAGTCCGATGATAAAGATATTATGTTACTCTTTAGGGCTACTGAAAAAGATGGAATACTTCCAGTTTCTGTATGGGAAGCTAGAGAGATACATATAAATGAGCTTAATCAAGCTAAAAAAAATGAAATCATTGCTATTTATCGAGAACGTGAGGGACGATTAGAACAAATTGCAATTAATGACTATTTCATACAAGACCAAGGAAAAGAACTACAAACAATCTTAGCTGAAAAACAATTTAACAATATTAATGCAACTGATAAAACAGAAAGCTTTACAGCTATCAATGATTATCATGTAAAAGTTAGTCAAGCTCAAAAACTTGGAGTAAGACAATTTGAGAGTGGAGAAAGCATTTCATATCAAGAATTTGTTTCAAGTTTATATAAAATAAATCAAGAAAATGATAATGAGCATTTAAGGATAAGTTTCAATATTTATGATCCTGATGGTCAACTGATTAAAGACAACGTTAATTATATTGTCGGCGAGGAGACAGAACCAGTTTCCAGACTATTAGGACTTGGTTTCGCTCGTCTAAAAGGACAACCAGAGCTTGCTGAAATTGATGAAAAAGTCTTATCACAACTAGAGGAATTAAAAGTCAATGAAGAACTGTCACTTGAAGCAAATGAATTATCAAAGAGGCAGTTAATTGCTGAAGAAGATAATTCAACTAGTGACATTAATCATTCATATAAGACAGCTAAACAGTCAGTTAAGGAGAGTCTAGCTCAAAAAGTAGAACAGATTGTAGAAAGGGAGAGTCAATCACAAGCTATTGAAGAATCACCTTTTGACTATAATACTGCTAGTGCTTACGATTTATCAGAAAAAGCACTTCAAAATATTAGAGATTTTACAGAGTCCCCTGAAAAACTGGAAGAATATCTAAATTTCATGAGTCAGTTTCCTAAACTATCACCTCGAAATGTCGCACTTGTTCAGGCTCAATGGCCTGGCGCAAATGCTGTGGCAACTTTTAATCAATGGAAGGAAATTGGAGATCAATTAGGTATCACATCAGATGATGTGACTATTTCAAAAAACACTTATACCAATAAAAAAACGGGTAAGACTAAAGAAGTTATCAATGATAGTCTGTCAGTTGCTGCTGGAGAAAAATCAAGAATTCGGTTATTTAGACCCCAAATGGTAAAAATGATTCCAGTCCTTGATAATGACGGAAATCAGTTGATAAATAGTAAAGGAAATCCAAAATTTAAACCACTTTCTGAGGCTACATCTGAAGAAAAAGAAAAAATCACCAATGGGGAGTTGCAGGTTAGACAATTTCAAGATAGAGATCTTAAAACTGGCCAAGGCAAGTTTACAACTTATAAAGTATTTGAACTCTCTCAAACTAATTTGAAACATGAAAGTTATCCTAAAGCAATGCCTAATAGACAATTTGACTTTAATATAGATAAGATAAAAGCTAAGAAAGTTTTTGACGGGCTCAGTCACTATGCTAAACAATTAGGAGTTCCTATGGAATTAGACCACACAAACTCTTTAGGAAATGCAAAAGGTGCCTTTTCTCCAGCTGAACAACGTATTTTATTAAATTCTAAAAATACTCCTGGAGAACAAATTGCAACTGCTATTCATGAATTAGCTCACGCCTCCTTACATAATCCAAAGTTTATTAAGGGGAGTCAGTTGTTGCTAACTTCTACTAAAGAATTTGAAGCCGAAATGTCTAGTTACCTAGTATCAAAACATTTTGGTTTAGATACATCAAAGGAAGCTATTTCTTATATGGCTAATTGGACTAATAACCTCAAAAAATTGGATGACAAAGAACTTCAAAATGCAATGAAACGAGTTCATAAAACTGTTTCAACAATAGTAACTAGTGTTGAAAAGAAAGCTTTACCAATAAAGTCTCCTAACTTGAAACAGAAAAAATCCGTAAATTTTTCTCAGCCTCTGAAGAGAGGTATTAAACTATAACGAAAAGGTCCATTCATTTATGAATGGGCCTTTCCCTTTAATGCAGTGATTAAATTTATTGATTAGACTACTAACAATAGTAAATAAGGAGAATATTATGTTAACAGTTATTTTAGCAGAAAAAGATCAACAAGCTCAAGACTACGCTGAAGCTCTTGGTCAGTACGTGTGTAAGGATAAAGTCTTTATTGTTGAGCAAACAGATTATTTCGAAGGTCCAGTTCATATTGTAGCTTCTGAAGGTCATTTATTTGAGTATGAAGCTCCTCAGGATAATTGGAGTCTAGATAGTTTGCCACTTTTAGATGTATCTTTTAAACAACATCTGAAAGAAGATAAAAAATCAAAAGAATATTTCAATCGTATTTATAAGGAAGTTATTAAGTGTGATCGTATCGTTATTGGTACTGATTCAGATCGTGAAGGAGAACGTATTGCTTATTCCATACTTTCGCATATTCCTAACGCAAAAAATAAAATAACAAATCGCTTATGGGTATCGTCTCTCAGCAAGAAAGGTTTAGAACAAGCTTTTAAAAACTTAAGGGATCCTCAAGAAACCTATGATTACTACTTAGAAGCTGAAGCACGTGCTCAAAGTGATTGGCTTGTAGGAATGAATCTATCACCCTATACAACATTAGAATTACAAAGACAAGGCAAATTACCAAGAAAAAAAGGTAATACGTTATCAGTAGGTCGTGTTCAAACGAGTATTGTACGTCTGATTTGTGAAAATGATGTTGCAATTAATAATTTTGAATCCACACTATTTTATAAAATCAAATTGGAAGATCAAAATACAAATATTATTTTTTCAAACACTGAAAAGATTGAAAGTAGTGAAGAAGCCTTAACGATATCAAGAGAATTCCAGAGAATATCACTGGTTTCTAAAGTTGAAAAAACAATCAAACAAACACCATCTCCAAAATTATTTAATTTGGCTCAAATACAGTCATTTGCTTCTAGTCGATGGAAGTTCTCAGCTGAAAAAACTTTGAATCTAATTGAGGCTTTATATTTAAAAAAATACATTACCTATCCCAGAACGGATTGTAATCATATAACAGAACACGAGTTTAACTATTTGAAGGATAACCTGGCCCGTTATCAACATACTATTAATTGTCACTTTTCTCCTTACTACTTAGAGCCTAGAGAAAATTATGTTGATGGAGAAATAGTAGCTAAATTAAGCCACTATGCTTTAGTACCTACAGAAAACATTCCAAATCTCTTAAGTTTATCCTCAGATGAACGCCTTATCTATGAAGCAATTACCAGGAGAACACTTCTTATGTTTGCGGAAGATTGCAGTTACCATTTAACAACTGTTTCAGTTGCCAATAACGGTTTAGTTTTTAAAACCACTGGTAGACAAATGATTACTAAAGGATGGACTGAATTATCAAATCAACCACTAAAAAAAGATGTTATCTTACCAGATTATAAAGTTGATGACGAAATAGTGAGTAGAGTAACTATTGAAGAAGGACAAACACAAGCTCCTAAACGCATAACTGAAGATCAGCTTATTGGAACGATTTTACCAAAATATGGACTTGGAACATCGGCTACTAGAGCAGAAATGTTAAACACAATTCAAAAGAAAGAATATGTGGTTAAAGATACAAAAACGTCACAATTTACGCCAACAAATAAAGCTTACTTATTAATTGATTTCTTATATGATAATGAATTTTCAAATCCTGAAACGACAGCGGGTTGGGAGTTGTTCCTCAGCCAAATTGGAGAAGGGAAAATTAATCCAAGAGAGTTTGTTGATGCCATCAAGGAGAAGATTCAATCCCAAATGAATTTAAAAAAGAATGGAGAAATAAGTGACTAAAGAAAATAGCAATACCCCGATGTTAGATCGCTATACGGATAATCTTTCTGCTGATGTTTCTTTAAGACCAGAAGACTTTCATGTATATGGTAGAGATAAAGAAATACAAATGGTTATTCGGTCTTTGAAACGTAGATCTAAGAATAATCCAGTTTTAGTCGGTGAGCCTGGAGTAGGTAAGACGGCAATAGTTGAAGGGATAGCTTTAGCAATCATACGTGATGAAGTACCTGCCCATCTAAAAGGTATGACAGTTAGATCTCTTGAATTATCTAGTTTAATGAATAATGAAGAGGGTGGTAATTTCATTACTAAGTTTAAGGGAATCATCGAGGAGATGGTTGCTACTAGTGATGAGAATCTCTTATTTATAGATGAGTTTCACACCATTATGGGTGCTGGTAAAGATGGACAATCATTAGATGCAGGAAATATTATTAAGTCGGTTTTAGCTCGAGGCAAACTAAAAATTATTGGAGCAACAACTTTAGATGAATACCATGAATTTATCGAGGAGGATAGGGCTCTTGAACGTCGAACACAACCGATTATGATTAATGAGCCAAGTGCTAAAGAAGCCTTTCAAATCATTTCACAAGCTAAGTCTGTCTATGAAACGTTTCATCAGGTGACTATTTCTGATATCGCTGTTGAGCAAGCTATTCAACTTTCAGTACGATATGTTCTTGATCGATTCTTGCCAGATAAAGCATTTGATCTATTAGATGAAGCAGCAGCTTATTGTTCAAGTGAAGGTAAAAAGATTGTTACTGAAGTAGAAATTGCTGAAATACTGAAGTTAAAAACCGGCATTCCTATTTCAACTATTTTAAAAGATGATAGCTTTCGTTTATCTGAACTAAGAAGTCGTTTGAAAGAAAAAATTAAAGGACAAGACCAAGCAATTGATGCTGTTGTTGATGCAATAGCCATTTCAAAAGCAGGTTTACAGGATGAAGATAAGCCAATTAGTTCATTCCTCTTTCTTGGGCCAACAGGTGTAGGAAAGACCGAATTGGCTAACACCCTTGCGACAGCTTTGTTTGATGATCCTGAAGCTTTACTTCGATTTGATATGTCTGAGTATTCACAAAAAGAAGATGTCAGTCGTATGATTGGGGATCGAAAATCGAAATCTAAAGGGGCTTTAACCGAAGGTGTAAAGAGAAAACCTTATTCTATTCTCTTAATCGATGAAATCGAAAAAGGGGTTCAAGAGGTTCACGATCTTCTACTTCAAGTTTTGGATGCAGGTCACCTCACAGATGCTACTGGGAGAAAGATTAGCTTTAAAAATGTCATTGTCATTATGACTACAAATATAGGCGCCCAAAAGATAATCAATAAAGCTGAAATGAGAGGAAATATTAAAGACCTGACAGATAGAGATAGACAACAATTTGAAGCTAGTATGGATATAGAACTTCAAACAGAATTTAGACCCGAATTTCTAAATAGAATTGAAAATCAGGTTGTCTTTAATCTTTTAGATAGAGAAACAATCGGAGAAATAGCAGTAAGTAAGTTAGCAGAGTTTGAAAGCAAGTTAAATCAACAAGATATTGAACTCAGCTATGATCCTGAAGTGATTGACTATTTGATTGCTAACGGAACTAATGTCAAAAAGGGTGCAAGGCCATTGACACGTTTAATTAAGAAGAAAATTATCGCACCAATATCCTTTAAATTACTGACATTAAAACTAAATCATGAACCTCAGTTATTAAAAATTTCAGTTGAGGGGAATGCACCTGATGAAAATCATCGCATCGATAGGAGAAAATTACTTTTTCAGTTAGAAGAAAAAACTCATTTTAGAAGTGAGCTTACCCCTTAAAGCTTATTTGTGTGTTATCTCTTACACTTAAATAGTCAGATCAGTTCAAAGGAGGACAAAATGAAAAAATATTTGGCAAAACAATTATTATTTGTGAGGAGTAAATCAAAACACTTTTTACTATCTCTTTCTCTATTTTTAGCAACGTTACAAACCCATGCGGTTTTCGCGGATGATCCATTTGCTAAAACAGAAAACTTAGCTAATCAAGGTATTTCAAAAGTACAAGGAATTGGAATTGTTTGTTTTGGATTTGCTGCTGTAGTTACGGGGCTTGTCTATGGTTTTGGAGGACGTGAATTAAAAGCAAAAATTAAATCTCATTGGCTAGCAATTGCTATAGCGATATTTGCTGTTTCAGCAGGACCAAGTATTGTTGAATGGTTTTTCAATTTTGTTAAAGGAGGATAAAGATAAGACACTATGATTTTATTAAAGAAAAATCCAAGGTGTCTCATTACAGATGAACTATTTTTAGAAGTTGAATGGCAAGATGATATATCACCTATGAATGATCCATCATTATTTGAACTTATAGAAACAATTGATGATCATTTATTAAGAGAAAGTCATCAAACCATTGAGGCTACTCTTCCCTATTTATCTTTTTATCAAGCTGATTTGTTATTTTCAGCTCTCTCACAATCATACGGCTATTTTACATTTAAGAAAGTTAGCTTGTGTCATTTGGATAATAAAGGTAAAGGAGCAAGTTCAGAGGGGGAACTCTTTGCTTCTCCATATGTTGTTCCGGCAAATTATACTAATTTGTTAGAACCATTTTTTATAGCTATTACATTAGACAAACAGTTTAGCGATTTTTCTTATAACGAAAAAAGAGAATATTTTGTTGTAACGGTATTTCCGACTTATAAACGAAGCCTAAAGTTATCAGAAAGTGCTATGCCAGTCTTTCCAAGTGAAAGTGACTTAGCCAAAATAGCACACGAAGCAAAGGATTACAATCAGACATCATCTGTAAAGACACCAAATAATACTAAAGCTGATTCAAGAAAATCTAATCAAAATTCATTGAAAATATGGTTAATTTTAGTGCTTATATCAAGTTTAGCGATTGTATCATTCTTTTTAAGTTTTTCTCTAATGGGTAGAACAAATGAAGCTAACAAAAAAGTTACTTACCTTAATGGAGAAATCCAAGTGTTAAAAGATAGCCAAAAAATAGAACATCAGATAGATGTTTTCAGCCGTTATTTTATTCCGGTTTATTTTTCGGGTGATAAGCAACGCTTGTTAAATTTTCTTGATGATGGAGATGCTAAGTACACAGAGCCCAAGAAAGAAGTTGTTCAATCAGTTATTTTAGAAAAAGTTTCAAAAAACAAAAGTAAAACTTTTAATGTTGTATATGTTTTATCCCTTAAAAACAAAGATGATACATATAGACAAATAAGAATATCATTTAATGTTAAAAAGTCAAAGGTAAAACCATATGGTTTTGTTCTAATTAGTGAGCCAGAAATAACAGATTATTTTAAAGATCTCAATAATAAATAAATGTGATATCCCAAAATATCGCAACAAGGAGAATAAATTAAATGGATCAAGCAAAAATTATTATAGGTTTAGCAGTCGCTACTCTATCAACAGGTGCCGGAATTGTACACGCTGAAGACGTAACACCACCAACACCAGTTAGAGAAGCATCAACTACAAATGAAAAAGTCACTGCTCCTCAGGTAACACAAGAACAAGTAGACAGCGCAAAAGCCAATGTTGATCAAGCAACAAGTAATGTTAATGCACAACAAAATGTAGTTAATGATGCTCAAAGTCAAACCAACCAATCACAAAATAATGTAGTTAGTGCAACAACAGCAGTAACAGATGCTACTGCAACTGCTCAACAAGCAACTCCTGAAGTAATAACAAAAGCTCAAGCAAGTGTAGCGGAAGCTAATACAGCAGTGAAGATTGCTGAAACAAACCTAACAACTGCTCAAACAGAAGCTACACAAGCTAATACAGCAGTTTCTAAGCAAACACAGGTTGTTGCTGAAAATCAAACGAATGTAGCTCAAGCTCAAACAGATGCTAACAAAGCTCAAGAAGCAGTTGATACTGCTAAACAAGCAATTGATTCTACTCAAGCCAATACTAATTTAGCTGATGCGGAAAAGGTAGTAGTTGAGAAAACTACTAATGTAGCAACTGCTGAAACAAATCTTACAGACGCAAAACAAGCTGATGCAAAATTGACTGAAGAAACAACACAAGCTCAATCAACAGTCACTCAAAAAGACTTAGCTGTTAAAGATACTCAAGCCTTGTTAAATCAAGTGGCAAGTGAAATGATTAAGGAACAAGTGACAACTAGTCTTCAAAATCAAGCTTATTACAATCAACGTGATGGAGTTTGGGCAGGCTACTATGGTAGTAACAGTTTTGCTGCAACAGGCTGTGTCCCTACTTCATTAGCCATGGTCTTTACTGAATTAGCTCGAAGAGGGGTAACACCGACCGAGGTCGCAAACTATCTTTATAACAATACTAATTATTTTAACAAGTATTTTTCTGGTACTAGTGCCAACGGAATTGTTTCTGCTTCCCAACATTTTGGCTTTGTTCCAACTCACCTTGGAAGTCAATCAGCTATCGTTGAAGCCTTACAAGCAGGACATTATGTTGTAGGTGCTGTACAAAATAATAAGTTTTCACCTTGGGGGCCTGGTTATAGCCACGAGATTGTTTTGAGAGGTTACTCTAATGGTAATGCTTATATCTATGATCCTTATAATCGAGCAAACATTGGCTGGTATCCAGTTGCTAGTCTTTGGTCAGAAAGAAGTGGAGATAAAGACGATAATGCTTTAGGTGTTCCGTTCTTTAAAATTACTACTCAAAAAATGGCTCAACTTGAAGCACAACAGGCTCAGTTAACATCTGCTGTAAATACTACAAAAACACAATTGGCAAAGGCAAAACAAGCGTTAAATAACTTACAAGCAACACCTCTTAAAACTCCTGATGCACAGGCAAAACTTAATCAAGCAAAAGTGGAGTTAGCACTTGCACAAGATAACTATGTTAAAGCACAAGAAGCTGTTAAGTTAGCGAGCCAAGAATTAGCTGTTAAAGAAGCTAACCTAAAAAATGCTCAAGCTGAGCTATTAGCTAAGCAAAATATTTTGAATGAAGCACAAGCAACCCTTGCAGAAAGTCAATTAGTATTAGCTGAATTTGAAGCAGCTTTGGCTAATGCGCAGAATAAGGTGAAAAAAGCTCAAGATAGCTTAACATCTGCTCAAACGATTCTTGGACAAAAACAAGCTGACTTACAAGCATTGCAAAATGCACCAAAAGTCCTAGCAGAGGCTCAAGCGAAATTGCTTAGTGCGAAAGCTGATTTGGTAAATAAAAAGGCTATCTTAGACAAGGAAGTCGCAAAATTAAAAGAATTACAAGCTGTTCAAGCTGAAGCACAAAATCAATATAGTATTGTTTTTGAAGCATACAAAGTAGTATTAGAAGCTAAAAAACAAGCTGAATTAACAGAAATCTATAATCATATTATTGCAGGTGGCGGTGAAGCAATACCAGTTGTGGATGAAACAGGTAAAATAACTGGTTACGTAGACGGTAGTCAAAAAGCTGGTGGTAATGAAGTGACTCTTGCTTTAACTAGTAACGGTCAAGCACCCCTCGAAAGTCCAGTTAATAAAGAAAACCATGCTCTAACAAAAACATCTCAAGTTCTACCACATACTGGTGAAGCAGGAGTATCCCTCTTATCAGTATTAGGTGCAGGTCTTATCTCAACACTTGGGCTGATTAGTTTGAAAAAACGTCGCACACATTAATTAGTGAAAGGAATTTATGATGTCAAAAAAACAATTATTACTCTTAACTTGCGTCTCAACTCTTGCACTCGTAGGTCCTACAGCATTTGCGGAAGATGTAGTCCCAGTAGATCCAACTACACCATCAACAGAAGTGACTATACCACCAACCCCAGTAGATCCTGGTGTACCAACTGACACAACAGATCCTAGTACCCCAGTAGAACCGGAGACTCCTACTGATACGACAAATCCTAGTACTCCAGCAGATCCAGGAACTCCTACTGATACGACAACACCAACTGACAGTTCGACTACACCAGGGACTTCTACTAAACCTTCAGACTCAGAGTCAACGAATACAAATCCAGGAACAAAACCAACAGATGAAGTTAAGCCAGAAACACCTAAAACTCCTGAAGTGCCGTCAACAGTAACTCCAGAGGTAATTGATAAGGTAGACAAAGAAACAGGTAATATTACGATTAAACCAATCCCAATTAGTCCAAATAAAACTATTATTGGTACACAAAATGGCCAATTAATCGTACAAGACTATTTAGGAAAACAATCCGTTGAATCAGCTGAAAATTATGGTGGACGTGTTAACGATGATGGAACGGTCACCATTAAAGATGTTGAAGGCAAAGAAAAGACATTACCACATACTGGTGACAACAAGGGGACTTTAAGTATCATTGGAGCAATGTTCCTTTCCTTAACGCCTTTCTTATTCAAAAAGAAAGCATTGTTTAACTAAAAAACTAACTTTTTAGACTTGGAATGTCGAAAAACTTATCCTAGAAAAATATATTGGAGAAAAATGATGAGAGAAACAAAAGGACATGGCTATTTTAGAAAATCAAAAGCATACGGTTTAGTATGTGGAATCGCACTAGCAGGCGCTTTTGCTTTTAGTAGCGGTAATGTATCGGCAGATGAAGTAACTGCTCCAGCAACACCACCTCAAACCGTTGTAACAACTTTAACAGAGCCAACTAATAATCAATCTCAGCCAGTAACTTCACCTTCTCTTGATAAGGCAGTTGACACGGCTAAAGAAGCAGGAGTAACTGTTAATACAACATCAACAGTAAGTCATACAGATGTACCAAGTGCTCAAGCTGACTTAGATAAGCAAACCCAAGCTGTTAAAGATGCAACGGCAAAAGCCCAAGCTAATACCCAAGCTATTAAAGATGCTACCGCAAAAAATGCACAAATTGATGCTCAAAATAAAGCTGAAGCAGAACGTGTTGCCCAAGAAAATAAAGCTGGTCAATTAGCAGTTGATCAACAAAATGCGGAAGCACAAGCTAAAGCAGATGCTACCAATGCTCAATTAAAAGCAGATTATGAAGCTAAATTAGCTGAAATTAAAACTATTGAAGATTATAACCAAGCAGTTGCTGAACGTAATGCTTTAGCTAAAGCACAAGCAGATGCTACCAATGCTCAATTAAAAGCTGATTATCAAGTTAAATTAGATGCTTATAACAAAGCACTAGCTGACCGTGCCAACTTAGTCGCAAATGATGTCAGCTTTGAAGGATATGGCAAATCAGAAACTCTGAATGGCTATGGGCAAGTAACCAGTGATGTTGTAACAGTTGATAAAAATGGTAATTTTATAATTAAAGAACCACAAGTCGATACAGATGGTACTTTTGGAAATACCAAGGTTACAGGTAAGTTCATTTATACTGTAACTTATGATGAAGCTACTAACAAAGCTATTATTAAAATTACAGGTATCAGTCTTAATACTTGGCAGTTAGATTTAACACGCCAAACAACAGCAGTTAACCGTAATATTTCTGCATCCTATAAAGACTTAGCAGGTAATGTTCTTTACACTCGTAATTTTGATGGACTCTCTTCAATTGGTGTACAAACCATTAATAAGAGTTTTGCTTTAGATAAAGAAATTATTTTATCAGACGGCGAAACTTCTGCAGAAGTGATGTTCCTTAAGACAGAACCAAAATGGATTATCTCAGCACCATCAACACTCTTTGCTAAACTGACTTATGATACAGCTGATATTCCATCAAAACCAATCCCACCAACATTAGTTACTGTTACTCCAGAAGCAGAAAAACCAGTCCCTAATACCCCACCAACACCAAATTATGTAACTCCAGTTTTAGTAACATTCACACCACAAACACCAACTATTAAACCTCACGTGTCTGTTCCTGAAAAGCTAGTAGTAACTGTTTCAGTACATCCCGTTATGGTACCAGTCGCAAATCCTTCCAAAGATGTTGTAGATGAAGCAGGAAAAACCATTAATGGATTATCAGTATTACCTAATTCTGAGTTAAATTATGTGGCTAAACAAGACTTTAGTCAATATAAGGGTATGACAGCGTCAAATGATAAAATCGCAAAAAACTTTATCTTTATTGATGACTATAAGGATGAAGCTCTAGATGGTAAATCAATGACTGTTAACTCCATAACGGCATCAAATGGGGAAGATGTAACACAATTGTTAGAAATGCGTCATGTCTTATCTAAAGAAGCTTTAGATGCTAAACTACAAGCTATTATTGCACAAAGCGGACTTTCTCCAGTTGGTGAGTTTTATGTGTGGGTTGCTAAAGATTCACAAGCCTTTTATAAAGCCTATGTGCAAAAAGGCTTAGATATTACCTATAACTTATCTTTTAAAGTCAACCAAAGCTTCACAGAAGGCGATATTGTCAATGGTGTGGCACAAATTGACTTTGGAAATGGGTATCTTGGAAATCTAGTTGTTAATGATCTTCCAAAACCAGAAGTACATAAAGACGTACTAGACAAAGAAGACGGCAAGTCTATCAATAATGGCACAGTTAAACTTGGTGATGAAGTGACCTACAAACTTGAAGGTTGGGTAGTACCTGCAGATCGAAGCTATGACTTATTTGAATATAAATTTGTCGATCAATTACAACAAACACATGATCTTTACTTGAAAGATAGTGTTGTTGCAAAAGTTGATATTACCTTATCAGATGGCACTGTAATTGCTAAAGGATCAAACCTAGCGCAGTACACTGAGACAGTCTACAACAAAGAAACTGGGCGCTATGAGTTAGCCTTTAAGAAAGATTTCTTAGCTAAAGTCGTTCGTTCAAGTGAATTTGGAGCAGATGCTTTCTTAGTTGTGAAGCGTATTAAAGCAGGTGATGTCTATAATACAACTGATTTATTTGTCAATGGATATAAAGTGAAATCTGAAACTGTGGTAACACATACACCAGAAACACCAAAACCAGTTGAGCCACAAAAAGCAACTCCAAAAGCTCCAGCTAAAGGATTACCTCAAACTGGTGAAGCCAGTGTTGCCCCTCTTACAGCAATTGGAGCAATCATCTTGTCAGCTCTCGGACTACTAGGATTCAAAAAACGTAAAGAAAACTAAGAAATAAACAACTGGCCACAGGAAGGAACTGAAAAGACACTTGTGGCCTTTTGTTCCTAGGAATGAAAGGAATAGACTATGCAAGTTTTTATCGCAAATGGTCGAGTAGCCTCAGATATAGAGACTAAAAAAACAACTAATGGAAAAAATAGTTGTCAGTTTGATTTTGTTTGTAATTCAAGTCAATTAGATGAGAAAAATAAGCTAATCCCAACCTTTTTTAAAGTTCAAATATATGGTAAACAAGTGGAGACTATAGCTAAAAATTTATCTAAAGGGTCTCCAATAATCATAGAAGGTGAAATTATCAAAAGGCCTTACACTGATAAACAGGGAAATAAGAAGACTTTTGAATATATTGCACCATCATTATATAAAGGAATTACTTTCTTAGAGAATAAATCAGAAAGTCAGAAGCGTCAGGATAAACAAGGTAGTAATAATATTAATCTAGAACAAAATCAGTTTCCAAAGGATTCTTTCTCTCCAGTTGATGCGGAATCTCCATTTTAGTAATTGTCATTCATAATTAAGTGTGTTACACTATACATGCGATGATTAAAGATGATATCACTTTGCTAGTCAAGATAGCATTAAGTCCTCAGTATATTAGTATACTGAGGAGTTTTTTATTTATTTCAAAACAGGTATAATATTGGTAAAAGGAGTACATAATTTGAGTAAGAATAGATTACATTTAAATGTAGAGCCATTTTTCACAGAAAAACTTTATCAATATATTTTTGAAATGGATCAATGGTCAGCAATTAATTTATCTTTTTATATCGATAATACCGCTGTTTCTCGTATAAAATTAAATAAGTCCTCATTATGTCCAGATGCTGATAATGGTTCTTTTTACAATAAAGTACATAATATTTCCAGAGACTTCAAAGTTATTCATTTAAATAAGATAAATATCTTAAATGAGGACTATTATCACCAAGGGATAATGACCTCAATGGTTTCTTTTCTATTTCTTAAATTATTGACGTGTACAGAATTTATAGATATAGATTTTGAAGTACAGCTAGTAAATATCTCAGATTTATCAAAGTTAAGTGAGCCATACGGAATTTATAATAAATTTAAAAACAACGTGTATAGTAGGGTATTAAGAAAAAATCAAGGGAACTTGTATTATCAGCCATTGCTGAAAGAAAATCGGTTGGAAGATATTAAGTATTATACGGAATTGTTTTTGGAAAAGGGAAATATTATTTATGAACGAATGCCTAAAGATTTCTTTGAGAAATACAAAAATAAAACTGCTAAACTTGAAGAAATAGAAAGAAACTTTCTTAATCTCGAAACTTATTTTTTCCAAGTAAAAGAACAGTCCTTAAAAGTTAAGCTTAGGTTAATGGTTAGAAAGAGTTACTTAAATACGGTAAGTCAAATTTTTCCAAATAAGAAAGCAATAACATTTGGAAATAAAACTTTTTTTAAAATCAAAACTATTAATGATGGTAGAAAATTTATCTCAGAAGTTTTATTAACTTATTTAAGAAATAATTACGAATATGAATCTAATTATTCCATGTTTGATGAAGATGACTATAGGTATGATATTAATATCTTCAGAGGAGATTTTTATAAGGGTTATTATGGTTATGATGAATTCAGGATTAATATTGGAAGCGATAGACTTATAGGGAAGTTTATTTGCTGCGATACAACCAATTTAAAACCTAAAAAAATCGCTTTTAGATAAAAACGATTTAATGTTAAAGCATTGCTATGGCGTATATTATACCATAGTTTTTTTATTTTCCCTTTAATGCATTGTCGTTTTTTATCCTTTAAACTTGATAAAAAGAAAGGAAAGAAATATGACGAAAACTATTGATCCAGATGAATTAATTGCAGAATCTTTTCAAATGGAAAATTATATCATGCAAAGATCTCATTATAAACATAACTATTCCCCGATTTTAAGAGATATTGATACTCAACTATCACATTATCTTTCTTACTATAGGGATATCTCAGTACAACTACAGTTTCAAATATTCTTGTATTCACGTTTTTTTGCTAAAAAACTAACTTTAAAAGGGATAGATATAAAAAAGCATGATGATGGAGGGGGATATGAAAAAAATACAGCATAAGCATAATGACTACTTTAATTGGTTATTGAATTTACTTAAAAAGCTTTGCTCTATAGTTTTCCTTATTTTATCAAATATAGTGATAAGGCTTGTTCATTTATTGCCATGGGTATCAAGAGGCCGAGTTCGTTTTGAAAAAGAGGCAGAGCCTATATTCTATTTCAAAACCTATAAAAGTTTTACGGTAATGGGATTATTATTTAGCTTGATTGCATTTTCTCTAACAAACTATCTAGTTACCATTTTAAGAGATTCTATTAATTATTGTTACTTAACCATTACTTCGCAAAACTTGATTTCATTTCCTTTTGAGAGTTTATTGTTAAAAAATCTCTTTAACTATCATGTATTTAGTATAGCTCCAATCTTTGCTTGGCCAATATTCTTTATAGGTCTATTCATTGCCTGGCGTTCAGCCTGGGTTAATTTTGAGCAATACCGAAATTATAATTTTAATGAAGAAGGTGATGATCGTTTTGCGACTGTGAAAGAAATTCACCAGCAATATAAAAAGGTTGCTAACAAACAAAAAGTGTTTCCAGGCGATGGTGGAATTCCTGTTTTACATGAGACAAAATCTAATTTAGTAGGCTTCACTCTGGAAACACAGATTTTGTGGCAAAATAGGAAATACAGTCATCTTGTCACAAATGCTCAAAAAGTGTTAGGAATGCAATCAACTCCTTCAGGATATTATTATATTGAAGATGCTGCTACTAACACATTAGGTATTGGTATGACCCGTTCTGGTAAAGGCGAAGGGTTTATCACTGAGACCATAGACATTAATAGTCGTGCTGAAAATCAACCTTCAATGATTATTGGTGATCCCAAAGGAGAACATTACCAATCTTCTTACAAGACTATGCGAAAAAGAGGAATGGACGTAGAAGTACTATCTTTTCAAAATATGGATTGGTCCATGTCCTACGATCCACTTGCACTAGCAATAGATTCTGCTAGACGTGGCTACTATGAAAAGACTCAAACTCGAATAAATGCAGTATCTGAAGCTATCTATCGAAAAACAAAACCTGGACAAGGTAATGGAACTGCCATTTATTTTGAGAATAGCTCGATTTCTCTTTTTAATGCCATTGCAATGGCTTTAGTAGACCGTGCAAATGAAGCTTTTCAAAATGGTGAAGAAGATGCTTGGGATACAGTTACCGTGAGAAATATTGCTAAATTCTTAACAGATTTAGGTTCTGAAGAAGTTTTTGTGGATGAGTTAGGCGAGGTTGTCGAAGCCCCTGAAAAAGATGATAGAATTAAAGTTAAATCTAAGCTTACTGTTTATTTTGATAATTTACGAAAAATTAATCAAGAACAATTTTCAAAATTTAGGGAAATGGCAGATATCAATTTTAGGGCCTCTGATTTTGCATCAGAAGAAACTAAAGGGAATGTCTATTCATCTATGATGACAGGTATTAATCTGTTCTTACAAGACAATATCGCTAAATTAACATCTAAAAATTCAATTGATTTAGAGTCAGTTGGTTTTCCACGCCGATTGTCAATCAAATTTCGTTCAAATAGTCATGTTCAGCTACAAAATGATTTTGCTCACAGAACCGCTAAGGTAAGTATATTTAGTGAAAGAAAGTGGGGTAAGACATCTAAAAAAGTCACTCATGTTAAAGAAGCAACGGCTTTAATTGATGCAGAAGGGTATTTGACTTATGTTATTGAACCTAAGTTACCAAATGAATTTACGATTATCATTGATTTTAATCATCCGAATAATGATAACTTTGCATTAAGTGGAGTTAAATACACTCTTCAGGGGAAGAAAATTTATAGAAAAAATAATGATATGATAATTCTTGATCAGTACACAAATAAAGCAATATTAGATTATGTTGATATTCAAATAATTGATAAACCTCAGACTAGTTTATTACAAGAATCCGATATTGAAATGATCTATTCGGATAATCCCAAAATTATTTACCTGGTAACACCACCAAACCGAACAGAGTATAATGCTTTGATTTCCTTGTTTTTGGATCAACTCTTTAATGCTAATTATGAATTGGCTTTGTCGAATGGACGAAAATGTGTCAATAGAATTCTGCATGTTTTGGATGAGTTTACTAATATTCCTGAGGTTCCTCATATGGATACTAAGATTTCAATAGGTTTGGGTCAAAACATTTTATATTGTCTTTGGATTCAAAACTTAGAACAGTTAACCGAAAAGTATGGGAAAAATACAAGTGCGACAATTAAAGATAACTGTTCCTTAAAAGTTTATATTAAGTCGACGTCACCTGAAACAAATAAGAGTATTAGTGGGGACTTGGGTACTAGAACGATTACGAAACGACGAAAATCTGGTAATATACTTGATGAAGCCAATCCAAATGTTTCATTTGAGGGTAAACGTCAAGAATTACTGACCCCAACACAACTAGGAAAACTTCAAGAAGGTGAGGCTGTTATTCTAAGAGGGGTAAAAGGAAGAGACCTATCTGGCCATAAAATCACAACAGACCCTATATTCCTTCATGAGAAGACAAGTCTTCCCTATCGATATATGTTCTTACAAGAAGAATTTGACCATAGTATGACACTTGCGGATATTCCAGTTGACAGTCCACATCGAAATCTTGATTTACAAGATATTGCCGTGGAAGCAAAAAGTACATTTGATAATATTATTGATTGGCGAAGACGACTGACAAGTAAGATAGCTACAAGTTCTGGTCGACCAAAATTAGCAGTACGTATGAAACCTAATCAATTAAAGACTGCAGCTCCCTTTGATTCTCCAGAAGAAGTCATAAAAGCTACTGTGAATGCTACTTTGAACCCCTATGATAATGTAATAGATTATGATGAGGACCTTTTTGTAGATGATGTAATTTAGAGTAAATACATAAACATGTATATAAACATGTTTATGTATTGCTTTTAGAACTGTTATTTGTTATAATAAGCTCAAGAAAAGGAGAAGCCATATGAAATTCAAAAAAATATTAGGGATAACTATTCTATCAGTACTCAGTATCTTCTTAGTAGCTTGTGGTCAAAAAACTCCAGAAAACGTCGAAAAAACAGAATTAAAAAAAGAATATATCGGAACTTCTAATCATTCAGGATATGATAATCCATTTGATGAAGGAACTTATACTTTAACTTTTAATAAATCTGAAAAAACTGTCTCAAACTCTAATAGGGACGAAAAGGTTTATTATGAAATAGTTCCTGACAAAAAGGTCCCCAAAAAATATCTTTCAATATATGAAGATAAAGCTAAGGGAAAAGATCACTTCTTTATCAACGTTGGTTATCAAAAAGATAAAATATGGGGGAAAGTTGGCGATCAAATGTATTGCGTAATATTAACTGAAGGTGGTAAAAAGATTCAAATTTTGGAATTTGAAACGGGCTATTCATCTGATGGATATTATAATTTTATTGGGAAAGCAGAATAAATAATTAAAGCCTCTACTGTAGAGGCTTTTTTCTTACCCTTTAATGCACCTAATTAAATTATCCCTTATAGTGATGAAAATAAGGAAAGCAGGTGTAATTATTGGAATTTAATACATATTCTGATGTTGTCAAAAGTATCACAAAAGAATTTTGGGATCTTAATGGCGCTACGAATGGAAATATAACCGGGGATAACGGAAAAAAGCTAGCCGATTTTTATTTATATTGGGGAAACTATCTTGAACCAACTCCGGCATTTTTAGCTTACCTCATGCAGCTTGTAGGAGGTATCGTTAAGGCCTTATATCTAATTTGTGTAAGTTTGGAACATGTTTTTAATAATATGTTTAAAGCATTTGGGTTATTTGGCTATTTAGGAGATCAGACAACTCTTTTTGGAAAATTGTTTTTTGGTTTTCAAGTTTTAGGAACAACTCTTTTTACGCTCATATTAGTAGTTAGTGCTATTACGGGTGTATTTTCAAAACCAGTAAAATATAAACATGTCATCACTAATTTTTTATTAGTAACTCTTGTGACCGCTGTTTTGCCTCTGGCCCTAACGACTATTTCTCAAACAGTCGCTCAAGATGCCCAATCAATTCAGACAATGTCAACTGGTGACTCAAAAGAAAATTATTCCTCCTTGGCAATACAACCAATGAAAAATAATGTGGTTGATGTCAAAGTATTAATGGACAATGACTTTAATAAAGAGTTATTCCCGTTGGATAGTTTTGGTTTTATTAAACCATTAAAAGAAGGTTCTACTGCAGTCAATAATATAACGGATGATACGAAAAAAAGAGATACAACAAACTTTGCAACTAAAATAGATTTTTCTGCAATGTATGGAGTATCTAATGAACAGTTATTAAAAGATTTGGAAAAGAAAAAGGAAGGTACGAAAGGACTTTTCCTTCATAAGCTAAATACAAATCAGGATGGTGTTGAAACAATAAATACTCATCGAGTAGTCGGTGGGCTAAATGCCTTTGAACCTGTTTATCTTCGTTATAAAGTTAACTGGATAGGTATGATTGCTCAGTACCTTATCTTGATATCACTATTCATTGTCATGTCAATTAAGTTTGTTAAATCCGTTTTTGATATTTTTATTGAATCACTTATATCTCCCATTCAAGGGTATAGTTCCCTCAACTCAAAAAAATACAAGGAATTATTACGAACAATAGGAGGAGGTCTTGCAGGTATTTTCTTTGAAATCGTCATTATGCGAATTACTTTGGAAATTTGTAGGGATCTCCCAACCTTATCTGTAACAGGTATTTCAAAACTTTCTGGAGGCTTCTTTGATGGTCTCAACATGTGGGAACAATGTATTGCTGCATGTGTTGTCTATATTGCTTTATTTTTATCTGCAATGCAAGGTGTAACTATGATTGAACGTTGGCTTGGGGTTTCAACTGGTCATAACGAGACTGCACAACAATTGATAGGTGCTATGATGATGGGAAATGCTTTTGCGACAGGAGCTGGAGCTCTTGGCTCTGGGGCTTTGGCTCTTGCGACAGGAGGAACATCATTAGCTGCACAAGCTCCAGGAGCTATTGCAAGTGCTGGTAAACATGTTGCTAATAGTTTTGCGAATACTGCTGGTGGACTAAAAGGTATCTCTGACTCTATTAAAGATCAAGGCTTTGGCAATACTGTAAAAGGTGGGGTATCAAATGCTGTTGATCTTGCGACACTTATGGGTAATAAAGCTGGAGATAAAGTCGGCGGTGCAATGGATTCCTTAGATCAGAAAGCACAAGATGCTCATAGCTCGACCTATAATGCTTTGAAAAATAATGCTACAGTACCTGAGCCTGGCTGGGAGTCAGAAAACTTTGGACTAACTGGAGGAGAATATACACTTAATCCGAGTCATAATAATTATGGTGAAGATTTCTTCCCATCAGGAGGTGTTAGCGACCCTTCAGAGACTACAAGTCACTCAGTGGATACTACAGCACCAAAAGCACCAAAAATCGAACAGAAACAATCTCATCAGTCTACAAGTGGTTCCGAAATCAAGCGTTCCTTACAACAAATGAATTACATGCAACAACAAAGTCAACAGGCTGCTCAAAGAATGCAACAACCAAGTAGTGTAAAAGGAGTGGAAATTGATGAGGAAGAGTAGGTCATTATCATGGATTTTCAAGGAAAAGTAGTGGCAATAACTGGGAGCCTCAGACCCTTAGAAAGGTCAGAAGTTATTGAATTCATTAACGTGAAAGGTGGAACCTATCAAAACTATGTTTCTTCTCAGACAGATGTATTAATAATTGGCCACAGACAATTGACACTTTTTGAATTAGATCACTACTCAAAAAAATATGAAAAAGCAAAAATGTTAATCAATAATGGTCAGAACATTACCCTTATCGGTGAAGAAGACTTCTTTACATTTTTTCAAGAGTCCCTTTAGGGGACTCTTTTTTATGTCAACTTACCCTTTAATGCGGTCCTACAATCTATATCATAGAATAGATTTACTAACATAAAGGAGAAAAAACATATGAATGAAAAGTATGGTGTTCCAAGAGATATCTACGCTAAGGTAAAGATCATTGGTTTGTTTATTTCAGATATCGTATTAATTGGTGGTTCAGCTCTAATTGGAATAACTATAGCGCCAAAAATATTTCCGACGGATATGTGGCTTCAGATGTTCGCTTTTATTATATTGACTCCCATAATCACTTTGTTTTTGGTCTTGCCTAACAATGGTGGCAAGAGGAACTGGCAATGTATGTATCTTTATTTTCGCAGAAAAAGAAGACGATATATCAGTATTAATCCTAAATATGGAGGAAACTAATAATGGCATTTAAACGAAAAGAAACAGTAATCCCCAGTAGCACACTTCGTATTTCAAAAGAAAAGAAGAAGTTATATAATCAAGACTTTTTTGATCTGACGTCAAGTGTTGAATTACTTGATGTAAAATCTATTCTAAATACGAAGGATGAACATATCTCACTTGTAGATTATGGTTATCTTCAGTTGTTAGAAATACCAGGAAAAGACTTGGGTTCACTAAGCCATAATGAAATCTTACGAACCATTTATAATTTTGAAAAATGGCTCACAGATTTTAATAGTAATATCCAAATTGAGACAACCACATTACCAACCAACACTGATAGTCAGATTGCTGACATGAAACGTTGGCTGTCAATCGTACGAGAAAAGAAATCTTTAGCTGAGATTGGAAGTCGTTATTATAATCAATTAGATGATAGAGAAGCACGTTTATTGGATAGTATTCAAACGGAAGAAAATATCCAAAAAGAGATCTATAATGCTGAGTTTATTCTTTGGCTCTTTGCGCCAACGACAACGGAGTTGGATGACCTTGTGAGAAGGGCTCAAAGCTATGGTAATAATGATTTTGTCCCACAAAAGATTTCAAGGCGTAAAAAAGAACAAATTCTTAAGCAATATAACAACATGAATGAAAAAATTTAGGAGATAATATGCCAGATTTATCAAAGAAAAAGCAACGTCAATTAAGAGCTGACGGTTACGACTTAGAATTTATTAGTAAAATACAACCACAAGGGAATGTTGATTTTGAAAAGCATGATCGTTATTGGACAAGCGGTGATGGGTACCATACAGTGCTTCACTATTATGAATACCCTTCCAAAGATTTAGATCGTTTTTGGTTATCCGACTTACTACAAATACCAGGAACTAGGGCTTTCTTAGCCAGTTATCGGGAAAACAATTCGGTTTTAAAAAGTGTTATTGCTGACTCCATTGAGGAGAAGTCTACACGTATAACAGGTAATAGTAAAATTACTGCTAACCAAAAAGAACTTGATGAGATTCAAGATCTCCAAGAATTAAATAGAGATATTACCAAAAAGAATATTACGATGCTTGGCTTCTATATTCGAGTCTTTGTCTCTGCATCAACCAAAGAGCAATTATTCAAAAAAGTTGATGAAATAAAGGATAAAACATCAAGCTATAAATCAACAATTCTTTCAGGTGAATTAGATTTTGAGTATCACTCTACCTTTATCCCCGCAGAGTATCAAGTTGATCAGTTAAATCATCGACGTGGGATGCCTATAAGAGCTCATGATCTAGCAGGAGGATATTTCTTTAATCATACTAAATTGGAAGATGAAAGAGGCTCCTACATGGGGTGGACGCCCACTGGAGGTGCTGTTAATTTCAATTTTCTTGAAAGAGATGATCGACGTACACGTTCTTTTATGCTTTTGTCCGGAAATCCGAAAATGGGGCAAAGAACATTTCTCTTAAAGCATACAGATGCCCTTTATGCTAAAGGAAATTTTATACGTAATTTTGATGCAAACGGAAGTTTTACAAATCAGACCAATCAACAATTTGGCCAAGTGTTAGACCTTTCAGGTGGTAATAATAGGATTAATATCTTACAGATTTTTCCTACAGTAACAGAACAAAACGGAATAGATGTTGATGAAGAGAAATCTTATAAACTTCATATTCAAAAGTTAAAAAACTTCCTAAAACTTTTGAATGAAGATATCACTAGCGATGACTTAACAACCTTTGGTCGAGTTCTCAATGAATTTTATATTGAGAATGATTTATGGTTTAGAAATCCTACTCTACATAAACATGAGTTAAGAGCAACAAAATTAAACAGGGAAGAATATCCAATTATTTCAGATTTGGTTCTTTATTTAGCAGATTGGAAAGGACGCCTGGAGAGACAGAAAACTCCAAATAAAATTGAGCTAAAAGCTATTAACCGTATTTATAATACTTTTGATGAACTAATTACCTCTAATGGAGATATGTTTGAAGGGACGACTGAATTCAAAGACATCTCTTCAGAACAGGTCGTTACTTTTAATTTTGCGGGTCTAAAATCTTCCCCAAATCTCCTTAACGCTCAGATATTATCTGTTTTATCACTTGTTTCAGCTGATATTTTAAATAACAGTAAAAAATGTCAACAACTTCGACGAGAAAATCCATCTCTTTCTGAAATGGATATGTTGCATTATATCGTTAATATCAGTGATGCTCAAACACTTATCAATCCAAAGTTTGAAAGTAGTGTTACATTACTTGCTGATATCATCGACTCAATGGGGGATAACTATGCAGGTGTTGTACTATCTGTTAATTCTTTACAAGGATTATTGTTTGAAGAAGGAGCAGGTTCCCATAAAGACCCCTATATTTTAGCTGTGAAGCGAATATTCGGATTGATGCAGTATCGTGTTTTTGCTCAAACCGACGAAACGAGTATTCCTTTACTAGCAAATGCTTTAGCAGGATCAATGAATCAATCAGAATTGGAGACATTACCTAGATTATCTCGTGGTCAACTTTTTATGAATATCGCAGGTGTCGGTAATATTGTTTTTAATCAACAGCTACTTCAGAGTGAAAATGTACGTTATGGTGGAATAGAATAGTGGAGAAAAAACATGAAAAATCAAAATTTAAATGATAACAAGTTAGGCTACTTCGAGAGAAAAAAACAAGCGGTTAAGGAATATATTCTAATCCGAAAAATACGTGCTAAACAAGAACGTGAGTACTTTGCTTCTGAAGGAGATTCTGATCCTAAAAGGTTAGAGGCTCAGCGACAACGTGACATTGAGTTTCTTCAGAGCTTAAAAAAACTAGGTGTTTGTGTGATTATCTCCTTAATATTTTATGCTATTTTAAGAACCATCCTCGGCCTTTGGTAGAAGAGAGGTAGCAAGTGAAAAAAGTTAGTCAGTTTAAACTTTTTCTTGGACTCTCTGGCATTTTCTCAATTTTTGTTGTCATAGTGATGTTAGGAGCTGCATTAACAGGGGCAATATCCAATAAGCCTAAAAGTGATTGTACGCCTGAAACAGCTGTTACAGCCCCTTCAAACGGTTCTGTCTCTTCAGCTAATACTTCGATAGATTCGTTTGTAAAAGAACATCAAGATGCTTATATTAAGTCCTGGAAGGTAGGAGGATTTTTACCTTCAGCATCAATTGCTCAAACGATGATTGAAGTCTCATTTTCATCAAGTGTTCCTTCATTTGCACAAGCTCATAATATGGGTGGTGTTAAATGGTCTGGAGTAAGTTCATATACTAAGACTATTGAACTTTTTGGATCTGATGCTGTTAAAAGTAGTGGACCTGGAACTAGTGTTGGAGACAATACTGGAGGGGGATATACTTGGTTTAGAGATTTTGATGCAGGAATAGTCGGTAAAGCTGAATTTATGAGCCGTCAATCTCTCTACAATAAAGCAATTAATAATATTGATGGTGTCAGCACTCTAAGTGCGATTGCAGATGGTGGATGGGCAACTGATCCAAGTTATAAAGTCAAACTCATTGAGATCTATAATTCTTTAGGAAAGAAATATAAATGGTTAGATGAAAAGGCCATTGCGGAATATGGTGAGAAACCAGTAGATATAAATAAGTTAGATAAACCATCAAGTCAAACGTCAAGTGAAGATTCTATTTCTACTGTTAATGAAGTTGATCAAGAATGTAATGAAGAGAGTAGTACAGAGTCTGCTAGCGACGGAACGGGCTTAGTACCTTCAGATGCTAAAGCATGGGGTTATAAACCTGATGAACTACCAGCTAGTTTAAAAAAATATGCTATTGATCCAACAAAACTTGGACTTAATTATGGTGGCGGAGCAGGCTGGGTTGAACACTCAGGACAATGTGTTGATTTAACTGAGAGTCTAGGTAATAAAATTTGGGGAGGAAGTGGCATTACTGTAGCGGATGGTTGGCAACAAGCTTATGCCTGGGCCAGAAAGTTTGGGAATGATGTTAAACACAAAGCTAAGGCAGGAGCAATTTTTTCTACGGGTATCTCAGCACCAGGTCATACAGGAATCGTATGTCATGTTTTCCAAGATGGTTCAGTTCTTGTTATTGAACAAAACACTCCATTATCAGGAATTACTTATTATGGTAAAAGAGATACTTGGAATTATAGAATATTTTCTGTATCACAGCAAAAAGCGGATAATATGAAGTTTGCCTATCCTGATAATAAAAATCCTAAACTCGGTAATTAGAAAGGTAAAGCATGTTAAATTGGATTAAACAAAATAAAATTTTAACATTATTAACTCTTTTCTTGTTAGTAGCATCATTCTATGCTGTTTACAAGCAAATAGATAATTATAATCCACAAAGTAAAAAGCCAAAACACTTAGTGGTCAGAAAAAAAGGAGAAGATATGAAAGAGGAAACAACAAATGAAAAGAATTATCGTAAGGCAAAACTTAAACTAGAGCATCCTTATAGCCCTGTAAAAGAAGATATAAGAGCTTCAGCCTTGCCGATTGTTGAGAGTGCACTAAGTACCATTCAGAAGTCTAAAAAGGTAACTGACACTACAGGGACTTATGATAATCATTTATCGATGACTGATAATCCAATGATTCAAACAGTTGCAATTGCAATGCTTATTAACCACTATACTTACCAGGCAGATCGAATTGAGATTTTAGAATCAGATAGTGATGATGTGGTACAGGTTCTAATACCACTAACAAAACAAGGTGCTGATAATGTTTACTTTGTTGCAAATTATAATTTGACTGTTCAGCAGTTACAGATTGCCGATTATGTCGGTGGACCTATTGGTGGTACATTTGGATAATAAAAGGAGATGGAGAATAGCTAGTTATTGAACTGGCTATTTATTTTATGAATATATACATATACATGTTTACAAACATATTTAATTGTGTTATCATGTATATAGATATAAACATATACATGTATATAAAATAGAAAGAGGATCTGCTATGAAGATTATGAGTTTTGAAGCAATCAAAGGTGGTGTTGGTAAAACAACTTTAGCCTATAATTACGGTGAGTGGTTAGCTAGTCAAGGAAAGAAAGTATTATTCATTGATTTTGACTTTCAATGTAACCTGACTCAAACGTATAGAATTTATCAATCAGAAAATACAGTAGCTAATATCTTTGTAGGAGGTAAGGTGGATATTATTTCAATTAAAGAAAATATTGATCTAATACCTGGTTATATGAAATTAGATCGTATTGAAAAAGATCTTAGTCAAGATGAAAACAAAAACATGTATATGTATATGTGGTTAGATGATAACTATTACTCTCGTGATCTCGAAGCCTACGACTATATTATTTTTGATTGTAGACCAGATTTTTCAGTTGCGACAAAGAATGCGACTATTGTAAGTCACATAGTATGGAGCCCACTAACACCTAGTAAGTACGGATATGAAGCAAAATACAATATTGAAACACAGATGAATGACTTAAAGGTAAAGGCCATTAATTTTTCAACTCGACAGAGTTATGTGACAGCAAAGTTAGTCTTTATTGCAAATATGGTTAAGCATAATACTAAATCATCTCGTGAACTAATCAAAATTTTAGAAGAAGATGAAAATATTGATTTGATTATTCCCTACAAGGAACTATTTAATACGTCGACACTTGAATATTTACCAATTTCGGATATGATGACTCTGAAGAAATACTCAGAGCATAAGAGTTTCTTTGATAAAATCAATAAAGTCTTTTCTCAGATGACTTCAACAATAGATAGATTAGTTTAAGGATTTGTGATATAATATATTCATAAACATAAACATGTATATATCTATGAAAGGAATTTAGTATGGCTTTTATAAAAGATCAAAGTGAAATGACCAAAACATTGAGAGAAACTCTCAATAAAGAAAATAAAACAAAAATTCAAAATGATGAAGAGGCATTATTTGAGAGAAAGAAAAATTATCAATTTATGTTGAAACCATCAAATAGGGAAAAGCTACGACAATTGGCGACTGAATCAGGTAAACGTTCAGACTCTGCATTCTTAGATGATTTAATTGAAAATCTATAAGTTTTAGTCATAAAGGAAGAAGGTTCGAAATGGTTATTATTAATTTCAAAACGTTATGGCGTTTAGTCGGTATTTTCTTAGCTTTAATGAGCTACCAATTGTTTTATGACAAATTTGGAATTGCTTTATCATTTATGTTAGTGTTAGGGGTATTAAGTTTAGTCTTCTATCCAAAAGCTTTAATTATTATTGGAGTATTTAGTACAGGAGTTTATTTCAGTAGAGGATTTTCATTTATTCCCGAGCTACTCATTAATGGTGTGCTATTGTTGCCAATTACAGTACTTGCTTATGGATTCCTTCAAACAGAGATATCTAGATATAAAAAAAATCGTTGAAAAAGAGCTAATATTTAGTTCTTTTTTCTGCATTGAAATCTATTTCATTTCTTTATAGAATAACTATTATCGATTAAAAAATGAAATTAGAGGAATAACATGGAAGTCATTCAAGAGTCATCTATTCGGGAACAATTTAAGTCTAATAACAATACCTGGTTTCAAAATTTCATTAATGAGTATGATAATAAGATGGAAGCAACAATGAAAAACAAAGGCTATAGATGCATTCATTCCATGGAACGAACTGTCATTTTCACATTTGGAGAATTTACATTCAGACGTAAGCGCTGGAAAAAAGGAAGTAAGTGGGTAGTTCCTGTTGATACTATGTTAGGTCTCGAGAAAAATACACGTTACTCACTTGAATTTATGTACCAAGTAGCTTGCCTATCTACGCTAATGTCCTATGATATGGTTGTCAAAGCAATTGATTTAGTTTACCAAGTATCAATAACAAAGCCTTCAGTAGTTAAAGCAGTTAAAATGTGTGGAGAGTTGATCAATGAAAAAAATAATTATCGCTACTTTAATGAGTACAAACCTAAAGAGTCAATTGATATCCTGTATATTGAGGGAGACGGTGTAATGGTCAAGGCTCGAGAAAATGGTAGTGATAATAAAAATTTTGATTTGTCTCATTTCGTTTTACACACTGGTAGTTATGAAGAATATAAAAATAGATACAAATTAGATAATAAAAAAGAGTTTATTTCTATGAAGAATTCCTCAGCAAGGGAACAGTTAATTGATTATATCTACAATACTTATCAAATAACTACAAAGACAATTTTAGTGACAAATTCAGACGGTGGTCATGGTTATACTCCGTACATTTTTAAAGAGCTTGCGAAAGACTTGAATGTGAAGTATCATGAGCACTTCTGGGACGAATACCATGTTAATAAATTAGTCAAAGAATACTATAAAGAAATGCCTATCACCCTTCTTGAAAAAGTTTTTAAGGCCTTAAAAAAACACTCTAAGAGTGAGTTAGAGATGGTCCTAGATACTACAGAAAGCATTCTTACAAGTGAAGTCGAGGAAGAAAAATTTTCGATATTCAAAAGAAAACTCCTAAATAACTTTCAATATCTTAAGCCTGCTAAGTTTAGAGGATTAAAGCCACAAGGAATTGGCATTATGGAAAGTCAGCATCGAAAAGTAACCTATAGAATGAAAAAACGGGGGATGTACTGGAGCAAGAGGGGAGCTAGTACAATGAGTCAAATGATTGTGTTGTCTTACGAAGGAAAACTTCATGATCTTTTTTTTGGTCCTTGGAGAAAAGAATATGAGCCGTATAAAGAAATTACTAATTTTTCAGCTGCGGATATTTTTAATTATTCTTCAGATGAAAGAAATTATCAATTGCCTAAGTTAGCTTTAAATGCGACATATCGATATAAAAAGTAACATCTTTTAAGTAAAATAAAAAAGCGCCATTAAAAGGGCTTATTTGTCTTACATTTTTCTTAAAAAAGCTTGTTATTCCTATACTAGTGTGCTATAATTAAGGAAATTTAATCGAATAAAAGAAGCGCAGTGGCGGTAACCACTACGCTTTACCGAGTAAGACCTATTTCAACGCCCCTTACTCAGTCTTTATCATATGATACAGGATAACACCGAATCTGTCAAGACTGAGCAAAGGAAAATTTGTTCAGTCTTTTTTAAAAAGAAACTCGGTAGGTTCTCCTTAATAGATAATTGACGATTCTAAAAAATTCTTCCACATACCGTTTAAAATTAAGAGTTGAACTATTCTGAACTATATTGTACAATTATAGAATATTTCGGCAGGTGGACATCGATTGTACACCGAAAGCCTTGTTAAGCAGGGCTTTTTTGTATTGTTTTTGTTTTCAAGTTCCATATTGGGATGAATATAGTTTTTTTTATCAAATTGGTTGATACTATAAAAAGTCAAATATACCAGAGTTTACAGACAATATTTATTAAAGATCTTTCAATACTTAATAACCTTATTTTTCAAAAATTATGATTAAAAGTGTTATAATAGTACCTATCAATTTCGAGGAGTTTTTTTCAAAAAATGAGTGACAAAAGTAAGGGTATTGACTTCTGGTTGATTACACCTGTTTTAATTTTACTAGCGACTGGTTTACTTTCTATATATATTGCTTCATCACATGATTATCCTAAAGAAGTGGTTTCAATTATGTCTCAGCAAGCATTGTGGCTAGTTATTGGGTGTTTGATTGCAGCAGTGGTAATGCTTTTTAGTACGGAATTTCTTTGGAAGGTAACTCCGTTTTTATATGCTTTTGGATTGATTCTTATGGTATTGCCGATTTTTTACTATAGTCCAACCCTCTATCAGGCAACGGGTGCAAAAAACTGGATAAACATCCAGGGTGTTACCTTATTTCAACCATCAGAATTTATGAAAATTGCTTATATTTTAATGTTAGCAAGATTATCAATTTGGTTTAAGCAAAAAGAAAAACAGCCAAGTTTCAAAAATGATTGGAAAGTTATTGGCTTATATACTCTCGTAACGATACCTGTGTTAGCATTATTAGCCTTACAAAAAGATTTCGGGACTGCATTAGTCTTTATGGCTATATATGCAGGAATGTTGATTTTGGCTGGTATTTCCTGGTGGATTATCCTACCAACAGTCTTACTTGTTGTTGTGTTTATTATTTCATTTATTGTTTTGTTTAGTTTTGAGCAAGGAAAAGAATTCTTATTTAATATTGGAATGGACACATACCAAATTAATCGGATTTCTGCTTGGCTGAATCCTTTTGATTTTGCAGAATCAATTGCCTATCAACAAACTCAAGGTATGATTGCCATTGGAAGTGGTGGTATTCATGGATCTGGTTTTGATGTTGCCAATTTAGCCGTTCCTGTCAGAGAAAGTGACATGATTTTTACAGTTATAGCTGAAAATTTTGGCTTCTTAGGATCTGCTTTTATTTTGGCATTATATCTTCTCATTATTTACCGAATGATTCGTGTCACATTTGCTTCTAATAATAAATTTTATACTTATATTTCTACTGGCTTTATCATGATGATTCTATTTCATATTTTCGAAAATATCGGTGCATCATTAGGTATTTTACCTTTGACAGGTATTCCTTTACCTTTTATCTCTCAAGGAGGAAGTTCACTTGTTTCAAATTTAATTGGTGTTGGTTTAGTACTGTCAATGTATCATCAAAATTATTATCAAGATAATCCGCAAACACTTGTTTACAAAAGACGTAAAAGTAAAAAGAAGAGCCACTGAAAACTCTTCTTTTTTAGTGATTTCTAACTATATAATATTGCTAAATTATGATATAATGTTAGCATGAGATACCGTGATTATATATGGGACTTAGGTGGAACTTTACTTGATAATTATGAAGTTTCAACTCAAGCTTTTATTGAAACATTAGACCAGTATGGTAAAGTTGCAAATCATGACCAAGTCTATTCAAAATTAAAAGAATCCACTGCAATTGCAATTGAAACTTTTGCAAGTGATATTCCACATTTTTTAAAAGCTTATAAAGACAGAGAAGCTCAGCATTTAGAGTTGCCACAGTTAGTTCTTGGTGCTAAAGAAATTTTAGCTAAGATTGTGAGAGAAGATTCGAGAAATTTTTTAGTCTCTCATAGAGATAGACAAGTTTTGAGCCTATTAAAGGCAACCGATATTGAGTCTTATTTTGTTGAAGTTGTCACATCAGAATCAGGTTTTAAACGAAAACCAAGTCCAGAGAGTTTCATCTATTTAAAAGACAAATATCATATTGATAATGCCTTAGTTATTGGCGATAGAGAAATTGATAGTTTGGCAGGAAAGAGCGCAGGTTTTGATACCTTATTAGTAGACGGAAAAACGTCTTTGTTGGAGATTGTAAAATAAATGACAGAAGAAAATAGAAATTTAGAAGAATTAGCAAAAGAATATGATGCTAGCCAGATTCAAGTTTTAGAAGGACTAGAAGCTGTTCGAATGAGACCAGGGATGTATATTGGGTCTACCTCTAAAGAAGGGCTACATCACTTAGTTTGGGAAATTGTTGATAACTCTATTGATGAAGCTTTGGCAGGGTTTGCTAGTCATATTGAAGTGTTTATTGAACAAGATAACTCAATTACCGTAGTTGATGATGGACGAGGAATCCCAGTCGATATTCAAGAAAAAACAGGTCGACCTGCTGTAGAAACTGTTTTTACAGTACTCCATGCTGGTGGTAAATTTGGAGGTGGCGGTTATAAAGTTTCAGGTGGGCTTCATGGTGTCGGTTCTTCTGTAGTAAACGCTTTATCAACACAACTGGATGTTAAAGTCTATAAAAATGGTTCAATTCATTATCAAGAGTATCACCGAGGTGTTGTTGTGGCTGATTTACAAATCATTGGTGAAACAGATTTAACGGGAACCACTGTTCATTTTACACCAGATGATACAATCTTTACGGAAACTACAGAATATGATTTTGAAAAATTAGCTAAACGTATTCAAGAACTAGCTTTCTTAAATCGAGGACTTCGCATCTCAATTACTGACAAACGTGAAGGTAAAGAACAAGAAAGACACTTCCATTATGAAGGTGGGATAGCTAGTTATGTTGAGTATATCAATGAAAATAAAGATGTTATCTTTGAGAATCCAATTTACACAGATGGTGAACTAGAGGGCATAACTGTTGAAGTTGCTATGCAATACACATCAGGTTACCATGAAAATGTTATGAGTTTTGCTAATAATATTCATACTCATGAAGGTGGTACACATGAACAAGGCTTTAGAACTGCATTAACACGTGTCATTAATGATTATGCTAAGAAAAATAAAATTCTTAAAGAAAATGATGATAATTTATCTGGTGAGGATGTGAGAGAAGGACTAACTGCAGTTATTTCTGTTAAACATCCAAATCCACAGTTCGAAGGTCAAACGAAAACAAAACTTGGAAATTCTGAAGTGGTTAAAATCACAAATAGACTTTTTAGTGATGCTTTTAATCGTTTCTTACTTGAAAATCCTCAGGTAGCTCGTAAAATCGTCGAAAAAGGAATTTTGGCATCAAAAGCGAGAATTGCTGCAAAACGAGCCCGTGAAGTAACACGTAAAAAGTCTGGTTTAGAAATTTCAAATCTTCCTGGTAAATTAGCAGATTGTTCATCAAATAACGCTGAGATGAACGAATTGTTTATTGTCGAAGGTGACTCAGCAGGTGGTTCAGCTAAATCTGGTCGTAATCGTGAGTTTCAAGCTATATTACCAATTCGTGGGAAAATCCTTAATGTTGAAAAAGCAACAATGGATAAGATTTTAGCTAATGAAGAAATCAGATCACTTTTTACAGCAATGGGAACTGGTTTTGGTGCTGATTTTGATGTGACAAAATCAAGATATCAAAAACTTGTTATTATGACAGATGCAGATGTTGATGGAGCCCATATCAGAACATTACTTCTAACACTTATTTATCGTTTTATGCGTCCAGTACTTGAAGCTGGTTATGTTTATATTGCACAACCACCAATCTATGGTGTTAAAGTTGGAAGTGAAGTAAAAGCTTATATTCAACCAGGAAATAATCAAGAAGAAGAACTAAAATTAGCTCTTGAAAAATATAGTTCAGGTCGTTCAAAACCATCAGTTCAACGCTATAAAGGTTTGGGTGAGATGGATGATCACCAGTTATGGGAAACAACAATGGATCCTGAAAATCGTCTAATGGCACGTGTAAGTGTTGATGACGCTGCTGAAGCTGACAAAATTTTTGACATGTTGATGGGTGATCGTGTAGAGCCACGACGTGAATTTATTGAAGAAAATGCTGTTTACAGTACGCTTGATATTTAATCTGATATTATTTTGAAAAGCATTTTATAATATGCTATAATCTTAATGTTATAGTGTATTTTTACGTTAAAAGAATCATGTGTTAAGGAGATTAAGATGTCTAGCGGAGTTATATTGCTGATTGTAGCGATAGTCTTATTAGTGATTATTGCCTATTTGATCGGTGTTATTATAAGAAAACGAAATGATTCGTTGATTGCAAGTCTAGAAGAAAGAAAGCAAAAATTATTTGAACTGCCTGTAAATGATGAGATTGAAGAAGTAAAGGCACTTCATTTAATTGGACAAAGTCAAGTCGCTTTTCGTGAATGGAATCAAAAATGGGTTGATTTATCCTTAAATTCATTTTCTGATATTGAACATCATATTTATGAAGCCGAAAGTTTAAATGACACTTTTAATTTTATTCGTGCAAAACATGAAATAAAAAATGTTGAAAGCCAATTAAACTTAGTTGAAGAAGATATCACTTCTATTAGAGATGCACTTGCTATCTTAAAAGAACAGGAAGAAAAAAATAGTGCGAGAGTTACACATGCGCTAGACTTATACGAGACACTACAAGCTTCCATTGAAGAAAATGAAGATAATTTTGGGTCAACGATGCCTGAGATCGATAAGCAAATGAAAAATATTGAAGCTGAATTTTCTCAATTTGTTGCTCTTAACTCTTCTGGTGACCCTGTTGAAGCTTCTAAAGTATTAGACAAAGCTGAAGAACATACTATTGCTTTAGGTCAAATTAGTGAACAAATACCAGCTATTGTGGCAAAATTAGAAGATGACTTTCCAGATCAACTTGATGACCTAGAAAATGGTTATCGTCGCCTTCTAGAAGAAAACTACTATTTCCCTGAAAAAAATATCGAAACGAGATTCCAAGAGATTCGTGAATCTATCCGAGCAAATTCTTCTGAGTTAGTCACACTTGATTTGGATCGAGCTCGTGAAGAAAATAGTCATATTCAAGAAAAAATTGATCTTTTATATGATATTTTTGAAAGAGAAATTGCAGCTTATAAAGTAGTTGTTAAGAATAGTAAAATTTTACCAAAATATCTTGAACATGCGAAACAAAATAATAAACAGCTTGAAAGCGAAATTAAGCGTTTATCACATAAATATATCCTAAATGAAAATGAAGGACTAAATGTCAAATTATTTAATAAACAATTAGTTGAAATTGAAGAAACTTCATTACCGCTAGCAAAAGAATATAAAGAAAAACCAAAACCTTATTCAGATATAATGGTAACATTAGATAAAAGTATTGACTCCTTATCAACAATTGAAGAAGGTCAAATGTGTGTTTTCAATGAAGTAAAAGATATCGAACATATTGAAACAGTTGCTAGACAAAAATTAGATCAATATGTTAATCAACTTCATATGATTAAACGCTTTATGGAAAAACGTAATTTACCAGGTATACCTCAAGATTTTCTTACAATTTTCTTCACAACAAGTTCTCAATTAGAAGCTTTAATGGATGAATTAAGTAAAGGACGTATTAATATTGAGTCTGTTTCAAGATTGACAGAAGTTGCTTCATCAGCGATAGATAATTTAGAAGAAACGACTTATCAAGTTGTTCAAAATGCTACATTAACGGAACAATTGTTACAATATTCAAATCGCTACCGTAGTTTCGAAGCTGGTGTTCAACATAGCTTCGAACAAGCTTTGAAATTATTTGAAGTCGATTATGATTACAGAGCTTCATTTGAAGAGATTTCTTATGCTTTAGAAACAGTTGAACCTGGTGTAACAGATCGATTTGTTTCATCATATGAGAAAACAAGAGAACAAATGAGATTTTAAATTAAAATGGTTAGTTTTCAATTGAAGACTAACTTTTTTTTGAAACTTAAAAAGAAGGTGATTTAATGGTTAAAGGGTTATTAGTCATGGATGTTGATTCAACATTAATAAAAGAAGAAGTTATCGATCTCCTGGGTGAGACCTATGGGGTAGGTCAAGAAATTGCAAATATTACAGAATTGGCGATGCAAGGTCATTTAAACTTTGAACAATCTTTAAAAGAACGTGTAAAATTATTGAAAGGAATGTCTACGTCATCATTTGATCATATCTTATCTCATATCCACTTAAATGATGGTGCCAAAGAATTAATTGATTACTTACATGAAAATGATTATAAAGTAGGTCTTGTATCAGGCGGTTTTCATGAAATAGTTAATATTATTGCAAGAAATTTGAAAATTGATTTTGTAAAAGCAAATCACCTTGAAATTGCAAACGGAAAATTAACTGGAAATCTTGAAGGTGAAATTGTCACGCCAAATCTTAAAAAAACTATGTTAATAAAGTGGAGAGACAGTTTGTCGATTGATAAAGAAAAGACAGTTGCAATGGGTGATGGGGCTAATGATATCTTAATGATAAAAGAAGCTGGTACTGGAATAGCCTTTATGGCAAAGCCAGCATTGAAAGAAGTTGCGGACACTGAGATTAATTCTGGTAAATTGAGTGACTTGATTCCTATAATAAAAAAGAAAATTGACGATGACTAAAGACTATTTGTTGCTCCTAAGAGGAGTTAATGTGGGTGGAAAACATCCTGTAAGAATGGCTACTTTAAAGGATGATTTAGAAAAATTAAATTATTCTAAAGTGAGGTCATACATTAATAGCGGAAATATTATTTTTTCATCAGTGGTTGAAAAAAATAAAATAGAAGAACAATTAAAAACTTATTTTAATCAACATTATCCATTTTCAATCCCATTTATTTTATTAGAAAAAAATGAACTCGAAAGTGATTTTAGAAGCTTACCCGTATGGTGGCAAAATCAGTATTATCGAAAAAATGTTCTTTTTTATCTACAGGATGTCACTAAAGCTATTAAGTTAGGATTAATTGAACAGATTAGTAATAATGGTAATGAAAAGATTCATTTTGGAAAGAATGCTCTTTTCTGGGCGGTGTTAAATGAAGAAGATTATCAAAAATCTTTTTATCATAAAACATTATTAACGTTACCAATATACAAAAATGTAACGGTCAGAAATGAGAAAACCTATCAAAAACTAATCAGTATGTTGACAATAAAAAAAGACTAGTTTGCCTAGTCTTTTTTGTTTTTATGAAATAAACCTGACCAAAAAGATTTCTTTTCTTCTAAAGATGATGACTCTTTTTCTTTTGTTTTTTCAAAAAAGTCGTTTAAAGAAAAAATTGACTCTTTTGAAATTGCATGATTGGTGTGAATGACAAGTCCATAAGGTGATTGGGAAGATGATTCTGTTACTATTGTTGCAGCAATACCTTTAGACTGAGCAATTTTCATCAATTGAACTTGTTGGGAATTTGATAGTTTAGATGCTATTTTAACAAAAAGTGGCTTTTCTTTTTGCATGATACCATCTAAAATAGTATCAAATCGTTTAAGCAGTTGAGCTTGTTCTGCATCATCGATTGTCAAATATAATAAGACTCTCTCTTCAAAAGTTCCTAAATATTGTCTTTGCTGGTCAGGATCTAGACGTTTTTCGCCTGAAGCAGCTCTCATTAATTTATCATCTAAATTTGTCATTAAAACTCCTTTCAATCTTTCTTTTTACCATTATAACTTAAAATATCAAGAAAAACATAAATCTTTAGTTTTCCTGTTTATTTTCAAAATTACAGAAAATAATGATCTTTTCAAAATCTCAAATTTAGTGTAATAATCGTTAAATTAGGATTTCTAGGGCTTTTCATTTTCATAAAACAGCATTTTCGTTTGCTTAAATCATAGCTTTGTGGTATTATTAACATGTAAAAAATTAACTCATAAGGAGAGTATTATAATGTCAATTATTACTGATGTTTACGCTCGTGAAGTTCTTGACTCACGCGGTAACCCAACACTTGAAGTAGAAGTTTACACAGAATCAGGTGCTTTCGGTCGTGGTATGGTTCCTTCAGGAGCTTCTACTGGTGAACACGAAGCAGTTGAACTTCGCGATGGTGACAAATCTCGTTACGGTGGTTTAGGTACACAAAAAGCTGTTGACAATGTAAACAACGTTATCGCTGAAGCAATCATCGGTTACGATGTTCGTGATCAACAAGCTATTGACCGTGCTATGATCGAACTTGACGGTACTCCAAATAAAGGTAAACTTGGTGCTAACGCAATCCTTGGTGTTTCTATTGCTGTTGCTCGTGCAGCTGCTGACTTCTTAGAAATCCCACTTTATAGCTACCTTGGTGGTTTCAATACTAAAGTTTTACCAACTCCAATGATGAATATCGTTAATGGTGGTTCTCACTCAGATGCTCCAATCGCATTCCAAGAGTTCATGATTATGCCTGTTGGTGCACCTACTTTCAAAGAAGCACTTCGTTGGGGTGCTGAAGTATTCCATGCTCTTAAGAAAATTCTTAAAGAACGTGGTCTTGAAACTGCTGTTGGTGATGAAGGTGGATTCGCTCCTAAATTTGATGGTACAGAAGATGGTGTTGAAACTATTCTTAAAGCTATTGAAGCTGCAGGATACGAAGCTGGTGAAAATGGAATCATGATTGGTTTTGACTGTGCTTCATCAGAATTCTACGACGCAGAACGCAAAGTTTATGACTACACTAAATTTGAAGGTGAAGGTGGTGCTGTCCGTACTGCTGCAGAACAAATTGATTACCTTGAAGAGTTAGTTAACAAATATCCAATCATCACGATCGAAGATGGTATGGATGAAAATGACTGGGAAGGTTGGAGAGCTCTTACTGAACGTCTTGGTGGACGCGTACAATTAGTTGGTGATGACTTCTTTGTTACAAACACTGACTACTTAGCACGTGGTATTAAAGAAGAAGCTGCAAATTCAATCCTTATCAAAGTTAACCAAATCGGTACTTTGACTGAAACTTTCGAAGCTATTGAAATGGCTAAAGAAGCTGGATACACTGCAGTTGTATCACACCGTTCAGGTGAAACTGAAGATTCAACAATTGCTGATATCGCAGTTGCAACTAACGCTGGTCAAATTAAAACTGGTTCATTATCACGTACTGACCGTATTGCTAAATACAACCAATTACTTCGTATCGAAGATCAACTTGGTGAAGTTGCTCAATACAAAGGTATTAAATCATTCTACAATCTTAAAAAATAATTTTTAAGAGATAATGAGTAGAATTTAATTTTGGAAAAGCACTAGAAAGAAATTCTAGTGCTTTTTCATTTTTCTCTCATTACCTTACCAAACGACCTTTAATTTAGCTGATTACTGTGGTATAATGTAAACTGTCGTAAAACGACCCTTGGTGCTTAGTTCCCTTTCACCAAGCATATTAGAAACGTAAATGATCCTTAGATTATTTGGCGTTAAAGGAGAAAAAATGAAACAATTTTCAGTTAAAGATTTAGTTCAAATCGCGCTAGTAGCAGCAATCTATGTTGCTTTGACCTTGACACCTCCATTAAATGCAATTTCATATGGAATGTATCAGTTTAGAATAGCAGAGATGCTAAACTTCTTAGCATTTTATAATAAAAAATATATTGTTGCAGTGACTATTGGGTGTATGATTGCTAACTTTTATAGTTTTTCAATGGTTGATGTCATTGTTGGTGGTGGCTCTACACTAGTGTTTGTAACCTTAGGTGTATACCTTTTTAAACGTTACCAAAATAGTAAACCAATTCTTGGAATATTCAATAAAGCATTCTTTTATTTTTCTTTCTTTTTTGCAACAAGTATGATTACAGTTGCAGTTGAGTTA
Source organism: Streptococcus urinalis 2285-97 (assembly GCF_000188055.2). NCBI lineage: Bacteria > Bacillati > Bacillota > Bacilli > Lactobacillales > Streptococcaceae > Streptococcus > Streptococcus urinalis. The sequence continues at coordinate 849,309 of NZ_AEUZ02000001.1, forward strand.
AATTTCTTTGGAATGCCATTCTTATTAACTTGGTTTACAACAGCTGTAGGAGAATTAGCTTCTCTATTAGTTGGTTCACTTATCATTGAAAAATTGGCCAAACGCATTGATTTTAAAGCCTAAGAACGATGTAATATCGTTCTTTTTTAGTTGTTTTTAGTCTATGATTTTGGGTAAAAAAGAGTTAAGTGTGATAGAATATACATATGGAAAAAAGGATGAGAGAATTAACTGATCTCTTGAATCAGTACCGCCAAGAATACTATACCAATGATGCACCAAGTGTCTCAGATAGTGAGTATGATAGACTCTATCGAGAGCTTGTTGAGCTTGAAGAAAAATACCCAGAGCTAATTGCGGATAACAGTCCCACACAGCAAGTTGGAGATAAGGTTTTAGATGGCTTTGAAAAATATCAACATCAGTATCAACTTTATAGTTTACAGGATGCTTTTTCAAAAGAAGAATTACTTAACTTTGATCGAAGAGTCAAAAATGAATTTCCCAATGCCAACTATATTGCTGAGCTAAAAATTGATGGACTATCAATTTCTTTGCACTATGAAAAAGGTAAACTTGTAGCTGGTGCAACTCGCGGTGATGGTCAAATTGGTGAAAATATTACTGAGAATTTAAAGAAAATAAAAGATATTCCATCAACATTAAGTCAACCAATCGATATTACAATTCGTGGCGAGGCCTATTTACCACGTGCATCTTTTCAAAAAATAAATCAAGAAAGACAAGAAAGCGGACAAGTTGAATTTGCCAATCCAAGGAATGCTGCAGCTGGAACCTTGAGACAGCTTGATACTGGAATTGTCGCAAAACGTAATCTAGCAACGTTTTTATATCAAGTGGCTAGTCCAGTCACATGGGGAAGTCAGTCTCAAGTGCTTGAAAAGGCTAGTGATTTAGGTTTTTCAGTAAATCCTGTACGTATCGAAGCTGACTCAATTGAGACAATTTGGGAATTTATTGAAACTATGCAAGAAAAAAGAGACAGCTTAGCTTATGATATTGATGGTATTGTTATCAAAGTCAATGATTTAGCCATGCAAGACGAACTTGGTTTTACTATAAAAGCACCAAGATGGGCTATTGCTTACAAGTTTCCAGCAGAAGAAAAAGAAGCTGAAATTTTATCTGTTGACTGGACTGTTGGTCGAACAGGCGTTGTTACACCAACTGCTAATTTAACACCAGTCCAATTAGCTGGAACTAAAGTCAGTCGAGCAACACTTCATAATGTCGATTATATTAATGAAAAAGATATTAGATTACATGATGTCGTTATTGTTTATAAGGCTGGAGACATTATTCCTGCAGTGTTAAGAGTTGTAGATAGTAAGAGAACCCATCAAAAACCAATGGAAATACCACGATTGTGTCCATCTTGTCAGAGTGAATTAATTCATTTTGAAGATGAAGTCGCTTTGCGTTGTATTAATCCATTATGTCCTAACCTTAGACAAAGAAGTTTAGAGCATTTTGCTAGTAGAAATGCTATGAACATCGCTGGTATGGGACCTTCAATAGTCGAAAAATTGTTTAAAGCTAAATTGATTACAGATGTTTCTGATATCTATCGCCTAACTCTGGAAGATTTATTAACTTTAGAAGGCATCAAAGAAAAGTCTGCTCAGAAGTTAATAAATGCTATTAATAATTCAAAAGCAAATACTGCTGAAAAATTATTATTTGGATTGGGTATTAGACATGTAGGTGCAAAGGTTAGTAAGCAATTATTAGAAGTTTTTGGTAATTTACACCAATTGATTGAAGCTGATGAAGAATCTATAGCGCAAATTGATGGTATTGGACTGGTAGTTGCAAAGTCACTTCATAGTTATTTTGAGCGACAAGGTGCAAAAATATTACTTGAAGAATTAACTGAAGTAGGTTTAAATTTAAATTATTTAGGAAAAATTGCTGCTAAAGATGCTGCTTTATTTGGAACGACAGTTGTGTTAACTGGAAAATTAGAAAAAATGACACGTAATGAAGCAAAAGAGAAACTTGAAGCTTTAGGTGCCAAAGTAACGGGATCAGTCTCTAAAAAAACAGATTTGGTTGTTGCTGGTAGTGATGCTGGTTCTAAGCTAACAAAAGCAGAATCATTAGGGATAAGAGTTGAAGATGAAGACTGGCTTTTAAACCAGTAAATAAGGGGTAGTCATGAAAAAACAATTAAAGGCACGTTTGATTTATAATCCAACATCTGGCCAAGAAATCATGAAGAAAAATGTTGCAGAGGTCTTAAATATTCTGGAAAGCTATGGCTATGAAACTTCTGCTTTTCAAACAACGCCTGAAGAAAATTCTGCAAAAAATGAAGCAGCTAGAGCTGCAAAAGCAGGTTTTGATTTAGTTATTGCAGCTGGTGGTGATGGGACAATTAATGAAGTTGTGAATGGCATTGCACCTCTTCCTAAAAGACCTAAAATGGCAATTATTCCAACTGGAACAACTAATGACTTTGCTAGAGCTTTAAAAATTCCACGTGGAAATCCTATTGAAGCTGCAAAAATTATTGGTAAAAACCAGGTCATTGCGATGGATATAGGTAGAGCTTATGAAAAAACTTACTTTATCAATATTGCTGCAGCAGGTTCTTTAACAGAATTGACATACAGTGTACCTAGTCAATTAAAAACGATGTTTGGATACTTGGCATATCTGGCGAAAGGTGTGGAATTACTACCACGAATAAAAAATGTTCCCTTGAAAATCACTCATGATAATGGTGTTTTTGAAGGAAAAGTTTCTATGATTTTTGCAGCAATCACAAATTCAGTTGGTGGGTTTGAACAAATTGCACCTGATGCTAAATTAGATGATGGTCTTTTTACATTAATTTTGGTTAAAACAGCCAACCTTTTTGAAATCGTTCATCTGATTCGACTAGTGTTAGATGGTGGTAAGCACATTAATGATAGAAGAATTGAATACATTAAAACAAGTAAGATTGAAATAGAACCAAAATCAAAACAACGAATGATGATTAATTTGGATGGTGAATATGGTGGCGATGCACCTGTTAAGCTAGAAAATTTTAAGAATCATATTCGTTTCTTTGCTGATACAGATGAAATTTCAGATGATGCTTTAGTACTTGATACAGAAGATTTAGCACTGGAAGCAATAGCCCAAAAATTTACACATGAAGTAGAAGATTTGGACCAAAACTTGGAGGAATAGTGATGTTTGATAATACAGTGATTGTGCATTTTCATAGTCAGCACTCAAATTATTTTGACATGAGCATATGGAAGTGGCGTGATGGTAAGATGGGAAAGGATGCTTATTTTTCAAGATTTGATAGTTTTGGAGCAGTAGCCAATCTCCAATTTCCCGCTCATTTTACTCTAAGCTATGCCTACCTAATCATCAAAAATAAAGACTGGTCATTTAAAACCAAAGATTTTAAAGTGAATCGTAACAGCAACCCGATAAAAACGGAAGTTTGGATTGTAGAAGGAGATGAAACACTTTATTATTCAAGACAAGCAGCAGTTGCTAGTAAATATTATTCAAGATTTGATAGTACAGCTTTTGACATGGCTGTTAACTCAAAAACATTTGATAAAAAATGGGGCTTTGATGGCTGGCTAGGTTTTTCTTATAGTGAAAACGAAACCCAATTTCGATTATGGGCACCTAGAGCTGAACGAGTTGAACTACTTTTTTACCATTCAACAAATGAAGAAGCAAGTATCTCTCAAGTTATACCAATGGCTAGAGGAGATCAGTATACACCTGAAAATCACAAAACAAATACTCATGGGGTATGGTCTATCAATATTTCAGGTGATATAAACTATCAAGCTTATGCTTATCGCGTTTATCATCGTAAGAGAACATTTATTGAATCCAGAGACCCATATGCTATTGCAACCACTGCTAATGGTAGAAGGTCAGTCGTTATTGACAAAAGTCATCTTATTCCTGAAGGGTTTAGTATTAAACACGGAAAAGAAGCTAATTGGAGACTTTCAAATCCAAATAAAGCAGTTATCTATGAAATGCAAGTTCGCGATTTTTCAAAATCAAAATCTTCAGGTGTCTCTCCAGAAAACCGTGGAAAATATCTAGGCGCTATTGAAGAAGGAACGAGAAATGAATTTGGTGATGTGACTTGTTTTGATTATGTTAAAGACTTAGGAATAACTCATATTCAATTACAGCCTGTCTTTGACCATCATCAAATTTTAACCGAACATGGTGACTATGCTTACAACTGGGGATATGATCCTGAGAATTACAATGTTCCAGATGCCACTTTTTCAAGTAATCCGCATGAACCCGCTACCAGAATTTTAGAATTAAAACAGTTAGTTCAAGCTTATCACGATGCTGGAATTGGGGTCATCATGGACGTTGTTTACAATCATACCTATTCAAACATTGACTCAGCATTTCAATTAATAGTGCCAGATTATTATTACCGCATGAACCCAGATGGTTCATTTCAAAATGGTACTGGTGTTGGGAATGAAACAGCTAGTGAAAAAGAAATGTTTCGTAAATACATGATTGATTCCCTAAAATACTGGGTTAATGAATACAATATTGATGGATTTCGATTTGATTTGATGGGGATTCATGATGTTGAGACAATGAATCTTATCCGTCAAGAAATGGACAAAATTGACCCTAATATTCTTCTTTATGGAGAAGGTTGGGATATGGGTGTGGGTCTACGTCCAGAAGATAAAGCCAAAAAAGACAACGCCTGGAAAATGCCTAGAATTGGTTTCTTTAATGATGATCAACGTAATGCCATTAAAGGTGCAGAAGTCTTTGGAGAATTGAAAGTTGGTTTTGTTTCTGGCGCCTCTACAGAAAGTATTGTAGCTAAAGCCATCTTAGGTAGTGATGAGTTGTGCTCTTACCAAACCCCTTCTCAAGTGTTAAATTATGTTGAAGCACATGATAATTATAATCTCAACGATCTTCTTTGGGAATTGCATCCCAATGATTCTAATCAAGACCACCAAAAACGCGTTGAATTGGCAACTGGTATGAATTTGTTGATGCAAGGAATGTCTTTTATGGAACTTGGACAAGAATTTTTAAGAACAAAATGCTATCCAACTGGAAAAAACGGACATCTGACACATGAAGATAAAGAAAGAGCCATGAATTCTTACAATGCGCCTGATTTAGTGAATCAAGTTGACTGGAATAATGTAACCACTTATCAATCATCAGTAGACTTTGTCAAAAACGTTATCGAAATTAAGTCTAAGACGAATCTTTTTTCAATAGAAGATTATCAAACCATCAGAGAACGTGTTTATATTGAATCAGCAAAAGAAGGATCTGGTATTATATCTTGGAAAATTTTTGATGGTGATAATACCCATTTTCATTTCACAATTGATGGAAAAAATATGAAAATTAACATGACAGCAGAAGTAGAATATGATATAATGAATTCAAAAATAAAGCGTTTACATAAACAAGGGTCAACTCTTGAAAATGAATCAACGTTGATCCTTGAAAGAAAAAATAATCCAATGTAATTGGATTATTTTTTTTAGTTTTATAGTTTAAAATTCGAATAGAAGTAAAGAAGGGATGATGCCATGGATATAAAAAGTCAGGAATACACCTTTGGCATTGGTGAAAATTATCATTTACAAGATTTATTAGGATCACATATTGATGAAGACGGTGGTGCTCATTTCAGAGTTTGGGCTCCAAATGCTTTAAACGTTGAAATTATTGGTGATTTTACTGATTGGCAAAGTCAACCAATTACTATGACAAAAAATGAATCTGGTATTTGGTATGGTTATTCAGAAAAAGCAAAATGCCAAGATTTTTATAAATATTTGGTAACTCGAGAAAATGGTCAAAAAATCGAGAAGATTGACCCTATGGCTACTTACTTTGAAGCTAGACCAGGTACTTGTGCTATTCTTGAAAAGAATAAAAAATTCAAGTGGCAAGATAGTTTGTGGATGGGTAGACGAAAACGTTTTGGTTTTAAGGAAAGACCAGTCTCTATATATGAAGTTCATGCGGGATCATGGAAACGGCATTCTGATGGGCGTTCATTTACTTTCACTGATTTAAGAAATAGCCTGATTCCTTATCTTAAAAAAATGAATTATACCCATATCGAATTTATGCCTCTAATGGCACATCCTTTAGGCCTTAGTTGGGGATACCAATTAATGGGTTATTTTGGATTTGAACATACCTATGGGCATCCTGATGAATTTAAAGCATTTGTTGATGAGTGTCATAAAGCGAATATTGGTATACTAGTTGATTGGGTTCCAGGTCATTTTACTCAAAATGATGATGCTTTAGCTTATTATGATGGAACACCAACATATGAGTATCAAGATCCAAATAGAGCTCATAATATCGGTTGGGGAGCATTTAACTTTGATTTAGGGAAAAATCAAGTGCAATCTTTTCTCATTTCCAGTGCCTTATATTGGATAGAAAACTTTCATATAGATGGTCTAAGAGTAGATGCTGTTAGTAATATGCTCTATCTTGATTATGATCAAGGACCTTGGACGCCAAATAAAAATGGAGAACACACCAATTTAGAAGGAATCGCTTTTCTTCAAAAGTTAAACTCTGTTATAAAAACCTATCATCCAGATGTTATGATGATTGCTGAAGAGGCAACTTCAGAAATTCCTATTACTAAAGCAATTACTGACAACGGTTTAGGTTTTGATTATAAGTGGAATATGGGCTGGATGAATGATATTTTGAGATTTTATCAATATGACCCTTATTATAAGCAATTTGATTATTATTTGTTAACCTTTAGTTTTATGTATTGTTTCAATGAAAATTATATTTTACCTTTTTCTCATGATGAAGTGGTTCATGGGAAAAAAAGTATGATGCATAAAATGTGGGGAGATCGTTATAATCAATTTTCTGGACTTCGTAATTTATATGCTTATCAGATATGTCACCCTGGTAAAAAATTATTATTTATGGGTTCTGAGTATGGTCAATTTCTGGAATGGAAAAGTGAAGAACAGTTAGAATGGTCTAATTTAGAAGATGACTTAAATGCCAAGATGCAGTATTTTACCTCTTATATAAATCAATTTTATAAAGATAATAAGCCATTATGGCAAATTGATGATTCTTATGATGGTATTGAAATCATTGATGCTGATAATAAAGAAGAGAGTGTTCTATCTTTTACACGTAAAGATAAAAATGGAAACTTTTTATTATGTATCTTTAATATGACCCCAGTGGAACGAAACCATTTTACAATTGGTGTCCCTGAAGCTGGTATTTATGAAGAACTGATTAATACAGAAATGAAAGAATTTGGAGGTGTTTGGACACAACATAATCCAAAAACAAAAACAAGAGAACAATCATGGCGTAACTATGATCAGACCCTTAGTTTTACACTTCCAGCTATGGGAGCAAGTATTTGGAAATTAAAAAGGCGACTAAAAAAGAAAACAATAAAGTCAACAAAATAAACAAAATAAACTTTTAGTTTGTCTAGGGTTATTTGGAAAGGAATTCTAAATGAAAAATGAAATGTTAGCGCTAATCCTTGCAGGTGGACAAGGAACACGTCTTGGAAAATTGACTCAATCTATCGCAAAACCTGCTGTCCAATTTGGTGGACGTTATCGGATTATTGATTTTGCACTCTCTAATTGTACCAATTCAGGTATACACAATGTTGGCGTGATTACACAATATGAACCTCTTGCCCTAAATAGTCATATTGGAAATGGCTCATCTTGGGGTTTTGATGGTATTGATGCTGGAGCAACAGTATTGCAACCTTACTCAGCTACAGGTGGAAATAAGTGGTTTCAAGGAACAAGTCATGCTATTTATCAAAATATAGATTATATTGATTCAATTAATCCAGAATACGTGTTAATTCTTTCAGGTGATCATATATACAAAATGGATTACGATGAAATGCTTCAGACTCATAAAGATAATTTAGCCAGTTTAACAGTAGCAGTTTTAGATGTTCCACTAAAAGATGCTAGCCGTTTTGGGATTATGAATACTGACTCTAACGACCGTATTGTTGAATTTGAAGAAAAGCCAGAACATCCAAAATCAACAAAAGCTTCTATGGGAATTTATATCTTTAACTGGAGTCGCTTAAGAAGTATGTTACTTGATGCAGAAAAAAATAACATTGATATGTCTGATTTTGGTAAAAATGTGATACCAGCATATTTAGAATCAGGTGAAAGGGTTTATACTTATAATTTTGACGGCTATTGGAAAGATGTTGGTACGATTGAATCACTTTGGGAAGCCAATATGGAATATATAGGGGAGAACAATGCTCTAGATAGTCGAGATCTATCTTGGAAAATTTATTCCAAAAATCATATTGCACCACCAAACTTTATTGCAGAAAATGCGGTCGTCAAAGATTCATTGGTTGTTGATGGTTGTTTTGTTTCAGGAAATGTAGATCACTCTATATTATCAACAGATGTTCAAGTAAAAAAAGATGCTCATATTAAGGATTCCTTTATTATGAGTGGTGTAACAATTGGTGAAGGAGCAAAAATCACGCGTGCTATCATTGGCGAAGGTGCGGTCATTGGTGATAATGTTGTCATCGATGGAACAGATGAAGTACAAGTTGTTGGCTACAATGAAGTAGTGGGGGTGCCAAATGAAGATTGATAAATATACAGCAATTTTAGGAAGTTCAATTGGTTCTTCAGAAATTGAAGGTTTAACGAAAAACCGTCCATTAGCTAGCTTACCTTTTGATGGGAAATACCGCTTAATAGACTTTAATCTGTCAAACTTAGCAAATGCTGGTGTAAGAAGCATATACGGTATCTTTAGAGGTCAAAATATTCGTTCTGTTTTTGACCATATGCGTAGTGGTCGTGAATGGGGATTGAGTACAATATTGAGTCACTATTTCTTAGGCTTTTATAACACAAGTGATGACACAACAGAAGCAGATCAAGATTACTATGAACAAATTCTTACTTATCTACGTCGTTCTAATTCAGATCAAACCATTTACATGAGTTGTGATATTTTATGTAATATTGATTTAGAGCAAGTTATCCATTTACATAATGCAAATAACCGACGGATGACAGTTGTTTATAAAAAGATGTTGCCACACTCTGTTTCAAAATCAAATGATATTTTAGATTTAGATGAGTCAGATACTGTTGTTGGACGTAGACAAGCAAAACCTGAAGATGGCATTGAAAAAATGTCAGCAGGTATTTATATAGTCAACACTCCTTGGTTGATCAAAGAAATGGAAAAAGAAGCACAGATGGAAAAGCCACGTAAGCTTCGTTATCTATTAAGAGACTTATGTGTTGAAGAAGGTGCACTTGGCTTTGAATACACTGGTTATCTAGCCAACATCCATTCTGTAAAAACCTATTTTGATGCAAATATGGACATGTTGGACCACCAAAAATTCTATTCTTTATTGTATTCTAATCAAAAAATATATACAAAAGTCAAAAATGAAGAAGCCACTTATTTTTCTAATGATTCCACTGTAACAAATTCACAATTTGCGTCTGGTAGTATCATAAAAGGTCAAGTAGATTATTCTATTATTTCTCGGAATTCAATAATTAATCAAGGTGCAAAAGTCAATCATAGTATTTTGTTTCCAAAATCAAAAATTGGTGAAAATGCCACTGTTGAATATGCAATTATTGATAAAAGTGTAGAAATTGCTCCAGGTGTCACAGTAAAAGGAACCAAAGAAAATCCAATAGTCATTCAAAAAGGCTCAAAAATTACAGAGGATGTGATTAAATGAAAATACTCTTTGTCGCTGCAGAAGGAGCACCATTTGCAAAAACTGGAGGTTTAGGCGATGTCATTGGTGCACTTCCAAAAAATTTAGTAAAACATGGTCATGATGTTTCAGTTATACTACCTTATTATGATATGATTGAAGCCAAATTTGGTTCACAAGTAGAGGATCTTTTCTATTTTTATACTAATGTGGGTTGGCGTCATCAATATGTCGGTATAAAAAAAATAAAAAAAGATGGTGTCAATTTCTATTTTATTGATAATCAATATTACTTTTTTAGAGGTCATTTATATGGTGATTTTGATGACGGTGAAAGATTTGCCTTCTTTCAATTAGCAGCACTAGAAGCCATGGAAAAAATTGACTTTATTCCCGATGTACTACATGTACATGATTATCATACTGCAATGATTCCATTCTTGTTAAAGGAAAAATACCATTGGGTTCAAGCTTATCAAAATATAAAAACTGTTTTTACAATTCATAATATCGAATTTCAAGGTCAATTTGACCCTTCGATGTTGGGGGACTTGTTTGGTGTCGGTTTTGAGAGGTATGCCGATGGAACCTTAAGATGGCATGACTGCTTAAATTGGATGAAGTCAGCAGTATTGTATGCTGATAGAGTAACAACCGTCTCTCCTAGCTATGCTGAAGAAATAAAAACGGCTGCATTTGGTAAGGGTTTAGACCAGATCATGCGAATGGAATCTGGAAAACTATCCGGTATTGTTAACGGTATTGATACTGACCTGTTTAACCCAAAAACTGATGAACAGCTTGATTATCACTTTGCCTTTAATGATATGGAAGGCAAAGTACCTAATAAAAAAGCTCTTCAAGAAAAATTAGGATTACCAGTCTCTGAAACAGTACCCATGATTGGTATTGTCTCACGATTGACAGATCAAAAAGGCTTTGATTTAGTCGTAGATGAATTAGACTATTTACTACAAAAAGATATACAGATTGTCTTATTAGGAACAGGATACCAAGACTATGAAGCTACATTTTCTTGGTTTGCTAGTCAATATCCGCATAAATTATCTGCCAATATTACATTTGATCTTAAATTAGCTCAAGAGATTTATGCATCTTCTGATTTGTTTTTAATGCCAAGTGCATTTGAACCATGTGGGTTATCTCAAATGATGGCTATGCGTTATGGTTCTTTACCTATTGTTCATGAAGTTGGTGGTTTAAAAGATACTGTCATTGCTTATAATGAGTTTGATGGATCTGGTACTGGATTTAGTTTTAATACTTTCTCTGGATTTTGGATGACAAAAACAATTGAAAAAGCTCTTGAATGTTATCAAAACAAATCCATTTGGCAATCGTTACAATTACAAGCTATGACTAAAGATTTTTCTTGGGAAACAGCAAGTAGAGCTTATGTAGCTCTATATCAAACATTAAAGTGACATCAATAGTTTATATATGAATATTTTCTTGAAATTCACAGAAAAAAGGCTCACAACTTGTGAGTCTTTTAAAATGTCAAAGCTAATTAACATGATTGGTTAGTAAAGGTTAAAAAAGGTAAAATGAAAACGTCAACAAAATTTAAAATTCGTTGACTTTCAAATAAAATAGGACTACTATAGTAAAGTAAATTTTAATAAAGGAGAATTCAATCATGAATTTAGCTATTTTAGCACTTGGTATCGCCGTTCTTGGTGTAAGTATCGGTGAAGGCATTTTAGTTGCAAATATTGCAAAATCTGCAGCACGTCAACCAGAAATGTATAGTAAATTACAAACTCTCATGATCATGGGTGTTGCGTTTATGGAAGGTACTTTCTTCGTCCTACTTGCTTCAACATTCTTTGTAAAATAATTAGCAATTGCATTGAAGTAAGGAGGGATTCAGTTGGAAACTACACAAAATCCAACGGTACAACTCTTTGGAATTCACTTTGACTTGACAATTTTAACCATGTCGTTACTGACTGTTTTAATTGTTTTTGCTTTTATTTTTTGGGCTACTCGTCAAATGACTATCAAACCTAAAGGAAAACAAAATGTTATTGAGTGGTTTTTTGAGTTTGTACAAGGTATTATAAAACCTAATTTAGGTAAATATACAAGTAACTATAGTCTTCTTGCTTTTACCCTTTTCTTTTTCGTATTAGTTGCTAATAATGTTGGTTTAATGACAAAACTTGAAGCTAATGAATATAATTTTTGGACATCACCGACTGCCAATGCTGCTGTTGACTTTGGTCTTGCATTAATGGTAGCCATCATATCACATGTTGAGGGTGTTCGGAAATCAGGCTGGAAAGAATACTTTAAAGAGTATGTTTCTCCAACACCTGCAATGTTACCAATGAATATTTTGGAAGAAATAACAAATGTTGTTTCATTGTCACTACGGTTGTTTGGTAATATTTTTGCCGGTGAAATTGTGTTGAACCTCTTGGTTCAATTTTCTCATCTTAATATTTTTGTAGCTCCTGTTGCATTTATACTTAATATGATTTGGACAGCATTTTCAATCTTTATTTCATCAATCCAAGCTTATGTTTTTGTAATGTTAACATCAACATATATAGGGAAAAAAGTTAATCATGAAGAAGAATAAGAAAGGAGTGAAGAACTAATGTCGTTACTTATTAACAGTTCAAGCTTAGGTAATATCATTATCGTAACTGGCTCTTTTATTCTTTTACTTGTTCTCATTAAAGTATTTGCATGGGAACAAATGACAGGAATTTTTGCAGCACGTGAAACAAAAATTGCGTCTGATATTGATAATGCTGAGAAAGCTAGAAAATCTGCAGAAGACTTAGAAGCTAAACGTCAAGTTGAATTATCATCTGCTAAAGATGAAGCAAATCAAATTATTGATAATGCTAAGCAAATTGGTCAAGCAAAAGGTGATCAAATGATTACTGATGCTAAAGATGAGATAGGACGTTTAAAAGCTAAGGCAAATCAAGATATTGAACAAAGTAAAACTGAAGCTCTTTCAAGTGTAAAAGGGGAAGTTGCTGATTTAACAGTTTTATTAGCTGAAAAAATTATGTCAACTAATCTTGATAAAGAAGCACAATCTAACTTAATTGACAATTACATTGATAAGTTAGGAGAAGCTTAATGGATAAAAAAACACAAGCTCTTGTTGAGCAATATGCAAAGAGTCTTGTTGAAGTTGCAGTTGAACATAACTGTGTATCCGAGCTTAAGTCAGAAGTAACTGAGTTAATTTCTGTTTTTGAGACAACTGAACTTGATCAACAATTATCAAGTTTAGCAATTTCACATGACAATAAAGAAAAATTAGTTAGATTACTTCAAGAGTCTTGTTCTAGATTTATGAACAATTTTCTTGAGGTTATTTTACAAAATGAGCGTGAAGCATATCTCTATCAAATTCTGAAGTTAAGTTTGACTTTATTTGCAGAAGTAACCAAATCTTTTGATGTTAAAGTGACTACAGCTGTTCCCCTTAATGAGGATCAGAAATCTCGATTATTAAAAGTTGTGGCTCAAAAGTTCAACTTTAAATCGAATTATTTGATTGAAGAAATTGATCCTTCAATAATTGGTGGATTTGTGTTGTCAGCAAATAATCAAATTATTGATACAAGCATTCGCACTCAATTACAACAATTAAAAACAAATTTAAAATAGAAAGTGGTGTGACTTTTGGCAATTAATGCACAAGAAATTAGCGCTTTAATCAAAAAGCAAATTGAAAATTTTCAGCCAAATTTTGATGTCACTGAAACTGGTGTTGTCACCTACATTGGTGATGGTATCGCGCGTGCCCGTGGTTTAGATAATGCCATGAGTGGTGAGTTACTTGAATTTTCAAATGGTGCCTTTGGTATGGCACAAAACTTAGAATCTAATGATGTGGGTATCATTATTCTTGGAGATTTTTCTACAATTCGTGAAGGTGATGTTGTTAAACGTACTGGCAAAATTATGGAAGTGCCAGTAGGAGAAGCGCTCATTGGACGTGTAGTTAATCCATTAGGACAACCAGTTGATGGACTTGGAGAAATAAAAACAACAGGATTTCGTCCAGTTGAAACACCAGCACCTGGTGTTATGGAACGTAAATCTGTTTCTGAACCATTACAAACTGGTCTTAAAGCAATTGATGCACTTGTACCAATTGGACGCGGACAACGTGAGTTAATCATTGGTGACCGCCAAACCGGTAAAACATCTGTTGCCATTGATGCTATTTTGAATCAAAAGGGACAAGATATGATTTGTATATATGTCGCTATTGGTCAAAAAGAATCAACTGTTAGAACACAAGTCGAAACCTTACGTAAATTTGGTGCACTAGATTACACTATTGTTGTGACTGCATCTGCATCACAACCTTCACCATTACTTTTCATTGCACCTTATGCTGGTGTTGCAATGGCTGAAGAATTTATGTATAACGGAAAACATGTCCTAATTGTTTATGATGATTTATCAAAACAAGCGGTGGCTTATCGTGAACTTTCATTACTATTACGTCGTCCACCGGGTCGTGAAGCATATCCAGGTGATGTTTTCTATCTACATAGTCGTTTACTAGAACGTTCTGCTAAAGTTTCCGATGCCTTAGGTGGTGGTTCAATTACAGCCTTGCCGTTTATTGAAACACAAGCTGGTGATATTTCTGCATATATTGCAACAAATGTTATCTCAATCACTGATGGTCAAATTTTCTTACAAGAAAATCTCTTTAATTCAGGTATTCGTCCAGCTATTGATGCAGGGTCTTCTGTATCACGTGTTGGTGGATCAGCTCAGATTAAAGCTATGAAAAAAGTTGCTGGAACATTGCGTCTTGACTTAGCGTCTTATAGAGAACTTGAAGCATTTACACAGTTTGGTTCTGATTTGGATGCGGCAACTCAGGCTAAATTGAACCGTGGTCGTCGTACTGTTGAAGTACTTAAACAACCACTTCATAAACCACTTCCAGTTGAAAAACAAGTTGTGATCTTATATGCATTGACACATGGATTCTTAGATGATGTTCCTGTAAATGATATTCTTGCATTTGAAGATGCTTTATACACTTATTTTGATGCTCATTACGAAAACCTTTTTGAAACGATTCGTACAAGCAAAGATCTTCCTGATGAAGCAGAATTAGATGCCGCTATTAAAGCATTTAAAGATCAATCAAACTTTAAATAACAAAGGAGGATACTAATATGGTAGGCTCCCTAAGTGAAATTAAAGGAAAAATCCTTTCAACAGAAAAAACAAGTAAAATAACAAGTGCTATGCGTATGGTTTCATCAGCAAAACTAGTGAAATCTGAGCAATCAGCACGTGACTTTCAAACTTATGCTTCTAAAATTCGTCAAATTACTACAGACTTGTTAGAATCTGAATTAACACAAGGCTCTGATAATCCAATGTTGGCTTCAAGACCAGTGAAGAAAACTGGTTATATTGTCATCACTTCTGATAAAGGATTAGTAGGAGGCTATAATTCAAAGATTTTGAAGGCTGTCATGGATATGATTGATGAATATCATAGTAGTGAGGACTACGCTATCATTTCAATAGGTGGGGTTGGTTCTGACTTTTTCAAAGCACGTCATATTAATGTTGCTTATGAATTACGTGGATTAGAAGATCAACCTAGTTTTGAGCAAGTTGGTCAAATTATTTTACAATCTGTTGAAATGTATAAAAATGAATTATTTGATGAGCTATATGTCTGTTATAACCATCATGTAAATAGCATTACAAGTCAAGTTCGTGTTCAACAAATGCTTCCAATTACTGAATTAGATGCTAATGAAGCTTCTGATGAAGGCGTGACAGGATTTGAATTAGAGCCAAATCGTGATCAAATCCTTGAACAACTTTTACCTCAGTATACAGAAAGCTTAATCTATGGAGCTATTATTGATGCAAAAACTGCTGAACACGCTGCGGGTATGACAGCAATGCAAACAGCTACTGACAATGCCAAAAATGTTATCAATGATTTAACAATCCAGTATAACCGTGCGCGTCAAGCTGCCATTACGCAAGAAATTACCGAAATTGTTGCTGGTGCCAATGCGCTAGAATAATAAAGTAACTTGATAAAAAATAAAATAACAAAGAGGAGAAACACATGAGCTCAGGCAAAATTGCTCAGGTTATTGGTCCAGTTGTAGACGTTATGTTTGCAAATGGTGAAAAATTACCTGAGATTAATAATGCATTGATTGTCTATAAAGACGGTGAGAAAAAACAAAAAGTTGTTCTTGAAGTCGCTCTTGAACTTGGTGATGGTCTTGTTCGTACAATCGCCATGGAATCAACTGATGGGCTTACTCGTGGATTAGAAGTTCTTGATACTGGTCGTGCTATTAGTGTACCAGTTGGGAAAGAAACACTAGGACGTGTCTTTAACGTTCTTGGTGATACGATTGACCTTGAAGAAGCATTTGCTGAAGATGCTGAACGTCAACCAATCCATAAAAAAGCACCTGCTTTTGATGAACTATCAACATCATCAGAAATTCTAGAAACAGGGATTAAAGTAATTGATTTACTAGCACCTTATTTAAAAGGTGGTAAAGTAGGTTTGTTTGGTGGTGCCGGAGTTGGTAAAACCGTTTTAATTCAAGAACTTATTCACAATATCGCACAAGAACATGGTGGTATTTCAGTATTTACTGGTGTAGGTGAACGTACTCGTGAAGGTAATGACTTATATTGGGAAATGAAAGAATCTGGTGTTATTGAAAAAACAGCCATGGTTTTTGGTCAAATGAATGAACCACCAGGAGCACGTATGCGTGTTGCCCTTACTGGTTTAACCATTGCTGAATATTTCCGTGATGTTGAAGGTCAAGACGTGCTATTATTTATTGATAATATTTTCCGTTTCACACAAGCTGGTTCAGAAGTGTCTGCACTTCTTGGTCGTATGCCTTCTGCTGTTGGTTATCAACCAACACTTGCTACTGAAATGGGTCAATTACAAGAACGTATTACTTCAACTAAAAAAGGTTCTGTTACTTCAATTCAAGCTATCTATGTCCCAGCTGATGACTATACTGACCCAGCGCCAGCAACTGCATTTGCTCACTTAGATTCAACAACTAACCTTGAACGTAAGTTAACACAGATGGGTATTTATCCAGCGGTTGATCCACTAGCTTCAAGTTCACGCGCATTAGCACCAGAAGTTGTTGGTCAAGAACACTATGAAGTAGCAACAGAAGTTCAACGTGTTCTTCAACGTTATCGTGAATTACAAGATATTATTGCCATCCTTGGTATGGATGAATTGTCTGACGAAGAAAAGACACTTGTAGGTCGTGCTCGTCGTATCCAATTCTTCTTATCTCAAAACTTTAACGTTGCTGAACAATTTACTGGACTTCCTGGTTCTTATGTACCAGTTGCTGAAACAGTTCGTGGCTTTAAAGAGATTCTTGAAGGGAAATATGATGAAATCCCCGAAGATGCATTCCGTTCAGTTGGACCTATTGAAGATGTCATTGAAAAAGCTAAAAAGATGGGATATTAATGAGGTGATATCATGACCTATATGACTGTTCAGGTGGTAACTCCTGATGGTATCAGATATGACCACCATGCTAATTTTATTTCAATACGGACACCAGATGGCGAAATGGGAATTTTACCAGATCATATCAATACGATAGCACCTCTTGATGTTCACGAAATGAAGATTCGACGTGTTGATGATGATAATCATGTGGATTGGGTTGCTATAAATGGTGGAATTCTTGAAGTTAAAGATAATTTGGTTACCATTGTAGCTGATTCTGCTGAAAGGGAACGTGATATTGACGTTTCTAGAGCAGAGCGCGCTAAACAACGAGCTGAAAGAGCTATTCAAGAAGCTGAAACGAAACACAATATTGATGAAGTAAAACGAGCAAAAGTTGCTTTACAAAGAGCTATTAATCGTATTAGTGTTGGAACAAAATAGATGATAAAAAAAGAGGGGAACCTCTTTTTTTATTTTATGACAAAATAGAATTTGTTATAATGGCATTATGAAAGATTTTACACCATTAGTTACCCTTCTAAGTCATTTAGGATTTATTTGGATTAGTCATAATTTATTAATTTCTCTTGTCAATTGGAATAGGATTATCAAAGAAACTCCTGATAACGCGAAGCAAATTAGACTCTTAATTGTTTTTATTAGTATTGCCATTGGTTATTCAGTTAGTCATTTCTTCCTTGAATGTTTCCAATTAACTCAGATTTTTTATTAGGATATCTGATAAGGTAATATCCTTAAAACTGTGATATAATCATAGTATTACTTAAGATATTGGAGAAAATTGTGGATAAATTTATTATTGAAGGTGGCCAAACGCGTCTTGAGGGGGACGTTGTTATTGAAGGTGCCAAAAATGCTGTTTTACCGTTATTAGCAGCAACGATTTTACCTAAAAATGGTAAAAGTGTCTTAAAAAATGTTCCAATTTTATTAGATGTTTTTACCATGAACAATGTGGTTAGAGGCTTAGATATTGAAGTTGATTTTGATCAAGATAATAATCAAGTAACAGTAGATGCTTCTAAACCAATAAAAGATATTGCACCTTATGAATATGTCAGCCAGATGAGAGCTTCGATTGTCGTGTTAGGGCCTATCTTAGCCCGTAATGGACATGCCAAAGTTTCTATGCCAGGTGGATGTACAATTGGAAGTAGACCCATTGATCTTCATCTAAAAGGGTTAGAAGCAATGGGAGCTAAAATCAGTCAAAGTGGTGGGGACATTACTGCAACTGCTGAACACTTAAAAGGTGCTAAGATTTATATGGATTTTCCATCAGTTGGAGCAACTCAAAATCTTATGATGGCTGCAACACTTGCTGATGGTATGACAACTATTGAGAACGCAGCTAGAGAACCTGAAATTGTTGATTTAGCTCAGTTTCTAAATAAGATGGGAGCTGATGTCAGAGGTGCTGGTACTGAAACATTAACTATTTATGGCGTTAGTGAACTTAAAGGTGCAGAACATGATGTCGTACAAGATAGAATTGAAGCTGGTACCTTTATGGTTGCTGCTGCAATGACATCTGGTAATGTATTAATTAAAGATGCTGTTTGGGAACATAATAGACCATTAATTTCTAAGTTACTAGAAATGGGTGTTTCAGTAACAGAAGAAGACAAGGGTATTCGTGTTCAATCTGATGTTAGTCAGTTAAAACCTGTCTTAGTTAAGACTTTACCACATCCTGGTTTTCCAACTGATATGCAAGCTCAATTTACAGCATTGATGGCAGTCGTAAATGGTGAATCAACGATGATTGAAACGGTCTTCGAAAATCGTTTCCAACATTTAGAAGAGATGAGAAGAATGGGTCTTCAAACTGAAATCTTACGTGAAACAGCTATTATCCATGGTGGTAAAGAACTTCAGGGTGCCCCAGTTATGTCTACAGATTTACGTGCAAGTGCCGCTTTAATTTTGACAGGAATGGTTGCCAATGGTGAAACTGTCGTTGGTAAATTAAGTCATCTGGATCGTGGTTATTATCATTTTCATCATAAATTAGCATCATTAGGTGCTTCGATCAAACGCTTTAGTGAGGATTAAGATGTCAAGTGGTTGGAAATATGTCACAAAACAACTATTACTTATTTTATTTATTGTGGTAATGTGTTTAATCTTTTTAGCAGTAGGTTTAGTTCTAGGTTATAGTGTAATGGGAGACGGATCGCATCCACTAGCAATCTTATCACCTGATAAGTGGCATTCTATCATTAGTAAATTTAGTGGAAAGTAGGGTAAACCTACTTTTTATTTCAACAAAAAGTGAGTAAAATGGCTTTTAATAAAAAACAACAAAAATCTATCATATCATTAATTGTTGTTATCGTTTCAGTAATTTTTATTGTCTTATCAAATGGTAACACCAATTCTAATAACTCAACTTTAACACAAATCTTATCATCTTATTTAGGTTTTAATCAGAGTCATTACAAACAAAATAATTCTTCAAGTCAAGAAGATACTCCAAGTCAAGCATTAGCTGAATCTGTCTTAACTAGCTCTGTTAAGCAATCACTTGGTAAAAACATTAAATGGAATGGCTATGGAGCATTTATTATTAATAATAATCAAACAGACTTGAATGCAAGTGTTTCAAGTCAACCTTATGCAGAAAACAAAACAAAAGTTGTTAATCATCAGATTGTCCCAACTGTTGCCAATGCATTACTTTCAAGAGCGACAAGACAATACAGAAATCGTTATGAAACAGAATCAAGACGAAGTAACTGGAAACCTGCAGGTTGGCATCAGGTTTATAACTTAAAAGGAGAATATGATCATGCTGTAGATAGAGGTCATCTCATAGGTTATGCACTTGTTGGAAATCTAAAAGGATTTGATGCTTCTATGACAAATGTTAATAATATTGCAACACAACTAGCTTGGGCAAACCAATCAAATAATCGCTATTCAACTGGTCAAAATTATTACGAAAGTATGGTTAGACGAGCACTTGATAGCAACAAACGAGTTCGTTACAGAGTGACTTTAATTTATGATGGCGATAATATATTGTCAAGTGGCTCTCATATAGAAGCTAAATCAGATGATGGTTCTTTGGAATTTAATGTGTTTGTTCCAAATGTTCAACCCGGTCTATCGGTTGATTACGCAACTGGTTACATTAAAGCTAATCATTCTTAATTGTCAGAATCGTTAGGATATTGTCAAATAGCTTTATTTTTGATAAAATAAATATAATTGAATAGACTTTTATAGAGACTAGTAACATTGTAGAAACTAGACAGGGAATGAGGATTATAACTGGAAGTCCTCTTAGCGAAAACATTGTGAATTCACTCAACTAATTAAAAGAAAGTAAATTAAGATCTGAAATATCAGATAAAAAACGGATGGTACCGCGTGTCAACGCTCCGATATTGGAGTTTTGACACGCGTTTTCTTTTTTAGTGATGAATTGCTCAAACGTTTTATAAAAGTTATCATCTTGATAGATGTTTTAAGAGAGGAAAAAAATGGATTTACAAGCAAAATTAGAAGAGTTAAAAAAAACAACTCAGCTAAAGTTAAAAGAAATGACAGGCCCACAAGCTAAAGAACTTCAAGATTTAAAAGTTTCTGTCTTAGGGAAAAAAGGATCATTGACCGAATTGTTAAAAGGCCTTAAAGACCTTTCAGCAGATATGCGTCCAGTTGTGGGGAAACAAGTAAATGAAGTAAGAGATGTTTTGACAAATGCTTTTGAAGAACAAGCAAAGATTGTAGAAGCAGCTAAAATCAAAGCACAATTAGATTCTGAAACACTAGATGTAACATTACCAGGACGTCAACAACATCTTGGTAATCGACATGTTTTAACTCAAATCAATGAAGAAATTGAAGATATCTTTTTGGGAATGGGCTTCCAAATTGTTGACGGTTACGAAGTAGAAAGAGATTACTATAACTTTGAGCGGATGAATTTACCAAAAGATCATCCAGCGCGTGATATGCAAGATACTTTTTACATTACTGAAGAAATTTTGCTGAGAACACACACTAGTCCAGTTCAGGCTAGAACTTTAGATAAGCATGACTTTTCAAAAGGTTCCTTAAAAATGATTTCACCTGGTCGTGTTTTTCGTCGTGACACAGATGATGCAACACACTCTCATCAATTCCATCAAATAGAAGGTCTAGTTGTTGGTGAAAATATTTCAATGGGTGATCTAAAAGGAACACTTGAAATGATTATCAAAAAAATGTTTGGTGAAGACCGTAAAATTCGATTAAGACCTTCTTATTTTCCATTTACAGAACCATCAGTAGAAGTCGATGTTTCTTGCTTCAAATGTGGTGGAAAAGGATGTAATGTATGTAAAGGAACTGGCTGGATAGAAATCCTTGGAGCAGGTATGGTTCACCCAAGTGTTCTCGAAATGTCTGGTGTAGATTCAGAAAAATACTCTGGTTTTGCATTTGGATTAGGTCAAGAACGTATTGCTATGCTTCGTTATGGAATCAATGACATCCGTGGTTTCTATCAAGGTGATGTCCGTTTTTCACAACAATTTAATAACTAAAACTTAAGAGTTAATAGTTAGTCAAAAAACGAATTTGTCATCAACTAAGTAAATAGGCAACTAATAGGTCTCAAAAGGAGATAAGATATGACACAAACTATTGAAATTGTACCTGTAAAGTTGGAAGAACTACCTCAATTAAGTGAACTAGCTAAAGTAACTTATACTGAAACATTTGGCGATCACATGACAAAAAAACAACTAGATGATTTTTTTGAAGAATCTTATTCATTATCTGTTTTAGAAAAAGTATTAAATGATTCTGAATCGATTGTGCGTTTTTTAAAAGTCAATGGTGACATTGCTGGGTATTTAAAACTTAATTGGGGAAAATCACAGACAGAACACGAACTAGAAGATGCATTTGAAATTCAACGAATTTACATTTTACGCCAATACCAAGGACATGGATTAGGGAATAAACTTTTTCAATATGCTATGGAAAAAGCCTATGAATCCAAAAAATCTTGGGCTTGGCTTGGTGTTTGGGAGCATAATATTAAAGCACAAGGCCTTTATCGTAAAAATGGTTTTGAGCGGTTTTCAGAGCATCATTTTA
This sequence comes from Streptococcus urinalis 2285-97, assembly GCF_000188055.2. NCBI lineage: Bacteria > Bacillati > Bacillota > Bacilli > Lactobacillales > Streptococcaceae > Streptococcus > Streptococcus urinalis. The sequence continues at coordinate 871,712 of NZ_AEUZ02000001.1, forward strand.
TAACTGGTGATTTAGTTGAGACTGATTGGTTAATGAAAAAATCATTGAAGTAAAAAAGGAAAAAATAATGTTAGTATCATATAAATGGTTAAAAGAACTTGTAGATGTCACTGTTGATCCATCTGAATTAGCAGAAAAAATGTCAACTACAGGAATTGAAGTAGAAGGTGTTGAATCACCCTCAGAAGGATTATCTAAATTAGTAGTAGGTCATGTTGTTTCATGCCAACCTGTACCAGAAACACATCTAAATTTATGTCAGGTCGATACAGGTGATGACGATTTAAGACAAATTGTCTGTGGCGCACCCAATGTCAAAGAAGGTATCAAAGTTATTGTTGCCTTACCAGGTGCAAGAATTGCTGATAATTATAAAATCAAAAAGGGAAAAATCAGAGGCTTAGAGTCTTTAGGGATGATATGCTCTTTACAAGAACTAGGATTATCAGATTCTATCATTCCAAAAGAATTTTCTGATGGTATTCAAATTTTACCAGAAGACGCTATTCCAGGTGAGAGTATTTTTCCATATTTGGATTTGGATGACGAAATTATTGAATTAGCCATTACTCCTAATCGTGCAGATGCTTTATCAATGCGTGGTGTTGCTTATGAAGTAGCAGCAATCTATGATAAGAAAGTTCATTTTCCATCTAAAACCTTAAAAGAAGTTGATAAAAAAGCACATGATTTGATAGAAGTCACAATTGAAAGTGAAAAGGTGCCATTTTATGCCAGTCGCATTGTTGAAAATGTCACTGTAAAACCAAGTCCTCAATGGTTGCAAAATCTTTTGATGAATGCTGGTATAAGACCGATCAATAATGTTGTTGATGTCACCAATTATATTCTTCTTTATTTTGGTCAACCTATGCATGCTTTTGATTATGATAAATTTGAAGCTAAAGTAATCAAACCAAGAGATGCCAGAGAAGGTGAATCTTTAGTTACACTTGATGGTGAAGAAAGACAATTAACAAGTGAAGATGTTGTTATCACGATTGCTGATAAACCAGTTGCAGTGGCTGGTGTTATGGGTGGACAATCAACTGAGATTGATGAACAATCAAAAACAGTTGTCCTTGAGGCTGCTTTATTTAATGGGAAGTCAGTTCGTAAAACAAGTAGTCGACTCAATTTACGTTCTGAATCCTCTTCACGATTTGAAAAAGGGATTAACACAGATACTGTTTTAGAAGCATTAGACTACGCAGCTGCTTTATTGACTGAATTAGCAGATGGTCAAGTTTTATCTGGCATCATTTCTGATGGGAAATTGCCTGATCAAGATGTTAAAGTATCTTTAAGTTTAGATTATGTTAATGTTCGTTTAGGTACTCAGTTGACATACGCAGATATTGAAAAAGTATTCCAACAACTTGGATTTGATATTGAAGGTAATGATCAACATTTTACAGTTACAGTTCCAAAAAGACGTTGGGATATTAGTATACAAGCTGATTTAGTTGAAGAAATTGCACGTATATATGGATACGATAATTTACCAACAACACTTCCAGAAGCAGGTGGAACTGCAGGGGCATTAACAAAAGCACAGCAATTAAAACGTCAAGTGCGCCGTATTGCTGAAGGAACAGGATTAACTGAGATTATCTCTTATGCTTTAACAACACCAGAGAAAGCGACTGCATTTACAGTCAAGCCTAGTCATTTAACTGAGTTAATGTGGTCAATGTCTGTAGAACGTTCTGTTTTAAGACAAAATATGGTTTCTGGTATGTTAGATACTGTTGCTTATAATGTTGCTCGAAAACATAAAAATGTCGCTATTTATGAGATTGGAAAAGTATTTGAGCAAGAACATAATCCAAAAGAAGACTTACCAAATGAATTAACACATTTCGCTTTTGCTTTGACAGGATTAATTTCTGAAAAAGATTTCCAAACAAGTGCTATTGCAGTTGATTTCTTCTATGCTAAAGGAATTGTTGAAGCTTTATTTGATAAATTACAGTTATCAGTAACCTTCACACCATCTTCTGAATTGGCAGACATGCATCCTGGACGCACAGCTTTAATTCAACTAGACAATCAAATAATTGGTTTTATTGGACAAGTGCATCCTCAAACTGCAAAAGCTTATGATATTGCTGAAACCTATGTTGCAGAAATTGATTTGACAGCAGTTGAGAATACTTTAAGACCTGCAAAAACTTTTGAAGAAATCACAAAATACCCTTCTGTTTCAAGAGATATTGCTTTGCTAATTGATCAAGAAATTAGTCATCAAGATATCACGACAGTCATTCATGAAGTTGGGATTAACTCTTTAAATTCAATTAAATTATTTGATATTTATCAGGGTCAATCCATTGAAAATGGTAAAAAGTCAGTAGCATATAGTTTGACATTCCAAAAATCTGATAGTAATTTGACAGATGAAGAAGTTGCACGTTATATGGGAAAAATAACCAAAGCACTAAGTGAAAAACTAAATGCACAAATCAGATAAAGGTTAGAATCTAGAATTTCTAGATTCTTTTGCTCATTATCGAAAGGAAGTACAAAAATGTATCAAACAAAAATTTCAGGTGACACTTATTTTCATGCACAATCTGAAGGATATGGTAAATCTATTGAATTATTTTGGGAAACAAAAGATGGCGATACACCAATGAGTTTGATGACTATTGCATTAGGATCTTGCGTTACCATGTGTCTACAAAGCTATTTTAAAAAGAAAAAAGGACTTGATACATTAGATATCATTGTTGAAACAACTTATGAGGATAGACATTTTGATTTAAAGATAGATTTACCTGATTTGGTAAAGGATACCAATCAAGATGAATTGACTAATTTTATCAATAATTATTGTCGGGTCAAAAAAGTGTTAGCTGATGATATTACCTTTAGTCTAAAATACCTATAATAAAAAGATACCCTTGGGTATCTTTTTATTATTAATTGCCTCAACACTATGTTATAATTGTTTGATAATTAAAAGGAGATTTTATGTTTTTAGCACTTAATGAAATGCGTCATTCAAAATTACGCTACAGCTTAATCTTTGGTTTGCTCTTCTTGGTAGCTTACTTAATGTTCTTTCTAACAGGTTTAGCTTATGGCTTGATGCAAGAAAATCGATCTGCTGTTGATAAATGGGAAGCAAGTTCTGTTTTATTAACTAGGGATTCAAATAGTACTTTGACTTTATCAATGTTTGATGAGTCATTAATCAAAAAAGTTGATGCTGATAAAAAAGCACCTTTAGCTCAATTAAGTACGGTATCTTGGACTAAGAAAGATCCTAAAGACAGTGATAAAGCTAAAGTTAGTTTTTTTGGTATCGATAAATCCAGTTTCTTAGCACCACATATTGAAAAAGGGAGAATGTTTAAGTCTGAGCATGAAGCAGTTATTGATAAGACTTTAGCTGATGAATATGATTTTAAAATTGGTGATAAGATATCTTCAACAAATTCTAGCAAAACGTTTAAAATAGTAGGGTATACTTCTGGTGCTAAATTTAGTGTTTCACCAGTTATTTATACATCTCTAAAAGGTTTTGAATCTTTAAAATTTAATGCTATGTCTAAAAAACCTGGCTCTAGTATTAATGCTTTAGTGATAAAAGGTAAGCTGAAGGACTACCCAAAAGATGATTTACAAGAGTTTCCAATTAAAACCTTTATTAATAAACTACCAGGCTATAATGCACAAGTCATGACCTTTGGCTTTATGATTGTTTTCTTAATTGTCATTTCTGCAATTATTATTGGTATTTTTATGTATGTTTTAACCATTCAAAAAGCTCCTATTTTTGGTGTTATGAAAGCTCAAGGAATTGCTAATAAAACAATTGCCAGCGCTGTTTTGATGCAAACATTCATTTTGAGTGCACTTGGTAGTGCTATAGGATTACTTGGAACATGGTTAACCTCATTAGGATTGCCAAGTGCAGTTCCATTCCAAAGTAATTGGCTATATTATGGTGTTATTTTTGTAGCTATGGTTGGATTTGCTTTATTAGGAACACTTTTCTCAATTATTGCAATTATTAAAATTGATCCATTGAAATCAATAGGTTAGGGGGATATGATGACAGTATTAGAATTTAAAAATGTTGAAAAAACCTTTAAAGATGGTGATCAAGTCATTAAAGCCTTAAAACCAACTAACTTCAGTATTGAAGAAGGTGAATTTGTTGCCATCATTGGACCATCTGGTTCTGGAAAATCAACCTTTTTAACTATTGCGGGTGGGTTACAGACACCTTCTAAAGGTCAACTTTTTGTTAATGAAAAAGATTATTCAAACTTATCAGAGAAGAAAAGGTCGTCCCTTAGATTTAAAGATATTGGCTTTATTTTACAAGCATCAAATCTAATTCCATTTTTATCCGTTAAACAACAATTAGAGTTAATTGATCGTCTGAATAAACAGGAAAATAAAGAAAAACGTCATAAACTTTTTGAAGAACTAGGAATTTCGTCATTACAAAATAAATTACCTCAAGACTTATCTGGTGGAGAGAGACAAAGAGTTGCTATTGCTAGAGCGCTTTATAATGAGCCATCTCTTATATTGGCAGATGAGCCAACAGCAAGTTTGGATACAGATCGTGCCCTTGAAGTTGTTGATTTGCTAGCAAAAGAAAGTAAGGACTACAAAAAAGCTATCATTATGGTAACACATGATTTACGCATGATAAAAAAATGCGATAAGGTTTATACCATTAAAGATGGTCAATTAAACTTGGAAGAAAACCAACATAAAAAAGCATAACCATGTTATGCTTTTTTATAATTTACCATAATCAAGTGCAAATGTGTCTCCATGATTGATATCGCCATATTGGAAACCACGATCAAACCATCTTTGCCGCTGTTCAGAAGTACCATGAGTAAAACTATCAGGAACACTTTTGCCATAAGCTTCTTTTTGAAGAGTATCATCGCCAACAGCATGTGCTGCTTGCATTGCTTCGTTGATATCACCTTTTTCAAGGAGATTCTGTCCCTGTACATAATTTGCCCAAACACCAGCATAATAATCAGCCTGTAGCTCTAATTTAACATTTAATTGATTTGCTTGAGCTTCTGATTTTCTTTGACGTGCTTTAGCATAATCAGTCATTGTACCCAACTCATTTTGAACATGATGTCCTACTTCATGAGCAATGACATATGCCATAGCAAAGTCACCTTTAGCTCCGTACTTTTGAGATAATTCATCGTAAAAAGAAATGTCAAGATAAACCTTTTGATCGGCGGAACAATAAAATGGTCCTGCAGAAGCTTGTCCAATTCCACAACCAGTTTGAATACTATCAGTATATAAGACTAATTTAGGGTCATGATAGTTTAGACCTTCTTTTTTAAATTCTGATGTCCAAAAATCTTCGGTAGAAGCAAAGACCTTACTGACAAATTGTATTTGCTCATTACTTGCATCAGCATTATTGGTCTGTGTTACTTGTGTAGATTGATAAGAGCTACTGTTACTGGAAGATTGGTCTCCAGTAAAAATACCACTCAATCCACCACCTCCAAATACTAAAAGTAGTAGAAGTAAAACTAATTTTGTTTTCCAGCCACCTCTTGAAAAGAGTAATTGAAGTAATAAATTGGAGCTACCTCCACCAGTACTATAATTTGAAGATTGTCCTCTACGATCTTCAACATTTTGACTTTCTCTTAATTTATCTGTCTTCATCCAAAAACCTCATTCTTTTTCTAAATCTATTATACTCAATTATTATTAGAAATGCTTAAAAATGTAATTGAAACCGCTTGAAATTTTACTAAGAAACAAAAAGACGTAGATTTGATATAATAGGAATAAGTTACAAGGATAAGAAAAGAGATAAGATGAGATTAATTTATACCGATATTAACAATGATTTAACTCATATTTTAACTGACATTGCCTATCATAATGCAAAAGCAGGTCAGCGTGTTTTTTATATTGCACCTAACTCACTTTCTTTTGAAAAAGAAAGACAAGTTCTAGAACATTTACCTGAAAAAGCATCATTTCAAATAACGGTTACGAGATTTGCCCAATTGGCTAGGTACCTAGTTTTAAATAGACCTGTTCAAAAAACGTCATTAGATGATACGGGATTATCGATGGTATTTTATAAAGCATTGAGTCAACTAAATGACTCACATTTGAAATTGTATGGCAAACTAAAACAAGATGCTGGATTTATAAAACAATTAGTAGAACTGTATAAAGATTTACAAAGTTCCAATGCTCAAATTTCAGATTTGGAGACCTTAGAAAATAAAAGTAAATTTGAAGATTTACAACTGATATTTGCCGAAGTTAATCAGATCTTGTTAGACGGTAATTTTGATAATCAATCAGCTATTGATTATTTAATTGAGTCTTTAGAGACTCAAAAATTAAGTCTGTCTTATTCAGATGTAACTCTTGTTATTGATGGTTTTACTCGTTTTTCAGCCGAAGAAGAAAGGCTTGTTTCATATTTGCATTATCATGGGGTATCGATCATTATTGGTACTTATATGACTGAAAAAGCCTATAAATTATCATTTTATGGAGGTAATATTTTTGAAACTTCAATCTCATTTATGAGATCATTGTCAAGCCGTTTTCAAACTAAAGTTGAATACATTAATGATCATCACAAAACAGCTAATGCCTTTTTTCATTTTTCAAAGACTTTTGAAGCTTTACATGACTTCTCAGAAATAGATGTTGTCAATAACCAAAAAGATGATGCTGTTTTAATTTGGCAAACCATTAATCAAAAAGATGAAATAGAACAAGTAGCTAAAGCAATTCGTGAAAAGCTTTATCAGGGATATCGCTATAAAGATATATTAGTTCTTCTTGGTGATGTAGAAGCTTACGAATTACAAGTGAAAGTTATTTTTGATAAATATGATATTCCTTATTATATTGGCAAATCAGAAAGCATGTCACAACATTCTTTGATTCAATTCTTTGAATCCTTAGAGCGTCTTAAAAAATATAATTGGCGTCGTGAAGATATCATGACACTTTTGAAATCACAATTATCAACTCATTTTGATCAAGAATTAATTGATAAATTCAATCAGTACTTACAATATGCTGATATTAATGGTTTTACCAAATTTAACCGCACATTTAGCTATCAAAATCAAAATAAATATGATTTAGAAGAGTTAAATCGCGTTCGTCAGGCCGTTGTAGAGCCGCTTTCAAAATTATTAAAAGTTAAGGCTCAAAAAGGAAGTTCACTCCTTAAAAAATTGTTGAACTACTTAGAAACGATTCAATTTGCGGAACATTTTCAATCACTTAGTCAAGAACTAAATGAAATTGAATTAGAAAAACAAGAACAAGTTTGGAAAGTTTTTACGACCGTTATTTCAGAATTTAACCTTCTTTTCAGTGATGATACATTATCAATTGAAAAGGCATTATCATTAATAAAAAATGGTATGTTAGCAGGCAATTACAGAGTTGTACCTGCAACTATTGATGTGGTTAATGTTAAATCTTATGATTTGGTGGAGCCACATACTAATAAATTTGTATTTGCTATTGGTTTAACTGCTAGTCATTTTCCTAAACAAGTGACTCAACATTCTTTACTTAGTGATGAAGAAAGAATAAAGCTAAATGAAAATCTGATTGAGACATCAGATACACATTTTGACGTTGCAAGTATTGAGAATACAAAGAAAAGTCATTTTACAGCAGTTTCACTTTTTCATAGTGCAAGTCAAAATCTTATTTTGAGTTCACCAACAGTAGTAAATGAATCACAAGATGATATGTCGCCTTACTTGAAGGAACTTACTGACATCGGAGTCCCTGTGAGTGACAAAAAAGCTAGTCTTCAAGCTATAAATGTTGAAGATATTGGAAATGATAAAGCTTTATTATCGCGAATCATCTCCATTAATCAGGATAAGGATACTTTTTTAGGTGATCATGAAAGAACTTTTTGGGCAGCAGCCAGTCGTTATTTACGACATAAACTAGAAGAAGAAAACCTTTATATTCTAAACAGACCAAATCATTTAGCAACAAAACCCTTATCTAAAGAAGTTTTAGATATTAAATTTCCTAAAAATGAGCCCCTAAACTTATCGTCATCTGCTTTAACAACATTTCATAATAATCAATATTTGTATTACTTACAAAATGTTTTAGCATTACAGGAACAAGAAAGTATTCATCCTGATGCACGAAATCATGGTACCTATCTTCATTTTATCTTTGAAAATGTAATGAAAGACCATTCGACGTTAACTTTTGATCAAAAACTAGAAAATTCAATTGAGAAAGCTAATACTGATGTGCGATTTTTCCAACAATATCAAGAGGATGCTGCTGGTCGTTATTCATTGAGTGTTTTAGAGGATATTGCTCGTAGCACTGCTAGTATCTTAAGGCATCATCAAGGTTTAAAAGTGCTTAAGCAAGAAAAACCATTTTCTTATACCATTAAGCAAAAAGTTAAGGTTAATGGCTATATTGATAGAATTGACCAATTAGATGATGGTAGTTATGGCGTGGTAGATTATAAGTCAAGTAAAAATACATTTGATATTGGGCGTTTTTATAATGGTCTCAGTCCACAATTAGTCACCTATTTATCAGCAATTAAAAAAGATACCGAACTCAATCAGTCTAACAGACTTTTTGGTGCCATGTATCTTCATATGCTAGAACCTAGATTAGAGTTAGCAAAAATAAAAGAAGTTAGTGTTCAAATGATAGCATCACTCTATCAAGACCTAACTTATAAAGGTATTTTTCTTGAAAAAGAAAAAGAACACCTCGCAGGTGGAACCTATCAAATCAAAAATGCTTTATATAGTGATGAAGAATTAGAAATACTTCTGAATTACAATAATTTTCTTTTTGAAAAAGCTGCAAAAACCATACAAAGTGGTAAGTTTTTGATAAACCCTTATACAGAAGATGGAAAATCTGTCGCAGGCAATCAGCTGAAATCAATAACGCGGTTTGAAGCTGATTTAGACTTTGGACAGGCTAGACAATTAATCAAATTACCAAGAACACAAAAAAAAGAAAACTTTTTGAAGAAAATGCAAGAAGTTGAGGTCGATGATGAACTATGAACCTTTTTTAGATAAAGAAGCTATTGAAAAGTTAAAGATTGAGGAATTATCCTCAGATAAGCAACAAAAAAGAACATCAGAACAGATTGAAGCTATCTATAGTAGTGGCCAAAATATTTTAATTTCAGCGTCTGCAGGATCTGGAAAAACCTTTGTCATGGTTGAGAGAATAATGGATATGATTAAACGAGGTGTTTCGATAGACCGACTTTTCATATCAACTTTTACTGTAAAGGCGGCAGGTGAATTAAAAGATCGTTTAAGAACAAAACTTCAAACAGCAATTAAAGAAGAAACTTCTCCTCAAGAAAAAAATCGCTTAAATGATCAGATTAACGCGATTTCACTAGCTGATATTGGGACTATGGATGCTTTTACACAAAAGTTGGTTAATCAATATGGTTATCTTATCGGAGTTTCTCCACAATTTAGAATACTTCAGGATGTGACTGAACAGGATATTTTTAAAAATACCATTTTCACTGAATTATTTGAATCTTATTTAAATGGAAAAGATGCTAAACTATTTAGACAATTGGTTCGAAATTTTTCAGGAAATCGAAAAGACAACTATGCTTTCAAACAATTGGTTTATGCTATTTATCAATTTAGCCAATCAACAGAAAATCCAAAAGAATGGTTAGAAACAACATTTTTAAAAGCCAGTTTAGACTTACAATCTTTTGATGCCATTTCAAATCAACGTATCAATCAATTTTTAGAAATAATGCACCAAACTGCTGATTCTCTAAAAGATTTAACAGATTTAGAAGAGTATCCACGTTTTAAGAAAGATGGTAAACCCACAAAAAAATACACTCAACATTTAGCATTAATCGAGAAATTACATGAGAGTGCACTACACTTTGAAACTGATTATGGTAAAGAAAAACTGAGTCAACTAGCAAAAGAATTGGCTGCATTATTACCATCAGGAACGGATATTACTATTGCAAAGGTTTCTTATTCCGTTTTTAAGGCTATTCAAAATGAAATTCAATATTTTAGACACTTAGAGACTATTTTTCAATACCAGCCTGAAACAATTCTTTTACTTGAACTATTGCAGTCCTTTGTATTGACTTTTTCACAACAGTATTTAGCTTTGAAGAAAGAAGAAAATTGTTTTGAGTTTGGGGATATTGCACATTTTGCAATTCAGATTTTAGAAGAAAATCAAGTGATTAGACAAACTTTTCAAGAGAAATATCATGAAGTTATGGTCGATGAGTATCAGGATAATAACCATACTCAAGAAAGATTATTAGAGCTATTATCAAATGGTCATAATCGCTTTATGGTAGGTGATATTAAACAATCAATTTATAGGTTTAGACAAGCAGATCCAGCTATTTTTAATGCTAAATTTCAAGACTATTTAAACCATCCCCAACATGGCAAACTAATTATTTTAAAAGAAAATTTTAGAAGTCAAAATGAAGTGATTTCAGTAACAAATCAGGTGTTTAAACACTTAATGGATGTCCAAATAGGTGATATCGATTATGATGACAATCATTCTTTAAAAGCTGGAAGTGAAAGGCAATTAATTGCAAAACCAGAAAATAAAGCTCAGATTTTACTTTATGACAATAGTCTTCAAGATAATTCTGAATATAAAGAAGAATCAGCTAATCCTATAGATCCAGGTGAAGTTAAGATAATTGCCAAAGAAATTATCAGATTGCATAATCATGAGAATGTTGCATTTAATGAAATCACCTTGTTAGTCTCCTCTAGAACAAGAAATGATAGTATAATTAGACTGTTTAATCAGTATGGCATTCCTTTAGCTGCTGATGGAGGAGAGCAAAATTACCTTCAGTCGGTTGAAGTAATGGTCATGCTTGAAACACTAAGAACAATTGATAATCCTTTGAATGATTATGCATTAATTGCTTTACTTCGTTCGCCAATGTTCTTTTTTGATGAAGATGATTTAGCTAGAATTTCTCTTCAAGGTAAAAAGGATAAGAAAAAAGAAAATTTCTATGAAAAACTAAAAAATGCCAAGGCTCATTCAGGAGAACATCCTGAACTAATAACAGCTGACCTTTCACAAAAAATAGTTACTTTTGAAACCTATTTAGATAAATGGAGAACATTATCTAGAAATACAGCACTTTATGAATTAATTTGGACCATTTACAACGACCGATTTTATTTTGATTATGTTGGAGATAGCCCCAAAGCAGAACAAGCACAAGCTAATCTTTATGCATTAGCACTTAGGGCCAACCAATTTGAAAAGAATGGTTTTAGAGGTTTATCACGATTTATTAATATGATTGATCATATTATTGAAGCAGAAAATGATTTAGCTTCTGTTGAAGCGGTTGTTCCAAAAGATGCAGTTAGTTTAATGACAATTCATAAATCAAAAGGGCTTGAATTTCCATATGTGTTTATTTTGAATATTGACAAAAAATTTAGTTTCACTGATGTCAATGCTCAAGCAATATTAAGTCGAAAAAATGGAATTGGAATAAAGTACACTGCAGATTTTAAAGAAGCTCTACAAGAGACAATTCTTCCTAGTGTCCCTGTAGTATTAGAAACACTTCCTTATCAGGTCAATCGTGCTGAACTAAAATTAGCAACCCTATCAGAACAAATGAGATTACTCTATGTTGCGATGACAAGAGCAGAAAAGAAACTTTATCTTGTTGGTAAAGCAAATCAAGATAAATGGGAAACTAAATTTCAGATGGAGTCTGAAAACCAAAAAATCCCTCTTATCGAGAGACAATCAATGTCAAGTTTTATGGAATGGTTATTAGCGATTGATCACATATTTAAAGATACCAAAGAATATATGGAGATCACTTATATTTCTGATCATGAGTTATCAGATGACAAAATAGGCCAGCTAAAACAAACTGATAAGATTAGAGCAAATGTAGTCTTAAAAGAGAGACAGAGTCAAGAGATTGTTGATGCCCTAAAACGACTTGAAGCTGTTCAAATCTTAAACAAGCAATATGAACCAGCTATCAATCAACCAGCTGTTAGAACGCCAAGTCAAGTCAAGAAACTATACGAGCCAGTACAAGATACAGAAGGCGTTGATATTGAAAAGGACTCTTACTCAAAATCAAGACAATTTGAATTACCAAGTTTAGACAAAAGGTTAGATATCAAAGCGACACAAATCGGATCTAGTATTCATGAATTAATGCAAAGACTCCCACTAGAAGCTGAAATAACAGAATCTGTAATTGAAAAAACCATTGATGAGATGTTATTGCCAACTGAATTAAGGCGCCAAATAGATTCTAAAATGATATTTGATTTTTTCAATCATACAAAACTAGGTCAGTTGATGCTTTCTTATCCTGAAAATCTTTTTCGTGAAGCTCCTTTTGCAATGTTAAAAAAAGATGATATCAGTCATGAAGATTATGTCATTCGTGGAATTATAGATGGTTATTTTGTTTTTGAAAATCAATTGATATTATTTGATTATAAGACAGATCACTATAAAAATACTTTAGATGTGGTAAAGCGGTATAAAGGTCAAATGTCACTTTATGCAGAAAGTCTTTTGAAAGCTTATCCTAATAGAGAAATTAAGTCATTTTTGATTTTATTGGGTGGTAAGCAAGTTGAAGTAGTTGAAGTAAATAACTAAAAAAATTTAACAAATGTTAGATTTTTTTAGTTATTCCAAAATTGATTTGCAATTTTCTGACATTGTTCGATTTTTTTCCATTGTTGATGAATTGCGAGTTCGTTACCAGAATCACAAGAAGCAAATCCACATTGATGTGATAAATAAAGTCGTTCTTTAGGTAAAATTTGACTTGCTTTTTCAAGTAGTTCATAGACTCGTTCTTCATTATCTAAATCAGTTGTTTTTGATGAGAGTAGCCCTAATACAACTTCAGCATCTTTATCTTTTAAACTAGATAGAGCAGAGATATCACCAGAAGTTTCGCTATCCCATTCTAAAAAGAAACGATCATAATGTTGATCTTTTAAAAACTTTTCAGCGATAGCTTCATATGTACCACCTGCTGCAGAACGGCTTTCGTAATTTCCACGACAATTGTGTGTCCAAACTTTTAAACCAAGAGAATGTGCATAATCAACGATTTGATTATTGATAGCAATAAATTCATCTGCTAAATCTGCCAATTGGGTATTTCCTTCAGCAAAGAATGAATTTGGATTTGATTAATCAAAAAGTTCCCACAAACAATCATCAAATTGGATGATTTTACCACCTATTTCAACATAGTCATCCAAAAACTCTTGGTAAGCATTGATTAGTCCGGCTTTCAACTCTTCATTTGTTTTGTAGACTTGATTTTCTCCTGCTAACTTATCAAAAATAGCAAGCTCTGTGTAAGCATGGGCGGGTCCCCAAACCGTTAGTTTTGTTTGAAAATCACCAGCTTCTTCTTTTAGAAGTCTATAAATATCTAGAAAATGATGATTTTTTCCAGAAAGTGGTTTTACAATACGAATTCCAATGTCTTTTCTGGTTTCATAGTGACTACCATCGTGATCTTTGAAGCTATAACCATGTTCAGCAATATAACGCTCAATACCGTCAAAGCCCCAAATAAAATCAAGATGCCACATTGATTTGGAATACTCACCATCTGTTAAAACATCAATCCCATGGTCCTTTTCATCTTGAATAACTTTTTTGATATTTTTTGTTTCCGTTTCGTGATAACCATCAAAATAATCATAAAAAGGGTACTGAATATCATCACGTTGCTCAATTTTTGTTTTGTAATTTAATAAATCTGCTGGTCTAAGTAGTGATCCTACTAATTGAAATCTAGAATGTGTCATAATGTCTACCTCTTTTTCCTAATAAAACTATGGTAACGGAAAATAGGAAAAATGAAAAATAGTTATTTATTTAGTCTTGATTATAGCTATTGACTATATCAAAAAAAGATGAATCAAAAGATTCATCTTAAAGAATAAATGTTTCTATTGAAATGGAGTGATCATTGTATTTTTGAATAAGAATATCAGAAACGTCCTCATAGAGTGTTTGTATTTCCTTTCTCTTTTCAGGAAATTCAGAACCGATATAATGAAATTGACTCTCAATAGTTAAAAATAATTCGTGAAAAAGTTAGTTCATGACAGTCAACTTGTTAACTAACACCTGATCATCAGCTATAAATGACGGTGGGTTTTGATCATCAATAACATAGTCACCTATTTCTTTTAGTGGGAAAGTACCATATTCTAAACAAAGTTCGTAGTTCATATTTTCCTTCGTTTTCTCTGTTTTTATCTTAGGATACCATAAATGTGTTACATTCACTTTTAATTTGATTATTGTGAATAAATAGACAAGCCAATCATTTGAGATTATAAAACGATAGAGGATATAATAAAGTGTTAAATTATATCAATGCGAGGAGAAAATATGTCTGACAAGATTAGAGTATTACTTTACTACAAATATGTAGCTATTGAAAATGCTGAAGAATATGCAAAAAAACACCTTGAATTTTGTAAATCAATTGGCTTAAAAGGTAGAATTTTAATAGCTGATGAAGGGATTAATGGAACAGTCTCTGGTGATTATGAAACAACGCAAAAATATATGGATTGGGTTCATAGTGATGATCGTTTTGCTGATTTATGGTTCAAGATAGATGAAGAAGAAGAACAAGCTTTCAAGAAAATGTTTGTTCGTTACAAAAAAGAAATTGTTCATTTAGGTCTTGAAGATAATGACTTTGACCAAGATATCAATCCTTTGGAAACTACTGGCGAATATTTAAGTCCAAAACAGTTTAAAGAAGCATTACTTGATGACAATACTGTTGTATTAGATACACGTAATGACTACGAATATGATTTGGGACATTTTAGAGGAGCAATCAGACCAGATATTCGTAACTTCCGTGAATTACCTCAATGGGTTCGTGATAACAAAGAAAAATTTATGGAAAAACGTGTGGTTGTTTATTGTACAGGTGGTGTACGCTGTGAGAAATTTTCTGGCTGGATGGTTCGTGAAGGCTTTAAAGATGTTGGTCAATTACATGGCGGAATCGCAACTTACGGTAAAGACCCAGAAGTTCAAGGCGACTTATGGGATGGTGCTATGTATGTTTTTGATGAGAGAATCGCAGTTCCGATTAATCATGTAGAGCCAACCGTTATTGCGCGTGATTACTTTGATGGTCAACCATGCGAACGCTATGTGAATTGTGCAAATCCGTTTTGTAACAAACAAATTTTTGCATCAGAAGAAAATGAAGCAAAATACTTACGTGGTTGCTCACCTGAATGTCGCGCTCATGAAAAAAACCGTTATGTTGCTGAGCACGGTTTAACTAGACAAGAATGGTCAGATCGTTTGGAAGCCATTGGAGAATATTTACCAGAATCTGTAATGGCTTAAAAAAAGAAAT
The DNA here is from genome assembly GCF_000188055.2 of Streptococcus urinalis 2285-97. Taxonomy (NCBI): domain Bacteria; kingdom Bacillati; phylum Bacillota; class Bacilli; order Lactobacillales; family Streptococcaceae; genus Streptococcus; species Streptococcus urinalis. Next base: position 887,181 of record NZ_AEUZ02000001.1, read on the forward strand.
CCCATTTGGGATTTCTTTTTTTTATTGATTTTTCTTAGCGAGCAACACGACGACGAGCAGCTTTTTTGCGATTTTCTTCAACAAATGCAGCTTTTTCTTCTTCTGGTTCAATAATAGTCTTTTTAACAGCAAATACTGCACCAGCCACTGTTGCTGCTGTAGCAACAACACCTGTAACTAAACCTTTTGCAAATTGAAATTTTTTACTCATATTTTGTTTCCCCACTTCATTGAAAATTGAGCATAAGTATGGTTAGAAATTCTTTGTCTTCTATACACTTATGTTATAATATATGGTAACTAAATTTAAGTTAAATAGCAAGTGAAAACGTTCTTAGTCATTTATATCATAAGGAAGGAAAGTTCATTATAAAAAATGCAAAAAATTATTGTTATTGTTGGTCCAACAGCAATAGGCAAGAGTGATTTAGGTATTAAACTAGCAAAAATCTATAATGGTGAAATTATTTCTGGTGATAGTCAGCAAGTATATCGTCAGTTAGATATTGGTACTGCCAAAGTTACAAAACAAGAACAAGAAGAGATTAAACATCATTTAATAGATGTCAGAGATGTTACTGATAGTTATTCTGCATTTGATTTTGTTCAAGAGGCCCAAAAGGCTATAAGTGAAATTGCTGAAAAATCTAAATTACCAATTATTGTTGGAGGCACGGGTCTATATATTCAAAGTCTCATTGAAGGCTATCATCTAGGCGGTCAAGTTGATCAAAAAAAAGTTTTATCATTGAGAGCAGAATTAGAACAGCTAGATAACGAGGACATAAAATCAATTTTAGAAGAAAAAAAGATTGTCATTGATCAGTACAATAAGAGACGATCTATCAGAGCAATTGAAATAGAAACTTTTGGGAAAAAGCTTGAGAATGATCACCCAAATTATGATGTCTTATTAATTGGACTTAACGATGATCGTCAGACTATTTATGATAGAATTAATAGACGCGTTGATAATATGATAAAAAATGGCATTTTAGATGAAGCTAGATACCTCTATGATTATTATCCAGAAGTTCAAGCAACACGTGCGATTGGTTATAAAGAATTTTTCCCCTATTTTTCAGGAGAAATCACTCTTTTTGATGCTAGTGAAAAATTAAAACAAAACACGAGAAGATTTGCAAAAAGACAGTTAACATGGTTCAAAAATAGAATGGATGTCACTTTTTTTGATATTTCCAAACCTGAAAGTCAATTTGAAATCAAAGAATTAATTGAAAATTTCATACAATCTTAAAATCTAAAGAAAGAATATATCTAATTAGTGGCACATATGCTATAATAATAATGAAAAATAGTAAGGGGTTAAAATGACATACGAAAATTTATTAAGTCGTTTTTTGACTTATGTCAAAATAAATACACGGAGTAATCCGGAAAGCCAAACGACACCAACGACTCAAAGTCAAGTTGATTTTGCCTTAAAAACATTGAAACCAGAATTAGAAGCCATTGGTTTAACAGATATCCACTATCTAGAAAGTAATGGTTATCTTGTTGCTACATTGCCAGCAAATGACCAAAGTTTCACCAAAAAAATTGGTTTTATCTCTCACATGGACACAGCCGATTTTAATGCAGAAAATGTTAATCCACAAGTTATCGAAAATTATGATGGAAAAGCTATTTCACTTGGTGAATCAGGTTTTGAACTATCGCCAAAAGAATTTCCAAACCTAAATCATTACTTGGGACAAACTTTGATTACAACGGATGGAACAACTTTGCTTGGTTCAGATGATAAATCAGGTATTGCTGAGATTATTACAGCGGTAGAATACCTTTCAAAACATCCTGAAATAAAACATGGTGACATTCGAGTTGGTTTTGGTCCAGATGAAGAAATTGGAATTGGTGCTGATAAATTTGATGTAACCGATTTTGACGTTGATTTTGCTTATACTGTTGACGGTGGCCCGCTTGGAGAATTACAGTACGAAACTTTCAGTGCTGCAGAACTAAAAGTTGACTTCATAGGCAGAAATGTTCACCCAGGAACAGCTAAAGATCAAATGATTAATGCCTTGCAATTGGCTATTGACTTTCATAATCAATTACCTGAAAATGATAGACCTGAAAAAACGGATGGTTATCAAGGATTTTATCACCTACACGGGATGTCTGGAACAGTAGAAACAGCTCAAAGTGTCTATATTATTCGTGATTTTGAAGATACTAATTTCCAAGAACGTAAAGATAAAGTTCAAGAAATTGCCAAAACTCTTAACCAAGCGTATGGTGAAGAACGAGTGATTGTAACTTTGAAAGATCAATATTATAATATGAAAAAAGTCATTGAAAAAGATATGACACCAATTAATATTGCTAAGTCTGTCATGGAATCTCTTGATATTAAACCTATTATCGAACCAATTCGTGGTGGTACTGATGGCTCAAAAATATCATTTATGGGGATTCCAACACCAAATATTTTTGCAGGTGGTGAAAATATGCACGGTCGATTCGAATATGTGAGCCTTGAGACAATGGAAAAAGCAGTTGATGTCATTATTGGAATCAGCTCATATCAAGCTTGAGCTATTTGTCTAAGGAGGTTATCGTTTGATAAAATTATTTGGTAAAATTAGATATCACTGGCAACCTGAATTATCATGGTTAATTGTATATTGGTCAATAACGATTGCACCTATTTTTATTGGACTTTCACTGTTATATGAAAGAACAGAAATTCCTAGTCAAGTATTTGTTCTATTTGCCATATTTATTATTTTAGTTGGAATTGGAATACATCGATACTTTATTATTGAAGAAAATGGCAAATTAAGAGTTGTTTCTCTAAAACTATTTGGTCCAAGACGGATTGAGATTTCTAAAATAAAAAAAATAGAAGTTACAAAGTCAAGTGTCATTATTATTTTACCTGAAAAAAAATACACTTACTATATGAGAAAATGGCCTAAAAAATATTTTTTAGATGCAATAGCAATTAATCCTTATTTTAAAGGTGAAGTAGAATTAACGGATAATCTTACTAAACTTGATTATTTTGAAACTTACCAACAAGAAAAAAACACTTAATCAATAATAAGTGCTTTAGTTGGGCAAGATTTTACAGCTAAAAGAGCATCTTTGTCTTGATCAGATACAATCATACTTTTTTCGTCTGACTGAGAAAATTTAACGATACCTTCATCGTCATAATCAAAGATGGATGAATAGGTCTGACAGAGACCACATGCGATACATTTTTCAGGTATAAGTGATATTTTCATATCTCTATTTTAATACTAACATCTATATTTAACAAGGGGGAAAGAGCATGGCAAAAAAACCATGGGAAGAAAAAATTGTAGACGATACAAGAGAGAGCAGAACACAAAAAAATAGAGGTCCATTAATCAGTACACCATGGTTAACTGCTTTGTTAAGTGCTTTCTTTGTTATCTTAGTTGTGGCCTTATTTGTTGTATTTTATACATCAAACAGGGGTGCTAACAAAGAAACCGAAACTTCTGGATTTTATGGTGCTTCATCAAGTAAAGTTTCAAATTCTAAAAAAGCGTCTAATTCAAAATCAAAAACAAAATCATCTGTTAAAGAATCAAGTACAAGTTCTTCATCAGTAGCTTCTTCAGCTTCATCTTCAAGTACTGAAACATCTACCAGTTCTTCATCAGGAAATGGTCAAACCATTACCGTTCAATCTGGTGAAGGTGCAGCATCAATTGCTGCTCGAGCAGGTATTTCTGTGAGTCAACTTGAGTCACTAAATCCTGACCATATGACACAAGGTTACTGGTATGCTAATCCAGGTGATCAAGTTTACATTAATTAATTTTGAAAGGTTGTCATGAGAAATATAACTATTGCAATTGACGGACCGGCTTCAAGTGGAAAAAGTACTGTAGCCAAGATTATCGCTAGAAATCTTGGCTACACTTATTTAGACACTGGAGCTATGTATCGTTCAGCCACTTATCTAGCATTAGAAAATAATATTAATCCGGAAAATATTTCTAAACTTTTAGAGTTATTAGCAGATAATCCTATAAGATTTGGAAAGACAGAAGATGGTCAGCAAAAAGTTTTTGTTGGCGATAAAGAGGTAACTGATACCATTCGACAACCTGAAATAACAAATAATGTTTCTTGGGTTTCCGCATTACCTGAAGTGAGAGAAGAATTAGTATCTCAACAAAGAAGGATTGCAAAAGAAGGTTCTATTATTATGGATGGTAGAGATATCGGAACTGTTGTATTACCAGATGCTGAATTAAAAATATTCTTAGTTGCATCTGTTGAAGAAAGGGCTCAAAGAAGATATAAAGAAAATCTTTCTAAAGGGATCACTACTGACTTTGATACATTAAAAGATGAAATTGCAACTAGAGATTACAAAGATAGTCATAGAGAAGTTTCTCCTTTGAAAGCGGCTGATGATGCTATTCTATTTGATACTACCGGAGTAGATATTGATGGTGTTGTCCAATTTATTCAAGAAAAAGCAGAAAAAAAGATTGACATGAAAAATAAGTAGTGTTATACTATTCTTAATGAGAAAAGTAGGAGTGAGAGCTCCTCGCCTTGCAACGAAAGTTGTCTGGCCCAAACATGTCAAATCTCAATGAGATACTATATGTGTATGGGCTTAGAAATTTTAAGCCCATTTTCTTTTCTCTAAAAAAATGAAGAGGTGAAGATTATAGCTAAGAAAGATCTATTTATCAATGATGAAATTCGCGTACGTGAAGTTCGTCTAGTTGGTCTTGATGGTGAACAACTAGGTATTAAACCATTATCAGAAGCGCAATCAATTGCAGATAATGCTAATGTTGATTTGGTTTTAATCCAACCACAAGCTACACCACCTGTTGCTAAAATTATGGACTATGGAAAGTTCAAATTTGAGTATCAAAAGAAACAAAAAGAACAACGCAAAAAACAAAGTGTTGTTACGGTTAAAGAAGTACGTCTAAGTCCTGTTATTGATAAAGGTGACTTTGACACAAAACTTCGTAATGGTCGTAAATTCCTTGAAAAAGGAAATAAAGTAAAAGTTTCTATTCGATTTAAAGGTCGTATGATCACTCATAAAGAAATTGGAGCAAAGGTACTAGCTGAATTTGCTGAAGCGACACAAGATATCGCAATCATTGAGCAAAGAGCAAAAATGGATGGTCGCCAAATGTTTATGCAACTTGCACCAATTCCTGACAAAAAATAATTGTCAATTGAAAATTTATTTTAAGAGGAGAATTCTAAAATGCCAAAACAAAAAACACACCGCGCATCAGCTAAACGTTTTAAACGTACAGGTTCAGGTGGATTGAAACGCTTCCGTGCCTTTACATCACACCGTTTCCACGGTAAAACTAAAAAACAACGTCGTCATCTTCGTAAAGCAGGAATGGTACATTCTGGAGATTACAAACGTATTAAAGCAATGCTTACTCGTCTTAAATAATAAGACAAGGTAAACATTTACTAGACATTATTAGAATTATTTGGAGGAAATATAAATGGCTCGTGTTAAAGGTGGAGTTGTTTCACGTAAACGTCGTAAACGTGTACTTAAATTAGCAAAAGGTTACTATGGTGCAAAACATATCTTGTTCCGTACTGCAAAAGAACAAGTAATGAATTCTTACTACTATGCATACCGTGACCGTCGTCAGAAAAAACGTGACTTCCGTAAATTATGGATTACACGTATCAATGCGGCTGCTCGTATGAATGGTTTATCATATTCACAATTAATGCATGGTTTGAAACTTGCTGAAATTGAAGTAAACCGTAAAATACTTGCTGATTTGGCTGTTAATGATGCTGCTGCATTTACTGCATTAGCTGATGCTGCTAAAGATAAATTAGGTAAATAATAAAAAAGCTCAATGAGCTTTTTTTATTATACATCTTCTTATATATAAAAAAGAATAGACATGATTAGTCTATTCTTTTTTTGATGACGAAGTACTTGAAGAAGATTCTTTGTCTTTATCAGGGTTTAATTCTAAATAGCTAGGTGCTTTAAATAAATCTTGTGTTGACTTATGGCCGTTTTGGTCATATAGACTTGTTGAAGCAGAACCTTTCTTATTTTCAATTTCTTTAAGTTGTTTCATTTCTTTATTGTAATTATATTTGGTTGGATCAACTGCTTTTAGACCACTGTCAGTATCAAAACGAAGCAAATCACCAGTTTGTATGGAATCACTCACAGACAGCTGTTTAGCAACGCTGTTTTTGATTTCTTTGATTTTAGCTTTTGTTGCTTCATCAGGATTTGTAATTTCTTCACCTGTTTTAGTGTTATAAAGTCTTCCACCGTAGTTAGTATACTCAGGTGTAATGTAGGTTCCTGAAGTTCTTTGAGCAACGATTTGTTTATTTTGAGGTGATAATAAATCTTGACCTAGTTGAACATAATTTTTAGTATCAATTCCTAATAAATGTAAAATCGTAGGTAAAGCATCTACTTCGCCACCATAAGTCTGACTAATATGTCCTTGGGTGTTACCAGGTATATGAATCATAAAAGGTACGCGTTGTAACATAGCATTATCATACTCTGACCAAGTTTGAGAGTTTTTACCAAGCAATGAAGCAAGGCTAGGATTTCTAGAATTAGAAATACCGTAGTGATCTCCATATAATACAAAAATGGATTTATCGTATAAACCGGTAGCTTTCAAATAATTAAAGAAAGCTTGTAGTGAGGCATCTAAATAGTTTGCCGTTGCAAAGTAACCATTAATTGTCTCATCATCCGTTTTTGCGAGGGGAAATCCTTCTTCTGATTTTTCACCTTTAAGACTGGTATAAGGGTAATGATTAGAAACAGTAATAAATTTTGTGTAGAAGGGTTGTTGCAGTCTTTCTAAATATTTTATAGAATCTGCAAACATGTATTTATCATTCAAACCATATTGGAAGGAATTTGATTCATCTTGTTTGGAGAAATAATGGGAATCAAAGAAGTAATTGTAACCCCATTGTTTATAAGCATTATTTCGATTCCAAAAGCTTCCGACATTCCCGTGGAATACGGCACTTGTATAGCCACCATTCTGTGCAAGAATATTTGGTGTCGCAAATTGGGAGTTATCCCCACCGTAGTTTACCATGAAGGAACCACTGTTTAAACCAAAGAGTGAATTTTCCATTAGAGTCTCAGCATCAGATGTTTTACCAGCTTTAACTTGATGGAAAAAGTTTGCAAAAGCAAATGTTTGATTTGAGTGATAGAGTGAATTTAAGAAAGGGGTAACTTCGTGTTCTGTTCCATCAACATTTAGCTTATAATCAATTAAAAATTGTTGGAAACTTTCTAAATGAATGACAAAAACATTTTTTCCTTTTGCCATCCCATAATATTGTGGATTTGGAGTCGCATAATGTTTTGAAACATATTTTTTAACATCTTTTAGCTCATCAGCTGTTGCATTATTTCTTTCTTTTTGAGCTTGATAGGTTTGATTTGCACTGTAAGTTGTAAAGGCTGGTAACCCAAGAGCTCTAACAACGTAAGTATTTGAAAAACCACGAGAGAGTAATTCAGGTCTGTCAATTTCTGCTAAAAAGAGATTGATTGAGAATAAAAGTCCTGAAAGTGCTGTAACTGCAAAACTTGCACGTTTATTAAAAGGTCGTTCATCTTTCCTAAAGGATTTGTTTAAACAAAGGACTATCATAATGATATAGTCTAAAATAAAGATCAAATCCCAAACTCTAAGTAAGTTAAGTGCTGAATCACCTAAACCTGCAGAAACTTTAGTACTTGCCAGCATTGCACTAACAGTAATAAAATCAGAGAACTCACGAAAGTAGATGGAATTTGAAATTAGTAATACATTTAAAATGGTATACAAAATCCAAGTTGTTACATAGAATGCTCTGGTATTTTTGATGTATAATGCAAGACCAATAAATAATAAAGCAATCGGAATGGGATTGATAATGGTCAAAAAGAGTTGGTATAGATTTTCTAAATCTAGAGAGAAATCAATGTGATATGTCCATATGGTCTTTAGCCAATATAGAAATAGTAATGTAAATATGAAACCTAATCTAGTGTTAATAACACTAAATATAAATTTTTTTATTTTTTTCACTGAAGGAACTTCCTTAACTATTTTTTCCTAAAGATAAAATCTCAAAGTAAATTATAACATAAAAATTAAATTAAGTTATGAAAGAACAATTAAATTTAGTGGGATTTTTTATGAAACTTTGGTATAATAAAGCTTATGAAAAAACTGCAAGTTGATTCTCTTGCTGAAAAAAAAATAAAGCAAGGGATACAATTACTATATTCAAGGGATATCAAAGTTGATTTTGAGTTAAATCAATTAGTATCGCTTTTTAATAAAAATAATCAATTTCTTGGTACAGCCTACTTATCTGAGCAAAATAAAGGAATTGGTTGGGTTTTGTCTAAAAATGAAGTGGTACTTGATTTGAATTACTTCATTGCACTTTTTAAAGTTGCAAAGTCAAAAAGACATGATTATATTTTATCAACACAAACAAATGCTTTTAGAGTCTTTAATCAAGATGGAGATCATTTTGGTGGACTAACAATAGATATTTATGATGACTTTGCTTTGTTTTCTTGGTACAATGAATTTGTAGTTTCTCAAAAGGCTATTATTTTAGAAGCATTTAATCTTGTTTTCCCAGAAATAAATGGGATATATGAAAAACTAAGAATTAAGAATGCTAGTTATCAATCGGCTCACTTATACGGTAAAGAAGCACCAGAAAAATTTTTAATTAAAGAAAATGATATCAACTATCAAATTTTTTTAAATGATGGTTTAATGACTGGTATTTTTTTAGATCAACATGATGTTAGAAATCATTTAACAAAAGGATTGGCTAATCAAAAATCAGTATTGAATCTATTTTCATATACTGCAGCTTTTTCTGTTGCATCAGTTGTTGGTGGTGCAAAGAAAACTGACTCAGTTGATTTAGCAAAACGATCTAAAGAACTTTCTATCGCACATTTTAAAGCTAATAATTTGCCTCTTGATAATCATAACTTTATCATTATGGATGTTTTTGAGTATTTTAAGTATGCCAAGCGCAAACAATTAAAATACGATCTTATTATTATAGATCCACCAAGTTTTGCTCGAAATAAAAAACAAACATTTTCTGTTCAAAAAGATTATCATAGATTAGTTAGCCAATCTCTCGACATTTTAGAACCTAATGGTAGTCTAATCCTATCAACAAATGCTGCTAATCTAACAAAAAAACAGTTTAAGAAACAAATTGAAAAAGGCTTAGGTAAGGTCAACTATGACATTACCCAATTTCAACAATTGCCAAATGATTTTACTGTCAATAATTCTGATGAAAGTAGTAATTACTTAAAAGTTTTTACAATAAAGGTTACACAATGAAATTAGTCGTACCAATAATGCCAAAAAATTTAGAAGAAACTCAAGCAATTGATATCTCAAAATTTGATCAAGTTGATCTGATTGAGTGGCGAGCTGACTACCTGACAAAAGATGATATTTTAATGGTAGCACCTGCCATATTTGAAAAATTTTCTGGTCGAGAAGTTATTTTTACCATTCGTACCAATAAAGAGGGTGGCAATTTAGAGATTTCTGATCAAGACTATGTTGCTATCTTAAAGGATATAAATACAATTTATAATCCAGATTATATTGATTTTGAATATTTTTCACATAAAGAAGCTTTTCAAGAAATGCTTGATTTTCCAAACCTAGTTTTGTCTTATCATAATTTTGAAGAGACACCGGAAAATCTAATGGAATCATTTTCTGAGATGACTAAATTAGCACCTCGAGTTGTCAAAATTGCTGTTACACCTCAAAGTGAGCAAGATGTTTTAGATTTAATGAATTACACAAGAGGTTTTAAAGCCTTAAACCCAGAACAAACTTATGCAACGATGTCTATGGGTAAATTAGGAAAACTTTCACGGTTAGCTGGAGATGTTATTGGTTCTTCTTGGACTTTTGCAGCTCTTGAAAATACTAGTGCACCAGGTCAAATTGCATTAAAAGATATGAAACTTATCAAAGATGTTCTATCTGAAGACTAATAACCAAGTCTAGACTAACCACTGTTTTGTCTAGATTTGGTTTTTTTATTTTTTAAAAAAAGGAAAAGAATATGCGTTACCTTACAGCTGGAGAATCACATGGTCCACAATTGACTGCAATCATTGAAGGCTTGCCTGCAGGAATTGACTTATCAGTCGAAACAATTAATCAAGAATTAACGAAAAGACAAGGAGGATATGGTCGTGGACAACGAATGAAAATAGAATCAGATCAAGTAACTTTTTTATCCGGTCTTCGATTTGGTAAAACGACTGGAGCTCCTTTAACGATGGTTATTGAGAATAAAGATCATAAAAAATGGACGGATATCATGTCAATTGATAAAATCAACCCAAATCAGGAAGCCAAAAGAAGAGTTCATCACCCAAGACCAGGACATGCTGATTTAGTAGGTGGGATAAAATATCATTATCAAGATCTACGGAATTCACTTGAGAGATCATCTGCTAGAGAAACTGCAATTAGAGTTGCCATCGGAGCTATATCAAAACAAATTCTTTCACAATTAGGTATTGAATTAGTTCACTATATTAAAGTTTTTGGTGGGATTACAATTGATATACCAAAACTAATGACAATCAGTGAAATGAAAGAAGCGGTAGAAAACTCAGAAGTAGGTATTTTAAATCCTGAAAAAGAGTCTGATATCAAAAATTATATTGATCAAATAAAAAAAGAAGGTGATACTATCGGTGGAATCATTGAAACAGTAGTGTTTGGATTACCAGCAGGAGTAGGTTCTTTTATGCATTGGGATCGAAAACTAGATGCTAAATTAGCGCAAGCTGTTATTTCTATTAATGCCTTTAAAGGAGTTGAATTTGGCGATGGCTTTGAATTAGGTTATCAAAAAGGGTCTCAAGTCATGGATTCAATTGTTTGGTCAGAAACTTCTGGATACTCAAGAACAAGTAATCATCTTGGGGGCTTTGAAGGTGGTGTCACAAATGGTATGCCATTAATTGTAAGAGGTGTTATGAAACCTATTCCAACTCTCTATAAGCCTTTGATGTCAGTTGATATTGATAATCATAAACCCTATAAGGCTACCGTTGAAAGATCTGATCCTACCGCATTACCTGCAGCAGGTGTTGTAATGGAGTCTGTTATTGCAACCACTCTAGTAACTGAGTTATTAGATCAATTTCATTCAGATACTATGGAAGGATTAATTGAAAACTATCAACAGTATAAAAAAGCTGTTTTAGATTTTTAATGATATAATGAAGAGAAAAAGGAGAAAATTATGGCCAATATTTATGATTTAGCAAATGAAATGGAAAGAGAAATCCGTCAACTTCCTGAATATAAAGCTGTAGAAGAATCAAAGAAAGCAATTTATGCTGATAATGAAGCAAAGACACTTTGGACTGAATTTTTAAAAATTCAAGAAAAAGTACAAGGTACTATGCAGTCTGGCCAAATGCCAAGTCAAGAACAACAAGAAGAAATGACAGCATTAGGTCAAAAAATTGAAGCAAATACGATTTTGAAGGAATACTTTGATCAACAACAACGATTATCTTTATATATTTCGGATATTGAAAAAATTATTTATTCACCATTACAAGATTTAACAAAATAAAAAACAGAATGTTTGTCTGGGCAATAAAGTAGGAGGTAAAAAATGGCTAGAAAAGTTGGTATTATTGGAGTTGGACACGTTGGATCAACAGTGGCACACGGATTAATAGCGCAAGGATCATTTGACGATTATGTATTAATTGATAAGAATGAAAAAAAAGTAGCAGCTGATGCTTTAGATTTTCAAGATGCGGCAGCAAATTTAAATCAACATGCTAATATTTATACAAATGACTATCAAAAGTTGTCTGATGCGGATGTTGTTATCTGTGCTTTTGGAGATATAAAGCTCCAAGATAATCCTAATGCAGATCGCTTTGCTGAATTAAGTTTAACATCTTCTCAAGTTCCAGAAATAGCAGATGCTTTAAAATCTGTTGGTTTTAATGGTATTATCATTGTTATTTCAAATCCAGTTGATGTTGTAACAAGTTTAATGCAATATCATACTGGTTTCCCTAAAGAAAAAGTTATCGGGACAGGTACTTTACTTGATACTGCGAGAATGAAGAGAGCAGTTGGTGATTATTTTGATGTGGATCCAAAGAGTGTCTTTGGTTACAACTTAGGTGAACATGGCAATTCTCAATTTACAGCATGGAGCCAAGTTCGTGTAAAAGGACAAATATTATCAAATGTTCTATCACAAGAATTACAAGATAGCATTGCTAAAGAAGCTGTTGTCGGTGGTCATACAGTTTTCTTTGGTAAAAAGTATACAAGTTATGGAATTGCTTCAGCAGCAATAAGACTTGCCTTGGCTGTTGTCAGTGATAGTCATGAAGAATTACCAGTATCAAACTTTTATGCCCCTTATGATACTTACCTAAGTTACCCCGCAATTGTTGGTAGACAAGGTATTGTTGAGCAATTAAAACTAGATTTAACTGAAGATGAAGTTAGTAAACTTGAAAAATCTGCAAATTTCATCAAAGAAAAAGTTAGAGAACATAAATAATGAAAGCCTGCAAATCAGGCTTTTTTTCGTAGCAAAAATTTGTCGGACATTTTGTTTTATGATAGTCTAAATTTAGTCATGAACAGAATGAAAGGTTAGGTTTTCAAATGGAAAATTATGATTATATTGTTATTGGTGGTGGAAGTGGTGGTATAGCTTCTGCAAATAGAGCTGCAATGCATGGGGCTAAAGTTTTGCTCATTGAAGCAAAAGAAATCGGTGGAACTTGTGTTAATTTGGGTTGTGTGCCTAAAAAAGTCATGTGGTATGGTGCTCAAGTTGCGGATACATTTTCAACTTATGCTAAAGATTATGGCTTTTCAGTTGACAATGTCGATTTCCAATTTGAAACATTGAAGAAAAATAGACAAGCTTATATTGATCGTATTCACCAATCCTACGAACGAGGTTTTGATAACAATAAAGTTGATCGTATCTACGATTATGCTACTTTTGTTGATCAACACACTGTGGAAGTTGCAGGAAAACAATACCATGCACCTCATATTTTGGTAGCTACGGGTGGGCACCCTATTGTTCCTAATCTTCCTGGTGCAGAATATGGAATCACTTCAGATGGCTTTTTTGAATTAGATAGCATTCCAAAACGAGTAGCAGTAATTGGTGCAGGCTATATTGCTGTTGAAATAGCAGGTGTGCTAAATGCATTTGGTGCAGAGACTCACTTGTTTGTTCGTAAGGATAGACCTCTTCGTAAATTTGATAAAGATGTTGTTTCTGTATTAGTAGATGAAATGGAAAAATCTGGACCACAACTCCATACTTTTTCAAATGCTAAAGAAATTGTCAAAAATGAAGATGGTTCTTTAGACTTAGTTCTAAAAGAAGGTGATACCTATACAGTTGATCAAGTTATTTGGGCAATTGGTAGAAAACCAAATACTTCAGGTTTTAATCTTGAAAAAACTGGAGTTGAACTTGATGAAAAAGGGTTTATAAAAATAGATGAATACGAAAATACATCTGTAAAAGGCATTTATGCTGTAGGTGATATCAATGGAAAACTCGAATTAACACCAGTTGCAGTTGCAGCAGGTCGTCGACTTTCTGAAAGATTATTTAATGGAAAAACACATGAAAAATTAGATTATAATAATGTAGCAACAGTTATTTTCAGTCACCCTGCTATTGGTTCTGTTGGCTTATCTGAAGAAGCAGCTATAGAACAATATGGTGAAGAAGATATTAAAGTTTATAAGTCTACATTTACTTCCATGTACACAGCCGTTACAGATCATCGTCAAGCTTGCTTTATGAAATTAGTTACTCAAGGAAAAAATGAAAAGGTTATTGGACTACACGGATTAGGCTATGGCGTTGATGAAATGATTCAAGGTTTTGCAGTTGCCATTAAAATGGGAGCAACAAAAGCTGATTTTGACAATACTGTTGCTATCCACCCAACTGGTGCTGAAGAGTTCGTAACAATGAGATAAAAAAACGACTCATAGTCGTTTTTTTTTATTTTAAAAGTCAACTTCATCTGGATCTGCTTGAGTTTTTACCCCTTCTATATGATCCAATGTTTCAATATCTTTATCGTCTAATTCAAAATCAAAGATAGCTAAATTGGATGTTATATTTTTAGGTGTTACAGATTTAGGTAATGGTAAAAATCCCTTTTGAAGATTCCACCGTAGGGCAATTTGAGCAACTGATTTTTGATATTTTTGGGCAATTTCTTTTGCAAGGTCATTTTTAAAAATACTTCCAGTTCCCAGTGGACTATAGGCTTCTAGTAGAATATTATGGTCTTGACAAAAAGCTACTAAATCATCTTGTGGGCAACCTGGAGCAAGTAAAATTTGATTAACCATAGGTTTAATTTCAGCAGTTTTAAATAATTCTTCTAAGTGATGTCTCATAAAATTGGAAACGCCAATAGCTTTTACTTTACCAGCTTTATAAAATTCTTCAAAAGCTTTCCAAGTTTCTGCATTTGCCTTTTTCCAGGCATCATCTTGTCGAAGTGGTTTTGGATTTGGCCAATGGATAAGAAGTAGGTCTAAATAGTCAACTTGTAATTTAGAAAGAGATTCTTCTATTGATGCTTTTGCTAATTCATAAGAATGTTTATCATTCCAAACTTTTGTCGTTAAGAAAATATCTTGACGATTAATATTACTATCTTTAATTGCTTGACCAACACTGCCTTCATTTTTATACGCTTGAGCTGTATCGATGTGTCGGTAACCTTCATTTAAGGCAAAAGAAACACTGTCATAGGCTTCTTTGCCATCAGCAACATTCCAAGTCCCAAAACCAATTTTAGGAATGGCATTACCATTTGATAATTGATAAGTTTCCATAATTTAGACTCCTTTTCTTTGATAATATTATTTTACTATGATTTAGTTAAGATTGCAGACTTTAAAATTTAAAAAGAATCTGACTTATTTCAGATTCTTTTATTGGTTACTATCAATTTCCCCACTATTTGCAGTAGCATCACTAGCATTAGTTGCTTGAGTATCTGAACTACTACTAGATGTATTACTTTGACTGGATGAAGTTGTTGTATTTGTTGAATTTTGTGTATTTTCCGAACCTTGATAACTTGATGACGCTTGACTTGATGCTTGACTTTGGTCTCGGTCTTGATTTTGGCTTTGATAGTGTTGCGTTGTAGTGGTACTTTGTGATGTATTTGTATCTTTTTGTTCGTTGTTTCCAAAAGCTTTACTGATTGTAATGGATGCGACAATAATACTTAAAATACTACCTATTAGTGCAATAGTTTTTTGTAATGCTGAAAGTCCATGTTTGATATGTTCTTTTGGTTTTGGGCCATTCTTACTTTCATTTTGTTGACTTCGTCTTGAGTATTTTTCTGACATGATATATGGTCCTTTCTGTAATCTTATCATTATAATTATCTATTATATGATTTTATAGCAAAAAATGCTAAAAAAAATCAATAGAATTTTTAGAAGTCCAATAAAGTCTGTGATATAATAGGAAAGACTGATGTTTAAGAGGAGTTATGTATGATTTATTTTGACAATGCTGCAACGACAATACCATATCAAGATGTCTTAAAAACTTATCAAGATGTGGCAATGAAAATCTTTGGCAACCCTTCAAGCTTACATGTTTTGGGAACTCAAGCAAGTCGTATTTTAGAGGCTTCTCGTAAACAGATAGCAGAATTACTAAACTGTGACAGTGAAGAAATTTTTTTTACATCCGGTGGAACTGAAAGCGATAACTGGGCAATTAAAGGCATTGCATTTGAGAAAAAGGCTTATGGAAATCATATTCTAATCTCTGCAATAGAGCATCCAGCGGTCATGGAATCTGCAAAATGGCTAAGTCAACAAGGTTTTGAAATTGAAACTATTCCTGTTGATGACCATGGTATTGTTCAAGTTGAAGCTTTAAAGAACTTAATCAGACCTGAAACAATACTTATTTCTGTTATGGCTGTTAATAATGAAATTGGTTCTGTTCAACCCATAAAAGAAATCTCTGAAGTCATATCAAATAGACCAACTATTACTTTTCATGTTGATGCTGTTCAAGCTATTGGAAAAATTCCTAAAGAAGAGTTTTTAACTAGTCGCGTTGACTTGGCTTCGTTTTCAGGTCATAAATTTCATGCTCCAAGAGGAGTAGGCATCCTATATAAAAAACAAGGTAAGTCAATCACACCCTATTTAACAGGTGGTGGGCAAGAACAACACTTGCGGTCGACAACTGAAAATGTAGCTGGAATTGCAAGTTTAGCTAAGGCAATGAGATTGATTTTGGAAAAGCAAGACCAATCAATAACTAGAATTTCCGCCATGAAATCTATTTTATTAGAAGAATTGTCTCAACACCATGATGTGATGATTTTCTCTAAAAAAGACAATTTTGCTCCTAATATCTTAACCTTTGGAATCAAAGGGATAAGAGGAGAAGTGTTAGTTCATGCATTTGAAGAACATGATATCTATATTTCGACAACCAGTGCCTGTTCTTCAAAAGCTGGAAAACCTGCTGGAACATTAATTGCAATGGGAATACCTGTGAAAGATGCACAAACTGCTGTTAGAATTAGTCTTGATGATGATAATGACATGAGTCAAATAGAGCAATTTTTGACCATTTTTAAACAAATTTACAACAAAACGAAGAAAGTAAGATAAAAATGCAATACTCAGAAATAATGGTAAGACATGGTGAATTGTCTACAAAAGGTAAGAATCGCATGCGGTTCATCAACAAACTGAAACATAATATCGAAGATGTTTTGTCTGTTTTTCCAGAAGTTAAAGTGTCTTCGGATCGCGACAGAACACATGTTTATTTGAATGGGACAGATTATGAACCAGTTGCAGATGCATTAAAAAAAATTTTTGGTATTCAAGGTTTTTCACCGGTCTATAAACTTGAAAAAGATATGAATTTGATAAAAAGTTTTGTACAGACTTTGATGACGGACCTTTATAGGGAAGGTTTGACTTTTAAGATTTCAAGTAAACGTAGTGACCATCACTTTGAACTAGATAGTAGAGAGTTGAATCATGTTTTAGGTGATGCTGTTTTTGAAGCAGTACCAAATATTAAGGCACAAATGAAACATCCTGATATCAATCTCAAAGTTGAAATTAGAGATGAAGCAGTTTATATTTCCTATGAAGATATAAAAGGTGCTGGTGGGTTACCTGTTGGTACTTCTGGAAAAGGGATGCTGATGATATCTGGAGGAATTGATTCTCCGGTTGCAGGCTATCTTTCACTAAAACGTGGTGTTGACATTGAAGCGGTTCACTTTGCAAGTCCACCTTATACTAGTCCGGGGGCCTTAAAAAAAGCACAAGATTTAACCCGGAAATTGACTAAATTTGGTGGCAATATTCAGTTTATTGAGGTTCCTTTTACAGAAATTCAAGAAGAAATTAAAGCAAAAGCACCAGAAGCTTATTTAATGACATTAACGAGACGCTTTATGATGCGCATTACAGACAGAATTCGAGAAGTGAGACAAGGCCTAGTCATTATAAATGGTGAAAGTTTAGGGCAAGTTGCTAGTCAGACTTTAGAGAGTATGGTTGCTATTAACGCAGTAACAGCTACACCTATTGTCAGGCCAGTTGTGACAATGGATAAATTAGAAATTATTGATTTAGCTCAAAAAATAGATACCTTTGATATTTCCATTCAACCTTTTGAAGATTGTTGTACGGTTTTTGCTCCAGATAGACCTAAAACAAATCCTAAATTACATAATGCTGAAAATTATGAAAAACGCATGGATGTTGAGGGTTTGATTGAAAGAGCAGTAAATGGCATTAAAATTACCATTATTACCCCTCATGAAGAAAAAGATGAGATTGAACATTTAATAAATAATCTTCTTTAAAGAGTCTGTTTGACTCTTTTTAATTTGTAAGCGCTCTGACTTTTTAACTAAGTCATGCTATAATAAATCGGGAGGTTTTAAATGAATAAAGACATTGATTATAGTAAACTCAAAAAAATTTGTTTAGGAATTATCGTTTTAACCTTAGTTATAGGGTTAGGAATGGATATTTTTTCAGGTACTAAAAAGGTTAATCAAAAAGCATCAAAAGATAAATCTATTAAAACTGCCCGCATTATGGCCAATGGAGATATTTTAATTCATAATGTTTTGTATGCTAGTGCACAAAAATCTGATGGAACTTATGATTTTAATCCTTACTTTGAATACGTCAAAGATCGTATTTCATCTGCTGATTTGGCTATAGGTGATTATGAAGGAACAATCAGTTCAGACTATCCCCTTGCAGGTTACCCTTTATTTAATGCACCCAGTCAAATTGCTGATGCAATTAAAAATACGGGATATGACGTTATTGATTTAGCACATAATCATATTTTGGACTCAGGACTTGATGGAGCAATCAACACCGTAAATACATTCAAAAAAATTGGTATTGATAGTATAGGTGTATACACTAATAAAAGATCAAGCAAAAATATTCTAATAAAAAATGTAAATGGGATTAAAATAGCTATTTTGGGTTATTCATATGGTTATAATGGAATGGAAGCTAACTTGTCTAAATCTGAATACAATAACCATATGTCAGATTTAAAAGAATCAAAAATTAGAGCTGATTTGAAAGAAGCAGAAAAGAAAGCTGACATCACTGTCGTTATGCCACAAATGGGCACTGAATATGCCTTACAACCAACTTCAGAACAAAAGACACTTTATCATAAAATGATCAATTGGGGTGCCGATATTATTTTTGGTGGACATCCACATGTTGTTGAACCTGCAGAGACATTACGAAAAAATGGTCAAAAGAAATTTATCATATACTCTATGGGTAATTTTATTTCTAATCAAAGAGAAGAAACTGTTGATAATATTTGGACAGAGAGAGGTCTTTTGATGGATGCGGTTATTCAAAAAAAAGGTAATAAAACAAGCATAAAATCTATTAAAGCTCACCCTACAATGGTACTTGCTAAAGGTAAAGGCATTAATGGAAGTGAAGGTTATGAATTGTTTAGCTATAGAACTCTTATATTAGAAGATTTTATTAAAGGTGGTAAATATAGAGATAAAATTGATGATGCTACCAAAGCTAGAGTAGATACAGCATACAAAGAAACGAACGAACATGTCAACTTAGTATGGTAATCAATTAACAAATGGTAAAATACTTGAAAAAAAAATAAAAGTATGTTAAACTGTCAGAGTTGACTAAATGCACATCCTGTGCAACCGCACGAAAATCGTTATAAAGTAGATAATTTCTCACGATTATAGGCGAGTCTTCACAAGAGGGTTACCCTCAAGAAAAAAATTATAGGAGGTGCATTATGAGCACATACGCAATCATCAAAACTGGTGGAAAACAAGTTAAAGTTGAAGTTGGACAAGCAATCTATGTTGAAAAATTAGATGTTGAAGCTGGTTCAGATGTTACATTTAACGAAGTTGTTCTTGTCGGTGGTGACAAAACTGTTGTTGGGACTCCAGTTGTTGAAGGAGCTACTGTTGTCGGTACTGTTGAAAAACAAGGTAAACAAAAGAAAGTTGTATCTTACAAGTACAAACCTAAAAAAGGTAGTCACCGTAAACAAGGTCACCGTCAACCTTATACAAAAGTTGTCATCAACGCTATTAACGCATAATTTCAAGTATGATTAAAGCAACTTTTACCCGTGATGATAACAATCATCTGACTAGCGTAAATATTACTGGACATGCTGGAAGTGGTGAATATGGCTTTGATATCGTTTGTGCATCTGTTAGTACACTAGCGATTAATTTTGTTAATTCATTAGAAGTACTTCTTGATTGTCCCTACGATTTAGATATCAATGAAATTGAAGGTGGGTATATGAATATATCTATCTTACAAGGCAACAATGGAGAAAAAGTTCAACTATTGTTTGAATCATTTCTTCTAGGTATGACAAATTTAGCTCAAAACTCTTCGGAGTTTGTTAAGACTAAAGTCATCTAAAATTTATCATGAGAGGAAACAACATTATGTTAAAATTGAATCTTGAAAACTTACAACTTTTCGCCCACAAAAAAGGTGGAGGTTCTACATCAAATGGTCGTGATTCACAAGCAAAACGTCTTGGCGCTAAAGCAGCTGATGGACAAACTGTTTCAGGTGGATCAATTCTTTACCGTCAACGCGGAACACATATCTATCCAGGAGCTAATGTAGGTCGTGGTGGTGATGACACACTTTTTGCAAAAGTTGAAGGTGTTGTTCGTTTCGAACGTAAAGGTCGCGATAAAAAACAAGTTTCTGTTTACCCAATCGCAAAATAATAAAAGTAAGCCTTCTTGAATGGAAGGCTTTTTACATTGAATTTCAAATAGGATATTGACAAATTAAAATAATAGAGTAGAATAGAAATATAAATAAGCACCCTTAGCTCAATTGGATAGAGTACCTGACTACGAATCAGGCGGTTAGAGGTTCGACTCCTCTAGGGTGCAAATCTGCTACCTAAAGTATATTAGGTAGCTTTTTTAATGATTCTGAAGTGAAGTCGTCAATAATGTAAAATGTGATGTGATATAATAATAGAAATAAGAAGGAGATCATAATGAACATTCAACAGTTAAGATATGTTGTCGCTATAGCCAATTCAGGGACTTTCAGAGAAGCAGCTACTAAATTATTTGTAAGTCAACCAAGTCTTTCTGTTGCAATCCGTGATTTAGAGGCAGAACTAGGCTTTCAAATTTTTAAACGAAGTACGACTGGTGCGGTACTAACTACAGAAGGAATGGTTTTTTATGAAAAATCTATGGAAGTCGTAAAAAGCTTTGATTCTTTTGAAAAACGCTTTTCTCAACATAGTTCTGAAAAGGATGTTTTTTCAGTTGCTAGTCAGCATTATGATTTTCTTGCACCCATTATGACATTATTTTCTTCTAAAATGAGTGATTTTAAACATTTTAGATTATTTGAATCTACGACCATTCAAATACTTGATGAAGTTTCTCAAGGAAATAGTGAGATTGGTATTATTTATTTGAATCATAATAATAGTAATGGTTTAATGCAAAGATTGGATAAACTTGGACTTGAATTTTTTGAACTTATTCCCTTTAAAACCCATATTTATGTCAGAAAAGACCATCCATTAACAATGAAAGAAGAAGTTGTACCCAAAGACCTTGTTGGTTTACCAACAGTTCGTTTTACCCAAGAAAAAGATGAATACCTTTATTATTCTGAAAACTTTATGGACACATCAGAAAGTTCCCACTTTTACCATGTTTCAGATAGGGCGACACTAAATGGTATTCTTGAGAGAACTGATGCTTATGCTACTGGATCTGGATTTCTGGATGATCGCAGTGTCAATGGGATAACTGTTATTCCATTGAATGACAATTTAGGTAATCGGATGGTTTACGTAAAACGGCGTGATAAAAATCTTTCATCATATGCCACTCAATTTATTACAATTATGTCTGATTATTTTAAACAATATAGCCCTAAGGAGAATGAATGAAATATTTAAAATGGTTTGTTTTAGTTAGTTTATTAATTATTTTGGACCAAATCAGTAAATTATGGATTGTCGAACATATAGCACTAAATAAAATAAAAACAGTTATTCCAAATATAGTAAGTTTAACTTACCTTAGAAATTATGGAGCTGCTTTTTCGATACTACAGAATCAACAATGGCTTTTTAGTCTCATTACTATTGTTGTTATCACAGCAGCTATTTATTACCTTATTAAACAAAAAAATGCAAGTCTTTGGATGAAATTAGCACTAATTTTAATTATTTCTGGAGGAATTGGGAACTTTATTGACCGACTACGATTAGGTTATGTTGTTGATATGGTTCATCTGGATTTTATTAACTTTGCCATTTTTAATGTGGCTGATTCCTATTTGTCAATTGGTGTTTTTTTACTAGTTTTAGCATTATGGAGAGAAGAAGATGAAACTAAAAATTAGTCAAGGTGGTCAGAGATTAGATAAGACATTAGCTGATGAAAGCCCCTTATCACGAGCTCAAGCAAATGAGATGATAAAAAAAGGTCAGGTGCTTGTTGATGGGCAATTAAAAAAAGCAAAGTACATTACTAGTAAAAATCAAATTGTTGAATTTGAATTACCTGAAGAAGAAAGTCTTGATTATGAAGCTGAAGAGATGCCTTTAGAACTCATATATGAAGATTCTGACGTTGCTGTTATTAATAAACCACAAGGAATGGTTGTTCATCCTTCAGCTGGATATTCTTCAGGGACACTGGTTAATGCATTGCTTTTTCATATAAAAGATCTTTCCAGTATTAATGGTGTTATTAGACCAGGGATTGTTCACAGAATTGACAAAGACACATCAGGTTTATTAATGATAGCAAAAAATAACGAAGCGCATCACGCTTTAGCTCAAGAACTAAAGGCTAAAAAGTCTTTAAGAAAGTATATTGCAATTGTTCATGGTAATCTTCCAAATGACTTGGGTGTTATCGAAGCTCCAATTGGTAGAAGTGAAAAAGATCGAAAAAAACAAGCAGTGACATCAAAGGGTAAAGATGCTCTGACACGCTTTAAAGTATTAGAGCGTTTCGGTGACTATACATTAGTAGAATTAAGTTTAGAAACTGGTCGTACACACCAAATAAGAGTTCACATGGCATATATTGGTCATCCTATAGCTGGGGATCCATTGTATGGGCCAAGAAAAACGTTAAAAGGAAATGGTCAATTTTTACATGCTGAAACACTAGGTTTTACACACCCTATTAGTCAAGAGTTAATGACTTTTTCAGTTGAACCGCCTCAAATTTTTAAAGATACTTTAGAAAAATTAAGATCTAAAAGAGACATGAAATAAATTTTGATATTATTCTACGAAAAGTATTTGATTTTATTTAAAAAAATGTTTGCTTAATGACTTTGTTTTTGGTATTATAATAGAAATTAAAAAGTTCCTTTAAAACTGTCCAGAGAGACAGGCAAGGAGAAGAACAGGTCAAGCCCTTTATAAGGGTATATTTTGTGAGGTCTCCTTGTAGGTAAGGAGACCTTTTTTCTATGCTTATGGAGGATAAAGATGAAAAGTAAGGAAATCGTTGATCAAGTGACGATGAAACGAGCAATCACGCGAATTACTTATGAGATTATTGAGCGTAATAAAAATCTCAATAATATTGTATTAGGTGGGATTAAAACACGAGGTGTTTATTTAGCGCAACGGATTCAAGACCGATTAAAACAATTGGAAAATCTAGATATTCCTGTTGCTGAATTAGATATAAAACCATATCGCGATGATACAAAGTCGACTGAAGATACGACAGTAATACCCCTAAATATTACTGGAAAAGATATGATTTTGATTGATGATGTGCTTTATACAGGTCGAACGATTAGAGCTGCTATTGATAATGTGTTTAGTCATGGCAGACCTTCTAGGATTAGTCTAGCTGTTCTTGTTGACCGTGGTCATAGAGAATTGCCAATTCGTCCAGACTATGTTGGTAAAAACATACCAACTAGTAGTAGTGAAGAAATTATTGTCAATGTTCTTGAAGTTGATGGTAAAGATAGCGTAAGCATCGTTGAAAAAGCATAGAAAGAAGAGAAATAACATGAGTCAAGTATCTTATGACGTTAATGAAATGCCAAAACCAGGTTTATTATTAGGATTGTCATTTCAACATTTATTTGCTATGTTTGGATCCACTGTACTCGTACCGATCTTGGTAGGTATTGATCCATCAGTAGCTCTTTTATCAAGTGGCCTTGGAACATTAGCGCATTTATCTGTTACTAAGTATAAAATTCCTGCTTATATGGGTTCAAGTTTTGCTTATATTGCTGCAATGCAATTATTAATGAAAACAGATGGAATTGCAGCAGTTGCTCAAGGGGCTATTACAGGAGGTTTAGTATATCTCATTGTAGCCTTAATTGTAAGGTCAATTGGTAATGCTTGGATTGACAAAATATTACCACCTATTGTTGTTGGACCTATTGTAATGGTTATTGGTCTTAGCTTAGCATCAACAGCTGTTAGTGATGTTATGAACAAAAATGGTCACTATAATCTGCTTTATTTAATCATAGGACTTGTTACTTTACTAAGTGTTATTTTCTTTAATATTTATGGTAAAGGGATAATTGGTATCATTCCAATTCTACTTGGTTTAATTGTGGGTTATGTATTTGCCATAATTGCTGGCGCTGTCACTGGACAAGAAATCGTAAATTTTTCTCAAGTTGCTAGTGCAAATTGGTTAAGTATTCCTTCTATCTCTCTACCTTTTATCTCATATGGATTTAAATTATATCCAAGTGCCATCTTAACAATGGCTCCCATTGCCTTTGTAACAATGACAGAACATTTTGGTCACATTATGGTACTTAATAGTTTAACGGACCGCGATTATTTTAAAGACCCAGGATTAGATCATACACTTACTGGAGATGGTTTAGCACAAATTATTGCTGGATTTATTGGGGCTCCTCCTGTGACATCATATGGGGAAAATATTGGTGTAATGGCTTTGAATAAGATTTTCTCTGTCTACGTGATTGCTGGTGCTGCTGTGGTAGCTGTATTACTTAGTTTTATAGGTAAAATTTCTGCACTGATTCAATCCATACCAACACCAGTTATTGGTGGTATCTCAGTTGCTTTATTTGGTGTTATTGCTTCAAGTGGATTAAAAATATTAATTGAAGCAAAAGTAGATATGGACAAAAAGAAAAATTTATTGATTGCTAGTGTCATTCTAGTATCAGGAATAGGTGGTTTAATGCTTGAAGTTGCAGGTTTGCAAATCTCAGGTGTTGCGTTCTCAACATTACTCGGCATTATCTTATATCAAATTTTACCTGACAGATAGTTAAGCTTTTAAAAAAAGGAGAATAACAATGGCAATGACTGGAAACAAAGTATCTTTGAAACATTTAGTGACAATGGAAACTCTTTCTAATGAAGAAGTTATGGGTTTAATCAAAAGGGGTATTGAATATAAACAATTACCTGAAGCCGAACAGTTATCAAGACAATATTTTGCAGCAAATCTTTTCTTTGAAAATTCGACAAGAACTCATAAATCATTTGAAGTTGCAGAGAAAAAATTAGGACTTGAAGTGATTGACTTTGAAGCTAGTACAAGTTCTGTAAATAAGGGAGAAACCTTATATGATACGATCTTAACAATGAGTGCTATTGGAGTGGATATCTGTGTCGTTAGACATCCAGATGTTGATTATTATAAGGCATTAATTGATAGTCCAACGATACAAACTGCTATTGTTAATGGTGGTGATGGTTCAGGACAACATCCAAGTCAAAGCCTACTTGATTTAATGACCATATATGAAGAGTTTGGTCATTTTGAAAATTTAAATATTGTTATCTCAGGTGATATAATACATTCACGTGTAGCCAAGTCAAATATGCAGATACTGAAACGTTTGGGAGCTAATATCTTTTTTACTGGACCAGAAGAATGGTATGATTCATCATTTGATATTTATGGTAAACATGTACATATCGATGATGTCATTGATCAATTAGATGTCTTAATGTTATTAAGAGTTCAGCATGAAAGACATGACGGTTCAGAATCCTTTTCAAAAGAAGCTTATCATGAACAATATGGTCTAACTGTTGAACGTTATAAACAATTACCAGACCGTTCAATTGTCATGCATCCTGCTCCAGTAAATCGAGACGTTGAAATAGCAGATAGTTTAGTGGAAGCACCTAAAGCTAGAATTGTAAGACAAATGCAAAATGGCGTTTATGTTCGTATGGCTATTTTAGAAGCTATTTTAAATGGAAAAGCGTAAAAATAAATGAAGGCAAAATACAGAAAGATTTCGTAGCAGAATAGAAAATGCTTCCTATCTTTCTGTTTTTTTAGGAGAAAAAATGGGAAATAGACTATTAGTTTTAGAGGTGTGAAAGCACCAGTTTTTTCTTATGAAAAACTACATAAAGTAGATAGTCTTCTTGGCCCAGAAATGAAATCAACTGGTGAAGTAATGGGAAGTGATAAAAGTATTGAAAAAGCTTTATATAAAGCTTTTGAAGCAAGCTATCTTCATTTACCAGAATTTGGAACTATTGTTTTCACAGTTGCAAATGAAGATAAAAAAGAAGCAGTCATTTTAGCGAAACGATTTTATGACTTAGGCTATCAACTTTCTGCTACCATTGGGACTGCTAAATTCTTTGAAAGTAAAGGAATTTTGACAACGGTAGTTGAAAAAATAGAAAGCCATCAAAATACGATACCTGAGCTTATTAGACAACAACAAGTTCAAGCAATCATTAATACTGTAGGAGCAAATCGTCAAAGTGATAAAGATGGACGAATAATTAGACGAACTGCCATTGAGAATGGTATTCCTTTATTTACCTCTTTAGATACTGTCAATGCGATGTTATCAGTTCTTGAAAGTCAAAATTTTCAAATAAAAAGCATATAAAGATTGATTTTATCAATCTTTTTTTATTACAAAACTGTAAGCTAATTTTTTTATTATTCCACTATAATAAGAATTATAACTTAAATAAAGTTAAAAGCATTAAAACTAATTGACAATAAAATGATAAAATACTATACTTGTCGTAAATGTTTAATACAAAATAGGAGAAATTGTATGGCCAAAAAAGCGAAAAAAAGAATGACAGTAAAAACAAAAGTAATTATATCGTCTCTAAGTACCATATGTGTCATTGGAATTGGAGCTTATCTTTTCCATATGCAACAAAATTCAAACCATTCCTCAACAGCTGATAAATACTACAAGGTTCAAAATGTCAAAGAAGGTTCAACGTCATCTACTACATTATTATCAGGGACTGTAAAAGCTTTGAATGAAATGTATGTTTATTATGATAGTTCAAAAGGTACTCAAGCGACTCCTACAGTCAAGGTAGGTGATCAAGTTACAGCAGGACAACAGTTGGTTCAGTATAATACAACAACAGCTCAAGCAGCCTATGATTCTGCAAATCGAAAATTAAATAAAATCGGTCGTCAAATTAATTATTTAAAAACTTATGGTGTACCACTACCAGCATCAGAAACAGAATCAGGTAGTAGTGATAGTAGCCAACAAGATTCTTCTGTACAACCAACCACACAACAAACTACCCAACAAGGATCTAACTATAACCAACAATTGCAGGATTTAAATGACTTATATGCAGATGCGCAATCTGAAGTGACAAAAGCAAAGTCTGCTTTAGATGATACGGTTATTTCTAGTACTGTTAATGGGACTGTTGTTGAGGTTAATAAAGATATTGATCCATCTTCAAAAAATAGTCAAACGATTGTTCATGTGGTCTCAGAGGGACAATTACAAGTTAAAGGTAATATGACTGAATATGATTTGGCAAATATCAAAGTTGGTCAAGATGTGAAGATAAAATCCAAAGTTTATCCTGACAAAGAATGGACTGGAAAGATGGCTTATATTTCTAATTATCCAAAAGATAATGCTAATTCACCATCATCAGATTCAAACGATAATACAAATAATGGTGCTGCTTACGAATATAAATCTGATATTACGAGTCCTTTAAATGAATTAAAGCAAGGTTTCAGTGTTTCAGTTGAAGTTGTTAATCCTAATAAATATCCACTAATTCCTCTAAAGGCACTTGTAAGTGAAGGTAAAAAACATTATGTTTGGACTTACAATGATTCAACAGCAAAAGTGAGTAAAAAAGAAGTTGGTTTAGCAAATTCAGATGCATCTAATCAAGAAATTTCAAAGGGGTTGAAAGTCGGTGAGATTGTGATTACCAATCCAACAAAGTCATTAAAAAATGGTCAAAAAATTGAAAACATCAAATCGACAGACACTTCAAAGACGAGTCAAGGTAAAATGAAATCTGAGGTGAAAAAATAGTGCCTGAAGATAGAATAGAATTAATGAAATTGACCAACATTGGTAAACATTATCAAAATGGAGACCAACAATTGCAGGTTTTAAAAGACATCAATTTAACTGTTTATAAGGGTGATTTTTTAGCTATTATGGGTCCATCTGGTTCAGGTAAATCAACTCTAATGAATATCATTGGACTTTTAGATAGAGAAAGTAGTGGACAATATGAATTGAATGGTCAAAATGTTTCATTATTAAATGATAAAAAACTAGCAAAAGTTAGAAATAAGGAAATTGGTTTTGTTTTTCAACAATTTTTTCTCTTATCTAAATTAAATGCTATTCAAAATGTTGAGTTACCATTGGTTTATGCTGGTGTCAATATTAACAAACGTAAAAAACTAGCAATTCAATTTTTAGAAAAGGTTGAATTGGTCAACAGAATGAAACACTTGCCCTCAGAGTTATCTGGTGGACAAAAACAGCGTGTTGCCATCGCTAGAGCATTAGTTAATAATCCATCGATTATTTTAGCTGATGAACCTACGGGAGCTTTGGACACTAAGACTGGTGAGCAAATAATGACTTTGCTAACAGAATTAAATAATGAAGGAAAAACCATTATTATGGTTACCCATGAACCTGAAATTGCTGACTTTGCAAAGAGGAAGATCATTATTAGAGATGGTGAGATTTCTAAAGATACAACAGAAAGTGTTCGAATTGATTAAGGGAGGAATACATGGAAAATTGGAGATTTGCCCTTAGTTCAATATTGGGGCATAAAATGCGCTCATTTTTAACGATGTTAGGTATCATTATTGGTGTTGCTTCAGTGGTTATCATTATGGCACTTGGACAAGGCTTAAAAAATAGTGTTGGAGATCAAGTTAATAAAGAACAGAAAAACTTAAATGTTTATTTTAAAACTTGGGCTCAAAAAGAAGCAGAAAAAGATCCAAATTATGTCTCAGACGAGACTACCACAGAAGAAAAAGCACCAAAATTAACTGAAGATATGGTTTCAAAAGCAGCTAAAGAAACAGATGGTGTGAGTGGCTATTACATCACTAATAGTGCCTCTAGTAAGATAGGCTATGGTAAAAAAGAAATAAAAAATGTCACCATAACTGGTATTAATAAAACCTATCTATCATTAAAAAATGTAAAAATTTTAGCAGGACGAGCTTTTCAAGGACAGGATTATTATAAATTTGGTAGAATAGTTTTATTAGAGTCAGGTTTATCAAAAAAACTTTTTAAGACTCATCAAGATGCTTTAAATAAAACAGTATTGATAGCTAATAAATCTTATCTTGTTGTAGGAGTTTATAAAGATTCAAATACTTCTGGTCAAGCTGGATTATCAAGTGGTGGCAATGCCATTATGAGTAATACACAAGTGGCAAGTGAGTTTGGTGCTAAAGAAGTTGATCAAATTTTCTTTCATATTAATGATGTTAAAGAAGCTAATAAAATAGGAAAAAATGTTGGTCGAAGGTTAACGGCTTTAACAAGAACTAAAAATGGTTTCTATGAAAATTACAATCTCGATAGTATTGTTAAACAAGCCAATAAAATAGCAACAATGACTACGCTTGTTTTTGGTGTTATAGCTGGTATCTCTTTATTAGTTGGAGGTATTGGAGTTATGAATATCATGTTGGTTTCTGTTACTGAAAGAACTCGAGAAATTGGTTTACGAAAAGCCTTGGGTGCAACTAGACAAAAAATATTAGCTCAGTTTTTAATAGAATCAATGGTATTAACGATATTAGGTGGTTTGTTAGGCTTAACTTTAGCTTACTTGGCAGTCTTGGGAATTCGACCAGCATTAGCTGCACAAAACATACGCCCAGAGATATCATTTATTGTTGTTGTCATAAGTGTTTTATTCTCAGCATTCGTCGGAATTGTTTTTGGTTTACTACCAGCAAACAAAGCAAGTAAATTAGACCCGATAGAGGCCCTAAGGTATGAATAGCTTAACAAAACATCATAAAAAATTGCGAAAACTTGTCCGTGTAATTGGAACCTTGTCAATTATTTTTACTATCATAGCCATATACTATCTTTTCAAAAATCTAGATATTTTAAATAATCCTAAAGCCTTATCACACCTTTTAAAAGGGCACCGATTTTTAGGTTCAATTGGATTTTTATTCCTACAGATAATACAGGTCGTTATTCCTATTATCCCTGGTGGACTAACAACTGTAGTTGGTTTTATGACATTTGGTCCCTATTTAGGTTTACTTTTGAATGTTTTAGGAATTTCACTTGGAAGCCTTATATTATTTTATTTAGTTAGACGATTTGGTAGACCATTCATTCTTTTATTTATAAAGGAAAAACAATTAAGACAATATGATAAAAAGTTGGCAACAAAAACCTATGAAAGAATTTTTATTCTCAATATGATTTCACCAATGGCTCCTGCAGATATCATGGTCATGATTACTGGATTAAGTCAAATGTCATTAAAACGTTTTGTTTCTATTATCTTAATTTGTCGCCCAATCTCAATGATAACTTATAGTTATTTTTGGATTTACGGTGGTCAAATGCTACGTCATTTACTATAAGCATATTAAATTAAATAACTTTTTAGTTAGTTTATTAAAAGCTGTCAAGAAAAAAACTTGACATGTGTTTAGAACTATCGTATAATAGCAAAGGTAAAGTAAGATACAGTCTTGCTGAACTATTATTAATAATATTTAAAAGAAAAGAGAATAAAAAAATGGCAGTAAAAATCCGTTTAACTCGTATGGGTTCTAAGAAAAAACCTTTCTACCGTATTAACGTTGCAGATTCACGTGCACCACGTGATGGACGTTTCATCGAAACTGTTGGAACATACAATCCACTAGTTGCTGAAAACCAAGTGACTTTAAAAGAAGATCGTATTATGGATTGGTTATCAAAAGGAGCTCAACCCTCAGATACAGTTCGTAATATTCTTTCAAAAGCTGGAGTTATGACTAAATTCCACGAATCAAAATACTCTAAATAATAAAAGCCTATGGATACCATTGAAAATCTTATTATCGCTATTGTGAAACCACTGATTTCACATCCTGATAATCTAACAATCAAAATTGAAGATACTCCAGAATTTTTAGAGTATCATTTGGACTTGGATGCAGAAGACATCGGTCGTGTTATCGGTAAAAAAGGTCGCACTATTACAGCAATAAGATCGATTGTCTATTCGGTACCAACACAAGAAAAAAAAGTAAGGCTCATTATTGATGAGAAGTAAGAGAAGCTAACAAGCTTCTTTTTTTTGTTGACTAGATTTTTAAATCATGATAAGCTATAAAAGTTAACTGGCTAACTAAAATAAAAATTAATTATCAATTAGTTTACATCTTTTGATGATAGAATAATAGGATGTTTGCATCATATTTAGGAGAAAAAATGATATCAATTTTGATTTTGTGTTTAGTCATTTTATTTGGAATTTTGTCTTTACTTCGTTTATATCGAGAAACAAACCAAAAGATCAAAAAAAATACAGAAAATCTATTGACACGAGATAGATCATAAGGTAAAATATATTTTGTTGTCTGTCACAAGACAGTGTGTCTAGGTCCGTTGGTCAAGGGGTTAAGACACCGCCTTTTCACGGCGGTAACACGGGTTCGAATCCCGTACGGACTATTTAGAAAAGAGTCAGAGTTTTCTCTGGCTTTTTTTGCACGATGCTTGGTTTTAAAAGTCATTTCATGTTAAAATAAGGACTGAAGCTATTTAAGCAGCTCAATGAGAAAAAGTGGAGAAAAAATTAGTAAATGAATTACTTTAATGTTGGAAAGATTGTAAATACACAAGGCTTACAAGGAGAAATGCGGGTTTTAGCAGTAACTGACTTTATTGATGAACGCTTTAAAAAAGGAAGTCATTTAGCCTTATTTGATTCTAAGGATCAATTTGTAAAAGAGGTTACTATTGCTAGTCACCGGACACAAAAGAATATGGAAATCATTAAATTTAAAGATCATTACCATATTAACGACATTGAAAAATACAAAGGCTTCATGTTAAAAGTAGCAGAAGAAAATCTCTCCAATTTAGATGAGGGTGAATATTATTATCATGAAATCATTGGATTAGAAGTCTTTGAGAACAATAACTATATTGGTTTTATTTCAGAAATTCTTCAACCTGGAGCTAATGATGTCTGGATTGTTAAAAGAAAAGGTAAGAAAGACTTGCTATTACCTTATATTCCATCGGTAGTTCTAACTATTGACATTGATAACAATAGGGTAGATGTGGAGTTATTAGAAGGATTAGACGATGAAAATTGATATTTTAACCCTCTTTCCAGAAATGTTTGCACCTTTAGAGCATTCAATAATTGGAAAAGCTCGTGAAAAAAATCTTTTAGATATCAATTATCATAACTTTAGAGACTTTGCGGAAAAATCAAGACATGTGGATGACGAACCTTATGGTGGCGGTCAAGGAATGTTACTCAGAGCGCAACCAATATTTGATACGATTGAGTCATTAAACTCAACAAGACCAAGAGTGATCTTACTCGATCCAGCTGGTAAAAAATTTACCCAAAAAATAGCAGAAGATTTAGCTAAAGAAAATGAATTAATTTTCATATGTGGTCATTATGAAGGCTACGATGAACGGATTAAAACATTAGTTACTGATGAAATTTCTCTAGGTGATTTTGTTTTAACTGGTGGTGAACTTGCAGCAATGACAATTATTGATGCTACAGTTCGATTGATTCCAGAGGTTCTAGGAAAGGAATCAAGCCATCAAGAAGATTCATTTTCATCTGGTTTACTTGAATATCCACAATACACTAGACCTTATGATTACAGAGGAATGAAAGTGCCAGAAGTTCTAATGAGTGGACATCATGAAAATATTAGGAAATGGCGATTAAAAGAAAGTCTTAGAAAAACCTATTTGAGAAGACCAGATTTATTAAACTTCTATGAATTATCTGCTGAAGAAGAAGAGATTTTGAATAACATCAAGAAGGAGCTTTAAAATTGGTATTGGAAAATAATAAACTAGTTGACTTAACAATAATTGGGGGTGGACCGGTAGGTTTGTTCACAGCTTTCTATGCTGGTTTACGAGGTTTAACTGTAAATATCATCGAGAGTTTATCAGAATTAGGTGGTCAACCTGCCATTTTATACCCTGAAAAAGTAATCTATGATATCCCGGCTTATCCCGCTATTACAGGGCAAGAATTAACTGAGAACTTAATCGAACAATTGAAGCGATTTGATGACCGAATCACATATAGTTTAAAAGAAGAAGTATTAACTTTTGAAAAAGAAAATGATATTTTTACGATTGTGACTTCAAAACAAACCCATTACTCAAAAGCAATTATAATTGCTTGTGGAAATGGAGCATTTACACCAAGACCTTTAGGGCTAGAGAATGAAGAAAAGTATGCTGATCACAATATCTATTATAATGTTCACAAATTAGATCAATTTGAAAATAAAGATGTTGTGATCTGCGGTGGAGGTGACTCAGCTGTTGATTGGGCTCTAGCTTTATATGGGCTAGCAAAAAGTGTAACGATAGTTCATCGAAGAGATGTATTTAGAGCACATGAACATAGTGTTGAATTATTGAAAGCCTCAGGAGTTGAAATCTTAACACCTTATCAACCTTTAGCTTTAAATGGCGATGAAAATGGCGCTAAAGAACTTGTCATTCAAAAAGTAAAATCAGAAGAGACAAAGACTTTAACATTTGATGATCTTATCGTCAGTTTTGGATTTTCAACATCAAATAAGAATATCAAAAATTGGAATGTTAACTATAAGAGAACAAGTGTTAATGTTAATTCTGTATTTGAAACGTCTCGAGAAGGTGTATATGCTGTTGGAGATGCTGCTAACTATAGTGGAAAAGTCGATCTAATAGCAACAGGATTCGGAGAAGCCCCAATGGCTGTCAACCAAGTTATGCAATATGTATATCCTGAAAGAGATAATCGTCTAGTACATTCTTCTACATTACTTGAAGAAAAAAGGGATTAATATAATCCTTTTTTTATTATCATAATTTATAGAACTATAATATTAATGAATAGGAAATATTAAAAACAGTCATGACACTCCCTTTTTTATATGATATAATTAACTAACAAATGTGATATATATTGCAAAAAAATAAGAGAGGTCTATGATGCAAGAAACATCAAAGAAAGAAACTTTTGGAACTTTTATCAATAAAGTGTTATCGGGAACAGCAACTGCTATCGTTGTTGCACTTATTCCGAATGCTATTTTAGCAACACTATTAAAGCCACTTTTACCAAATTCAACAGCAGCAGAATTTTTACATATTGTACAAATTTTTCAATTTTTTACACCAGTTATGGCAGGCTTTCTTATCGGACAACAATTTAAATTTTCTCCGATGCAACAACTAGTTGTTGGTGGAGCTGCTTATATTGGTTCTGGTGCTTGGTTATATACTGAAGTAATTCAAAAAGGAGTAGCAACAGGAACTTTCCAATTAAAAGGAATTGGTGATCTGATTAATATGATGATTACAGCTAGTTTGGCTGTTATAGCAATTAGGTGGTTTGGAGACAAATTTGGCTCTTTAACAATTATCTTATTACCAATTATTATAGGTACAGGGGTTGGTTATATTGGATGGAAAATATTACCTTATGTTTCCTATGTAACAACACTTATTGGTCAAATTATTAACTCATTCACAACACTTCAACCATTTTTAATGTCAATTCTGATCGCAATGGCTTTTTCTTTGATCATAGTAAGTCCAATCTCAACAGTTGCAATTGGATTAGCTATAGGTTTAGATGGTTTAGCTGCTGGTGCAGCATCTATGGGGATCGCAGCAACTACGGCTGTTCTTGTATGGGCAACTTATAAAGTCAATAAGTCTGGTGTACCAATTGCCATTGCATTAGGTGCAATGAAAATGATGATGCCAAATTTTTTGAAACATCCTGTAATGGCAATACCTATGTTGGTAACGGCTGCACTTTCATCTTTAACAGTACCAATCTTTCATTTGATTGGAACACCAGCATCATCAGGTTTTGGTTTAGTTGGACTAGTTGGCCCAATAGCTTCTTTAGCTGGTGGAAGTCACATAGTTATCATTATTTTTGCTTGGATAATCATACCATTTGCCATTGCTTATAGTGCACACAAAATTTGTAAAGATGTTTTGAAAATTTACAAAGATCATATTTTTATTTTTGAAGGTTAAAAGGAGAACAACATGTTAGTATATATAGCTGGATCTGGGGCTATGGGTTGCCGTTTTGGATATCAAATTTCAAAAACAAATCATCAAGTTATTTTACTTGATAATTGGGAAGACCATATTAAGGCTATTCAGGAAAATGGGTTAAAAATTACAGGTGATGTTGAAGAAACTGTAAAGCTACCTATTATGAAACCAACTGAAGCTACAACAGAAGCAGATTTAATTATTTTGTTTACAAAAGCAATGCAACTGCCTCAAATGTTGCAAGATATTAAAGGCATTATTGGAAAAGAAACCAAAGTTTTGTGTTTGTTAAATGGACTAGGTCATGCAGATGTCATTCGTCAATATATTCCTGAACAGAAAATATTAATGGGTGTCACCATCTGGACTGCAGGATTAAAAGGACCAGGTCATGCGCACTTAGAAGGTGAGGGTGGTTTACATCTTCAAAGTATGGATCCTTCGAATAAGGATGCTGGCTATCAAGTCGCTGAAATGCTGACTGAAGCGAAATTAGCTGCAACATATGATGAGAATGTTTTGCCGAATATTTGGCGTAAGGCTTGTGTTAACGGAACAATGAATTCTACTTGTGCATTACTTGACTGCACTATAGGTCAAGTATTTGCAAGTGAATATGGTCTTGCTTTGGTTAAAGAAATTATTCATGAATTTGTTAGGGTAGGTATAGCTGAAGGTGTTGACTTGAATGAAGAAGAAATCGTCAAATATGTAATGGAAATTTCAAAAAAAGCTTCGCATCATTATCCATCTATGCACCAAGATTTAGTGCAAAATCATCGTTTAACTGAAATAGATTATTTAAATGGTGCAGTTGCTAAAAAAGCTGAAAAATTTGGTTTTGAGACACCATACTGTCAAATGATTACGCAAATGATACATGCTAAAGAATCTATTTTAGGAATCAAATAAAAAAAAGAATTCTAGTTAACTAGAATTCTTTTTTGATGTCTTTTGAAAGAAAATGATAGAAAATGCTTGACAAAGAAAAAGATGAGAGTATAATGAGGATTGTAAACGATTCCAGAAAGGAGCATGCCTATTTTAAAATCTAAACGGAAACAGTTGATTTTGGATAAAATTAAAGAAGAAAATTACGTTTCTTTGGAAGAACTTATTAAACTCCTAGAGACTTCAGAGTCAACTATTAGAAGAGATTTAGATGAACTTGAAGAAGAACACAAACTTTATAGAGTTCATGGTGGAGCAGAGCTTCATCATTCGCTACAAGAAGAATTGAGTATTGAACAAAAATCTGTCAAAAACTCTCAAGAGAAAAATAAAATTGCTTTAACAGCTTCTACATTGATAGATAGTGGTGATGTGATTTTTATTGATGCAGGAACAACAACTGCTTTTTTACTTGACTATTTGAAAGGTAAAAATATTAAAGTAGTAACTAACTCAATTCATCATGCAGCACAATTAGTTGATTCAGGTGTTGAGACGATTATTATTGGTGGTCTTGTGAAACAGATTACTGATGCAAGTATTGGTCATACTGCTCTTCAACAAATAAATGATTTCAACTTTGACAAAGCATTTATTGGAATGAATGGTATTGATGAACACTATTTAACAACTCCAGATGTTGAAGAAGCTTACCTAAAAAGAGCTGTGATCACCAATGCAAAAGAAACATTTGTTTTGTCTGATGCTTCAAAATTAGGACAGATATCTTTTGTTAATGTTGCAAAAGTTGACAAGGTATCATTGATAATAGAAGCTTCTGATCATTTACTCTTAAAAAAATTGAAAAAGAAAATGAAGGTGATTGAAATATGATTTACACAGTTACACTAAACCCATCTATAGACTTTATTGTTCGTCTCGATAAAGTTGAAGTTGGTGGTGTTAACCGTATGACAAGTGATGACAAATATCCCGGTGGAAAAGGCATAAATGTTAGTCGAATCTTACAAAGATTGTCAAAAGACAGTATTGCTACCGGATTTTTAGGTGGTTTTACTGGGAAATTTATTGAAGACAGTCTGAAAAAAGAGGGAATTACTACCCAATTTGTTCAAGTTTCTGAAGATACAAGGATTAATGTCAAGATTAAAGCAGATGATGAAACAGAGATAAATGGTTCCGGACCAAAAATATCAGATGAGGAATTAGAAACATTAAAAGTGATTTTAAATCAATTATCAGATAAGGACACAGTTGTGTTTGCAGGCTCTGCACCAAGTCACTTAGGAAACCAAGTCTATCAAGTTTTAATTCCATTAGTTAGAAATACTGGTGCTCAAGTGGTTTGTGATTTTGAAGGTCAAAATCTATTGGATGCTTTACAATACCAACCATTATTAGTTAAACCTAACAATCATGAATTAGAAGCAATATTTGATGTGAAACTAGAGGGCTTAGATAATGTCGAGACTTATGCTAGAAAATTATTAGATAAAGGTGCTCAAAATGTTATTATTTCAATGGCCGGAAATGGTGCATTGTTAGTCACTAAAGAAGCTGCTTATTTTGCTAAACCTATTAAAGGAAATGTAAAAAATTCAGTAGGTGCAGGTGATTCAATGGTAGCTGGATTCACAGGACATTTTGTTGAAAGTCAAGATCCAATCGAAGCATTAAAATGGGGTGTTGCCTGTGGAACAGCAACAGCATTCTCAGATGATTTAGCTAGTTTAGCATTTATTAAAGAAACTTATGAAAAAGTAGAGGTAGAAAAAAGATGAAAATCCAAGATCTTTTAAGAAAAGATACTATGTTGTTAGATTTACAAGCAACAACAAAAGAAGCAGCTATTGATGAAATGGTTACAAAATTGGTGTCAGAACATGTTGTTTCTGATTTTGAAATTTTTAAAAAAGGAATTGTAGCACGTGAAGAACAAACATCAACTGGTTTAGGTGATGGGATTGCTATGCCGCATAGCAAAAATACTGCAGTAAATGAGGCAGCTGTACTTTTTGCTAAATCATCAAAAGGAGTTGATTATAAAGCATTAGACGGTCAACCAACTGATTTATTCTTCATGATTGCTGCACCCGAAGGTGCAAATGACACACATTTAGCAGCGTTAGCTGAATTATCAAAATATTTGATGAAAGATGGCTTTGCAGATCAATTACGTCAAGCAAAAACACCAGACGAAGTGATTTCAATTTTTGATAAAAATAGTATCACTGAAGAGAGTGTAGCACCAACACAAACTGTCCAATCTGCTCAAGACCATTCCGATTTCATTGTTGCAGTTACTGCATGTACAACTGGAATTGCGCATACTTATATGGCGGAAGAAGCTTTAAAGAAAAAAGCTGCTGAAATGGGTGTTGATATCAAAGTGGAAACAAATGGTGCTTCTGGTGTTGGTAATCGTTTAACTGCTTCGGATATTGAAAGAGCAAAAGGTGTTATTGTTGCAGCTGATAAAGCAGTTGAAATGGATCGCTTTGATGGTAAACCTTTAGTATCTAGGCCAGTAGCTGATGGTATCAAAAAAAGTGAAGAATTAATTAATATTATTCTTGATGCTAAAGCAATAACTTACCATGCTCAAAATCAAAATGCTAAAAAGTCAGATGATACTGAAGCAAAATCAAGTCTTGGATCAGCATTTTACAAACACCTAATGGGTGGCGTCTCACAAATGTTACCATTCGTTATTGGCGGTGGTATCATGATAGCTATTGCCTTTCTATTAGATAATATTCTTGGTGTTCCAAAAGATCAATTAAGTAATTTAGGGTCATATCATGAAATTGCTGCTTTATTTAAGAATGTTGGTAGTGCAGCATTTGCATTTATGTTACCCGTCTTAGCTGGATATATTGCTTATTCAATGGCTGAAAAACCTGGTTTAGTAGCTGGGTTTGTAGCAGGATCTATAGCTTCTAGTGGTCTAGCATTTGGAAGGGTTCCTTTTGCAGAAGGTGGAAAAGCAAGTCTATCACTTGCGGGAGTGCCATCAGGATTCCTAGGTGCTTTAGTAGGTGGTTTCTTAGCTGGTGGTGTTATTCTCTTACTTAGAAAATTACTTTCTAGCTTACCAAAATCTCTTGAAGGAATCAAATCAATCTTATTGTATCCATTGTTAGGTGTTCTTATTACTGGCTTCCTCATGTTATTTGTCAATATCCCAATGGCAGCTATTAATACTGCACTTAATAATTTCCTTGAAGGCCTATCAGGAAGTTCTGCAATTCTTATGGGATTACTAGTAGGTGGCATGATGGCTGTTGATATGGGTGGTCCAGTAAATAAAGCAGCCTATGTTTTTGGTACAGGTACACTTGCAGCAACTGTGGCTAATGGTGGTTCTGTAGTTATGGCAGCTGTAATGGCTGGTGGTATGGTACCTCCACTTGCAGTATTTGTAGCAACACTTGTTTTTAAAGATAAATTTAGTGAAGAAGAACGTCAATCTGGATTAACAAATATTGTTATGGGATTATCTTTCATCACTGAAGGTGCTATTCCATTTGGTGCTGCTGACCCTGCGCGTGCAATTCCAAGTTTTGTCGTAGGTTCTGCCTTGACAGGTGCCTTAGTTGGTTTAGCTGGAATCAAATTAATGGCTCCTCATGGTGGTATCTTTGTTATTGCTTTGACAAGTAATCCATTACTTTATCTAGTGTTCATTGCTATTGGGGCAGTTGTTTCAGGTCTTCTATTTGGAGCTTTACGTAAAAAATCTTAATAAAAAAAGAAAGTGTTTCACTTTCTTTTTTTATTTCAAAGTCACATTTGTTATACTAAGTTTAAGTCTTTTAAGAAAGGATTTATTGTGAGAAAAAAGAAAAAGATGACACTGAAAACAACTGTCGCTGAACAACTCTCTTTTTTTATTGTCGTGTTGACCTTAGGGCTCAGTCTTTTTTATACTAATAAAGAGCATAGAGCTTTGCTTTCAATGAAAGGAAAAGATACCTATCAATTTGTAAGGACTATAGCGCATCCTACTCATTACATTTCTCAAAGATATGATCTTTATAATTCGGTAATGATGGCCCAGGCTATTTTAGAGTCTAATAATGGGAAATCTGCACTTAGTAAGTCACCTGATTACAATTATTTCGGGATTAAAGGAAAGTATAAGCATCAGTCTGTTACTTATCAAACTTGGGAAGATGATGGTTCTGGAAATCCATATCAAATTAATGCAGCTTTTAAATCTTACAGAAGTCAAATCAATGCCTTTAAAGATTATGCAACCTTGCTTCAGTTAGATAGATATCAACATGTTAGGAGACATAATTCCAATAATTATCAAGAAGCAACTGCAACTTTAACTGGAAATTATGCAACTGACACGGCTTATAATACAAAGTTAAACCATATTATCAAATCTTATCATTTGTATTTATTTGATTATTATAATTAATAGATTTTCTTAGTAAAGTAAATTACACATTTTGTAAACTCTTCTTAATATTTCTATTCGCCTTTCTATGATATAATTTTTCTACTAGATTAGGGTTAAGGAGAGAAAATGAAAAAGAAAAAAATTTTTGGGATAACATTAATAACTTTAATTGCAATAGGAGCTTCTTTTATGGTCTTCTCTAAGCAACAAGTTTCAACAAAACATGTATCTGCTGATACAACGAATGCACAAACATTTGTTAATCAAATTGGAGAAACAGCAAGAAATGTTGCTAATGAACATGATTTATATGCTTCGGTTATGATTGCTCAAGCCATTTTGGAGTCTAACTATGGTCAATCTGGACTTAGCCAAGCACCACATTATAATTATTTTGGCATAAAAGGTTCTTATAATGGTTCATCAGTTAATCTGTGGACTTGGGAAGATGATGGAAAAGGAAATCCTTATGAAGTCATTCAAGCATTCAGAAGTTATCCAAGTGCTTATGAATCTTTAGAAGACTATGCAAGTGTTTTAAGTTCTGATACTTACCTTGGAGCACACAAGTCAAATACATTATCTTATCAAGATGCAACAGCAGCACTTACAGGTGTTTATGCAACTGATACAAGCTACAATAGTAAATTAAATTATATTATTGAAGCATATGGATTGACAGCATATGATACACCTGCTGCAAATGCTAATCAAACAAGTGATACAGCACAAGCAACAACTTCAAATCAAGTTTGGAACCCTCATCGTCAAGCCTATACAGATCAAGAAACTTTAGACCTTGATGATGCATGGGCAGTAAGTCATCCAAATACTTAAGTGATCTAGACATAAGTCTAGGTCTTTTTTACTGTTTTTGCTATAATTTTGATATGAAATCATTAAGTGAAACTTATCAATTCCATGATGAAATGCCATATGTTGATAGTAGGTATGAATTGGAATTATTAGAAAAACCTATTGCAAAAAAACAAATGGTAAGAACAAAAGAAGGATTGTTACCAGGACAAATCATCTTACTTTGGCGTATACAGTTTGGGACCTATCTTACTTCAAGTCCACCTCATAAATATTTCTATACCATTTATGGAATTGATCC
Source organism: Streptococcus urinalis 2285-97 (assembly GCF_000188055.2). Lineage (NCBI taxonomy): Bacteria > Bacillati > Bacillota > Bacilli > Lactobacillales > Streptococcaceae > Streptococcus > Streptococcus urinalis. The sequence continues at coordinate 928,885 of NZ_AEUZ02000001.1, forward strand.
TATAAGTGGTTTGGAAGAATTAATTGATCGTGATTTGGTATAGATTGATTCAGCAAAAGATTCTTTAAAGCAATGCACTTCGATGCAAATAAAAAAGTGTTTAAAAGATAAAAAGATAAAAGGTCTTTCGAAAATGAAGCGTCAAGAACTTGATCATGTTCTCATTAACACATTAACAGATAAAGAATTAGAGCGATTTGTCACAGTAAGATCCTATTCATTAACGTCAAAAGGTAAAGAAGTTTTAGAACACAATCAATCCATTGTAGAGGGACATCCTAAGAAGAAATATTGATTTAACCAAATTTTAACAATAGAATGAAATATGTTATAATAAATATTATTGTCATTCAAGGGAGAAAAAAATGGAACTCATCAGAGAAAAAGAATTTGTTAATCAGTATCATTATGATGCTCGTAATTTAGAGTGGGAAGAAGAAAATGGTACACCTGAAACAAATTTTGAGGTGACCTTTCAATTAGTTAAAAAGGATGAAGAAAATCAAGAAACAGTTATTGTTTCTGTCTTGCAATTTGTTATTGTTCGAGATGAATTTGTCATCAGTGGTGTCATTTCACAGATGGTACATATTAAAGATAGATTAGTAAGTAATCCTAGTGAATTTTCTCAGGCTGAAGTTGAATCTTTGGCAGCACCATTATTAGATATGGTGAAGCGACTCACATTTGAAGTCACTGAGATTGCTTTAGACGAACCTGGTATTAATTTGGAGTTTAAGAGTTAATGAAGTTAGCAATCATTACAGATAATTCAGCAGCAAATGCTGAAAAATTAGCAGTCGTAGAAGATGTATTTGTCTTAGATATTCCTGTTATTATTGAAAATCAATCTTATATTGAAGGAAAAAATTTAAGTATTGATGCGTTTTATCAAAAAATGTCAGCTTCTGATGAATTGCCTAAAACCAGTCAGCCAAGTCTTGCAGAATTGAATGACCTTCTTGAACGATTAACAAATGAAGGTTATACACATGTCATAGGTGTTTTTATTGCTGCCGGAATATCAGGCTTTTGGCAAAATATTCAATTCTTAAAAGATGAGTTTAAAGAGTTGACTATAGCATTTCCTGATACACGCATTACATCAAAACCACAAACAAGCATGGTCGAAAATGTCGTCAAATGGTATCAAGAAGGCTTGAGCTTTGATCATATTTTAGAAAAATTAAATAAGCAAATTGAATTAACAACTGCTTTTATTATGGTTGATGATTTAAACCATTTAGTCAAAGGTGGCCGACTTTCTAATGGAGCAGCATTATTAGGCAATTTATTAAGTATCAAACCTATTTTGCGCTTTAATGAGGAAGGTAAAATAGTAGTATATGAAAAAGTTCGAACTGAAAAAAAAGCTATTAAACGACTTATTTCCATTTTAGAAGAAGAAACAGCTGATCACGCTTATCAAGTCTCAATTATTCATTCACGAGCAGAAGAAAAAGCACTTGATTTGAAAGAAAAATTGGAAAATGCAGGATACCAAGGTGAAATTGAAATTGTTACTTTCGGTGCTGTTATTGCTACTCATTTAGGTGAAGGGGCAGTAGCATTTGGTATCACTCCTGTTATTGATTAAAAAAGGAGAAAAAAATGAGTATTAAGGTTATTATTGCTGGTTTTAAAGGAAAAATGGGGTCTGAAGCATTAAAAATGGTTCAAAATGAAATGGAATTTGAACCAGTAGCCCTAATTGATCCTTTTTCAGAATTGACTGAATACCAGGGCATTCCTGTTTATAATCACAAGGAAGAACTAGCTGATATTAAAGCGGATGTTTGGATTGACTTTACTACTCCTCAAGTAGCCTTTGAAAACACTTTTTTTGCCTTGGAACATCACTTTGCACCAGTTGTTGGAACAACGGGTTTCAAAGAAAGCCAAATTGAAGAGTTAATTGTTCTATCTAAAGAAAAACAATGTGGGGGTCTCATTGCTCCTAACTTTGCTATTGGAGCAATTTTAATGATGTCTTTTGCAAAACAAGCTGCTAAGTATTTTCCTGATGTTGAGATTATTGAGTTACATCATGATCAGAAAAAAGATGCGCCGAGTGGTACTGCGCTAAAGACTGCTGAAATGATTTCTTCTGTCAGAGGAATGAAAGTCCAAGGTGCAGTAGACGAAACGGAAAATTTAAAGGGTGCACGTGGTGCTGAATATAATGGCTTTAGAATTCATTCTGTTCGTCTTCCTGGTTTGGTAGCTCATCAAGAAGTAATATTTGGTTCTAAAGGTGAAGGATTACGAATTAGACATGATTCTTTTGATCGTACTTCGTTTATGACAGGTGTTAATCACGCTGTTAAAGAGGTTGTTAAACAGAATCAACTCGTTTATGGTTTGGAAAATATTTTATGAAATTAAAGAAAATGCCTTCTGAATTTCAGAAGGCTTTACCAGTTTTAAAAAAATTACATGATGCTGACTATGAAGCCTATTTTGTTGGTGGGAGTGTTCGGGATAGTTTATTAAATCGACAAATCCATGATGTTGACATTGCAACAAGTGCTTATCCTGAAGAAACTAAGCATGTTTTTCATAGAACAGTTGATATTGGAATAGAACATGGTACGGTTTTAGTACTTGAAAACTCTGGTGAGTATGAAATTACGACTTTTAGAACAGAAGATGTTTACGTTGATTATAGAAGGCCTAGTAAAGTCCTTTTTGTACGTTCTTTAGAAGAAGATTTAAAACGACGTGACTTTACGGTTAATGCTTTTGCTTTAGCACATGATGGGACTGTCATTGATAAATTTTCTGGCTTGTCTGATTTGGATAACCATCTTTTGCGTGCTGTTGGGAACCCAGAAGAAAGATTTACAGAAGATGCCTTACGAATCATGCGTGGTTTTCGTTTTTCAGCAAGTTTAAACTTTGATATTGAAAAACTGACGTTTAAAGCTATGACAGAAAATGCTGATCTTTTAGAAAAGATTTCAATTGAACGTACCTTTATTGAACTTGATAAATTATTGACAGCACCTTATTGGAAAAAAGGGATTTCTTATCTGTTAGAAGCAAAAGCGAATCAGTTTTTACCTTACCTTGTAGGAAAAAAAGCATTTTTATCTGAAATGATGACAAATCTTGCACCAGACTTTTTATTTTCTTCTTCCTTTCAAGCATGGGCTTTCTTAATTATCTCAATTAAACAAAAAGAAGTAAAATCATTTTTAAGATCTTGGAAGACTTCTAATGATTTTCAAAAAATGGTATCACAACTTATCAAACTTTATGAAATTAGAGAACATAGAAGCTTGCAATTAAAAGACCTTTACCAATTTGGTAAAGCATTAGCCTATTCAGTAGAGGAATTAAGACTGGGTCAAGGAAAAGCAGTTCAGTTTGATAGAATTGATTACCTAGATGATCAATTGGATATTCATCATAAACATGATATTGTGGTAAATGGTGGTGATTTAATGAAAGCATTTAAATTAAAGCCAGGTCCTAAGTTAGGCCAATTATTGAAACAAGTTGAAGAAGGAATAGTCTCTAAAGAAATTAAGAATACAAAAGAATCTATTTTTGCATTTGTAACAGAGGAGCTAAAGTGTGAGTGATTTTAAAGTAGAACATTTAACAAAAACAGTCGGTGATAAAACTGTCTTCCAAAATATTTCATTTTATATTCATGATCAAGATCGGATTGGAATAATTGGTGTTAACGGAACTGGAAAAACAACGCTTTTAGATGTTATTTCAGGCAAACTTGGTTATGATGGAGACGTTTCACCTTTCTTAGCTAAATCAGATTATACTATTGCTTATTTAACACAAGATCCAGAATTTGATGATGAAAAGTCAGTTTTAGATACTGTTTTATCTTCTGAAGTTAAAGAGTTTGAGCTCATTAAATCATACGAGTCTTTAATGAATGATTATAGTGAAGAAAAACAATCAAAATTAGAATCTATTATGTCACAAATGGATCAATTAGATGTTTGGTCTATTGAAAGTACTGTTAAAACAGTTTTATCAAAATTAGGCATTAGAAATCTAAATCAGAAAGTGGGACAACTGTCTGGAGGCTTGAGAAGAAGGGTCCAGTTAGCTCAAGTTTTATTGAATGATGCCGATTTGTTATTATTAGATGAACCAACGAACCATCTTGATATTGAAACAATTGCTTGGTTAACTCATTTCTTAAATAGTAGTAAAAAAACGGTTTTATTTATTACACATGATCGGTATTTCTTAGATAGTATGGCAACACGTATCTTTGAGTTAGATAATGCTCAGTTGACAGAGTATCAAGGAAACTACCAAGACTACGTGAGATTAAGAGCCGAAAAAGATGAGAGAGATAGTGCAAGCCTTCATAAAAAAAAGCAACTCTATAAACAGGAATTAGCCTGGATGAGAACTCAACCTCAGGCTCGTGCGACTAAACAGCAAGCAAGAATTAATCGTTTTGAAAATCTAAAAAGTGATTTAAAACAAACAGATTCAGCACAGTCTCTTGAAATACAATTTGAGACAAGTCGTATAGGTAAAAAAGTTATTCATTTTGATAATATTTCATTTTCCTATGATGATAAGCCGTTAATTAAAGATTTTAATCTTTTAATTCAAAATCGTGATCGAATTGGTATCATTGGTGATAATGGTGTTGGTAAATCAACTCTTTTACACTTGATAAATGGTGACTTAGTACCAACAAAGGGTTCTCTTGAAATTGGTGAAACAGTCAGGATTGCTTATTTTTCACAACAAATAAAAGACATGGATGATAATAAACGTGTCATAACTTATCTTCAAGAAGTTGCAGAAGAAGTAAAAACCAGTGTAGGAACAACCAGTGTTACTGAGTTATTAGAACAATTTTTATTTCCAAGGTCAACTCATGGTACTTTAATAGGAAAATTATCAGGTGGGGAGAAAAAAAGACTTTATCTATTAAAACTCTTGATTGAAAAACCAAATGTTTTATTGTTAGATGAGCCTACGAATGATTTAGATATTGCAACTTTAACTGTTTTAGAAAACTTTATCTCTCACTTTAATGGACCAGTAATGACAGTCAGTCATGACCGCTATTTTCTAGATAAAGTTGCAAATAAAATTTTAGCATTTAAAGATCATCATATCAGAGAATTTTTTGGAAATTATACGGATTATTTAGATGAAGTTGCATTCAATGAAACCAATACAAATAATGAAAAAACGACTTCTCAAGAAAAGCCTTTAAAAGAAAAATCTTCTAAAAAGAGAATGTCTTATCTCGAAAAAAAAGAGTGGGAGACTATTGAGAATGACATTATGTCTCTTGAAGATCAGATTGAAAAAGTTGAAGAAGAAATGCAAACTTTTTCAAGTGATTATGATAAATTATCAGATTTACAAAAGGATCTTGATCAACTAAATTCAGAGCTTACAGAAAAATATGATCGCTATGAATATCTAAGTCAACTAGATCAATAATTGTGATAATAATAGGATATCTAGTTGAAAATTAGCCTAAATTAGTTATACATTAATCATTAATAACTAAAGATGAACGGTTTTTTAAAAAAAGTTTATTAAATTATCTGGATATATATTTTATTTATGTTAAACTAAAACTAAAGATACAGAATAGACGGGGAGACCTAGTCTTTTCTTATATAAAAGAAAATTTTAGGAGGATTAGATGGGGTTAATTTGGAATTATTTAAAGCGTAAACCAAAATTTTTATTGATGAATCTTTTTGGTGCTTTATTATTCGTTGTTGTTAATCTTGGATTACCAACAATTTTGGCTCGTATGATTGATGATGGTGTTACTAAGAATAACAAACAAGCTTTGTATTTTTGGGCTATAATCATGTTTTTAATTGTTTTATCAGGAGCTGTTGGAAGGTTAGTTTTATCTTATGCTTCTAGCCGATTAACAACCACTATGGTAAAAGAGCTTCGTGATGACATGTATCGTAAATTACAGGATTATTCTCATTCTGAATATGAAAAAATTGGAGTCTCTTCTTTAGTAACAAGAATGACAAGTGATGCTTTTGTCTTGATGCAATTTGCTGAAATGACTTTGAGAATGGGCCTAGTAACACCACTCATGATGATTTTCTCAGTTATTATGATACTTGTAACTAGTCCATCTTTAGCTTGGATTGTAGCTGTTGCTATTCCATTTTTGATTATTGTAGTTGTTTATGTTGCTGTTCAGACTAAACCTTTATCTGAGAAGCAACAGTCAACTTTAGATAAAATTAACCAATTTGTTAGAGAGAATTTGACTGGACTTCGTGTTATTAGAGCATTTGCTCGAGAAGACTTTCAGGAAAATAAATTTAATAGTGAGAATGAAACTTATCAAAAAACATCTAGTCATCTCTTTATCTTAACAGGGATAACAGAACCATTATTTGTACAGATTATCGTTGCTATGATTGTGTCAATTGTTTGGTTTGCACTAGATCCTTTAGCAAAGGGCAATTATCAAATTGGTAATTTAGTTGCTTTTATTGAATACAGTTTCCATGCTTTATTCTCATTTTTAATGTTTGCTAATCTCTTTACCATGTATCCTAAAATGGCAGTCTCAAGCTCTCGTATTAGAGAAGTTTTAAATATGCCCATTTCCATTTCAAAAAATGAAGATGGGGTTACTGAAACAAAAACAAAAGGCTATTTAGAATTTGATAGTGTCACATTTGCTTATCCAGGTGAGACTGAAAGTCCAGTTTTACATGATATTTCATTCAAAACAAAACCTGGAGAAACCATTGCCTTCATTGGTTCGACTGGTTCTGGAAAATCATCTTTAGTTAATTTGATACCAAGATTCTTTGATGTGACGTTAGGCCGAATATTAGTAGATGGTGTGGATGTCCGAGATTTTAATCTAAAGGCTTTACGTCAAAAAATTGGTTTTATTCCGCAAAAGTCTTTACTTTTTACCGGAACTATTGAGGAAAATTTAAAATTTGGTAAAAGTGATGCTAATATTGAGGAATTAGACCAGGCTGCAGATGTCTCACAAGCTAAAGAGTTTATTGAGAGTCGTGAGAAAAGATATCAAACCCATTTAGCTGAAGCTGGTAGTAACCTTTCAGGTGGTCAAAAACAACGATTATCAATTGCACGGGCTGTGGTGAAAAAACCAGATATTTACATTTTTGATGATTCCTTTTCTGCACTTGATTACAAGACTGATGCTGAATTGCGTCGCCGTCTAAAAGAAGTAACCGAAAATGCAACGGTTCTAATCGTTGCCCAAAGGGTTGGTACGATCATGGATGCCGATCAAATAATTGTTCTAGACGAAGGCGAAATTGTTGGGCGTGGAACGCATGAAGAATTAATGATTTCCAACGATATTTATAGAGAAATTGCAAACTCTCAATTAAATAATCAAAGTTTAACGAAAGAAGGTTAGGAGGAGAAAATGACAGAAAAAAATGTATTTAAACGTCTATGGTCTTATTTAAAAAATTATCGTCTCTCTCTCTTTTTAGCTGTTTTTCTAAAAATATTAAGTGCTTTAATGAGTGTTTTAGAACCCTTTGTTTTAGGGCTTGCTATTACTGAGTTAACCAAAAATTTACTGGATATGGCTAAAGGAATAGATGGCGCTTCAATTAACAAAACCTATATCTTTTGGGTATTAGTCATTTATCTAATTAGGGCACTAATTAATGAGCTAGGATCTTTTGGTTCAAACTATTTTATGACAAGAGCAGTTCAATCAAGTATTCGTGATTTAAGACAAGATTTGAATCAAAAAATTAATCAAATTCCAATTTCGTATTTTGATAAACATCAATTTGGAGATATGTTAGGTCGTTTCACATCTGATGTAGAAGCTGTCTCAAATGCCTTACAACAGTCTTTTTTACAAATTGTTAATGCTATTTTTACGATTATTTTAGTTGTCAGTATGGTTTTATACCTCAATTTTAAATTGGCTATTGTTGTCATCATGACTGTTCCAGTAACTTATTTTGTAGCTCAATTTATTTTGAAAAAATCACAACCATACTTTAAAAAGCAAGCTAATATTTTAGGAGCAATGAATGGATATGTGCAAGAAAATTTGTCTGGTTTTAATATCTTAAAATTATATGGACGTGAAGAAGCATCTGAAGAAGAGTTTTATCAAATCACGAAAGATATACAAGAAATTGGGTTTAAAGCCAGTTTTATCTCTGGTATAATGATGCCAATTTTGAATTTTATTTCAGATTCTGTCTACATGATTGTTGCGCTTATAGGTGGTCTACAAGTTATTTCAGGACAAATGACAATTGGTAATATGCAAGCTTTTGTACAATATATTTGGCAAATCAGTCAACCCATTCAAGTTATTACCCAATTAGCATCAGTTTTACAGAGTGCAAAGTCATCTCTAGAAAGAATATTTCAAGTCCTTGATGAACCTAACGAAATCAATGAAGTTAGTGAATCATTAAAACAAGATTTGTCAGGTCAGGTTTCTTTCAATAACGTTGACTTTCAATATGTTGAAGGAAAACCATTAATTCGTGATTTTACTTTAGACGTTAAGCCTGGTGAGATGATTGCTATTGTTGGTCCTACTGGAGCTGGTAAAACAACTTTAATTAACTTATTAATGCGTTTTTATGATGTCACAAAAGGTTCGATTACAGTTGATGGCCACGATATTAGAAATCTTTCTCGTCAGGAATATCGTCAACAATTTGGTATGGTATTGCAAGATGCTTGGCTATACGAAGGTAGTATCAATGAAAATTTACGCTTTGGGAAATTAGATGCAAGTGATGAAGAAATTGTAGAAGCAGCTAAAGCAGCCAATGTTGATCATTTTATTAGAACCTTACCAAATGGTTATCAAATGGAGATGAATCAAGAATCAAGTAATATTTCTTTAGGTCAAAAACAATTGTTAACAATTGCTAGAGCTTTGCTGGCTGATCCGAAAATTTTGATACTTGACGAAGCAACGTCTTCAGTTGATACTCGACTGGAATTATTGATACAAAAAGCAATGAAAGTTTTAATGGAAGGTAGAACTAGTTTTGTTATTGCTCATCGATTGTCAACGATTCAAGAAGCTGATAAGATTTTAGTATTAAAAGATGGCCAAATAATTGAGCAAGGGAATCATCAGACATTACTTGAATCTAAAGGTTTTTATTATGATTTGTATATGAGTCAATTTTCAAACAGTCAAGCATAAAAAGGGATGATTGTCCCTTTTTTACTTAACAATAAAATTCAGAAAATTTATACTATTCAGTAATCGAAAAATTATTTGGAGGTCACCTATGGTTGATGGAAAAACTTATGTTACATCAGTATTTGAAAAAGTAAAAGAAAATAACAATCACGAGACTGAGTTTTTACAGGCAGTACAAGAAGTTTTTGACTCTTTAATACCTGTATTTGATAAATACCCACAATATATTGAAGAAAATCTATTGGAACGACTTGTAGAACCAGAACGTATAGTCACATTTCGCGTTCCATGGGTAGATGATCAAGGAAACGTACAAGTAAATCGTGGTTACCGTGTTCAATTTTCTTCTGCAATTGGACCTTATAAAGGGGGATTAAGATTCCACCCGTCTGTTAATCAATCGATTGTCAAATTCTTAGGATTTGAACAAATTTTTAAAAATTCACTTACTGGACAACCTATTGGTGGTGGTAAGGGAGGATCAAACTTTGATCCAAAAGGAAAGTCAGACCAAGAAGTTATGCGATTCACGCAAAGCTTTATGACTGAACTTCAAAAATATATTGGACCAGATTTAGATGTTCCAGCTGGAGATATTGGTGTTGGTGGTCGTGAAATTGGTTATTTATTTGGTCAGTACAAACGCTTAAATGGCTATCAAAATGGTGTTTTGACAGGTAAAGGACTCAGTTTTGGAGGCTCATTAACACGGACAGAAGCGACTGGTTATGGTGCTGTTTATTTTGCTCAAGAAATGCTTGCTGCTAAAAATGATTGTGTAAAAGATAAAACAGCTATTGTTTCAGGTTCTGGAAACGTGGCTATCTATGCAACTGAAAAATTACAAGAATTAGGTGCTAAAGTACTAGCTGTTTCTGATTCTTCAGGATATGTTTATGATGGAGACGGAATTAATCTTGAAACGTTGAAAGATATTAAGGAAGTTAAACGTGAACGGATTGTAAAATATACGGAAAAACATCCAAATGCAGTCTTCACACCAACTGAACAAGGTCATATCTGGGAGATAAAAGCAGATTTAGCATTTCCATGTGCAACACAAAATAAAATTAGTGAAGAGGATGCTAAAAAATTAGTTTCAAATGGGGTTATTGCAGTTACTGAAGGTGCTAATATGCCATCAACCCTTGAAGCAATCACAGTTTTTCAAGAAGCAAATGTTTTGTTTGGTCCTGCAAAAGCAGCAAATGCAGGTGGTGTGGCAGTATCTGCATTAGAAATGGCTCAAAATAGTGGTCGTACACAATGGACATTTGAAGAAGTTGATACGAAATTAAAAGCTATTATGACTTCTATCTATAAAAATGCCTCATCAGCAGCAAAAGAATTTGGACAAGAAGGTAATTTAGTAGTTGGTGCTAATATTGCAGGCTTTCTTAAAGTTGCTCAAGCGATGTCATCACAAGGCATTGTCTGATGATATAAAAGCTCCCTTAGGAGCTTTTTTTGTTATAATAGATTATAAATAAGGAGACAACTAATGATAAAGGATATTGTGAAGGATAAACATTTTTTATCTAAGGCATCAAGCAATGCAACAAAAAAGGATCCCTATATTGCTGATGATTTAATGGATACTTTAAATTACCACAAGGAAGAGTGTTTAGGATTAGCCGCAAACATGATTGGATATTCAAAGCGTGTGATTATAGTTAGTATGGGTTTTGTAGATATAGTGATGTTTAATCCTGTTATTATTGAAAAAAGTCAACCTTATTTAACAAATGAAGGGTGTTTATCACTTTTAGGTCAAAGAGCAACACAACGCTATGAGACTATAAAAGTGACGTATAAAGATAAAAATTGGAAACAAAAAACACTAACGCTTAATAAACTTGCAGCTCAAATTTGTCAACATGAATTAGATCACTTAGAAGGTAGATTAATTTAACTGAAAAGAGATATCAATCTCTCTTTTTTTTATTGTTTTTAGGAAATATTAGGGAAATTTGCTATAATAACAGAAATGAAAAGAATGATAGAGGAATTATTGTATGTCAATTTATGGACAATATGAATCATATCTACCCTTAGTATTACAAGAAATAACAGATTATATTATTAAAGCAAATATAGAATGTAAAGAAAAGACTGGATTTAAATTATATGAGCACTTTATTTCGCGTATAAAAGATGCTAATTCAATGACAGAAAAATGCCAACGTAAAGGTCTTGAGGTATCAACTTATTCAGCTCTAAAAGTCATTAAAGATAGTATTGGAATGCGTATTATTTGTGGATTTGTCGATGATATTTATAAAACTGTTGCACTATTAAAAGAGATGCCCAATGTTACTGTTTTTCAGGAAAAAGATTATATCATTAATGCAAAACCAAATGGTTATCGTTCTTATCATCTCATATTAGAAGTTCATACAGATTTTCCAAGTGCAGATAATGATTCAAATGGTGCCTATTTTGTTGAAATCCAACTAAGAACAATTGCTCAAGATTCTTGGGCTAGTTTAGAACATCAAATGAAATACAAAAAAAATATTAGTCAACCTGAGATGATAACGAGAGAATTAAAACGTTGTGCTGATGAATTAGCTTCTTGTGATTTAACGATGCAAACAATCAGACAATTAATTGCCGATAGTCAGAATGAACAAAATACAATGGAGTGACACATGAAAATACTACTAGCTGAAGATGAATTACAAATGTCAAACGTTCTAACAACAGCAATGACTCATCAAGGTTATGAAGTTGATGCTGTTTATGATGGACAAGCTGCAGTTGATTTAGCAATGACAAATCCTTATGATATTATGATTTTTGATATAATGATGCCTGTGAAGATAGGTATTGAGGCTCTTAAAGAGATTCGCTCAAGTGGAAATAAAACTCATATTATCATGTTAACAGCGATGGCAGAAGTTGATGATCGTGTCACAGGACTTGATGCTGGGGCAGATGATTATTTAACCAAACCATTTTCTCTAAAAGAACTATTAGCACGACTAAGATCTATGGAAAGACGTGTTGAGAGCTTTACGCCAAAACATTTGAGTGCTGGAACAGTGACACTTGATGTTGATGAAAATGAATTAAGTCATCATAATTCAATTCGTCTGGCAAATAAAGAAAGTAAAATGATGGCTTATTTTATGTTAAACCAAGGAAAATCTTTAACAACTCAAATGTTGTTTCGACATGTTTGGTCATAAGATGATGATGTCGAAGAAAGTATTGTTTGGGTTTACATCTCTTTCTTGCGTCAAAAACTTGAAGCTATTAATGCAGATATCAAAATTATAGGTCAAAAAGATGGTCCATTTTGTTTAGAATTATTATAGGAGGCATCCATCATGTTTCGTAAACTTCGTATTAGATTTATCTTAATTGCCTCTTTATCTATCTTTTTATCTTAACGTTTATGGTCGGCATCATTAATACAGCTAGATACTATCAATCTCAAACTGAAATTCGAACGGTATTAAATCTTTTAGCTGATAATAATGGTAATTTTCCTAGCATATCAGTTGCTTCAAAACGTTTAGGAACTGAGATTTCACCAGATACGAAAAGTCGCTTTCGATATTACAGTGTTTTAGTTGATAAAAATGGAAAAGTGTTAAGCACCAATTTAAGAAATATATTAGCTCTGAACGAAGAAGAAACAATCCAATTTGCACGTCAATTTATTAAATCAGGTAGTCAATCGGGATAATTTACAAATGCTGATAATTATTATGCTTATAAAGTTGTTAAGAAATCTAACGGAAAACATTTAATCGTAATTCTTGATACTACAGTTTATCAAGCTGGAATTAATGATCTATTAACTGTGTCAACATTCCTTGCTTTTGGTGGTTTTATCTTCTTTGTCATTATTGTGTCTCTCTCTTCAAATCTTGTTATTGCACCTTTTGTGGAAAATTATGAAAAGCAAAAACGGTTTATTACAAATGCTGGTCATGAATTAAAAACACCTTTAGCTATCATTTCAGCAAACAACGAACTTTCTGAATTAATGAATGGCGAATCTGAATGGAGTAAAAGTACAAGTGATCAAGTGAAAAGATTGACTAATTTGATTAACCAATTGGTTACACTTGCAAAATTAGAGGAGCAACCAGAAGTTGTCTTAAAGACAGTAAACTTTTCAGAAATAACACAAGATGCTGCTGAAGATTTTAAATCCATGGTCATTAAAGATGGAAAGACATTTGACCTTTTAGTTGAACCAAATATAATGGTTCGTGCGGAAGAAAAGTCACTTTTTGAGTTAGTAACCATTCTTGTCGATAATGCCAATAAATATTGTGACCCTAATGGAAATGTGAAAGTTCAACTCAGCACAACAGGACGTCGGAAGAAAAAAGGTAAATTACAGGTTTCAAATACCTATAAAGAAGGCGAATCAATAGATTATAGTCGCTTCTTTGAACGATTTTATCGTGAAGATGAATCTCATAACAGTAAGCGTAAAGGTTATGGAATCGGTTTATCGATGGCTGAAAGTATGGTAAAACTTTTCAAAGGCCATATTTCAGTTTCCTATAAAAACGATAAAATAATATTTACAGTTATTATATAAAGCCTATCATTTTAGGCTTTTTTGATTGTCTAAGCCATAAATATTGGAAATTGTTAAAATGACTTGATATAATAGATAGGTTGGGATAATCAAGCGAATTTTAGAAGATTAGGCTTAAAAGTAAAGTATCGCAATTTTTTAATAAATATTGTAAAATAAGAATGATTAAAAATAGAATGTTAGTAGAATGAGAATGGAACGAGTTGGAATAGGAAAATCACATAGTAAAATTATTTTAATGGGTGAACATTCTGTTGTTTATGGTTATCCAGCCATTGCAATTCCTTTGAAAGGTATTGAAGTGACTTGTGAAATAATGAGTTCAGATACTTTTTTTTCACCAGATTTATATGATCCACTATCAACAGCTATTTACGCTAGTTTGGCTCATTTAAAAAAAGAAAATGCAAAAATAAGCTATAAGATTCAATCACAAGTTCCTCAAAGACGTGGAATGGGATCTTCAGCAGCAGTTTCAATTGCTGCAATCAGAGCTGTATTTGATTATTATAATCAACCTTTACCAGAGCCACTTCTTGAGATATTAGTTAATCAAGCAGAAATCATTGCACATAATAATCCAAGTGGACTTGATGCTAAAACGTGTTTAAGTGATAAAGCAATTTCATTTGTTAGAAATATTGGCTTTGAGACCATTTCAATTAACATGGATGCTTATCTTGTCATCGCAGATACTGGGATTCATGGACATACTAGAGAAGCAGTCAATAAAGTTGCTCAATTTGAGGAAAGTAATCTTCCTCATTTGTCACGACTTGGAGAGCTAGCAGAAATAGCTAAAGAGGCTATTGATAAAGCTAATACTCAAATTTTGGGAGATTGTATGCAACAATCACACCATGAATTAAATGCTATTGGAGTTAGCATTGAAAAAGCCAATCATCTTGTTGAAACAGCATTAAACCATCAGGCACTAGGCGCAAAAATGAGTGGTGGTGGACTAGGTGGTTGTATTATTGCCTTGACGGAAACAAAAGAGTCAGCACTCCATTTAAGTCATATATTAGAAAAAGAAGGAGCCATAAATACGTGGATCGAAAAACTGTAACAGTAAAGTCCTATGCAAATATTGCTATTATCAAATATTGGGGAAAATTAGATGCTAAAAAGATGATTCCTGCTACAAGTAGTATTTCCTTAACTTTGGAAAATATGTATACAGAGACTAAACTTAGCTTATTGGAAAATGCTAAGTCTGATCTCTTTTTTATTGATAATCAAGAACAAAGCGTAGATGAGCTAAAAAAAGCTTCGAAAGTATTAGATTTATTTAGAGAAGATAAAAATCAATTTGTTAAAATTGAGACATGGAATAACATGCCAACTGCTGCTGGATTATCTTCAAGTTCTAGTGGTTTATCTGCATTGGTAAAAGCAGCAAATCAATTTTTTAATAAAAATCTTGCTACAAGAGAATTAGCTCAGATTGCAAAATTTGCATCAGGCTCTTCTTCTAGATCTTTCTATGGTCCAATTGCAGCTTGGGATAAAGATAGTGGTGATATTTTTAGAGTTAACACTAATTTAAAAATGGCAATGATCATGTTAGTTTTGACAGATCAAAAAAAACCTATTTCAAGTCGCGAAGGTATGAAATTAGCTTCTGAAACTTCTACTTATTTTCCTAAATGGGTAAAAGAATCAGAGGTAGATTATCAAAATATGCTAGATTATTTAGCCGAAGATGATTTTTCAGCAGTTGGTACATTAACTGAAAAAAATGCTTTAGCTATGCACCAAACTAATAAAGAATCTAAACCTGCTTTTAATTATTTAACACAAGAAACCTATCAGGCTATGGATAAGATTAGGGAGTTACGACAAAAAGGTTACGAGTGTTACTTTACAATGGATGCTGGTCCAAACGTAAAAGTTTTGTGTCTTGAAAGAGATTTAGATAAGATAGCTAAACTTTTAGAAAACGACTATCATATTATCAAATCTAAAACTGTGGAGTTATAAAATGACTAAAAATGCGACGGTTCATACAGGTGGAAAATTATATGTCCTTGGAGAATATGCCATTCTCTATCCTGGACAAAAAGCTATTTTAGCTTATATTCCCATCTATATGACTGCTAAAATCAGTCAACATTCTACCTTTAAGATATATTCTGATATGTATGGAGATTCCGTTTCCTTAAGTTCAGATAAACGATATCGTCTTATTCAAGAAACAATTCAAACTTTTTTTGATTTTTTTGAAATGGATAGTCATACCATTCCACCATTTTTTTTACAAATAACTGGAAAAATGGAAAAAAATGGAAAAAAATTTGGAATAGGGTCTAGTGGAAGTGTGACAGTATTAACACTAAAAGCGCTAGCTTCTTTTTATGAAATAGAACTTTCAAAAGACCTCTTATTTAAATTATCAGCATATACATTACTGAAATTAGGTGATAATGGATCTATGGGCGACATTGCCTGTATTAGTCATGAACAATTTGTGTTTTACCAGTCATTTGATAGAAATAAAGTGAAATCTTGGCAAAATAAAGAGTCTATTCAAGAAACGATTGCGCGTGATTGGCATTATAAGATATCAGTTATTGAGCCTCATTTGAAAGGTATCTTTATGGCTGGTTGGACAAAAGTACCAGCTATTTCGAAAGAAATGATTAACCAAGTTTATGCTAATATTACAGAGGAATTTTTGGTAAACACTAACAATTTGGTAGATAAATGCTTTTCAGCAATGAAAACGAATAATCAAGAAGCATTAAAGAGTATCATCAGTAGCTTTGCTGATATGTTAAGTCAATTACATCCCAATATTGTGACGCAACCTTTGAGAAGATTAATCGAAATAAGTAACGACAATCATGCTGTCGCAAAATCATCTGGAGCAGGCGGTGGCGATTGTGGAATTGCTTTTGCATTTTCACCTAGTGATTTTAATGAAATCAAAATAAAATGGCAACAAGAAGAAATAGAACTATTATACACAGAAAGTTGGATTTAAGATGTCAAATAATCGAAAAGATGACCATATAAACTACGCCTTAGCTTACGAATCACCTTATAATAGTTTTGATGATGTTGAATTAATTAATCGGTCATTACCAGACTATGATTTAGATGATATTGATATTTCAACAACATTTCTAGGACACCATTATGATGCTCCATTTTATATAAATGCCATGACTGGTGGAAGTGAAAAAGCAAAACGTATTAATGAGAAATTAGCAAGAGTAGCTGAAAAGACAGGTTTATTGATGGTTACAGGTTCTTATAGTGCCGCTCTTAAAAATCCTGGTGATGACTCTTATCCCAACCATGAGACCTTCCCAAATTTACAAATAGCAACCAATATTGGAATTGACAAGAATCTTAAATTAGCTAGTCGAGCAGTCGACGAAATGAATCCTTTGTTTTTACAAGTACATGTTAATTTGATGCAAGAGTTATTGATGCCAGAAGGTGAACGTCAATTTAGAGCATGGAAGAAAAATCTTTCTGATTATGTTGACCATATACAAGTTCCTTTAATGTTAAAAGAAGTTGGCTTTGGTATGGATTCTAAGACCATCCAAGTGGCGTATGAGTTAGGAATTTCGGCTATTGATATTTCTGGTAGAGGTGGAACAAGTTTTGCCTATATCGAAAATCAACGCGGTTTTCATAGAGATTATTTAAATCAATGGGGTCAAACGACGGTTCAATGCCTTTTAAATGCAAGAGATTACAGGGATAAACTTGATATTTTAGCTTCTGGTGGTGTGAGACATCCATTGGATATGATAAAATCTTTTGTTTTAGGGGCAAAAGCAGCTGGACTTTCCAGAACGTTTTTGAGTCTTGTAGAAAATTATCCAGAAGAAGAAGTTATTGAGCAAGTTAATTTATGGAAGCATGATTTAAAGCTGATTATGTGTGCTCTAAATTGCAAAACGATTACTGAGCTCCAAAAGGTAGACTTTATTTTACATGGTAAACTACAGAATACTTATATACATCAATAAAAAACTCACTTTAGGAAGTGAGTTTTTTTTGTTGTAATTTTTGAATAAAACGTTGGTATTTTTCTTCTCTTAGATCGTAGATTGCATTGTAGACATTATTTTGATATATGACATGGAAATTGAGAGAAATATTGACAAATAGATGTTCTTCTTGATGGTAGAGGTCTTTTAAATAGGACATATACTGCTGAGAAGCAATAATAATACTTCTTTCTTTATCAATTTCATGATTATATAATTCTGTCAGTAGATTAACAGGTCTGATATCAGGTACTAATGACGTGAAATTGCGTTTTAATATTGCTGTAATTGTATTTAAATTGGAACGGTTATTGGAAAAAACATAAACTTTAACAGGTTCTATAAAATCTTTGATCACTTCTCCAATTTGTAATGTGAGGAGATAGATTAAATGTTTATCCAAATTGCCTATATAATTCTCCTTAATCATCCATTCTGAAATGATTTGATCAACTAATTCAAATAGTATTTCTTTATTTTCTTCTTGCTTGTATTCAAATGTTTCATAAGTTGGAATTAAAGCGTGCATACTAAATAAAAATCGTTTCATTAAAAAGATCATGAGAATAGAAAAATCTTGTTGCTGTGTAATCTCTTGCCCCAAAAAGTGTGTAAATGCGTTGATTAAAGATTTCAAACTTGTTTTTCCATAAACCAAATCGATAACATTATTAATATCCGTTTGAGACCATCTGTCTTTAAATAAGGGACTATTTGTTAAGCAATAAACGAGAAAAATATAATCAGCATCATTTTTTGATAGTAATAATCCATCAAATTGGTTTTTACATTTATTTTGTATTTTTAATATTTCGGGATACACAAATAATAATTTTAATGCGTCGAATTCTTTTGAAGTTGGAATTTTGACATTTAAGTGATGTCTTTTCCATGTTAATGCAATTAAATAAGAGAAAAAGTAATATTCATCTGGTGATTTTTTTAAATAAGACTCTGAAACAGTAGTATTTGTCGCCATTATTAATTGGTCAACTAACTCTAAATCTTCGGTATCAAATTGATACATCGAAAAGCCAAAACGATAATCTAAGAGTGCAATTAAAAATCGAATACGATACTCAGGTCCATTAATCTTATTTTTATATATTGAAAGACCAGCTTCTTTCAAGAAAGAAAGGCATTTTTGTTTGAGACGATAACAAGTAGCTAGTGACAAAAATTGAGATTTTGCAAAGTCAGCTAGAGTCATATCTTTGGGGTCTAACAGATAAAAAAGTAGGTTGAGTACTTGAGAGTCTTTATAGATAGTGTAGTAATAATGTTTTCGCGAAGCAACACTTTGTTCCCTTAATATCATTTGTCCTTGATTAACGTCAATTACTAAACTTTCTTTAAAAGTTTCTTGTTATTCATCAAGAAGCTGCAAAATTACTTTTTCAGGTAAAATGATAATTTCATTTAGTTCATCAAAAGAAAGTTTTTTAAATTCGAAAAGCAAATTAAAAATTGTAATTTTATTAAGAATTTTGTCTTCAATATAATTTTCTAACATAGCTACTTCCTAACATAATAATTTTGATTTTTACATATTAATGAGGCTTTGTCAATTGTTTGCAAGGAGTGTGATGCTATTAAAAAATTTACTGATGAATTAAAAAATGCATAAAAATAAAAAATACTACATAAAGATAAAAAATTCTCAGTAGGTAGTTAAAAGTAGTAATAATAATGAAACGAAAATAGATTGTTAAAAAACAAATGTGTGGATATAATGGTACAGTTGGTTCTAGAAACCATTATTTAGCTGAATAATAAATTATTAAAAATAAGGAATTTAATGACATGAAAAACAAAAAGATAATCTTAGCTGCTTTATCAGCAACATTTTTATTAGTGCTATTTAGTAATAATAAGATTTTAGCTAGTGAAAAATCAACAGAAAATAGTTTTGAAGCTTATTCAACTTTTAATAAAGAAATTAAAGACAATCATGCCATTTTTATTAAGAGTAAGGAGAATGGTATGGATGATATTATTGCTTATTGTTTTAATTTTTCAAAAGAATTTCCAAACATAAAGGCTTTGAACAGACAAGAGACATCCAATTTTCAAAAGTATATCAAAAAATCTGCTGATATTACTACTATAGAAAGTTTAGCTGATAAAGAAAAATTAAAAGGTAATGCTTTAAATGATGCATTGAAAAAAGTCATATATAATGGCTATGGTCATGATTCTTCAAATTTAGCTGAAAAGTATCACCTAAGTGACAGTGACTTTAGATTGATAACACAATATGCAGTTTGGTATTATACAGAAGGATTTACTGAAGATTATATTCCTAAAGAATTACAACAAAATAAATCATCAGTTGAAGTCTATCAACTACTTACTGCAAAAGGAAATCAGAATTTACTCACTTCTCCTGAAGAAAATATTGAATTGACTTTATATCAATATCAATCTGACGATTATTCTCAAAAAATGTATCAAAATCTCTTAAGTATTGAAATAAAAAAAATCATTGGTAATCATATCGTAGATATCTTGCAAGATAGTCAAGCTAATATCTCAGGTGAGAATAGTCAAAATCAAGTTGTGGAAGAAAATGGAAATTCAAAATCTGATGAACATATTTCTGCAACAACTCAAATGAACTCAAATTCTCAATCCCAAGAAACAATCGAAGAAAGTCAGCCTCAAATACAAACGTCACAAAGCCAAAATGTGACAATCACAGAAGAAATACCAGAAAATTCTTCAGAAGTCAGTCATAGTCAAGAAATGATAGAAACCCCTCAATCAGAATTAGTAGTAACACAAGGTCAAGATATTTCTTTTACAGAAGAAACACAAGAAGGTATGTCAGGAACAAACCAAATACAAGAAACAATCGAAGAAAGTCATCCCCAAACACAAACGCCACAAAGCCAAAATGTGACAATCATAGAAGAAATACCCCAAAATTCTTCAGAAGTCAGTCATAGTCAAGAAATGATAGAAACCCCTCAATCAGAATCAGTAGTAACACAAGGTCAAGATATTTCTTTTACAGAAGAAACACAAGAGGGCATGTCAGGAACAAACCAAATACAAGAAATAATCGAAGAAAGTCAGCCTCAAACACAAACATCACAAAACCAAAATGTGACAATCACAGAAGAAATATACAAAAATGCTTCAGAAGCAAATCAAGTAAATGGATTACAGAAAGAAACGACAAAAGAAATACAAGAAATAAAAAAGGATGAATCTCAAATTCAACAGAATATCAGAAAACAAGACTCTGTAGATCAAAACAAAAATGTTAATACGGAATCTCAAAAAGTATCAAAAGATGACAAGGTTGTTCAAGATAAAGCAAATAGTGTATCTCAGAAGTCAACAATAGTTGAAACTCCATCTCATGCTAAAGCTACAAAAACTCTTGCAAAGCAGTTACCAAAAACGGGAGAGATTTCTTCTAAACTTACTGGATTATTAGGATTTACAATTACCGTCATAACAAGTCTCTTTTTAATTCCAATCAGGAAAATGAAATAAAAAGAACCAGTCTAAACTGGTTCTTTTTAAGCTAGCATGTAAAAAACAATTGCTATATATTGGAGTGCAGAAGCAAGCAAAATAAAGAGATGCCAAATCATATGGTCGTATAGTCGTTTACGTGAATAAAAGATAGCTCCCACTGTATAAGATAAGCCACCAGCTAACATGAGTAGCCAAAAGGCAATGCCTGTTTTAGCAATAATAGCTGGAATAACAAAGACAACTAACCATCCCATTAATAAATAAAGAAAAAGACTAAATTTATCATTAATTTTTTTGGCAAAAATTTTATAAAGAATACCAAAAAGTGTTGCACCCCATTGTAAAATGATAATTGTATAACCAAGCCAACCACCCAGTAGAGAAAGTGCGACAGGTGTGTAACTTCCTGCAATGGCAATGTATATCATACTATGATCGATAATTCTCAAAATAAATTTTTGAGGTGAATTATATGACATTGCATGGTAAATGGTAGAAGACAAAAACATTAAAAACAAGCTAATCACAAATATGGACATGTCTAGAGATGCCTTTGAACCATAATGACTATAAGAATAAATAGCAGTTATAGGTAATAAAATCAACATAATAACTGAACCAACAGCATGTGTCACACTGTTAGCGACTTCTTCACCGAAACTCAATTGTTTACTTAATTTTAAATTTAAATTTGCGTTCATTGATTATCTCCTTCTAAGAATGTCATTAATTCATGTGTTTTTAAATACAACTTATAAGTTTCACATGCAGTAATAACAATTTGAGGTATTGTTTGATTTTCTTCTTCATTCATACAATTAACAAAAGCATCATACATTTCTTTAGAATCATTATGTTGTGTTAGTAAGGTCAAGGTCTGACTAATTTCTTGAATCGAAAAGACATTTTTTAAAGCAGTAATAACAATTAGCCTAGCAACTTGATGTCTTTGATATTTCTTTTTGATTGGTTTTTCTAAATGACCATGCTTAACATAATTATTGATCATTGAAGCCGTTAAACCTTTGTCATTTGCAAAAGTAGAAGTTGTGGTTAACTCATTGACATATAGCAGTACTTGGTCTAAATATAAATCTAGTTCTGGTAATTCATTCCATTTAGGACAATGTTTCATCTAATTATCTCCTATACAACATCTAGTATCAATAACTAGATTATACGTTTAATAAAAATGTTTGTCAACTAAAAACATAAAAAAAAGAAAACTAAAAAAATTAGTTTTCGTTTCGTATAGACTCTAATAGACTCTTGGCTGTCTCTAGATTCATTGGTTTTGATTTTATCAATTGTTTCATTAAGAGAGGTAATTCTGCATGTTGAGCACCTGCTAATAGTGCTAAAGATTTTGCTTGAAGTTTCATATGACCAGCTTGGATACCTTGATTTGTCAGTGCTTTTAAGGCAGCAAAGTTTTGAGCCAATCCCATAGCAACTATTATTTGAGCCAGTTCTTTTGCTTTTGGATTTCCAAGACAATCATGTGCGATTTGAACACTTGGATTTAGTCCAATTGATCCTCCTTTGGTAGCAATTGGCATTGGTAGTGTTAATTGTCCTTCTAATTTTTGAGTTTTAGTGTTGAATTGCCATTGTGAAAGTCCTCGATATTGACCATCTTTACAAGCAAAAGCATGGCAAGCTGACTCAATAGCACGCCAGTCATTTCCAGTCGTTAGAACAATAGCATCAATACCATTTAGGATACCTTTATTATGCGTCGTAGCCCTATAAATATCGACTTGAGCAAGCTTTGAAGCTAATTCTATTTTTTTGGCAAGGATTTTTGCTTCTTCTTTATTACGACTAAGGTAGTTTAATCGAACTTCACAAGTTGCTGTTACTAAAGATTCTGTTGCATAATTGGAAAGAATTGCCATTAGAGAATCAGCATGAGCTATTTTTTCAAGTTCAGAAGAAATAGCTTCAAGCATTGTATTTAACATATTTGCTCCCATGGCTTCTTGTGTATCAACACTTAAATAAACAATGAGAAATTCGTCTTTTTCTTCAGTCCAAAGCGATTTAGCACCACCACCGCGTTTTACAATAGAAGGATAAGCTTGATTTGCAATATCTAAAAGTAGTTTTTCAGCTTCTTTTATTGCCATTTTTGACTTAACCAAATCATCGCAATGATATAAAGCGACTTGACCAATCATTTGTCGATTTTGTAACTTAGTTTTAAACCCACCTGATTTATCAATGATTTTTGAAGCATAACTAGCAGCAGCAACTACTGAGGGTTCCTCAGTAACAAAAGGTACTTGATAATAGTCTCCATTGATATTGACATTTGGGACTAGACTAAATGGAAGGGCCAGACGACCAATGACATTTTCAGTCATTTGATTTGCAACGTCTAGTGGAAGTAACGCTTGCTTCTTAAGATAATCCTGGTTTGCAGATGAAAGTAGCATTTTTTCTGATAACATTGCGATACGTTCTTCTGGTTCTTTTTTTGAAAAAGCTGTCCAATTAATTTTTGATTTCATTTGTATTGACGTAGATTCTTTGATGTTCTTTGATTTGCTCTAAAGCAAATTCTCCAGTTTTATAAGCATTAAAGTTAGCATTGCCTTCTTCATCCAAACATGCTTCTTCATAAAATAATTCTTCATATTCTTTTACAGAAATGGATTGACGATTGTTAAGCTTATCAAGACGATTCAATTGAAGTTGATTTTGATAACCTTCAACTAAGGTCATGCTAAAAATTTCACTTACAGCACCAGATCCATACGAAAATAAAGCAATGGTGTCTCCCGCCTTTAAGTGATTACTATTTTCAAGAAGTGACAACAAGCCGAGATACAAAGAACCTGAATAAATATTGCCGACTTGTCGACTATAAGCTATGGATGCTTGAAAATGTTCATTTAATTTTTTACTGTGTTCAGTATCAAGGTCTTTAGGTAAAACTTTTTTAAGACCTTTTAATGCTAATTTTGGAAATGGAATATGGAAACAAAACGCATCAAAATCAGTTATGGATTTACCTTGTCTATTTTGAAATTCTTTCCAAGTTGTTTTGAGTGAATCTAAGTATTGTTTTGTTGAGTAAATACCATTTACAAATGGTGTCGTTGAATAATTGGGTCTCCAAAAATCCATTATATCTCGTGTCTGAGCAAGGTTATCATTATTAAAAGTAAGAATTCTTGGATCTTTTTTTAGGATAAAGGCTATAGCTCCTGAACCTTGTGTGGATTCACCTGCAGAATGAATCCCATATTTTGCAATGTCACTAGCAATCACTAAAACACGAGATTCAGGGTGTGCACCGATATGTAAATTTGCATAATCTAAGGCAGCAGTAGCACTATAACAAGCTTCTTTCATCTCTATTGAGCGAGCGAATGGTTGAATATTTAATAGTCTATGAATATAAATACTTGCGGCTTTTGACTGATCTATACTTGATTCTGTGGCAAAAATAATGAGATCAATCTTTTGACGATCTTCATCAGTTATAATTTGATTTGCCGCACTAGCACCAAGAGTTATGATATCTTCAGTTATTGGAGTGATACTAAGTGCATCTAACATTAAGCCTTGACTGTATTTTTCTGGATCAGCTCCTCGAGCAATTGCTAAGTCATTCATATTAAGAACATACTGGCTAGTTGAAAAACCAATTTTGTCAATTCCAATTTTCATAATTTTCCTTCTTAATTATAGTGTTAAACTTATTTTAGTCCATTTTATTTTATCATAACTTTATCATTTAAGGATGTCAAAAAACCAATATTTTGAAAAATCAAAGCAAAAGAGCGCTTTAAATAATTTTCTGGTATTTTTCCTTAATTTTTTATAAAATATAGAGTAATGGAAAAGGAGAACTGACAATGACAAAAGCAGATGACATTTTCAAAACAAATATTCGTAAAATTCTTGACGAAGGTGTTTTCAGCCAACAGGCAAGACCAAAGTATAAAAATGGCAAAACAGCACATTCTAAATATATTACGGGTGCATTTGCTGAGTATGATTTGTCAAAAGGTGAGTTTCCTATTACAACATTAAGACCAATTCCAATTAAATCAGCTATAAAAGAATTGTTGTGGATTTATCAAGATCAAAGCAATTCACTTGATTTATTAGAGGACAAATACAATGTTCATTATTGGAATGAATGGGAAGTGGGTCAAACAAGAACTATCGGTGAGCGATATGGTGCAGTCGTCAAAAAACACCATATCATCGAAAAAATATTAAAACAACTTGAAGATAATCCTTGGAATAGAAGAAATGTTATCTCACTTTGGGACTATGAAGCATTTGAAGCAAGTGAAGGATTACTGCCTTGTGCATTTCAAACGATGTTAGATGTAAGACAAGTTGGTGATGATATTTATTTGGATGCGACCTTAACACAAAGATCAAACGATATGCTGGTTGCACATCATATTAATGCCATGCAATATGTTGCTTTACAATTAATGATTGCAAAACATTTTGGTTGGAAAGTTGGTAAATTTTTCTACTTTATTAATAATCTTCATATCTATGATAACCAATTTGAACAGGCTCATGAATTGTTATCAAGACAATCAACCAATTGTCACCCCAAATTAGTTCTAAATGTTCCTGATAAAACAAACTTTTTCGACATAAAAGCAGAAGATTTTGAACTAATTGATTATGATCCTGTTAAACCTCAATTAAGCTTTGACCTAGCTATATAGCTGTCTTGCAGAGTGTTTTTTATCTCTGCATTTTTTATGGTTTTTTGATAGAATATGATAAATGTATAGGAAGTATTTTGTAAATGACAAAGAGAATAATTGCCATTTGGGCTGAAGACGAAAATGGACTCATCGGTGTTGATGGTAGATTACCATGGCGATTACCAAAAGAGTTGAATCATTTTAAAGAAACAACAATGGGACAGGCACTTTTAATGGGTCGTGTCACATTTGATGGAATGAATAGACGAGTATTACCAGGTCGAAAAACCATTATTTTATCTAAAAATCTGGACTTAGACTCACAAACAATCACAGTTCTTAATAGTAGAGAAGCTGTCTTAGATTGGTTTAATCATCAAGATTTAGACTTATTTATCATAGGTGGTTCAAAGGTTTTTGAAACGTTCCAAAACGATTTTGATGCTATCATAAAAACGAAAGTACATGGCAAATTTGCTGGTGATACATACTTTCCAACTATTGATTTAAGTCATTTCAAAGAAGTATCTCATCAAGAATTTAATAAAGATGACAAAAATAGTCATGATTTTACGGTTCATGTTTATGAAAAAATAGAGGAGTCAAAATAAGGTGCAAAAAAGTCTATTTGGAGTGTTTACTGCTTGTTTAGCAGTAGTCTGTGTCTTATGTGCTATTCCAGCTTTCAAGAAAAAACGTAATGGTCTAGGTATTGTCTTTTTACTAAATGCTATAACCAATCTAGTAAATACCATTCATGCATTTTATGGCACATTATTTTAGAAAAGTAATTGTAAAGGAAAAGAGTTAAATTTAAATGGCTAATAATCGAACAAACGATACCAAAGTGTATTGCTCATTTTGTGGCAAAAGCCAAGATGAAGTAAAAAAAATCATAGCTGGCAACAATGTTTTCATTTGTAATGAATGTGTTGCTTTATCACAAGAAATTATCAAAGAAGAACTTTCTGAAGAGGTTCTTGCTGATTTGGCTGAAGTACCAAAACCTAAAGAACTTCTTGATATCCTAAATCAATATGTAGTAGGACAAGATAAAGCTAAAAAAGCTTTATCAGTCGCTGTATACAATCATTATAAACGGATTTCATATACGGAAAATCAAGATGAAGATGTTGATTTACAAAAATCAAATATTCTTATGATTGGGCCAACTGGTTCTGGTAAAACATTCTTAGCACAAACTTTAGCGAAAAGTTTGAATGTTCCATTCGCAATTGCAGATGCTACATCACTCACAGAAGCAGGATATGTTGGTGAAGATGTTGAGAATATTTTATTGAAATTAATACAAGCTGCTGATTATAATGTTGAACGTGCTGAACGTGGTATTATCTATGTCGATGAGATTGATAAAATTGCTAAAAAAGGTGAAAATGTTTCTATCACACGTGACGTATCAGGAGAAGGTGTACAACAAGCATTACTTAAAATAATTGAGGGAACTGAAGCGAGCGTCCCTCCTCAAGGTGGCCGCAAACATCCCAATCAAGAAATGATTCAAATAAATACTAAAAGTATTTTATTTATTGTTGGTGGTGCTTTTGACGGTATCGAAGAAATTGTAAAACAGCGTTTAGGTGAAAAAGTAATTGGTTTTGGTCAATCTAATCGTAAGATTGATGATGATGCTTCTTATATGCAAGAAATCACCTCTGAAGATATCCAAAAATTTGGACTTATCCCTGAATTTATCGGACGTTTACCAGTTTTAGCTGCCTTAGAAAACTTAACGACTGATGATTTGGTTAGGATTTTAACAGAACCACGAAATGCACTTGTTAAACAATATCAAGCCTTATTATCTTATGACGGAGTTGATTTAGAATTTGATAAAGAAGCATTGGAAACTATTGCAAATAAAGCAATTGACCGTAAAACAGGTGCGCGTGGATTACGTTCAATCATTGAAGAAACAATGTTAGATATCATGTTTGAAATTCCAAGTCAAGAAGAGATTACTAAAGTGACAATAACAAAAGAAGCAGTTGAAGGAACAGAAAAACCTGTTCTTGAAACTGCCTAAGGTGGTTCATAATGGCAGAAGAACAGGTTTTAAATACACACAATGCTTCTATTTTGTTGAGTGCTGCAAATAAATCGCATTATCCCCAAGATGATATTCCAGAGATTGCACTTGCCGGTCGTTCTAATGTGGGGAAATCAAGTTTTATCAATTCCTTATTAGGTCGTAAAAACTTGGCAAGAACCTCCAGTAAGCCTGGGAAAACACAATTGTTAAACTTCTTCAATATTGATGATAAACTAAGATTTGTAGATGTTCCTGGTTATGGTTATGCAAAAGTTTCTAAAAAGGAACGGGAACGATGGGGAA
Organism: Streptococcus urinalis 2285-97; assembly: GCF_000188055.2. Taxonomy (NCBI): domain Bacteria; kingdom Bacillati; phylum Bacillota; class Bacilli; order Lactobacillales; family Streptococcaceae; genus Streptococcus; species Streptococcus urinalis. The sequence continues at coordinate 957,167 of NZ_AEUZ02000001.1, forward strand.
AGATGATTGAAGAGTATCTTGTAACGAGAGATAATCTTAGAGCTGTAGTTAGTTTAGTTGATTTACGTCATGAGCCATCTAAAGATGATGTTCAGATGTATGAATTTTTAAAGTACTATGACATTCCAGTCATTATCGTGGCAACAAAAGCTGACAAAATACCAAGAGGTAAGTGGAATAAACATGAATCTTTAATCAAGAAAAAATTACAATTTGATAAAACAGATCATTTTATTCTCTTTTCATCTGTAGATAAAATTGGTATTGAGGAATCTTGGGATACTATTTTAGATCAACTATAAAAAGCTATTGAAGTAATCAATAGCTTTTTTTTATCCTTTTTCAACAATTTGTAGTTGGTTATTTTGCATGTTTGCTACTAAGTGCTTAACTTCAGGATGATCTAAATAATAATCAGTAATACGATCTCGAATTTCTTGTTCAATAACTCTTCTAAGTGGTCTGACCCCCATAGCTTCGTCATAACCTAATTCAATGAGGTAATCTTTAACATTATCTTTAACTTCAAGTGTAATTCCTTTTTTAGCAATGGTTTGATTAACTTCATCTAACATTAAGTTAACAATTTCTTTTAAATCTTCTTTTGTTAAATGTGTGAATTCAATAACACCATTAAAACGATTAATAAATTCTGGTCTGAAGTATGGTGCAATACGATCCATTATTTTGAGATCTTTTTCTTCATTTCCGATAATGGCTTCATTGCCAAAACCAGCATTTGACGTGGCGATGATAACGGTATTCTTGAAATTAATAGTATTACCTTGGCCATCAGTTAGTCTACCGTCATCTAGAACTTGAAGAAGTAGTGTAATAACTTGAGAATCTGCTTTTTCAATTTCATCAAGTAAAATGATTGAATAAGGATTACGGCGGACTTGTTCAGTTAGAGTGTTATTATTATCATCATAACCAACATAGCCAGCAGTTGTACCAATCAATTTTGAAACGGCAGTACGATCACTATATTCAGACATGTCTAATCGTATAATAGCTTCTTTTGAGCCGAACATGTCAACGGCAAGTTGTTTTGCTAATTCTGTTTTTCCGACTCCAGTTGGGCCAACGAATAAAAATGATCCAATAGGTCTATTTCCATCATCAAAACCTGCTCGATTTCGTCTAATAGCTCTAGAAACGGCTTCAACAGCTTCATTTTGTCCAATAACATGACCTTTTAAACGATTTCCAATTTCTTTCAATCTTTCCATGTCACTAGCACCCATATTTGAAACAGGTACTCCAGTTAAGCGTTCTACAGATTCAGCAACATCATTAATGGATGCAGTCACTTTTTGACCTTCAGTGTGATTATCAATTTGACTTTGTAATTCTTCGATACGGCCTTTTGCACTTAATGCAGTTTCAAAGTCTTCTTCAGATACAGCTTTTTCTTGTTTTTCTTTTTGTGTTTGAATTTCAGACTCAAGGGTTCTGACATCCGTAACAGGATGTTGAGCTGCTAAATGGGCAGCAGTCATATCAATTAAATCAATAGCTTTATCAGGTAAACTGCGTTGTGGTATATACTGTATAGAATAGTCAACAGCTGCTTTTAAAACATTATCTGGAAGAACTACGTTATGGTGTTGTTCATAGAGATTACGGATCCCCATCAAGATATGAAAGGTATCTTCTGCAGAAGGAGCATTAACTTTGACTTCGTTAAAACGACGAGCTAAAGCAGCATTTTTTAAAATTGTGTTTCGGTATTCATCTTGGGTAGTTGCCCCAATTACAGTTAATTCACCTCTTGAAAGTGCTGGCTTAAGAATATCCGCCAATCCTTTAGAACCAGAATCACCTCCTGTTGAACCTGCTCCTAATATTTGATGAATTTCATCAAAGAATAAAATAATATTCCCAGCATCTTTAACTTCTTTAACTAAGTTTTGAATGGTTTCTTCAAAGCTACCTCTGTATTGTGTACCTGCTTCAAGTCCAGAAATATCAATTGAAATGATTTCTTTATTTTTAATTGCAGCAGGAACATCACCACTGATAATGGCTTGTGCTAATCCTTCTACAACAGCAGTTTTACCAACACCAGCATCACCAACAAGAACAGGGTTATTCTTTGTTCTTCTTGCTAATATTTCAGCAGTGTCTTGAATCTCTTTATTTCGGCCTATTACAGGGTCAAGTTGATTTTGTCTAGCTTGCTCTGTAAGATTTGTTCCAAGTTTTGCTAGTATTCCATCTTTTTTAAGATCTTTAGATTCTTGATGATTAGATTCTTGATTCGGTAATTGACCAGTTTTACGAAAAGAAACGAATTCTTCAGGAGTTATTTCTTTACCATTAATAAGATAACGGCGATTTTCTGTATTATATCCTCCCATATTTCCCATTAATTGATTAAAAATATCATCCATATTTCCAAAAGGTTCTTTTCCATAGTAATTTGACATATAGTTACCTCACTAATATTATTATATTTAGTGAAAGTTTTAAGAGTTTTGTGTTTTTTCAGTTATAAAGAGAGGTCTTTACGGTGAAAGTCATCTAAACTCAATTAACTTTCTAATATCATAATACTATAATGATCAAAGAAAGTCAAATAATAATTTTGATATTTAAAAATAGTATAAAAAGTATTTGACTTTGATAGATTTCTAAGTTATAATAATTAAGGTTTTTAATAAAACTGACCTAAGACAGTAGGGGAGCAGTGCTCATAATATTCCTACCGAGGCACAAAACGTAATTATTCGAAATAACGTATTTGTACTTTCGTGTCTAGGTTTAGGTACGATTTTTTTGTACCTAGACAAAAAATAATAACGGAGGTAAATCTAAATGAGTGAAGCAATTATTGCTAAAAAAGCTGAACAAGTTGATTTAGTTGCTGAAAAAATGAAATCAGCAGCATCAATCGTTGTTGTTGATTCACGTGGACTTACAGTTGAGCAAGATACTAACTTACGTCGTTCACTTCGTGAAAGTGATGTTGAGTTTAAAGTTATCAAAAACTCAATTTTGACACGTGCAGCTGAAAAAGCAGGTCTTGAAGACTTAAAAGAACTTTTTGTTGGACCATCTGCAGTTGCATTTTCAAATGAAGATGTTATTGCACCAGCAAAAGTGATTAGCGAATTCGCTAAAGATGCGGAAGCTCTTGAAATTAAAGGTGGTTCAGTAGATGGTAAATTCACTTCAGTTGAAGAAATTAACGCTCTTGCAAAACTACCAAACAAAGAAGGTATGCTTTCTATGCTTCTTTCTGTACTTCAAGCGCCAGTTCGCAACGTTGCATATGCTGTCAAAGCTGTTGCAGAAAAAGACGAAGAAGTGGCTTAGGCCATCTTCACGTAGCTTAGGCTACATACTATTATATTAATATTTATTTTTGGAGGAAATAACAATGGCATTAAACATTGAAAACATTATTGCTGAAATTAAAGAAGCTACAATCCTTGAGCTTAACGATCTTGTAAAAGCTATCGAAGAAGAATTTGGTGTAACTGCAGCTGCTCCTGTAGCTGCTGCTGGTGCTGCTGGTGGTGAAGCTGCAGCTGCTAAAGATTCATTCGACGTTGAATTAACTGCTGCTGGCGACAAAAAAGTTGGCGTTATCAAAGTTGTTCGTGAAATCACAGGCGAAGGTCTTAAAGAAGCTAAAGGTATCGTTGATAATGCACCATCAATCATCAAAGAAGGTGCTTCAGAAGCAGAAGCTAACGAAATCAAAGAAAAACTTGAAGCTGCTGGTGCTTCAGTTACTCTTAAATAAGAAGCGTATAGCTATTTGAGAGCGGAATTCCGATTTACCAGTCTTTTATTGTGATTAGCGATTTGAAGAAACTGATAAATTGATTTGGTTTCCTTCCAAAATCCTACCAAAAAAATATTCGGCAGGATTTTTATTAAAAAAAAGATTAACAAAATAGAATTCTAATTGAGCCCTACTTTTGTGTAGGTAATATTATTATTTTTAGCAAGCGAGAGCATTTTAAATGTGTTCTCGCTTTTTTTATTTCGAGAAAATTACATTCCATTTTGAAAGAGTTGTCAATTCATCAATTAATAAATCAAATTCTCTAGCAAAATTTAATTACAAATACTTCAATTAACTAAAATTGAAATTTCTTAGATTGATAAGTGAATAAAGTAATTTTGAATATTATGGTATAATCTGATAAGGAGGTGCTTTATGATTTATAATAAAAATGATATGACAACTTCGGCTTCTGAAATTGAAGGACTCTATATTATCCATCTAAAGTTAGTGACAGACGAGAGAGGAACAGTACGTGAATTATTCCGTTTTAGTGCTTATTCTGAGATTTTGCCACCTACAACTTGGTCTCAGGTCAATTTAACTCTAACAAAAATAGGTGCTGTTAGGGGATTGCATGCTGAGTCAATGTCTAAATTGCTAACTGTAGCTAAAGGAACTGCTTTTGGCGTCTATGTCGATATCAGAAAAAATAGCGCTAGTTTTGGTAAAGTTGTAACCGTTGATTTATATCCAGGAGTTCAAGTTTTTGTTCCTAACGGTGTTTGTAACGGCTTTCAAGCTCTAGAAGACGATACAGAATATCTTTACTTTTTTGATAATGAATGGATCCCTGGTATGTCAGGACAAGCACTTTCACCTTTAGCTTCTGATTTGAAAATTGAATGGCCAATACCTATTAATCCAAATAATCTTGAACAAATATCGGAGAAGGATTTAAAGGCTCCAAACTTACATGATATTATTGACTAAAATAATTAATCTACTTAAAATATTATAGACTTTGTTTTATTTGTTTTATCATTTATTTTAGGAGTTTATTTTCTTAACACTTAATTATAAAAATCTTTTGATTATTATTTAAACAATACTCAGTTATTGTATAGTTTTTTCAAATCTATGCTTTAATAAGAGTCCAAGAAATTCTTGGCTTTTTATTTTTTTCCAAGAAAAAAGTAAAAAATGTTTATTAAAATGATTTAAGAATATTAAAAAAATATCCCCTAACTTAATGGCTAGAAGTAATGAAAAAATCAAACAAATTGAGTGATTGTTGTTATTTCTATTGTGAAATAACTTATTCTCGTAGTAGATGAAAGTAGGGATGGTTCATTTGAATCTTTCCTAAAAACACCCCCATAAATTGTGAGGGTGTTTTATTTTAATTTAAAATAGGAATTATAAAGATATGATTTATCAAACTTCTAACCATTAAGGATTAATCGTAGACTTTTTATGACAAATAGTTGAATTATTAAAAAAATAGTTATACTTTTTATAAAGATGTACTGAAAAAGTTAAAGGTCGTATGTTAAGAACCATAATTTATTAGAAAGAATACTTATCTAATAAATTATGGTTTAGTCAAGGAGTGAGTTATGAAAGCATTTTATAAAGGTAACATGGTAGAAGTTTGGGAAATTGGAAAAGAGACACCTCAGCCTAATTGGGTTCAAGAGGCCTTTCGGAAAAATTATATTGTCTGGTTAGATAATCATGTTCGAATCTTAATGACAGCACTCAATCCATCTGTAACAAGAAACATTAAAAACGATGCAACGGGAACTGCAGGAGGTGGCTTTGCAGGCTATGGAATGTATGTTTTGGGTTTTCCTGGAGATTACTTAGATGTGACGAACCATTGTGTTATTTCAAAGAAACATTTTTTAAAGGAATATAGCCTTTTAGAAGACGATTGAAAAAGTAATCATTTTAAAATAACCCAAATCGTATTTTATTGTCACTAATTAGGCTATTGATAGGACACCATTAGGGTGTCTTTTTTTGATGTGTCTTTATTTTATAGAAAGTAAACGATATTTTATTGGTTTATGATTTGTAGCCTTGTTTGCCTCTCAGTTCATATATTTGACTTTGAATATGTAAAGGGTCATAATTTTTACCAGAGACATTGTAATTTTTGCAAATATCAAAGTAAGATTATAATCAACTAAAATTAGCATAAAACTTTAGATCTTATTTTGAATTGCTTGAAAGGAAATAGATATGTATAAAGAATTAGAATGAAAAACGGCAGTTGTTACAGGAGGCTCAAAAGGTATTGGGACCGCTATTGCAAAACGTTTTGGAAAAGAAAAAATGAATGTCGTCGTCAACTATTTTTCAGATAGTCAAGGTGCTGCGTTAGCCGTTCAAGAAATTGAAAAAGAAGGTGGCAAAGCAGTGGCTATTCAAGCCAATATTGGTGAAGAATCTGGTGTTAAAAAAATACTTGATACAGCAATCTCAAAATTTGGAGGTGTTGATGTTTGGGTTAATAATGCTGGTGTTGAAAACCAAAGCCCAACACATGAGCTAAGCCTTGATGATTGGAACCGTGTGATATCAACTAATTTAACTGGAGTCTTTTTAGGTTCAAAAACAGCACTTAAATATTTTGTTGAAAATGGAAAAAAAGGGAATATCATCAACATGTCATCTGTTCATGAACAGATTCCTTGGCCAGGATTTGCCCATTATGCAGCTAGTAAGGGTGGTGTCAAACTTTTTACAGAGTCTATTGCTATGGAATATGCCAAACAAAATATTCGTGTTAATAATATTGGTCCTGGTGCGATCAATACTCCCATTAATGCTAAGAAATTTGCAGATCCTGTACAATATGAGCAAACCGCCAGTATGGCACCTATGCATCGAATTGGTAAACCTGAAGAGGTTGCAGCAGCTGCAGCATGGTTAGCTTCAGATGAGTCGAGTTATGTTACAGGGGTTACCTTATTCGTTGATGGTGGAATGACCTTGTATCCCGCATTTCAAGATGGTAAAGGATAGGAGTAAAAGATTTTGAGTATATTATTAGCATTATTGCCTGCTATTGGTTTGGGTGTCTTACCATTATTATTAGGTAAAATTGGTGGCAAGCCCATAAATAACATTCTAGGATTTGGGTTTGGTTCATTAATTATAGGATTAATTGTTCAATTATTTTTGGCGCACGATTTTACGACTGGACTTTCATTTTGGTTGCCCTTCCTTTCAGGTGTTGCCTGGATAGTTGGTCAAGGTGGACAGGTCACTTCATTTGAAGTTATGGGCGTTTCAAGAACTATGCCAATCTCAACTGGTCTACAATTAATAGGGACTTCGGTTCTAGGTGTACTCTTTTTCGGAGAATGGAGTGGCCTCTCATCAAAACTATTTGGTTTTTTAGCTATTGCAATTTTAATTTTAGGGGCTTATTTAACAACTGTTAATCCTGAACAAAAAGAAGATCATTCTTCGTCAAATCTTGTAAGTGGTGTCAGAATATTACTCTTAACAAGTTTTGGTTACTGGATTTTTAGTGTTGTTCCAAATATGGTTAATGCTTCTGCAATAAGCATTTTCTTTCCACAAATGTTGGGGATTTTTACGGGTGCAATAGTTTATGCTTTTGTAAAAGATAAAGTATCCTTCAAATCACGTGAGAGTTGGTTAGATGGTTTTGTTGGCCTTGTCTTTTCATTATCATCACTTGTTTATATTTTTTCTGCCCAATCAAATGGGAGTACACTAGCTTTTATTCTATCACAGTTAAATGTTGTTATTTCGACATTAGGAGCGATCTTTATTATGAAAGAAGCTAAGAGTTCTAAACAACGTCGATTAACCTATATTGGCTTAGCATTAATTGTATTAGCTAGCGTTGTTACGGTCTTCTTATAAGCATAAAAATAGCTGGAATTTTCCAGCTATTTTTAAATTCTTGATTTATAAATCAATGTTAGACAGCATAAAGTTATGCCTACAGAAATTTTCCAATTCATGATACAATGAGTGTAACATCTTAGAAGGGAGTAAAGTTTGGTAAAACCGATAAAAACACAATCAAATTTTATTGAAGCAATTGATGTCATTCTCTCTTCTGGAAAAATTTTATTAGAAAGTGGCTCGGAGATTTATCGTGTCGAAGAGACTATGGCACATATGGCTTCCAGTTTAAACCTCAAAGATTTTGAAGCTTATGTGGTTAATAGAGGAATCATAGCTTCTGGTTACAATCAATTGGGACAGAAAGAAGCTAAAGTCTTAAATGTTGGTGAGCCAGTGTTTCATCTTGGTAAGTTAGAAGCTGTCAATCAACTATCAAGACAAATTGTATCAGAAAAAATAACATCCATTCCTCTTATTAAGCAAAAGCTTGATTCTATAAACCATATGAAAGATTATAGTACATTTGCGAGTCTTCTTTCTTATTTTATAGGTGCTAGTAGTTTTTCATTAGCATTAAGTTCTTCTTTTGAAGATTCTCTTTTTGCTGGACTAGCAGGATTATTAATAGGTATTTTATTCCATTACATTAGGGATAAAATTCATACCGAATATTTATTGACCATTTTGGGAAGTTCTATTGCAACTTTTATCGTTAATATTTTGTATATTTTTGGGATTGGTGAACATAGAAGTCTAATCATACTTGGTGCCTTAATGGTACTTATTCCTGGTGGACTGTTTGTTAATGCTATCCGAGAATTTTCTCAAAATAATTTTACAACGGGTATTTCATTGATAATGTCAGCTATATTGATTTGTATTTCTATTTCAGTAGGTGTTGTTGTTACCATTGAGTTAATACCTTCAGCTGACCAGATGACTACGACATTTACAAATCATACCAACAATTTTTGGACCTATTTATGGCGAGCATCAATGGCAGGTGTGGGTACCATAGCTTTCTCATTATTGTATCATGTTCCGAAACGTTATTTTATTGATTTAGGAATGTTAGGTGCTTTATCTTGGCTTATCTACCTATTTGTTTCATCTAACTCTAAATGGAATGCATTAGCAGTCTTTTTATCTAGTTTATTTGTTTTGTTAGTTTCACGGTCATTGTCTAAAAAAAGGCAATGTCCTATGACACTTTTTATTTCAACAAGTATGTTTCCACTTATTCCTGGATTAAGTCTATATAGAGCAGTCTATTTTATGATAACAGGTTCTGAGGCATTGGCTATTGACTATTTTAGAGCTTGTTTTGTAACAGCATTTACCATTGCTATCTCAATTTCAATAGTGCAACAATTACCTCGAAAATTATTTAATGTAAAACGAAAAAAACAAAAAGTCACCTAAATGGGTGTCTTTTTTTAGAAACTTGTCATTCATTTCAACAAAAACTATAATAGCAATAGAAGATTGCGAAGTAGCGATGACAAATTTAAATTTATTATTTTCCATTGATGATAGTTATGTTGATCAACATCTCTTAAAAATAATAAAACACACCTATTTTTAGGACTTTCTAGCTTTGCTATTGTATTAATTGGTTTAATATTTGGAAAGAAAAAGTGGTTTTAAAAAAATAGGAGAAGTATGTCGCATTTTAAAAAACGAGTTATGTTAATAATGACTCTAATAGTTTCAGTATGTTTTATTGGTTTGGAAAATAGTTTTGTTGAAAATAAAAGAACTTTTAATTGTACCATTGAACGTCATTATAGACATCCAGTATCTTGAACAATTGAAGATAGTGGCGGAGAAAAATCGTTTGAACTGGGTCAAAGTATGGTTGAAATTGTGATTAATCCTTCAGGCATAATTGAAGAAGATAGTTCAGGACAGTTATTTTTAACCTTTAGGATGAGCTTAACTGATTTTTCAAGTCAATACCAATTTTCAACTCAAGAAGCTGGTAAGGGGCCATTCTATTCTGTAAGTGAAGAACTAGTGGGTACTGGAAGTGACTCTAATGGTTCCACAAAAGATATCAAAATTCCAATTTCAGATATCAATGCTGTTATTAGAGTATCAATGTTTGTAGAGCCTATGGGGAGGAGTGTTGTTTATTATTTAAGTTTTAGTCAGCTATCAGAGATTCAATCTCAAGAAGCAAAAATACCTGAAAGTCAAAGAGCAGTGCCTGAGCAGATCAAACCTAATCTTGATAAAGAGTCAGGTAAAGAAATCGATAAAACGAGTCATCCTAAAAGTCAAGATAAGAAAACAAAACATCATTCAAAATCACAAAAAGCATCAAAAGTAGTTGGTTTAGAAATATCTCACAGAAGAAATAAGCAGAAAACCCAGTCGCCAAATAAAAGACATTTCATTCAATTTATTTATTACCTTCCAACAGTAATTTTGATTTTATCTGCATTTATCTGGCTGTTAATCAAGAAAAGGCAAATCAAATGATGAAATTAATAAAAAGTTTATGCTTCATTTTTGTTGGTGTTTTAGTAACTGCATGTGTGAATCAACATCCTAAAATATCAAATTCTCCAACAAAATCACATCGATTAATTGCAACCTCAGTTGCTATTTCTGAAATATGTGATCGTCTTCATTTGGATTTAGTTGGTGTAACAGATACCAAAGCCTATCGCTTACCGAAAAGGTATGAAAATGTTAAACGAGTTGGTCTACCGATGAATCCAGATATGGAGGTTATTTCTTCATTAAAGCCCGATTTAGTGCTAAGTCCTTCTTCTCTTAAGGATGATTTGGAACCAAAATATAAAACAATAAAGGTTAATTATGGTTTTTTAAATTTGACAAGTGTAGAAGGAATGTTTCAATCCATTTTGGATTTAGGCCATCAGTATGATCGTGAAAAAGATCTAAGAAGTTGGTTCGTGACTATCAACAATTCTACCAAAAATTTAAAAAACAACATTATCCTAAAAGCAAACCTAAAGTACTGATATTGATGGGGTTACCTGGTAGTTACTTAGTTGCTACTAATCAATCTTATGTTGGTAATCTTGTTGAATTGTCCGGTGGTGAAAATTTCTTTAATTCTGATGACAAGGAATTTTTAACTGTTAATCTAGAAGCGATGTTATCACAAAAACCTGATATTATTCTACGAACGTCACATGATATGCCAGATAAAGTAAAAAAATGTTTCATTCAGAATTTAAAGAAAATGACATTTGGCAACATTTTGATGTTGTGAAAAATAATAAAGTTTATGATTTAGACAATCATTTATTTGGGATGAGTGCAAAACTAAATTATAAAGAGGCTATGTTAGACTTATCAAAGTATTTTAATGAAAAATAAGGAAGGTTTATGAATTACTTTACTAAAGTAAATAAAACACTGTTAGCTTTTATCATTTTGCCAATTTTACTCATTATGCTAATTTATTATGCTATGACTATTGGTGGTTTAAAACTTTCTTTTGTCACTATTTTAAAAGGCCTATTTATAACTTATAATCGTGACGTTGCTATTATCTATGATATTAGATTTCCGAGAATATTAGTTTCCCTTTTGACAGGTTCAGCATATGCTATTTCTGGGACACTTATACAAGTATCTCTAAGAAATGATTTGGCAGATTCAGGATTAATTGGAATTAGTAGTGGCGCAAATGTCATGGCTTTACTAGCAAGCTTATTATTTCCAGAATCTTATCTGTTTGGTAGTGTTTTTGCTTTTATTGGTGGCTTATTAACCTTTCTGGTGATTACTTTCTTTGCATGGCGACATCATTTTAGTGCCATTAAGCTATTGTTAGTTGGTATTGCATTGAATAGTTTTTTAATTGGTTTAGGTCAATTTTTAACCTCTTTATCAAGTATTACAAGATCAAATAAGTCAGCTTTAATGATGGAAACACTAAGTCAGAAAACTTGGCACGATATTCATTGGTTTGCACCTATTATTTTATGTGTGATCTTACTTTCTCTGTCACAAATCAAGAATTGCAAATTTTTGATGTTTGATGACAAATTATTGAGCTCACTTGGTGTTAACACTAATAAGTTAAGATTAAAGGTCTCTTTTTTAGCAGTTCTCCTTGCAGCACTAGCAACTGCTTTAGTTGGCTTAGTTTCCTTTTTAGGGTTGATTGTACCGCATATTGGCAGGTTAATAATAGGAAATCGTTTCCATTATTTAATCCCTTTTTATGGTCTATGTGGAGCTTTTCTCTTTCTCTTAGCAGATACAATTGGAAGATCTATTTTTTATCCTCTTGAAATCAGTCCTATAATGATAATGAATATTATTGGTGGACCAATTTTTATTTTATTACTAACAAGGAGTAAATGGGAATAATGTCAGAAGACTTTATTGTAGTAGCAGAACATTTGGCTTATGCCTATCCAAATAAAAGGGTTTTAAAAGACATCAATTTCAAAATTTTAAAAGGTAGTATTACAACATTTATTGGTGCAAATGGTTCAGGTAAATCAACACTCTTTCAAATACTAACGAAGAATTTAAAAAGTCAGATGGGGAGTGCCTTGATTCACCAAAATAATATAGAGACTCTCAAATTGAAAGAATTTTCACATATGGTGGCTTCAGTTCAGCAATATCATCAAAATATCGATAATATAACTGTTTTTGATCTGGTAAGTCTAGGACATCAGGCTAAAAAATCAATTTTTCAAAGACTAAATAAAAATGATTTGGAAAATAACAATTGGGCAATTGAAGTTACTCAACTTCAAAACTTAAAAACGTGTTTTTTTAGTCAATTATCTGGAGGAGAAAAACAACGCGTTTGGTTAGCTTTAGCTTTAGCACAAAAAACAGAGATATTAATATTAGATGAACCAACGACCTATCTGGATATGAAATATCAAATAGATTTTCTAAAACTCATCCAAAAAATAAATAGAGAATTTAAAATCACTATATTGATGATTCTACATGATATAAATCAAGCCATCACTTTTTCAGATACTGTTATCGGTCTAAAAAACGGTAAATGTCTTTCAAGAAATTTAAAGACTGACTCAATTGATGAACAGTTTATCGAAACGATATTTAACGTCAATTTACCTATTATTGACTATAAAGGAAAAAAATAATAATAACATCCTCCTGATATCGGGAGGTTTAGAGAGGATACTCAATTAATGACTCTTGAAAATAAAGAGTATTCAACATAATTAAAAAGGACTATTTTAAAAAAACTCAAACATTTAGTGAAACCTAAAATGCATTATCTTTATTGGGCTTCATTATTAGCGTGGTTCCAATTTTTATCACGAATTATATGTTTTTATATTATTGCTCAACTTTTTAATGCTTTCGTTCATCATCAACACGTTAATGTATTAAAACATGCTATATTGCTTTTTGGAATAAGTATAATTGGTTTTATTATTTCATTATTTGCCAAAAATCTACAAGGCATCTTATCTCAATATGCGCGTGATCACTTAAAAAAATCATTTTTAGAATCTTTTAAAAAGAAGTATTCATCATTTTCATCAAAGACAAATGCAGATATCTATAATCTTGTTTCACAAGGAATAGATAGTTTAGATACTTATTATTCGCATTATCTCTCGTCATCACTAAGAACACTATTTAATTGTCTAACAATACTAGTCATTGTGATCTTGATTTTTCCACTAGGAGGCATTATATTTTTAGTGATATTACCATTAATACCAATTTCTATTAAGTTAATGCAGAAACGATCACAAAAGATTATGAAACATTATTGGCAAACCTATATGGATGTGGGTAATCTTTTTATGGATGATTTAGAAGGATTAAATACGCTTTATTCTTATCAAGTGGATGAAAGATACGAAATTGAGTTTATTAAAAAAAGCAGAAGCATTTCGAAAAGCAACAATGCAACTTTTAGCATTCCAATTACAAGCTGTCGGATATATGGATGCCGTTATGTATTTAGGCATTGGGTTGTCTGGTTTCACTGAGGCGATTTTTGTTAGTCAATTGCAACTTTCCCTCGGCCACTTTCTATTTTTTATCCTATTAGCGACAGAATTTTTTGTTCCCATAAGAGAACAAAGTTACGGAATGCACCTTGTTATGATGAATACCAAAATAGCTGATAGGATTTTTTCATTCCTAGATTCAGAAGTGCTCAAAGAAAAAACTGAAGAATGCCACCTAAAAAGCTTTGATAATGTTTTGATTAAACAGCTTAGTTTTCAATATGATGAAACGGTATTAATTAATGGACTAAATGTAAAATTTGAAAGAGGAAAAATAACAGCAATAGTTGGAAAATCTGGATTAGGAAAGTCAACACTTTCTCAATTATTACAAGGAAATCAAGTTATTCCAGAAAAAACAATATTTTTGGGTGATCAAGATATCAGTTATTTCTCAAGAGAGCAAATTTGTCAGGAAATCATTTGTGTTTCAAATAATTCATATTTGTTCAATAAAAGTATCTATTTTAACTTAACATTAGGGAGTGAGATGACAAAATCACAATTAATCAAATGGCTGGAAGATCATCAGTTACTTCAATTTATATGGCAATTACCTGATGGGATAGACACAAATGTGGGTGAAAATGGGACACAGTTATCAACGGGGCAAAGACAGCAATTATTATGTGTCAGAGCACTTCTTGCAAAAAGATCACTCTATATATTTGATGAGGTGACATCTAGTGTGGATTCAGAGACTGAACAAAGTCTTTTAAAAATCATAAAATTAATCTCAAAAAAAGCTATCGTCGTTTTTATCACTCATAAGACTAGACTTATTAAAGAAATGAATCATGTTATTTATTTTGATCCTAATCATTCACAAATTTGTTCGACAGCAAATCAATTATATCGAACACAATCAAGCTTCAGAGATTTGGCAGATTGGCAAGAACGATTGGAGGAGAGTTTAGATGCGAAAACAAACTAACAATTCATTTAAAACAATGTTAAAACAGATTATGGGAATAAAATCCTTAGTTCCTTTCTTAGCTTTGGCAATTTTGTTTGCAATATTGGGATTTATCGTCAGCATCTTTATCCCCTCTTTTCTTGTCATGTTGGGTCTTGATGCTATAAAAGAAAATTCAATCTCTGTCATAAGCCTCTCTATTTTAGTTATTTTAGCTTTTTCAAGAGGTTTGTGTCGTTATGGCGAACATTTTTTGGTCACTATGTTGTTTTTAAAGTTTTGGCTAAATATCGTAGAGATATTTTTTCGGCATTGCGTCGGAAAATACCTGCTATACTTGACACAAAAAATAGTGGTGAGCTTTTTAAAATGATTAGCGAAGATATTGAAGCAATGGAAATCTTTTTTGCGCACACACTGGCTCCAATTTGTACGGCTTTTTTATCAGCTTTACTCATATTTTTGTATTTTGGACAGTTTAGTTTGTTACTTTCTTTTATTAGTCTGTCATCCTATTTTGTAATAGCATTTTTAATTCCAGCACTTATGCTAAACGTCTGACTCCTAAAATAAAAAAACTCCAAAAAGAAAAAGCAGAGTATGTCAATGTGTTTATTGATTCTCTAAATGGGATGTATGATTTAGTGCAATTCCATTGGGAATTAAGAAGATTCTCTGAAATCCTTCAGAAGAGTCAAAAAGTAAATCATTCTGAGAGAGACTTATCAACAATTCATTATATTCAACAAGTTATCACTTATTTTTGTTTAGCTATCTCGTTATTAGTATTCTCAATAGTCGTTTTAATAGGAATCAATACTGGTCATATTAACCTTGAAAATGGTATTATATTAGTAATTGTTTTTACGTCTTCTTTTGCACCATTTTTAGAATTGAGTCGATTACCTTTAGGGTTAAAAAAAGCTTTAAACGCAGCTGAACATATACTAAAAATAGTAGAAGAAGTAATGCCTATCAAAAAAGGACATCACCAACTTGATCAAATGAAATCTATCATTTTTGAAGATGTTACGTTTTCTTATCCTAATAGATCAAGAGATGTGATAAGAAATCTTAATCTTATTGTAGAAAAACCAATTATTATTGGGATAAAAGGACAATCTGGTGCTGGTAAAACCACTATTATGAAACTCATAATGAGATGGTATGATAAGCAAATAGGGAATCTTTATTTAAATGATTTTGAAATAGAAACATTAGATCCTAGAAAGCTTCAAAATAAAATTGCCTTTGTTCCACAAGTCCCTAAATTGTTTCATCAAACCCTTAGAGAAAACCTTGTTTTTGCTAATAATAAAATCAGTGATCAAGCTATTTTTGAGATGGCATCTGATCTTGATTTGACGGACAAATTATTATCTTTACCACATGGTTTAGATACTGTTTTAGATGGTAAAATCGTATTTTCTGATGGTGAAAAGCAACGACTAGAAATCTTAAGAGCCTTGATTAAGGATGCTGATTGTTATCTTTTTGATGAACCAACCGCAAATCTTGATTCTCTAAATGAAGCTAGATTTTTGAAGGTAGTTAATAAATACTGTAAAGGCATAGTTATTATTATTAGTCACAGAGCATCAACTTTATCTGTAGCTGATAAGATTTTAACATTAAATCAAAATAAACTTGAAGAGGTAATACGAGAAAATGAACAAATTGAAAGTTAATGATATTATGACAATTGGAGCACTTTCTGCCTTATATTTTATTTGTGTTGGTATAGGTACATTACTTGGTATTCCTTTCGACAAATCTGGAAATATGTTTTATGCTCCTGCATTTGCAGCACTTCTTTCTGGAACAGTATATTTGCTAATGATAGCAAAAGTTAAAAAATTTGGAGCTATTACAATCTTAGGGACTATTATGGGGATCTTTTTCTTCCTGACAGGACATTTTTTTGCGGCTGTTCTTCCAGCTATTATTTTTGGACTTATAGCTGACTGCATTGCTTTCTTAGGGAAATACCAATCCAAGTGGATTAATTTATTTTCTTTTATTGTCTTTTCATTTGCTAATAGTGGACCTATTATTTTAATGTGGATTTTAAAAGATATCTACATTCAATCACTTCTTGATAAGGGAAAGGATATGTCTTATGTCAATAAAGTCATGTTGGATTTTAACCTTTCAACAATTTCCTGGTTCATCTTTACAGTGGTTGTAGGAGCTCTTCTTGGTGGTTTATTTGGAAACTCATTACTAAAAAAACATTTTCTAAAATCAGGGATGATTTCATGAAATTAGATGTTAGAACAAAATTATTACTTTTAGTATTAGCCAATCTCACATTCTTGTTGAGAACACATTCATTCATTCTTTTGATGATTGGAAGTGTTATGACTGTATTTTTATTTTTAATGGGTAGTCAAAAAACGGCCAAACATTACGCAGAAGCTCTATTGTTTATAGTTCTTACAAGTTTCTTTTGGGATAAATTGCCACTTTTTATGGTTAGACCAATTTCTATTTTTATCGTTGTTGCCACCTATATTTTACCTTGTTGTATAGCAGCCAGTATTTTGATTAAAACTACTAGTGCTTATGAATTAGTTCATGGTCTTCGAAAACTACATTTTCCTGAAACGGTCTTATTAACTTTTGCAGTGATGTTACGATTTTTACCTTCCATAAAAGAAGAAACTAGAATCATTCATCAATCTTTAAAAGTTAGGAGTATTTTTCTACATAAAAGAGATATTCTTTTTCATCCAAAAAGTTATTTTGAATTTTTACTTGTACCTTTGCTGATGTCATTATTGAGAAAAAGTCGTGATTTAACATTGTCTACATTAACAAAAGGCTTAGCCATTAAAAATCAATCAACAAATTATTATCAATCATCATTTAGCTGGAAAGATTGGGGTGTACAGATTTGGATTCTAGTTACAATTATCATGATGCTGACGTTCTCCTAAGTGCTGAAAACTTATCTTTTACATATCAAAGGGAAGATAAGGTATCTTGTCTGATAAATGATATTCAGTTAAATCCAGGAAAAGTATATGTTTTATGTGGAAAGTCAGGTTCAGGTAAATCTACTTTTTTAAAATTAATAAATGGTCTCATTCCAGATTATTTTCAAGGTCAAATTGAAGGTTTTCTCAGAGTTCTCAGTCATAGAATTGGTGAAGATAGTGTCGAGGTGCTTTCTAATGATGTAGCGAGTGTCTTTCAAAACCCCTCTAGTCAATTTTTTTATGAAAGGGTAAAACATGAGCTAGTCTTTCCTTGTGAAAATAAAGGAATGTCAACATATCAGATTGAGAAAAAACTCAATCAACTGTTATCTGAATTTCATATTGAGGATTTATTAAATCGTCAATTACGTTCTTTATCAGGAGGTCAAAGACAATTAGTAGCTATTGCAACAGCAATTATGCAGTCAACAGCCTTAATTATTTTAGATGAACCTACAGCTAATTTAGATCATGATGGCTGTGAGATTGTCAAACAAAAAATTAATTATTTAAAATCTCAAGGGATATCTGTCATAATAGCTGAACATAGACTCAATTATTTAATCGATGTTGCTGATGAATTTCTTTATTTTGAAAATGGTGTTTTAAATCGTCAATTTTCGATAAATGACTTACTTAGCTTAGAAAACAAAGAACGAAAAGAATTAGGTTTAAGAGCATTTAAGATACCAGCGATTTGGGATTATAAAAAGGATAAAATGTGTGCTCAATTTTACTTTAAAGATGATGAGTATGTCATAAGTCAATTAGCAGTTAAAGCCGGACAGGATTTACTTCAAAGCTATCAAAAATTGAGTTTTAAAAAAGGTCAAATCACTTCGATAATTGGTAAAAACGGAATCGGTAAATCAAGATTAGCAAATTATCTCTCTGGTTTGTTAGAAGATAAAAACGCACATTTTATGTTTGACGGAAAGTCCCTGTCACAAAAAGAAAGATTACAAAAGACTGCTTTTGTCATGCAAGAAGTTCAATTACAATTAGTTGCAGATAGTGTTATTAATGAAGTCAATTTAGGGCATAAGCCTCATCCAAATACGGATGCTATCTTGGAAACATTGAATTTACATGCTTTAAAAGAAAAACATCCGATGACTTTATCTGGTGGTGAACAACAAAGACTCATGATTGCTGCAAGTTTATTATCGGATAAAGAGATTTTTATTTTTGATGAACCAAGTTGTGGTTTAGACTTGCTGCAAATGAAGGCAGTTGCTAAATTGTTAATAGATTTAAAACAAGAAGGAAAAATTGTTATCTTAATTTCACATGATGTCGAATTATTATCTTTAGTATCTGATAGGATTTACCAAATCCAATAAAAAAACAGTTAATTAAAACTGTTTTTTTTATTGGATTGTTTCTAATAATTGTTGTGCTGAAGTCGTTGGGAGAATTCTAATTCGTTTTAAAGATAATAAACCATCTGAAACTGAAGCTAATCCTTCATGAGTTGTAACACCAAGTTTATAATTCAAACTTTGAGCAATGTTTAGTGTAGAATCATTATAGCGACCAGAAGGATATGCAACAGCGATTGTATTTTGATGGAGTTGTTCATCCAGATAAACTTTTGAGTCTTTTAATTCGTTTTTTTGAACGGTGTCTGATTGAAGGGATAAATCAGGATGATTAACAGTATGATCTTGAAAAGACATTCCGTCTTTCTTCATTTCTAACATTTGTGTGATTGTTAAATTACCTTTACTCCCAGATTGTGTCAAACCAGTGATAACGTTATTAGTCGCTTTTGCTTTATATTTTTTTAGAATTGGGTAGGCAACATTGTAAAAGTCAATCATACTATCATCAAATGTAAGCCATACATATTTATGACTTGGCTTTTCATTTTTACTAAGAATCCTAAAGGCTTCTTCAGGTGTTAAAAAGTAATAACCATTTTGACTAAGAGCTTTAATTTGGCTTTCAAAAGTGTCTGGAGAAACAATAAGATTTTCATTAGCTTTTTCTTCTTGTCCCATGACATGGACGGCATGATACATTAGTATTGGTACTTTTAAAGGATCACTTGCTTTTTGCCAAACTTGTTTTGGACTAGAGCCCTTCTTATTACTATTTGTTACTTTTTTTGATTCACCTTTGTGAGAACTTTTTTTTGACTGTTTTGTCATAACTTGAGTGAATTCTCTAACAGTATGATTAATGGAGTTACTTTTATAATGATAAATGAGTACTCCAACAAATAGAACACAAAAGACTAATAGAAAGCAGTTTAAGATAGCAAGGCCTTTCCTTTTTTGACGACGATGACTCCTATTTGCCATATTTATCTCCTTATTAATTTATAGTAGTAATATTGTATCATTTTTTTAAACAATATTATCATTATATTAGAAAAAATGTATTACATTTAATGACATATCAAAAAGCAAGAATAAAGAAAATGTTTGGAATTTCTAAAAAAATAGTGTGCTTAAAGAATATAGAATAGTGTTTAATGGTATAATGTTATTAATTATACATTTTTATGATCTGAATATTAATGTTTGTTTAGCCAAGGAGTTATTATGAGTATCAATATTGCAATATTAGGTTATGGAACAGTAGCTAGTGGTTTACCAATTATGATTAACCAACAAAAAAAACAAATGACTCAGTTTGTTGGAGAAGAAATCAAAATTTCAAAAGTTTTGGTGAGACAAAAAAATACCTTTAATGAAAATGCAGCAGAACAATTTGGTTTTACATTAGTTGACAACATCGATTCAATCGTAAATGATCCCACAATACAAATTGTTGTTGAATTAATGGGAAGAATTGATCCTGCCAAATCTTATCTAATGAAAATCTTGAGAGCAAAAAAGCATCTTGTTACTGCAAATAAAGATTTAATTGCACTTCATGGTCAAGAACTTGAAAAATGCGCAAAAGAAAATAATGTTGGTCTCTATTATGAAGCAGCTGTGGCTGGCGGCATTCCAATTTTAAGAACTTTAGCAAGTGCTTATGCCTCAGATCATATTACAAAATTATTAGGTATTTTGAATGGGACATCCAATTTTATGCTAACAAAAATGTTTGAAGAAAATTGGTCATATGATCAAGCACTTTCTAAAGCTCAAGAATTAGGTTATGCGGAAAGTGATCCAACAAATGATGTTGAAGGCATTGATGCGGCTTATAAATTAGCTATTTTATGTCAGTTTGCTTTTGGTATGAGAATTCCATTTAACGAAATAAGTCATCAAGGAATACCGTCAATTACTAAGGAAGATGTTTCTGTTGCAAGACAATTGGGTTATGTAATTAAGTTAGTAGGCCATATAGAAGAAGGTAATAATGGTCTTGAAGCAGAAGTTGTTCCAACTTTTATTTCTGTTAAACATCCATTAGCTAGTGTCGATGATGTTATGAATGCCATTTTTATAGAATCTGATGGTATTGGAAATGCAATGTATTACGGTGCTGGTGCTGGTCAGATGCCTACAGCAACATCAGTATTGTCTGATATCATGACAATTGCAAAACAAGTTCATAATCATTTACCAGTAGATCATTTTAATAGATTAGATCAAACTATTGTTAGTGGAATTGAAAGTCAAACTGAGGTAAAGAAACAGTATTATTTTGCTTTTGAAACACCAGACTTAAGTGGCCAATTTATGAAGATTGCGTCATGGTTTAAAGTTGAAGGCATTTCATTTGAACAAATTTTACAGGAAAAAGGGACTAACCAACTTGCTAGAGTGGTTATCATAACTCATGAAATGTCAAAAAAACAAGTAGAGCAATTAAAAAAACATATCAATGAAAATGAAGATATTCAATTATTAAATGTATTTAATGTGATTGAAGCATAAGAAATAAAAAGAGAAGTGTGAAACAAGATGAAAATAAGAGTTCCTGCAACATCCGCAAATATTGGTCCAGGTTTTGATTCAGTAGGTTTAGCTGTTACTTTATACCTAGAAATTGATGTCATTAAAGAAAGTAAAGAATGGTATATTGAACATGATTTAAAAGGAGTGCCTAATGATGCTACTAATTTATTAATTTCGACTGCACTCCAAATTGAACCCAATTTAAGACCTCATTATTTGAAAATGACGTCATCAATTCCCTTAGCAAGAGGATTGGGCTCGTCTTCTAGTGTCATAGTAGCTGGTATTGAATTAGCAAACCAATTAGGTAATCTTAACTTATCAATTGATGAAAAGTTGAACCTAGCTACAAAGATTGAAGGTCATCCTGATAATGTAGCTCCCGCTTTACTTGGTAATTTAGTCATTTCACAATATTGTAATGAAAGGGTACAATATATCAAAACGGACTTTCCAGAAACCGCATTATTGGCTTATATTCCAAATTATGAATTAAAGACTAGTGACTCTAGACAAGTTTTGCCTCAATCACTTGATTATAAAGAGGCGGTCCTTGCTTCTTCAACAGCAAATGTAGTGGTAGCTGCATTAATGTCTGGTAATATTGTATTAGCTGGTAAAGCAATTGAGCAGGATCAATTTCATCAACCATATCGTTTAAAATTAGTTAAAGAATTTAATACTGTAAGAGATCTTTCTAAAGCTAGTGGAGCCTATGGAATATACCTTTCAGGAGCTGGTCCAACATTAATGATACTTATTGAAAAGTCTAAAGTAGACCAATTAAAAACTAAGATTGAACAGTTAAATTTAAATGGGGATTTAGAAATATTAGATATTGATAAGAAAGGTGTACAAGTTGTCTAAAGAAACAAAAGGGATATTATTTGCGTTATTAAGTTATTTACTTTGGGGATTTTTATCTCTTTATTGGAAATTACTATCACATGTAGAAGCTTATCAATCTTTTTCTTATCGAATTGTTTGGACTCTTGTAACCATGTCATTCTATATATTAATTTCAAACAGGACAAAGTTTTTTAAGAGTCAGATGAAAACATTATCGTCTTCTAAAAAAGCTAGTTTTTCAATTTTATTGGCTGGTATATTTATTTCAATCAATTGGGTAACTTACATCTGGGCAGTTGGACATGGACAAGCTACCGAAGCTAGCTTAGGCTATTATATGATGCCGTTAGCATCTGTTTTGCTCTCTATTATCTTTTTAAAAGAAAAACTTTCTTTGGCAGCAAAATTATCAGTTCTACTGGCCTTTTGTGGTGTTGCTTATCTTGTTTTTCAAACAGGACATGTGCCTTTTGTTTCTTTGATTTTGGCTCTATCTTTTTCAATCTATGGTTTGATTAAAAAAAATGTGACGTTATCTAGCGATGCTTCAATGTTAGTTGAAGCAATCATCATTTTACCATTAGCTTTATTTTATATTTTAGTTATTAGTAAAACTCCTCTTAGTCACTATACTTTTACTGAAAATATTCTCTTGGCTTTTTCTGGAATTGTAACTGCCATTCCCCTATTGCTATTTGCAGAAGGTGTCAAAAGAGCACCTTTAAATAAAATAGGATTTATTCAGTACATCAATCCAACGATACAACTCTGTATTGCAGTTTCTATCTTTAAAGAGCCTTTTGATAAGTCCTCATTTCTTGGCTTTTTACTTATTTGGATAGCTATTTTCTTATTTGCGATTGGTCAATTTTTGGAGGGCAAGTCTATAAAGCAAAATGAACTAATGGAATAATGTCTTGATTAGTTCTATGATATAATAGGTTTATTAATTAAAAGGAAGTGTCAAAGTGACTTATGAAGAAGTCCTAGATTGGATTCATTCGCAATTAAAATTTGGAATAAAGCCAGGTATCGAAAGAGTAAAATGGTTGCTCAATGAACTTGGTAATCCTCATCAACAGTTAACAGCAGTTCATGTTGTCGGTACAAATGGTAAAGGATCGACTGTTAATTACCTTCAAACGATATTTTCTAGTGTAGGATATGAAGTTGGAAGCTTTACTTCTCCATACATTATGGATTTTAGAGAGCGTATTAGTCTTAATGGCAATATGATTTCAAAAGAAGATTTGGTATTTTTAGCTAATCACATTAAACCAATAGTAGAAAGATTACCAATAGAAACCGGCTTTGAACCTGCAACAGAATTTGAAATTATAACGGTTATGATGTGTTATTACTTTGGAAAGGTTCATCCAGTTGATATTGCATTCATAGAAGCTGGTCTTGGAGGTTTATATGATTCTACTAATGTTTTTCATGCAAAGGCAGTCATTTGTCCGTCTATAGGACTTGATCATCAAGATATTTTAGGAAAAACTTACCAAGAAATAGCTCATCAAAAAGTTGGAGTTTTAACAGCTGGAGAGCCATTTATTTTTGCAACCGAAAAACAATCAGTAGAAAAGGTTTTTTTAACTGAAGCAAATGAGAAGTCTTGTCCCACATATCAATTTGATAAAGATTTTTTTATAACAAGTCGTGATAACGGTTTTGATTTTGAATATAAAAATTTTAGAATAACTAATATTGTTCTTGATATGAAAGGAAAACATCAAATGATTAATGCCAGTTTAGTCATTATGACTTGTTTACTTTTAAACAAGGATTTTCCAAAATTATCAGCAGATTTGATTAAACTTGGACTTGAAAAGAGCCATTGGTTGGGACGTACAGAACTACTAAGCAGTCATTTAATGATTGATGGTGCTCATAATCGTGAAAGTGTTGAGGCACTTGTTAAAGTTATGCAAAACGATTATTCTGATAAAAAAATTCATATTCTTTTTTCAGCAATAAATACTAAACCAATTGATGATATGTTAGCAATGCTTGAAGAAATTGGTGAACTGACAGTAACTTCATTTCATTATCCACGAGCAGTTGCCTTAGACCAATACCCACAAAAGTATCGAAAAGTAACTCAGTTTCAAGATTGGTTGAAATCTTACCAAGAGGATTCAGAAACTGATTTTTATCTGATTACAGGATCTTTGTATTTTATATCAGAAGTTAGACAATATTGGTTAAAAAAGAATAATAATTAATGACAATAAAGGAGACTAATGTGGCAGATCAAAAGAAAATGGAAGCTGCAATATATCAATTCTTAGAGGCTTTAGGAGAAGATCCTGAGAGAGAAGGACTGAAAGACACTCCAAAGCGAGTTTCAAACATGTATTTGGAAATGTTTTCTGGCTTACATCAGGATCCTAAAAACGAATTTACGGCCCTTTTTCAAGAAGATTATGAAAATCTGGTTCTTGTCAAGGATATTCCTTTTTATTCCATGTGTGAACACCATTTAGTTCCATTTTATGGGAAGGTCCATATTGCTTATTTGCCACAAGATGGAAAAGTTACAGGTCTTAGCAAATTAGCACGTGCAGTTGAAGTGGCTAGTAAAAGACCTCAATTGCAAGAACGACTTACAGAACAAATAGCCGATGCTCTAGATCAAGCACTAAATCCGCAAGGTGTCTATGTTATGGTTGAAGCTGAACACATGTGTATGACAATGCGTGGCATTAAAAAACCTGGAAGCAAAACGATCACAACAATTGCAAAAGGACTTTACCAATCAAATGATTCATTAAGACAAGAAGTTATGAGTTTAATTAAATAAGGAGTTTATATGTTTATTGGTCGCCACAAAGTTGATGGAAATGCCTGTGTGATGGGAATCTTGAATGTTACACCAGATTCTTTTTCAGATGGAGGGTTTTATCAATCCATTGATGAACAACTTAAACAAGTTGAAAAAATGATTGCCGAAGGTGTTAAAATTATAGACGTTGGTGGGGAATCAACTAGACCTGGTGCAGAATTTGTACCAGCTGAAGTTGAAATTGCAAGGGTTGTTCCAATTATTAGAGCAATCAAAAAACGATTTGATATTTTAATTAGCATTGACACCTATAAAACAATAACTGCAAAAGCAGCATTAGAAGCAGGAGCAGATATTCTAAATGATGTTTGGGCTGGTTTGTATGATGACGATATGTTTGCATTAGCAGCAGAAAAAGATGTTCCTATTATGATAATGCATAACCAAAAACATGAAGGTTATAAAAATGTGACTCAAGACGTTTGTCAGTTTTTAGACAAACGTGCAAAAGTTGCACTAGAAGCTGGTGTCAAAAAAGAAAATATCTGGGTTGATCCAGGATTTGGTTTTGCTAAAAATGAAGAAGATAATATTCAGTTGCTTCGCGAATTGGAAAAAGTTACGAATTTGGGTTATCCTGTGTTGTTTGGTATTTCAAGAAAACGTACGGTTAATTATCTTTTAGGTGGAAATCGTCAGCCATTAGATAGAGATTTGGGAACAGCTGCACTAAGTGCTTATGCCATTTCTAAAGGATGTCAAATTGTACGTGTTCACAATGTTGAACTGAATGTTGACATGGTTAATGTCATTAGCCAAATAATGAAGGAGAAATAATGGACCATATTTTATTAGAAGGATGTCGCTTTTACGGGTATCATGGTGCATTATCTGAGGAAAATAAGCTTGGTCAAATTTTTGTCATTGATTTAGATTTAACTGTTGATTTAAAAGCGGCTTCCATTTCAGATGATGTTGAAGATACTGTTCACTATGGTGAAGTTTTTGAAACCGTTAGACACATTACAGAAGAAAAACAATATCATCTTTTAGAAAAATTAGCAGCAACAATTTGTGATCGCTTATTCTCACAATTTTTAAAAATTGAATCAATAAATATAAAAATTAGAAAAGAAAATCCACCTATTGCAGGACATTATGATAGTGTAGGAATTGCCTTGGAGAGAACAAGATGACGATAGTTTATTTAGGTTTAGGTTCAAATCTTGGTAATAAAGAATATTATTTAAAATCTGCCTTAGACCAAATTGCTGGATTGCCAAAGACCCATTTAAAACTCATTTCCCCCTTTTATGTTACTGAGGCTTGGGGGAAAACGGATCAAGATGATTTTCTCAATTTAGTCTGTCAAATCCAAACAGAATTGAATGCACTAGAGTTACTAGAGTACTGTCAAAAAATTGAAGTTGATCTTGATCGCGTTCGTCATGAAAAGTGGGGTCCTCGTACTATTGATATTGATATCTTACTATTTGGTAATGAACTAATATCTAAACCTACTTTGAAAGTACCACATCCTTTTATGACTGAAAGAGCATTTGTTTTAGTGCCATTATCTGATATTGCACCGCATGATTTACAAATCAAAGGGATTCCTTTATATCAGTTTTTAGAAAAAATTGATTCGTCAACTGTAAAGCGAAAAGAATAAAACCATTACATTTATCTTGTAATGGTTTTTAAGTCGTTTTTATAAGGAATAGTTTGTCGAAAATGGTATTATTCAATACCAAATCTACCATTGAGATACCATGTTGGTAATTTATAAGGTCTTTCCCAAGTATCGTATTTATGATCATAACCATCTTCGTTAATTTGTCCAGAAGGTAATGTTTCATATTGATCATCACTAGCATCATACCAGTTTGGAAGTTTATAAGGTCTTTCCCAGTTATCAAACTGATGATCATAACCCCAGTCATTTTCCTCGGCCTGTGTTGTCTTTGTGGCTAATCCAAGGAAGGCAATAGCAAGTAACCCTGTTGCTACAAGTTTTGATAATGATTTCATTTCATCTCTCCTTTTATAGTAATTTTTTTAATTCTATTGTATTAATCAAATAAAACAAAAGAACAACAATCATTATACGGATTAACCTTTTGTGTGTCAATCCTATTTTTCCTAAAATTTATCATAAATAATATGACAATTTCATAAAATATTTATATATTAATGACAAGTCAAATAGAATGGTCCATATGATGGCTTTTATATGTATTTGTTTTTTCAGAAAATTTTGTATAACTGCAAACTTAAATAAAGATTTTTTCAAAATAATTGTTAAAAAGATGAAGGACTTTATCGTTATTTGTTCTAAATTTTGATATAATATTTACGGCTTTGTGCTAAAACGAAAAGAATAAGAAGAGAAAAAAATGACATACTTAAATGATTCCCTAAATGGTATTGATATCAGGGAAAATGAACCCTTAAAAAATTATACTTATACTAAAGTTGGAGGCCCAGCAGATTTTTTGGCATTTCCAAGAAATCGATTTGAGCTTGTGAGATTAGTAAAATATGCTAATCAAAATGATATTCCTTGGATGGTACTTGGTAATGCAAGTAATCTCATTGTTCGTGATGGTGGCATTCGTGGCTTTGTGATTATGTTTGATAAATTAAATACTGTCAAAGTTAATGGGTATACTATTGAGGCAGAAGCTGGAGCAAATTTAATTGAAACTACCCGTGTTGCCAGATTTAATAGTTTAAGTGGTTTTGAATTTGCATGTGGTATTCCTGGAAGTGTTGGTGGTGCAGTTTACATGAACGCAGGAGCTTACGGTGGGGAAATTGCTCATATTTTGTTATCTGCTCAAGTATTGACACCTGAAGGAGACATAAAAACCATTCAAGCCAGAGATATGGCATTTGGTTATCGTCATTCTGTTATTCAATCCACTGGAGATGTTGTTATTTCAGCAAAATTTGCTCTCAGACCTGGTAATTATGATCAAATTACGCAAGAGATGAAACGCTTAAATCATCTTCGTCAATTAAAACAACCTCTTGAGTATCCTTCATGTGGTTCTGTTTTTAAGAGACCAGTGGGACATTTTGCTGGGCAGTTGATTATGGAATCACAATTAAAAGGCCATCGAATTGGTGGTGTTGAAGTTTCAGAAAAGCATGCTGGCTTTATGATTAATGTCGATAATGGAACAGCAAATGACTATGAACAATTAATTGTACATGTTATAAAAACAGTCGAAACTAACTCTGGAATTCGTCTAGAGCCAGAAGTTAGAATTATTGGTGAAAAATAAGTTGGAGGAAAGCAATAGTGAGCCAACCCATTATTGAATTTAGAAATATTAGTAAGACTTTTGATGATAGCGGTACCAAAGTTTTAAATAATATTAATTTTGAACTAGAAGAAGGAAAATTCTATACATTACTTGGAGCATCAGGTTCTGGGAAATCAACCATTTTAAATATTATTGCGGGTCTCTTAGAAGCGACTTCTGGTGATGTCTTACTAGATGGTAAACGCATCAATGATGTTCCCATTAATAAAAGAGATATTCATACCGTTTTTCAAAATTATGCTCTTTTTCCGCATATGACTGTTTTTGAAAACGTGGCTTTTTCTCTAAAATTGAAAAAAATCAATAAACATGAGATTAAAAATCGAGTTGAAGAAGCCTTGAAAATGGTTCAATTAGAAGGCTATGGGCAACGATCAATTCAAAAACTTTCTGGTGGACAAAGACAACGTGTTGCTATTGCACGAGCCATTATAAATCAACCTAAAGTGGTTCTATTAGATGAACCTCTTTCAGCATTGGATCTAAAATTACGAACAGAAATGCAGTATGAATTAAGAGAACTGCAACAACGTCTTGGAATTACTTTTGTTTTTGTAACACACGATCAAGAAGAAGCATTAGCTATGAGTGATTGGATTTTTGTTATGAATGACGGTGAGATAGTTCAATCAGGAACACCAGTTGATATTTATGATGAACCTATCAATCATTTTGTTGCCAATTTTATTGGAGAGTCAAATATCCTTAATGGCAAAATGATCGAAGATTACTTGGTTGAATTTAATGGCAAACGTTTTGAATCTGTTGATGGTGGAATGAGACCAAATGAAAGTGTTGAAGTTGTTATTAGACCAGAAGATTTGCAGATTACGTTACCAGAAGAAGGTAAACTACAAGTTAAAGTCGATACACAACTTTTTAGAGGGGTACATTATGAAATTATCGCTTATGATGATTTAGGCAATGAATGGATGATTCATTCAACACGCAAAGCCATAGAAGGTGAAGTGATTGGATTAGATTTCACACCTGAAGATATTCATATCATGAGGTTAAATGAAACAGAAGAAGAGTTTGATGCCAGAATTGAGGAATATGTTGATACTGAAGATCATGAAGACGGATTGATCAATTATATAGAGGAGGAAAGAAATGAAGAAAACCTCTAATCTGTTTTCAATTCCTTATATTTTATGGATCTTTTTCTTTGTTGTCGCACCAGTTGCCCTTTTAATTTTTAAATCTTTTTTCAATATTCAAGGACAATTGACATTCAGTAATTATCAGGTGTTCTTTAGTTCATTTACTTATTTAAAAATGAGCTTCAATTCAATATTATATGCCGGCATAATTACTCTTGTGACACTTTGTGTTGCTTATCCAACAGCTTTGTTTTTGAGACAATTAAAGCATAAACAACTTTGGTTAATGTTAATTATTTTACCAACTTGGGTCAATTTACTTTTGAAAGCATATGCTTTTATGGGAATATTTGGTCAAGAAGGAAGTTTTAATCATTTTTTGACATTTATGGGAATTGGTCCAAAACAGCTTTTGTTTACGGATTTCTCTTTCATTTTTGTGGCTGCTTATATTGAGTTGCCTTTTATGATTTTACCTATTTTCAATGCTTTGGATAATATTGATGATAATATTATTAATGCAAGTAGAGATTTAGGTGCTAATGAACTTCAAACATTTTCAAAAGTTATTTTTCCATTATCGATGAATGGGGTTAGAAGTGGTGTTCAGTCAGTTTTTATACCTAGTCTTAGCTTGTTTATGTTAACACGATTAATTGGTGGAAATCGCGTTATTACCTTAGGAACAGCTATTGAACAACATTTTTTGACAACTCAAAACTGGGGAATGGGGTCAACTATCGGTGTCGTTTTAATTCTTGCAATGGTACTAACAATGTGGTTAACAAAGGAGAGAAGTAAATGAAGAAATTTGCCAATATTTATTTAGCCATTGTTTTTGCTCTCCTTTATATCCCTATCTTTTATTTAATTTTTTATTCTTTCAATAAAGGTGGCGATATGAACCACTTTACTGGGGTAACCTTTAGTCATTACAAAAATATGTTTTCGGATAGTCGTTTGATGATTATTCTTATGGAAACATTCATTTTAGCTTTTTTAAGTGCTTTAATTGCTACCATTATTGGAACATTTGGTGCTATATTTATTCATCAATCTAATAAAAAATTTCAAACAGCTGCTTTATCAGCCAATAATGTATTAATGGTTTCACCAGATGTTATGATTGGTGCGTCTTTTCTTATTTTATTCACAATGTTGAAATTTCCTCTTGGCATGTTATCCGTCTTGCTTAGTCATATTGCATTTTCTATTCCCATAGTGGTTCTTATGGTTTTACCAAGATTAAAAGAAATGAACGAGGATATGATTAATGCTGCCTTTGATTTAGGTGCCAATCAATTTCAGATGTTAAAAGAAGTAATGCTACCTTATTTGACTCCAGGAATTATTGCAGGATATTTTATGGCATTTACCTATTCCTTAGATGATTTTGCAGTTACTTTCTTCTTAACAGGTAATGGTTTTACAACGTTATCAGTTGAGATATACTCACGCGCAAGACAAGGTATTTCTTTAGAAATTAATGCACTTTCGACGATAGTATTTTTATTTTCTATTTTATTAGTGATAGGTTATTATTTCATTTCTCAAGATAAGGAGGAACGAAATGCGTAAATTGTATTCTTTTTTTGCAGGGATTACCATAGTTATTCTTTTCTTAACTATGATAACAGTTGTTACGAAAAAACAGTCTGGTAGTTCTGCACAGTCCGATAAACTTGTTATCTATAATTGGGGGGATTATATTGATCCCGACTTATTAACAAAGTTTACAAAAGAAACAGGTATTCAAGTTCAATATGAAACATTTGATTCTAACGAAGCCATGTATACCAAAATAAAACAAGGTGGAACTACCTACGATATTGCAGTTCCAAGTGACTACACCATTGATAAAATGAAAAAAGCCAACTTACTCTATAAATTGGATAAATCAAAAATCAAAGGTCTATCAAATATTAGTCCAGAATTTTTGGGTAAAAGCTTTGACCTTAACAATGACTATTCTATCCCCTACTTTTGGGGAACTGTAGGAATTGTTTACAATGATCAATTAGTCAAAAATCCTCCAAAACATTGGATTGATTTATGGAATAGTGAGTATAAGAATCAAATTATGCTTGTTGATGGTGCTAGAGAAATAATGGGGATTGGTTTAAATACTTATGGCTACAGTTTAAATACCAAGAACCAAGCTGAATTAATCAAAGTTGAAAAACGCCTTCAAGGTTTGACTCCCAATGTTAAAGCAATTGTTGCTGATGAAATGAAAGGTTATATGATTCAAGGAGATGCTGCTATAGGTGTCACCTTCTCTGGCGAAGCAAGTGAAATGCTTTCGTCCAATAAACACCTTCATTATGTTTTACCACAAGAAGGGTCAAATCTATGGTTTGATAATATCGTCATTCCAAAAACAATGAAACATAAAAAAGAAGCATATGCTTTTATTAATTTTATGCTTGATCCAAAGAATGCTGCTCAGAATGCTGAGTATATTGGCTATGCAACACCAAATGAAAAAGCCAAAGAATTGCTTCCAAATGAAGTGAAGCGTGATAAAGCATTTTATCCTGATCAAGAGACAATAAAACACTTAGAAGTATATGATAATCTTGGTGATAAGTGGTTGGGTATATATAATGACCTGTATTTACAATTTAAGATGTATCGAAAATAATAGTTTAAATCTCTATCCTTAAAAGTTAGAGATTTTTAAGTGTCTTTAAAATGTGCTAGAAAGTTACTGATTTCTTTGATACAATGGAAGGTAACAGAAAGTGTGAGGTTAGATGGAAAATCATAGAAATGAATTTACTTTTTCAAGACAAAATATTTTAGGTTTCGTTTGGACAGGACTCTTGGTTGGTCTTGTCTCTGGAACAGTTGTGAGTTTATTTAGGTTATCAATTGAAAAAATATTTGAAAGAGTTGTTGAGATTTATCATCAATCCCATCACAATCATTGGCTTTTATTACTAATCATTTTTGTTAGTTTAATTTTTGCTTTTATTATTGGATTTCTTGTAAAATCAGAACCTGATATAAAAGGATCAGGTATTCC
Source organism: Streptococcus urinalis 2285-97 (assembly GCF_000188055.2). Lineage (NCBI taxonomy): Bacteria > Bacillati > Bacillota > Bacilli > Lactobacillales > Streptococcaceae > Streptococcus > Streptococcus urinalis. The sequence goes on from NZ_AEUZ02000001.1 coordinate 989,662, forward strand.
TCATGTTGAAGGGGAATTAAAAGGAATGCTTCATCCAAATTGGTGGAGTGTCTTGTGGAAAAAGTTTATTGCTGGCGTACTTGCTATTTCAATGGGATTTATGCTGGGTCGCGAAGGTCCTAGTATTCAATTAGGTTCTATGTCAGCCAAAGGCTTATCAAAATGGCTTAAATCAAGTAGGGTTGAAAAACGAGTTCTCATTGCAAGTGGTGCTGCGGCAGGACTTTCAGCAGCTTTTAATGCTCCGATAGCAGGACTTTTATTTGTTGTTGAAGAAGTTTATCATCATTTTTCAAGATTGGTATGGATTTCAGCTTTAGTTGCCAGTTTAGTTGCTAATTTTATTTCTTTAAATATTTTTGGTCTCCATCCCGTTTTAGGATTTCCAAATCATTTAACATCTCTTGGTTTATACCAATATTGGATTTTACCAGTTATGGGAATTTTCCTAGGACTTTTGGGATATTATTATGAAGTCATTATTTTAAGAATTCAATGGGTTTATCAAAAACTTGAAGGTATTTTTAGATTACCTCAGTATTTAAATGTTATTTATTTAGTGTTTGCTATTTTACCAATAGGTTATTATGCGCCTCAATTATTAGGTGGTGGTAATGGACTTATCATATCGATGGCTGGAAAATCACCAACTTTACTGGTTGCCCTAACTTATTTTATCATCCGATTTATTTGGAGTATGTTGTGCTACGGTTCTGGTCTTCCTGGTGGTATATTCTTACCTATATTGACCTTAGGCTCATTAGCTGGTTTATGCTTTGGTCTTTTATTTGAAAATCTTCATCTCATTTCACATGATTTGATTCCTCTATTTATCGTTCTAGGTATGTCTGGTTATTTTGGAGCTATTTCCAAAGCTCCTCTTACTGGTATGATTTTAGTCACTGAAATGGTTGGTGATATGAGACAATTAATGAGTATAGGTGTTGTCACTTTATTTGCATATATTATTATGGATTTTCTAAAAGGCGAACCAATTTACGAAGCTATGCTCTCAAAAATGAGTTTATCAAAACCCAAAGAACTTATTGAACCAACACTTATTGAATTAACAGTATCTGATAAAATAGCTGGAAAAAAAGTCAGAGATTTACACTTACCTCATAATGCTCTTATAACAACTCAAATGTCTGGGAAACACTCTGAATTAGTATCTGGTAATACGATTCTTAGGTCTGGTGAAACAATCTTTTTAGTCGTCAATGAACCGGATATTGCTAAAATCAGAGCATATTTTATGGAAACTTAAAAAGACAGAATTTATCATAATAATTTGGCTAACCTCCAATATTTTGATATGATAGAAACAGGTTTTGTTGCAAGAATAGTAGGTATCGATATGATAATTGATAAAGTTTATAACAATAATATTGTTCAATTAATAGGTGAGAACAAAGAAGAAATTATAGCAATGGGAAGAGGTATTGGTTTTCAAAAAAAACCAGGTCAAAGTATTGACGATACACAAGTTGAGAAATGGTTTGTACCTCAAAATCAAAAAGTTTCTGATGATATATCGACAGTATATAGTGATCTTAGTGAGCAAGAAGTCGAAGCTGTTTTAGCCATTATTCAATTGGGTCAAAAAGAACTAGAGATGACATTTGATGCGGCACTTTATATTGCATTAGCTGATCATATTCATTATACAATTGAGAGAATCCAAGATGGTTTTAGTATTAATAACCCTTTATCCTGGGAAATTAGAAAATTTTATCCAAAGGAATACACGGTTGGTCAAAAAGCTCTTGATATTATTAAGGATAAATTGAATATCAATTTACCATCAGATGAAGGTTCTTCTATTGCACTACATCTAATCAATGCCCAAAAAGATTCAGGTATGGTTGAAAAGAATTGAAAAATGGCTAGTTTAGTTATCGCTATTTTAGATATTGTAAGATTGTACTATGGTAAACATTTTGATGAAGATAGTGTGTCTTATAATCGCTTTGTAAAGCATCTTCAGTATTTTGCTCAACGAGTTTTAAATGGACAAGTTCAAGGAAGTAACGATAGTTTTTTATTTGAACAAGTGAAGTTAAATTACCCTGAAGCATATAAATGCACTGAGAAGATTAAGGACTATTTACGTACGACATTTGATTTTAAAATGAGCAGTGATGAACAGGTCTATTTGACTATTCATATTCAACGACTATACAATAGTAATTAAAAAAGTCCCTTTTTAAAGGGACTTTTTTAATTTTTAGGATTTATCAGTGTCATACTCTCTTTAGGCTTTGAATAATTAAGTCGGTATTGACTAGGTGTCATATTGTAGTAGCGTTTAAATTGTCGATTAAAATTGGATAGATTGTTAAATCCAATTTTATTAGCAATTTCTAAAATAGGAGAAGTAGAATTGATGAGAAGTTCACATGCTTTAGATAATCTTACCTTGATAACAAATTCGGTACAAGAAGTGCCAGTGTGTTGTTTAAACACAGTCATAAAGTGCGTTTTACTATAACCAATGAAATCTGCAAGTTTTTCAATAGATAAGTCACTTTCGTAATTATTATTAATAAAATCAATTAATTCTCTGATCTTTTCATTTTTACGATAAACATCTTCAGTACTCTTTTTAATGACGTATTTATAATAATAAAGGTAGTACATCAACTCATTTATCTTGGATTTTAGAAGTAATTCAAAATGCCTACCTTCCTTTTTACTGAGATCAAAAATTTGGAAGAGACACTTTTTAATCTCATCATAGCCCTCCATATCAGACGTAATGCGGTAAATGAACTTGTAATAACTATTTTGTAGAGGTTGTAAATAACGTAAACTAACTTGGTCAATAATTGAAGCCCCAATCATATCAAGATGGAATTGAAACGTTTCCATATGATGCTCTTGACTACCAATCGGATGTATGGAATGCATGCCATTAGGTCTTACGAGAATGATATCGCCTTTTTGACTATTAAAAAAATCATAATCTATATGGAAACGTGCACTCCCTTCATGAATAAAGTTAATTTCTAATTCAGGATGCCAATGAAATAAAATATCTGGACTTCCATTTGAAACAATAGTATTGAAATAATGATATGGTAATAAATGATTATTTTCGTTCAAAACATCTTGTTTAAAAGGATTTTGCTTTAATTTCAAAATAAACCACCTCTACTTATTTTCCTATAATAGTATTATATCAAAGTCCTATTGCTAAAGCTCTCATAAGTTTTTGATTTGACAATATGTAATATAAATGTAACAATTGAAATATAAAAGACATAATTAACTTTAATATGTCACAATGGACTATTACAATTCAGAAGTTTTAGGAAAAGGAGATTACCATGAAACGTTATCACAAACAAATCTTATTGTGTGCTTCAGTTATTGCTGCAGCTTCATTTAGCCATAGTGTTTTTGCTGATCAAGAGAGTGTTTCTACGACACAAGATTCAATTGAGACAAACCAAGCAGATCTAGTAGTTAATTCTAGCCAAGAACTTAATGGTAAAAGTGATGAGTTGACTCAAGAAAGCTCAATGAGTAATGAGGCTATGGAAAATTCTTCAGATCTGACAGCATCATCGATAACAAATAATGATAAAGTGACCGACGAGGTACCAGATGATAACCAAACGACTGATTACAATACAGATGTGGAAAGTCAACCTCAGACAAATACTAATCAAGAAATCAAGACTAATGACTCTAATAGTGAAGTAAACTTAGATAATAAAGTCAAAGTGACTTCTCAAATTACAGGAACTCAAGTTTCTATTAATCAATTTGAGCCAGATAAAGGACAATTTGATGTGACTGTAGATTCTAGCCAATCACACGAAAACATTGAACATATTGCTGTTGCAGTTTGGTCTGAAAATAGTGGTCAAGATGATTTAAAATGGTATCAAACTTCTCAAGTTGAGAACCAAAAAGCTGTCGTCAGCGTTGATACTAAAAACCATCAATATGATATCGGTGTATACAATATCCATGCTTATATTACTTATTTGGACGGCCAAAAAGAAGGTATTGCACTTAAACCAATTGAAATACCTCTTGTAAAACCTGATATTACCATCAATGAGAACACAGTTACCATTAATTATAAAAGACCAGCACCTAATGGATCAAAATATGAAACAGCTATATGGTCAACAGAAAATGACCAAGATGACCTTAGATGGTACAAAACTGACGGTAAGAAGATATTATCTATTGATCGTAGACTGCATAAAGGAAATACTTATAGGATTGATAGTTACATCTCTAAAAACAACACATTAAAAGGATTTGATAGTCAGATTGTATCAGTTAAAAAAGAAGCCGTAAAAGAAGATGTAGCTAAAGAACCTTCAACTGAAGTTATTAGAAATGAAAATAACTACCAAGTTCTCATCAAAGAGGTTAATGATACTTTTGAACCGGTAACATTAGCTCTTAAATCAAGTTCTGATGATTCTGATTTGAAGTGGTATAATGCTTCCAAATTACAAAATGGAAACTATCAAGTTACTATAAATGATTCAGATTTTTCAAATAGTCAAAATCTTGAAGCAACAATTTATGGAATGTCAACTAATGGTAATATGACGAAGTTGAAGACTGTTATGTTAAGAGCTAATTCTGAAAGACCAAAAGAGCCGCAAATAAAGATGGAAAAAGAACAAGATGGCTCATATTTTCTTTCATTTAACAATATTCCTTCAGATTATCAAAAATTAAAAATAGCAGTTTGGTCAGAAAAAAATGGTCAAGATGATTTAAATTGGCTCGATGCAAAGCAAGTCACAGATAATCAATATCAATTATACTTGTCATCGTCATTATTACATGAAGAAGGAAACTACTTTTTACATGTTTATGGACAACAAGCAAACGGTAATATGATTGGACTTTTTGCAAAAGAAATCTCAAAACAAACTGTTAATCGTAATGATATTATTCTGAATCAGTTCTATAATAATGATTTAAATTCAGACGATAAGGCTAAATTACTATTTCCACTTGCGAGTGAAACTTCTAAAACAAAAACATCTACTGGAAATACTTATATAGCAGGATATGATGCTTGGTATATTTATAATCGCTTTTCTGAAACTGGTGAAACCTTATCAACCTCATTAGGAAATGCAAAAGATTGGTTACAAAATGCTCAAAAAGAAGGCTATGAAACAGGAACTATAGCCAAAGTTGACTCTATTGTGACTTTTGATCCTAATGTGGATGGAGCAAGTAGCGATGGTCATGTTGCTTTTGTTGAACATGTCAATAGTGATGGTTCCTTTATTATTAGCGAATTAGCAACACCAAATCGTTACAATTATAATATAAGAATGATTAAGCCAAAATCAGGAATTAACTTCATTTATCGAAAAAATGCAATTGATAAAGTTACTTCTAATGATGATAATCCAATCAAACCAGTTGATTCAAAAAAGGGTGATATCAAATTAAGTCAATTTTACAATAGTCAATTAACTGAAGAACAACAAGCAATCTTAACTTATCAAAGTCCTAGTCAAAAAGCATTAAAAGAAGGTTTTGATGGCAATCAGTATACTAAAGGTTATGCGACATGGTACGTCTATAACCGTGCTGTTGAAACTGGTCATAAAGTACCTTCAAATTTAGGAAATGCTGAAGAATGGGCAAAAAATGCTTCCAATCAAGGAATAAAAGTTGATGATCATCCTCAAGTTGGAGATATGGTCCAATTTGATCCAGGAGTTGCTTATGCTAGTCAGCAAGGTCATGTCGCTTTCGTGGAATATGTCAATAGTGATGGTAGTTTTCTTATCAGTGAAATGGCCACTCCACAAGCATATCAACTCAATTGGAGAGTGTTAAAAGCTCAGTCTGGTATGCATTTTATACACCTTTAATCTATAACCTCTGCCTTTGCAGAGGTTATTTCATATGATAATATTACTTTTTAAAAGGATAAAAGAAGCTATCGTAAAAAAATTTACCTATACTAATTTTAGAAATGTATTATTAATTGAAAAACACTCAGTAAATCTCCATGAGTGTTTTTCAATTTGTCATAATATGATTGATTTCAAAAATTTGGTATACTAAAGGGTAAATAATGGAGGAGTAAGGTATGCTTGAAGTCATTACATCACAATTAGAAGATTACCAAAATCGAAAATTAAAACAATTTCAATTAGCAAATGAAAAAGAAGACAGACATGCTATTGTATTTACGGGTGATTCTATCATTGAGTATTATTTAATCCGTAAATATCTAGGAAGGCATAAACACCTGATTAATCGAGGAATAGCTGGAACATATACGGAATGGCTAATAAATCACATCGATGTACAAGTTACAGATTTGCTGCCTGAAAAAGTTTTTATTCAAATTGGGACTAATGATATTGGTCTTGGCTTCTCGGAAAAAGATATTGTTAATCATATCAAAACAGTAATTGACATAATTAAAGAAAAAATACCAGATACTGAAATTTTTTTGCTATCCTTAGCTCCCGTATCAGAATTAGAAGAATTTTCAAAAACTGTTAAAGTAAGGACAAATACGGTAATTGATCAAATCAATCTTCAATTATCAAGCATTGTTGGTGCAGAATATATTGATGTCAATACCACATTGAAAGACAATTCAAATCAACTAAAAAAAGAATTTACAGTTGATGGTCTCCATTTATCACCTCAAGGTTATCAACAAATTTCCGAAATCATAAAAGAAAAAATAGAATAACAAAACTAAACTTTAGTGTTTCAATACTAAAGTTTTTTATGATTTGATGTAAATCAAAAACATACTATAGTATAAGAAATTCAAATGATTTACAAAGTAAAATAGGTGAAATCATTTTATACTTTTTATGAGACATAAAAAAGTTAAGTGACATTATGTTAACAATAGTCTGATTACTTTTATTGTTAGTATTGTCTAGTTAAAAAAATAGTCTACAAAGATGGTTAAGAGGTAATAATATGATAAAAATGATTGCAGCCGATATGGATGGTAAATCCTTAGATGAGAATGGTGAATTTGACCGTTCACGTTTTATACAATTATTGGACCGACTGGATAAAGAAAATATTAAATTTGTTGTAGCAACAGGAAATGACATGGAACGGTTGGGTATGATGTTTGGTGATTTATGTCAAAGGCTTTATTTTGTTGCTGAAAATGGAACACATCTTTTAGAAGGTTTACAAACCCAAGTTCATCAAATGATTGATGAGCAATTGGTAAAGGACTTTTTGCGCTATTTTCAAAATCAGCATGCTCATTATTGTATTTCCTTATCAACTGAACAATCAACTTATATGCTTGAAGGAGCTCAATTTCCAGTCAGTTCTTTGAGGGCTATTACACCAGAGCAGCAAGAAATGTTTTTAGGTCGTGTCAATCGTGTCAAATCTTTTGAAAATTTTACTGAAAAGATAACAAAAATTTCCATGTTAGTTGAAGAATCAGATTGTAAAACGATTATGACTGATTTCAATCTGCACTTTAATGGTAACTTAACTGCTATTACAAGTGGATTTGGCTCAATTGACATCATTCAAACAGGTTATCACAAAGCATGGGGACTAAGTTATTTTATGGAAAAATACCATGTACTTCCAGAAGAAGTGATGACTTTTGGTGATGTCGGTAATGATATTGAGATGTTAAAATTAGCAGGTTTTTCATTTGCAATGGATAATGCGCCTTTAGAAGTGAAGCAATCTGCAAAATTCATTGCACCAAGTCATACAGATGCTGGTGTATTTCAAGTTGTAGAATCTTATCTTGATAGTTTGAAGGCATAAGTTTCAATAGTAGTCTAGTTCTTTGATACTTCTAGAGTTTAAAAATCATATTATAGTATAAGAATTTCAAATGATTTACAAAGTAAAAGGGTTACAATAAAGATATACTATTAGTGTAATTAATTTAATAATGAATGGAGTTTATAAAATGACAAAAGAATTTCCAAAAGATTTCCTTTTGGGTGGTGCAACGGCCGCTAATCAATTTGAAGGTGGCTTTGGTGAAGGAGACTTGGAAATACTTGAACGTGGAAAAGTAGATATCTATACTTTCTCATATTACATGACAAACAATATCACAACACATCAAGATGTTGAACAAGTTGCTGGGAACTTCTCTTCTGGTGCAAAAAATCCTTATCTAACCTATTCTGATTGGGGATGGGCACAGGACCCTGATGGTTTACAATATTTCCTCGAAAAAATCTATGATCGCTATGAAATTCCACTAATGGTTGTTGAAAACGGCTTAGGTGCTTTTGATACAGTGGGTGAAGATGGCGTTGTTCATGATGATTATTGTATTGATTATCATAGAGAACATGTTAAAGCTATGTCTAGAGCCATTGATAATGGTGTTGACTTAATAGCTTATACAACTTGGGGCTGTATTGATATCGTTTCAGCAGGTACTGGTGAAATGCGTAAACGGTATGGTTTCATTTATGTTGATATGGATGATGAAGGAAATGGAACTTTAGAAAGAACACCAAAAGATTCATTCTACTGGTACCAAAAAGTGATTTCTTCAAATGGTGAAGATTTAGAGTAAATGTAACAAGTTGATTTAAACTCAATAGTTACAAATAGAACAAATTAAGAGGTGTTTTGAATGTCAGAAAATAAAGCTTTCCCTAAAGGATTTTTATGGGGTGGTGCTACTGCAGCAAACCAAGTCGAAGGAGCATATGATGCTGATGGTCGTGGCTTAGCAAATGTTGATGTTGTCCCAATTGGTAAGGATCGTTTTCCAATCATTTCAGGACAAAAGAAAATGTTTGATTTTGAAGAAGGTTATTTCTATCCGGCAAAAGAATCTATTGATTTTTATCATCACTATAAAGAAGATATTGCTTTGTTCGCTGAAATGGGATTTAAGACTTATCGTATGTCAATTGGTTGGACTCGTATTTTCCCTAAAGGAGATGAGTTAGAACCAAATGAAGCAGGACTTCAATTTTACGAAAATGTTTTTAAAGAATGTCGTAAATATGGTATTGAACCTTTAGTAACCATTACACATTTTGATTTCCCAATGCATTTGATTGAAGAATATGGTGGTTGGCGTAATCGTAAGGTGATTAAATTTTACGAACGACTCTGTCAAGTTATCTTTAATCGCTACAAAGGTTTAGTGAAATACTGGCTAACTTTCAATGAAATTAACATGATTCTTCATGCACCATTCATGGGAGCAGGATTGTACTTCGAGGAAGGTGAAAATCAAGAAGAAGTTAAGTATCAAGCAGCTCATCATGAATTAGTCGCCTCAGCGATAGCAACGAAAATTGCTCATGAAGTTGATCCAGAAAATAAAGTAGGCTGTATGTTGGCTGCTGGACAATATTATCCAAATACTTGTCATCCAGATGATTATTGGGCAGCAATGAAAGAAGATAGAGAAAATTATTTCTTTATTGATGTTCAAGCGCGTGGTCAATACCCAAATTATGCTAAAAAGAAATTTGAACGGGAACATTTAAACATTAAAATGACAGAAGAAGACTTGACTTTATTGAAGGAAAACACTGTTGATTTTATTTCATTCTCATACTATTCAAGCCGTGTTGCTTCTGGTGATCCAAAAGTTAATGAACAAACGGAAGGTAATATTTTTGCCTCAATTAAAAATCCGTATTTACCAGCATCTGAATGGGGTTGGCAAATTGATCCATTAGGATTACGCATTACTTTAAATACCATTTGGGACCGTTACCAAAAACCAATGTTTATCGTCGAAAATGGTTTAGGTGCAGTTGATACTCCTGATGAAAATAGCTACGTTGAAGATGATTATCGCATTGACTACCTAAGAGCCCACGTTAAGGCTATGAATGAAGCTATTAATGAAGATGGTGTTGAATTACTAGGTTATACTACCTGGGGACCAATTGACTTAGTGTCAGCTGGCACTGGTGAAATGAAAAAACGTTATGGATTTATCTACGTTGACCGTGATAATGATGGTAATGGGTCACTAAAACGTTCTAAGAAAAAATCATTTGATTGGTACAAAAAAGTTATTGCAAGTAATGGTACTGATATTGATTAACCAAAAAAGCCTAGTTTATTCTAGGATTTTTAGAATTAGATATTCTAAGTATGTTATTTTCATTTTTTAGTGTATAATAAGACAAAAGGAGAAAAAATGAAATTTGAAAAAAGGCAAGTTGCTTTAATTGTGCTTGCATTTGTAATCTGTTATGCCATTCAATCTTATTGGTCATTTGGTTCAGATGTCGTCAGTACTACCTTTCATGCCAGTAAACCCTTTTTAGTGGGTGCTGCTTTGGCATTTATCGTTAATATCGTAATGAATTTATACGAATCTGTTTATACAAGATTTGTTAAGTCAAAAAAGTTACTCAGAGCTAAAAGACCGATTTGTCTGATATTATCTTATTTAACCTTTTTAGCAGTTATTGTTTATATTTTTTCAATTGTTTTACCAGATTTGATTGCAAGTATTACCAGTCTTCTTCAAGTGGATCCAAAAATATTTAGTGATTTTGTTGAAGAATTAAATGATAATAAACAAATCGCAAAACTAATTAATTATTTAGGAAGTAATGCTGATGTGAGTGCTGCAGTTTCCAACTATAGTCATCAAGTTTTAAAGCAAGTCTTATCTGTTCTAACAAATATGTTGACCTCTGTCACAACAATTGCATCAACGGTACTGAATGTTTTTATCAGCTTTGTGTTCTCCATTTATGTCTTAGCTAATAAGGAGCAGCTTGGAAGACAGTTCAATCTTTTAGTAGATACTTATACAGGAAAATACGCTTCAACGATACATTATGTTGTTAATATTTTGAATTTCCGTTTTCACCGATTTTTTATTGGTCAGAGTATGGATGCCATTATATTAGGAACACTTACGGCAGTAGGGATGATGATTTTTAAATTACCATTTGCAGCGACGATTGGTGTCTTAGTTGGTTTTTCAGCATTAATTCCAGTTTTTGGAGCATTCATTGGTGCTTCAATAGGTTTTATATTGATTCTGACGGAATCATTTCCAAAAGCAGTTTTCTTTATTATTTTTATTGTGATATTACAACAATTTGAAGGAAATGTTATCTATCCTAGAGTTGTCGGTAATTCTATTGGTTTACCAGGAATGTGGGTCATTTTAGCTATCACTATTGGTGGTGCCTTGTGGAATATACCTGGTATGTTGGTTGCTGTTCCTTTAGCTGCGAGCCTTTACCAAATTTTGAAAGATCATATTATCAAAAAGAGTTTAAAAACTAATGTTTAAACTCTTTTTTTTTCGAATAATAGTATAAGGAGTTGTATCAATGTATCAATTAAAAGTAAACGAAAGCAATCAACAACCTCGCGAAAGATTAAGACAATTTGGACCAGAAACACTAAGTAATCAAGAACTACTAGCCATTTTACTAAGGACTGGCCTAAAAGATAAACCAGTCCTTGCACTTGCTGATCACATTCTGAAGAAAATACCATCTTTAGGAATTTTTAGTCAATTATCCTTAGCAGAGCTAGAACAACTAACAGGAATAGGTAGTGTTAAAGCTGTCGAAATAAAGGCTATGATTGAATTCTCAAAACGTATTTTTCAATCTCAGTATCAATTTGAGGATAAAATCAAATCAAGTCAACAATTAGCAAAAAGATTAATTTATCAAATTGGTTTTCACAAACAAGAGCATCTATTGGCCATATATTTAGATAGTCAAAATAGAATTATAGAAGAAAAGGTAATATTTAAAGGAACTGTTACTAAATCAATTGCAGAACCACGAGAAATTCTATTTCATGCTTGTAAAAATTTAGCAACATCCTTAATATTAGCACATAATCATCCCTCAAATAATGTTTTTCCAAGTGACTATGATATTCAATTTACTGCTAAAATAAAACGATCATGTGAAGAACTAGGCATAAACTGCCTAGATCACATCATCGTTGGTAAACATCATTATTATAGTTTTAAGGAAAAAAATCAAATTATTTAGAGTTTATTAACAACATAGTCAAATAAATCTTTTTCTTCCTGACGTTTATGGCAAAGCATCTCAGGATGCCATTGAACACCTAAAAATCGGATATCGGGGTTGGTAGAAGTCACAGCTTCAATCGTATCGTCAGTTGGGTCAGATGCGATAACTTCCAGACCACTGCCTAATTGTTTTATTGATTGACGGTGAAAAGTATTGACTTTATTTTTTAGTCCATAAATGGGCTCAAGTATCGAATCCTTTTTATGGTAAATTATTGTGTTATGGTTTCAGAAGGTTCTAATTGCCAGTGATTGGGTATATTTTGATTTAAAGTACCACCCAAAACAACATTCATAAGTTGCATACCACGACAGACAGTAAAGATAGGTTTCTTAAGTTTGATTGCTTCTTTAATTAATGCGATTTCAAAGAAATCTCTTTCAATCATGAAATCATCTTCATAAGCTTGATTGCTTTCTCCATAAAAATTTGGATCTACATTTTGTCCACCAATAAGTATGAGTTTATCCACCATCTGAACATACTGTTTTGCCGTCTTTTCGTCAACAATTGGTAGAAGAAGTGGAGTGCCCCCAGCCTCCTTAACACCTTCTACAAATCCTGTTGGTGCATAAGACCATGGAATATCATCTAAAGATGGATTAAGGCGTTGGTTAGCTGTTATACCGATAATTGGTTTGGACATGTTTTCTCCTCTAATTAGTCATTTTGAGATTGATTCATAAAATAAAGTAAGGTTTGTAATTCACTAGTCAAATCAACATACTGAACAATTACCCCTTTTGGTACTTGTAAATGAACAGGTGAAAAACTTAAGATACCTTTAATTCCAGCATCAATTAGTTCATCTGCGACTTGTTGAGCTTCAGTACTTGGAACAGTGAGGATAGCAGTTTCAATATTGGTTTCTGAGAGTTTTTCTTTGATTGATGAAATACCATAAACTGGAATGCCGTCTTGTGTTTTGCTACCAACTAGTTCATTATCATCTGTATCAAAACCAAGCGCAATTTGCATTTTATTACGATCATGGAATCGATAGTGAAGAAGAGCTCTTCCAATATTACCACAGCCCACTAAAATAACATTAGTAGTAGAATGATCATTTAAAATATCTGCAAAAAAGTTCATTAACTTTTTAACATCATAACCGAATCCACGACGTCCAAGTTCTCCAAAGTAGGAAAAATCACGTCTGACAGTCGCAGAGTCAATCCCCATAGCATCAGCTATTTGTTTTGAACTTGCTTTGTCAATTTCATCTGCATGGAAACGTTTAAAAATTCTATAATAAAGTGAGAGACGTTTTGCAGTCGCTTTAGGAATTGTTTTCTCAATAGTCACGTTTTTTTCTCCTTGTTATTTTTTCAACACTATTGTAACAAATAGCTTGTGAATTCTGCAACAATATAGGTTTTATTTTGCTATAAAAAAAACCTATAGTAGCATAGATTTTTTAAGCTTTAGTTTTTAAACGTTTAGTCAAAAAGAGATAGAGATCACCAATATTTCCAGTGTAATCAATCGTTTCACCATCTAATTCAACTTTTGAAACTTTGTAGTAATCAGCAATATTAATGGCACAAGCAAAGCGAGACAGTTCAAATTCTTCAAAATTGTCATAGGTAAGAACTTTCTCTTGTTTGCTGTCATTTAAGTAATTAATTGTTAGCATAAGATATGCCTTCTCTCTAATATTTATTATAATTATTAAAGCGAAAATATTACTTTTTGTCAAAAATACCGCGCTCAACAAGACTATCCATTAAGAAATAAAACTTATCTTGTAAAATCTTATGTTTATCAGATTTAAAAATATTAACAAGACGAAGACCAGATTTATCAGTTATTGCTAATTTAAAAGCATCTAGTCCTTTATTTATTGTAATCTTTAAAGGAAAGCCTTCTCCAGAATTAGGAACCTCTTCTAGTAATCTGGTTAATTCATAATTTCCAATTTTTGTTTGATTAAAGGTAGTATCTCTTAATGTATAAGCTTTAATATTATTGCTTATACTATAAGTGAATTTACAATCTGTTAAATGAATTTCTTTTTCAAATGCCATTATTATTTCCCTAATATTGTATGTAGTGCTTTACTAAGCTCACTGATATCTTTTTCAGTATTTAATTCAGAAAGACTAATTCTAACGGACTCTTCAAGCCTAGATGAAGAGTCACCATAAATGCTTTCCAAAACATGACTTGGTTCGACTGCACCAGCAGTACAAGCCGATCCTGTTGAAATAGCTATACCCATTAAATCAAGTTGCGTCAATAAAATATCATTTTTCTTACCAGGAAATCCAATGTTAATCACGTATGGTAAGCTATTTTTTGATTCATTTAAATAATAGTTTAAATCAGAAATAGACTCTAAAAAGTATGATTTTAAATGAGTAACTTTTTGCAGATTATCATCTCTATTTTGAATAGCTGTTTTTAATGCTTGAGTCATTCCAGAAATTCCAATTAGATTTTCCGTACTAGCTCGTCTTTTATTTTCTTGGTCACCTCCGTGAAGAAGGCTATCGAATTGTTGTGAACGATGATAAAGAAGACCGATACCTTTTGGTCCATGAAATTTATGTGCAGATAGTGATAGGAAATCAATATTATCTTTTTCAAGATTAATATCCAATTTACCAGCTACTTGGACCGCATCAACATGGAACTTAGCTTTATGATGTTTTAATAAGTCACCAATTTCATGAATTGGTAATATCATTCCGGTTTCATTGTTAGCATACATTGTACTGACTAAAATAGTGTCATCTCTAAGTGCTCTCTTGATAGAATCTACTGTAATTTCACCATCTTCTGGTTTTATATACGTAATTTGAAAACCAAGTCTTTCTTCTAAATATTTCATGGTATTTAGAACTGAATGATGTTCGATTTCAGTAGTGATAATATGTTTTCCATTTTCCTGATTAGCTAAAGCATAACCTTTTATTGCGGTGTTATTACTCTCAGTACCACCTGAAGTAAAAATGATTTCTAATGGAGAAGCATTCAATAATGATGCGATTGTTTCACGACTCTCTCTTAGTTCCTGGCTAGCTTTTCTTCCAAAATGGTGCAGACTTGATGGATTTCCAAAATTTTCCATTGTTTTAGTCATTGCTGAAATAACATCAGGTGTTAGAGCTGTAGTTGCAGCATTATCGAGATAAATCATAAATTATTTTTCTTCCTCTGGATGATATGAAAATAGTGGACTAAGTGGTTTTCTTTCGTGAATACGAATAATAGCTTCAGCAATTAGTTCACTTGCTGAAAGATAGGTAATGGTTTCTGGAACTCGTTCTTTTGTTTTTACTGAATCAGTAACGACAATTTCTTTAATAGGAGAAGCATCCAATACATCGGCAGCACCTCCCGCAAAAATACCATGACTAGCAACAGCAAAAATATCAGTTACTCCACCTCTTTCAAGAATCTTTGCCGCTTCAGCAAATGTTTTTCCAGTATTTAAAATATCATCTATCAAAATGGCTTTTTTACCAGCAACATCACCGATAATATAGCCTTCTTCGCGTTCAGAGTCATCTTGAGCATAGTCAATTATTGCTAATGGTGAATTAAGGTATTCTGCTAAACTACGAGCTCTTTTAATTCCAGAATTTTTTGGACTTACGATAACAGTATCGGTACCAGATAAACCTTTTTTACAATAATAATCTGCAAAGAAAGGAACAGTGAAGAGGTTATCAACAGGAATATCAAAGAAACCTTGAACCTGAACGGCATGTAAATCTAAGGTAACAACACGGTCAACACCAGCTTTACTTAGCATGTTTGCAACAAGTTTTGCTGTAATTGGTTCCCGCTGATTTGCCACACGATCTTGTCTTGAGTATCCAAAGTAAGGAAGAACAACATTAATTGAATTTGCACTTGCACGTTTACAAGCATCAATCATAATAAGAAGTTCCCACAAGTTATCATTGACAGGGAAACTAGTTGATTGAATGATGTAGATGTCATCTCCACGTACGGTCTCTTCGATGTTGATCATAATTTCTCCGTCAGAAAATTGACGTGTTGATAACTTTCCTAATGGAATACCTGAAGCTTTAGAAATTTTTTCAGCAATTTCAATGTTTGAAGTTAACGAAAAAAGTTTAATTTGCTTATCAGCATAACGTTCAGTCATGATTTGAATGTTCTCCTTATTTTTAAACAAAGTATTATCTTATAACTTTTGTCAAAGATACGTAACCATTACTATTTTACCAAAAAATTTAAAATAATTCAGTTAGTTTAACAATTATTATTTTAAGAGTGTCTGACTAAATCTTGCAACCTTACTTTTAGAGTATTTGAATTGAATATTTTCATTGATAAGAAACTGGTTGAAATCTTTTTTTCCTTGATTGCTATCACTAACCTCGAGTTCTAATTCGAAATCTGTCACATTAGAATACTCATTAAAATCAATCGCTAATAGTCCGATAGGAAGTTTAACTTCTCTTCTTTTTGTGGTTAAGTGACCAAAACATTTGATGTCATTTAAAGTAATATTTTCTTGGTTTAGAATTTTTGTAATATCGTTAGAAGGAAAGTTATTCGTTTGGATAATATTATTGGCTTCTTCGAGTGATAACTTGATATTGTACTCTTTATTGCCAACTTCTTGTGGAATTTTGAGTGTTATCTCAGCTTTTTGGCTCAGAATTCGGATTCTAAGAGACATTTTATGAGATTTTAAAGCATAATTGGGAGTATCAAAATAATAATTAGTTTGTTCAAAAATAGGATGTGACTTATATTTTTCCGAAAGTTTGTCATATTCCGTTTTTGTTAATAATGTTTTATATTCAATTTCAAGATTGGTTGCCATGTCTTTTCCTCTTTTTAACTTCAATTATGGTATAATAAATTGTTATGTTAATTTTATAAAAAACTCACATTTTTGACAAGAAAGGAGTCGTTTGATGGTAGTAGATTGGGAACAATTTTTAGATCCTTATATTCAAACAGTGGGCGAGTTAAAGATTAAATTACGTGGGATACGTAAACAATTTAGAAAACAAAATCGCCATTCTCCGATTGAGTTTGTGACTGGTAGAGTAAAATCAGTCGAAAGCATTCAGGAAAAAATGATTAGAAGACACGTTCTTGAAGAGAATATAGCTCAAGATATCCAAGATATTGCTGGTCTTAGAATTATGGTCCAATTCGTAGATGATGTCGACGAAGTGCTATCCATTCTTCGCAAAAGACAAGATATGAAGATTGTTTTCGAAAGAGACTATATTCGTCATATGAAATCTAGTGGCTACCGTTCCTATCATGTTGTCATCGAATATCCTGTTGATACTATTGATGGACAAAAAAAGGTATTGGCTGAGATCCAGATTAGAACTTTAGCAATGAATTTTTGGGCAACGATAGAGCACTCTCTCAATTATAAGTATCAAGGTGAATTTCCAAAGGAGATAAAACGCCGTCTAGAAACAACAGCTAAGATAGCACTTGAACTTGATGAAGAGATGAGAAAAATTAGAGAAGATATCAGAGAAGCGCAGCTTTTATTTGATCCAGCAAACCGTAAATTAAGTGATGGTGTAGGAAATAGTGATGACACAGACGAATTATACAGATAAAGTAACTCGCGTTGCAATCATAGCAAATGGAAAATACCAAAGTAAGCGCGTGGCCTCAAAACTTTTTTCAATATTAAAAGATGATAACGATTTTTATCTATCAAAGAAAAACCCAGATATTGTGATTACAATAGGTGGTGATGGTATGTTATTATCAGCATTTCATATGTACGAAAAAGAGCTAGATACTGTTAGATTTGTTGGTATCCATACAGGTCATCTTGGATTTTATACTGATTACAGAGATTATGAAGTTGATCAGTTAATTGAAAATTTAAGAGCAGATAATGGTCAAAGTGCAGCTTATCCAATATTAAAAGTAACAATTTACTTAGAAAATGGTAAGGTTATTAAGGCAAGAGCTCTAAATGAAGCGACTATTAGACGTATTGAAAAAACAATGGTAGCAGATGTTATCATTAACAAAGTACCTTTTGAGCGCTTTAGAGGAGACGGAATGTTGATTGCAACACCAACTGGCAGCACGGCATATAATAAATCTTTAGGAGGGTCTGTATTACACCCTACAATTGAAGCCCTTCAACTGACTGAGATTTCTAGCCTTAACAATCGTGTCTATCGTGCGTTAGGTTCTTCAGTTATTATCCCCAAAAAAGATAAAATCGAAATCATTCCAAAACGTCTAGGAACCTACACCTTATCAGTTGACAACAAAACATTTCATTATAAAAATGTCACAAAAGTTGACTATTCAATTGACCATCATAAAATTCATTTTGTTGCATCAGAAAGACATACTAGCTTTTGGGAAAGGGTTAAAGATGCTTTTATTGGAGAAAGTGATTCATGATTTTTGAATTTATTGCTGACCGTCAAGTAAAGGTCAAAACATTCTTGAAATCACATGACATATCAAAGGCTTTACTAGCTAAAGTAAAATTTAAAGGTGGCAATATTTGGGTAAATGGCATAGAACAAAATGCCATTTATCTTTTAAATATAGGTGATGTGGTGAGGATTCAAATACCAGATGAAGAATCTCATGGAAGCCTTGAACCAATTGACAAAAACTTAAATATTGTCTATGAGGATGATCATTTTCTTGTTATTAATAAGCCACCTGGAATTGCTAGTATTCCAAGTGCTATTCATTCCAATACAATGGCAAATTTTGTGAAAGCTTATTATCTTCAAAATAAATACGCTAATCAGCAAGTTCATATTGTGACAAGACTTGATAGAGATACAAGTGGTTTGATGTTATTTGCAAAACATGGTTATGCTCATGCAAGACTTGATAAGCAATTACAGCAAAAAGTTATTGAAAAAAGATACTATGCTCTAATTTCTGGAAAAGGAAAACTAGCTAAAAAAGGTGATATTATAGCACCTATTGCTAGACCAACTGATAGTATCATTACACGATGTGTTGATTCTTCAGGCAAATATGCCCATACAAGTTACGAAATTGTAGAAGCATTTGAAAATGATATTTATTTAGTTGACATTAGACTTCATACTGGAAGAACACACCAAATTCGTGTCCACTTTTCTCATATTGGTTTTCCCTTACTAGGAGATGATCTATATGGTGGTAGAATGGATTGTGGTATTGAGAGGCAGGCTTTACATTGTCATTTTCTGAAATTCACTGATCCATTTACAAAAGAGATTCAGGAACATTCATTAGACTTGACAGAAGACTTTGACAGCGTTATCATAGGTTTACAGAAAAAATAGATTGAGGTTAATATTTTATGAGTATTCGTACTTTATTTGGTGGATTAAGAGAAAAAGTTGTTGGAAAAAATATGAAAATTGTTTTCCCAGAAGGTAATGATGAACGTGTCGTTCGTGCTGCGGCTCGTTTAAAATTTGAAGGATTAGTTGAGCCAATCATCTTAGGTGAAGAAAAGGAAATTCTTAACTTATTGACTGAACTTGGATTTGCTGATCAAGTATATACCATCATTAATCCAAATGATTATCCAGAATTTGAAAAAATGAAAGAAAGTTTTGTCGAAATTCGTAAAGGTAAAGTAACAATGGAAGATGCTGACAGACTTTTAAGAGATGTCAATTACTTTGGTGTTATGTTGGTTAAGCTTGGACTTGCTGATGGTATGGTTTCTGGCGCGATTCATTCAACTGCTGATACAGTTCGACCAGCTTTACAAATTATTAAAACAAAACCTGGTATTTCAAGAACCTCTGGTGTTTTCTTGATGAATCGTGAAAATACTGAAGAAAGATTTGTATTCGCTGACTGTGCTATTAATATCGACCCAAATGCACAAGAATTAGCAGAAATTGCCTTAAATACTGCAGAAACAGCTAAAATATTTGATATTGATCCTAAAGTTGCAATGTTAAGCTTTTCTTCTAAAGGATCTGCAAAAGCACCACAAGTTGATAAAGTGCAAGAAGCAACGAAAATTGCTAAAGAATTGAACCCAAATGTTGCATTAGATGGAGAACTACAATTTGATGCTGCATTTGTACCTGCAACAGCTGAAATTAAAGCACCTAGAAGTGATGTAGCTGGTCATGCTAATGTCTTCGTCTTCCCAGATTTACAATCTGGAAATATTGGATATAAAATTGCACAACGTCTTGGAATGTTTGATGCTATTGGACCAATCCTTCAAGGATTAAATATGCCTGTTAATGATTTGTCTCGTGGTTCAAGTGCTGAAGATATCTATAAATTAGCAATAATCACTGCCGCTCAAGCTTTAGATAATGAAAAATAATAAAAAGAGTTGATTTTCAACTCTTTTTGATTAATGTAAAAGAACTTTTTTTAAAAAGGAGAAAGTAATGACTAAAATAGCAGTTGTAACAGGTTCTTCAGCTGGCTTTGGTGAAGCCATTTGTAAAAAATTAGTTGCATCACATTTAAAAGTAATTGGTATTGCAAGAAGAGAAGAAAAATTAGTTACCTTACAAAATGAACTTGGTAAAGATTATTTTTATCCTATTTCAGTTGATATCACAAATCACCTTGAATTAGAAAAGGCATTGAATGAGTTACCTGAAGATTGGAAATCAATTGATATTTTAATTAATAATGCAGGGTTAGCCTTAGGACTTGATAAAGCACAAGAAGCTGATTTTTCAAATTGGACAACTATGATTAATACTAATGTGACAGCCTTGACATTTTTAACAGATCTTTTATTACCTAAAATGGTTCAACAAAATAGTGGATTTATTATTAATTTAGGATCTACGGCGGGAACAATTCCTTATCCAGGCGGAAATGTATATGGAGCAACCAAAGCTTTCGTAAAACAATTCTCACTTAATCTAAGAGCTGACCTTGCGGGAACTAAAATTAGAGTGACAAATATCGAACCTGGTCTTTGTGAGGGGACTGAATTTTCTTATGTTCGTTTCAATAACGATGAAAAACGTGTTAGTCAACTTTATGATGGAGCGCATGCGATTACAGCTGAAGATATTGCTAACACCGTTGATTGGTTGATTCAACAACCTGAACATCTTAATTTTAACAGAATTGAGATGATGCCAGTTTCACAAAGCTATGGTCCACAACCAGTATTTAGAGATTAAAGAAAACCACTTCATTAGAAGTGGTTTTTAAAAATCATTAGAAATAGAAGGTCCTGACGTCACATCTGACCAACCAACTATAGCTTGAGCAGTCTCTTCAAGGTACATTTTTATTAATGGTTTTATATCATAAGTCAAGTCTAATACTTGTTTTAATTGACTTTGGTCATAAAATCCAAAGTAAGATTGCACAAGAATTTGATCAAAAGATTGTTGGGGTACGAGATAATGTTTTGCTTTCTGCGTTTCTTTTAGTTCCTTCAAAGACCAAGATTCCATATCTTCATCGTCATTTAATTGAAAGAAGGGGTCCAATTTTTGATTATGATATTGTAATTTTCCATTTTTATCAAAAAGTCTTGCTTGTAATGGGAAAAAGTCTAAAATGAATTGTCTTTTTTCAAGGTAAAAATTGGTCAAAAATTGAGATAATTCAAGTAATTTTTTGGTATCAGTAAAAATATGATGATTTAAATCAAAATAATAGCGATGTTCTTTTAGGTTGTTAAAATAGATGGTATTTTGCTCATCGTGATTGTCACTGTTATCAAAAACAAAGAAAAAATCACTTTGATCAGCATTTTCATTGGTTTCTGATTCAAATAAAAACAGATGATTAAAGTGTTCTTTTAAAAAAGATGCTAACTCCACATGGTGTTTGTTAGACTGATCAACAATAAAGGTTGTTTTCAATAGATAATTCATACCTGTATGATAAGAAGTTTTGTTTAAAATAGCAATTATTTTGTATTATCAATCTCAGAGGATAGTATCAGAAAATAGTAATATTTGGAGAGCATTTTAACGTAATAACAGATAAACTAAAGCTAATAAAAGGAGGCACAAAATGACTCAAAAAATTATCTTTTTAGATGTAGATGGTACTCTAGTCGATTATCATAACCGTATACCAGAATCAGCAAAAACGGCAATTAAAAAAGCACGCGAAAATGGCCATTTAGTTTATGTTTGTACTGGGCGAAGTCGCGCAGAAATGCCACAAAATATTTTGGATATTGGCCTTGATGGTATGATTGGAGGAAATGGTTCTTATGTGGAACATCATGGTCAAGTTGTCATGCATCAAATGATCTCAAAAGAAGATTCAAAAGCCATTGTTGATTGGCTACATGACCGTGGTCTTGAATTTTATCTTGAATCCAACAATGGTCTGTTTGCAAGTGAACATTTTAGAGATGCTGCACGTCCTGTTTTAAAAACATATGCTCTCAGAAAAGGGAAGTCAGAAGAAGACGTCAAAGATCAAGAAGCTGAAGATGCTTTACATGGTCTGGTTTACAATGGTGAACTCTATCGTGATGATTTAAATAAAGTCTCTTTCATTCTAAATGATTATCAAGATCATTTGGACTCAAAGGAAGCTTTTCCAAATCTTGAAGCTCATACTTGGGGCGGCCGTGGGGAAACAACCCTCTTCGGTGATTTAGGTGTTAAAGATATAACAAAAGCTCATGCAATTGAGGTTTTATTAAAGCATTTAAATGCTTCAAAAGAAAATACGATTGCCTTTGGCGATGCCTCTATAGATATCCCTATGCTAGACTATTGCCAAATCGGTGTTGCTATGGGAAATGGAGGACCAGAAATCCTCAAAATGGCGGATATGATTACAGATGATGTTGAAGAAGATGGTCTTTATCATGCTTTTGAAAAACTTGAGCTCATATAAAGCAATCAATTGCGATTGCTTTTTTTAAAACTATAAAGTCAAAAAATTTGACTTTATTTAATGAAACAGATAGACTTCTTTTATGAGGTGTTAGTTATGAAAGCTGTACAAGTTAAAAAACCAGGTGGTGCTGAAGTATTAGAATTAGTTAACTTACCAAAGCCAGTCCTAAAAAAAGGATGGTCATTAGTAAAAGTATTAGGATTTGGAGTTAATCGATCTGAAGTTTTTACCAGACAAGGTTACTCACCAAGTGTCGTTTTTCCTAGAGTTTTAGGGATTGAATGTGTAGGAATAATCGAAGAAAGCTCTGATGAGAGTTACTTTAAAAAGGGGCAACTAATCATTTCAATCATGGGAGAAATGGGACGGGATTATGATGGGTCATATGCAGAGTATGTTTTAATCCCAAATCAGTCAATTTATCCAATTAAAACTAGTCTCAGTTTGGAAAAATTAGTCTCTTTACCCGAATCTTATTACACTGCTTTTGGTTCTATGAAACAATTACAAATTAAAGAAAATGATCGTATTTTAGTTAGATCTGGTGCTTCTGGTTTAGGAATTGCATTCTTAAAATTGGTGAAAGCATTAGATATCTCGGTTGAAATAACAGCAAGTGTTCGTCATGAAAGGAAAGTCAATCAGTTAAAAGAAGCTGGATTTGATAAGGTTATCTTAGAAAAAAATTGTCAATTAGAGACACAAGAAACTTATGATAAACTATTAGATTTAGTTGGACCTAAAGTCATTGATGACAATTTAAAACATCTCTCTGAAAATGGTATTATCTGTATTGTTGGATTATTAGGGGGACAATGGGATTTAGAAAATTTTGATCCTATTATGAGTTTAAAAAATAGAACTTATTTAACTGCCTTTTATTCGGGAATGGTTACTAAAGCTGAACTTTTAGAAATGTTGACTTTCATAGAAAATCAAAAAGTTGACATACCAAAACCTAAAATTTATTCACTAGATCAGATTCAAGAAGCTCATCAATTTATTGAAGGGACAGATGCTTTTGGTAAAGCAATTGTTTTATTGGAGGATAATAGAGGATAATAATGGATAAAATGGTGAAAGAAAGTAAAAATTATATCAGACTTTTTGATCAACAAATCAGTCTTTATGAACACTATGCTCGAAAAAATGGGTTACAAGGTAAAAGCTTGCAATTACTTTTATGGCTTTATTACAATCCAAATGGTATTACTCAAAGTTTTTTAGTTGAAAAGACACTGTCAACAAAACAAGTTGTCAATGCTACTGTTAAATCGTGGTTAAGTAAAGGATTTGTAACGTTTCAAATCTCTCCTGAGGATAAACGTAAAAAAGTCATTAAACTAACACATCAAGGTTTTGAATTTGCAAAATCAATTTTAAAGCCTCTTGAACAAGCAGAAGGGAATGCACAAGCATTTTTAAAAGAACAAGAACGAAAAACACTCATCAAATTAGTTGATAAGTACACTCAGGCATTAGTTACTGAATTGGAGAAAATATGATTGAATTTAAAAATGTTTCCAAAGCATTTAATGAAACGACGGTTTTAAAAGAACAAAGTTTTACGATTAATGATGGTGAATTAGTCGTTCTGGTTGGACCAAGTGGCTCTGGAAAAACCACACTTTTAAAAATGATTAATCGCTTAATTGACCCTAGCACTGGTCAGATATTAATTGATAAAGTCCCTCAAGATCAAATGAAATATAGAGATATGCGACTTGAAATGGGATATGTTCTACAACAAATTGCTCTCTTTCCAAATCTTACTGTAGCAGAAAATATTGCTTTAATTCCTGAAATGAAAGATTGGTCTAAAAATGAAATTTTAAAAGAATCTAAGAAATTACTTGATATTGTAGGTTTAGAACCTGATCAATACCTCAATTGTTATCCTAAAGATTTGTCAGGTGGTGAGCAACAGCGTGTTGGCATCGTTAGGGCAATCATTGCACGACCTAAGATATTATTAATGGATGAACCTTTTAGTGCGTTAGATCCAATATCTCGCAAACAGTTACAAGATTTAACGTTAAAGATTCATAAAGACTATAAAATGACAATTGTTTTTGTAACCCATGATATTGATGAGTCCATGATTTTAGCTGATCGAATTGCAGTTTTACATCAAGGGGTAATTTGCCAGATGGATGCACCGGAAATTATTCAAAATTCCCCAGCAAATGACTTTGTAAAAGGATTATTTGGAGGTCATGTTAATGTCTAAACTCATATCAACATTCCAAGATCGTTATTCTGAATGGGTAACTGCTTTAGGTCAACATATTCAAATTTCACTTTTAGCATTAATGATGGCGCTCTTTATTGCTATTCCATTTGCTATTTTATTAACCAAAAGTAAACGTTGGTCTGAAATTTTTCTCCAAATAATTGGTGTTTTACAAACTATTCCATCACTAGCTTTATTAGGTTTATTTATTCCTCTCATGGGGATTGGTACTATTCCAGCAGTGACGGCACTTATCATCTATGCTATTTTTCCAATTATGGCTAATACCATTACCGGTTTAAACGGAATTGAACCAAGTCTGCTTGAAGCTGGTACAGCTTTTGGGATGACGCGATGGGAAAAACTGAAAAAATTTGAATTACCATTAGCCATGCCTGTTATTATGTCTGGTGTTAGAACTTCAGCTGTTTTAATCATTGGGACTGCAACTTTGGCAGCTCTAATTGGGGCAGGAGGTCTAGGATCATTTATACTACTTGGGATAGATAGAAACAACACAAGTTTAATATTAATTGGTGCTATTTCATCTGCCATATTAGCAGTCATTTTCAATTTACTCTTGAAGTATCTAGAGCATTCATCTTTGAAAAAAATTGCTATTGCCTTTTTCACAACACTTGCTTTGCTTATTGCATCTTACACTCCAGCACTTTTACATATGACCAATATAATGCAGCCTAAGAAGATAACTGTTGCTGGAAAAATGGGAGCAGAACCAGAAGTACTCATTAATATGTATAAAATATTAATTGAAGATAATACTGATATAGAAGTTGAACTCAAACCTAACTTTGGAAAAACGAGTTTCTTATATGAAGCATTGAAAAATGGAGATATTGATATCTATCCTGAATTTTCGGGAACCATAACTTCTTCCTTGTTAAAGAATCCACCCAAACTTTCAAATGATTCTCAACAAGTCTATCAAGAAGCTAAGAGTGGTATTTTAAAACAAGATGATTTAAGTTTTTTAAAACCCATGGCATATCAAAACACTTATGCTGTAGCTGTTACAAAAAAACTAGCAAATCAGTATCATCTTAAAACAATATCTGATTTAAAACAGGTTGAAAATCAGGTAAAAGCTGGTTTTACTTTAGAATTTGCTGATAGGCAAGATGGGAATAAAGGATTGAAATCTCTTTATGGTCTTAATTTAAATGTATCAACGATGGAACCAGCACTACGTTATCAAGCAATTGGTTCAGGAAATATTCAAGTTACTGATGCTTATTCAACAGATGCCGAAATCATCAAATATAACTTAGTGACCCTAAAAGATAATAAAAAACTCTTTCCACCTTATCAAGGGGCACCACTTATGAAAGCTTCATTACTTAAGAAGTATCCAAAATTAAAACCCGTTCTAAATCAATTAGCTGGCAAAATCACTGAAAAACAAATGAGTCAAATGAATTATCAAGTCAGTGTCAAAGGAAAATCAGCAAATAAAGTGGCACATGACTTTTTGCTAAAAGAAAAATTAATTTCAAAATAAAAGGAACTCTGATATTCAGTTCTTTTTGTTTTTCATAGAATAGTATCATGAAAGCCTTTTATATCATTAGTTATTAAAGACTAAAGGATTTATAATATAAGTATCATAATAAAAGGAGACTGTTTTATGTTACATAAAACCTTAAAGCCATTTCCAAAAGATTTTTTCTGGGGTGCATCTAGTTCTGCCTATCAAGTTGAAGGTGCTGCTTTAGAGGATGGTAAAGGACCATCATGTCAAGACATTAAAGAAATTCCAGAAGGAACTTCTGATTTATCTGTTTCAGTTGACCATTATCATCGTTTTAAAGAAGACATTGCTTTAATGACAGAAATGGGATTCAAATCTTACCGTTTTTCTATTTCGTGGACAAGAGTTTTACCAGAAGGTACTGGAAAAGTAAATCAAAAAGGGATTGATTTTTACAATCAATTAATTGATAAATGTTTGAAATATGATATTGAACCAATTGTAACAATGTTCCATTTTGATATGCCAGCAGCTCTTGATGAAAGAGGATCTTGGTCAAATCGTGAATCAATTGATTGGTTTGCAGAATTTGCAACACTTATTTTTAAAGAATTTGGTGACCGTGTTAAGTATTGGTTAACAATTAATGAACAAAATATGCTCACATTAGTCGGTCCTGTAATTGGAACTTTACATGTACCAGAAGGAACCACAAATCTAACAAAAGAAATTTACCAACAAAATCACCATCAACTTGTAGCACAAGCAAAAGCAATGCAAATCTGTCATGACTTATTGCCTGAAGCTAAAATTGGACCAGCGCCAAACATTTCATTAGTTTATGCAGCGTCTTCAAAACCAGAAGATGTTCTTGCTGCACAAAACTTTAATGCAATTCGTAATTGGCTTTATCTTGATGCGGCTGTTTATGGTGTATATAATAATCTCGTTTGGGCTTATCTTGAAGAGTATGATGCTGTACCAGAAGTAACTGAAGAAGACTTAGCTATTATGAAAGCTGGAAAACCTGATTTTATTGGTTTTAATTATTACAACACTGCTACAGCAAAAGCATCAGATGGTACTGAAACAGAATTTTCAACTCATGCTGATCAACAATCAAAACAAGGTGTTGCTAATGTCTTTCAAACTGTTGATAATCCAAATTTACCAAAAACAGAATTTGGTTGGGAAATTGATCCAATGGGATTCCGTGCAACAATGCGTGAAATGTATAGTCGTTACCGTTTGCCAATGTTGGTAACTGAAAATGGTCTTGGTGCTTATGATACACTAACTGAGGATGGTAAAGTACATGATCCATACCGTATTGAATATTTACGTACTCATATTGAACAAATCCAATTAGCAATTACAGATGGTGTAGACATGATGGGTTATAACCCTTGGTCTGCAATCGATTTGATTTCTACTCATGAAGGTATCAAAAAACGTTACGGCTTTATTTATGTCGATCGTGATGATTTTGATTTAAAAACACTCAATCGTTATCGTAAAGATTCATTCTTCTGGTATCAAAAAGTTATTAAATCAAATGGTCAAGATTTAAGTGACTAAAACTAAATAAGAAGATAAGACTCTGTATTACTATAGAGTCTTTTTCATTTTACAAAATAAATAAGAAATAGGACTTCGTGATAGCTAAGATAGCTAGTCACATCAAGAAAATTTTGTTATAATGAACTGAGTCTTAATAGAGAAAACAATCATTCTATTTTAATAAAGAATGAAAAAGGTGCTTTGGAAGAACTGAGTACCTTTTTTATGCCCTAAAAGGAGGAAATATGAATACTAATAAATGGCGCGTGATGCCTGCAATTATAGCGACTGCAATATTAAGTTTTTGTGGTGTTTTGATAGAAACATCAATGAATGTTACTTTTCCAACATTAATGACGGAATTTAATGTCAAAGCCACATCAATCCAGTGGGTAACAACTGGTAATTTATTAGCGGTAGCAGCTATTGTTCCCTTATCAGCTTATCTTATCAAGAATTTTTCTGAGAAGTTTATTTTTACATTAGCCAATGCTTTTTTTATTGCAGGTGTTATCATTGATAGCTTTGCACCAAGCCTTTTTATTCTTTTAATTGGTCGAATTTCCCAAGGAATTGGGACAGGAATTGCTTTACCATTGTTGTATCATATCATTTTGGAAAAAATTCCATTTGAAAAAAGAGGTTTGGTTATGGGAGTGGCTACAATGACGACTTCTTTAGCTCCAGCACTAGGACCTACTTATGGCGGTTTGGTTTTAGCAAGTCTTGGCTGGAAAATGATTTTTAGTTTATTATTGCCTTTGCTGATAGTATCTACTCTTGTTGGATTATCTTCTATACCTAATAAACACATCCAAAAGACAACGAGTCTTAATGTTTCTGCTTTTATTTTCTTAGGTATAGGTCTTTCATCCCTCTTATTAGCAATTGAAAAATTATCTTTTGTTTGGCTTATTTTATCGCTCTCTAGTTTAGTTATTTTTTATTTTCTAAATAAAAGAAAGGTGTTACTTAATCTTCATGTTTTTAAAAATAAACCTTACTTAATTCTACTGATAGCAGTATTGATTTTTCAGATGGTTCCATTAGCACTTTCTTTTGTATTGCCAAATCATATTCAGTTAGTACTTGAAAAAACGTCTACGCAAGCTGGATTATTTATGTTTCCGGGTTCTATATTAGTTGCTATTTTAGCCCCACTTTCTGGGATTCTACTGGATAAGATTGGACCTTTTAAACCAATTATGATTGGTTTGGGAATTATATTATTTGGTTTGGTTGGGATGAGTTTGTTATTTCCATATGCGCCATTTTTTATCTTGTTACTCTGTGATATTACTGTAAAATTGGGTATGGGATTAAGTGGTAGTAATTTGATTAGTAGTACGTTAACAAAACTTGATAAACATGAAGCAACTGATGGCAATAGTATCCTAAATACTTTGCAACAATTTTCAGGAGCATTTGCAACAGCAGTGGCATCTCAGATTTTTTCTCTTGGGCAAAATTCTGAACTTAAAAATGGAGCTGCTATTGGCGGTAGAAATGCCGTTATCTTTTTAGTAATCATGGTTATTTTAGCGATATCATGTGTCCTCTATCTGAAAAAAGAAAAAGAATTATAGCAATTTGTATTGCTAATTTTTTATGACAAAAGCCGAACAATAAAAAGAAAAATACGTTAAAGTTTGACTATTCTAATAAATATAGACTAAACTATTATAGGAAAGGTAAGTATTTACCTTCCTATGCCTTGGTGGCATAGGAAGGTCATTTGAAAATATAAGGAGAAATGTCTTATGTATAATGACATGCCCGTATTTGATTACGAAGATATTCAATTAGTTCCTAATAAATGTATTATTTCTAGCCGTTCTGAAGCTGATACTTCAGTTAAATTAGGAAACTATACTTTTAAATTACCAGTTATTCCAGCAAATATGCAAACGATTATTGATGAGTCTATTGCAGAAGAATTAGCTGAAAAATGTTATTTTTATATCATGCACCGTTTTGAAGAAGATAAACGACAACCCTTTATCAAAAGAATGCATGATAAAGGTCTCATTGCATCTATTTCAGTTGGGGTAAAACATTATGAATATGATTTTGTTAGTTCATTAAAAAATGATCAACCTGAATTTATTACAATTGATATTGCACATGGACACTCCGATAGTGTTATCAATATGATTAAGCATATTAAAAAAGAATTACCTGAAACATTTGTTATTGCTGGTAATGTAGGGACACCAGAAGCTGTTCGTGAATTAGAAAATGCTGGTGCCGATGCTACAAAAGTCGGCATTGGCCCTGGTAAAGTTTGTATTACTAAAGTTAAAACCGGCTTTGGAACTGGTGGTTGGCAGTTAGCTGCACTTCGCTGGTGTGCTAAAGCTGCACGTAAACCAATTATTGCTGATGGTGGTATTAGGACACATGGTGATATTGCTAAATCTATTAGATTTGGCGCAACGATGGTTATGATCGGTTCATTATTTGCAGGACATATTGAAAGTCCTGGAAAAACAGTGGAAATCGATGGTCAAACCTTTAAAGAATACTATGGTTCAGCATCTGAATACCAAAAAGGTGAACACAAAAACGTTGAAGGTAAAAAAATTCTGTTACCGACAAAAGATCATTTAGAAGATACCTTAATCGAGATGCAACAGGATCTTCAAAGTTCTATCTCCTACGCTGGAGGAAAAGACATAGCAAGTTTAACTCGTGTTAATTATGTGATTGTTAAAAATTCTATTTGGAATGGAGATAGTATCTAAAAAAAGCATTGCTATTTTGATGATTTATGTTAAAATGAGCATAATATAAAATGAATAAATACTTATTTATACTGTGAATTGGCGCAGAGTCTCTACAAGACACCGGAAATGTCTAACAATAAGTGAGCATAGAGCTTGCTTGGTTTATACCTAGCAGTGTCTTTTCTGAATTGAAAAAACACTGTAGCAAGCTCTTTTTCTTTTTGATTTAGGAGGTAATATGAAATTATTGGAAGATCGCATTCTAAAAGACGGTAATATTTTAGGCGACAATATTTTAAAAGTGGATAGCTTTTTAACTCACCAGGTGGATTTTAAACTGATGACTGAAATTGGAAAGGTTTTTGCTAAAACCTTTGAATCTCTAGGTATTACAAAAGTTGTTACAATTGAAGCATCAGGAATTGCTCCAGCTCTATACGTTGCCCAAGAACTTGATGTTCCAATGATTTTTGCTAAAAAACATAAAAATATTACCATGACAGAAGGTATCCTAACAGCAGAAGTATATTCATTTACAAAACAAGTCACTAGCACTGTTTCAATAGCTAGTAAATTTTTATCACAAAATGATAAAGTCTTAATTATTGATGATTTTTTGGCTAATGGACAAGCAGCGAAAGGGTTGATTGATATCATTAATCAGGCTGGTGCAAGTGTCGAAGGAGTCGGTATAGTTATTGAAAAATCATTTCAAGATGGTAGATCTTTATTAGAAAATAGTGGTGTTAAGGTAACATCACTGGCGCGTATTAAAAATTTTGAAAACGGTAGTTTGAATTTCTTGGAGGCCGATGCATAAAATGTCTACACAAAACCAACACACACATTCCCGATCTGCAATTTTAGGAATACAGCATTTATTATCCATGTATGCCGGTTCGATTCTGGTTCCTATCATGATCGCAGGTGCTCTTGGTTATTCTGCAAAAGAGCTAACTTATTTGATTTCTACAGATATTTTTATGTGTGGAGTTGCCACCTTTTTACAATTAAAAGTGACAAAACAAACGGGTATTGGGTTACCAGTAGTTTTAGGGTGTGCCTTCCAATCAGTTGCTCCATTATCTATTATTGGGGCCCATCAAGGTTCAGGAGCAATGTTTGGTGCTTTGATTGCTTCGGGTATCTATGTCATCTTAATTGCAGGGATTTTTTCTAAAGTTGCTAATTTCTTTCCACCAATCGTAACAGGTTCTGTTATTACTACAATTGGTTTAACATTGATTCCCGTTGCAATGGGAAATATGGGAAATAATGTTTCTAAGCCAACTTCTCAAAGTATGATTTTGGCATTATTGACTATATTAATTATTCTTTGTATTCAAAAATTTACAAAAGGATTTATTCGCTCTATATCTATTCTTATTGGTTTAATTGGAGGAACGATAATTGCTGCCTTTATGGGTCTTGTTGACACAAGTGTTGTTACAAATGCACCATGGGTACATGTTCCGACACCATTTTATTTTGGAATGCCAAAATTTGAAATAACGTCCATTGTGATGATGTGTATCATTGCCACCGTTTCAATGGTCGAATCTACTGGTGTTTACTTAGCTCTCTCAGATTTAACACAAGACCCGTTAGATAGTAAACGTTTGCGTAATGGTTACCGTTCAGAAGGTTTGGCTGTATTACTTGGTGGATTATTCAATACTTTCCCTTATACAGGATTTTCACAAAATGTTGGCTTGGTTCAATTATCAGGAATCAAGACAAAAAGACCTATTTACTACACTGCAGTATTTCTTATCGTTATTGGTTTGTTACCTAAATTTGGAGCAATGGCTCAAATGATTCCAAGTCCTGTACTTGGAGGTGCTATGTTAGTTTTATTTGGAATGGTTGCTCTACAGGGTATGCAGATGTTAAATAGAGTAGATTTTAAAAATAATGAGTATAACTTCATTATTGCTGCAGTTTCAATTTCGGCTGGAGTTGGTTTTAATGATACAAACTTCTTTTCAAGTTTACCAACAACTGCTAATATGTTTTTGACAAATGGCATTGTCATAGCAACTATAACATCAGTAGGACTAAACCTCGTTTTTAATGGGTATCAAAAGAAATAAAAAAAATGATGCTTAGCATCATTTTTTATTTTGGTAATAAATAACACTTTTGTTTTAACTCATCACTAATAATAATATCTAATGCTTGGGTGACAATAATTCCTTCAATTCCAGGTGTTGCATTTATTGTTTCTAAAGCTAAATGAATATCTAAACCAAATAAGCGACTTGTCCAAATCTCACAATCACAGGATAGCTTTGCGACTATTGTTAAACTCATCATCTTAGTTTCAATAGGGTAGCCAGTTTTAGTATTAAAAATATGGTGGTAGGTTTTACCATCAGTTGTCTTTAATTGTCTTTCATAAACCCCTGAAGTTACAACAGATTGATTAAGAATTGGAAGAATTGCTAGATTATTTCCTCTTTCTTTATAAGGATTTTGAATTCCCACATTCCAAATGTGATTGTCACGTTTAGGATTTGGTCCAAAAACGAGAATATTCCCCCCTAAATTAATGAGTGCAGATGTGGCACCATTTGCTTTCAAAAAATCGATAATTCTATCAGCAATATATCCTTTTGCAAGAGCGCCCAAATCAATTTTCATACCAGTTTTACTGAGAAAGACGCTTTTTTTATCTGTATTTAAAATAATATTTTCTGGATGACAGTAGCTTAGTTTGTCTTGTATGGTCTGATCATCAGGTTTTTTTGCGTCAGAAAAACCAATTCGCCAGGTCTGAACTAATGGACCTATGGCAATATTTAAATTTGATGGGTCATCTAAGCTGTGTTTTTTTCCAATTGTTATCAATTCAAATAATTCGGGATGAACAATGACTTTTTTTACACCAGCATTTTGATTAACAACAGCTAATTCAGAACTTTCATCATTAGCACTGAATCGTTTGTTATACAGATGAAGCAGTTCAATGACTTCTTGAATCAACTGGTCTGCTTGTTTACTTTCGATTTGAATGTCAATTCGTGTTCCCATTAAAAAAATGGATTGATTTGCTAGCATAATATCTCCTAGTCTTTTTTTAGGATTTCTTTTTCATCTCACCTTGAGGGAAGTAGGTCCCTTCTTTCAAATCATTAATAATGACATGAATGTTTTCTTTTGGTGCTTCAGCAACACGAGAAATGACTTCAGTAACTTCTTTTGCGATTTGATTTTTTTGCTCCTGAGTACGACCTTCAAATAAATCAATATGTACAAATGGCATAAAGATACCTCCTTTTTATAATAGTTTCATTATAACATAGATTGATTTAAAAAAGGCAGTAAGCCCACCTTCGCCAAATGCATAGATTTATGATAAAATAGAGTGATCATAATTGAAGGTAGGTTGTCTTTTGGCACAATTGTATTATAAGTATGGTACCATGAATTCTGGTAAGACCATTGAAATTCTAAAAGTTGCTCATAATTATGAAGAGCAAGGAAAACCAGTTGTTATTATGACTAGTGCACTAGATACAAGAGATGGTTTCGGAATTGTTTCTAGTCGTATTGGGATGAGAAGAGAAGCTGTCGCTATTACGGATGACATGGATGTTTTTTCATTTATTGAAAAGATGCCTGAAAAACCTTATTGTGTATTAATCGATGAATGCCAATTTTTAACTAAAAAACATGTTTATGATTTTTCCAGAGTTGTTGATGAATTAAATGTACCTGTTATGGCATTTGGTCTAAAAAATGATTTCCAAAATGAACTTTTTGAAGGTTCCAAATACTTACTTTTACTGGCAGATAAGATTGATGAGATAAAAACAATATGTCAATTCTGTAGTAAGAAAGCAACAATGGTTTTGAGAACCGAAAATGGAAAACCAGTTTACGAAGGAAACCAAATCCAAATAGGTGGTAATGAAACTTATATACCAGTTTGTCGAAAGCATTATTTTCATCCAACAATTGAAAATAGAAAAGATGAAGAAGGATAGTACAAAAAATGAATATATACGACCAGTTACAAGCTGTCGAAGATCGTTATGAAGAATTAGGGGAACTATTAAGTGATCCAGAAGTCGTTTCAGATACAAAACGCTTCATGTCCCTTTCAAAAGAAGAAGCAAGTATCCGAGATACTGTGACAACTTATCGTGAGTACAAGCAAGTGTTGCAAAACATTTCTGATGCTGAAGACATGCTTAAAGAAACAAGTGGTGATGCTGAACTTGAAGAAATGGCTAAAGAAGAGTTGAAGGACTCAAAACAAACCAAAGATGATTATGAAGAACGACTCAAAATTTTACTTCTTCCAAAAGACCCTAATGATGATAAAAATATCATTCTTGAAATTCGAGGTGCTGCAGGTGGAGATGAAGCCGCACTTTTTGCAGGTGACTTATTGACCATGTATCAAAAATTCGCTGAAAGTCAAGGTTGGAAATTTGAAATCATGGAGGCTTCATATAATGGCGTTGGTGGTATCAAAGAAGTTGTCGCAATGGTTTCAGGTCAATCTGTTTATTCAAAATTAAAATACGAATCAGGTGCCCACCGTGTTCAACGTGTTCCTGTCACAGAAAGCCAAGGTCGTGTCCATACTTCAACTGCCACCGTCTTAGTGATGCCAGAAGTTGAAGAAGTTGAATATGATATTGATCCAAAGGATTTGCGGGTGGACATTTATCATGCATCTGGTGCGGGTGGACAAAACGTCAATAAAGTTGCCACAGCAGTTCGTATGGTTCATATTCCAACTGGCATCAAAGTTGAAATGCAAGAAGAAAGAACCCAACAAAAAAATCGTGATAAAGCAATAAAAATCATTAGAGCTAGAGTTGCTGATCACTTTGCGCAAATTGCTCAAGACGAACAAGATGCGGAACGCAAATCTACAATTGGTACTGGAGATCGTTCCGAACGTATTAGAACCTATAATTTCCCACAAAATCGCGTAACTGATCATCGTATTGGCTTAACACTTCAAAAATTAGACACTATTTTATCTGGAAAAATGGATGAAGTGGTTGATGCCTTGGTACTTTACGATCAAACACAAAAACTTGAAGAACTTAACAAACAATGAATTATGCACAGGCATTCAAAGAAATAGAAATAGCATTAACACAAGTAGGTGAGGATAAAGAAAACCTCACTTATGTTTTTAAAGAATTGAAAAGTTGGACATCTCTTAACTTACTAATGCATTTAAGAGAAGAAATCACGACTGAAGATCAGTTGCTTTTACAAGAAATTAAACAAAAATTATTAGATCATCAGCCACCACAATACATTACTGGAAAAGCTTATTTTAGAGATTTACTATTATCGGTTGATGCTCGTGTTTTGATTCCTAGACCAGAAACCGAAGAACTTGTTGACTTGATTTTAAAAGAGAATCCAGAAAACAGGTGTTCAGTGTTAGACATTGGAACAGGAAGTGGAGCAATTGCTCTGTCATTAAAAAAAGAACGTCCATCATGGTGCGTTCAGTCTTCTGATATTTCTTTGGAAGCACTTCAATTAGCAAAGCAAAATGCTAAACAAAATAACCTTAATATCTCTTTTATTCATTCTGATATTTTTAGTTCTATTTCAGAAAAATATGATATTATTGTTTCTAACCCACCTTATATTTCTTATGATGATAAGGCCGAAGTTGCAAAAAATGTTATTAATCATGAACCACACTTAGCTTTGTTTGCTTCAAATAATGGATATTCCATCTATGAGTCAATTGCTAAAGAGGCATCCTATTATTTGAATGAATCTGGAAAGCTCTATTTTGAGATAGGTTATAAACAAGGAGAAACAATAAAACTCCTATTTGAAAAATATTTTCCAGAAAAACGTGTTCGCATTTTGAGAGACCAATTTGGAAAAGATAGGATGGTGATTGTCAATAATGGATGATTTAATAGAAGATCTAAATCAAAACAAAGCTGTCATTTTACCAACAGAGACTGTTTATGGTATTTTTGCTAAAGCTTTAAATGAGAAAGCTGTTGATTCAGTTTACCAATTAAAACAGAGACCTCGAGATAAGGCTATGAATTTAAATATCTCTAGCTATGAAGACATCGTTCGTTTTTCTAGTGAACAACCAATCTATTTAAAAAAATTAGTGAGTGCTTTTTTACCAGGTCCATTAACCATTATTTTAAAAGCTAATCAAAAAGTACCTGTTTGGATTAATTCAGGACTTAAATCTGTTGGTTTTAGAATGCCAAATCATCCTAAAACATTAGCTATCATAAAAAAATGTGGTCCTTTAATTGGTCCATCGGCTAATATTTCTGGACAAGAAAGTGGTAAATATTTTAAAAAAATTAGAGAAACGTTTGGGGAGCATATCAATGGCCTAGAAGATGACTGCGCTTTAACTGGAAAAGATTCCACTATCCTAGATTTATCTGGAGATAAAGCTCTTATTTTGCGTCAAGGTGCAATTACAAAATCTGAACTTTTAAGAGAAGTTCCTGAATTAGAATTTTAGAGGAAAATAATATGATATTTGATCAAGATGATTTGGAAGTTTTTGACCAAGAATTATGGGATGCTGTTAGAGCTGAAGAAGAAAGACAACAAAATAATATTGAATTAATAGCTTCAGAAAATATTGTCTCAAAAGCTGTTATGAGAGCACAAGGTTCTGTATTAACCAATAAATACGCTGAAGGTTATCCAGGAAAACGTTACTATGGTGGAACACAGTATGTTGATGTTGTTGAAAACTTGGCTATTGAACGAGCTAAAAAACTCTTTGGTGCAAAATTCGCTAATGTTCAACCTCACTCTGGAAGTCAAGCAAATGCTGCGGCATATATGGCTTTAATTGAACCTGGTGACATTGTTTTAGGCATGGATTTAGCTGCTGGCGGTCACTTAACTCATGGCTCTCCTGTTAATTTTTCTGGAAAAACTTATCATTTTGTTGGTTATAGCGTTGATCCCGAAACAGAGTGTTTAGATTATAATCTTATATTAGAACAAGCTAAAGCAGTAAAACCAAAATTAATCGTTGCGGGAGCTTCAGCTTATTCCAAAGCAATTGATTTTAAAGCTTTTAGAGAAATTGCTGATCAAGTAAATGCTTATTTGATGGTTGATATGGCTCATATAGCTGGCTTAGTTGCAGCAGGTCTTCATGAAAATCCTATTCCTTATGCTGATATCACGACTTCAACAACTCATAAAACCTTACGAGGACCAAGAGGTGGACTCATTTTAACCAATAATGAAGATTTGGCTAAAAAAATAAACTCAGCAGTTTTCCCCGGATTACAAGGTGGGCCCTTAGAACATGTGATTGCTGCTAAAGCCGTTTCATTTAAAGAAGCACTTGATCCTGCTTTTAAAGATTATGCTAAGCAAGTTATTGCGAATACAAAAGCAATGGCAGAGGTTTTTAATGACCATCCAAAATTTAGAGTAATTTCAGGCGGTACTGAAAATCATGTCTTTCTTGTAGATGTTACAAAACTTGTTGAAAGTGGTAAATATGCACAAAATCTTTTGGATGATGTTAACATTACCTTAAATAAAAATAGTATTCCTTTTGAAACTCTCTCACCATTTAAAACATCTGGAATTAGAATTGGTGGTGCAGCTATTACCAGTCGTGGTATGACTGAGAAAGAGTCTCAATTGATCGCAAACTTTATCATAAAGGCATTAGAAAACCATGATAATCAAGATATTCTAAATACAATTAAAGAAGATGTTAAACAATTAACCGATCAATTCCCAATATATGAGCATAACTAAATGATGGATTTTTATATTAAACAAATTATTATTCATCAGTTCACGCCAAATGATACTGAACTGATTTTATCTAAGGAAATACTTGAGATTACACCTAGAATTGATGATTATTTTAGAAAAAAGCTAAGTAAAGTCTTTTCTGATGATGCCAAAAGAGGACAATTTGAAAAGGATAATGCCTTTTTAGACTTAATGTCAGATGATTTAAAAGAGACATCCATTAAAATTGCTAAATTATGGAAAGAAGAATTTGTTATTTCTGACAATCAAAAGACTAATGACTTGGTTTTTATCCAATTTGATAAAGAAGGTATCGAACATTTTGCTTTTTTAAGAATAGCATTGAAAGAAAATTTTATTCATCAATATGAAGATGATAAAAATCCTATTGGTCTTTCTCAAAATAATTTACCAAGTGCTGCACAAACACCTGATGAAGCATTAATTATTAATAAAAAATCATTGTCTTATTACTTGATTGAAAAAAGGGTGAAGCACAATGGTTCATTTGCAAATTATTTTTCAGAAAATTTATTAAAAGTTGAACCAGAGCAATCTGTTAAAAAATCTATAAAAATGGTTGAACAGACTGCGCAAAAGATTGCTGGTGATTTCAATCAAGATGATTTTCAATTTCAATCAAAAGTTAAATCTACAATTTATCAAAATTTGGAAGAAAAAAAAGAGCTATCTCCTGAAGCATTAGCCGACCAACTTTTTGATCAAAATTTAACTGCAAGGCTTACGTTTGTTGATCGATTAAAAGAAACGATTCCTCAACCTGTTAAAGTTGATGATATTGATCATTCAAGACAAACCAAAAAATTGGAAAATCAAAAACTGTCACTCTCAAATGGGATTCAATTGCTAGTTCCTAATGCAATCTATCAAGATGCTGACACAGTAGAATTTATTCAAAATCAGGATGGAACCTATTCTATTCTTATTAAAAATATTCAGGATATTAAAAACAATTAAGATGAAAAAATGGTTAAAAAGACTTATCATTATTGGAATCTTGCTGATCATTGGGATACAATGCTATCGGATTCATGAAAATGTTAATTCTGTAATGGCCTATAAGCCATTAGTGGAAAAAACGCTTGCAAGTAATGATTCAAAAGCTAATGTTAATATTGTTTTAGCTATGATTTATACGGAAACTAAAGGAAGCAGTGATGATGTTATGCAATCAAGTGAGTCAAGTTCGGGCGTTGCAAATTCAATAACTGACTCAGAAACTAGTATCGCACAAGGGATCTCTTTGCTTTCAGAAAATTTAACAAAAGCAAAGGAAGCGGGTGTTGATAACTGGACTGCCATTCAGGCTTATAATTTTGGTAGTGCCTATATCACATATATTGCGCAACATGGAGGGAAAACGACTATACCTTTGGCAAAAAAATACTCCAAAACAGTTGTTGCTCCAAGTCTTGGTAATAAAAGTGGAGAAACTTATTTTTATTATCATCCATTAGCTTTGATTTCTGGTGGCAAGCTCTATAAAAATGGTGGTAATATTTATTATGTAAGGCAAGTCCATTTTAATTTATATCTAATTGAATTGATGACTTTGTTTTAGGAAGGAAAGT
Organism: Streptococcus urinalis 2285-97; assembly: GCF_000188055.2. Classification (NCBI taxonomy): domain Bacteria; kingdom Bacillati; phylum Bacillota; class Bacilli; order Lactobacillales; family Streptococcaceae; genus Streptococcus; species Streptococcus urinalis. The sequence goes on from NZ_AEUZ02000001.1 coordinate 1,029,852, forward strand.
ATGAAACACTTAATGCATTATTTTAAGAGGTATCTCAAAGAAACAATTTTGGGACCTCTTTTTAAATTTTTAGAAGCTTGCTTTGAACTGTTAGTTCCATTAATCATTGCAAGTATTGTTGATCAAGTAATTCCAAAACATCAGATTAATGGCTTAGTTATGCGAATTGGACTTCTCATCTTATTGGCAGTTATTGGTATTACAGTCTCCTTATTAGCTCAGTATTTTTCTTCAAAAGCTGCTGTTGGATTTACAAAAATACTGACACAAGATTTATTTAAAAAGGTTATGACATTATCAAAGGTTGATAGAGATCAATTGACTGGATCTAGTCTTATTAATCGTCTCTCTAATGACACTTATCAAATTTAAACCAGCATTAACCAATTCTTGAGACTCTTTTTGAGAGCACCTATTATTGTTTTTGGCTCAATTGTAATGGCATTTACAATTAATAAACAACTTACGTTTTGGTTTTTAATCATGGTTGTCTTCTTATTTTTAGTGGTCATTTTGCTATCGCGAATACTAGCACCTTTTTATCAAAAGATTAAAGTTAAGTCAGATCAAATTGTGGCCATGACGCGTGAGCAAATTCAAGGTATGCGTGTTATTAGAGCATTTACTCAAACTCAAAGTGCCATTTTAGAATTTGAAAAAAATAATCAAGATTTTACCAATGTTCAATTAAAAGCAGCTTATATTTCCAGTTTGGTAAATCCTTTAACTTTTTTACTGGTTAACATGACCTTAGTGATTATTTTGTGGCGTGGGAATGTCATGATTCACAGGTCTTTATTAACGCAAGGTATGTTGGTTGCTTTGGTTAATTATTTGCTTCAGATATTAACAGAATTACTTAAATTTACGATGTTAGTGACTTCTTTAAATCAAGCATTTATTAGTGCTGATCGTGTATGGCAAATCTTTGAAAGGCCTTCTGAGCCTATTTTTGAGCCTATTTTTGTCCCACAAACGAAATCGAATCATGTGATTGAAACTAATCAGTTAACATTTTCTTATCCTAATAGTTCAGAAGCTTCGTTAAAAGACATTCAATTTGAACTAAAAGAAGGAGAAACACTTGGAATTATTGGGGGAACTGGTTCTGGAAAGACTACTCTTGTCAACCTTATTTCAAGTTTGTATCGTAAGACAACTGGTGATTTAATGATTTTTAATGTAGGTCATCCACCTGAAAATCTTAAAACATGGCGAGATTGGGTAGCATATGTACCGCAAGAAGCTCAATTATTTGAAGGTAGCATTAGATCAAACCTCACTCTAGGGTTGAGTGAAAATCCTAGTGATGAAATGATATGGGAATCACTTGAAATGGCTCAAGCTAAAGATTTTGTTCTTGAAAAAGAAAATCAATTAGACACGACTGTTGAAGCTTTTGGACGTAATTTTTCTGGTGGACAAAAGCAACGCCTAACGATTGCAAGAGCTCTTTTAAAAAGAGCACCAATTTTAATTCTTGATGACTCAACCTCAGCTTTAGATTATTTGACAGAAAGTCGACTGTTAAAAGCTATCAAAACTTCAAAACAAAAAATGACACTTGTTATTGTATCCCAAAGAACAAGGACTTTAACATCTGCTAATCATATTCTAGTCTTAGATAAAGGAAGTCAAGTAGGGTTGGGAAATCATCAGCAACTTTTATCTGAAAATAGCTATTACCAGGCTATTCATCAGTCACAAGAACAAGAGACTGGAGGTTCTCATGAAAAGTAAACATGCTAAAGGAACTCAAAGTCGTTTAGTTTCTGAACTCATGCAAAATAAAACACTGTTCTTCATTGCATTCATTGGAACCATTATCCAAGTTTTCTTAACTGTTTATTTGCCAGTTTTAATTGGGCAAGTTATTGATGCTGTTGTCAATGTTAATAGTGATGAAACACTTTATGGTATTTTGATAATGATGTTGGTTGTTATTGCATTAAATACCATTATCCAATGGATTAATCCAATGATATATAATCGTTTAACTTTAGATTATTGTATGAATTTGCGTCAAAGAGCAATGTCCAATATTCACCATATCGCCATTAGTTATTTGGATAAAAAAAGTATTGGTGATTTAGTTAGTCGCGTGACTACAGATACAGATCAGCTGAATAATGGCTTGTTACTTGTTTTTAATCAATTTTTTGTTGGTATATTAACGATTATTTTTACTATTATTAGTATGGCACGAATTGACATTTTGATGCTCTTATTAGTTTTGGTATTAACCCCATTATCCTTATTTTTTGCTAGATTTATAGCTCAAAAAAGCTATCATCTTTTTCAAGAACAAACAAAATCTCGAGGTCAACAAAGCCAATATGTTGAAGAAATGGTCCGACAAGCAGAATTAGTACAATCGTTTAATGCACAAAATCAGGTAAATAGCGCATTTAATAAAATTAATGAAACCTATGCTAATGTTTCGCAGTCAGCCATTTTTTATTCTTCAACAATCAATCCTTCAACACGATTCATCAATAGTGTCATTTACGCTCTGATTGCAGGTGTCGGTGCTTTGCGCATTTTTTCAAATGCTTTTAGTATTGGTCAATTAGTGACCTTCTTAAACTATGTCAATCAGTACACAAAGCCTTTCAATGATATTTCATCCGTTTTGTCTGAATTACAAAGCGCCCTTGCTTGTGCGGAAAGACTCTATACAATCATTGATGAGCCAGAAGATTTTGATAGAAAAGAAAAGATCATACTCAAAAAGACCATAAAAGGAGAAATCACATTTGAAAATGTTTATTTTGGATATGAAAAAAATAAACCTTTGTTAAAGAATATTAACTTTTCCATACCTGCTGGTTCAAGAGTAGCTATTGTCGGTCCTACTGGTGCAGGCAAATCAACACTTATCAACTTATTAATGCAATTTTATGCTATTGATTCTGGCGATATCAAGCTTGATGGATATTCTATTTATGACTTTAATAAAGAAGAATACCGTCATTATTTTGGGATGGTACTACAAGAAACTTGGCTAAAATCAACAACGATTGCACAAAATATCGCTTACGCTTTTCCTAAAGCTAGTCAAGCAGCTATTGAAGAAGCAGCAAAACTCGCAAATGCCGATTTTTTCATTAAGCAATTACCTAAACAATATCAGACACAAGTAGAAGATAACAGAAGAGATTTGTCACAAGGTCAAAAGCAACTCTTAGCCATCTCTAGAGTATTCTTGAAAAAGCCAAAAATACTTATCTTAGATGAAGCAACATTATCAATTGATACTAGAACTGAGAAATTAGTACAAGGTGCTTTTGATACATTAATGGAAAAAAGAACAAGTTTTATTATCGCTCACCGTCTTTCGACAATTCAAGAAGCTGATTTAATTTTAGTTATGAATAAAGGTAGTATCATTGAACAGGGTACTCATGATAGTCTGATGTCAAGTAAAGGGTTTTACTATAATATGCAAATGAGTCAATACCAATAAAAAAGTTAACAAAAGTGTTATAATACAAAATTGTTTACCACTGAACAAACCTTTTATTATTGCTATATTAAAAAAATCACAAAATAATAAAACTCCCATATATCAATCATGTAAGGGGTTTTATTTTGTTAATAATAATCGTGAAAAAAATAACGAAATTTGAGCAATGTACTTTGTGACTCAAATCACCTATGCTATAATAGTTTTTGTAACAAAATTTATGAAAGAGGTTACTTATTATATGAGTAAAATCGTTGTTGTTGGTGCAAACCACGCTGGTACATCAAGTGTTAATACAATTCTTGATAATTATGGAAGTGAAAATGAAGTTGTTGTTTTTGACCAAAATTCAAATATTTCATTTTTAGGTTGTGGTATGGCACTTTGGATCGGAAAGCAAATTTCTGGTTCGGATGGTCTATTCTATGCAAATAAAGAACTTTTAGAGTCTAAAGGTGCAACAGTTTACATGAAGTCTCCAGTTCAATCAATCGATTATGATGCTAAAACAATTACTGCTTTAGTTGATGGAAAAGAACATGTTGAATCATATGATAAACTCATTTTAGCAACAGGTTCACAACCTATCTTGCCTCCTATTGAAGGTGCAGAAATTAAAGAAGGTAGCTTAGAATTTGAAGCAACGTTGGAAAACTTACAATTTGTAAAATTATTCCAAAATGCACAACAAGTTATTGATAAATTGCAATCAAAATCTGATGAACTCAATAAAGTTGCAGTTGTTGGAGCTGGTTATATTGGCGTTGAATTAGCTGAAGCTTTCAAACGTCTAGGAAAAGAAGTTGTCTTAGTAGATGTTGTTGATACATGTTTAGCAGGTTATTATGACCGTGACCTTTCAGATATGATGCGTAAGAATCTATCTGATAATGGAATCGAACTTGCATTTGGTGAGACTGTTAAAGCCATTGAAGGCAATGGCAAAGTAGAACGAATTGTAACAGATAAGACGAGTCGTGATGTTGATATGGTTGTTTTAGCTGTTGGTTTCCGTCCAAATACGTCATTAGGAAATGGTAAACTTGAAACTTTCCGTAATGGTGCCTTTCTTGTAAATAAAAAACAAGAAACAAGCATTAAAGATGTTTACGCAATCGGAGATTGTGCAACAGTTTATGATAATGCTATCAACGATACAAACTACATTGCTTTAGCTTCAAATGCACTTCGTTCTGGTATGGTTGCTGGACATAACGCAGCAGGTCATGAAATTGATTCTTTAGGTGTTCAAGGATCAAACGGTATTTCAATTTTTGGCTTGAATATGGTTTCAACCGGTCTTACTGAAGAAAAAGCAAAACGTTTTGGTTTTAATCCAGCAGTAACTGAAATTACGGATCAACAAAAAGCAGGTTTCATGGAACATGGTAATTATGATGTAACACTTAAAATCGTCTATGACAAAGATAGCCGACTTGTTTTAGGAGCACAAATGGCTTCTTATGGTGATATCTCAATGGGTATTCACATGTTCTCACTCGCAATTCAAGAAAAAGTAACCATTGATCGTTTAGCACTTCTTGATTTGTTCTTCTTACCTCATTTTAATCAACCATTATCATATATTGCTAAAGCTTCACTAGCAGCAAAATAGAAATAGAAAAAGAAAAGACTTGGTTTATTCCAAGTCTTTTTAATATAAATCAAAAAGCCATCTAGCAAGATAGCTTTTTTTAATCTTTAATTTTTAGCAGCTGCAGCAAATTCTTCATTTTGGAATGCTTGATCAATAATATCTTTTAATTGAGTTGCAGAAGCTTGCATTTTTTGAAGTTCAGCATCATTCAATGGGATATTAACAGGACGGACAATACCATGTGCACCAACTACGGCTGGTTGACCGATGAAACAGTCATTAACACCTTTATATTGACCTTCTTGGAATACTGAAAGTGGAAGAACTGCATTTTCATCATCTAAGATAGCTTTAGTAATACGAGCGAGAGCTACAGCGATACCGTAATAAGTTGCTCCTTTTTTGTTAATAATTGTGTAAGCAGCATCACGGACACCTTCAAACAATTCAACAAGTTCTTCACCGTTAAAGTTTTGAACATCTTTAAGATAATCTTCAAGGTTAACACCAGCAACGTTAGCATGAGACCAAACCGCAAATTCTGAGTCACCGTGTTCACCCATAATGTAAGCATGAACTGAACGAGCATCAACATCTAGTTTTTCAGCAAGTGCTTGACGGAAACGAGCAGAGTCAAGAGAAGTACCTGAACCGATAACGCGTTCTTGTGGGAAACCAGAGAATTTCCAAGTTGAGTAAGTTAAAACATCAACAGGGTTAGCAGCAACTAGGAAAATTCCTTTAAAACCTGATTCTACAACTTGAGTCACGATTGATTTGTTAATAGCAAGATTTTTACCCACTAGATCTAAACGTGTTTCACCTGGTTTTTGAGGAGCACCGGCTGTGATAACTACTAAGTCAGCATCAGCACAATCTTCATATTTTGCAGCATAAACTTTTTTTGGTGACGTAAAAGCAAGTGCATGGCTAAGATCAAGTGCATCTCCAACAGCTTTTTCGAAAAGTTGTGGAATTTCAATAATACCTAATTCTTGAGCAATACCTTGGTTTACAAGTGCAAAAGCATATGATGAACCTACGGCACCATCACCGATTAGGATAACTTTTTTATGTTGTTTAGTTGCAGTCATTTCTGAACATCTCCTTAATTTTTTTCGAAGCTTAATTAGTTCGTACAAATTCATTCTAACGCTTTGTGAAAATTTTGTCAATATTTTGCATGAAAATTTTGTGAAAAAGCTGTCAATTTACAAAACTGATTTTAAATCGGTTTTGGGTATCGCTTACAAGATGAAAAATAAGCCATTTTATGATATAATTGTAGAGAGTTACAGACTAGAAAAGGAGCATTCCTTAAATGCAAGATAGAAATTTAATTGACGTTAATCTAACGAGTGAAATGAAAACAAGTTTCATTGATTACGCCATGAGTGTTATCGTCGCAAGAGCATTGCCAGATGTTCGTGATGGCTTAAAACCGGTTCATCGTCGTATTCTTTATGGGATGAATGAATTAGGTGTGACACCTGATAAACCTCATAAAAAATCAGCACGTATTACTGGTGATGTCATGGGTAAATACCATCCTCACGGGGATTCATCTATTTATGAAGCAATGGTAAGAATGGCTCAGTGGTGGTCATATCGTCACATGTTAGTAGATGGGCACGGTAACTTTGGTTCTATGGATGGTGACGGTGCCGCTGCACAGCGTTATACTGAAGCAAGGATGAGTAAAATTGCACTTGAAATGCTACGTGATATTAATAAAAATACCGTAGATTTTCAAGATAACTATGATGGTTCAGAACGTGAACCACTTGTTTTACCATCACGTTTTCCTAATTTATTAGTTAACGGTGCTACTGGTATTGCTGTAGGTATGGCTACTAACATACCACCACATAATTTAGGTGAGTCAATTGATGCCGTCAAACTTGTCATGGATAATCCTGAAGTCACAACTAAAGAATTGATGGAAGTTATTCCTGGGCCTGATTTTCCAACTGGTGCCCTCGTCATGGGAAAATCTGGTATACATAGAGCTTATGAGACTGGAAAAGGATCAATTGTCTTAAGATCACGCACTGAGATTGAAACAACCAAAAATGGAAAAGAACGTATTATTGTTACTGAGTTTCCTTATGGAGTCAATAAAACAAAAGTCCATGAGCATATTGTAAGATTAGCTCAAGAAAAACGGGTAGAAGGAATCACTGCAGTCCGTGATGAGTCAAGTCGTGAAGGTGTGCGATTTGTCATTGAAGTGAGACGTGATGCATCTGCCAATGTTATTTTAAATAATCTTTTCAAATTAACAAGTCTACAAACTAATTTTAGTTTTAATATGCTTGCCATTGAAAAAGGTGTTCCGAAAATCTTGTCTTTACGACAAATTATTGATAATTATATTGAACACCAAAAAGAAGTCATTGTTAGACGGACACAATTTGATAAAGACAAGGCAGAAGCGAGAGCTCATATTTTAGAAGGCTTGTTAATTGCACTTGATCATTTAGATGAAGTGATTAGTATTATTCGAAATAGTCAAACAGATGTTATCGCTCAAAATGAATTGATGAGTCGCTTTGATTTAACTGATCGCCAAAGTCAAGCTATTTTGGATATGCGTCTTCGTCGCTTAACTGGTTTGGAAAGAGAAAAAATCCAGTCTGAATATGATAATCTGATTGCTTTGATTGCTGATTTAGCTGATATTTTAGCAAAACCTGAAAGAGTTATTTTAATTATCAAAGAAGAAATGGATGAGATTAAGCGGAAATATGCGGATGCCAGACGTACAGAACTTATGGTAGGGGAAGTTATCTCTCTTGAAGATGAAGACTTAATCGAAGAAGAAGATGTTCTTATCACACTTTCTAATAAAGGCTATATTAAACGTTTAGCTCAAGATGAATTCAGAGCTCAAAAACGAGGTGGGCGCGGTGTTCAAGGAACAGGTGTCAATGATGATGACTTTGTTAAAGAGTTATTATCTACTAATACACATGACCATGTCTACTTTATGACTAATAAAGGTCGTGTCTATCGTCTTAAAGGTTATGAAATTCCTGAGTATGGTCGTTCAGCTAAAGGATTACCGATTGTTAATCTCTTAAAATTAGACGAGCATGAAACTATTCAGACAATTATCTCTGAAAAAGCAGATCCTGATAAAGAAAATTATTTCTTCTTTGTGACAAAACATGGTGTTGTTAAACGCACAAAAGAATCTGAATTTAGAAATATTAGACAAAATGGTCTAAAAGCTTTAGGTCTTAAAGAAGGCGATGAATTAATCAATGTTTTCCTAACGAATGGTACTGATGATATTATTATAGGAACAAAACTTGGTTATAGTGTTCGTTTTAATGAGTCTGATGTCAGATCAATGAGTCGATCTGCGACTGGTGTTCGTGGAGTCAAATTGCGTGATGAAGATCAAGTTGTCAGTGCTGCTAGAATTACTGACAGCCAGGAAGTATTAGTCATTACAGAAAATGGCTATGGAAAACGAACAGCAGCGACTGAATACCCAACTAAAGGTCGTGGTGGTAAAGGTATTAAGACTGCCAATATTACAAGTAAAAATGGTCCTTTAGCTGGATTGTTAACAGTGAATGGTGATGAAGACATCATGATTATCACCAATACAGGTGTCATTATCCGGACAAACGTAGCTAATATTTCACAAACTGGAAGAGCTACTCTCGGTGTGAAAGTGATGCGCCTTGATCAAGAATCTAAAATCATGACATTTACACTTGTTGATTCTGAAGCAAAAGAAATTGAAGAATCAGTAGAGGAGGACTAGTCCCTTGAAAAAAAGACAAGTGACAAAATCTAAAGTTTGGAACTTTTTAAGATGGTTACTAGTAGTTATTCTATTAACAATTGGTTTAGCTCTTATTTTTAATAAGTCAATTAGAAATACTATTATTGCACATAATACCAATAAGTACCAAGTCTCAAAGGTATCAAAGAAAACACTCGATAAAAATAAGAAAACAAAAACAACTTATAATTTTTCAAGTGTAAAATCTGTTAGTACAGATTCTGTTCTTGAGGCACAGATGAACTCACAACAGCTACCTGTTATTGGTGGTATAGCAATACCAGAGGTTAACATTAATCTACCAATTTTTAAAGGTTTAGGAAATACAGAACTAACTTATGGCGCTGGAACAATGAAAGAAAATCAAATTATGGGTGGTGAAAACAATTATGCACTAGCTAGCCATCACATTTTTGGTATCACTGGTGCATCAGATATGCTTTTTTCACCATTGGAAAAAGCAAAGGTTGGTATGAAAATCTATCTTACAGATAAAGATAAAGTTTATACTTATGACATCTCAAAAGTTAATGCTGTAACACCTGAGCATGTTGAAGTTATTGATGATACTCCAGGAGTCAGCGAAGTGACTCTAGTTACTTGTACAGATGCTGAAGCTACAGAACGAATTATCGTTCATGGAACCTTAACAAAAACTGAGTCATATACAAAGGCTTCAAAAGAAATCAAAAAAGCGTTTGATACCTCATACAATCAAGTAGAATTATAACCAAAAAAACAATCAGTTGATAGCTGGTTGTTTTATCCCAAAAAAGGAGAAAAATGAATCTAGATACTATCCACCATATTGCTATCATCGTATCTAATTATGAAAAATCAAAGATATTTTATGTTGAAAAATTGGGCTTTGAAATTATCAGAGAAAATTATAGACCTGAAAGAGCCGATTATAAATTAGATTTAAAATGTGGCTCAATAGAACTTGAAATTTTTGGAAGTTCACTTTCAGACAAGAATTATCAAGCACCTCCAAAACGTATTGGTTTACCAGAATGGCCACGAGAAGCTTGTGGTTTAAGACATTTAGCTTTGAAAGTGACAAATATCGAAGAAAAAGTTGAAGAATTAAAAGCGTTAGATATCAATGTAGAACCTATTAGACATGATACTTTTACTGGTGAAAAAATGACATTCTTTTTTGATCCAGACGGACTGCCTTTAGAATTACACGAGTAAACTTTTTGTCATTAGATTTTCATTATTTAATTAGCATATCATGATTTTATTAAAGAAATATGTTATAATATTATTTTAAAAGATTAATGGAAATCTAAGATATGTTTAAAAAGATAAAAAATATATTATCATTGTGCCTTATTCTTTTTCTTACAATTGGGTTTATTGGGTTTATTTCTCAAAAATTAAGACAAAGAAATAGAACAATAGCAATAACTATCAATAATTGGTATGCTTCTTCAAAAACTGACAAAAGATTGACAGGAAGTCATGAAAGGCAAAATCAAAAGGAAGAAGTTGTGGTTAATATTCAAAAAGGTGGCTATGTTACCAAGAAAAATGAAGCCTATTATTATTATGAAGGAAACATTCCTGAAAATAGTTTAATAAGTAATCAGTTATGCCTTCCTAGTACTTATCATTTTAAAAAAAGTGATATCAAAAAAGAGTATGAAGAATACTTTGTTGTTAAAGTTGAAGGAAAATTGTATATTGTTCTAAAGAATCCTCATAATAAAAACAATATTCGAGAAATTGAGTAAGCTTTTTATAGTTTACTTTTTTTCATACACTTCCCTAAAATCATGATATAATACATATCTAAGGGAAAAAGAATAGGAAATTTAATTTTACGAGGTTATTATGTCTTTAAAAAAATGTTTAACGCTATTTACCTTTATTGTAATGGGACTTTTGATTGGACAGACAACAAGTTATGCAGCAAGTTCTTCATCGGTTCAAAAAGCAATCGATGAATCTTATGTTCAACCTGATTATGTTTTAGGCTATTCATTATCAGAGGATCAACGAACACAAACGTTACAGTTATTAGATTATAATGATGGTGTTGATACTCAAATCAAGACACTAACAACTAGTGCTTATGCAAAAATTATGAATGTGGCAGATGATGCTAGTTTACAACTTTATTCTTCAGTAAAGATTCAAAAATTAGGTAATAGTGAAACGCTAAAAGTGTCTATTGCCACACCTGAAAATATCACAAAAGTCACACAAGATATGTATCGAAATGCAGCAGTTACACTTGGTATCGAACATGCTAGTATTATAGTAGCATCTCCAATTGCCGTAACTGGCGAATCTGCTTTAGCCGGAATTTATTATTCACTAGAACAAAATGGTGTGACTGTACCACAAGAGAACAAAGATTTAGCTCAAGAAGAATTAAATGCTCTATCTGATATCAATTCTGAAAACCAAGGAAAAAGTGGTTATGATTCAGATAAGTTAAACGTTGCATTAACAGATATTAAGTCAGCCGTCGCAAAAGGTGGGTCTAACTTATCAAAAGAAGAAGTTCAAAAGATTGTTAATGACACGTTATCGAATTATGGTTTGAAAGATAGCATGACACAAAATCAAATTAATTTAATCATCAATTTTGCACTTAACTTGTCAAATAGTGATGTTATTTCGAATTCAAACTTTAGAAAAACTTTGAAATCATTAAAAAATAGTATTGTCTCAAATGCAAAAGATCATTTCACTAATATCAACCTAAATTTTGATGCTAATAAAGCTATAGAAACTGGCAAAGGTATTTGGGAACAAATAATTGCTTTCTTTAAACAATTTTTTAACTAATAAAAAACCCCTTAAAATAAGGGGTTTTTAGTTTATCAAAAATTAAATAAGATACAAAACAGTTAAGTGTAGAGGGTAAAAAGCGTAGAATCCCCATATAATGACTGGTGAATTAAGTCCACGTTGACCATTATAGTGATTCAGTAAATAAATTACTGGCAACAATCCAAAACTTGAAATGACATCAATCCAGTCAAGTACTGTCAAATCATCTAATGGTTTGGCGCTAATAAATAACCAAATCATGATGAAACAAGCAATAAGGATTGTATTTCTAATAGCTTTTTGATTACCATGATAAAAATAAAAAGCTAAGATAATTGGTATTCCAAAAGGTACCCAGTCAAATAAAAAGGAGCAGAAAAATAGAACTAGTAAAAGAAAACTTTTAAAAAAAGGATTAATTCGAGATGCTATAACTATCATGGATAGAAGACCAAGGAATAAGGTGAATAATATATTGTTTGGTAATAAACTTGAAAAGTGAAAGGTAAGATAGAAAGTAAGGCAAAAATAAATAGTCTTAGGGCGTATTTTTTTACATTTTTAGTATAAATAAAACCTTCTACCAATAAATATGCCATGATTGGAAAGGTAAATAAGCCAATAAACTCAGTCAAAAAATAAAGATAAGGATAGCTATTTGCAACTTGAAAAACATGACCAAAGTGATTGATAAACATGGCAATAATAGCGATGATTTTTAAATGGAATGCATTAAATTTAATGTGCATAAGACTCCTTTATAATTGAAAAATACATGTCTATTGTAACATAAAGAGAATATAAAATAATAAGAATTACTTAAAATAATGAGAAAAAAATGAATTTTTTTGATTGACAATCATTATTTTATGTCATAAACTTAACTGGTTAAGTTTATAATAAGGAGGAAACATTTTAAAAATCCAATTTTTTATTGTTTAGAAGGGAAGTATTATGAAAAATAAAAAAATAATTGGTGCTGCAACTGCTGCGGTTTTACTCTTTAGTGCTTGTTCATATGAATTAGGCAGATATCAGGCTGTTCAAAGTCAAGATAACAGTATTTCTTATGTAAAGCGTCATCACAAACCGATAAAATCTGCAAAAAATTCTGATAAGAGTCCTGATCAAATTAGTAAAGAAGAAGGAATATCTGCAGAACAAATTGTTGTAAAAATTACTGATAAAGGCTATGTAACATCTCATGGGGATCATTTCCATTTTTACAATGGTAAAGTACCTTATGATGCTTTAATAAGCGAAGACTTAATTATGAAAGATCCTAATTATGTGTTTAAGAAATCAGATGTTATCAATGAAGTAAAAGATGGTTACATAATAAAAGTTAATGGTAATTATGACCTTTATTTAAAACCTGGAAGTAAACGTCAAAATGTTCGTACTAAAGAACAAATTGCAGAACAAGCAGCAAAAGGTGCCAAAGAAGCAAAACAAAAGGCACACAATCATAACAAATCATCCTCAGATACTGCTACTGTTAAAGCAATTAATCAAGCCAAAAAAGAAGGTCGCTATACAACTGATGATGGTTATATTTTTAGTCCAACAGATGTGATTGATGATATGGGAGATGCTTTTCTAGTACCACATGGAAATCATTTTCATTATATTCCTAAAAAGGATTTGTCACCAAGTGAACTTTCTGCAGCACAAGCATACTGGAACTCAAAAACTGGAAAATCAAAAGTTAATCATGCTGTAAATCAAAATAATCCAAGAACAGAAAGAATTAACCATTCACATCAACCATCAACTCATGTAAATACACCTATTCCAAATTGGTCAAACCCAATTATTCCATATCAACCTGAAAAACCTGGCCATACTGTCAATCATGACAATTCTATTAAACCAGCTTTACCAAAAAATGATAAAAACCATAAACAACAAGATAATCAATACCAAGAACTTTTAAATTATCTTTATAGTTTACCTAAAGAACAACGACATATTGAAGAGGATGGCTTGATTTTTGATCCAAATCAAGTGACACGCGCAACGACATTTTGATTTGTTGTTCCACATGGTGATCATTGGCACGTTATCCCAAGAGAAAGATTATCTGCTTTAGAAATTCAATTAGCTGAGATGCATTTAGGCATCTATCAACCTAAATCGGATGCTCCAAAGACAGAAGAACCTAACACTAAGAAGTCAGATAAAGATAAAATAGAAAATCCAAATTTAGAAATAAATCATAAAAAGGATTCTCATAAAGCTGATAGTCATGAACATGCTGTGACACCTTTAGAGGAACGTCAAGGAAAACCAAATTCTCAGATTGTCTACAGTCCAGAAGAAATAAAAAAGGCTAAAGCAAATGGTCAAACAACGACAAGTGATGGTTATATTTTTGATGCTAAAGATATCATAAACTTTGATGGTCAAGGATATACAACACCACACATGGACCATATTCATTATACTTTGGCTAAAGATCTATCTAAAGAGGAAAGAAAAGCTGCTCAAGAATTTTGGGAAAAACATAAAGAACAGCTTCTTGCTAAAAAGAAAGAAAATCATAATAAGGCTAATGAGATATTGAGTGATAATCACAAATATAAAGCTAAGAATTTGATTGACTTATATAAAGAAGTTCCCGAAAAATTAGTGGTTCCATTGAATAAAATGTATTATCAATTGCAATACACAACACATATGAAAGGTAATGATACTTTTGTTCAACCACATCATGACCATTTTCATTATGTTAGCTTTGATATGATTGCTCAAATGAAAGCAATTCCTGAGGGATACACAATTGCTGATGTTTTTTCAACTGTTAAATATTTGATTAATCACCCTGAGTCTAGACCTATGAAAGATGGCTGGGAAAGTAAAGAAGGACATATAACACAACCTGAAGAAAATGAATCTCCTGTGCCAACCGAAAGGCCAAAAAATCAACAACTTTTAACAACAGTTAAAGATATAGCATATGCTTATACTTATGACGCTTCTAACTGGCAACAGTTTGAAACAAAATTGAAAAAATGGATGGATGAATATGAAGTTTCCATTGAAGAAATGCAATTCTATGATAATGGTGTTGTAGGTTTCCCACAATGCTTTGGTAGTACCATTTACATTGATGAGTGGACTGAAGAAGAGGTTTCTCTTCCTCAATCAGCTTATATTATTGGTAAGTTAGTCAAAGCAGATTTGTATGAAAATGCTACTTCATCTTATCTTAAAGAACTCTCAACGTTTTACAATGAAAAAACATGGGAAACTCTAGAGGCTAAATTGTTTGAAAAAGAGATTGATTTAAATAATGCTACTTTCTATTCAGACGGAAGTGTTGGTTACAAAGATAGTAAGGGCAAAGAAATCTATATTAATATTAAAGAGTTAAAAACTGTTGCAAACCCTTCTCAAAATGCTAACATTATTGGTCAGAATGGTAAATTTATTGGCAAACAAAATGTTGTTAAGTCAGACGAAAAGCCAAAAAACAATCCATCTGATTCCACACAAGCTAGTCCTAGAGAAAAGAGTAAATCAGAGAAACCTCTAGTCGAAACTAAACCCGAAGAACCCAAAAACAATGAAACCAACATTCAGAATGAGCAAAATGAGGGTCAAGATGTTGATCCAGAAATGTATGCTTACGAGTCAAAAGTAAAATCTTTATCTGCTAAATATGGTATGAATGAGACTGCATTTGAAGATGCTATCACAAAAATTGGTAGTCACTATAGAGTTTCAATGGATCAAATTCAATTTAATGATGTCTTAACATTTACAAGTCAAGGCAAAACTATTCGTTATGACATTGTAAATGGTAAAGAACTATAATTTTTTAATGATTGTTTCCTCTTTTAACAAAAAGCACGTCATCATGACGTGCTTTTTTAGTAGTTTAGGTAAGCAATAAAAGCTGCAAAAATAATGGCAGGTAATAAATTGGCAACTTTAATACGCTTGCCAAAAATCAAATTAAGCCCAACACAGAATATAAGGATGGAGCCAATTAAAGCAATATTTGCAATAGCTTCAGAAGTTAACAATGGTTGGAGTAGTCTAGATAAAATTGCAATACTTCCTTCAAAAAGAAAGACGGGAATTGCAGAGAAGACACAACCTTTTCCAAGAGAAGTGGTCATAACCATGATGATAATAAAATCAAGAACACTTTTTGTAACTAAAAGACTAATGTCACCATTTAAAGCATTTTGGATGGGCCCTAAAATGGCCATGGCACCAATACAAACAGTTAATGATGCTGTAACAAAAGAATTTACAAATTGGTTATCATTAGCATTGCCAGATTTTAATTTTATCCAATCACCAAAGTTCTCAAACCTAGCCTCGATTCCCATTACTTCTCCAAAGAGTGCTCCTAGTGCTAAGCAAGCAACAACAAGCATGCTTTGTCCACTTGAGAGACCATGATGAGAGGATAATTTTAACATTCCAGACATAGCACCTGAAATACCAATGAAAAGAATACTTATTCCTGAAGCCATTGTTAAACCATCTTGATGATCTTGATTAAGGTAATGACCTACAATACCTCCCAAAAGGATTGCAATAGTATTTATTATTGTACCTAGTAAAAACATAACTTTCTCCAACTCAAACTTTCTCTATTATATCGAAAGTAATGACAAAGTACAAGATAATAAAAAGACTAGCAATTGCTAGTCTTTTTATTTGATACCTACCATCAGTTTGTCAATTTTTGGGACATAAAAAAGTAGTAAGAATGCAAATAGAATCGTGATGACACCTACAACGCCGTAATAAGCTACTTCGTGGCCTGTTGTGTAGAATTTTACAATCTGAGCATTTATAGCTTGTGCAGAAGCATTACTTAAAAACCAAATTGACATCATTTGAGCTTGAAATGCTTTTGGTGCTAGTTTACTTGTAACTGATAGACCAATAGGTGAAATTAACATCTCACCAACAATAACGATAGCCCAACTCATAATTAACCAGAATGGACTAACTTTTGTATTAACTCCAAAAAGTAAACCTGGCAACATCATCCATACAAAGGAAAGACCAGCAGCAATCAAACCATAAGCAAATTTTTTAGGTGATGAAGGTTGTTTGTTACCTAATTTACTCCACAAAATAGCAAATAGAGGAACAAACAACATGATGAATAATGGGTTAATACTTTGGAAAAAACTAGATGGAAAATGAATTTGTTGTCCAAAGAAATTAAAGTAAAGTCTTGTTTGTTCATCTGCAAATAGAGCTAATATAACTGAACCTTGCTCTTCAATTGACCAAAATAGGATTGATGCAATAAAGAGTGGCAAATATGCCCAGACTCTTGATCGTTCAATTTTAGAAATTTTTGAACTTCTTAAAATATTAAAAAAGTAACGAATAGGAATGATAATTGCAATAATTGTAAAAATATTAATAATCATTGCTATCGTTAAGAGATGGAACAATTGTAAAACAATTAATACAATTGCAATAATTAAGAAGGCAACAAGAAGATTTTTCTTTAATACCTTTTTCTCTTTTTCAGATAAGGGATCGGTTGGGTAAAGACTTGATTCAGAGAAATAATTTTTTCCGTCTCTGACATATTGAACTAAACCAAAGAACATGCCAATAGCAGCAAGTGAGAAGCCTAAATGAAAATTAATGTTTTGTCCTAAATAACCAACCAAATAAGGTGAGATAAATGCTCCGAGGTTAATTCCGAAAACAAAAATACTAAATCCTGAATCTCGTCTAAGATCATTCTCATCATAAAGACATCCAACCATATCAGATACATTTGGTTTTAATAATCCTGTTCCCAGAACAATTAAAGCAATAGATGTAAAAAGGGCACCTTTACCAAAAGGAGTTGCAAGAGCAATATGCCCAATCATGATAAGGATACCACCATATAAAACTGTTTTGCGACTACCCAACAATCTATCACTAATAAAACCACCTAAGACTGAAGACAAATAAACCAAGGAACCATAGATAGCCATAATGGAAGCAGCAGTAGATTTATCCATCCCTAAGCCACCTTGAGTAACACTATAATACATATAATAAAGTAAAATAGCGCGCATACCATAATAAGAGAATCGTTCCCACATTTCAGTAAAGAAGAGGGTTGACAATCCTCTTGGATGACCAAAAAATGTTTTCTTGTTCATAAATAACTCCTTCTAAAACACAACTACTATAATATAGTAATTATTTTGACATGTCAAATTAAGACTATTATCATTTTATACCTCTAATTTTTAGAATATTATAATTTATGTTTTTTTAATGGTCTTTAAGTGACCTTAATGAAAAAATAGCCTTAGAAGACTATTTTAATGAAAGTATTTTTCTAGAGTTACGAGAACACTATCGTCATTATTTGATGGGCAAACAAAAGTAGCTGCTTGTTTAACATTTTCTAGTGCATTAGCCATGGCATAACTAGTACCACAATAACTTAACATTTTAATATCATTTCCACCATCTCCAAATGCTAAACAATTTTCTGGTTTAATACCCCATCTTTTTACTAGCTTTTCTAGGCCAGAAGCTTTATGGCATCCAGGTAAAATAAGATCAATAGATCCATGACCACTTGTTGTTGGTTCAATAATATGTCCCAAATGTTTTTTGAATAAATTAAAGTAAGTAATTGTTTCTTCTTCAGGTACTGTAGGTGCAAATTTTAGGATTTGGTCATCGACTTTTTTAAAATCATCTACCCATTTTAAATGATGGTAGTAGACACTAGTTTTATCAAAGAAATCTTGATCGACACTTCCTCTTTGGCAATAAGCACTCTCTTTGCCACATAAAACATTCTTAATTTCAGGATAAAGACGACAAAAGTCAATGACTTGCTCGGTGCTATCTTTTGAAAATTGAGCTGTATAGACTGTATCATTATGATCTTTAATAAAAGCACCATTTTCAGCAACAAATGAAATCGCTTGATCAAACTCACTAAAAAGATCTCTTAATTGATAATATTGATTACCACTTGCGACAACAAAATGACAGCCTGATTCAGTCATTTTAGATAAAATTCTTTGAAATCTATCTTTATCACAACTATAATCTGATCTGACAAATGTACCATCAATATCAACTGCAACAAGTTTAATTTTCTGATTGATAGTCATACAATATCCCCCTTAACTATTACAAATAGTTTAACACATTTTGAAAACGTTTCACAAAAAACAAATACCTTTATTTTTTGATTGAAAAAATATAAAAAAATGCTAAAGTGACCATATGGTTTGTATACATGTGGCTTTTAATTAGTCTAGATAAGTTTCAAGTAGAAATGAGGGTTTTTATGGAATACACAAGATTAGGTAAGACAGGTCTGGAAGTTTCTAGAGTTTGTATCGGAGGAATGTGTTTTGGTGATGACAACCGAGGTGGTATGCACCAAGATTGGGTTTTAGATGAAGAAAAGACTAGAGAAGTGATTAAACATGCTCTTGATTTAGGAATCAATTTCTTTGATACAGCAAATGTTTATGCTTACGGGTCAAGTGAAGAGTTTATTGGTAGAGCTATTAAAGAATTCGCTAATAGAGATGAAGTGGTAATAGCTACAAAACTCTTTTTCGGTGATAGTGCCAACCCTGGGCCTAATACAACTGGCTCATCAAGAAAAGCAATTTTTAATCAAGTCAATGCTAGTTTGAAACGACTTGGAACAGACTATATCGATCTCCTTTATGTTCATAGATGGGATTATAATACGCCAATCGAAGAAACCATGTCCGCTTTGAATGATTTAGTAAGAGCTGGAAAAGTTCGCTATATTGGGGCATCAACAATGTATGCTTGGCAATTTCAAAAAGCGCAATACACTGCAGAAAAAAATGGTTGGACACCATTTTCTGTTATGCAAAATCATTATAATTTGCTTTATCGAGAAGATGAAAGAGAAATGATTCCATTTTGTAAAGATTACGGTGTTGGTTTAGCACCGTATAGTCCATTTGCTGCAGGTCGTGTTATTCGTGATTGGGATGCTGATACTGCACGCAGTAAGCACGATCAAGTTGCTGTTTCTAAATATGATAGTACCAAAGAACAAGACCAAGTGATTGTGAAGCGTGTAGCTGAACTAGCAGAGAAGTATCAAGCAAGTCGTCCACAAATTGCTTTAGCTTGGTTGTGGGAAAAAGGTATTGATTCACCAATTGTAGGTGTTACAAAAACAAACTATTTAGATGACTTTATGGGAGCATTTGAAATCACGCTATCCAGTGAAGATATGGATTATTTAAATCAAGCTTATGTTCCACATCAAGTTGTTGGTGCATTATAAAAACTAGGTTTAATAAACCTAGTTTTTATTTTCTTTAAAAGTAATTTTTAATAGGAAGGGAGCTATAAGAGTCGTTAAAATAACAACAATAACAAGTGTTGAATAGGTTGCTTTGGAAATGAGTGATTGACTGAGACCTAACTGAACAATAATGAGTGCCATCTCACCTCGACTTACCATTCCACCACCTATTGTTAATGCATTACGTCTATTGAACTCAAATCCACGAGCAACAAGATAAGACGGAATTAATTTTGTTAGAACAGCTAAAACCGTAAAAAGTACAATTAGCGGTAGATTTTTTAACATACCATCAAGTTGAAGTGGGAGTGCAATAGAAGCAAAAAAGATTGGAATGAAGAAGAGATATGAAAATTGAGCAACTTCATGGGTTAGTTTATCCGCAATTTTTAACTGGCCAATCCCTAATCCTGCAAAAAACGAGCCAATAACTGCACTCATACCAACTTTATCAGCTAGTATTGCCATACTAAAACAGATAATAACCGCTAAGAAACTATTTTTCTCAAAATAATCAAATTTTGAAACAAAACGAAAGATGCCTGGAATCAAATACTTAATTAGAAAATATAAAAAGATGAAGAATAGAACTTGCAATCCAAATTCTAATAGTAGATTTTGATTTTGACCGCCACTAGTACTTGAAACAAAGAAACTAAGAAGAAGGACAGCTAAAATATCGTCTGCGACAGCGGCATCTAAGATAACAGCACCAGTATCTGATTTCACTTTATTGTATTCCTGTAAAACTTCAACAGTAATAGAAACACTGGTAGCCGCAAAAACAATACCATAAAAAAAACGAAGTTTTCATTTCATAACCAAATAGTTGAGTTGTTCCATAAAAAATCAATAATGGGACTAGAACACCTGTAATGGCAACTAATAGACTTGGCTTAATGTATTTTTTTAATAAAGATAGATTAGCTTCTAGCCCCGCCAGAAACATTAATAAAATGACACCAATTTCCGAAAGAAATGAAACAATGTCATCGCTTTTAACCCAGTTTAAAAGGGCTGGACCAATAAAAATACCAACTAAAAGTTGACCAACAACGGCCGGAATACCAATACGACTGGAAAGCTGTATCGCTACTAAACTACTAAAAAGAATAATGGTTAAATTAATAAGTTCGTGCATTTTTCTTCCAAAAAAACAATAATGTTAGTATTATACCATTTTTATGTCGATAATTTTAGTAATATAACTTTTTCTTATATCATTATCAAATGTCGATTGTCTTGTTTCTAAATAATCTTATTGAAAATATTGTAAAAATATCTTATAATTCAATAGAAAACATGAATGATTAAGGAGAATAAATGAACAAGATTCGTTTTTGGGCTTATTTACCAACCTTATTATTATTGCTATTATTTGTATTAATACCTTTAGTAAATCTATTAATACCAACTTTATTTTCAAAAGATGGCTTTATATCTGGTTATATTGATTTTTTTAGTTCACTTTATAATTTAAAAATTCTTTGGAGAACTCTCAAAATTTCTTTTGTTGTGACTCTTATCTGTGCCCTTTTAGGGGTTCCAACAGCTTATTTTATTTCTGGCGTATCTTCAAAAGTAAAAGGATTACTGATGGCCTTAACTTTATTTCCGATGTTAACTAATTCTGTTATTAGAGCTTTTGCGTGGATTACTATTTTGGGTAAAAATGGTGTTATTAATAACTTACTAACATCGTTAAAATTTATAAACCAACCATTCTCTTTGCTTTATACTGAAGGCTCCATCATTGTTGGGTCGGTTTATTTATTTTTGCCTACTATGATTATTACATTGGTTGGTGTAATGGAACAAATTGAAGATGATATTTTAGAAGCAGCATCTACTTTAGGAGCTAGTCAGTGGAAAATTATTTCAAGCATCATTATTCCTTTAAGCCTACCTGGTACAATTGTTGGTAGTATTTTAGTCTTTACTGGAACTTTAACGGCATATACAACACCTCAATTACTTGGTGGTAATAAAAATATGATGTTAGCAACCTTTTTGCAACAAAAAGCAGTTACTCTAGGTGATTGGTCAAGCGCAAGTGTCATCGCTTTTATCATGATTGTAATCACTTTACTCGTAATGAAAAGCTTAAATCTGGTGGCTAAACGGGTAGACAAACGAAATCAAATAGGAGAAGTAACAAGTTGAAAAAGAATAAAAGCATAACGGTCATTTCATATTTAGTTTTTGGATTCTTATTTATTCCCCTTTTAATTATTGTCATAACATCTTTTGGTACACAAGCAAGCATTCAATTTCCAATAAAAGGTTTTACACTTGATTGGTATAGTGTTGTATTTCACTCAGCCTCCTTCATAGCTAGTTTTAAAATATCTTTAATAACAGGTGTATTGGCTACTTTAATTGCTGCTTTAGTTGGTGTTCCAGCTGCTTATGCCTTAAATAGAGATCATTTTAAATATAAAGAATCGTTAAATTCATTTTTTCTTTCTCCATCTCTCATTCCAGGAATGGTGATAGGTTACATGATTTACAATATGATTATTATTCAATTACATCTACCTGTCATTCCAGCCTTAATTATAGGTCATATGCTTATTAGTCTTCCCTATATTATTAGAGTTGTTGGTTCAAATATTCAAAATTTAGATGAATCTATTGAAGAAGCATCATGGACATTAGGCTA
Source organism: Streptococcus urinalis 2285-97 (assembly GCF_000188055.2). Taxonomy (NCBI): domain Bacteria; kingdom Bacillati; phylum Bacillota; class Bacilli; order Lactobacillales; family Streptococcaceae; genus Streptococcus; species Streptococcus urinalis. The sequence goes on from NZ_AEUZ02000001.1 coordinate 1,052,471, forward strand.
TACCCAGACGCAAACTTTTTTTAAAATAGTTTTACCTAATATCACATCTGGGATTTTTGCAGGTTCTTTATTGTCTTTTGTTAATTCCTTTAATAATATTCCAGTAAGTATGTTTTTAACTGGTCCTGGAGTTACGACTTTACCAATCACTTTATTGAGCTATTTAGAATATAACTATAATCCAGCAGTTTCAGCAATTTCAACATTACTAATGTTATTAACCATTGTTTTAATGTATCTTATTGATAAAACTTTAGGTTTATCATCAATTATGTAATTACAAAAGGAGAATAAATTTTGTCAATTGTAGAATTAAACGATATCAGAGTGTCTTATGATAAACAAAATGATATCTTAAAAAACTTATCGTTATCCATTAAAAATGGTGAGTTGGTTTCATTGCTAGGACCAAGTGGATGTGGAAAAACGACGACATTAAGAGTATTAGCTGGATTAATCAAGCCAAATGATGGACAAGTCATTGTCAACAATGAAGACATTACAAAAGTACCAGTGCATAAAAGACATTTTGGGATGGTATTTCAAAGTTACGCTTTATTTCCACATATGACGATTTACGATAATATTGCTTTTGGGTTAAAAAGATTGAAATTAACTAATGACCAAATTGAAAAGAAAATCAAGGAAATTGTTAAGATTTGTGGTCTAGAAGGATTTGAGAAAAGACTACCCAAACAACTATCAGGTGGTCAAAGGCAAAGAGTTGCTTTAGCACGTGCTCTTGTTATTGAACCGAAAGTGTTATTACTAGATGAGCCATTAAGTAATTTAGATGCTAAATTAAGACTAGCAATGCGTCTTGAAATTAGAAGAATTCAACAAGAATTAAATATGACAACTTTATTTGTGACACACGATCAAGAAGAATGTTTCTCAATATCAGATAAAGTTGCCATCATGAATGAAGGTGTTATAGAGCAATTTGACACCCCTGAAAATATATATCGAAGACCAATCACAAAATTTGTTGCAGAATTTATAGGATTTGAAAATTTTATACCGATTACAAAAAATCAAAATACTTTAGTCTATACTGATAAATCAGGTAGTCATTATGATTTTTTGATTGAAAATAAGACAAATAGTACAAATGGTCTTTTAACTATACGTCCAGAAGACATCATTATTAATCGAGGAGGTGAGATTGATAGCGTTAATCAAAAAGTTGGAAAAATTAGAGTAAGAACCTTTTTAGGAAAGCAATATCAGTATGAAGTCAAAACTGATATCGGCAGCATTCTTGTTACTTCTGATGATTCTCAAAAATTTGAAGTTAGTCAAGAAGTCACATTGACATTTAAAAAAGAAAAATTAGTCTTTTTAGTTAAGTAATTGGAGGAATAGAAAATGAAAAAGAAAAAGTGGTTATCTAGTATCTTGATTTTAGGAGCAGTTGTCTCTTTAGCAGCTTGTGGTAACTCAGAAGCAAATGTCTCAAAATCATCTTCAGGTAGTGATTCAAAATCATCAAAAACAACGACAATGAATCTTTCAACATTTGCTTTAAATCAAGATATTGTTGAATCTACCGTTATTTCACCTTTTGAAAAGGATAAAAATGTTGACGTAACTTTAGATGTTGGTACAGCTGAAGAACGACTTACAAAATTGGAATCAGGAACAACAGAAGTTGATGCTATTGAACTTTCACAAATTAATGCATCTGAAGGAAAAACAAAAGATTTATTTACAAAAATCTCAAAATCAGAAGTTCCCAATATCTCAAATTTATCTGACGGAGCTAAGGCTATTTGGAAAAAAGGACTTGGGGTGCCTTATGCAGTAAATAGTATCGGAATTATCTATGACGAAAAAGCTGTTGGTTTCAAAATTAACTCATGGGATGATTTATGGAAAGCATCATTAAAAGGTAAAATTTCAATTCCTGATATTTCAACAACTTTCGGTCCTGCTATGTTATATGTTGCTAGTGATCATGCCGGTAAAGATATTACATCTGATAAAGGAAAAGCAGCATTCAATGCCTTAGAAGAACTTTCTCCTAATGTTGTAAAAACTTACTCTAAATCATCTGATTTAGCCAATATGTTTTCTTCTGGGGAAATAAGCGTTGCCGTTATTGCGGATTATGCTTATTCTACAGTTGACGCAGCAAAATCTGGTCTTACTTACAAGGTTCCAAGTACAACTTATGCCAACTACAATACAATCAATGTACCAAGTAGTGCTAAAAATAAAAAACAAGCTTATCAGTACATAAATTGGAGAATAAGCAAATCACTTGAAAAAGAAACTGCAGTTAAATTAAATGAAGCTCCAGTAAATACTACTGTAAAATTATCTTCTGATGTTGCTAAAAATAAAACTTATGGAAAAGTAGCCAAGAAAGCAAAAAGTATTGATACAACTTTCGTCAATAAACAACTTTCTGATTGGGTAACACAGTGGAATGAAATATTAAATCAATAATATTCTGTTCAAAAAGTCATGTATTTGTACATGACTTTTTATGGCACATGATTAAAGGAGACAATTAGTGAAAACAGCACTGATAAATGGATGGATTTTAAGCCTGGATGATGATTTCAATGAATATAATCCAGGCTATATCATAATAGAAGATGACATCATTCTTGATGTAGGTCATCTTGATGACTTTAAGAATGATGGTATAGAATCAATTATTGATGTTAATGAAAATATTATTATCCCAGGAATGATTAATGCCCATACACATGTAGGTATGATTCCATTTAGAAGTCTTGGAGATGATATGAAAGACAGACTAAGAAAGTTATTATTCCCACTTGAAGAGAATCTGTCTGAAGAATTAGTACGAGCAAGTACAAACTATGCTATGGCAGAAATGTTATTAGCTGGAATAACTACTTTTGCAGATATGTATTATTTTGAAAATGCAATTGCTGAAGAAGTTGATAAAATGGGAATGAGAGCATTACTTGGTGAAACGATTCTTAACATTCCTACCTGTGATGGAGATGATCAACCTTATTATGGTCTAACGTATGCCAAAAATTATATTCCAAAGTGGAAAAACCATCCACTAATTAAACCAATGTTAGCACCACACGCACCTAACACTAATTCAAAACACATTCTTGAAGAGATAAAAACAGTCTCTAAAACTAATGGTGTACCTATTATGATGCATGTTTCTGAAATGGACTATGAGATTGATTACTTTAAAAAAGAATATAATCTAACTCCTGTTGAATTTTTGAATGCTATTGGCCTATTAAGTAACGATTTTTTAGCAGTTCATTGTATTCATCTTAGTCAGAATGATATTAAATTGCTCAAAAAACACGATGTCAACGTTATTCATTGTATTGATGCTAATATGAAATCAGCCAAAGGGATTATGCCATTAAAAGAGGTATTAGAAGCAGATATTACTGTTGGTTTAGGAACTGATGGTCCAAGTAGTGGAAACACATTAGATCTTTTTACAGTTATGAAGACAATTGCTTATGCTCAAAAAACCTATAACAAAGATAGAAGTATTTTCCCATCAAGAGAGATCTTTTACTTAGCAACGAGAGGCGGTGCTAAAGCTATAAGAGAAGATAATCACATTGGACAATTAAAAGCAAATTATCAAGCTGATATTGTGGTTATTGAAAGAGAATCTGTTAATATGTTTCCGATTTTTGACCCGTACAGCGCATTAGTCTATAGTGCAAATAGTTCTAATGTTAAAGATGTTTGGGTTGCAGGAGTACAGTTAGTTAAGAATAAACAATTAGTAAGACGTGATTTCCAAACCATTCGAAATAATCTTGACTTAGAAATGAATTCCTTTAGAAAAAAAGTAAGTGAATTACAAAATAATAAATAACAATCATGAGCCTATCTTTAATTTTTTGTGTAAAGAATGGATAGATTATCATTATAAAAAAACACTTTTCATTTTTTCATTTCAAAGTCATTACTGTTCCAATTATTCACAAGATGATACAATAGAAATGAATTTGATATTAGTAGTTAAAAGATTTCTTTTATGGAAGGAGATTGTGTTGACACATCGTATTTATCAGATGTCTTTCAAGAGTGTTTTTGAAGCACTTATTGCAAAAGCTGAACGAAAAGAGAGAACAGCTCAGGAAGTTTTTCAATTAACATCATGGTTAACGGGTTATAGTCTTCAAGAAATAAAAGACATTCAGAATTCTAATATGAGCTATGGTGATTTTTTTAAGAATGCACCAGAATTAAACCCGAAGCGGGTTAACGTCACAGGAAAAATTTGTGGTGTTCAAATAGAGACTATCGAGAATCCGATAATGCAAGATATCAGATGCCTTGATCGTTTAGTTGATTGGTTAGCTAGAGGTAAAAGCTTAAAAGATATTTTTGAGAAGTATGATTTTTAAGGAGATATGATGCTAGAAATTACATATTTAGATGCAGGAAAACGTGAACAAGTTGTAATTTTTGATACTTATAACGAATTTGTACGGTCTGAGCAAGCTTGTTGGCATGACATACATGATTATTTTAAAGCGTTAAAAGTTGTCTATAATGGACATGACTTAAATTTTCAAGGACCTTATGGTGATATTTATCAATTCTTGTTAAAACTTGCTTTAACCCAATTTGAAGCCTAAAAAAAGGAAAAGACAAAATATTGTCTTTTCCTTTTTATTATTTATTATGTCTATTCCCATTCCACAGTAGCTGGTGGTTTACTTGTAATATCATAAACAATTCGGTTGACGTGATCAACTTCATTTACAATACGTGTTGAGACTTTTTTCAAGACATCCCATGGTAATTGAGCAAAATCTGCCGTCATTCCATCGATTGATGTGATCGCACGGATGGCGATTGTATAATCATAAGTCCGACCATCACCCATAACTCCAACTGAACGAACACCAGTATTAACAGTAAAATATTGCCAAACATCACGATCTAAGCCGGCTTTTGCAATTTCTTCACGCAATATAGCATCAGATTCACGAACAGTTTCTAATTTTTCTTCAGTAATTGCTCCCATGACACGTATAGCTAACCCTGGACCTGGGAAAGGTTGACGCCATACAATTTCTTCAGGCATCCCAAGTGCGATACCAAGTGCTCTAACTTCATCTTTAAACAATGTATTTAAAGGTTCAATCAGTTGAAATTGCATGTCTTCTGGAAGACCACCAACATTATGATGAGACTTAATCGTTTGAGCAGTTTCAGTTCCTGATTCAATAATATCGGTATATAGAGTTCCTTGAGCTAAGAAATCCACACCTTTTAATTTACTTGCTTCATCATCAAAAACATAAACAAATTCATTACCAATAATTTTACGTTTTTTCTCAGGATCTTCAACATCAGCCAGTAAATCAAGGAAACGTTTCGACGCGTCAACTCGTATAATATTCAGTCCAAATTTACCGCCAAGCATACCCATAACTTGATCGCCTTCGTCTTTACGTAGAAGTCCATGATCAACAAAAATACAAGTTAATTGATCACCTAGGGCACGTTGAAGTAGAACTCCAACAACTGACGAATCGACACCACCAGAAAGGCCAAGTAGAACTTTTCGATCACCAACTTGTTGACGTATCGTTTCAACTTGCATGTCAATGAAGTTATCCATTGACCAATCACCACGCGCACCACAAATAGTAACCGCAAAGTTTCTTAGAATATCATTGCCATATTCAGAGTGACGTACTTCTGGATGAAATTGGATACCGTAAAATTGTTTTTTAGTATTTTGCATAGCTGCAAAAGGACAGTCAACTGAATCCCCTATTAATTCAAAGCCTTCAGGAATTTCAGTAACCGCATCACCATGACTCATTAAAACCAATTGTTCTTCAGGTGTATTGGCAAATAAATCAGATTTTGTTTTTAAACGTAGTGTTGATTGCCCATATTCGCGATTGCCAGCTTGACCAGCAGGTAGGACTTTCCCACCTAGTTTATAGGTGATTAATTGCATTCCGTAACAAATACCAAGAATAGGAATACCAAGATCAAAGATAGCTTCATCAATACCGAAAGCATTTTCTGCATATACAGAGTTAGGACCACCTGATAGGACAATCCCAATAGGGTTTATCTCTTTAATTTCTTGAGCAGAAATTTTATGGCTTTTTAATTCTGAAAAAACACCAAATTCACGTATACGACGTGCAATCAACTGATTGTATTGGCTACCATAGTCTAAAACAATGATTTTTTGAACATCATTAAGTGTCGTTATGTCAGTCATTACTATCCTTTCTTTTCTCCTAATCATTTTTGACCAAGAGTTATCCCTATTATTATAGCATAATTTAACTGATTTAGCATTAGAAATTCTCTCAAAAAAGCTTAATGAAACTTTCTTTTTATGATACAATGACAACTGAGTCATTTTAAGTATAGAAAATGTGGAGAAAGTAGTAGTGACAAGTAAGTCAAAAAAAAGAAAGGGGCTTTTTAGATTAAGAGAACTAGTAGTGATTGGGGTATTAATTTTAATGACACTCTCATTAGTAGTCTCTTCAGGAGGCCTTAAAAATATCATAGATACTGTTGATTTTTCATCCTTTTTTACAAAACAAGAACCGTCACTTTACAAAAAAGACCAAGAAATTCAAATAAAGTCTTCAGCTACAAAAACCTTTGCCAATACTTCTATATCAAAGAAAAGAAAGTGGATCGGTTATGTGAAATCAGTAGATTTGTACTCTCCCAATAAAGCTTCCAAAGAAAAGTATTACCTTTATCAAATTTCTTTTGGAAAGAAATTTAAAACGATAACCGTTAGAGAGACTGATTTACAATTGCCAGAAAAACCTCTCTATCAAGTTGGCAATGTTATCCAAATTGCAAAGTCAGCCCAAAAAGATTTAAACCAATCAGATATTAGTTCCTATCATAGTCAATTAGCAACTATTTCTAAAGTTTCTTTTAACCATAAAAATGCTGATGGTGGTTACCAGTACAATCTCACTCTAATGGATCAAGAGAAACAATTATCACATATTGCTGAACAAGATTTAACAAGTGTTTATCATGTTCCTTTAAAAGAAAACAATAGCGCAAAAACAAACAATGCTATCTTAAGAAAAGCTTTTAAAGATGCTAAGATACATCCTGGTAGGGTTCTTTATTTTCCAAAAGGCGAATTTAAAATTGGTAGTCATGTACCATTTAAAGATTATCAAATTTTACCGTCAAATACAGAATTACGAGGTAGTAAAACAACTTTTAAAGTTGAGGGGACAGCGTATTGGTTTGGTCTAGCAACTGGGTCCAAGGCAAATGACGGATTGAAAAATTTCACAATGAAAAACCTCCATTTTACAGCAAATGATATGGTAAATGGAGATCAATTTATGTTAATGGCCAATCATGGTGATAATTGGTCTATTATTGGCAATAGTTTTACAATGGTTCACAAAAAAGGAAGTCATGTTTTTGATTTAGGAGGTGTTCAGAATGCAACTTTTGATAGTAATATGTTTGTCGGTTATGCCCCAGATTTAACATCTGTTGAAACCATACCGCCTCAGCAAAATTTACATGATTATTATGCTGAGGCTATACAATTTGATGCATCCAGTATGGCCCTTTGGGATGGTGGGATTATCAGAAAAGTTGATTCTAATTATTATAAAAATAATCAAGAACAACATCTAACGAATAATGTTACCGTATCAAATAATAGCTTTCTACCTTATACCGATCAAAATGGAATCATAATTGCCTATGGGGCAACTATTGGTCAGCATTCTTCACTTGTCGGAAAAGCAATTATTACAGGAAATATTTTCAATAATACTCTAGTATCACGCTACTCACAAAGTAAAAATCTTTGGGTTATGAAGCCAATTCACTTTCCAAAAAAATCAGGAGAAATTCTTTCCAATAATTTTATCAATTAGAACTAAAATCAATCAAAATGTGCTAAACTATTCTTATCAGTACCTAGGAGGGGTTTATGTTACCAGCTTATCTCAAAATTCATGATGCTATAAAAAAAGATATCGATCAAGGTCTTTGGAAAATCGGTGTAAGGCTCCCTAGTGAACGGGATCTTGCTGACCAATTTCAGGTAAGTCGCATGACTTTGAGGCAAGCTGTTACTTTATTAGTTGATGAAGGTATCCTTGAAAGACGTGTTGGAAGTGGTACATACGTCGCTAGTCAAAGAGTTCAAGAAAAAATGAGAGGAACGACTAGTTTTACAGAAATTGTTAACTCACAAGGTAAAAAACCTTCAACAAAGCTCATTTCTTATCAACGTCAGCTTGCCAGCGACACAGAACGTAAGCAATTGCAATTATCAGAAAAAGAATATGTTATTCGTATGGAAAGAGTTCGTTATGCTGACCAAGTGCCCTTAGTTTATGAAGTCGCTTCAATTCCTGAGAAAGTAATCTCTGGTTTTAAGAAGGCTGATGTGACAGAACATTTTTTTAAAACGTTAACTGAAAATGGACGTATCATTGGAAAAAGTCAACAAACCATTTATGCAAAAACAGCAAGTGAACGCGTAGCAAATTATCTAAGTATTGCAAGAGGGCATGCCCTATTAGCTCTTACACAAGTGACTTACTTTGATAATGGACAAGCTTTTGAATATGTTCGAAGTCAATATGTCGGTGACCGTTTTGAGTTTTATTTTGAAAATAACTAAAGTATTGGTCAGAGTCAGTAATCTCTGGCTTTTTTTAAAAGAATTCTACTGTTAAAGTTATTTGTATTGTGGTAAAATATAGCTTATGGAAATTGAAAAAACAAATCGTATGAATGCGCTTTTTGAGTTTTATGCAGCTCTTTTGACTGATAAGCAAATGAATTATATTGAATTATATTACGCTGATGATTATAGCTTAGCAGAGATTGCAGAGGAATTTGGAGTTAGTCGTCAAGCGGTTTATGACAATATCAAAAGAACTGAAAAAATATTAGAAGACTATGAAATGAAGTTACATATGTATTCTGATTACATTGTTCGTAGTGAAATATGTGATCAATTATTAGAAAAATATGCAAAAGATAGTTTTTTAACCGAACAAATTTCCATTTTAACAAGTATTGATAATAGAGAATAAAAAAACTTATTAGTCACATAAACGTGAAAGTCTAACGGAGGAAATAGATAAACAATGGCATTTGAGAGCTTAACGGAACGCCTACAAGGCGTCTTCAAAAATATTCGTGGTAAGAAAAAATTATCTGAAAAAGATGTTCAAGATGTTACCAAAGAAATTAGACTAGCATTATTAGAAGCTGACGTTGCACTACCTGTTGTCAAAACTTTCATCAAACGTGTTAGAGAAAGAGCAGTTGGTCATGAAATCATTGACACACTTGATCCAACACAACAAATAGTTAAAATTGTCAATGAAGAATTAACAGGTATTTTAGGTTCAGAAACCGCTGAAATTGAAAAAAGTCCAAAAATACCAACAATTATTATGATGGTTGGTCTTCAAGGTGCTGGTAAAACTACTTTTGCTGGTAAATTAGCCAATAAATTAATCAAAGAAGAAAATGCTCGACCAATGATGATTGCTGCCGATATCTATAGACCAGCGGCAATTGATCAATTAAAAACACTTGGACAACAAATACAAGTTCCTGTTTTTGATATGGGGACTGATCATTCAGCAGTAGAAATCGTTACTAAGGGTTTAGAAAAAGCAAGAGAAGACCGTAATGATTATGTTTTAATTGATACTGCTGGTCGACTTCAGATTGATGAAACATTAATGGCTGAATTACATGATGTTAAATCGATTGCTCAACCAAATGAAATCCTATTAGTCGTTGATAGTATGATTGGTCAAGAAGCGGCCAACGTCGCGCGTGAGTTTAACAATCAACTTGATATTACAGGAGTTGTTCTTACCAAAATTGACGGTGATACACGTGGTGGTGCAGCGCTATCCATCCGTGAAATTACAGGAAAACCAATTAAATTCACTGGTACTGGCGAAAAAATCACTGATATTGAAACATTCCATCCAGATCGTATGTCAAGTCGTATTCTTGGTATGGGAGATTTATTAACACTCATTGAAAAAGCTAGTCAAGAATATGATGAAAAAAGATCTCTTGAATTGGCTGAGAAAATGCGTGAAAATACCTTTGATTTCAACGATTTCATTGACCAGTTAGATCAAGTCCAAAATATGGGACCAATGGAAGATCTTTTAAAAATGATTCCTGGTATGGCTGGTAACCCAGCATTATCAAATATTAAAGTTGATGAAAAACAAGTTGCAAGAAAAAGAGCCATTGTATCATCAATGACACCTGCTGAACGTGAAAATCCTGAATTGTTAACACCTAGTCGTCGTAGACGTATCGCCAATGGATCTGGAAATAGTTTTGTTGATGTCAATAAATTTATTAAAGACTTTAATCAAGCTAAGCAAATGATGCAAGGTGTGATGTCTGGGGACATGAATAAAATGATGAAACAAATGGGAATCAATCCTAACCAAATGCCAAAAAATATGCCTAATGGAATACCTAATATGGATAACATGGATATGTCCGCATTAGAAGGTATGATGGGACAAAACGGTATGCCTGATATGAGTTCAATGTTTGGTAGTGGTTTAAAAGGTAAAGTTGGGCAATTTGCTATGAACCAAGCAATGAAACGACAAGCAAATAAGATTAAAAAAGCTAAGAAAAAACGTAAAAAATAAAGTTATAAATACTGCTTTAACAAGTAGTATTTTTTATACAAGAATAAAGGGGTATGATGAACATTAAAAAGAAAAAATCGAAAGGTGTCTTTAGAAAAGTAAAACGAATAAAATCAGACTTACCTGCTGTTTTTTTATCATTAAAAGATAATAGAACACCATTCATAGCAAAAATAATAGCAGGAGTTCTTGTTATCTATGCGCTCTCACCAATTGACTTTATTCCTGATTTTATACCATTTATTGGTTATCTAGATGATATCCTTATATTGCCAGGTTTAATGTTTATTCTTATAAAGCTTATCCCTGAAGATGTCTGGAAAGATGCACAAATGAAGTCAAAAAAACTGTGGTTAAATGGACGACCAAAACATTGGTATTATGCCATTCCAATTATCTTATTTTGGATAATTATCGTGATTTGGTTGATTCATATTTGGAAGACAAATTTAAAAAATACATAAATTTATTTATGTATTTTTTATAGTTTATCCAGTGCATTTTTTTGCTCATCATTGACAATATGGGTATATAGATCTGTAACCTGTGTAGAAGCATGACCAAGTTGATGACTTACCATTACTTGTGATTTAGTTGCATCATATAATCTTGTAGCTAGAGTATGTCGTAATTTATGCGGTGTCACTCTGATTTTAAAGTCCTGAGAGTATTTAGCAACCATTTTTTCAATACTTGATGCATCAATACGATTAGGCAGTCCTCTATATTCAGTTAAAAAGAGTGCCAGGTCTTGTTTTTCAGCATGATATCGAGATTTTCTAATTTTTAAATAGTTTTCAATATAGGGTTTAGCAAAGTTAGCAACATTAACTGAATCTCGTTTACCACCTTTTCGAGTGACATCTATAACCATTAAGTTTAAGTTTAAATCTTTCATATCGAGATTGACTGCCTCAGATAAACGCACACCAGAAGCTAATAATAAGGCAATTATTGCTAAATCTCTCTCTTTATTTTTCTTAAAGGATGATTTAGCACGATTTGATAATTTTACCTCATAGTCATGATCTACATAATCTAAAAAAGCCATGGTTTCATCACCTAAAAATAACTTTTGTTTAATATTTTCAGCTCTTGCTGCCAAAGTCTCTTTCTTTTTCTTAGTAGCAACCTTCTTCATGACATTCCGATAGAAGTAGGGCTCACCATTTTTATCTTCAACCTCTTCTGTTAAATATTTATACAAACTTGATAATGCAGAAAGTGTCCGATTAATTGTTGTTTGTGAGACACCCTGTTTAGTTGAATAAGTATTTAAGGATGGTCTTTCTCTAAGATATAATATAAAAGATTCCATATCTTTTTTGGTCAGATGTTCCAAAGTAGATAAATCAATGTCAGCAATTTTTGAAGCCTTTGATATATCAGCATCAATTAACCACTCAAAAAAGCGTCTGTATTCTTTTAGATATTCATATAGGGTTGTAAAACTATAAGGAACAGTTAATTTTGATTGATAATAATCTAGGACAAACCATGGCATTATTGTCTTTAAATCTTCAATTTTTTCCAGTAATAGGTCACGTCTCATCGTATAATTGTTACTTTCTTTATTTTTTATATTAATATAAGTGTATCATACACTTATATGTTTTTCAAGAAAATTACAGTTTTTCGGAAAGATGTTTGGAGGTTTCCTTTTAAAGACTTAACTTTAATTAATGACTAACTATACAAAACTATACAAAAAACCAATCCATTATGACTAGAAAAGATCAATGCAATGGATTGGTTTTATTTTTTATTCTATTTATCACTTAACTGTCTAGCATCGTATTTCATTTTATTATTACGATAACTATTTATAATGGTTGGTATTGCACCAATCGCTGTAAAGATATAAACCTTGAATAATTCAGCATAGTAAACATTCCCTTTAATATAGCCTTCTTTAATAAGTTGAGATATTGATTGGAAAGCTCTGAAAAATCCAACTTTATAGTAATTTGCTACAGAAATGGCAAAGCTCGTTTTATGTCCAATATAGGTCATAATAATCATCATAATGATTGAGATCACAATTCCTTTGAAACTGAGTTTTTTAGCCAGCAATTCATAACCTTTAACAGTACAAATTCCCATAATAATACCGGATATTGCTGCTACAAAACCTAATTGACCGATTATGACAATACTAATTGCGCCAATTAAAGAACCAACGAATGCACCAACTAATCCTAGGCCAATAATTTCATTAACCATTTCATTTTTTTCAGCTAATAATTGTGAAGAAAATTGTTCAAAATTGGCTTCTGTCGTAAGTAATAAACGGTTTGAAAGTTGATAAACACTTGTTTGACTAACTTGACCAGATACTTCATCAGTATTTTGGTAGCCATTCTCAGCTAAAAAATCACTGGCAGCAATCAAAGCTTCTTCTACTCTGGTATTGATTTTAGGACCAATTCCAGGTGCCTTGATATCGAAAGAAAGATGATATCCAGAAACCAATGCACTACCAAGGGCCTTTGTTGATTTACTTAACGTTTTAAAATCTTCGCGTTTTGGCTCTTGATTGTCTTTAGAAACTGCGAAATGAAGTGTCATATAGCCACCACTATGCATTACATCTTGAACGTAAAAGCTAAAACCATTTCGTGTCCCATGTACTAATTTTAATTTTTCGTCAAATTCACTTGAAATGATTGTGCGATATCAGCCATCTTTTTCTTTGTTACCATAGTTAAAATCCTCCCTGAAATTATGGCAACAAATGATTTTTTTATTTTCCAACAATTTAACTTTATTAAAAAATACTAATTATTAATAAATTATGGTTTAGGCGGTTTTAAGCTGTGCCCAAGGTATTCATAAACTCTAATTATTTTATTTTCCTTTATATCTTTTAATTTAAAATAAAAATAATGATCTTGTTTATCACTTGCATATTCTTTATTTAGGCGAAAATAAGATCTTTGAGCCATTGCCATAGATGTTAAGATATCATTACCAATAAAGGTTAAAGGGATATCATAAGTAGTTAATCTATAGTAATCTCTTTCAAACTTTAAATAATTTGCTGAAAAATAGTCAAATTGTAAGGCATTTTGGCTTAATTCCCAATAATTCATCAGCACCCTCCTATTCTTCAATATCAATATTCAAAATATCTCTATAAGCGATATTTTGATAAGATTTATCGTTTTTTTGTAAACTAAAATCATCTATCCCTAATCTTTTTACTCTACCTATAACCTTATTTACTGTATTTGACTGGTCATCTTTTAAATGAAAAATAACCATCAATTGATTAGCGTAGAGTTGACTTATATAAAGATAACGTTCTTGATCCGTCAAGCTTGTTTGAAATGAAATACTGGTTAAATGATCATCCATAGCGCTGGTATGCTCTGATAAAAAAAATCCCATCCATTTTGCCATACCTCGATCTTGAAAATATCTTGCTGATTCAAAAGGTAAATAATAACGATCAATCATTTTAATCCATCTAATCCCCCTGCAGAATGTCCACCAATCAGTTTACTACGTTCAATCCTTCTAGAACCTTCTAATAGAACATTGGCTTTTTGAAGTGACAAATAACCAAATTGGTCTCTGACAGCATCTATAGCACCTTGTAAATTCTCAATTTTCTCTGTTTTTTCGACATCTTCGAATAATGAAATGAGTTTATAATTCTCATCAACAAAATGACTATAACGAACTGCAATTTGTCGAACAGCCCCACCTGAATACTTTTGTCGAAATAAGAATAAGGCTTTATCAATTAGTGTATCAGTAAGATGTGTTGGCTCCAGTTTCATCTGAGCTCGAATAGGCTGTTTGCCAGACTCTGTTTTAGAGTAGCCAATATAAATACTGATATTACAAGTTTGTTTTTTTAATCTTCTTAAACGGATAGCGACCTGTTCAGCCATTTCTGAAAGAACTAATTCAATCTCACTTTGCATCACATAATCTCTAGGCAAAATTTGAGAGTTTCCAATTCCTTTTGAATGAGTCTTATAAGGTTTGTGAACATTACTTTCATCAACACCATTTGCATGAAACCATAATTGAACACCCATGATTCCAAACTCTTTTTTCAAATTATCAGGATTACTATTTGCTAATTCTCTAATGCTATAAATCCCCATTTTTTGAAGACGCTTTTCCATTGCTTTTCCAATTCCCCAAAAATCAGTCAATGATTTGATTGACCAAACCTTGGTTTCAACATCTTCATAAGACCAATTGGCTTGTAATTTGGGTGTTTTTTTTGCTTCATTGTCTAAAGCAAGTTTAGCCAAGAGAGGATTCGCATTAGACAATCCTGCTGCTGCGTAGATTCCTGTCTTTTGAAAAATGTCATTCTGAATCCGTTCTACAATTGCACTTAATTTTTGTTTTCGATTAACTTTTGGATTATCATAAAAGTAATTTAAAGAAGAGGTTAAATCAATAAAACCTTCATCAATGGAATAAGGTAAAATATCTTTAACTGAAGCATAATCTTGAAAAATAGTTTGAATTTCAAGATTTTTCTTAATGTAAAGGTCCATACGCGGAGCAACTATTAAGGTTCTTTTTGCCCATAGCTCTAAGAGGTCGCATTCTTTTTGACTTAATGTATGTCCAGATAAAAATTGATGTGTTAATCGCCTTGTTTTTAAATCAAAAGGTAAATCGTAAGCACGACCGACATTTTTTCGCCCAAATACTTGTTTAAACATAGGAGAACTGGCTAGAATTAAGCCATTAGAGTTTTCCCCACGAGACATAACACACAAGGATGTTCTTAGAGGATTTAAGCCCCTTTCAATACATTCTACGCTTGCATAAAAAGATTTCATATCAATAAATGCAATATCACTGCGAGGCTCTCTTGAATAGTCAATAAAACCCATAAACTATTACGATTCTAGTGGTTTGAAGTTTCCGACAATAAGCCCGATAATTCTTGGGTCTTCAGAAAATGGAGCAAATTTATCAGGATAACGTTTATTTAAAGAAACCAAACGTAAGCCATCTTCTTCGCGATAAACTTTTTTAATATAAGTTTGACCATCCCAATCAACAGCATATATAGCACCATCATAATCAAATCCTGTTTGTTTTATAAGAACAACTTCACCATTTAAATAAACCGGTTCCATGGAATCTCCAAAAACCCAAGAAGCAAAATCATGATCAATTTCTTCATCGTAAAAGACAGTATCAAAATTCCCATCACCAAAATAAGTATAACCTGTACCAGCAGACAATTTTTCAAAGACTTTATACTCAAAGCGATTTTTTTCTTTAAAGTCACTAACAACCTTTTGCTGATTTAAAAGTTCTTTAGAGTAAGTAAGCGTCTTAGATTGATTAATCTCATTTAATTGACTATAAACTTCCACAATTTCATATTCTGATTCAAAATAAGCATCATCTACTTTCAAAATATGAGCTAATAATGTTCTGTTTTTTTGATTAGGTTGTGTTTTGCCACTTTCCCAATTAAAATAAGAAGGCCTTGATATTCCCAATAAGTTTGCTAATTTTGCTTGACTATAACCGAGTTCTTCTCGTCTTTTTTTTAATTTAGTATCTGAAAACATAGAGCACCTCTTTTGTTAGTTTATAAAATAATATTATTCTAAAATTTAACAATTGTCAATCTAAAAAACTGCATATGCAGTTTTTTAGAGATCTTTATCTTTGAAAAACAGTTACAGTTGTTCCTTTATCAACTTGACTAGTAATTAAAATACTTAGGCCAAGTTTATCAGCAATTTGTTTAGCCATATATAATCCTAATCCAGTTGCTTTTTGATGTTCATGTCCGTTAAATCCAGTAAAACCTTCTTCAAATAAACGCGGAATATCTTCATCTAGTATTCCAATACCTTTATCTTGTATTGAAATACTTTTATTCTCTATCTTTATGATAATATCACTACTTCTTATACTATATTTAATAGCGTTATCGATAATTTGATTTAAAATAAAAGTCATCCATTTACGATCTGAAGTAATTAGCCAATCACCATCAATGGAAATACTCAGTGACTTGGTAATACAGATTGTGGCATATTTTTTAACAATTTCTTTTGTAATAGAGTTAATTGAAAACTGTTCAAAACGATAATCATCTTGATTTTGATTGAATTTTAAGTAGGAAAGTAGGTTATTCAAATGATTATCTAATTGTAACAATTGTTGTTGAACATTTTTACTCGTTAAATGCTCAGTTTGAGCCATCAACGATAGAGCTGAAAGTGGTATTTTCATTTGATGAGACCACATCTTGATTAAATCATTAATTTGAGACTCTTGTGTCTTATACTCAAGAATAGTATTTCCCTGTTCTTGAGACAACTGCTGAATAATTGTAAAGTATGCTATTTCAGATGGTAAAGTAAAAGACTCTAATTCATAAACATAAATAAAATGTTGTAACGTTTTAAGTTTCTTTTGAAACCTGAGAAATTGAATAATTGAGAAGACTGTCAAGCTAAATCCATTACATAAAAAACTAATTATCAAAAAGTAAACTGGTACATGAAATAACTCAAATATGATCCAAAAAGATAAAAATAAGAGACCATATAAAAAATACCAAATACGATACTCTTTAAAATACATTCGCATCATTTAATAAGATACCCCACTCCTCTAACTGTATGAATACGATTGAAGCCAATTGTTTGTAGTTTTTTACGTAATCTAGTCATATTAACATTCAAAGTATTATGATCGATAAAGTTGTCGTTTTCCCAGAGTCGTTGTAAAATATCTTCTTTAGAAACAACCTGCTCTTTACGACTGATTAAAAAGGCTAAAATCTTAGTTTCAGTAGGTGATAAAGTGACTGTTTCTTCTTGATTTTTAAAGATACCGTCTAGACTTAAATGATAACCACCAATTTGTAAATCATCACTAGCAAATTGGTGGCTTCTCCTCAATAATGCTGCAATTTTAGCTTCCAAAATCATTAATGAAAAAGGTTTTGAAATAAAATCATCACCACCCATATTAAGAGCCATAACAGCATCCATATCATCATTACTACTAGAAATAAAAATAATAGGCACTGTTAATGATTTTCTAATTTCACTTGTCCAATAAAAACCATTAAAATAAGGCAATCCAATATCCATTAAGATAATATCTGGAGAAAGTGATTCTACTTCATTTTTAATATCTCTAAAATTTAAAACCGTATAAACATCATAATTTTCCTTTAGATGTGATTTTAGTAAACTAACTATTGTTTGATCGTCTTCAATAATATAGATTTTTTCTTTTTTAATCATATTCTTATTTTAACAAAAAAGTGGCTAAAAATCGCCACTTCTTCTACCTTTCGATAATAGAGTAATAGGTTTTACCTGTTAACCTATAAATTAAGAAATAAATACCAATAATAACTAATATAGTTATTGCACTAACTAGATAAATCATACTACTATTAAGAACTCCAAAAATTAATAGCATTTGTTTAAGCATAGTAAGAGCTATAACAAAGTGGATAATCGCTAAGGCAATTGGCATGAAAAATACCATCAAAATTTGAGAGTTAATCGTTTGTTTAACTTGTTTTTGACTCATTCCAACTTCTTGTAGAATGTGATAGGCCTTTTTATCTTCAATTCCTTCTGAGTATTGCTTATAGTAAATAATCAGAGCAGTTCCTAAAATAAAACTTAGTCCAAGTAAAAATCCTGTGAAAAGAAAACCGCCAGTCATTGCATAAGTACTTGATAAATAATCAGATTTGTAAGATAAATGACCAATGACTTTTTTATTTTTGTCATAAATAACCTGGTTCTTGTCAGAAATAAGTTGTCTTTGCTTTTGTGTCAGGTTAGCATAGGCTTTGTATGTACCTGTGCTATCCTGATTGAGGTCACTAACTGAGGTTACTTTATGATAAATTTTTGCTAATACTGCTTCATCACTAACTACTAAAATACCAGGGTTATAAGTATTAGTCACTTCTGGAAGTTTAGCTTCTTGAAGATTTTTGATGTTGTCAAAGGACATTCCTAATAAATTAAAATGTTTAACAATACTATCTCCTTTTTGAGTGTAAAAAGCTGTTTGATTCTTTGAAAGATGTGGTATTTTGTTACCTAGAGCTTTAAAATCTTTTTGTGTCATAAGATAAACATACCCAATCTTACTATACTTAGGTTTTAGGAGATCATCTTTAGTAATAAGAACCTCTTTTTGTCGAGTAATTGGAATCGAAATCAATTCACTACGATAAAATAAATAATCTTTTTGAGTTAAATTAAGCTGATTAAAAACATGCTCTTGATAGTATGCTTTAGGATCCACCTTATCAGGAATATTTAGTTCTAATGTAGTATTTTTGGGATATAATTGTCTCGCCATATTATTAGTATTATAATAAAGTGCGGTTGTTGTTGCGATTGTTACAAATGTCATAATGGACAAAATAGTAATATTTGCCAGACCAACGGCATTTTGTTTCATTCTAAAAATCATTTGTGATGTAGACACGAAGTGTTCCGGTTTATAAAAATAAGCTTTATTTTGACGTCTTTTTTTAAGATACCAAGTCATGAATGAAATGTAAAACAGATATGTTCCAATAATAACAAGAACAACAGCAATAAAGAAGCGGTAAAGAACAGCAAGGGCTGCTATATGTTTCGATGAGAGTGATAAGTAATAGCCAACAGACAAGGCCACAATAGATAGTAAAGCTAATAAACCATTTCCTTTTGGCTCTTTCTCCCCTTTTTCTTGTTCTTGAAAAAGCATTAATGGTGACGTTTTTCTGATCTTAATTAAACCTACTATCTCACAAATTAAGAAAATAAAAGCAAAACTGAGAATTGTTATGATAAATGCTGATGGACTTAAAGTAAGTCTTAGTTGATCATAATGAATTAGATTGACAAAAATAAGGTAAAAGACATGAGAAAAGATGGCTGAAACAAGACTACCAATCACAATTGTAAAAAAATAGATAATGACTAATTCTAATGTTGATATGAGACCTACTTGTTTTTTGGTCATTCCCAAAATATTATAAAGGCCAAATTCTTTTGTTCGCTGATTAAGTAAAAAACGATAGCTGTACACTTCCATAATTAAACTAAAAATGGATAATACAGCGACACTGAGTCCGAGTAATATTTTACCATCTTGCATTGATTTAGAGATTGGACTAAATAGAATAATCAGTACAATAGCATTAAGTGAAAATAAAATAACACTTGATAAAACAAAAGGTAGCGTTACTGAAATAGAATTTTTACAATTTCGCCAAGCAATTTTGAGGTAGAACATCTTATTCACCTCCTAACAAAGCAGACATTGTTAATGAAATTTCTTTACTAAACTCTTGATTTTGTCGGTTTCCACGATAAATTTGATGAAAAATACGACCATCCTTAATAAATAAAACACGATGGGCATGACTAGCCGCATTCGCAGAATGGGTTACCATTAAAATGGTTTGACCATCCAAATTGATCGTTTCAAATAAATTTAATAAATCTTCAGAATTACGATAATCTAATGCTGCTGTTGGCTCATCAGCTAACAATAATTGAGGGTAAGTGATGAGACTTCTAGCAATTGCGACACGTTGTTTTTGGCCACCAGAAAGTTCAAAGGGTCTTTTGTCTAACAAGTTTTCAATTCGCAATTTTTCAGCAATCTCAACAAGTCTTTTTTCCATAGTATTTATACCTTTACGATCCAAAACTAATGGTAAGAAAATGTTATCACGAACAGACAATGTGTCCAAAAGGTTAAATTCTTGAAAGACGAATCCTAAATTCTTTAAACGAAATTGTGCTAATTCACTCTCTTTAATTTTTGTGATATCAATATTATTTAAATATACAGAACCATTATTTGGTTTATCCAAGGTAGCAAGAATATTTAATAAGGTGGTTTTCCCAGATCCAGATTCACCCATTATGGCTATGAACTCACCCTTTTCAACTTTAAAATCAACATCTTGTAGAGCTTTAGTGACTTCCTTAGAAAAACGAGTCCTAAATTCTTTTTCTAAATGATTTATTTCTAAAAACATAAAATCTCCTTATCTATATTATATCTTATTTAATAACCAAAAAAATAATATGACAGAATTAAAAAATCAGCACAATCTATTAGTATTAAAACACTAAAATATTGTATGATGATATTTACATCGTTATTTCTTCAATTAGCTATATATTTATTATAAAAGAGTACTAAATGATTAATCTTACAACTAACGATTTAAACCTTACAAGTTTGTAAGTTTTAAAAATTAAAAATTATTCATTTTCTGATATAATAAAGAAAAACAAAAGACTGGGAGAAAAGTCATGGCAAGCAGTAAAGGAAAACTAAAAAAGTTTTAGGACCAGTATCAAAAGTAATATCAGTTATTCCTGATACTACTGAAATCATAAATAAGACTATTGACAATACCAGACCCATTATTGAAAAACATATGGATCAACGACATGAAAAACAAATGAATCTTGTTAAACTTGATGATGTGGTTAACTTACCAGTTGATGAAGCTAAAGCTCATCTTGAAACGTTAGGATTTGTCGTTTCTCGAATTTTAGTTAAACCAGAAGCAAAGTACCATAATGCACAATTAAATGAAGTTGTTAGAATGAGTCCAACATCCAGTAAAGAACCCAAAGGCTCTTTAGTCAAACTTTATTAAGTTGATCTATCTGTCATTGAACAAAGTCAATTATTAGCCGATGAAAAGACTTTAAAGAATGTTGAACGAAATCAAAAAATTGCAGATACTCTATCATCTGTTAAACATATTAAGTTACCATTTGGAACTAAAAAGTAGCTCTCACGAGCTACTTTTTTAATAGTTTAGATAAGGTTGAAGAGCCTCTAAAGAACGTTTCGCAACTGCTTCGTAGCGTTCCTTTTTATCTCTAATACGAGGACCTTCAAGTTCTTTGATGATTCCAAAATTAACATTCATCGGTTGAAAATGTTTACTCTCAGTATGTGTGACATAGTAAGGTAAGCTTCCTATTGCCGTTGTTTCTGGAAATATGACTTCTTCTTCACCTTTAAAAAGTCTAACAGCGTTAATTCCAGCCACTAGTCCTGACGCAGCGGATTCAACATAACCTTCAACGCCAGTCATCTGACCTGCAAAGAAAAGATTTTTATTTGCGCGTGATTGGAAAGTTTGTGTTAAGAGATTTGGTGAATCCATATAGGAATTACGGTGCATAACGCCGTAACGAACAAATTCAGCATTTTCCAAACCAGGAATCATTTGAAAAACCCGTTTTTGTTCACCCCATTTTAAATGAGTTTGGAAACCAACAATATTATATAAACTTCCAGCAGCATTATCTTGACGAAGTTGAACAACTGCATATGGTGTTTTATAGTCGCCATCACGAGGGCCTTGATAATCATCAGGGTATTCAAGACCAACTGGTTTCATCGGACCATACAACATTGTTTTTATGCCTCTTTTAGCCATTACTTCAATTGGCATACAACCTTCAAAATACTTTTCTTTTTCAAAGGAATTTAATGGTGCTTCTTCTGCTGTTATCAATGCTTCATGAAAATTCATAAATTCTTCTTTTGTCATCGGACAATTAAGATAGGCTGCTTCACCTTTATCATAACGAGATTTAAGATAAACCTTTGTCATATCAATCGTTGATTTATCAATAATTGGTGCGGCAGCATCATAAAAGTAGAAACCATCTCCACCATTTAGTTGATGAATTTTTTCAGCTAAAGCATCTGATGTTAATGGTCCTGTTGCAATAATAGTGATGGCATCTGTTGGAACTTCTGTTATTTCATCTCTAATAACTTCTATTAAAGGATTTTTTTCAAGTTCATCAGTAACAGCCTGTGAGTAGCCCTCTCTATCAACTGCCATTGCACCACCTGCAGGAACACGGTGGGCCTCACCAGATCTCATGATAATTGAATCTAATCGACGCATTTCTTCTTTTAGTAAGCCGACAGCATTGGTCAAACTATCACCACGAAATGAATTTGAACAAACTAATTCTGCAAAATTGGCTGTTTTATGTTGAGGTGTTCCTTTAACACCACGCATTTCATATAACTTCACGGGAATACCACGTTTGGCAATTTGATAAGCTGCTTCAGAACCAGCTAAACCAGCACCTATAACATTGATATAAGATTGAGACATGCACTAATACCTCTTTGACCAAACAACACATTCAGTCACAAATCTTTCTATTTTTACTTTATTTTGTTCATTATACCAAATTTAGAATTAAAGGAAAACAAAAACAATGTTACATAATTATAATTATGTAAAACTTATAAGAAACATATCCAATAACTAGTAAAAACTATCAAAATACTAAAGAGTGATCCAATCAAATAGTATTCTGCAAAAGATGGACTTTCAGCAATTTTATTGTAACGAGCAATTGATTTTGCAGTGAAGACCAGACCAATTGAAGAAAATTGACCAATAGCAATGCAAATGCCAATAATCATACGTTCTAAAATGCCAATTATTGCTCCTGCTCCCAAGATTGTATCCATTTTTTCAAATTGATCAGGTTGGAACTTACCAAATAAAATTTTAAAACTGATATTGGAAGGTTTTGTAATCAATACTAGGAATAATATAATTGTTAGACTATGTGTTGAGATTGGAAGTTGAAAAGCATCTTCAATATCAAAATGACTAACTATGACAATAACAAATAAATGAAGAAACTGATCAATTAAAAAACTAAGATTTTGAGTCAATTGAAACCACTTAATCAAATATGGCTTCAAAAAGTCAATAAGCGCATGACTTAGAAAAATAATCACAAAAATGATCCAAAACTTAGGATTAAATAGCATTAATATTAGTAAAGGAAATGCAACACCATACATATGTTTGATAAAAAATGACCAGTCTTTATTTTTAAAATCAGCAATCTTTTGAGATTGCAACTGATAGTCAGACAAAAAATGACAAATTAATAAAGCTGTTAATAAAGGATGTGAATATAAATGTAGTGACGATAGTTCTGTCATTCGTAAACTCCTTCTTTTAGGACACAGCAAAATTTTGAGCTAATTTTCGACTTCTGAGATAAACTTTTAAATGGCTACTTTTAAGTCGCTTAGAAAGAGCACTTGGATTTATAGAAAGTTTATTAGCCAATTGTTGATGATCAAAATGTTCATCGTAGATACCAAGTTCTAATAAACCATTAAAGACTTCCATTTGGCTCGCTCTCCAACTTGCCTTTATTGCATCTCCAGAGGAAATCAAGGCATTCATAACTTGATTTTTTTTCATATTTTCCGATTTAAAAGTTAGAAGTGTATCCCCATAATCATTTTTTTGATGTAATTCTACTATGGCTTCTCTAGCGTACCAAAATGCAGGGCCATCGGCACCAATACTCATTTCAGGGTTGATACTAGTTTTAATATCACCAAATCCTAAACCAAAACGAACTGATATTGGAGACAAACGACTTATTAAGACATCAATAATTTGGAAAACTGGTGCTGTTCTATGTAGAATAGCTTGAAATTCATCCCCAAGAGTTATAAAAAATTGGGAAGCAATGACATCTCGATAATCTGTATTTAGTTGATCTAAAACATCATTTAATCGCTGTTGAAAAGCTTCTCTATCCTGTATCTTTTTAGAATTAATGATATCACCTATAATAGCAAAGTACATAAAGTAAACCAATCCTTTTTGTTTTTTCTATTATAACAGAAAAAACAAAAAAAGTCTATTATAATAGACAATTTACGAATATGTATTTATAATAGACTTTTTATTTTTAGTTTACTCGTGTGTCTGTAGTTCCAGTATTGATCACATCAACAGAAGCATTCAAAGCACTTTCAATTAGATTTTTTACTGCTTCATCAGTATAATAAGCAATATGATTGGTATAAATAACTTTGGGATGATCTAACAAAGCTTTGAATACGGGATCGTTGAGCTTTTGATCAGAAAGATTTTTAGGAATATAAGGGCCTTCAAATTCGTAAGTATCAATTCCTGCTCCAGCTAACTGATCCTTATCAAGAGCAGATAATAAAGCTTCCGTATCAATTAGAGCACCTCTAGCCATATTAAGTAAAATAGCATCTTTCTTCAATAGAGAAAATGTTTTTTCATTCAAAAGATGATAATTATCAGCAGAAGGTGGCATATGAAGTGAGATCACATCTGATTGTTTTAAAATATCTTCAACAGAATCTTGATATTCAAGAACCCCATCCATCAAAGAAGAGGGATAAAGGTCAAAACCAATAACACGACAGCCAAATCCTTTAAATATTTTTGCAGTTGCTTGACCGATTCTACCTGTGCCAATGATACCCACTGTCATATCTCCAAGGACACGACCACGAATAGGAAGTGTCCAAGAAAAATTGTGTTTTTCAATTTGTTCTTGGATTTCCCTAACCTTTCGAATTAAATTTAAAGCAATTGTGACAGTAAATTCAGCAATTGATTCTGGAGAATAACTAGGGACATTTGAAATAACAATATGATGTTTTGAAGCTTCTTCTAAATCATACATATCCACTCCTGCACTTCGTTGTGCAATTTGTTTTATACCTAGATTTTCTAACTCAGCATACACTGCTTTATCCAGTGGTCCCACTTGAGAATTGACAATACCATCACAATCCGCTAAATCAGAAAGAGTATCAAGGGTTAATGCTTCAGGTGTCATAATAACATCAATATTATTTTGACTTGACCAATGATTAATTAACTCAACTTCTTCATCTCTTACATTATATACTTTTAATTTCAAAAAACTCACAACTTTCTAGACATCTAATTTATAATCTGTCGTATCAATCAATTTAAAAACATGAATAAACAAATAATTAAAAATGGCATTCAGAACAATTGGTGCTAGCACAAAAAGTACTATAATAATGATAATATTACCAAATGACCAACCACCTTTAGCCAAATTTAAAGCGTTAATTGGTCCAATTAAACCACTAATGCCAAAACCTGCACTAGCTGGTGTTCCTTGAATATTGAAAAGAGCACCTAGAATTCCCATGATACTAGCAGAACAAAGCATAGGTAGCATTATTTTTGGTTTTGAAAGAACATTAGCCATCGAAATTTTTGGAGAACCTAAGACATGAGCTAACGAAGTTCCTTTTGAATTAACAGACCAACCTGCCATACAAAGACCAAAACTGGCTGCACATATTCCTAAATTAGCAGCACCTGAACCTACACCTGAAAGACTGATGGCTAAAGCAATACCTACTGTTGTAATTGGTGAAACAATTAAGAAACAGAAAATCACAGCAATCAACAAGGACATTAAAATAGGTTGTAATCCAAGCAATGATGCGATTCCTTGACCAATCATTGTTGTAATCATTTTTACATATGGTAAAATAAATCGTCCAACACCTCCAACGAGTAAAAGTGTTACTGTTGGTATCACAATTAATGTGAATGATTTTGTTTTATCAGCTAAAAATTGAATCAACAATACACCAAGTGCTGCAGTAAGTCCCATATTGATAATATCACCAGTACCTTGCATGCTGATAGTACCATTATGAAATAAAGGTGACCCGCCTGCAAACATAACAGCTAACCCTAATGATGCAGCTTGAATAGGATTAAATTTAAAGTTTTGACCAATAAAAATTCCGATAACAAGTCCCATCATTGTATTTGCAATGGATGTTGCCGCAATTAAAGTCCCAAAACCACTCCACATTGGTAAGAGTGCTTTCATTAATTCACCTAAAATAGCACCAGGTATTAAAACAACAACTGTTCCCATCGCTAAACCATTTAAAATATTCATGATAAAGCTTTTGGGACTTTGTTTGATATTTGTATCTGACATAAAAAACTCCTTAATATTTTGTTTGTGATTTCACTAACTATATAGACTATACCATAATCATTTTCAAATGAAAAATTGTTAAAATTTATAGTAGTATAAAAAATGATAATAGTTTGAAGTTTTTTTCACAATATTGACCTTTAAGTTAATCTTTTTTATGCTATACTATCTATATAGTAAAGGAAATTAGAGATGGATATCAGACAATTAAATTATTTCTTAGCTGTTGCAGACACAAAAAACTACTCCCATGCTGCGAAAAGTCTTTTTGTGACACAACCCACTTTGTCACAAAGTATTAAAAAGTTAGAAATGGAACTGAATACTACTTTGTTTAATCAAAATGGGCGTCAGCTTATTTTAACTGAAGCCGGAGATATCTTGTATTCAAGAGGAAGCCAGTTGGTTTCTGACTTTAACCAAATCGTTTCTGAGATACAAAAGATAAATCATGAAGATAAAGAAGTTATTAGACTTGGCTTAACATCTCTTTTTGCGATTCAATTCATGACTCAAATATCAGCATTTATTGCAACTCATGCAAATGTTGAAGTTACCTTGATTCAAGAAGGTTCACGAAAATTACAAGACCTTTTATCAGAAGGAAAAATTGATATCGGATTACTCTCATTTCCCATTATCAATCCCAATATCAAAATTGAACCTCTAAATACCTCAACAAATGGTTATCAAGTTAGTGTCGTTGCCCCTAGTGACCATCCATTATCTAGTAAAGAGTCCATTCATTTAGCTAATCTTAAAGGAACAAAGATTGCTTCTTTAACAGAGCACTATATGTTAGGAGAAATGCTTCCAAGACGATGTCGAGCATTGGGTTTTGAACCTAACATTGTTTTCAAGCACAGCGATTGGGAGATACTACTGCATAGTTTAACTAACCTTGGAGCAGTCACATTATTACCAAAGGAATTTCAAACTTTAAGTAAAGTTGACGGATTAACTTGGATTGATTTACAAGATAAAAATGATTTTTACCCAATAGGGATAGCTTATCGTCATGACACAATTTTTACACCAGTTGTAGAAGATTTATTACAATTAATCAAAACTAATTAAAAAGTAGGTTATGACCTACTTTTTTTATGACGTTTCTTCTGTTCGTTTTTCTCAAAAATAATAATAAAGGATACAACTAAGATAATAAAAAGAGAGAAAATAACGGGAAACTTCTTTTCTTTCAATAACATCCAATGAAAAAAATGAGAATTTCTTTTTGGTAACTTTTTATTGTCTTTTACTAACCTTACTTTAACATGATTTTTTATGATTGGTGAGATAAGATCTGGTGCATTTATCACTTTAAGATAATCATTTTTAATTTCGTATTGCGGTTTTTGACCATTTTTAATACTAAAAAAATAATCTTGATGAACGAGATAGGTTTTTCCATTAATAATGTGTTTACCTTTAGGAATCCAATTTTTAAATTGGTAATTTTGAAGACTGTATTCAAATAATGCATTTCCTATCGGATGTCTTAAAAATTCTCCCTCATCATCATCCCAATTGCTTACACCTAATACAACTTCGATTAACCTATGTGGTCCACGTTTAATAGTCGCAACATAGTTATATGCAGCATGAGGACTAGAACCTGTTTTTAAACCATCAATCCCTATCATTCCATACTTGTCACCAGGCAGTGAATGATTATAACCATGAAATGTTTCTTGAAAAGCTGTACCAGGTAAAACCGTTACACTTGTATTTTTGGTATATGTTATGATATCAGGAAAATTTTTAAGTAAGTGAAATGATAAAATTGCCAAGTCTTTTGCTGTTGTTTCATTAAAAGCATTTTTGTCATATCTTTTTGGATTATATAAACCTTCAAAAGAGCTAGCTTCTGCTCCACTTGCATTAAACCATTTCGTTTTTGTCATGCCCAAATCTTTAGATTTCTGATTCATTTTGTCAAGAAACTGATCAGGATTATCAGGTGATATTAAATTTGCTAACATTATTGTGGCAACATTGGAAGATGGAACCAATGCCATTGTTATCAAATCAGAAATAGTGTAAGAATGTCCCACTACAATACGATTATTACTTAAAGCATGGATTGAAGCTATTTTCTGATCATTTGTACTGGCGATTACTTGAGTTTGTGTACTGATTTTTCTTGTTTTATCGCTTCCATAACCAAATAGATTGTCATCAATTTACTAATACTTGCAGGATCATGCTTTATATTACTTTGATAATCATATAAAATCTGACCAGTATCAGCATCAATTACAAGAGCCGATTTTGGTCTGTACTGCTCTACTACAGGAAAAGCATAATGACTTGTAATAGACATAACATCATCTGCATGAACACTATCTGAAAAGAAGATAAGTGATAAAAAAATACAACTAAAAAATCGTTTTATAATCATTACTATTACCTTTATATGAGTTTATTATTGATTTTATGAGATTAAAATAATAATAACAAAAGTATAGCATATATGATCCTATTTTACTTTAAAAAAAAATAACCTATAAAAATAGATTATTTTTTATTTTATTTTTTCTTCTTCGTAGTCACAATTTTCATTGCTACATACAACTTGTTTACCACCACCACGAATTTTTTTCTCGACAAGATAATCACCTGATTTTGGACAATTTCGCCCAATAGGGATATCCCAAGATGTAAAATCACATTCTGGATAGCGATCACAACCATAAAACACACGATTTTTCTTGGTTTTACGTTCTATTACCTGTCCTTTTTTACATTTTGGACAGGTAACACCGATTTCTTTTGTGATAGCTTTTGTATTGTGACATTCTGGAAAATTACTGCATGCATAGAATTTTCCGTAACGTCCTAATTTTATAACCATAGGGTGACCACAAACATCACAGTCAAAGCCAGCAGGTTCATCTTTTATTTGAATCTTCTCAATTTCGACTTCTGCTTTTTCCAGTTCATTAATAAATGGTTTGTAGAACGAATCAATAACGTGCTGCCACTGCTCTTTCCCAAGCTCTACTTCATCTAATCGTTTTTCCATCTCAGCTGTAAATGTCACATCTACGATATCTGGGAAAAACTCTATTATAAGATTATTTACAATTTTACCTAATTCTGTTGGTTCAAAACGTTTTGCTACTAATTTTACATAATAGCGTCTTTGAATAACTTCTAATGTAGGTGCATAAGTTGATGGCCGTCCAACACCATTTTCTTCTAATGTCTTTATTAATGTTGCTTCTGAATAGCGTGCAGGTGGTTGTGTAAAATGTTGTTCTGGACTTGTGGAATCCTTTTTAACAACATCTCCTGATACCATTTCTGGCAGTGTCTTATTCTTATCAGAATCATTATAGACTGCCATATAGCCTTTAAATTTAACTTGACTACCATTAGCAATAAATAAAACACCATTTTGCTCAATATTAACTTTTACAGTATCAAATACGGCAGCAGTCATCTGACTAGCAATGAATCGATTCCAAATTAAAGTATATAATTTTAATTGGTCTTTATTTAAGAATTTTGCTATTGATTCTGGTGTATAAAAAACATTTGAAGGTCTAATAGCCTCATGAGCGTCTTGAGCACCACTAGCATTCTTAACTTTATTGCCATGCTTAGAATAATTAGCTCCAAAAGTTGAGGTAATATATTTAGCTGCATCGTTTTGAGCAACAGGACTGATACGTGTAGAATCAGTACGCATATAAGTAATCAACCCTTGCGTTCCATTTGTACCAAGATTAATTCCTTCATAGAGCTGTTGAGCAACCATCATGGTTTTACGTGTTCTAAAATTTATTTTATTTGCAGCATCTTGTTGTAATGAAGATGTTGTATAAGGTAACGGAGCATTTCTCTTTCTTTCTTTCTTTTCAACTTTAGAAATATCGAAATGAGTTGAATTAAGAAGGCTCATAACTTTCTGAACATCATCATTCGTTTTTAATGGATATTTTTTTCCATTTATTCCATAAAAAGATGCTTTAAATTTTTTATTTCCTTTTTTAAACGTCCCATCAATTGTCCAGTATTCTTCAGGCTTAAATTGTTTAATTTCATTTTCACGGTCAATAATTAATTTTAAAGCAACTGATTGAACACGACCAGCTGATAATCCTTTTTTCACCTTCTTCCATAGTAATGGTGAAATAGAATAACCGACAATACGATCAAGTACACGTCTTGCTTGTTGTGAATCGACTAGATCCATATCAATTTGACGCGGTTCATTAAATGCATTTTTAACGGCATCTTTTGTAATTTCGTTAAATACTACACGATTTTGATCTGCTAAATCAAGATTAAGAATATGTGCTAAATGCCAAGAAATGGCTTCTCCCTCTCTATCCGGGTCACTTGCCAGATAAACTTTTTTTGCATTTTTAGCATCTTTTTTTAAAGCATTAATAAGAGGTCCTTTACCTCTTATATTAATATATTCTGGTTCGTAATTATTATCAAAATCAATTGACATTGTTGATTTCTTTAAATCTCTAATATGGCCAACCGAAGCTACAACTTTATAATTACTACCAAGGTATTTCTCAATCGTCTTAGCTTTTGCTGGGGATTCAACAATAACCAAATTTTTTTTTGCCGTTGTCGACTTTTTCTTCTTTGTGGTTTTTTTAGCTGTTTTGCTAGTTGATTTTGTTTTTGTTACCAATATTTCCACTTCCTATAAGTATTAAACTTATAGAATAATATACCATTTTAATTAAACTGTCAATAAAAAATATTTGTTCAATCAAAGAAACCTTTTAGTCAGCACTGATAATGTAATAATATATCTTGACCGCTTGTAACGCAATAAGCACCTTCTTTGATCAACTGATGACAACCCTCTGAATAACCTGATAGTGTGGATCCTGGTACAGCAAAAATATCTCTTCCTTCTTCTAATCCTCTTTCGCAAGTAATCAAACTTCCAGATCTTAATTTTGCTTCTATTATTAAAATTCCTTTTGATAAACCTGCAATAATACGATTCCTTTCAGGAAAATGGAATTTTAATGGTGATTGGTTAGGACCGTATTCACTTAACACTAAATGATTTTTTGACAAATAATTTTGTAAAACTTTATTTTCTTTGGGATAAAAATAATCTAAACCATTTCCAATAACAGCTATAGTTGAACCTCCAAATTTTAAAGAAGACATATGAGCTGATGTATCTATCCCTCTAGCAAGACCAGAAACTATAATATATTGATTTCCCAATTCCTTTATGATTTTCTCTAATACTTTTGTTCCTTCTTGACTACAATCACGAGAGCCGACGACGGCTATTTTAGGAAGTTCTAAAATATCAAGATTTCCCTGATAAAAAAGTAACACAGGTGGATTATAAATTTGCTTTAAAGACTCAGGATAAATAGAATCTAAAATAGAAAAACTAGGAAATTTTAAAAATTCTTTTCGTAATTCTTTTGAATCAATTTTCTTATAATTTTCTATAAAAGAAACTGGATCTTTAGTTTGTGAAACTACCGCTATATCACGAATTGATAGTGATTTTTGATTTTTCTCTTGATATGACAATACATTTAAAATAGCTTTGTTTGCTAAACCTGATTTTTTTAATTTATATAATTCAAAGTTATTCATAATTACCTCTCATTATATAGATTCGAAATAAAATAAAAAAACCAAATTAATTGGCTTTTTATTTTATTTCTTTAATTATTTTTGCAGGATTTCCAGCTATAACAACATTATCTTTATAGGATTTAGTAACGACACTTCCTGCTCCAACTACTACATTATCTCCCAAAGTAACTCCAGGTAAAATAGTAACTCCTGCTGCCAACCAAACATTATTTCCTATGGTAATTGGCAAGCCATATTCTAAACCTGAAAGCCTTTCTTTAGGGTCTAGAGGATGAATGGGTGTCACTAATTGACAATTTGGACCCATCATAACATTGTCACCGATATAAATTGGAGCAACATCTAAAAATGTATCATTAAAATTAGCATAAAAATTTTCACCAAGAAAGATATTGGATCCATAATCACAAGAAAAATAGGGTTTTACGGTTACATTCTCTCCTGTTTTGCCAAACCATTCTTTAATCAAAACTTGTCTCTTCATTTTGTCAGGCTCATTATTAAACTGATAGATATATTGATTTGAAATTCGTCTCATTTCTGTTAATTCTGGATCTTTACAATCATATAATTCTCCAGATAACATTTTTTCTTTTTCAGTCTTCATTTAATCTCCTAAAAAATTGTGTTGTCATTATAAGACTTAATAGGTTCAAAAGATTTACGGTGTATTGGTGTTATACCATATGTTTTTATTCCTGCTAAATGGTTTTTAGTACCGTAACCAGCATTATGATCAAAGTCGTAATTAGGATAAATTTTTGCAAAATCAGTCATGATATCATCTCTAGTGACTTTTGCCACAATTGAAGCTGATGCTATAGAAAGTGAGTTTGCATCTCCTTTAATCATTGATTTTTGAGGTATTTGTGTATCCAATGTCATTGCATCTATTAATAGCAAATCAGGAATTAAAGTCTTGGACAAATTGGAAACTGCTTCAAGCATCGCTAGTTTTGTTGCTTCATAAATATTTACCTGATCAATAATTGTATTATCTTTAATCCCCACTCCAACAGCTAAAGCGCGATTTAGGATATCTTGATAAATAGCCCTGTGTTTTGATTTTGGTATTTTCTTTGAATCATTCAATCCTTTAATTTTACAGTTTTTAGGTAGAATAACCGCAGCTGCAACCACTGGACCTGCTAGCGGACCACGTCCTACCTCATCAATCCCTGCAATTTGACAATAACCTTCTTGATAAGCTTGTTTTTCATGAATAAGCATTTTATCTAGTCTTTCAGATTCTGCTAAATCTGATAAAATAGCTTTTTGGCGTCTCGTAATAGCTACTGAAACACCTTTTCGATTATCTTTAAGGTATTCTTCCCATCTAGGATCATCTATCTTATCTATTAAATTGAGTTCCTCTGTAATTTTTTTAATTGTTTTCATTTAATTCTACATCATCTACAAGGTCTAAAGTGTAAGTTCCTAATTTTCCTTCTCTCACTTCCTTCACAAACAGTTGATAAAAACGATCATATTCTTCTTTAAACCCTAGTTTTGAAGTTAAAGACATAATTATCTCTGGAGCTTCTTCTTCCAAGTCTATATCTTTAAATCGTTTTTTTAATCTCTCCGGATAATTATTTTTAAAGAAATTTAAACCAAATATTGTGACATCATCCATTGGTAACAGTTGATCTTTAATTGCACCTGTCAAGGCTAATTTTAAGCCAACTTGCTCGTCTTCAAACTTTGGCCATAAAATTCCTGGAGTATCTAATATTTCTAAATCTTTATTTGATTTTAACCACTGTTGCCCTTTAGTAACGCCAGGTTTATTTCCTACAACTGCTATTTTCTTACCTGCTAGCCTATTCATTAATGTTGTCTTTCCAGCATTTGGGATACCAATAATCATAGTCCTTAAAGTTTGTTTTTGAATCCCCCTATCTTCCAATTTTTTTAATTTATCAGTCATTAATGCTTTGGCAGCATCAGTTACTTTTTTGACGGTAGATTGTTCTTTTGAGTTGATAGAAAGTGTTTTTATACCTTTTTTCTCATAAAAATCACGCCATTGTTTTGTTCGTTGTGAATCAGCTAAATCAGCTTTATTTAAGATCATTAATTTTGGTTTATCACCAACTATCTTTGTTAGCATCGGGTTAAGGCTTGATAATGGTAATCTTGCATCAACTAAAATCGTCACAAAGTCAACATGTTTTATATTTTCTTGTACCTGACGTCTTGCTTTAGACATATGTCCAGGAAACCATTGAATAGTAGCCATAGAGTTTAAATTCCTTTCGTAGCAAGGTTTTTTGCATGTAAAACCTGCCTGTTTTCTGCTAGGCACCAAGCAGGCACCAAGATTTTGTATTCACCAAGTTAGTCTATAACCAACAACTTTTTGTTTCCCTTCTCTTATCTTAAATAAGAAATATCAAATGACTTGTAATATTTTGACAGATCTTTCTTGAGTTTAGGAATTATATTTGCTGTTATATGTGAAGGTGTATAAGTTGATTTTAGACCAAGTTTTTCTCTAAAATCAGCTAAAGTAAATTCAAGTATTTTTGAATCAAAATTATTTTCTATTTCATCATTTAATATTTTAGAATATTTACTAGACCAAGCTTTCAATGCTTCAAATCTAAAATGATTACTATTAATAAAATTATCTAATGCTTTAATTGTTTGATCTTGAGATGCTCCTTGACTATGAGTATACGACATTGTTGTTTCATAGTTAGCATGCCCAACACGTTCCATAATTTCTTTTATAGCGACTGACATACCCTCACTTTGTAAATAAGTGATATGCATATGCCTAAATGAGTGTGGAGTTACATGCTTTGTCCATTTGAAACCGTATCTCTCTTCGCAGTTCTTGGTAAGTTCAGTTTCAACACGAGCGAGAACTTCTCGGAAAGAGTGCGAAGTGATTGGTGAACCGTATTCTGTTCGAAAAACACTCTCAGAGAATGTAAATGCTTCACAAGGGTTTGCATTCGCATAACAATCAAAATCCTCACTGCGCCTTATAGCTCTTAAAATAGCATCACACGCCACTTTAGGTAACGCAACATCTCGATCAGCATTTATAGTTTTAGTATCATCAAAGTAAAATTCCGAAACTTTCAAATCATGGTATTGCAAAGCTTTATCAATATGTAATACTCCTCTCTCAGCATCAAAATCATCCTTTGTGAAAGCAGCTTCCCCGATTCGAAGTCCTGAAAATAGTAAAACTATAGCTAAGTCATAGTAATTTGGATTTCTTCTTCGACTTAGAGTTTCAAAAAAAGCTCTAATTTCATGAATTTCCAAAAACTTAGCGTCACGTTTTTTCTTGGCTTCACGCTTTTTCTCAAGGGATGTTTCTAGTTTAATTACAGACATCGGTGAAAAGGGAATGACATTGTAAAGGACACCATGATTAAAAATTTTATTACAGGTGCTTTTTATATGTGTCATCGTAGATTGTGATGCATTGTATTTCTCCATATAGGTAGTCAAACACTTTTTCATCAACAATGGTGTTAAACGTTCGAGTAAATAATCATCACCAATAATTTCACCAAGACGTTCTAGCACAAAAGCTTCTCGTTTCACTGTCTGAGACTTGACAGATACAGACCATGTTTCTAGCCAATTCTTCTTCAGCTCTCCGAAAGTTCTTATCAACTGAGGATTGAATTGGGCTTCACTACCATTTATTAATAACTCAATTTTATCTTCGAGCTCTCGTTGTGCTTGTTTTCGAGCGCGACTTGTGTTTTTATGATAACTGACAACAGCTGTCTTCCATTTTCCAGTAAGTGGATCCTTATATTTATCTACAACCTCATATCGTGTAATTCCTTTTGAATTAGTTTTTGTTCTATAGTACATTTTCTTTTCCTTAAACTTGAAATGAAAAATCAATCATAGAAATATAACCATCCTATATTATACCATGATTCTCCTTATTTTACCGCCCTTTGTTTCCATCTTAAAAACTCTTCAAAGCCTTCCAAATTAATAAAGACCAATTTATGAGTTGGGTTTATCACATATTCTTTAAACTGTTTATTATCTCTCATTTCACCCAACCATCTATTTAGTGTATATTGATTAAGACCTTCCCATCTCCTTAATATAGCTTTTTTATCTGCCCACTCAGCTATACTATTCTCAACCGATACAAATTTAATTTTCATAATAACTTCTCTCTTTTTTATTATTTTCCTCAGTGGGTATGACTGGTTAAATCACTCATGGGTATTTCACTCGCTGTCCTTTTACGCTGGCAGCCTGAACGGTCAGAAGTATCATTGTCCTTATTTGTAGTCATGGCAGATAGAGGACCATTCTATTTTATAGCTGATTGTTATCGCTCCTATCCCTGCGAATCAAACTAAAATGCTCGACAAATAAGAAAGTCCCACCTCGGTTTATTCAATTGTCAATGAACAAATCAAGGAGAGACTATTTTTTTGATGGATACCTATAAGGAAAATCTGTAAGTCCTAATAGATAATCAATATTAACACCATAAATATTTAAAATTTTTATAAAGACTTCTGCAGACAATATTCTTTCCCCCCTTTCTATTTTCGCATAAGCAGAATGAGTAAAGGAAAGAATAGTAGCAACTTCTTTTTGAGTTAGGTCATTATCCTCTCTCAAATCTCTTATACGTTGGTACATCTAGCTTTCTCCTATGAAAAAGTATAGGATACTTTTAGACGTATTCTTTGAAATTGTCCTATTTGGACAGTGGTGATTAATTTGTAAACTTTTAAATTAAAATCACAACTATTTTCCAGTAAATCAAATGAAGAAGAGGTTAGTATATTGTTGCATAAAACTGAATTAACATAAATTTTCAGATTATTTATAACAAAAAAATAATACTCAACATATCTTCTTAATTGTGGATTTACAAACGTGATTAACTAGAATAGCTTTTAGACTATCATCCAAACATAATACTGACATTAGCATGAATCAAACACCTTCTCTATAAAATAATTCAAAAGACAATACTGCCTTTTGAATTAAAAACTCTTCATAATTATCAACTATAATATTGTAATATCAAAACATTTCACTGCTGTTTCTCCAGGATTAACAAAACTTACTAATCGCTTATCCTCCACCGTGTCGTTTTCTTCCAATGATGTCGATAGACCACTCCATGGTTCTAAGGCAATAAACGAACTTTTATTTATTGTTGACCAGAGAATTAAATTCGGAAAATCAGAGAAATCTAATGTCAATCCTTTATCGTGTTTTTTTGAACGAAGTGATACACTTCTTGATTGAATATCATCTAAGGTAATAGCATCATAATCAAAAAGCGAATAGTCTAAATCGATAGTTTTTTGTTGGTTTAGGAAAGCAGTACGGTTCTGCACATCTAACAAGCCTGTTTCAGGAAATGCTTTAGGAACTTCACAGGTCTCCTCTTTTTCAAACTCCAGATAGTAATCTTCATACTGTTCACCATCAAATAGTGGGCAATTAAATCCAGGGTGGCCACCAATAAAGAAAGGCATTTTTTTATTATCTTCGTGATTTGTCACTTGATACTCTGTTCGAATTGTGTTGTCATTCAAAGTGTAGATAATTTTTAATTCAAACTGATAAGGAAAATTTTCTAACATGTTTTCATTTGGTGTGATTGTAAATGAAACACTATTTTCTGAGATTTGTTCAAAAGTAAAGTTTTCTTTTCGGACTAAACCATGACGAGGAATTTGTCCTTTATGAAAAGATCCATCTTCATTTTTGAAAAAGCCAATATCATTTCTTAAACTACCACAAATCGGAAAGAGGACAGGAGCTTGTCCGCTCCAGTATTCTGGATTACCTTGCCATAAATATTCTATCCCGTCACTGTCTTTAATAGAAGAAAGTGCGCCACCAAATTCTTTAAATTGTACTGTTAACTCTTCATTTGTTAATTCAATTACCATTTTATTCTCCCTATAAACAAAACAAGAGCGTTAGTGCGCTCACCAACACTCTTATTTTGTGTAAAAATGTATTAAAGAAGTATTTATAAAATTATTCAATCACTTGAGTTTCTGCTACTTTTTTATACCAGTAGGCACTCTTCTTAGGATAACGTTCTTGTGTCTCAAAATCAACATAGAAGAGACCGTAACGTTTCTCATATCCATTTGACCATGAAAAAACATCCATCAGAGACCAGATAAAGTATCCTTTAACGTTAGCACCATCTGAAATCGCATCAGAAATCACTTCCAAATGTTTTTTCACGTAGTCAATACGACCATCATCATAAACTGTTCCGTCTACAAATTCATCCTTATAACCAAGACCATTTTCAGTAATGTAAATCTTTTTATAATTAGGATAGTCTGCTTTTACCCGCATAATTTGATCATATAGACCTTGAGGATAAATAATCCAATCCCAATCTGTTTTCGGAACATTTACTGGTGCTTCTCTTCTACCAACACCTTTAATTTGGTATTTGGAACTTCCTTTTTCACCTTTACCGTTATGAATGATTTCAGTCTCGCCATCAAAAACTTGCATCCAATCACTCATATAGTAGTTAATACCAAGGAAATCATTTAAATCTTTTGCAGCATCCAGTGCTACAAAATCTTCTTCACGAAGATCAAGTTCACCACCATTCACCTCAAGGATATGGTTAACACCTTCCATTGTTTTATCTGAATACTTACCAAGATAAGTTGCATCAAGAATAAATTTATTATGGATAATATCTTCAAGTTCAGCCGCTCTAACATCGTCAGGATTGTTAGCATCAAATGGATACTTAGTTGGAAGAGCATGTACAACACCGATTTCACCTGAATAGCCACCGTCTTTAAAGAGTTTCACGGCACGAGCATGAGAAACCACCATATTATGATGAGATTGAAAAACTTTTGCCAAATCATATTGGATACCTGGAGGGAACTTACCAACCAAGTATTGACCATCACCAATAGGCCCAATTTCGTTAAATGTTGTCCAATAGTTAACTTCTGAGAATTCTTTAAAACAGAATTCTGCATAATTTACAAAATGTTCAATGTTCTCACGATTGAGGAAATCACCATCCGAGTGGAGAGCTTCTGGTGTATCAAAATGGTGAAGTGTAACAAAAGGCTCAACATGACGCTTATGACACTCTGCAAAGAGATTATGGTAGTATTCTACTCCTTTAGGGTTAACTTCTCCTTTTCCTGTTGGGAAAATACGAGACCAGGCAATAGAGATACGGATGCCGTTGACACCAAATTCTTCACTAAGTTTCAAATCAACAGGGTAACGATTATAAAAATCACTTGCTGGTTCAGCAGTGTACCAATAGTTGTCTTCTAAGTATTTATCCCAAGCTACTGGTCCTTTGCCATCTGTGTGGGTAGCTCCTTCAGCTTGGTAAGCAGCTGTAGCACCACCAAAAATAAAATCTTTAGGTAATGTTTTAGTCATGATATACCTCTTCTAAATTTTCATTTCACTATAAAGGAAGATTGAGTTCCCCCAACCTTCCCTTGCGAAATATTATTTTTCCATTTGTTCTTTAACGAAGTCCAATGCACCTTGACCATCGCGAGTCAATTTGATGTATTGAGCCCCTTCTGTTTTAGCTAATTTAATATCAAGTTTATCAGTTTCCACTTTCATATCTTCATAGTTAGAAGCTACTTGAGGTGCAAGGATAACAAGTTGATATTGTGGTAAGATTTCACGGTGAGCACCATAGCTTCCTGCTGCTGCAGTGACAGGTGCACCATATTCTTTAGCTGCTTTATTTAAAGCATTTGCTAGTAGTCCACTTGTACCACCACCGGCACAAAGAACGAGCACATTAGTTTGATCAGTGATTACTTTAGTTTCTTTAGCTGCTGATTTTTCAAGAATAGCATCAGCTTTCTTAGTGTCAAAGTTTGCTGCTACTTTTTCTTTTAGCGCATCAGATGAATTCGTACCTGCTGCTTCTTCAGCAAGAATTTGCTCATCGTATACTTTCAAGAATGGGTAGTAGATAATGACATCAACAACGATTAACAAAGCTGCCAAAATGAATGCTAGCACTTGGAAGTTTGTCCCAAGAATAAG
Organism: Streptococcus urinalis 2285-97; assembly: GCF_000188055.2. Taxonomy (NCBI): domain Bacteria; kingdom Bacillati; phylum Bacillota; class Bacilli; order Lactobacillales; family Streptococcaceae; genus Streptococcus; species Streptococcus urinalis. The sequence continues at coordinate 1,092,609 of NZ_AEUZ02000001.1, forward strand.
ACCTAATGGAGCTGGTGTTGTCCAAGGCAAGTTTGCAGTAAAACTGTTCATTCCAAGTGTATCAATAAAGAATTTGAAAATCCATACATTGACAATTGGTGCCAAAATAAATGGAATAAAGAAAATTGGGTTCAAAACAAGTGGAGCACCGAACAAGATTGGTTCGTTAACTCCGAAGAATGTTGGAACAACAGATGCACGTCCAATGGCTTTGTTACGTTTTGATTTTGTTAACCACATGAACATGAATGGAACGACGAGAGTTGCACCAGTACCACCCATGGTAACGATGAACATTTGAGTCCCTGAAGTCAAAATCTTGTCCGCATGTTCACCAGCCTGAAGTAATTGAAGGTTGGTTTCAGCATTTGCGTAAGTAATCGCTGCAATGGCTGGTTCAACAATAGAAGGACCGTGGATACCAACAAACCAGAAGAAAGCAAATGCACCGAAGATAATAGTGATTCCAACATAGCCATCTGCTGCTTGGAACAATGGTGCAAGAAGTTTACCAATTGATTCTGCAACGTTAACGCCTAAAGTAGTATGAACAATCAATTCAATCACATAAAGAAGTACAACTGATAACGTGAATGGAATCAAATCCTTAAATACTTGAGAGATATTTGGTGGAACCTCTTCAGGCATGCGAATAGTGACATTGTTTTTCACACAGACTTTATAGACATTTACGGTAATAAATGCTGCGATGAAGGCTGTCAACAAACCTTTTGTTCCCATAAATCCAGTTAAGAAACTACCGTCTTTTGCTGGATTAGCCGCCATTAGTAGAAAACCTACAATAGCAGCAAGCATGGTTGAAATAAAGTTGATTTGGTTCGTGCTAGGCAATGAGCGGTTCATTGAATCGGTTAATGCTTTCGCAGTCGTACCAGCTACAAACAAACCTAAAATACCCATTGAGTAGTTGTATGGTGTCATCAAAAGATTCTCAATATCTTTACTCCAATGGAAGCCCCATGCATTTGGAACATAGGCAATCAAGATAAAGATACTTGAGAACAAGATGACTGGCATACCAGCGATAAAACCATCACGAATAGCACGAAGATAGATATTTCGAGAAATTTTCTCGAAGAAAGGTTTCCCTTTCTCAATCTGAGCAATTAATCCATTCATTATTTTGCTCCTCTCTTATAAAGTTCAATTATGTGTTTCATTAAATCTTGCAATAAAATGGTAGTCATTAAATGATCTTGACCATGCATAAGAGTAACACTATATGCCAAATCTTCTCCCGCAGCTTCTTTTTGTAGTAGACTTGTTTGAGCATTATGAGCATCGTTCAAGCATTCACTACCTGCTGCGATTAATTCTTCTGCTTTAGCATAATTCCCCTCTTGCGCTGCTTTAAGAGCTTCTAAGAATTTAGAGCGGGCATCACCAGCATAGGCTACGATTTCAAAACCTAAAAGAGTAGTTTCTTCTCTATTCATTGTAGTTTCCTCCGAAAATAATGTTAAATTTTTTCAGTCCAAGGACTTGCAGTTTTATCTAGTACTTTGTTTAATTCGTCAATATTTTTGAAACCTTCTGTACGCAACCATTCACGAGCTGCTTTAGGTCCTTCTTCAATATAGACTTTTACAGATCCTGCCCAAGTAGCACGTCCACACAATACACCATTGAATTTTGCGCCTGATTCTGCTGCAAATTCCAAAGTATCTTGGAACAACTTGGCTGAAACACCTGCACTCAAGTAAATGTATGGTAAATCAGTAGAAGCTTCTTGATCACGGAAAGCTTGAGCTGCTTCTTCTTTTGTAAAGAGAACTTCACCTTCTGCAAAGCCTTCTACAAATTTCATGTTTACTGGAACTTCAACTTTCAACACGTCAACACCAAAGCGTTCTTCTGAGAATACTTTCATTGCTTCGTTAACTTTATGAGCTTTAACTTTTGCAAACTCAGGACTAGCATTGTCAGAGATTTTCTCATCATAAGTTAGAATTTCTAGGTAGAATGGAATATCTTCTGCTTGGCATTCAGAACCAATACGTTCAATGTAAGCTTTTTTCTGCTCATTGACATCTTTATCTCCATCAACATCATAGTAAAGAAGGAATTTAACTGCTTCTGCACCAGCTTCTTTAATACGTTTCGCAGACCAAACATCTAAACAATCAGGTAAGCGACTAGTTGTTGTTGCATCGTATCCTGTTTTTTCATATGCCAACAACAAGCCTGCTTCTTCTGAACGAACACGACTTGCTGGCAAGCCATATTCAGGATCAAGTAAAATTGATGATGCAAATGGTGTAAGTTCTTCAGAAACTAAACTTTTAAGCTCTTCAATTTGTTCTACTGTTGGTTCTTCTGTTTGATGTTGGGCCATCATACGTTTGAGAGCTCCACGTTGGTCGAAGGCTAAGGCAGAAATAACACCATCTACACTTAGTTTCTCCATGCTTTTACGTTTGTTTTCAGTTAAAGTAATTGTCATTTTTTATACCTCTTTGACTTTAATAGATTGATATAACTTATCGTAATTTTCCATGTTAACATGCCCAGTTGTTTTTTCTTGCGCATTTAACATACCTAAGACATTTGCTTTTGTTAATAAAGCTCGATCATCTTCATCATTCGCTAAACCCGAAGCGATACCTGCTACTGTAGAATCACCAGAACCTACAGCGCTTACAATTTCGATTTTAGGGATGTCAACTTTATAAAACGTGTCCTTGTGTTTTGCAAATACACCATTAGCACCAAGAGAAACGATTATCCATTCAATTCCTTCAAATAGTTCATCTTGTAAGACTTCTTTTAAGGATTCAAAATCATTTGTCATTTCTTTACCTAGAAGTTGAGAAAGTTCTTCAAGATTAGGTTTGATAACTGTTGGTTTACTATCACCTTTCAATACTGCTTCTAGAGCATTTCCAGAACAATCCAGAACCGTTTTCTTTCCATTAAGGTTGGCAATAGTAATCAATTTCTGATAGTAATCATCTGGCATTCCCGCAGGAAGACTACCTGACATTGTCACTACGTCAACATCATTCAATAAATATTTAAAATGATTAGTAAATCCATCAATTTCATCTACACTTAACATCGGTCCTTTTTCTAAAATCTCAGTTTGATTACCTTCGTGTAATAAAGCTATACAAGTTCTGGTATCGCCTGAAATTTTATAGAAGCGACTTAAAATCGAATCAGGAAGATGATTAATGATAAAATCACCACTTTCTCCACCTATACAACCAGTAGCTTTGACTGTTTCACCGAATTCATTAAGAACTCGGGAAACATTCAAGCCTTTACCACCAGGTGTCTTTGTAACATCTACAACTCGATTTACGGTATCGAATTGTAGCTCATCCAAAGGGTAGGAGACATCAATAGCTGGATTTAAAGTAACTGTTAAAATCACAATAGCTCCTTTTTTTATATTTATCCCTATATTAGTATATTCAAATATTAGTCGTGATATTCACCACGGTCCCATTTTTCTAAGAATTCATCAAAGAAGTGTGGGTTATTTTGATCCTGACTAGCATGTTGTAAGCTATCAATTTTTTCAATCAATTTTTTATTTTCTTCAGTTGGTTTGTATTCAGCAGCTAAGAAAGCATCGATAATATCATTCATCAGCAAACCACCGATAATTTTTCCACCAAAACCAATAACGTTTGCGTTAAGTTCTTCTTTTGAGTAGATAGCAGATGTCATGTCTCTGACGAGTGCTGAACGAATTCCAGGAACTTTATTTACGGCATTTGTAATACCAACACCAGTACCACAGATAACAACACCTAGTTCTGCTTCACCACTTGCTACTGCTTCACCAACTTTTTTACCAAAAATTGGATAGTGTGTGCGGACATTATCGTATGTACCGCAATCAATGATTTCATGACCTTGTGATTTCAAATAATCAACAACAGCGATTTTTTCATAAGTAACAATATGGTCACAACCTACAGCAATTTTCATTTTTGTTCTCCTTGTTTTAACCTATTTCAATCAATTAGCACATTTTATTAAGCATGTCGACACGAACTTGATGACGTCCACCATCATATTCACCTTCAACAAAGCCTTTGACAATGTTTTTTGCAATTCCTGGTGCACTAATTTCAGAACCAAGCGTAATGATTCGAGAGTTATTGTGACCTCTTGTCATGTATGCTGAGCGCTCATCTGATACTTCAGCTGCCACCATTCCTTTAATTTTAGTAGCCACCATGAAAGAACCAACACCATACGCATCAATTACAATACCCAAGTTATCTTCGGATGCATTAACTTCTTTTGCGACAGCGAGAGTTGTATCAACGAAGTCACGAACTTCATTTTCACTGACATCAATGACTTCGTATTTACCTTCTTTAAGGTAATCTTTGATAACATCTTTAAGTTCTGTACCTGCTTTGTCAGCACCGATAATAATTGCCATTTTATTTCTCCTATGATTTAGAATAAGTAAATGTGGAAAACCTACGTAGATAGTTAATTAACGATTTGCAAAATCTTTTGAAATAACGCTTACATTATTTCTATGACCTTATAATACACCTAACCAACATAAAAGTCAACACTTTTATGTTTATTTTTTAAAAAAATAAACATTATATGTTTATTTTGGTTGGTTTTATGTCTCAAAAATGATGTTTTGTGTGTTTTCAAAACTTTCATAAACCTTTAACAACAATAACTATTCTATTAATCAGTATTAAATCATTCTTTCTTATTTTTTAGTAAGCGTTTCATATAAAACATTTTTATGTTTTGTTAGTCTCCTTTTTAAAAATATTTTTGTTTGTTTTGTTTGATTTTTTGGTTGTTATTATGTTATGATACCTTTAATAGTTATATTATAAGAAACTGATAGGAGGTAAGAATGAAGAAGAAAGAACGTCATGAAAAAATTCTCGATATCTTAAAAGTTGACGGTTTTATAAAAGTAAAAGATATTATCGATGAAATGAACGTCTCAGATATGACCGCTAGGCGAGATCTTGATACATTAGCAGATGAAGGATTACTTATCAGGACTCATGGTGGAGCTCAATACTTAGATAACCCTTCAACAAATGACGAAGGCCACGAGAAAACGCACACCGAAAAGAAAGTCTTACAAACTAACGAAAAGAAACAAATCGCACAAAGAGCTAACGATATTATTAAAGATGGTGAAACTGTCTTTATAGGTCCAGGAACAACTTTAGAGCATCTAGCTGTCGAATTGAAAAATAGAAATATAAGAGTTATTACAAATAGCCTTCCTGTTTTTCTGATTTTACATCCGAGCACTACTATTGACTTGATTTTAATTGGTGGTGAGTGTCGTGAAATTACTGGTGCTTTTGTTGGGGCTATTGCAATTAATAACCTAGAATCATTAACATTTTCAAAAGCTTTTGTCAGTGCAAATGCTGTTTATAATAATTCGATTGCTACCTACAGTGACCTCGAAGGAGAGGTTCAAAGAGTTGCCTTGAATAATGCTGTTGAGAAAATCCTTCTAGTTGATAGTACCAAGTTTGAAAGTTATGATTTCTATAACTTCTACCAGCTAGAACGAATGGATTTAATTGTGACTGATAAAAATGTGACAACTGAAATGATAGAAAAGTATGAGAAATTTTCTAAAATAATTATTGCTGATAAGTAATAATAGCTTTCAAAAAGGATAATCTAGATACTTCTTAATTTATTATTAAGGAGTGTCTTTTTCTATCGAATTTTTTAGTACACCTTATTTATGTTAGTTTTTTCTAACGTAATAATGAACATTCTTAGCAAAAGTCAAAGTAGTAATAATCGTGAGTGATTCTCGTGTTGATACTGTAGTTGAAGCTATCATTTCGGCAGTTCAAACTGGAGAAATTGGAGATAGTAAAATTTTTATTATTCCAATTGAAGATGCTATTAGAATTCGAACTGGACAAAATAGAGATGAGGCTTTGTAACATCATTAAGGTAAATACTTAAAGGCTATTCAAAAATTATTACTATTTATATTAAAAATCCCTCTGTGACGATGGACATCAAGAATTAAACTTTGATTTTAATTCTTGACGTCATCAGTCTATTTGCAGAGGGGTTTTATAGCGTTTAATACATGTTTAAAGCTCTAAGTACTTATTAAAGACTGTCTCAATTTCTTCGATCTCATGTGCTTCTTTAAAATCATTTTTAAAGTCATTTTTCATAAGAATTCTAGCAATTTTTGAGAGATAAGTCAGATGAGTTGAACCAACTTCTGTCTCTGGAATAAATAAGGCTATAACAGAATCAATGAGTTTACCGTCCATAGACTCCCACTCAACTCCATTTTTTAGTTTTAAAACAGCAATACCTGGTTTTATGACCGCTTGACTTTTAGCATGTGGAATAGCAAATCCATCCATCATGCCTGTTGTTCCTTCTTCTTCACGAGATAACAAACTTTTATAGACTTGATCAGTATCATCTGCATAATCGTTTTCGACAACAAGACCTGCAAGATAAGCGAACACATCTTTTTTTAGTGGCATATCAACATCCACCCGAATTAAATTTTTATCAATCATTCTTTAAACCCCTTTATTTATTTTAGACTTTTGTAAAAGTCCCATAAGGAGACCGGATATAACCGCCCCGATAAAAATTGCTAAGACCCATAGAGCTGCGTGAGTCACAACAGGCAGTACCAAGAAGCCACCGTGTGGCGCAGGGACTTGAACTTTCCAAAGATATGTTAGTACAGCTCCAATTGAAGAGCCAATCATTAAGATAGGGAGATTACGTAATGGATCTTTAGCAGCAAATGGAATAGCCCCTTCAGTTATATGAGTTGATCCAAGAATCAAGTTAGCAAGACCAGCGTTTTTATCTTCTTCGCTGTAATATTTACGGAAGAACAAAGTTGCAAAGAATGTTGTCAGTGGTGGTACGATACAAGCAGCTGATACACCTGCCATAAATGTTGTGTTACCTTGACCAAGAAGAACAGTACCTGTTACGTAGGCAGCCTTATTGATAGGTCCACCCATGTCAAAAGCACTCATGCAACCAATAATAATTCCAAGAAGGAGAGGATTCGCATTTTCAAAACCTGCTAACCATAACATCATGGATTCATTAACCCAAGCCATTGGTGCATTTATCAGTGCCATAAAACATCCGGTTAGAAAAACTCCTATAACGGGATATAAAAAGATTGCTTTCAAACCATCTAGTGATTTAGGGAGACCCTTAAGAAGTTTAATTAAACCAAGAACGATATACCCCGCTGCAAAACCGCCTAAAATACCTCCTAAGAAGCCCGATCCTCCATTCGCTGCCATGAGACCAGCTACTAGACCGGCAACAAAACCTGGTCTTTTAGCAATAGATTCAGCAATAAAAGCCGCCAAAACAGGTGTCATCATTCCCATTGCAACACCACCGATATCATTTTTTAGCATAGCCGCAAACCAGTTATATTGGTCACTTTTAGGGTCAAATGAAAAAATACCAAACAAGAAAGATACAGCGACAAGCACTCCACCAGCTACCACAAAAGGTAACATGTGAGAAACACCATTCATCAAATGTTTATAAATTTGACGACCGAAATTTTCACGATGTTCTTGCTTTTCTTCAACAACATCTTCTTTAATATCGCCTTTTTGAATAAAACCTTTGCCATCTATTGCATCTTGCACTAGTTTTTCAGCATTTTTGATACCTTCTCCTACAGATACATTGATAACTCTTTTACCAGCAAAGCGTTCTGCTTGAACATCCTTATCTGCTGCTATAATAACGGCATCTGCATTCGCAATTTCTTCTTGTGTCAGTTGATTTTCCACACCAATTTGACCGTGCGTCTCAACTTTGATTGAGACATTCTTATCTTTGGCAGCCTGTTCAAGAGCTTCTTGAGCCATGTACGTGTGAGCAATACCTGTTGGACAGCCTGTTGCTGCTATAATTTTATAAACCATCTGTAATCTCCTTAATTTTGATTTGTTTTTTTAATAATTCAACATCAGTAAAATCTGTAAGTCCTGGTCGAAAGGCCGTTGATGAGCCTGCTGCTACTGCTTGAGCAAGACATTCCACTTCGGAGTGTCCTTTCAATTTATTGGCAAGAAATGTTCCCAAAAGTGTATCTCCCGCACAAGCTGTGTTAACAACTGTTCCGCTTGGTGCGTTTGCAAAATAGACCGAGTCACTTATGAGTAAACAGCCTTCTCCCCCCAATGAAATGAGAACATTTTTCGCTCCTTTTTCCTGAAGTAATTTTCCTTTTTCGACTAAATCATTTAATGAAGGATTTTCTAGTTGAAACCATTCTGATATTTCTTCGTCATTTGGCTTAATTAAATATGGTTTAAATACTAAACACTCAATTAGTTTTGAATCGCTGATATCATAAATGAGATTTATCCCTCTTTTTTGGCAAATTTGGCCAATTTTTAAAAAAATTTCTGTGGAGATCCCCCTTGGCAAGCTTCCTGATACAATCAAGAAGTCATCTTGGTTTAAGGATTCAAATTGCTTTAATAGCTCTTCCTGGGATTCTTTTGATATAATCGGTCCCTTGTTAACCAATTTAAATTCCTGATTTTTCGACATGACCTGAGTGAATACATTTATCCTAGTCGTTCCATCTACTTTGACAAAATTTGCCAAAATAGCTTGTTTTTTTAACTCATCTTCGATAAAATCACCTGTAAAACCAGCTTTAAATCCTAAAGGTGTACTATCAATACCGAGTTTTTTTAAAATAATTGAAACGTTAACCCCTTTACCATTTGCTTGTAACTCATCATAGATGGTCCTATTAACTTTTTTATCCTCTATATCTTCTGTCTGAATAAACATATCTATCGCAAGATTCATTGTGCAAGTATAGACCGACATAAAATCACCACTCTTTTATTTTTTTTATTATCATTAAAATAACACAAATAGCTTGTAAGGGTTTTCTGATATTCAAGCAATATTGAAATGCTTTACATTACTTTCGGAGAATATATGACGACATCAAAAAAACAACTAACACAAACCGAGACTTACACTTGGGATTATTTAAATGAGCATTTTCAAGAAATTATCAACCTCAATATTTCCGAAGTCGGAGAGATTATCAGTGTTTCTACCGCTACTATTACCAGAACGCTTCAAAAAAAGGGGTATCGTGGCTTTGTAGATTTTAAACACAGTATGGCCAATAATGCTCAGGATGAATTAAATATCCTAACAGAACCTCTATTGAATGACGAAACTAAGATTTCAATTTTAAAAAGTTACCAGGAAGTCACTCGAACATTGAATATGCTAGATTTAAAAACTCTCAATAACGTGGTGGATCTCTTACTAGATACAGAAAAAGTCATCATTTTTGCACGTGGTTTTTCAGAATTATTGGGAACAGAAATGCAAACTAAATTGTTGCTCTTAGGCATCTATACTGAACTCTATACCGATCCCAATATCATTCGTACCATTAGTAAACGTTTAGATACAAAAACGTGTGTCATCTTTATTTCACTAAATGGTGAAACGCACTCTTTACAAAATGCTGCTAGCAACTGTCAAGAACGACTGATACCCAGTGTTTTAATTAGTTCCAATCAAGCTGGAAATCTCGGAAAGCTAACGGATTATCAATTATATGGGTTTAAGACAGAATTAACCTATTTCCCTGATTTCGAGGTCCATTCAAGATTGCCACTTTATATTATTATGAGGCTACTTTTAGATACTTTAGCAGTAAATATGAAAGCGTAAATGCTAACCATTCTAAAACACCTACGCTCCTGCACAGGTGTTTTAAAATTTTTATTGAAGTGGACTTAATCTTCTTTCCAAACGTCATCAATGATTTCTTTCACTAAAGCTAGTTTCTTCCATTGATCTTCCTCAGTTAGGATATTACCTTCTTCAGTTGATGCAAATCCACATTGCGTTGATAGCCATAAGTTTTCTAGTGGCAGATACTTTTTAGCTTCTTGGATTCGTTTGATAACAGCTTCTTTTTCCTCCAATTTTCCATTTTTTGAAGTAATAAGTCCTAAAACTGCAACTTTTTCCTTTGGTAAGTGACTTAATGGCTCAAAACCCCCAGAACGTTCATCATCAAATTCCAAGAAATAAGTCTCTGCATTTTCTCGAGCAAAGAAGGCTTCCGCAACATCATCATATGGCCCTTTAGAAGCATATGTTGAATGGTAATTTCCTCTACATACATGTGTATTGATCATCAAATCATTTGGTAGATCTTTGATGGCATTGTTATTAACAAAAAGGTAATCTTCAATAACATCTTGCTTACTCAATCCTTCTCTTTGTCTTGTTTGCCAGTAATCTTCATCAATTAACATGCCCCATGTACAATCATCCAGTTGAATTGTTCTAGCACCAGCTTCGTAAAGTGCTAAAATTTCTTCCCTGTAAACTCTCGCTATATCCGTTAAAAATGAGCCTCTATCTTGATAAAAATCACCGATAGAATTGACATTCTTACCTCGTTCCAATTCCGCCAAAAATTGTGCTGGAGCTGGAATGGTAATTTTGGCTTCAACTCCTTTATCATCGGCTATTTTCTTGTAAAACTCAAAATGAGAGATAAAAGGATGTTTTTCTTTTGTAAACCCTAATGTCCCACGCAAAACAGCGGTATCATCTCGAGTTTCTTCATCGTGAAATAGGTAACCACGACCAAAATGCTCATGTGATACACCATTTAATCCCCAAAAATTATCTAAATGCCAGTAAGAACGACGAAATTCACCATCAGTAATTTTATCAAGACCTGCCGCAACCTGTTTATTCACCAACTCTATAATAGCTTTATCTTCAACTTCTTTTAATGCTTCCTTGGAAATATCACCATTATCAAATTGTTGTCTCGCTACCTTTAATTCTTCAGGACGTAAAAAGGAACCAACATGCTCAAAATACTTCTTAACCATAGACATCACCTCATATAAATTTTTAAATAGTTTACCAAACAATACTATAAGAGTAAATTATATATTTCTAATGATTTGATATAGTTATTGGTTATATCTTTTTAACTAGGATAACGACCTATGGTATGAATTTATTCCTTAAAAAATGAATCATACCAAAGAAATATCATCCCGATTTTCTCTCTCAAGTGTATTTCCTTTATTTAACAAGCTCACAAACATCTCCAATTTTCTAGCTAATCCTTCGTACTCATCAAGATAATGTCCTAATTCCTCTTGCAGCACTCTTATTTCGTCATTCACCTGTTCTAGTGTGATTGATTCTGTTAAATTAAATTTTGAAAAGTCATACTTTGCTAGTTTTCGACTGATCGGTTCATCACTCTTCAAATTGATAAGCACTTCCGCCATCTTGTTTAAGGTGGCGATTTTTTCGTTGGTTTGAGTCAGTTTTATATCCAACTCTGCTATTTCCGCGACGAGGTTATCTTTTATTTCCTGGTATTTCTTATCTGTCTCGGTTAACTCGATCAAAAAATTAATTTCAGAAATTTTTTCCTGAAGTCTTGCAACTGTTGGTCTTCTGTAAGGTATCATCTGACTATCATTAGTTAACTGCCTAATTAAAGTTCGACCTTTAATAAACTGATTCTTATCCGAGTAGTTTTTGTTATAGATAAAGTATGAGGTTGTCTCACGGATATAGACTTTATATTTTTTCTGATTCTCTTCTTCCATAATATCCAATTGATAGTTGGGAATGAAAACAAGACCACTCTGCTTAATACCAAAAGACACCTTGATATAAATTCCCCCATCAACTAACTTCTCAATTTGGTGTTCTGCAAGCTCCACTTCAAATTCATGAACAGAATCTCTCTTTTTCTTAAATTCTTCAAAGGCTTCCTCAATTTCTTCAGTGGCTACCTTCTCCTTATCACGTTCTTCGTGAAAAGCATGATATTGTTCTTGAAGACTTTCAACTGCCTCTGAGAAAACAAATACCTTATCTTCAAAATAATTCTGAAAAAAAGCAACATCATATAACTTTTTCTCACTTATTTTTTTATGACTCAGACTTATCTGCTTGCCATTTTCTTCAAGAGTAAAGGTCACATTTTTTTGTTTTAAGTCAATGGATAGATTCAATTCTTTTGCTTTTGTCAGTAACTCTTCTAAAGAATTAACGAGGGGCAACAGAAATTCTAGCTGACTTTCAATTTCTATCTTGGCAAAATGAGTATGGAAAAAGTCTTCATCATATAAATCTCGTTTACTGAGTTGACGGCCTCGGATTGGTTTAGTCATTGCTCTATCGGTCATCATGAATCGACTATGCTTCTGACTAAAATCAATATGAACATGTAACTGCTCTGCTTTTTCTAAAAAATCATCAAAGGACTTTGACTGATGCATCAAAAAATAAAGGCGCTGCTTCAGCTCAAACTTATGGCTCGACTCCCTATATCTTTGATACTCTCGATACGAAGAGCGCTTCTCGATAATTTTTGTCCCCGCCATTTTAGAAATGCGGTCTGAAATCATACGGAGATTTCGTTCCAAGGCATAATTCCATATCAATTTTTTATCTGAATTTTGATCTATAGAATTGATTAGGATATGGTTGTGGATATGGTCTTTGTCTGTATGGGTTACCACGATAAACTTAAAGCGACCTCCAGTCAATTCCATCATAGTCTCGTAACCAATGCGGTTAATTTCTTCAGGGGTTAAATTATCTTCAGGAGAAAAAGATTGGATGAGATGATGGGCATGAATATTTTGCTGGTGTTTTTCCTGTCGATCATTTCTAGATTCATACAACTTGTCATTATTGGTAAAGTTAACATTGTACATTTCAACCATTTCTTCATAACTAGGAAAATCTAAGTAATTGCTCATGCCAAAATCAGATACCAATTTTAAATTGTTCGTTTTATCGGGATTGAGGATATATTTTATCAGGCGTCTACGATATTTTTTACCATGTGTCGCAAAATGTTTAGTGACTACCATGAAACTCCTTCAGTCTTTTCACTTCTACTTGGAATTCTTTGTCTACTTCCTTAATTAACTCTCCTACTCCTTTACTCAAGTCTTGTAATTGTTCCTGAGAAATCAAATGACTTTGGTTAATAGCACGCGCAATTTGATTGATATTATTTCCAATCCGTCTCAATTCAAAAACCAACTGGTCATAAGCATCCGTGTTAATTGTGACGAAAGACATATTGGGATTAAGCAACACTTTCCTAGCATAGACTGAGAAATTTTGACAATTACTCTTAGCAATTCGCTCATTCAATTGATGTAACTCTGAATCTGTTAGAAATACTTTTTTGAGATTGGTACGATAACGATAAACCATAGTAGCCTCCTATCTCATGTATTTTTCACAAAACTCACGACTGAGTGGCTGTGCTTGATTGACTTCCGCAATCAATTCTTGAACACAGGTCAATAAGATTGACACATGTTCTTGAGTCACTTGGTGATTCTCTCTTGCTATAATCAAAACCTCATGCACATCTCGACTAATCTGCTCAAATTTTTGAGATTGCCAAAGAGAGAACCACTCTTTGGCAGCTAACTGTTTGTCATCAATCATCAAAATTTTAGCTCTCACAAAGGGAGAAAAGTGACGATAGTTATCAACCTTCATCATATTTTCAATTTGATTTAGCTCATCTGCCGTTAGATTTACCTCTTTTCGAATGTCACGATACTGTTCAGACATCTCTTTCCCTCACTTTCATCCTTTCTCGGGTAAAACCCGCCCCCGTGTATTATACGGGAAATTTCCTAAAGACCTTGTTCGGTCTTTGCGAGCTCAGGCATTGTGGTCACAATAACCCAAAATCTAATCGCCAGCTGAACTAAACCTTACAGGTTAGTCAGCCGACGATAAGAAAATATGGTGGCTTCGCCCCCAAACCCCCAATAGAAAATCAAACCTTGATTTTTTTAGGAATGATATAAGGATAACAGGGATGATTTGGAAAAGGTATCACAACGTAGAAATGGAGGTAAGAAAAAAGAGAGCTAGATGCTCTCGGAAAAATCACATTTTTTATTTAAAAATTATTTGTGGAGTAGTAGTCACATTGGAAGATATTTCTTCAAACACTTCAGCTTCAACTGGTATTGGAAATAGTTCCCCAACAAGAAAAGCTGTTCCAGTTGGTAAATAAGAGAATCTAGATAACTGATTTTTATTAATGTAAGGGATTGTTTGTAAAAGATACTCTAGATCAATATTATTTTTTATTCGATGTATAATATAATTGTTACACTGTGATAAAACTGTTGATGAAAGTTCACTCGGTCTCTGACTAGACAGCAATAAGAAACAACCAAACTTTCTCCCCTCTCGCGCGATTTTCTTAAATACTTCTACTTCATGAAACTGACTGTTCTCTTTTATTTTTGATATATAACGATGTGCTTCCTCCAAAATAAATACATTTACCGTTCTTTGCTTTAATGTTAAAATTTTATTCTTAGAAAATTCTTTCTTTAGGACATAGGTTGTAAAGAATAAAAGTAAATCATCGTCCATTTCAGATACTGAATATACAACAGTTTTCGAATCAATAGATATTTCACCATTTTCAAAAAGTTTAGAGTACCGTGTCTGTATATTTTTTATACGAGTTTCAAGTGTTCCTGAATATGCACGTGCTTGACTATTCCCTTTACTTTCTTCAAGAAGAAATACATAATTTAAAGCGATTAGTAAATTTTCAAAGCTATCCACCTGATAATTGGCTTTTTCAATTTTTCGACTTAAATAACTATACTCAACTTCTCTATTTGTAGCTTGTAGTAAATCATTTAGGAACTTTTTCTCACCTCCTTGAGGAAAACTCCCATATTGTGAGCTATACTTTGAAGTGTCTATGCCAGTACCATCTAGAATACCAACTATTTTAGTACGTTTTGTCACAGCATCAGTTTGCTGATTAGTATAAAGATTATAAGCAATGAAACATTTCAACCAAGATTCGTCAATCGATTTTGTCAATAAACAGTTAGCAATTTTTAAGGCCATCTCAATAACAGGTAATTGAACTAATTCAGAAGGCTTAACCAAATTCAACCAATCCTGATGATCCAAATTTAATATATCTATACCATAGTCTTCCAAGACATTAATAATTTTAACGCCTGGTAGTTGACCATATTCATCATGAACATCAAAAATATGTAGTTTTAAATTGTCTGAGTCTATCTTATTTATTTCTGAAATAATTTTACGTACAGTAGTAGACTTTCCTGAGCCTGTGTTACCTAATATAGCACTATGATGTGTCAACAGTTTATTAGGATCAATTTTAGCAACATATCTTTCTTCAATCAAGCCAAGCGAAAGACTGTGTTTTAGTTTATTCTCATTGAAAATAATATTAAATTCTTCAAGAGTTGTTAAATAAACTTTATCTTGCAGAAATGGATATTTCTTTAAATTAAACTCAACAAAATCATTCTTTATCATACCAATCGGAACACATTCAAAGTTTCCTGAATAACTAAACTTTGCAGATTCATCAGCCGATAATGGCTGTTCTTTATCGGAAACCTTTACAACCTGATAAATAAATCTTTCATCGAAACGATTTTTTATTGTTACATAATCAATAACTCCCTTAGCAAGATAAATTTGCCCTTTGAAATTATAATTTAATTTTTTAAAATCACTAACTTCAAAAATCAATCTGTCATAAGAAACACTGACAACCTTACCAATACTATTCATTATTATCCTCTTCTACATCACTTGAAACTTGTTTTTGATAATTCAAGAATTCTTCCGATATCACATTGAAGTGGTGAGCATTTTTATTATCAAATTGCCCACCAATTAGATGTAAGTCTCTATTTTTAAATTCTTCATAAAAATCGTTTAACTTACTTTCATTTTTATTTCCAAAAATTATCAGATTAAAATCTTGATTCTTTAAATTTTGTGAAATAATTGTATTAATGTGTTCATCTGGAAAACCATATCCCATAACAATCAAAGTTGTATTTTTCTTTTGCAAACAGTTCGAGAATTCTCTAAATAATTCAGAATAAGGAGCTTGAGCTGTCTCTTTGTGTTTCAACATTGTAGGATAAATAACCACGACATCATCATCCGTTACCATAGAATTTGACTGATATAAAAATCCATCTTCCCCACTAATCCAATTTATCGATCCGTGAATCTTATATAAATTCGCTTCTTTAAAGACCGGTTGCCATTTGTCTTTGTATCTGTTAGTATCATCTACTAGCCTATATTTAAATTGATTTATATCAAATCTCTTAGCTAAAGTAGAGGGGAAACCTGTTGTATAGACTATATTGTTGGCTTCCAAACTGTATTCATTAAAAAGGTCATAATTCGTTGTGAAAATCGAAATTTTTGAGCTTTCTTCAGTACGATTTGAAAAAACAAATTTATAGAAATCAGCGTAAGTTTGAAAAACATCTCCCTTATATGAATCCGAATCTAATTTAGGAATAGAAGCTATAAATTCATCTTTTAAAATTTGAAAAGCATTTAATAATTGTTCGTTATTTGGACTAAAGTTTAAGCCATTCTGTATCCAGTTTAAAAGAGATTCTATATCGGAGAAAGAACTACAAAAATTTTCATAAATCTCTAACAATTGTTCCTTATCCCACAGTTGACTCCGAATAATATGGTTATATAAATCTGCAATTGTTTCCAAACTATGGCTTTCACATAATCGTACAATCACTCCCTTAAGAATCTCTTTATCATCAAGACTATTTATTAATAAGTTGACGTTCTTCGTATCCAAAAATTTTTTTATTACGCATAATATATCATCATATTTTCCAATTATAGTTTTCATAGTCTGTGACATAAGCGGGATTGCTGGTACAGAACAACCTGAACCAATAAAAAATACCAAATTTTCAGCGGAAAATTGTGTTTTGATAAAACTAGAAATATTTTGTTTTTGTTGATCTAAATCTAGTCCTTCGTTTTCATCTTTTCCTTGATAAAAGTGATATATTGACATAAATGTGACCTCCGATTAAATTAGTAACTACTTAAGTATTGTTATAAATCTACTTCAATTCTTGCATCTCCCTCAACCGTTCCTGCCCCACTTTAAGCATCTCCTCCTCCACCGTACTCCATTTTCCAAATAGGCATTCTTGTAGGACATCAGCAGCTGAGCCTTCATCCATTCCAGAATCATAAACACAGGTTCTATCCCTCTGATAAATTTGAATCTGTTCAAAGAGTTTATCAGTTTCTAATTCTCGTAAGTTATCAAGTAAATGCTCTACAATACCATCGTGATGTTCTTTAGGAGTTGCTCTAGCCTGACTTGGATTAACTGCATAAACTTCTTCATAACGGATTAAGGTGCTGAGATAGGACAATTCAGGCTTGGTTGCTATCAAAGCTAATGAGACTTGATAGCCTCGTGATTTCAATAGCCGAGCAGTTTTTCGCGGGACTTCTGTCGTTCTCAAAGTTCCTTCGATTAACAAATGATACCCCTGCTTACTTAGCTCATCTACAAGATGTTCCACCATTTTTCTTGCAAAACCTTTGGTATAATCCACGCTATTTTTACCGTATTCATCTTGTAAAGCTAGATAATTCGGGTGTAAAGAACGATAGCTGTCACCGTCAATAATAATGATATTGCCTTGGAACTCTTTCTGCTTGATACGGTGTATCGTTGTCTTACCCACTCCGCTTTGCCCACCAATTAAGATGGCTTTGGGGTTAACTGATGTCGTTTTACCACGAGTTAAGGAACGAAGGGGCCGTTTTAAGGCTAAGTCAAAGTCATCTTTGCTAAATTCTTCTAACCGCATTAAGCCACCACCTGATGATGAGCAAGCTCCAACATGCGCTCAATACCATCCAAATAACCATTGTAACGCTCCACTTCATCAAACGTATTAACAAGGTAAATCTTGGTATTGATAAGGTCTGACAAGTCATCACTCATTAAAATCCAAGGATTGGTCTCATCGTCAAAAGCGATTCCTTGACTATCTTGATAGCGATATAGTTGAGATAAAATCGCTGCGCCACGCTCTTTGATGACTTCTATTTTTAGCGTCAATTGATAATCTTCTACTGGTGTTAACATCTTCTCTTCTCCTACAATATCAACATAAGAAACATTGAATTTCTGACAAATGCAGTCTATAAGTTCTGTTGTGACTGAACTCGTACCATTTTCATAACGGCTAAGGCTATTTCGTGAAATTCCAACAATCTTTGCGAATTCTGGTTGTGTTAAATCATGGGTTTTACGTAACGATTTGATATTCTCTCCAATCATAGATGATCGCCTCCTATTTAGTTACTTTCATTATAACAAAAAAAAGCGAATAATGCACCATTTTTGGTGCGCTATTCGCTTTTCGGTTTCTTCGCCTGCCTAAACTGCTCTATCCGCTTTTCAAGTTGCTCAGTCTTCAATATATTCTTAGCTCCAGTAATGGTCTCATCTAGGATAGGTTCTATTGGCAAAGTTTCAGGAGACATTTTTTCATCTCTGTTAGTTTGACTTGTAGCGTCAAAAACGACATCTAATAATTGGTTGACCTTATGTAAGTCCGATTCAGACATTCCTGATAACCGATGAATAAGACGCTTAAAACTATCTTGATGTTGTGTTCGTTTTTTGAATAACTTCATCTTCTCTCCCCATAAAAAGCAGCCCTTGTAAGGACTGCCTCACTTACAAGTCATCAATAGCTGCTGAAATGGCTTGTAATTTCTTATTTTGCTTATTTTTGTCATCAATCAACTGGTGCAGCTCTTCAATTTTCTTCTGACTTTGACGAATATCCCCATTGTTTTGATCCATCACATCAGCTAGATATTGCTTGTAGTCGTTTGTAATGGTTGAGGAGTGCTTATCTTCTGGTATGCATTGCTCTTGAGTCTTTTGCTGTGGAACCATCTGATTTTTAGACTTTTGTTGTTCCATTTCAAAGGTTGCCACATAATCAACGTCTTCAGCGCCCTCTTGGTTTTCTTTATGAAATAGTGCCGCAATCTTCGCACGTTCTTCTGATGAAGACGTTGGTGTGTTATCATCTAGTGGTTGGTCAAAGGTCCAATCTTTTGTCATGTGTTATTCCTCATTTCTAGTGTCTGATAGTTTGAGTTCTTGTTCTTCTTGGCCAAAAGCCTGCGTCAATGCTTCATCAAAAGTCCAGGGACTATTTTGTTGCCGTTTGATAAATGTACTGTACATAGCCGTTTGTAATTGACTGCGATAAGTTTCTAAGTTTTCCGTTTCTTTCGCAACCTTTTCCTCTTGCCTAGCTACTCTTTCGGCTAGGCGTTCAATCACACTCATAGGGTGTCCTCCTTATCACTTTCTAGATTAAGCTAAGAAACTTGATTTTGTTATCACAACTCTAAAGCGGTATTTTTTCTAGGTGGAGGGTTACTTCTTAAAACTTGTAACTTGGCCGATTGTATCACATCTTTTAGAGAATGATTACTATGACCTTTCACAATATCGTTCCAATCTGCTTTAGTTTCTAGTTCCTGTAATGGTGGTAAGTCTGTTTCAATGGGAAGTCCTTTCTCAGATAATTTCTGACAAAAGTCTCGCCCTGCTTCATCATTATCAACAGCTAATGTTATCAAACCTGGGTGGTTCTGAAAAAAGATAGTTGTTTCTTGTATGATACGAAGAAAATGCGCTAATTTACTTGGCTTGATATTATCTAAAAAATTGAGCTTGTCATGTTCCTCTGCTGTTAACCTTAGTGTCTGATAAGCAATCACAGAGAGTTTTAAGCCTTCCATAGAAACCAAACGCACATCTGATAACTGCTTCTGATGGAGTTGATAATAACTCATCATATCAATTACCGATTCACAAAAGATAAGGCGTTTCGGTTTTCCAATATCAAAGCTCATTCCCACATATCCATGAGACCCTTTCATGATTTTCTTGAGGTAATCTCGATCATGTCTCTGAGCATTTTTGACAAGCCCTTGAAGACTTGCCCCCTCTAGTTGTCCATGATGATTGTAACTCTTAAAGACAAGGACTGATTCTTGAAAGGTCTTTGTCTGGTAATGAGCCTGTGCTAATAGACCTTGTCTGCCAAAAGCATTTATAGTCTCGTCACTTAAACCACGAATATCATTCAGGTATATCCGTGCTTGGTCAAATGGTTCTTCCCTTAGATAATAACGAAAGGGTTGGTAGGTCTCTTCGACTACCTTAGCTTGTTCAAAGTCTCCAGTTTCAAGGTAAGACAGAGCTTCTTTAAAAGACACTCCTGTCATTAACTGAACGAAATCAATCACATCTTCCTGGATGTCACGTGAAAACCATTTAAAAGTATTGGTATCCGCAAAAATCCTAAAGGAATCATGTTCTGGATGTTCATAGACTTGCCCTGATAGTCGTTTAAAAGAATAACCTAGACTTTCTGCCACCTCTAAAATTGCCTTTTGTTTTACTCTTTCAATTCTTGTCATGCCATCTCCTTATTAAAAAAAGCAGAAGATAAACTCCTGCTAGTTGGTCTCACTTGTAGTAGTGCCTTGAATCTTTGGAATGCTTGAATTTACTTCATCAGAAGACTCTTTTAAGTCCTCTAGCTTCCCATTCCAAATGGTTACCTGATTGACAAGGAGTTTATCTGACAATTTGGCATAAGATAATTTAAGAGAGGTCGTTTCTGTCTGTGTGCTTTTCTGAGCCTTATCGCTGATATCAGACACGTAAACAACCTGATAAGATACTTCCGCAAAAGCTTCATTTTCTTCTGTATTGACATAGATATTGGCAGACTCAAAGCGATAATCCAACATATAGTCTTTATAGACTTGGTTGATGGAATCTTCTTGACGAGCTACCTCTTCCTTAAAGACAGAATCTGTCATATAGGGCTTGATACGGTTGTTGTTCTCACCCAGCTTTTCCTTAGTATAGTATTGGGTGAGGAATTCCTTGACTAGCTCATCAGAGAGAACACTCGCCTTCCCTTTTTCTTTCTCTTTGATCAGTAGTTTATGAGCTTCAGTCTGAATCTGTTTCTGCGTGTGATTGGTTACAGACTGAGAACCAATAGTGTAGCCTATCATCACGATAAAGCTAGTCACAGCTAAACCACCGAGACCAATTAGAAGCCTAGCTTTCATTTTATTTAACATAGACAGTGCCATCTCCTTTTTTAATAAGATAGCCCCATCATAACAAGATTGACTTGGAAAAATTATCACAAAAAAGAAAAGGACTACCTAACTAGGTAATCCAATAATTATTATGAAGTCTATATTTTATAATAGTAACTATTCAAATGATAAATAATTTTCAAAAATTATTTTTTCTACCTCTTTTTTAATTAATTCTTTTTCATAAATACCAATCATTACACTATCATAATTTTTAAGTTCATCAGCAATCCCATCTAAATACGTATCTAGTGTCAATTGATTTCTTTTAAGATAATTAAGTAAAGCAAACTTAAAATCCTCTTTATAATCTTTATCATTAACAATTCTTAAATATTGATTCCCTTGACCTTCTGTCAATTTTAAAGTAAAAAATTTCAATAAAGACCCATCGAGGCTATATTTATAACCACTCAATCTATATTCAGCTTTTTCTTTAATAATATTAACCATAAATTCTTTTTCATCATGCTTTTCATCCCTCCACCATTTCCAATGTAAAAGTTTTTCAAGCAACAAAATTGAACTTAAAGGTAACTTTCCAAAATCATAAGAAGTTAGTAATTCCATATTATTTAGTAAAAAGTTACTCATAGATGAATTCAAAGTTTTATAGTCATCAGTGTAGCTAGGAAATAAATTAGGGGTTTGAGACAGACCTATTAGGTATTGTTCAACTAAATCTTGTTTTTCCCATCTTTCTTGCAACTCCACTCTTCTAAAACCATGTGTATTGGTAGACAATATACTTTGAACTACTATGAGTTTTAATTTAGGAATCCCTTTGAAATCTTTCAAAAACTCATCATCAAATAGTTCAATATCTCTTGTCTTAAATACCTTTCCAAGAACTTTCGAACCAAGACTCTTACCATATTTAATCTCATTGATTATTGAAACCATATCATTATAGATTTTTTCTCTTTCTTCTTTTATTGGTGGTAAAACTTCTGATAGAATCTCTATGTAACTTTCAACACTCGAATCCCAATTCGAATTTTCTGGATAAAGCAATTGGTACAAAGCAAATGCTCCACGATAATTAGCAGACATGGTTTTTACTATTTCTAACAAATTCGTAAATTGTGAGTTATTGTTATCGATATATTCAAAGTGATCAGTTAGGTACTTGAAGCAAGTTTTGGAATAACCAATCTTATTATCATAGTCTCGGATGATTACTTCATCACTATCTCCAAAAGAATCTAATATAATTTCAGGTTCTCTTAAATTAGGAAGAAATACATCTGATAGATTATCCGAACTTCTATATTTATCAAAAAGAATATTCCAAACATTTTCTTCATATTCATCATAATAGTCTCTAATCTCATTACGTTTAATATAATACTGTCTTCCGTCTTTACAATGGAATTCAATTTTAAGTATATTTGGATACAAAGAAATATATATATTATTACTATCAGATTTATATTTAATCTCGGAATAGTATGATGAATAAAATACATCTATCTTTTCGATTTCCTCATAATAACTTTTAGAAATTCTAAGATTAGAAGTAGAGATTGTTTTTTCAAAAATAAATTCACCGCCTGGGTTATCCGTTTCCCAATAATTTTCCCTAATATTATTTTGAGAAATCTTTTCCTGAATTAGGTATACCATCTGAGAAATTGATTGTTTATTTTTAGCCATTTTCGCTATTTTTTTAAACATATAAATATGTATATTATTAATCTCACTAAATTCATACGAATTAAGTGATAATCGTTTGATTTTATGGTTACACTCTACATCTAAAATAGGTTTCTTATTAAAAATACCCCCCCTGGATTCAAAGATACATTCACTCTCTATCCAGCGTGTATCCTTTTTAATCAATTTATCAAATATTTGAGCATCTAATTTAAATAAAGTAATAGCAAAAGAAATCAATTTGTCATCTTTAAAATCAATATTAGATATTAAATCGTATTTCTCTTTTATAAAGTACTTATAATTGACTATATCTCTATCTTCAAATTTGTCAAGAAGTTCAGTATCTATAATTTTTAAGTAAATAACTTTTAAAAATATAATTTTGTCTATGTTATTGTCAATATTAGACAAATCCATCTTGACTTGTCTAAAATAACTCTCCCTTGCTCCGTAGGAAAATTTTTGCTTGATTAATTTATTAAAGTATTTATTATATCTATTTTCAATATCCGATTTAATAACTTCTTTCAGACCTCCATCTGTTTTTTTGTTAATAAATATGGTTATTTTTGCGACTTTTAAACTAAACTTCAAAAGAAAAATAAATAAAATCAGTAGGAACCCAACTACAGACTGCCAAATATATTGATAGTGAATAGCAACTGATAAGTTGACTTTAACCATGAGAGGAAGAACAATCGATAGTAATAATGAACCAAAGAATTCCCAACTATTTGTTACATGGTACCAAACATTGCTTTTTGTCAAAAAATCCATTTTTTGATAGCCTAAGTAGGTTCCATTCTCTTTATTATCATACCCAACCATGAATTGTAGAAAACCGACATAAACTCCAAAACTTGCCCATATTGTCAAGACTAGAGAAAATAGTGATAATAAATCTAAATTGTTATCGCTAGTTTGAAATAATAAAATCTCATATTGATTGCATACCCAATAAATATAACTCACAATTGACCAAAATAATATATGGGAAAAAATTTTGATTTTAACACCTGAAATTAATTCATCCATAAAAATTGAAAATCTAAGCCAAAAAAACTTCATTATATAGGACAGTACAAAAATAGGACAGTACAAAAATAATTATTGGGAAATATAGGATTAATTTTTCAAGCAAACAAAACACCTCTTCTTTTTTCTAATCATTAATGATTATACCTGATATATATAAGGCACACAATCACTATTACGAGTTCGTTTCAAAAATAATCTATAGAAAAGGACTACCTAACTTAGGTAATCCCATTACGTTATGCCATCCGACTTCTAACAACTTTTCTAACAAGTCCAAAGACAAGTAAAAGATTAAAAATAATATAGAAAGTGGTAAAGCTCAAAATACCATTGGTGGCTAAATCTTCCACATAGAGGTATCGTTCTGTAAAAAAGAGGTAAATTCCATAGACTTCTGTGAAAGCTAAAAATCCGATTAAACCAATGACAAATAAGCTTCCAAGCATCTTCGCAATCTGGTAAAGGACAAGCAAAATAAGCCCTGTTGCTGCGATAATGAAAAGACTTTGAATAATTTGTTCAATCATATCTGTACCTCTTTCTACGCTAATTGCTTACAATAATAATCTGCCTGTCCCTTGTCTAGGTCATCCAGTTGTGCCACTAGGTTAAGATACTCTTCTTTGGTGACCTCATCTAAGTCTGGAAAGTCATTCTCACGAGTCATGATAATTACCTCTAATTGACCAATGATTTCTCGCTTTGAAAAGCTGTAATCAAGGGTTTCATCTTCATATTGTTCCTTTAGGACTTGATAGTTAGCTCGGTCTTCGGAGCTTGTAAAACCTTGTGCTAACCATTCTTCTAATTGGTAACGTATATCTTCTACTGTCTGGGTCATAATCAATTCTCCTTTGATGATTTCTTAATGTCATTTTACCGCGCTCATTATTTTTTGTCAGCCTTTTTCTTAAAAATCAAGCGAAAGTTGTTGGTCCTGTTGCGGTTGGATCGCTTCATTGAACTTAGCTAGGGCTGCATCAATTTCCTCAACCTCTGCTTCTTGTTCAACCAAAGGGGCAAGGATGTCATATCTGGCTTTAACCAGCTGATAATCCTCTTCTTTAGGAAAGACCTTTTCCACTTCAACCCTTGCGACTGATAGCTTATCTTTCAAATTGTTAGCCATTTCTTCTGTCTTTTCTTGGTCTTCTAGGATATGGTCAATGGCATTAGTAATGTGTTGGATGGTTCCCACATCTGATTTCAAGTCTAAAGAGACAGAATACTGGTTGCTTCCTGAAATGGTTAAAGACACCATATCTGGCAAGGGCTCACTAGGACTTCTGGTTGCCATTTTAAGCTCAAACCCTCTAAAGGTTGCAAGCGTTCTTACTTCTTTGGTTTCAGAACGGTTATAGGTAATGAGTTTACGTAGATAGTCTCCAGCTTCTGCACGGTTATCCATCATCTGATTATCAAATCGCATGGCAAAATCTTGTGACTTAGTTTCTAAGGATTGGGCAATATCTCGGTCATATTGACTAAGGCGTTTCTCTAATACAGGGAGGTTCTGCTCACAGTAAGAAATGGTATGGCGATACTCATCTTTGGAGCGATTAAAGGCACGCTTTTGATTGTCCAATACCGTCAACTCATTCTCTAGTTCCATTTTTAGTTTGAGATAAGGATTACCTGTCGCTAAAGCCTTAAAGTCTGAAGCAGTCATGGTTTGTTCATCAATGTCTTCTGCCGACCGTACTGGGTCTTTAGAGGTCATGATTTGCGTGATATATTTGAGTTTATTCTCCTGAGTTTGCCAGAGGTAGTTGTCGAAGCTCCCTTTCGTAATGTAATGGTAAATATCTACCTCTTGGTGCATATTGCCTTGACGAATTAACCTACCATTGCGTTGTAGGCTAAGTATCCAGCGCCTTACCGTATTACTACGGCAGGTTTCCAAATACTCGCCCCCGAACCGTACGTACACCTCTCAATGTATACGGCTCTCCATTTATAAACTCAATCTAACTTGCCATGATGTAATTTCTTATGGCAATCTTTACACAGTGCTATTGTTTTCCGTTGTCTAGAAATCATCAAACGTTCCCAAAAAGTTTTCCCTTTTAAATCCTTGAGTTTTCTCACATGATGGATTTCTAGGGAACTGTCGGTTGCTTGACAATATTCACAACGATTTGCTTTTAATCTATCAATTAGATTTGTACGACTGAAATATTTTGCCGTATTTGGCAAATTATCGTTTTCAAGGAAAGATTTCTTTTGACGTCTAAAACCTCCGTTATAGAAATAACGGGTCATTGTATCTCCTTTACGTCCAATATACTGTACCCTGAATTGACCATCCTTTTTATATTTACGGATGATGTGAGATTTAGTCGTACGATACTTGGTCGCATAGGTTTTATACATGCTATATTCCATAATATACTTAAAGCGATGGAGGATAGAACTGTTGTTAGCGATACAATAATAGTTATAAAAACCTCTTATTTCCGCATTGTAGCGTTCTAAAATCTCTAAATCATCACAGTCTTTCATAAAATAACGAGCTGTTGGTTTCCAAACTTCGTGACCTCTATGATAAGTCATTTTCATAGCCCCATAGGACAGTAATCTATCTCGAATCGTTTCAATAGAAACCTCTAAAACCAATCTACCTGTATAATTTCTGACCAATCGCCCTACCGAATCACGTTTGGCTAAATTGGATTGGCGAATGTACAGATGATAACCCAGAAACCTCGCTTTATCTCTTGCATTGGTAATCAGGGTTTTCTCTTCAGAGAGTTCCAATTTGAGAACCGTTTCCAAATAGTCCTTAATGTCTGCTTTAATACGACGAGCGTCCTCTTTACTTCCAATCACACCACAGATAAAATCATCTGCATATCGGGTATAGGTTAGACGCTTAAAACTACTATCCATAGGGTCGCTATGAGGAATCAATACTCTTTCCTTTTCTAATTGACGAATACGTTGAATGGCTTCTTGGCGTTGGTTTTCCGTCGAAGTACACTCTAGTGTTCTTCTTGCTTTTCCCAGTGCAATCTCATTTTGGCGATATTCTGGGGTGCGTTTACGGTATTTCCCTTCACAGAAGTTCTTCACATAATCTGTCATATATTTATCAAACTTATCCAAATAGATATTGGCTAGAATTGGACTGATTATTCCTCCTTGTGGAGTTTCTGAGTAGGTTTTGTAGAATTTCCAATCTTCCACATATCCTGCATTGAGAAATTTACGAATCAGGCGTAAGAAACGCTCATCCGTAATTCTTTCTCGTAGAATTTGAATCATCACATCGTGGTTGATATTATCAAAAAACGATTTGATATCTCCTTCAATAAACCACTTTACTCCTGTATAGGTTTTCTGAATTTGAGTAAGTGCTGAATGACAGCTTTTATTCGGACGAAAACCATGGGAAGAGGATTCAAATTGTCCCTCGTAGATGGATTCCAAAATCATTTTGATAACCTGTTGTAAGAGCTTATCATCAAATGATGGAATACCTAGTGGACGTGGCTTCCCATTCTTTTTAGGAATATAGGTTCGTCTTGATGGATGTGGCTGATAAGATTCATCTTTCAGGGAATCAATCAATTGGTCAATTCTAGCCATACTCATACCATCAATCGTCAACTCATCTACTCCAGGTGTCATGTGTCCTGGGTTAGCGTAAATCGTTTGATAGGCAACTAAGTACATTTCTTTGTTGTAAAGTAAGCGATAAAGTCGCTCAAATTGATAGTTTTTATCTTTACTGTGTTTTGTTAGATTGTTTAACACATTTTGAGGATTTCTCATGGTGTCTCACACACCTTCCTTTCCATAATGTTAATGTTATAAACTGTTCCCCTTCGCCATGTACGTGCCATTAACACGCTCGGACTACTATGTGAACTCCGTTACCTTATCAAATATTCATAAACCTGATGTTTAATAGCTTTTACAAGCGTTTTGACTTAGGTAATCTCCGTTTAGCTGGTATAGTAACATAGCTTGATAATTTCTTCGGATAGGACGTTCATCTGTTTTCATTTACTATGAATACGCTATGGAATCCCTTTGCTTCATTATCTTATCCAGTGATAGTGAAGTTCCATAGTATGAGGGTTTTAGTTATCTTACCTCACAGTCCCGACACAGACCGTTTAGACTATCCTTCAATCAGTTTAGATTTTATCCTTATAATTATCTCAGTAACATCTGTTACATTGTCATCTCCTCATTCAGTCGTGATGTGATAACTCATCAACTTATGAGTTTCCCAACGTGCTTTGTTCCCTGATATTTGGTTTCCCTCACAGGTTAGTTGGGTGATGATAGGCATTAAGGTCACGCCTACTACTTTGCCAAAAGTAGATTGACTATACCGCCTTTACGGACGCACGAACAATATCAGAGGGACGCCAGGGAACGTCTAAATGGTGGACTGCTTTCATACGAGACTGCACGTTTAATCCTGTTCCACCTTTTTCCGTAGAAGTCATGAGAATCCTGACTTCCCCACTATTGATCTTGCGTGACAGAGAGTTTTTCTTGTCATCCGTATTAGCGTCATGGACAAAGGCAATTGCTTCTTTGGGAATCCCTCTATCCACTAAGAGGTCTTTCAATTCATTGTAAACGTCAAAGCCCTCTTCCTTATTCTTAGGCGTTCCAATATCTGAGAAAATCATCTGGGTAGCTTTATCATCTTCTCCCTCACGGTAAATGCGTTCCACATTGTCCACTACTTGAAGAATCTTCTGATTGTCCGATAAGGTATAGGCTGGGTCAATGAGGCGCATATCAATAGCTAGTTTTCTAGCTTCCCCAGTTATCTTTAACATGTTATCGACACTAGGGTCAACGCTGCCTGACTTGATAGCGTCTGAACGGTCAACCAACTCTTCAAGGTAGTATTTCTGAGCTTCTGTCAATTCGCTCTCCACCGCAATAACTTTAGCTTCAGGTACAGGTAAATCAAGCATATCTGAGGTCTGAATATCAGCTGTTTCCTTATAAATCCGCATGAGTTCAGGCAGGTTCACAAACTTCTTAAAGCGTTTCTTAGGTTGGTATTTATCACCTGTCGGTGCTAGTTCCATAGCGTTTTCGATATTCCCAAAAGTTCCAACCCATGAGTCAAAGTTTGAGACTTGATACCGTTCTAAGACATCTGGTTGAATATAGCTCATCATGGTATAGAGTTCACTAATAGAGTTAGAGACTGGAGTTCCTGTCGCAAAAACCACGTTACGATAATCATGTTCTCCTTGAACCTGTCTGACCTTCATTTCCATATCCACGTTCTTTTTAGAAGTCGTGTTGGTAATTCCAGCCACATTCCCAAGGCCTGTAATGGGTCTGATATTCTTAAAATGGTGAGCCTCGTCCACAAAGAGAAAGTCAATGCCTAGATTTTCAAATTCAATAAAGGTATCACGTTCCAGTTTTTGGAGTTCTTCTAATTGGTGTTCCAAACCTTTGATGGAACGCTCTGCTTCTTTGACCGTATAATCACTATCACTGCCTTGCTTGATGTCACGGAGTTGTTGTAGCTTATCTTGGATATAAGTCACCTGCTTTTCATGGCTCATAGGGATTTTTTCAAACTGGGAATCCCCAATGACAATAGCATCGTAGTCCCCTGTGATGATCCGTGACACAAATTGCTTGCGTTTAGCTTTCGCAAAATCTTTCATGGTCGTCACATAAACATTCTTCGTTGGGAAGAACTTCATGATTTCTTGGCCAAACTGAGCGGTCAGACTTGATGGCACCACATAAAGAGGCTTATGCACCATACCCAATTCTTTCAGTTTGAATCCTGCCCCAAGCATGGTTAAGGTCTTACCTGAACCCACTTCATGAGCTAAAAGCGCTCGTTTTTCTTCCACAATCCGTTGAATAGCATTCTTTTGGTGAGGGCGTAAGGAAATATTCTGGGCAAGCCCATCAATGGTTAAATGGCTGCCATCATAAACTTTTGAGACTGTACGATTATAAAGGCTATTATAGGTCTCTTCAATCATCTGTTGCACCTCTAGGTAACTAGCCACAAAATCTTGGAAGAGTTCTTGAAGTTGTGTTTCCTTAGCACGAAGAACCGTTGTCTTCTCCACGTCTGTCACATGCTTTTTCTTATCCCCGTCTTCCACTTGTTTGGTGATGGTTGGTTGATTGGAATTAAGCAGGTTTTCAAAGATTTTTCGGCCACTATCATAGCGTGAACCAGGCACACCTAAACTTCTATCCGTTGCGGTAGAATACCTAAAGGCAAACTTGGATTGGTAGGACATCGTCCCATCAATCGGACTGACTTCAAGAACAGTTGATACTTCTTGATCAGTCGGGTCAAATGTTTGTCCCATAAAGATTTCTTGGGCAAATTTCCCATAAACGACTAGAGGAATCCAGCGTGAGCCAATCCGATAATCAATATCAGCTAAGGTCACACGTCGTGGTTTCACATCTTCTAAGAGACCTTGATAATAGACCCAAGGAAAATCAGAGTTGTCTTCTTTAATGAGTAAGTCCACAACCTCTAACTTAGTCACCACATCCCCTGATAAGAAATCCTGCCGAGATACATAGACCACTTCCCTATCGTTTAGATAGCGTTCTGGGTCTGGAACAATAGCGTCTCCTAATTCCTCAATCAAAGTCGTTTTAGAGTCTGTTTGATAAATAGACATCATGTAATCCAAATCTACCCCACGACCATCTGCTAGACTAGAATTGAGAGCGTCAAGGGCAGAAGAAACTGCCGTTACTTCCTTTTCAGGACGAACTAGGGCTTTCTCAAAAGCCAGAGACTTGGTATAAATAACTGTCTTCCCACTCGGGTCAAGGCTTTCATCTTCTAAACTCGCAAGAAGGGAATACTTATCATCACTGTCAAAAAGGTTATGATTCACAGCACTATTGACATAACCAAAGCGTTTCACAAAACTATCATAGGCTTGATTGAGTTTTCCAAGTAAGTGTGCAAACTCTTCCTTGTCATAATCATAGTAACGTTGAATGGCGATGACCTCTTGGTAAGCATTTCGAATATCAACCATCCCTTTAATCCGTGCTACTTCTTTCTCTGACAAGGGAGCTTCATAGAAAACCGTCTTTTTGAAGTAGCCCTTAAATCGCCCACGTTTGGTGGCTTCTTCTGTCACATACACATCAAGAGCAGTGCTATCGGTGACTTCGAGGTCATTAAAGCGGTCAATCTGTTTTTGCGAATGCTTGGTATCCCAAGCCTTAAAGGTCCCCTCCTCGTCCACATAGTAGCTAATCTCCTCGGTCTTAGTCCCAACACGGATTCCCTTATTATCTCGGTAGTAAACCGTCGAATCCTTATAACCAAAACTATAACGATCTAAGCTTTCTCTGATGTCAGGTGGAATCGAGGTATCAACGACCTGTTTTTTCATCACATCAGGAGTGATGAAGATGTCAAAGTTATCCACCACTCTAGGGACTTTAACCTGTTTAAGAGCAGTCTGAACAACTGCTAGCAAATTATCAGAAGTTCCTTTAACAGACAGTGTCCTACCGTTAAAGTTTCTAACCTCATAGGTCCCAAGAACCTGACTGTTGTATTCCCCATCAAAGTAAGGATTCAGCCAAATACGATCATCCTTGTCATAGCGAATAGAACCTGAAAAAGCTAAATCATCTGCCACATATCCCTTATCCATATGTTTCTGGAAGAACAACATATCTGTTGTGACACTCGTTCCTGCAATGGCCTTAAAGGCGCTATCTGGTAAACGCACACCACCAAGAAAATCAGTCGTCTCACGAATGTCCTGGAGAATATTTTCTGTTCGTTTGTCCATGGTTCCTGTGGAGGAAATGATAGCTACTTGCCCACCATCATGCACCAAATCAAGGGATTTTTTAACAAAGTAATCATGAATCATATAGGGTTTGTCATAGCGATTATCCGCAATCCTGATATTGGCAAAAGGCACATTTGAGAGAACCAAATCAAAGCTATTGTCATTAAATGCAATAGTCTCAAAGCCCTTTACTTCAATGTGGCTATTCGGATGAAGGTGTTTGGCAATAGCACCTGTAATCGTGTCTAACTCTATACCATACAACTCACTGTTTTCTCTCAGGTGTTTAGGCATTGCCGCAAAGAAATTCCCCGTTCCCATAGACGGGTCTAGTATTTTACCACCAGTAAAGCCATCACGTTCTAACTTCTCCCACATCTGACGAATCAAGTGAGGGTCTGTGTAATAAGCTGTCAAAGAAGATTGTTTCATGTCCGAATACTCTTTATCAGTGACTAGCGTTTTTAATGCCTCACGTTCCTTAGAAAACTTTGGGTTATACTCGTCAAAGAACTCGTTAGCTAAGCCTCCCCAACCTACGTATTTGGCAAGGAGTTCTTGTTCACTAGGTGTGGGTTGACGGTGTTCAGATTCAAGAGCTTTTACAAGACGAATAGCAGCAACATTCATTTCAACCTTATCCCTTGTTGTCTTAGGGTAAAAGTCTGTTAGATCTTCTGGGAAGTGAAAATCAGTGGCAGGAACTGTTTCAGTGATATCCGAATCCATCTCCAACTCATCTTCTGACAATGCTTCTTCTTGTTTAGCCTCTCTCTTATTTGATGATAGAGATGTTATCACTTGAGAAACCGGCTCATTTTGTTCTTCCATATCCATAAAGGAAAACAGGTCTAATTCTTGGCTAGGTTCCTCCACTTCCTCTTTTTCTTCGATAGAAATAACTTGAAGAGCCTGAGTGATGTCCTCTAAGGTCCGTAAGAAAAGAACGGGGTTTTGTTCAATCACATCGGTGAAATCATTTTGTAATTCAATCCGAATCAGGTTATTAACGCCTGAGTCCTCAATGGCCATTACCTGAAACTCTTGCCCCTTATAAATCACTCTAGAATCAATCGGGTAGCGTTTAAGGGCTTCTTCTACGATGGGATTTGGTAGTTTTTCTTGAGTCACAATGGTTTCAGGTTTTGTTTGTGAGAGGTGTTCTCGCCATTCTCTAAAGGATAGGTCTGATTGGGACAGTTTGTCCCTTTCAAAGGTTCTCGCTTCCTCAAGAGTGAGTTCTTCATGTAAGAAGGCGTAGGCAATGGGTCTTGCTTCTTCTAAATCTAGCTGACTAGTCAAGAAAAATTCAGCCTTGTCATGGGTAAGTCCCATCTGAAGCAATTCTGTTGCAAGGGCTAATTGAGTGACAGTTGCTTTAGGATAGCCCCTTAATAAGGCGAGGTCGGCATTCTTCAAATGAAAACGCCCTGCAGCATCTATCAGTATCCCACCTTGTTGCTCGTCAACGTCAGCTAAGTCTATTCCTAAACGAGTCAGTTTTTCGGTATTTTCACCCAAAATGGTTTGACCCATTTCAGTTAAGATCACTTCTTCTTGAGGTGTTAAAGGACGTTGTAAGTCATAGACGGTCCCATCAGCTTCTAAATAGGTTAATAGCTCATTGTCCGCATAGATTGGCGTCATTTCCATCTCATGGTGAACCTCCCCACGTCTCAGGTTTGGTAGCTTTGGACGGCTATTTCTCACTTGGTCAAAGTGACTTAGTATCTCAAATTTTTGGGACAAGTTTAGATGTTCATAGGCTGGTAAATGTTCTGTTTGCCCTGTTCGTAAATCTAGTTGTGATAAATCTTCCTCAAGACTTGCAATGACGATACCCCCTTCTTCACGAAAGGTGATGTCTTGAGGAGGTTCTGGAACTACTTTTTCTTCAGCTGCACCCTCTCTTTCCTCTACCGTTTCCTGGGTGCTTATTAGTTCAGGTTCATAAGTGAGAAGAAATTGTTCAATATCACGGCTAATACGGTCAGACAAATTATTGGCCACTCGGTAGACATTAACCAAATTAGCAGCTTTTCCTTTATCCAAAAGAGAAGCTACCGAAATGGACTGATAGGCGCCTTCTTGGTCTAAGAGCTGAAAGCGAGTGGCTAGGTTAAAGAGGGCTACTTCAATCACCAAGGCTTTCTCATCATTGTTTAACTGAGGTAACTTCTTTAAGCCAGCCTGACCAAAGGTCTGCGTGTAGGTGCTTAGGTCAGTCACTCCATCAAAGGGGCTTGCCTCTACAAAAGCAGAAACTTCGGTTTCAAAGCGAGCCACTTGAACAGGTGAGGTGACTACTCCTCTTTGGGTTGTAAAATTTTGGATAAGGCTATCCCAATCCTCATCAAAATGGACTGCTTGATAGCGTAAAAAGGATTCCAAAAGAATCTGGTCACGTGGCAATCTTGCCCGCAACATTTCAAGTAATTGTTCTTGAGTCATATGTTCCTCCAATTAAAAAGGGGCTGAGAGGTATTCTCAGCCCACTGCTTTAGTCTAGGACCAAGGCGCTTTGGTCTTTTTCTTGTGGTAACTTATCCATTAAAGTTGTCACATACTGTTGTAAGAAATGGCTTTTCTGGTCTAACAAATCTTTCTGCAGGGCGAGATAGGTCACATCTCCAAAATAATCTTGACTCGTTAAAGACAACTCCTTTTGGATAATGTCCTGCAAGGTCTCTAAGGTGAGAGGCGAATAATCCTCCTCATTCAAAGCCTCATACTGAGAAAGGGTCTCAGAAATATTGTTGGACACAATCACTTCCATAATGAAACTAGCTCCCTCACCTGTTCGATAGAGTTTATCCAAGAGGTCCGTCACTTCTTCTTGAAGCTGTTCCTGATAACCGTCTGCTCTTAGGCGCAGGTCTTCACTGACTAAAGATAAGTCATCAATGCTCCTAAAGTCTTGATAAAGCCTGTCAAGAAGTGACTTGTTTTGAATGTTTAGCTCCATGGTTAAAAAGGCTTTGACCATGTCTTCATAGTTTTCTCGTGCCATCTCAGAAAGGGTTCTAGAAATTGTGTCATAATTCCAAGCCATAGCTTCTCTCCTTACGCTGTTGAATTGGATTCAAGCCTTGTTGGACTTCTTCAAGATCTGTCAGTCCGTCACTATCCGTATCACTGCTAAAAGGATTAGTCCCTAGAGCTAACTCTTGAGCATCCGTTAAGCCATCTTGGTCTGAATCCATTGTGTAAATGTTTTTGGGTTCCATTTAGTTGTCCTCCATTTTGCGTTTAGAAAGTCCGTAAGCTAGGCCTAAAAGAAGTCCTCCACCAACCAGTGCCAAGAGGGATTGACTCTCTCCTGTATTTGGTAAGACACTTGCTGGAACTGGTGGTTCTTGTGTTGGAATAGGTGGTTGGGGTGGGGTTGGTTGAGTCGGAGTTGGTGGCTCTGGTTCAGGAGTAGTTGTTTTAACCGTGTTTGAACTGATGGTGTAGCCATTGACAGTATGTAATACGGTATTTTCTACTTCACCTGAAGCGATTCGTTTCATTTGCACGTAAACATCTGCCTGAAACTCAGATTCTTCTGCTAGTTTTTCAAGGAATTCCTGATCAAAACTAATGGTAACTGTCCCTTTTGACGTGTCGACATGTTGTAGCGTGTACTTGGTCACTTCTGTCCCTTTTGGTAAAACCATTCCATCTTTTAGAGTCACATCTACTAAGGTATAAGCCTTGTAAACACCATTATAGTCGTCATGGCTTTCATCGTAATCATCGTCAAAGCGGTATTCGATGAGTGGTGTCGCACGATTACCTGGAATGAGTGCTCCCACCAAACGGTAGTTAAAGACCTGATTCAAGGCAACTTCTTTTCCATCAAGACTGTTCTCCTTTTGTGGCAAATCAATCACCACATCTTTTTGTGGGTCTAGTTTTGGCACATTATTAACCACAGTCTCTGTCACATAAGCCAAACCAAAGTCAATCTGATAAGCGGTGTTTTCATACTTCCCACCAGTTTTCGTCAGCTCATTCTTAATAGTCATTGGAAGGGTCACCACTAAGGTTTGACCAGTTTTAACATAAGCCTCATAGAACGCTTTTGGATCATCAGCGCTTAAAACTAGAATGGCTCCTTTTGGTGTGAACTGACGTTTGGCCATAGCGTCTTGAACCACTTTAGGCGCTTCTGACAATGAGGCATAGGCTTTCACCGAAATCCCTTTGACAAGATTTCCTGCCTTATCCATCACTTGGATACCATCTGCATTGAGGCTAAGCGCTTCTTCAGGGTAATCATCCACCATGTAAAAACCTTTGGCAAGAACATCCTCCGTCACCACCAAGTCCTTGTACTGACTGTAATCCAGAACAATTTTGTAGTAATTAACGGTATTTGGAAGAACGGTCTTCCCATCAATAGACACGCCTTCTTTATTGGTATTAGTTTTATGTGGTGTTACTTTTGGCACGTGATTGGTTACCGTATTGGTTTCATAGGCTTGTCCAAAGTCTACTTGATAAGCTACATTGTCATAAGACTTTCCTGAATTAAGCATAGACTCACGGACAGTCATAGGGGTGATGATGGTGATGTTTTGACCTTGCGTGACATAAGAATCGTAGAAGGCTTGCGGATCTTCTGCCATAAAGACTTGGAAGGCTCCTTTAGGCACAATCTTGCGTTTTGAAAGGGCTGCTTGTAGGGGTTTAGGGGCTTCTGATAAGCTCGTATAAGTTTTTACCGTCACACCTGACACTGCTTTACCATCAATTGTCACAAGTTGAATACTTGTTTCATCTGGTAATAGAGCTTCTTCGGGATAATCATCCACAAAGTAAAACCCTTGTGCAATTTGAGCCTTATCGGCTTTAATGCCACGGTATTGGTCCAAGTCCCATGACAAGGTATAGTGGTTTTGTGAACCGACTACCATAGGTTTGCCATTGATATCCACCTTACCCTTATTTAGGTTTTGTTTTTTTGGTGTTGGGCTCACAAGGGTATTCGTCACCTCATCGGTTTCATAGCCATTGCCAAAATCCACTTGGTAGGCTTTGTTTCGATAAGTCTTCGTCTGACCATAAAGACTATCTTTGACCGTCATTTTGGTGACAAGGTTCAAAGAGGTTCCTGTTATAACATACTGGTCATAAAAAGCCTGATTGTCATTAGGCATAAAGACTTGGAAAGCTCCTTTAGGAGAAATCTTGGCATGAGCGAGTTTATCTTGAAGGTCTTTAGGAGCTTCTGACAGCGACGCATAAGCCTTGACAGTAATCCCTGATACGTCTTTGCCTTCAGGAGTGGTGATACTTGTTCCCTGGTCTACTAAATTCAACACTTCCTCTGGGTAATCATCTACAAAGAAGAAACCACGAGCAATCGTCTCTTTAGAAGACCTATCGCCTTTATATTGATCTAAATCCCAGGTCAAACGGTAATGATTAGTTGTTCCTAGAGCCACTACCGTATCGTTAATAACCACACCGTCTTCATTTTCATTTTTCTTCTGCGGCTCAATACGGCTAGTGGTCGTTCCATCACCAGGCGTTCGCACCGTCACGACATTGGAAGTCACTGTATAGGCATTTGGAGTTCCCTTATTGATGAGAAGCTTATAACTGTTGGAATAGGTTGCTCCATCATTTTGAAGGCTACCATAAAGTTTAGGAGCCTCCAGTTGATAAGATTTGGTAAGGTCTTGGTTGACCTCTTGAAGCAAGGCTTCCTTTGCGGTCAAGGTCACAAAGTTCTTAGCAGCATCAAAGGTAAGGGTATAATTTCCGTTTTCTGCCTGCGTTTTTTCTTTATCAAAGGCATAACCTGCCGGAAGGTAATCTTCAAAGGTGAGGCTAGTGGTTTTGGCTCGATTTGGAGAAAAAGCATCTACGGTTAAGGGATAAATGACCGTTGAATCTTTTGCGACCGTTTTGTCATGAAGGTTCACTTGGTCGGTATTGATAACTTCCTTAACAATTTCAGGAGTCGTTGTCAGACGATAGTCGTGGTAATGAATCGTTGGCACTTGTGGTGCTTTTGGTAACGGCTCTGGCGTAGGGTCTTTAGGCAAGGTGACCTTGGTAAGTGTTAGGCTAGGCTGAGTAACTTTCTCTAATGGTTTTTCCTTAAAGCTCACAGGTGGCTCTGGGGTAAAAGTCTTTGGGGTAAAGGTTTTTGGCACAACCTTAATCGGTTCTGGAATTGGCTCTAACTTTGGTGTCACATGAGGTTTTGGACTATAAGGTTTAACCGTCCGTGCAACTGGTAGGGTGTTTAAGGCAAACCAATAAGAGAGACCAACATTTTGGGGCATATCTCCTTGACCAAAGGTCACCGTATAGGTGTTGCCTGATGTAACCGTTGAGACAATTGCTCCCTTATAGGCATAATTACTATATGACGTATCCCATTCTTCAGGAAGCTTCAAATCACTGGCACGGTTTGACCCGAGTGAACGAGCCAAACCTTCGTTAGTCACTTGAATGGTTGAGCCATTGATAGGGACAAACTTGCCTGATGAGTCTTTCACATACTCTAAACCGATGTCATTGTGGTTGAGTGAGGAATGAGTAAAGACACCTGGTTTTTCCTTGGTGAAGCTGACTTGTGAGCCATCTTCTAAGAAATACTTGGCCTTGACACGAAACTCCATCTTGTCTGTTCGCCAATTGCCTGTCCCATCATTACGGTAGGCGATAAAGCCTTCTGTTGGGTCATTTGGCACGACTAACTGCACGGCATTAGTTCCAGTTGGAGAAACAAGGTTTGTAATGTCATAGGCTACTTTTGTGATTTTCTTACCATCAAAGCGAGCATTTTGAAGATTTTGATAGGTAAAGGAAAGGGTTTCTCCTGTTTTAAAGGTGTCATAGACAAAGAATCCTGTCGAATCAAGGATTTTAGAATACCCACCAAGCATAGCGTCACCCTTAGCAACGATACGATTAGGATTTCTGGTATCAGCTGAATGGCGTGCTTGTGGTTCTCCATTATTCAAATTTAAAGCCTGAGCAAGAGCTTGTGAGATGTAGCCTTCCTCACCTTTTGAAATCTCAGCTAAGTCACGTTTATAGCGCTCCATTTCCTTGGTGTTATAGGCATCAATGGCAGCATTTTCTTTCTTGGCTGCTTCTTCTTTTTCCTTATTGCTTTTCGTGATAGCAGCAATCTCAGCTTCACGGTCTGTCACCAATTTCTGTTGGTCTTTATTGTAGGCATCAACAGCAGCTTGACCTGCCTTGTTTTCATCATCCACTGCTTTTTGTCCAGCTTGATTGCGTTTATCAATTGCTTCAGTATCAGCCTTTGCCTTGGCAACCCCGTCCTCATTTGCCTTTTGGATTAAGAGATTCTTTGCGACAATGGCATCTGCATCTTTTTTCTTTGATTCGTATTCAGATAGATTGTCCTTATTTTGCTTATCAATAGCAGCTACCGCAGAGGTATAATCCTGATAGCCTGAAACCGTTGAACCATCTCCTGATGTTACGGTTTGAGTTGTAACGGTCACATTAGCCGACTGATCTTGGTCTTTGATTTTTGAAACTGTGCTATCCACTGAATGATTCAAGGCTTTTCCTGCTTGAGTGGCGTCTTTATGACTAGCAGCCAACGCAGCATTCCCTTGTTCAACACGTGTTTTATCTTGTTCATAAGTCGCTTTGTCAGCTTTATAGGTATTGGTTAGCTGAGTAATGGCTTCAGCCTGCCTAGCAGCATCCGCTTCCGCTTTATCTAATTGCTTACTGGTCTCACTCGCAGAAGTTGTATTTCCCAAGTCCATAGGTTGGTCTTGAACAGTAGTAACTCCTTCAGCAGTTGCTTGATTGACAGCCTGTGTCACAACATCATGAGGAACGGTGACTGTAATAGCCCCATCTGATTGACCAGTTGACGCAAGACTATTCGTTTGTTCAGCAACTGGAGTTGGCTGAGCTTCTGGTAAATTTGTCGCAGGATTTTCTGTCAACTGAACGGTTTTACCTTGTGAGGATGTTACCACTTCGTCAGCTTGTGCTACTTGGCCACCCCAAGCGACAACAGCTGTCACCATGGTTACAAGAGCTACCGAACAAAGTGTCCGATACTTCTTACTTTTACGGAAGACATGCTTTTCTGCTTTTTCCTGATTAACTAAAAAGTGATGATGACATTGTTTGGTCATAAAAAAGTCCTTCTTTTCTTTTGATAAGTAGCAACAATCTGTCACTCTCTCCTCATCATAAAAAAGAAGGCTTGATTTTGGTATAACATCAAAAATGGATAAAGAAAAAAGCTATCGGTAGCACTACCGATAGCTTCTGAAAATCCCTATAAAAAGGGGGAGGACTGACGCTTCAGACCCTCCCAGACGTGACTAGCACGACCCAATTCGATATGACCATGTTACCACTAACTTTGTTTTTCATCAATAAGTTTACTTATTTGTCGAATCGACGGTTTTATATCGATATATATCGTTACAAAACTATTATAAAGCAATGAATCCAAGGCCTACAAAATCAGTAATTCTAAACTTTTGGATTATACTATTTTTTAGCCACTCTATAACATCAAATTATTTGTTTCATTTGTCCGGCCATAAAGAATATCTTCTTCTACGAATTTGGCTTCTCCTGGCCAAACATGCACTACTAAATCCCTAAGTGTTTTAAAATAATTGCCACCACTTCCACTGATTCCTCAAAACTAATTTCACTGGCATATCTAAATGATTTTTGATAGCGAGACCAAAGCTGATTCTGATAGTCAGAACTACGGATTTCCTCTAGTTGACTTTCCCAATTTGTCAAAACATCTAAGCTTTCTCTTTTCTTAGCAGTATTGTTTAGAGCAGTTTTCAATATTGGGATATCAATCTCATCTTTTCGAAAATGATATAATGTGAAGAGGTCATAGCGGTCACGAGGTCTAGTTGAAGCAGCTCCTCGACGAATAACCGTTTCTAATTTTTCAGCAATAACAGTTTCTAAATTATAAGTCCAAACTTCTAGTTTATTCTCTGAAAAAACAGACTGCAATTGATAAGTAATTTCTCGTGGCGTTATCCGATCACCTGTTGTTATATCAATAAAGACAACTTCACGTAGGGTATCGAATGTCGCCTTGAGTTTGAGGGTAAAGCCCCCATATTCATCATCTTGTCGAATTGGCTCTAACATATCAACTTCAAATTGGAAACCTTCAGAAGGTTGACTTACAATTTCTTTGAAGATTGTTTGAATATTCTCCTCACTAAGAGGTTGACCTTTCAAAGTAACATCTAAATCCATAGTTGTTCGTTTATCTAAGCCAATCATCTGTCCGATAAGGAATCCACCTTTCACAATGAAAGAATCTTTATACCGACTTTCAGAGATGAGTTTTAAGATTTTCTCAATCAAATAGTTCTGCTGAACTTGTTGAGCAGGTATCCCTTTTTCTCTTGCAATATTCTTGATTTTTGCTTTGAAACTATTGGCATTTGAAAATTTCACGACAAGACCTCCACATAAGATTGTAGCTTTTCAGTGACTTTAAATAGTTGTGCATAGTGGTACAACTTGGCATAATTCACAGCTCCTTTTTTAAAGTAAGCTTGAAACGCTGGAGCAATGACTTGAACATCAACATGATAAGCTGTTCGCAAACACTCTACCAAAGTTCGTTCCATATCATATACTGAGATAAACTGTCCAGCCTGTCGCTCTAGTTTTATAATACCGATTTCATGATGTTTTCTAGCAACAATCGGCTTAACACCAGCTTCTTTCATTAGCCTCGTGTTCGTTCCAAAAGGAAAAGTCATCACAGGTTCAAATGGAACAGTGAGGGAAAGGCCATGTAACCATAGTGCTGTTTCTAAGGAATAAATTCCTTTTGGAAAACGATACTGTAAACTAAAGAAATCATCAATATAGGTATCAGGCAGATGATAAATGCCTCTTTCAATTGATTCCAATTTACCTTTTGAGACCAATTGATTCAGTTGTTGGTAAGAAAAGTTAAGCTCTTCTATATCACGAAAAGTTATAAGGCCATGATTTTTTTTTATGTAATTATAGACAGGTTTCTCTAACAAATCCACATTACCACCTCCTAAATAATATGCTAACATTTCACTACAACGTTAGCATATTATTTAGAAAAAATCAATCACAAATAAAATAATATGCTAACAAACCAATGATTTGTTAGCATATCATTTTATATTTCGTCGTAAAGATGACTTGATTTTGGAATCACATCAAAGAAGGACAAAGAAAAAAAGCCACCCACAAAAAGTGGATGACCCAATGATTATCATATCAATATTTCCATTAAGACGGCCAATTAACCTTTCTAGCTTTAGCAGTCTTAAAGCGTTTCTTATCAACAAGTTTCAACTCTATTTCTCTACAATTTGTAATTAAGGTGTCGTTGATTTTAAGACTTCTTGGAAAGTATTGGTTCCCTTGTTCACGCGATAATTCAACTGTATAACTAATACCATTACTTAATTTGAAGACCACAAAATAAATATTATCTCTTCTAAATCGTTTGCCAACTTTTCTATTCAAAATACCATCCGTTGTGTAGAATTTACATTCCATCACATATAACATTTGATAAAGTAATAATGTGCCAACGATTTTGAATTTATTTTCGTTAAACCAACCATTATCAGCCTTATTTAGACGCTCCAATGTCCAATCATCCTTTAATCCTTCAAAAATACTCCCTGCGTTATTAGTTGGTAAATTAACATGATGATCTCTTGATAATCCTAATAAATGGGGAATAGAGGAATTTGGGACAGAAAGAACAATTTCAGGATAGTTCTCCATATTTGTCTGATAAAAGTATTTGTACTGAGAAACATATTTCTCAATAGTATTGGCTAGACAAGACATATCGACATTGAGAATATCAATTTCTCCATCAAAGGTCTCGAGCCATTCCAAAGTATATGTCATTCTATTTTTCTCCTAAAAAAGAGAAGGAAGCAGGTGCTTCCTTCTCTTCCACGTATTGAGTTTCACCTCACGCTAGATATGCCCTATCTATTCCTCAAGGGTAGGCAGTCCTGCTATTCTTTTTCTCAACAAACAGTTTGAACTGAGTGCGGAGCCCACAGGCGGGTGCAGACCATATCCACTAGCCCACAAGTAATTTATAATCTTTATTTACTATTATTATACGGGATAAGTCCTTATTTGTCAACACCTACGTTCACGCTTAAAGTTTAGATGAGATGATTACTTTGTCCCAAATATCATACAACATTTGGGACAAGAAGACAAGTATTCCAATATTTTTTTATTTCGTTGTATAGGCAAAGCTAATTGTACTATCGACTCCTGATAACTTACGGAAGGTATAGTTAGGGTTGCCATTATAGTTGGTTTCTGAGATAAGGAAAGACCCATCTGGGTAAACCTTCTCCACAAACGACACGTGACCATAAGCGGCAGGTGTTCCATGAGCGCCTCCCGCAAAGGAAATAATCGCTCCTGCTTTTGGTAGCTTACCTGTTTCACCACCAAGACGTGCTGCTGTCGCCACCCAATCTTGACCATTCCCCATGGTACTAATGATTGGGATTTTCTCACCGTTTCGTCCTTTGAGTTTCAAGCCCAATTGGTTGATACGAGCGGCCACTCCCCACGTACATTGCCCATAGGCATAACCCATACCGTCACCCCCACCTGGAACGGAGTTGTTATAAAGGTCTCCTCGAACCGCTTCCAGCGCTTTTGGATCACTTTGGGCTGTTCCACCATTTGGTTGGCTAAAGCCTTTCTCAATTTGGTAATACCAC
The DNA here is from genome assembly GCF_000188055.2 of Streptococcus urinalis 2285-97. NCBI lineage: Bacteria > Bacillati > Bacillota > Bacilli > Lactobacillales > Streptococcaceae > Streptococcus > Streptococcus urinalis. The sequence continues at coordinate 1,135,957 of NZ_AEUZ02000001.1, forward strand.
TCGGTGGCTCTGGTTTGACGATCTAAGAGCTTATCACCACTATTTCCTTCCCAATAAATGAGAAAGAGTTGGGCAAGACTGGCTGGACTTCCTGAGTTTTTGAAGAAATCTTTTAACCAGTTGGTATAGTAAGGATTGTCCCCATTGAGCATAAAATCCAGTTGTAATCCTAAGTCATACCACTTCTGCTTTTTTCGGTTAGCACACTCTAATAACAAGGTATGTCTGCGTGACCCATCTGCTGTATCTGTCCATTGCCCTAAGCCCAAGCCACGTCTTAGAATATTTGGGTACCTGCCATTATAGATAGCTGGGCCATTAAGAGACAACCAGCCCTCATCGTCCCAAGAACTGGCACTTGCCCCAACAGGAGGCGATAAGTAGTCCCCTTCAGCTCGTTTGGGATTAATGGATGATTCTACTGACCAGTTTCCTAAAATGGCTGCGATAGCTTGATTGGTCGCACCTTTACTTTTGAGATAGTCATAAATCGCCTTTGCTCTCTCGAACTCATCGCCTCCAAATTGACCAATGGTAGGTAGAATGGTCGTTTGGAGTTGAATGACTTTAGGAAAGTAAAAGGCTGGATTGACGTAAACCAGTTTCTCTGAATCATCGTCTACCTTTTGATAGGTCACTTTAAGACCAGCACCATCCTTAGTTTGACCAATCACTTCCCCTGCTTGGACTTTCTGACCGTCTGTCACTCGACCAGTATGGATATTAAACAAGGTCAATTGAGACTTGTTTAGTCCCTTACCTGACGTGATGATAATGTTCTCTCCCTCTAGGGAAACCTTACCATCCATAGGAGCCACAATTACTTGATTCTCTTTGGCTTCTAGAATGATATGATGATGAAGCGTTGGCTTGTCATCAATCACATCATAGCCATAGCGGACTGTCATGGTTAGCGCGTCATCTTCAGTCTGATTTTGAAAAGGATTATCCAATTCTTGGAGGGCAAGGTAGGTGCCTTCCTCACTTAATTCCTTTAAGTCTTCTCGATCCTCATCAGAGAGTTTGTAGGCAGGCTCCTTGGTCAACTCAAGCATGGATTTTAAAGAATCCCCACCGTTTAAGTCCTGCCAAAGCTGACTGAGATAGGCTTGATAAGTCTTATCACCATTTTCCATGACTTCTTCTAAAGCATAATCTTGATACTTGAGATTCATAAAGCCCATGACGTCATCAATCTTGGTGTAGTAGGTAATGCCAGTGGGATTGGTTCGAGTGTTTTCCGCATCTTCCCACGTCATGTGCGTATAGGCTTTTGTCAGTTCACTCTCATCCTGTTGAATGAGAGTAGTTCCTGAAATTCCTATAACAAAAATCATCATCAAAAGAAAGAAAAACAAGAGGCCTGACACGACCCAAGTCATAGGATTAAGGGCAATCGATGAAAAGAAGGTCAGGCTATTCTTAATCGCTTGAATAACCCCTCTGATTCCTGACACACTGTGCCTTCTGGCTTGCTTGAGAAAGGTGTGGTATCTCCTTTTGGGCTTTAAGGGCTTCTGACGGGTGAACCCTTTCCCCTTTTTAAAGTTCTGATACCGCTCCCTACTATGAGCGGCTTTCGTCTTAGTAAACCGAAGACCTGTCTGCCCACTTTTGACAAGGAGTTTTCCTGACTGATAAGTAAATCTCCCATAGCGTCTTCCTTTAATCACAGACTCTTTTAGGGTTCTAATTCCCTCCAAGTCATCATCTTGAGCGACTACATCCAGTGATTCTGAGGCGACATAGCGTAAGCCTCGTTTGACCTTGGTCGAGGGGTTCTTAAACTGATGTGCTTTTTTCAGTTGTTTCACGTCACGCTTAGCTGATTTCACCTCTTTTTCTGCCTGAAGGCGTTCAAGAGGTTTTTCTTTTTGAAACTGAAACCGTGACGTTTTTGATTCTGTTGGCTTTTTCTGATAGGTAAACTTAGAGGTAACAGCCTCCTCTTTTTCGGCCATCTTGACCTCTGCCAAGTGTTTTCTCGCTACTACTAGGCGCTGTCTGGCTTGAGGAAGCCGATACTTCTTAATTTCCTTACTTTTTAGCCATCTGGGAGACACATAGGAAATCGCTTCCTTAAAGGTATCTGTCGCTAGGTCTTTTTCCTCCTGATAGGTTTGCTTCAGAGTCTGTCGTTGTTCCCTTGTTTCAGCTTTCTCAGCTCGGCGCATGATAAAGCGTCGTTTAGGAAGTGAGCGTTTTAACCCCTTCTTCTCCCTACGGTAATGGATACGACTAGCCTTTAAACTACTCTGAAAGGTTTTACGGGCAACCTTGACCTTCTGTTGCTCTCTTGTCATGATTCACCCCTCATCTTTTCTGGATCGGTACTCATGATGTCAAAGAGTTGGGTTTGAAGTGGGATTTTATTCCTAAAGGGAACAACCGTTGAGCCTGCCTTAATCAATCCAGCTCCCTTTTCTGGGTTAACCAAATATTTCTCAAGCTCCTTAGATAAGCCCAAAAGATGAACCAACTCTTCTCGGTCACTTTTAGCTTGTTTTAGAAGTATCATGAATTCGCTATTAGCGATAATACGTCTGCCGTTGGCATCAAGAAGTAAGGTTTCCACGTTCTGGGTAATCCCTGTTGGAATGGCTCCATACTTACGGACACGGCTCCATAATTTGAAGAAGAAATCAGAAGCGTACTTATCCAACAACAGAAGCTGCATTTCATCAAAGTAAATCCAGGTCTTCTTGCCAAGTTTTTGGTTTTTAACCACACGATTCCAAATCTGGTCAAAAATCACCATGAGGGCAATCTGCTTTAATTCATCCCCCAACTTTTTGACATTGTAAATGAGGAAATGGCTATCCGTTTTAATATTAGTGCGGTGTGAGAAAATGTCGAGTGAGCCTTCCACATAAAGTTCCATATCAAGGGCTAAGTCCTTAGCTTCTTGTTCAGGTTGTTTAGAGAGAACAAAGACCCATTCCACGAGAGATGGTGTCTCAAAATGCTTATAGGTCAACCTTGTCACACGGTCAATCAATGACTTTTCTCGACCATCCATTTTCCGGTCTAAGAGTTTCCCAATCCAAGACAATAGAAATTCAGATTTGACCTTAATTGGGTCTTCATCCATATTGTCATCGGATAAGTCTAAAACGTTTAAGAAAGTAGTAGAGTCAGGCGCGATATCAATGCTTTCCCCACCAAAGGCTTGACCAATGATACTGTACTCATTTTCAGGGTCTACAATGATGATTTCGGTATCACTCTCTGCTTCTTTTAACTTGGTTGAGATGATTTCATGCTTAGTCGCCATCCCCTTACCTGCACCTGATGTCCCTAGAATCAATCCTGATGGGGTATTGAGTTTCCCCCGGTCAATGGTGATGATATTACTTGAAATCTGGTTTATCCCATAAAATTTCCCTCCCTTATCTTGAAGGTCTACAGATGTCCACGGGGAATTCACGGCAATGTTTGAGGTCAAAAGAGACCGAGACACACCCTCAAGGTAGTTCTTGCCAAATGGCAATAAGCTATTAAAGGCAGCTTCTTGCATATAGGTCAGATTATCAATCACAAGGTCATTAGAACCTGCCACTTGTTTGATAATATCAAGGGAGTGCTTCAATTGATCTTCGTTATCCGCAAAGACCCCAATCACAAAAAGGGTGTCAAAGAGCTTATCGCCTGTTTGCGTCATGGTTTTAATCAACTCATCGGCTTCATCAATATTACTTTCTAGAACCTGACTAACCTTTTCAAGATAAACGCCAGATCGTGCCATCTTTTGTTGTTCCCCGATTTTTTGCGATTCCATCAAAGTCTTCTTGGTGCGGAGCTTGGTCATGGCTTCTGACTTGGCTGCCCCTTTAGCATGAAGACTAATCATCACTTCTAAATCCGACTGCATGAGTTCTCGTAAGAACTTATCCCCCAACTCCATCCCATAGTCACGAACATAGACAATCTGAAGCAGTTTATCATCCATTTCAATATGATTTTTGTGCTTAAAGGACAGACTGGTTGGGGCAATAAAGTGCTTAGTTGTTTGTCCTGAACGCACCAGGTCTTGATAAGTAAAGGACAAATGATTTTCCCCTCGCAACATATCAGCTAAGTGATTCACACGGCTTTCTCCACTGAGGAGAGTAAAGTTCGCATCTATTTCCGAAAAACCACTCTTGAAGTATTCTCCAATCTGAGACAGGGAGCGATAAGCGAGTTTCGGATTTTGGTCTGATTTCCCAAAAGAGATGAATTTAACAGCTGAAAAGTTATTTTCTCCAGCTTCAAGGTTATTTTCCATGATACGGTTGAGTTCTTCCCGATAGGTATCATACCCATCCTCATGTAAGGGGTACAAGACACCCTTTCTAAACTTATCCAAGTTGACCCTTTGGTTAAAAATAGTAAGTTGGAAATTGGTCTTGTCATCCAAACTGTTAATCAAATCCGAATAGTTTTCCATAATCGCTCCCTTATCTTCAAGTCCCACCGTCTGGTAATTGACATCCCCTAAAAGATAGGACTGGGAAAAATAACCTGGGGTAACCTGCATGAGACCATTAGGAAAAAGGCCTTGGTAAAGAAGCGTATTAACAGTTGTTGGTAGCACTTCTTCTTTTGGTTTACGTGTCTTCTTGTGTTTAGAAGAGGTCTTTGGTTTCATTGAGCGATTTGTTTTTTTCACGTTGTATTCCTTTCTGTCCAGTTAGTGTACGGTCTGGTATGGTCATTTCATAATGCCATCTATAATTAAGATACGTTTCAAAGGGCAAATCATTAGGGCGATAGACCCCAAAAAGCATAAGAGGAATGGTAAAGGTAAAGATAAGTCCGTAGACAAACCAATCCCCAAATTGCCAATAAAAGAGGTTTAACCCTAAAATCAGGATGGTAATGGCAATGGCTGGCAAGACAAAGATAACTTGTCGTGTGGTAAGGCCTAGCCAAGCCCTATGTTGGACTTTTGTGATGTCCTTAAAAACACGTGTATTCATAAGTACTATCTCCTTCTTTGATAAAAGGACTAAGATGGGAATCTCAGTCCAGTTTGAATGGTTTAATGAATTTGACGCAGTAGACGTCTGAACTCTCTACGCTAGTTCCTAGCTATGACAGTTCTAGTCGTCCTTGCGGAGGTAGGACGACGTAATCGACTGCAAAGCAGTACCGATTCCTGTCCTACTCTCACATGCCTAGGATACTTCTGGCAGTCCGTTGACTGCCCACCAAGGCAATGATCAATAAAATAGCCTGAACTAAACCACCAAAGGCAGTCGCTAGCGTCTCCATCACTCCCGCACCACTTGAGAGTGCTAATTTCCCAGCAGATTCAAAGAGGGGAACAAGGGAGATGATTAAGAAAATTAAGACCCCTTGAAGAGCATAGACCATGATATTTTTCAGGTAGCCAATCCCAACGCTTCGCCAGTCATCACTGAGAAATGTCGGAATCGTTAGGGGCGCAAATGGAATCATGAGATAGAGTTGGATAAAGCGAATGGTAATGAGAAGATTCACCACCATCACACTCACTAATCGCACCAACCATATCAGAATGGCAAAAAAGCCAACAATGAGTTTTCCAATAATTCCTGACCCTTTAAGTCCTGAAATGGTCTCATAAGTTGTTCCCCTATGAGAAACGACACCAGCTACGCCTTCAATGATGTGAGAAGCAACGGCTAAGATGGCTTCTACAATAACGGTGGTATTTGTAATGACCACAGCCACCATGATATAAGAGACAATCATAGGAGCAATAGCTTCAAAGGTCATAGCACCACCTGAGTTGGCGATTTTCTTAGCCATCTTCGAGAACTCAAGGACTAAAACGACTGCTAAAATAGCCACTCCCAAGGGCTGCATCACTCCTTTTGTGATCGCTGACATATAAGACCAAACGGTTGGGTTATAATCCGCAAGGGATTTGACCAAGTTAGCCGTCGATTCCAAGTCCACGTTAAAGCCTTCAAATAGGCTATCGCTTGAAATTTTCTCCGAGGCTAGAAAGACAAAAGATGAAGGTAATGTGTTGTTCATGTCATACCTAGCCCTCCTAAATGGTAATTTGGGTGATAAAGGCACCAGCGGCACCTACCATAACACCACCCACAATTTCTAAGATGGCATTGCGGACACCAGGTCCACCATCCTTGATATTGATTGATAGGTTAATAATACCCATGATGACAAGAAAAGCGCCTGTCGCAACCATTCCTTTTTGTAAGAGCGCCATGGCTTGGGCAAACATGGAACTAGCGTCCACGCCATAAACAAAGCCTGTTAATTTTTGGTTCATACGATTCCTCTTTTCTATTAGTGTAGTGTGTTTTCTGTACTTAAATCTCTGACCTTATGGTCAGAGGGTTCAAACGGAACTTCCTCTGTTTTGAGGGGGTCAATGTGGTAATGCCACCAACGCTCATCCGTCTCATTGTCCGCCAGGTATTGCCAGTTCTTATGTTTCAAGGGGAAATACTTCTTTTCCTTAAAGACTGGAACCCCTGCAATTCTCACCAAGCATTCATCACGTTTCATGTTTCCGACTTCATCAGGAGTCATGAGATCCCTTGCAATTTTCTGATGAGACGTTGACCCAGACCCTGTTTGGCCATACGACCGACTGGTACTTCTCACATCAATGGTTTGTTTGCCTAAGAGACCACTCATGAACTTGAAGGTCTCTTCATCATTTCCTCCAAGATAAAGCAAACTGTCACAGTTTCCTAGAATGGTTTTCCAAGCCTCCTTCTCCTTATAAAGCCCTTGAAGTTGGGCAATGTTTTGAAGAATGGGTACGAGACTCATATTTCGTGAGCGAACTGTTGAGGTTTGTTCCGCAAAGTCTGGAATTTCGCCGACATTGGCAAATTCATCTAAATAACTTCTGACATGTATAGGCAGTTGTCCCTTAAAGTCCACATCAGCTTGTCTCGTTAAGGTTGAAAAGACAGTGGAGAAAAAAAGGGCTGAGAGAAAGCGAAAGGTGGTGTCATTATCTGGAATAACGAGATAGACCATGGTTTTCTGCGTTCCCCATGTTTTTAAGTCCAAGGTGTCACGTTTGGTTAAATCAATGACAGATTGGATATTAAAGAGGGCAAACTTAGCCGTTGTTACGGCAATTACTGAATCCAAGGTCTTATCCTTGTAGTTTTGGAAGTCTGCCCAGTTACGCATGGTGAAGTTTTCTGTCCCATATGTCTTGGCATAGGTCTCAAACATCACTTCTAAGACACTCTTATCTTGATTTTCTCCTTTGGATAAGAGCTTGATGAGTTTTCCAATTTCAGAAAAAGAGGGGTAACGCCCTCGTTTACGACGACTGTCTGCTTCTTCCTTGGTGCTACCTGGAGGATTGTAAAAATCCACCAAGTAAGAGGCAATCGCACGGACTAAGGTCATGGACGCCTCATCCCAAAAGGGATCACTGCGACTGCCATTACCTTTGGTATTATTGAAATAGACCGTTAACATTCTATTCAAGTCGTTTTCCGTCTCCACATAGCGAAAAGGGTTAAAACCATCTGAGTTAATCATGTTTACGAGGTCTAAGACCTTGACCTGATAGCCATTTTCTAAAAAGAGCTTCCCTGTCTTTTCAGCTAAGTGATCCTTAGGGTCAACGACAATATTTGAACAGTTGAGCTGAATCAGATTGGGTTTCACAAACCGAAAGGTCTTCCCGCTACCAGACCCACCAATGACCACAAGGTTCTTGTTTCGGTCAAACTGTGGGGCTTTCTTTTCTAACAGGGTTAGCCTAACGTTTTGTGACAAAATCGTGTCATTAAAGGGATTTTTACTGAGAAAGGCTTTGCGTTCGTGACTGTTTCCAAAACGGGCAGAGCCATACTCAGCCCCCTCTCGGTAAACCTTTTGACCAGTTGAAACATAAAGATAGACTAGGCCCATCGTCACAAGCCCAAAGCAAAAGCCTAAAACCGATCTACCAGTAAAATGACCATTCCACAAGGGACTTAAGACCTGATTCTGTCCTTCGCCTAAGAGATAGGCAAGGCGTTCCAAGGGCGGTTGATTAGGTAGGCTATCGTAAAGCAAGACTAGCCGATGGCAGAAATAGCCAAGAGTAAGCCCTAAAATACCAAAGATAAAAACTTTTTTCCCTGAGACCATTAGAGAATGACCTCCTTTGTTTTCACAGCAGAGGGTTCTGACATCACAATCTGTTCCTTGGCTTGTGCGATTTCCTCATCAAGAGTTTTATCCATAGTTAGCCCTTTCAGTTTTTCTGGATTGGAAACCAACTTCTGAAGCAACTCATCTAAGTGCTTGTCTAAGAGCGACTTATCCTTAGCATAGAAATGAAGGTAATCTCCATGCCAACTAATGGCAATAGGAAGGTTTTCTGATTCCACCAATTCCTTGAATTTCTCGACATCAACGGGTTTATCCAAGATGTCTTTTGAGATGTTAAGCGACTCAATGGCATATGGACTTTGAAGGAGTTCTTCTAACTTTTGAACCCCAACTTTATAAGCCGAGTCTTGTGCTAGGGCGTGTCTGGCTGACCACTCTAAGAGTTTGAGAAGGACCTTTACCGTAAACATAGTACTACGTTCCGCATATTGAATCGCTTGACGTTCCTGTTGTTCGGATGACATCATTTCCTCCTTTATGTGATTCCCCATCAAAACAATAGGGTGCTTTCATGATACGAAAGCACCCTTGATTTTGGTATCACAATAAAGATAAGAAAAAGACGATTCCATTCCAAGACAGATGAACGAGAGTTGAGTTCAAGCAGTCCGTTTGCCATCGCACTATACCAAGTGTGAGACCTAAACTCCCATAAATCACCCAAGTGAATAGACTAGAGGGGTGGTGGGCTAAGGCAAAGAGGAAACTCGTTAACAACACTTGAATCACTGGTTGAGACAAGACTCCCCACAACACTTCACGGTAAAAGACTTCTTCCACGACACTAGCATTAAGGAGAAAAAGAATAAAGGACAGAACAGGAATCTGATTTTGAACAGTCACTAACGTTTCTTGGTTTGGTTCGCTTCCTGAAAATAGAGCACTCATGATAAGAGCCATACTTGCCATCACACCTAGACTACCAAGTAACCAAAGCCCTCTCTCCTTCAAGGATAGGTTTCTTTTAGGGAACTTAAACCTTTTCCAGCTCCACAATAGCAGGGCTAAAAATGTCACTTGTAAAACGGGTAACCATGCCCCATTTAGCCAACCAACCAGGTAAAAACTCACTAGGAGTACATTGACATGAATGGCTCCGTACATCACTGCTAGTCGTTTCATCGCTATCTCCTAAACAACTCTTCATAGTCAATCTCTAAAACACTCACTATTTTCTCCACCCATTTGCTTTGTGGCATGAGACGATGGGATTTGTAGTGGCGAAAGGTTTGGTAGAGGCGCTTAAACTCACTAGGGTAGACGTATTGGCCCTTAAACATCTGTCGAGCAAGGTCAGCCCATGACAGTCCTTTTTCCATAACGATAATTTCTAAATTTTCCCAAAAACGATCGTTCATAACTCCTCCTTATGTCACCAGATCCTTAAAAAGATGTTCACGAAAGGAAACCACTTTTTGACTTCTCGGAAGAAAGGTCCTTGCTTCTTCTAAACTCATATCGGGATACACGTTGTCCTCACAAACCACAATTGGGAGACGAAGATTCTGGTCAGGTTTCCGTAGAACTAACGTCACTAACTCACTCAATTTCATCTCTCTATGACCTTTAAATCGTTGTAGCGAGGGGGATAAGAGCGTAAAACAATCACTGCTTTTGGTAAACAAGCACAATAAGTCTTCACGTGACAGGTTACTTACTTCTTTACTGGAGTAGGAAATACCATGCGAGTCACAAAAAGAAAGAAGTTTTTGATTCCGACTGGTGTTTCGACTTAAATAGATTTCTAACATCGTATCCTCCTACACAGATAGCTCCTTCTCTAATGCTTGAGTTGGTGGGGTAAACACCTTACTCATATCAATAGGCGACCTGCCTTCACCAAAGCACTTCACTGTTATTAATGTGGTGACGACATCATTCTTATCATTCCAAGAATAGCCTTGCCCATATGCCCTAAAGGCGAGATTGTTCTCATCCGTTAGATAAGTATCAACACCTTTTTTGATGTCTTGGGTTTCAATAAATTCAAAAATACGATGTAAGTTGGACTCATAAGCTAACAGATAATTCATTTCTTTGTGGTAGTCATCTTCAAAAGTGACATCAATGTCACAATCATAATTGGGTAAAGAAGCAATCATCTCCGAAAATCTCTCCACTTCTGCTTGATGTATGGCTTCTTCTAGCTCCGTGCAGTTCCTAATACTTTTACTATGTAATAATTTCATGTTCTTCCTCTTCAATCTTTCTAAATTCTCTAGCAATGGCCTCGATAACGGTAACGGTCACGCTATTGCCTGCTTGTTTATACAACTGACTTTTACTGGATACGTTCTAAGCTCTGTCATAAGCCCAATCAGGAAATCCCTGAAGTCTAAAACACTCTCTAGGTGTTAGGCGTCTGATTCTCAACCGATACAGTTTTCCATCTAGGATTATTCCAGTCACTTCATACCACTTGTCCTTACGGTATTCCAAAGCAGCAACTACCACTCCCATATTGTCAGAAGTGGTTAAGGTATTTGAAATCCCCTTTCCCACTCGTCCTCTGCGTTTGTTAGACTATGGGTAAGCAAGGTTGACAGAATCTCCCACTATTGCCTTGGCATACCCTAGTTTAGTCGCTTCCCTAATTTTCAAATGTGGCGCTTCTTCACGACAGAGAATCTTAGGAACTTTATCCCCTCCTTGCATGGTTGTCAACGTTGGAGAAAGCCCTGAAAGGTCATAAACTCGTCCAGTTTGGATAAAAGAAGTTGGTAAAGTTCCTGCGACAACTACACCATGCCGATCTTGGCTAGTTAAAGTAAACATCGGATCATCGTTCCCTTTAAAGCGTCTCCCATGTTGGCGTTTTTCTAGCCTATCAGGGGTTAAAACTGGAATGGCAATTTTAGTTCCCTCACCTTTTCCTCTGGTTAAGGTTGGTGCTATCCCACGTGATAAATAGACTTCTCCATTCATCCCTTTGCTTGACGGATTAACATTGCCTAATCGTTCAAGACCAGCTGAGCTGTTTTCTCCTCTGAGAGGAAATAGGAATCGGGGACGGTATCTTCTAGAATGTCCGATAATAAAAATTCTTTCACGGTTTTGCGGCACTTGGAAATCTTTACTGTTAAGCACCTGCCATTCGACATCATACCCCAACTCATCCAATGTGGTGAGAATTGTTCGAAATGTCTCTCCCTTGTCGTGACTGAGTAAGCCCTTGACATTTTCGAGGAATAAAAAACGTGGTTGGATCTGTTTGGCCGCTCGAGCAATCTCGAAGAACAAAGTTCCCCTAGTATCCTCAAATCCCAATCGTCTGCCTGCGAGTGAAAATGCCTGGCAAGGGAATCCCCCACAGATGATGTCCACTTGCCCTCTAAGTTGTCTAAAGTCTTGGTCTGTGACTTGTCTAATATCATGAAATTCTATTTCTCCTTTGGTCTCATAGATGGCCTTGTAAGATTTCCTCGCAAACTTGTCAATCTCACAAAAGCCAATACACTCATGGCCTTCACGAGTTAACCCCAGTCGAAAGCCTCCAATTCCTGCAAACAAATCTAAAAACTTCATGTCTCTCATTCCTTTCTGACAAAATTAAAAAGGACCTTACTTCTTGCGTAACGTCCTTTCTTAACAATGATCTTCCATTTCTGGGGCAGTAATAAGTTCAAAAATAAACCAAATCATTCCTAATCTCCAAATACCTAATAATATCCACCAAAACATCTTACTCATCCCCCTTTTAGTTCTTTTAAGCGTTGTACCTTGGTCCATTCGGATAAGACACCATTAAAGACGTATTCCGCTATCGTTTCTGATCTATCCGCAAACCTCATATTCTCTAAAGCGTACTGATAACGATGATCAAAATAAATCATGGCATAATCACTAGCGGCACGTGATAGACCAACTTGTCTCAACTGATCATGTACCAAGCCCCAAATGTAATCTCTGTCGTATCTTGTGACTCGGTCTACTTTACGTTGAAAATTGTCATTGTCACATTTCTTACTTGTTAGACTTTCTTTCTCCTCCTCGTCCTCAATGATTGACTCACTCTCTTTAGTTTCACTCATATCAGTCTCACTAACTTCAGTCTCACTAGTGGCTGAATTTAAGACTGGCCCCGGCTGATTTTGATACCCCCCTAGTGTTTTTTGAACACCACCCCCGTCTGAATTTGAGACTGGGGTAGGTTCATGTTCCAACTCACCTAAGTAAATTTTATTCGCCAAACGTCCTTTTTCACTGGAAGATTGTTGGACTTCATCTATCAAACCATACTCTCGTAAGGTTTTCTTAATCGTCAATAATTTTGACTTGGAACAGCCAAGCAGTGACATGAGTTTGGAGTTGGAATAGACCAAATAAATAGCTCCATCTTCATCTATCCACCCTCTACTTAATGACAATTCCAAACGGTCTTTTAGAACAGCATAAGCAACCTTAACTTCTAGTTTCATATCCTTGTAGCGTTCGCTCTCAAATAAGAGTTTAGGGAGCTTATAGTAACGTTCTGACGTTTGATAGTGATTTGCGGTGATACGTTTCATGATTGTCCCTCCAGCACTAACAGACCAACATTCCCCATGTCATCAAACTGGATTAAGCCAGACTCTTCCATCTCACCAACTATCCATGTCGCTTTCTCAATATCGATTCCCATGATAGCCATGAGATGACACATCACAATTTGTCGTGATGACTGTTCATTCTTTTGCATGATTTTCCTCCTGAGAATAAAAAAAGCGAGAACACTTATTAAAATGTTCTCGTAAAATTCTAGGCACCAAACTAGGCACCAAAAATTGATTATTTTTGCGTATTATTGCTAAACACTACAATTACTTACCAAAGAAAAAAATAGTAAAAGCCCTGATAAATCAAGGCTTTTGGGCTATATTTCCTATTTTTTGATTTTGCAATTTCACATGACTCCCATTCAACCATTGAATTGTCGGCATTATCTTACATTCCTTTTCTATTTTTGGTTCAAATCATTTCTTCCTATTATAACAAAATTTATCTAAGGAAAAAACTTAGACAATTTCTACTAAAACCTAATCTAATCTAATCATTCTATGTTATAATAAGTCTATTAGAAAGAGGAGTACATGAAAACTGTTACCATTTTTTATAATCCAAAATCTGGCCAAAAACACGAAGAATTAGCTAAAGAAGTTAAAAGCTTTTTTATCGAAAATCATTTTAATGAAAAAGATATTAATATCATAACCCCCAAAAGTGCTGAAGAATCATTTCAACTAGCCAAAAAAGCTTCACAAAATAAAGTTGATATCGTAATTCCACTTGGAGGAGATGGAACTATCAATAAAGTTTGTGCTGGTGTTTACGAAGGTGGTTCTTTTTCAAAAATTGGTTTAGTTCCTGCAGGTACCGTAAATAATTTTGCAAAAGCATTAGATATTCCATTAAATACACAAGAGGCACTAGAGAGTCTACTTGATGGCTACACACAAACAGTTGATATGTGTAAAGTTAATCAGTCTTATATGATTAGTAGTCTAACACTAGGAATTATGGCTGATATTGCTTCTCATGTAACCCCTGAAGTAAAACGCAAATACGGTCCTCTTGCCTTTATCAAGGATGGTTATCGAATCATTAGAAGAAACAGGTCTTATGTCATTAAACTAGAATATGATCAAGTTATTAAGATTATTAAGACTAAGTTTTTGCTGATTACAATGACAAATTCAATTGCAGGAAGGCCAGCATTCTCGCCTGATGCTAAAGTAGATGATGGGCTATTTAGAGTCTATTCATTAAAAGATATTCATTTCTTCAAATTACTGTTTCATCTTAAAGAATTCCGAAAGGGTAAATTTGACATGGTTCCAGAAATGGACCATTTTAATACAGATCATTTAGTTATTTCACCTATTTCTAGAAAGAAACGGGCAAATCCTTTTACTAGAATTGATGGCGATAAGAGTGATCCTTTACCAGTTGATATCAAAATCATAAATAAGGCAATAAACGTTATTGTTCCAAAAAAGTAATTTAGTAAGTAGATTGAGTACCAAAAAAGTCCTTTTACGACATAGTAAAAGGACTTTTAAATTAGTCATTTTCATGAATATCATAGTTACTAAGTAACCAGTCACCGACACCTGGAGCATCTGGGTCATGAGAAGTTTTACCAGTATCGAGATTACGGACTTCTTCAAGTTCTTCAGATGTTAATTCAAAATCAAAAATATTAAGGTTTGATATGATACGCTCTTTATGTGTTGATTTTGGAAGAACAACAATTCCTTCTTGGTTTTCAAATCGTAGAATAATTTGTCCAACATCTTTACCATACTTTTCAGCCAGCTTAAGGATTATAGGATGAGTTAAAAGATCTTTATTACCTTGTTCAAGTGGTCCCCATGCTTCAATGACAACATTATCATTGGAGCAAAGCTCACGCAACTCTCTTTGTTGAGCAAAGGGATGTAATTCTACTTGGTTTACTGCTGGAAGTGTCTCAAATTGAGGAATAAATTTTTTCCAAATTTTTGGAGTCATATTAGAAACACCAATTGATTTGATTTTACCCTCTTTTTTGAAATCTTCTAAAGCATGCCAAGCTTCAAGTACTTCTCCATATGGCTGATGTAGTAACACAAGATCAATATAATCTAATCCAAGTTTTTCAAAGAAGTATTTAATCCTTTAACTGCTAAATCATAAGCATAATCTTGTAACCAAAGTTTAGTCGTAACAAAAATATCTTCACGTGGAATGCCTGAGTCAGCAATGGCTTTCCCCACTTCTTCTTCATTAAAGTAAGCTTGTGCAGTATCAATATGACGATAACCCGCTTCTAAAGCTTCTTTAACGGCATTATAAGTTAACCCATCGGCTGGAATTAGAAAGACTCCAAATCCAATAGCTGGGATACTGTTACCATCGTTTAACTTAAATGATTGTGACATAGTAGACCTCCAAATTTCTCTTTATTACTATTAATTATTTGATTTAATCAGACTTTGACTATGGAATAATAAGCATTTAAAGAAAAAGAGAAAAACACTCATCAATTTAACTATCATATCAAATCTGAATGTTTTTCTTATTTTATTCATTAAACACAGTTAAATCTAATCGTCATTACTTATGTTGTGAAATATTATCAACTAGTGATTGTAAGCCTTTAACTGCCTGATTTAATGCATCAAGGGCTTTATCTCCATATTCACTGGACGTATCTTTTGCCGTAGATAACCCTTTTTCAAAAACTTTTGAAGCTTTTTGACCATAATCATCAACAACATCTTTTGTATCTTTCCATTTTTCAGAAAGCGTATTTTGATATTTATGTGATTGGTCATGGAAAAGATCATTGAAATGGTCAATATTAAAACTTTTATTTTTTTCTTCCTTTTTGGTTGATACTAGATAATAGGTAAGACCAGCAACACCGCCGACTGTCAATCCGACTAATAAGCCTTTGTTTTCTTTTTTCATCTTAATACCTCTTTTGTTTTTTGAGATTTGGTGTTTTACTATCCTTAATAATTTTCTTAAGTAGTTTAACCGCTGGTGCAGCTAGTAAAACCAATTGTACTAAATCTAAAATTTTAACATTATTTTTTTTCATTTAAATTCCTCAACCTCATCTTTCTTTTTGCTATTCCAAATTGACCATATAATTTTATAAATATATAGTCTGTACGGAAAACTACCAAGATAAACAGCCTTTGCTACTAAAATTTATAGTGACAACACTATTTATCTTTTATATTGTTATTATAGAATGATTTGGAAAAAGAGTCAAGTAATTAACATTATTCCAAATAAAAAAAGACTTTAGTAAGTCCTTTTTTATTAAATTAAATGATTGAAATCCCAAATTTCATTTACCCAGCCCTCATAAAAATCTGGTTCATGACAAACCATCAAAATAGAACCTTTGAAAGCTTGCAATGCTCTTTTTAATTCATCCTTAGCATCAACATCTAAGTGATTTGTTGGTTCATCAAGCACTAATATATTGTGTTCTTGATTCATTAAGAGGCAAAGTCTCACTTTAGCCTGCTCTCCACCTGATAAGACTTGTATTTGACTTTCAATATGTTTAGTGGTCAATCCACATTTTGCAAGAGCAGCTCTAACTTCAGCTTGATTCAAAGATGGAAAAGCATCCCAAACAGTTTCCAAAGGTGTTTTACGATTGCCTCCAGCCACTTCTTGTTCAAAGTAGCCAATCTCAAGAAAATCGCCTTTTTCAACAGTTCCACTAATGGGTTTTATAAGACCTAATAAACTTTTTAAAAGAGTTGATTTACCAATACCATTTGCACCAATTATAGCTATTTTTTGATTTCTTTCAAAGGTTAAATGAAGTGGTTCTTTTGTTAAAGAGTGATCATAACCAATCATTAAATCATGGGTTTGGAAAATAAATCGACTAGGTGTTCTTGCATCTTTAAACTCAAAGGTTGGTTTTGGTTTTTCAGATTGAAGCTCGATAATATCCATTTTATCCAGTTTTTTCTGACGAGACATTGCCATATTTCGAGTAGCAACTCTGGCTTTATTTCGATTAACAAATTCTTTCAAATCTGCAATCTCTTTTTGCTGTCTATCATAGGCAGCCTCTAGTTGTGACTTTTTCATTGCATAGACATCTTTAAATTGATAATAATCACCTGTATAACGAACCAAATCTTGATTTTCAACATGGTAAACAATATTAATAACATCATTTAAAAATGGAATATCATGAGAAATCAGCACAAAAGCATTTTCATAATTTTGAAGATAACGTTTTAACCATTCAATATGCTCAGCATCTAAATAATTAGTTGGTTCGTCTAAAAGTAAAATATCTGGTTTTTCAAGTAACAATTTAGCCAATAACACTTTTGTCCGTTGACCACCTGAAAGAGCTGTCATATCTGAATCCATTCCAAAATCCATTACACCCAAAGCACGCGCAACTTCATCTATTTTTGCATCTAAGGTATAAAAATCACGTGTCTCCAGTCGATCTTGTAATTCACCAACTTCTTCCATCAATGCATCAATATTAACCCCGTCATTAGCCATATCAGCATAAATCTGATTAATGCGTTCTTCCGTTTTAAATAGATCATCAAATGCCGTCCTTAAAACGTCTCGAACAGTTTGACCAGCCTCTAGAACTGTATGCTGATCTAAGTAACCAGCTGTGACATATTTAGACCATTCAATTTTTCCTTCATCTGGTTGCAAAAGGCCTGTCACAATACTCATAAAAGTAGACTTACCTTCACCATTTGCTCCAACTAAACCGATATGTTCTCCTTTTAGCAAACGAAACGAGACATTCTCAAAAATAGCTCTGTCTCCAAAGCCGTGACTTAAGTTTTTAACTTCTAAAATTGACATGATTTAATTGTTAATCAGAGAGGTTGAGCTCTAATTAATTTCCTTTCAATACTTAACTAAAAAAACCGATTTTATCGGCTCTTAACTGAAATCATTATGTCAAAAATAGTTTCTTTTGTCAATTTGTTCAAGAGACTGTTGACCTATTAATTGTTTTAAGATTGTCAGTTAAGACTTTGTAAGTTACAATAGTTAACAAATAAATGTGTATGGGTACAAACATAATGACTAAATATGAACAACTTTTTAATTGGATAATTAATCAAATCAAGTCTAATCACTTACAAAGAGGAGATAAATTACCATCAATTCGTCACTTGGCACAGCAATTTTCAGTTAGTAAAGATACTGTTCAGAGAGCTTTAAAAGATCTTGTTCGAGAAAATTACATTTATACAGTTCCAAAAAGTGGCTACTATGTTTTAAATTCAAAAAATAAGGAGAGTTACCAGCTTCCATTTACCATAGAAGACTTTCATAATCATGCTTTTGATGATTTTCACCGCTGTATTAATGATACTTTAAGTAATCGAGAAGAGTTTTTATTTAATTACTACCATAACAGCGCAGGGCTTGATGAGTTATTAACTGCTTTACATCATTACTTTTTTGAACAAAATATTTACCAACGTATGGAAGATATCATTATTACTTCTGGTACTCAACAGGCATTATATATTTTAAGTCAAATGTCGTTCCCAAATCAAAAAACAACTATTCTTTTGGAAGAACCAACCTATTCAAGAATGATTGATTTAGTCATAAATCTTAATTTACCTGTAATGACTATAAAAAGAGAATTTGGCAAACTAAACTTAAATCATCTTGAAAATCATTTTAAAAATGACAACATAAAATTTTTCTATACCATACCTAACTTATCAAATCCCTTAGGACTAAGTTATACAAGTGAAGAAAAACAACAAATTGCTAAATTAGCAAGTAAATATGATGTTTACATTGTTGAAGATGACTACTTAAGTGACTTTGCAAGAACTGATCAATTACCCCTTCATTATTACGATACTTCGTCTCATATTATTTACCTAAAATCGTTCTCAGCTATTTTATTTCCCACTTTACGAATTGGTGCCACTGTCTTACCTCATCTTCTTTATCCCAATTTTTTAAAAACCAAAAAATTAATGGATTACGATTCTAACCTTATCATGCAAAAAGCCTTATCACTTTACTTAGAAAATGGAATGTTTGACAGTAATAAGAAACACTTGCAAACAACAACATATGAAAGGCAATTGATTTATGAAGCTTGGCTAAAAGAATTACGAATAACGGATTATAGGATAACACCAAATTTTATTACGTTTAAACAAGATTCAGAAGTTGATTTTGCAACTTTAAAAACAATCACCAAACCTTTAGAACTCAAAAATGCCTACCTAAAGTCAAAAAAAAGACAGTACTTACAAATACCTCTGACAAGTCAATTATATGAACAATTAAAAAAAGCTACTCCAAAATAGAGTAGCTTTTTATTTAGTTTGTTCAAAACGTAAATGAACAATGATACTATCACCGTAACCATTTCGTTCCAGATCTCTTTGAAGACGATATGAAATATAATGCTCTGCAATATTAATATAGCCTGCATCCATTAATCGATTTTCGACAAGTGATTGAATCATATTAATGGTTGGTCTTTCAACTTTAGCATCTTCTAAATCGATGACAACTTTTTTTGTGACATTTGCTAAGTTCTGTCTCCAAGTTTCATCAATGACATAAACAGTCTGAGCAGCTTTAATAATAGCTTGAAAAATCTTTTCAGGATCAAACTCAGCAACTTGACCATCACGTTTAATGATTTGCATAGGGCACCTCTTTTCAATGCATTTCTTACTTTCTATTATGCAAATGTTTTCATAAAATGTCAAGTGAAAAGCTAATGAAAGCTTGCTGTACTTGAAAACATCTCATGTTAATGTATTACAGAAATCGTCTCAAATGTAATGAAAGTCTAGAAATATCATGTATCACTTTTTCTTTACAATAAAATTCTTTGATCACTTCTTCGATATAGGTTGAAGGGTACAAATTATGATAAGTAACTCGCCAACCGGAACTACAAATACTTATTATATCTGCAGCATCTTTCGTTTCTGCTCTTCTCATATAGATCATATTTCTTACCTCTTAGAACGGTATTTCAAATGACTATCCAGATACTAATAATTTGGTCTAAGTACCCCTTTAACTGTCTCTTTCGTAGCGGTCGCATCGCCTTCTAAAACAACATCAATTATTGTTTTGGCTTCTTGAGATGAACATGCTACGAGAGGTAAACGTAATGGAACAACATCAAATCCCATATAATTGAGTACCGCTTTTACTGGAGCTGGACTTGGATATGAAAAGAGTGCATTCACTTTCGGAATAAATTGACGTTGAATAGCTGCTGCTCCTTTTAAATCATTTTCTGCAATTTTAGTTAACATGTCGTGCATTTCATCACCATTGGTGTGTGATGCAACGGAAATAACACCGTCTGCTCCAAGATTCATTGCATGAAAAGCATCCCCATCTTCACCTGTATAAATCAAAAAATCATCTGGTTTATGTTCGATGAGATAAGCCATATTAGCAAGACTTGTACACTCCTTTACCCCGATAATATTTGGATGTTGCGCTAATTTTAAGAGAGTCTCAGGTTCCATTTCGACAACCACACGACCTGGAATATTATAAATAATAATAGGTAAATCACTAGCTTCTGCAATTGCCAAAAAGTGTTGGTACATACCTTCTTGTGATGGTTTATTATAATAAGGAACAATAGCTAATCCTGCATCAATACCACCAAAATTAGCAACTTCTTTAGCAAATTCAACAGAATCTCTTGTATCATTTGTACCGATACCAGCAATTAAAGGAACTCTTCCATTTACAATATTTTTAACATGTTCGAATAAATGTAATTCCTCCTCATGGGTTAAGGTTGGACTTTCAGCTGTTGTCCCTGCCAAAAGTAGTCCTTGCGTATGGTGAGCTAATAAATGCTCAATTAATTTTGGCAATGCTTCATAATTAATTGTGCCATCTTCATGAAAAGGTGTAATTAAGGCTGTAATAATTTTGGCTTGTTTTAAACTTTCAATAGACATATGATGCTCCACAATTTTATGCTAAAAATATATTTTCAGTAGTTGGTCTGACGAGATTTCTTTTATGCAATTCTTCAGCTATTTGAACGGAGTTCCAGGCAGCACCTTTCAAGAGATTATCAGACACAACCCAAAGATGAATACCATTTTCTTGATCTAAATCTTTTCTTACACGTCCGACAAAAGTCTCTTTTTTCCCAACTGCATTAACGGCTTGAGGATATACTTGTTTACTAGGATCATCCTCTAAGATAGCACCTGGGAATTTAGAGATAGCGTCTTTTACAGCTGTAATTTCAGCAATTTCTTTTGTTTCAATATAAACTGATTCTGAGTGAGATGAAATAACTGGAATACGAACACAGGTAGCAGAGACTTTTAGTTGCTCATCTCCCATAATCTTTTTGGTTTCTTTTGTCATTTTCATTTCTTCATAAGTATAATCATTATCAGTAAAAACATCTATTTGAGCTAAAGCATTGAAGGCTATTGGATAATGCTTTTTATCTTCAGAACTTGGAAGAATCTCAGCTTTAACATCTTTTGGATTGATTTGATCATTGATAACTTGAGATAATTGATGAATGGTCTCATTGATGGCAGATTGACCTGCTCCAGAAACAGCTTGATAAGTTGAAACAATAACTCTTTCTAAGCCCCATTGTTGACGAATTGGCTCTAATGCCACCATCATCTGAATTGTAGAACAGTTAGGACATGATATAATACCTTGATGTTGTTCTAAAGCCTCATCATTTACTTCAGGAACAACTAAAGGTACCTGTGGATGTTGTCGATAGAAAGAAGTATTATCAACAACTACTGCACCTGCAGCAACTGCAAAAGGCGCAAATTTTGCTGAAGTAGATCCACCTGCTGAAAAAAGTGCGATATCAATACCATCAAAAGAATTCTCTGTCGTTTCCTCTACTTTAATCCCTTTTCCTTTAAAAGTGAGTGTCTTTCCTGCAGAACATTTTGATGCCAAAAGTTTAAGGTTATTTATCGGTAAAATTGATTCTTCTAGCATTTTTAACATTTGAGTTCCAACTGCTCCAGTTGCTCCAACAACGGCAATATTATAAGTCATATCAATACCTCACTGATAGTCTGTATTATTCTAAATTTTCCAAAAATTAGTATTATTAATATTATACTCTTTTTTAACTCTTTTGCAATGACAAAGAAAAAAACCCTCTATTAAAAATAGAGGGTTGAGGCATCTCGAAAGATGTGATAAAAAGGTTCACACAATTTATCAAAATCGGCTTCCTGCCTTAATGACTTCCTCAGCGCAAATGTGGTAAAACCACAATCGACTCATCGCATAAAGTAATTATAGCAAATTATTTTTAAAATGAAAACCCTAAAGCAAAGGAGCTATGGTTTTAACTAGCAACCCAATAATTTTTTGGGTTATAGGACGATTTTTTACCATTTCTTTTGTAATGAGTTGAGAATCTTTGAAGGTAGCACTAAAATCATTATCGATTGATGCAATAACATCTGAACGATAGAGGTATGTCGCACATTCAAAATGATGATACAAACTACGATAATCAAGATTAATAGTCCCAACAACAGCTTTAGAATGGTCACTTACAAAAACTTTTGAATGAATAAAACCTGGCAAATAGCGATATATCTTAACTCCTGACCTCATTAACGATTTATAGTAGGTTTTTGCCAAGGCAAAAGCAATTTTTTTATCTGGAATATTTGGCATAATAATGCGAACATCTACACCACGCTCAGCAGCAAAACGAATAGCATGCTCCATTTCACCATCTAAAATAAGATAAGGTGACATAATGTAGACATAGTCCTTGGCATGATTCAAAATATCAATATAGACATTTTCACCAACTTTGTCTGTATCTAAAGGTGAATCTCCATAAGGAATGACATAACCATCATCAGAAATATTATTTTCGTGATTAGATAAATAGGGCTTCACGATAAACTCACTCTCCGTAATAGACCACATTTGTAAAAATAATATCAAGAAACTATCAACAGCTTGCCCTTTCAACATTAAGCCAGCATCTTTCCAGTGGCCAAAACGTTCTAACTGATTAATATATTCATCTGCTAAATTAATCCCACCAGTAAAAGCAACTTCACCATCGATAACCACAATCTTGCGGTGATCACGATAATTATAATAAGTCGAAATAAATGGTGAAATCGGTGAAAATGATTTAGCTTTGATTCCAATTTTTTCTAACCTTTGTGTGTAATCTGGTGATAAGGTCGAAAGCTCAAGCATCCCATCATATAAAACTCTTACTTCGACACCTTCATTGACTTTTTTTTCTAATATTGAAAGGATTTCTCCCCACATTTGTCCTTCTGCAATAATGAAAAACTCTAGGAAAATATATTTTTTAGCTTTTAATAATTCTTCTTTTAATGATTCGAAAAATGGTTCTCCAGATGGGAAATAAGTTGCCTTAGTGTTTTGGTATACGGGAAAATTCCCATGTATTCTTTGTAAATATTGAACTAAATGATATGTCGTTGACGTATTACTTTTAAGCGCATCAACGATAGATTGATCTTCTTTTAAATAAGCTTCACTTTCCTCAACTAAATGAGACAGATTTTGTTTGAGACCTCTGTAACCCCAATCTAACTTTGTGTAAATTAAAAAGATAGAACCCAATAACGGGGCGACCATTACCAAAATGAGCCAAGTAACACGAGAAATCGCATCCATTTCACTGTTTACCAAATATAGAACAATCACAACGGCCAAAATCCGCTCGACGACGTCTAACCAAATGCGGTATTGCTCAAGCCAAACATATGAAGATGCCAAAAATAGTAACTGTACAAGAATTAATATAAAAATGATACTTGTACGGCTAAAAAGACCTCTAAGAATACCTTTTTTACCTTTCTTCATCAGGTATTTTACTTTTGTCTTCTTTTTTGTCTTACTTTTACTCAATATGATCTAATCCCCCTTGGTATATCATCAAATATTATACCACATAAAGAAGTTAAATAAGACAAAGAAATCTCACAAATGTGAGATTTCTTTAATTTAAATATTAAAAACATCATTTAAGTTTTCAGCCATCGTTGGATGAGTGAAAATTTGGTCACGTAAATAAGTATAAGGTACTTTATTATCCATTGCCATAGTAATGATATTGATTGTTTCTTGAGCTTCAGCTGCAAACAAGGTAGCTCCTAAAATAAGATCCGTATCAGCATCAACAACAACTTTGTAAATACCTCTTAAGTCGTTATTAACGTGTCCTCTAGGCATATTTGCAACTAGCAATTGATTAGCTTTATAGTGTAAGCCTTTTTCTTTTGCTGTAGCTTCATCTATCCCTACTCTTGAAAGTGGTGGATTGATGAAAGTAGTATTTGGAATGTTTTTTCTAACTTTTTCTGAATAAGATTTATCGCCAACAAGATAAGACATCACAATTCTGTAATCATCTAATGAAACATAAGTGAATTGCAATCCACCATTAACATCTCCAACAGCAAAGACATTTTTAACACTTGTTTGTTTGAATTCATCTACTTGGATAGCACCACGATCATTTACTTTAATATCAGTATTTTCAAGACCTAAATCTGCTGTATTCGGTTTGCGTCCAGTTGCATATAAAACAGCATCAAAAGTGTAGTCACCTCTTTGAGTTGTGATAACAACTTCTTCACCTTGATTTTTTACATTCGCAATTTGACTTTCAAGTTCAAACGAAATTCCCTCTTCTTCAAGATATTGTGTCGCTAATTCTGCAACATCTTCTTCCTCACGCATTAGAATACGACTTGTTGTATCAAAAACAGTAACTTGGCTACCTAATTTTGCATAAAGACCACCAAATTCTAGACCAATATTACCACCACCAATAATACCTAGTCGTTTTGGTTGTTCTTTAACCGTTTGAATTTCAGTACTATCATAAACATGCTTACTTTCTTTTAAACCAGGAATTGGCAATACATTTGAAATTGCACCAGTATTAATGATAATAATTTCTGAAGTTAATTCCTTTTCTTCAGTCTCAGAAGATAATTTAATAACTTTATTTGAAACAAAGCTAGCCTTCGCAGTATAAACATCAACCGTATCAGCATTGGCTAACATATTATAATTTTTAGTACGCAATTTTGAAGTCACTGAATCTCTTTCAGCCATTGCTGTGCTATAATCCTGACCTGTTTCAGCTGCATGTATTAATGTTTTTGTTGGAATACATCCGATATTGATACATGTTCCTCCATACATACCTGAGTCTTACTCAATCATCGCAACTTTTTTTCCTTTAGCAGCTAATTTTGCAGCTAACGTTTTCCCGGCTTTACCAAAACCAAGGACAATAACATCATAGTTATTCATATTTTTCTCCATTCTAGACTTTCTATATAGAAAGTTACCTTGTGATTACTTTTTTTGTAATCCTTCCTAAATAATAGTCTAGCAAAGCTTTTTTGTTTGTCATAATTCCGCTAAGCAAAAAAAGTTACCTTAACAGGCAACTTTTTACTTTAGTTTTTTTAATTTTATTTTTTTAATAAATGTCAATGATAATAACGACATCAAAATACCAGAAATTTTCAATAAACTATCTTGTCTATCACCTGATTTTGGTAATACTTGTTTATCAGTCCTCATAAGTTTTGTTTCAATAGAAGTTTTGAAATCATTATTGTTGTGTGATGCTTTCCTTCTATGTGAATCATTTGCTTTAGGTGAAACAAAAACCGTTTGTGATGGGATTATGTCAGGATTCAGTTGTCGTAAATACTTTTGTGACCTTTCTTTTTCAGATATTGTTTCTTTTATTTGATTGTAACTTACTTCATTTTTCGTCATTTTAGTGATCATAGTCATAGACATCAATTTTTGTGGACTTTCTACATCTTGTTTTTGTTTGTCAATGAGAGACTGTAAAGACTGTGATTGATAATTACCAGATAGGTCCTCTGTAATTAATAATAATTGAGAAAGTTCAACTTGATATACTTTTTCATCTTGTTTCAATACTTTAGGCACCTTAATTTTACCATTTTTGTCTGCATAGAAATAACGACTTTCTTTATAAATTAACCCTTCCTCATCGACATCATAATGAAAAGCTAATGCGTTACGATAGTATGGTTGTGCATTTTCTACTGTCACGATATAAGCTTCTTTTGTTACTTCAATTGCCTTTAATTGTGCCAATTTTGGAGCTTCATTATGCACCCTAATCCAAAAGCTTAATTTCTGAACTTGGGCATCAGGACTAACTGGACGATAACTTACCTGATAGTTATACAAGCCATTTTTAACGTCATTTCCATTAAAATCTTTGCCATCCCAAGTCGAAAATGAAAAATCATAATGTCCAAGTCCAGATCTCAAATCAGCATTGAAATTTTTTCGATACTGTTTCTCTTTTGAACTGGATTCCCAAACAAGATTTTTTTGCTCATCCAATATTGAAATAGTAAGATCTTTAATATTTCTGAATAAAGTTGCCTGCAAACTCACACTATCTCTATTACCATCATTATTTGGAGATATCGAAAAATAAACTTATTTTTGGTTATCCCATTTGATTTGATAATTTTCTTCTTTATAGTGATCAAATGCTCCTAAAACGATTTTCCTTGGAGCTTCACTAATAAAAGATGATTCTTCAGGTAAAATTCCATTTTTATAGTCTTGAGATAAGAAATAGGGAACTTCATGACTTGTTAAAACAGTGTAATGATTTCCATTTGATTCATCTAAAGAATGGTTAAAGTTTAATTGATTGTCTATAATCTTCGTTTTGTAAAAACTTTCTTTATTTTTCAAATAATAAATAGGTTCTTCCAACGCTGGTAAATTTGTAAAGTCACCTTTAAACCCACTAAATGGAATTGAAAATGCTTCTTGATCATTAAGATTTTCTTTAAAGTGAACAAAGCCATCGATAAAATAGCCATTGGGGCGAGTTGCATCCAAATGCTTTGTGAATCTTTCCAAATCAAGTTGAATTGGTACTTGTAAAGTATCTCCTGTCATGACCAAAGATTGCCATTTACTGTCGTAAATTTTTTCGGATTGGTGCGTGAAGTGACTGCCATCTACTTTATCAGTACTTGTTGTGATTTGGTAGTATAAGGTTTTAGGTGACTTAGTTGGTCTTAATGACTGAACATTAACTGAAAATGATAACTGAGTTGACTTTAAAGATTGTAAATTTATTTTTGATTGGCCATTCTTATCCGTAACTATATATTTTGCATTTAAAGCTTTATCTGCATTAATAGCCCCTACACCTTGTTGTCTTGGAGAATAATAAGTATTGGAAGTTTTATCTACTAGGGGACTTGCAGAACTTAACATAATTTGTTTTGCAAGTTCTAGTCGCTGAACTTTTGTTAAACTTGGGTGTATTTTTTGCAAATGGTCTATCAGTAAATTCATAATACCAGCAACCTGTGGTACAGACATTGATGTGCCAGACAGATAGGTATACTTATTCTTTTCACCAGCTGAAAAAATATCATAGCCAGGTGCTACTATATCTGGTTTAATATGTCCTTCAGCAGTTACACCCCAACTAGATTCTGGTAACATTTGACTTCCGTTAGGATCTTTATACAAACGATAGTTAGCATTAAAAGTTAAATGGATTTTACCATTGTTTAATAATAGTTGGCTATGCTTCTTCGAAATCAAACCAACAGGAAAATCCGAGTAAGGATAATGGAAATTTCTTTGAGATTCCCTGTTATTAATAATTAGAATTGCTTTAACAGTCACTTTTTTGGCATTCTCAATGAGTTGTTTTATATTTTGGGGGATTTCTTTAACTAAAACAATGCTATTTGCCATATCAGCTGTAAAAGAATTAGTATCAGTTAATACCTTTAAAGGAATTGTTTTATCTAAACCACTTGTTGTAGACATGGTCACTGGTATATTACCACTATAAGTCTCTCCAGAATAATCAAAAGACTGACTCAAATAGTCTTCTGGTAGATAAGCACCTACACTAAAGACATCTGGATGTAAAGAAGGAGAATTAATGGTGCCATAATCTGGATTTTCAATTAAAGGAGCAAGTGCTTGACCATAACGCCCTTCATTTCCAACCGCTTAGACAAGTAAGACACCTCGTTTTTTAGCATATAGAAGTGCCTCTTCGACCTTTTTATCAAGATTAGAATAGTTATCTGCCGTTTTCCCAAGACTCATACTGATAACGTGAACTCCTAAATTTACAGCATCCACGATAGCCTTTGAGTATGCTTTTGTAAAATCTGGATCATTTAATTTAGAGGGTACTTTTAATAGTAATAATTGCGCATTTGGCGAAATACTTTTTAATCTTTCTTCATATTTTTCACCCGCTAATATTCCTGAAACATGATTTCCATGAGTTGCATCGCCTTTTTCAGAGTGACTATAATCAATCAACAATGGTACTTTAGTACTAATCCATTTAGCATTTTGTAACTTTTGATTTTGAATCATTTGGTCTGCTTGGTCTTTTGATTTAGTGACCAAGTCGTCCATCGTTTTTACTTGTGACTTATATATTTCATGATTAGTATCAAATTGAGTATCAATAACAGCAATTAAGCTATTTGAACCAGATTTAGTTATTTCTTGTAATTTAGTAACTTGATTAGGATCATATGATTCTATATCAGATTTACCCTTATCTGCTTCATTTTTCAAGTCCTGAGAGATATTTTTTGCTATGTCAGATGGGTGGTTATTTTGTAATGTATTGTTATCTTCTAGAAGTTCCGAACTCAGAATTTCTTGTTGATCAGTTGAAATATCATTAAGTTGATCAGCAGAAATTGTTTGCTGATGACAAATTAAAAAAGCTGATGTTAGTAGTGTTATTCCTAAAATGTGATAATGGTATTGTGTTTTATTCAAAAAATCTCCTTTTTATTGTACCCAATCAATAATACAATAATTTAATCAAAAACACAATATTCTTTTTAAAATCTTATTTTATGAGATAAAAAAAAGAGCAATTAAGCTCTTTAAAATAGTCCAACAGCACTTCCATTGGATGTCACATCCATATTTAAGGCCGCTGGTTTTTTAGGGAGACCTGGCATTGTCATAACATCTCCAGTGAGAGCCACGATAAATCCAGCTCCTGTTTTTGGAACAAATTCTCTGATTGTAATTTCAAAGTCACTTGGTGCACCAAGAAGACTTGGGTTATCAGAAAAACTATATTGTGTTTTTGCCATACAAACAGGTAATTTATCCCATCCAAATGTTTCAAATTGTTTTAGCTGATTCAATGCTTTACTTGAAAATTGAACTGATTTACCTCCGTAAATAGTTTGAACAATTTTTTCAATTTTCTTTTGGATACTATCATTATCTTGATACAGTTTTTGATAGGTTGCAGGCGTTTGTTCAATAGTTTGAACAATTGTCTTAGCTAAGTCTAAACCACCATCAGCTCCATTTTCCCAGACACTGGCTAATTCTACTGGAACATTGATTGATTGACATAATTCTTTCAAAGTCTCAATTTCATTGTCAGTATCAGCTGTAAATTGATTTATAGCTACAACAACTGGTGCACCATATTGACGCATATTTTTCACATGACGTTCTAGATTTACAAAGCCTTTTTTCACAGCTTCAACATTTTCTATATTTAAGTCAGTTTTGACAACACCACCATGCATTTTTAAAGCTCTTAAAGTTGCCACAACAACAATCGCATCAGGACTCGTCGGTAAGTTAGGTGTTTTGATGTCTAGGAATTTTTCAGCTCCAAGATCAGCTCCAAAACCTGCTTCAGTAACCGTATAATCTGCTAATCTTAATGCAGTTGTTGTCGCGATTACTGAATTACAACCATGTGCGATATTGGCAAAAGGTCCACCATGTACTAAAGCTGGCGTTCCATAGATTGTCTGTACTAGATTTGGTTTAATAGCATCTTTTAGTAATAAGGTTAGAGCACCTTCGACTTTCAAATCACGAACATAAACTGGAGATTTATCGTAACGATAAGCTACAACAATATTTGAAAGTCTTTCTTTCAAATCAGATAGATCCGTAGCTAAACATAAAATAGCCATAATTTCAGAAGCCACAGTAATGTCAAAACCATCTTCTCTTGGAACACCATTTACCGGACTTCCTAACCCGATAATAACTTGTCTTAAAGCACGATCATTTAAATCTAAGACTCTTTTCCAGATGATTCGTCTTGGATCAATATTAAGTTCATTACCTTGTTGTAGGTGATTATCTATCAATGCAGCTAAAGCATTGTTGGCCGATGTAATAGCATGCATGTCACCAGTAAAGTGAAGGTTAATATCTTCCATTGGTAAAACTTGTGCATAACCACCACCTGCTGCACCACCTTTTATTCCCATTACGGGACCAAGTGATGGTTCACGTAAGGCAATCATTGTTTTTTTACCAATTTTATTCAAAGCATCAGCTAAACCAATTGACATGGTCGATTTCCCCTCACCAGCTGGTGTAGGATTTATAGCTGTTACTAAAATCAATTTCCCTGGTTTTTGTGATTTTAACTTGTTAATTTTTTCAAATGAAAGTTTTGCTTTGTATTTACCATAAAGTTCTAAATCATCAGAATCAATACCAACTTGATTGACAATCTCAGTAATGGGTTTTAATTCAACACGTTGCGCTATTTCAATATCACTAGACATTTTATACCTCACCTATTTCTTTTTTATTAGTCTACAATATCAACCCTTAAAAAACAAACTATAATATACAATTAGTTAAAAAACGTTCGTTTTTAACCGAACAGTAATTCTACTAATTCTTCTTGTTTTAATGAACCAAAATAGTCTTTTAAATCAAAGGCTTGTAGTTTATTTCTAACAACTTCTTCTTTCATTTTTGTTCCGACTAAGGCATTTTCTATTTGTGACAAATCTGATTTTCCAAAAAAATCACCATAAAACTTGCAATTGGTAATGTGTCCTTTTTTTATTTCAAGCTGGACTTCTACTGTACCTGCAGCAAAACGACCATCTCTTTTATAGGAATATTGTGGTGAATTACCATAATTCCAATCCCAATTTTTATATTTTTGTTCCGCTAGTAAATCAATAGCTTGCCAGTCTTCTTCTGTTAATTCATATCTTTTTGCCTGATTAATAGACTCAATATCCAATAATTGGCAAACAATTAAATTTTTAAATTCTTCAATTGAAACTGACTGATAGGAATCTGATAAGTAATCTCTAATATTTCCCACTCGACTACGTACAGACTTAATTCCCTTTGATTCAATTTTCTTAATGTTTGGTCTCAAAACATTTTCCATAGCATCATAATCGACATCAAGTAATAATGAATAACCACCATAAATGCGATCATTAACTTTTGTCATCGCCGCACCAGACACTTTTTTATCATTGATAACCAGGTCGTTTCGACCAGACATTTTAATCTCGCTCACTCCCAAATGTTGTAAAGCTTTCATAGCAGGTTTGTAGGTTCTTGCAAAGTCTCCAAAAATACCATTATCATTAATCAAATAACAAATATTAACGGCACCTGAATCAACATAAACAGCACCACCACCAGTATCTCGTCTGACCACAGGAATATTATGTTTTTTTAAATAATCTTGATTAACTTCAATAATTGCATTTTGGTATTTTCCAATCTCAACTTTTGGATCACAATAATAAGGAAATAAAATATCATCATCTAAAAAAATAGTCTGTTGAACATAAACTTGCATAGCTAAGGCCACAGCACCATCTGTTATTCTTTTTCCATGACGGATAGGTTCTATCAAATACATTCCAACTCCCTTTTTGTTTCCGTTATTAAACTTGCAATATCCTGATCCAAGCATAAAAATTGTTTTTTAATCGTTTTTGGAATTCGGTAACTTTTATGATTTAAAGAAATCATTAAGGAGTCAGGGTTCTCAGCTATCTTTTTCCAAAATGGGTGTTTTATGAATTGTGGTGTTGTATTACCTACTCCTATTTCCAAATAGAGAATTTTACCTGAGTGATGATGATCTAAAAATTGCTGGTATCTTTTTTTCTGCTTGTAAAAATCATCGTCTTCAACCATACCTTTCACTTCATTGCGTTTGTTAATTTCGAAAGGGGCATGGCATTTGGGACATTTAGGAACCAAATTTTGAGGTATTTTCATATCAGACTGCATAGCAACCATTTTCCGAATAGCATTGTCATCACGATAAGTTTGTTGATGACAATGTTGACTACATTGCCAAAGGGCATATTCACCCTGTATATGAAAAACTTTTTTCATATCATATCCAGCAATATCAAAAGCGTTGTCGGCATTAGTTGTGATAATGTGATAATCTTTTCTTGCTAAAATCGACTTTAAATCAAGGTAAGATTGGCCAACAGGTTGATCAAGATAGTTTAAGACAACAAAACGACTTTGAAAAGCCCAATATTCTTCCCAACTTTCAAAATCAAATAAACTGGCTTGAAGCATATCAAAAAATCCATATTTTTTAATAAAATCCGGAAAAGCTTCCTCAAAACGGGGTCCAACATATGTAAAACCATCAGAAGCAGACATTCCAGCTCCAATTCCAACCACAATAGCATCTGCTTCTTTCATTAATCGACCTAATAATTCTGATTGCTTTTGGTAATCTTTTTCAAAAGATTTCCATATTGACATCCTAATTCTCCTTAATTCCTAATTTTTTACGATACAGTTCCCAATCTGTATCTGTATAAAGGACAAAAATAACTTTCATTTCTTGATGTCCCTCTAACCAATTTAATACGGTTTTTATTGCTATTTCTGAAGCTATTTCACTAGAAAAACCAAATTCTCCAGTTGAAATACATGGAAATGCAATTTCATGTATCTGATTTTCGAAGGCCTTTTCTAAACAAGATTGGTAAGCCTTAGCTAAGAGTACTTTTCTTATTTCAGTAACTTTTCCATTTGGAGAAACACCTGGGCCAACTGTATGAAGGATATAATCAGCAGGTAATTGAAAAGCTGGTGTTAATTTAGCCTTTCCTGCACCTTCTTTCATTTTTTGATTAAGCATTAATTGTTTGCAATAAAGTCTCAAACGAAAACCTGAAAAGGTGTGAAGGGTATTATCAATACAAGTATGATTAGGTATAAAACAACCTAATAAATCACTATTTGCTGCATTCACGACAGATTCTACTTGTAATTGAATCACATCCCCTTTGAATAAATAACAGTTTTTATAATTCGTTTGATAACAATTCTTAATACTATATAAAGCAATTGACTCATAATAAGACTTTAAAAATGCGTCTTCTAATTTTAAATACTGTTCAGAAATTGGCTTTGCTGGTCTTTGGTTAATGAGACCACGCCATAAATGAAACATACCTTCAAAATCATCAGGTATTGTAACCGTTTTTTTGTGATTTTCATTTAATAAAAAGGCAATCAAATTGCCTAATAACTTTTTTTGATTATGCATCTTCTAAGGCTTCAAAAGCTTGTTCATCAACATCTACTAATTTGACAATCCAATTTTCCTCTGATTTTTCTGAATTAAGTAATGTTGGAGTTAAAGTTGCTGCTTCATTTTTTTCAATGATTTTTCCCGCTAATGGACTTTGAACCCCCATAACAGTTTTAGATGCTTCTAAATTTAAAATAGTGTCATCAACTTCTACAGCTTGTTCATCTGTAAATTCAACAAATCCAATCGTACCAATATCATCTTGAAGTTCAGGAGTCATACGGATTGTATAGACAGTGTTACTTTTTTCAATTTGTAAATAATTTGCGATTTTTTTCATGGAATCCTCTTTCTCATTTATATGATACTTCTATTATAATAAAAATCTTACTTTCATGTTTAATACAAGTTTGCTAATAATTCTAAAGCTCTTATTCTACTTTCTATTCCTGGTAATAATGGAATCATCAGTAACTCATCAGCTTGCGTTGCCTCAATTAAAGGAGTTAGTTGCTCTTTGACTTTTTCAGGGCTACCAACTATCATTCTTTTTCTATTTTTAGAAATTTGTTTACGGTCTTCATCTGTTTTTTGATATTCTGTAGCTGTCTCATAAGAAGGATAATGATTAAATTCATTAAAATCATTTTTACCTAACATCCAAATATCTAATGATTTTGCATACTCCTGTGCTTTTTCATCGGTATCTGCAATACAAATAAATACAGCTAGTATGAGATGTGGTTGTTTCAAAAATTCAGAAGGTTGAAAATGGTCATAATAAACACTTGATACTTTTTTCCCTTCTAAAAGAGGATCTTTAGGTATATATGGAAATACACCAAATGTATATCCCAAACCAAGTTCAGCAGTCTTTTCTGCCGTAACAGTACTATTACTCAAAGTCCATAGTTGAGGTTTAGTCGAAATGGTTGGTTGAACATTTATCGCAGAATGGTTTTTTTGAAACCAATTTTTGATATCTTGAAGCATTTGAAAATAATCCGCTTTTTGGTGAATACTGTTTAAAGCTTGATGTACCTTTTTTGTTCCTAGAGAATTTCCCATGCCCAGATCTATCCTATTTGGGTAAAGTGCTTCTAAAGTATTTATGTTTTCAGCTATTTTATAATCGCTGTAATGCAACACCATGATACCACCTGAACCAACTCTTATCTTTTGGGTTTGACTAGCAATTTGCATCATTAACAATTCTGGACTACTGATAGCAAAAGCATTGACGTTATGATGTTCTGCTACCCAGAAACGGCTATATCCCAAAGAATCTGCTATTTTTGCTAATTTCACAGATTCTTGCAATGCTTGTTTTGCAGATTTGCCTTCATCAATTTGACCATAATCTAATACACTAAGTTTCATTTATTACCTTCTTTTTGATATAAACCTCTAAAGAGATCTCTTGATTCTTTTGGTAAAGACTCTCCATAATCCATAAGAGGAACAATATCTTTAAAAGCTGCACTTGGTATAGCTAAAGAAGAAAGTTCTTCCGGTGCAATCTTTAATCTAATCTGTTTATCATTTCCAATTTTTATTTTTTCAACAAATTCTGGATCAACAATAAAAGGTGTTGAAGCACCAATCAAATCAGAATTTTCAAGTGCTTCTAAAGCTTTTTCTGATGTATTTATACCACCAGTTGCCATTATAGGAAGTCTGTCTCTAAAGTTTTGATGTATGACTTGAGTTATCAATTGACCTTGATACTGACCTGCTGCTCTTACTTTATTTTTATAAACATCATGACCCCAACTGGCAATGGCTAAATAATCAATATTAGCTTGATCTAAAGCACAATCTAAAAAATCCATAAATTCTTCAATTTGATATCCAATTTGTGATCCTCTAGTTTCTTCTGGTGTTGCTCTGAACCCTAATATAAACTGATTATTAGCGTATTTATAAATGACATTTTGAATGGCTTCAAAGATTTCTAAACCAAATCGAGAACGATTCACTAAATTCTGACATCCATAATCATCTTGACGTTGATTTGAAAATGTTGAGAAGAATGTTTGTATCAAGAGTCGTTGAGCAGATGATATTTCAATACCATCAAAACCAGCTAGTATTGCTCTTTTAGTCGCTAGAGCGTAATCATTTACAATAGATTTTATCTGATCAATCGTCAATGCCTTGACCTTATGTCGAAAAGGTGATTGTAAAATCATCTCACTTGGACCATAAACATAACCAAAATGATTTAAAGCATGCGTTGAAAATCGTCCTGCGTGAGTTAATTGTAAAATAGCTTTTGCCCCTTCAGATTTCATTACTTTAGCTAACTTTGCTAATCCAGGAATATCTTCATCTTTACAAGCACTAAAACCAAATTCAAATAATTGACCATGCCGATTAACATAAGCAGCACCAGTAATTTGTAAAGGTGCAGAGTGACTTCTTCTCGCAGCATATTTTAAATCATCATCAGTTATAAATCCATCTGATGTTGATGAATTGGTCACCATAGGAGATAATACAAAACGATTATTTAATGTTAAACCATTTGCCAATTTAACAGGTGAAAACAAAGGGTTATATTTTTCTTTCAAAACAAGACCTCTTCTATGGATTACTTTTTGATAAAAGCTTTTGATAATCACTCATCATCTCTTGGCTTGGTAACCAAGCTTCTTCTTCAATATTAAATTGTCTCAAGGTTAGGAATATCCTTTCGATAACATCATCAACAGAAAAATGATGGTCTAGCAATTCATCCAAATTTGACATGCAATTTGGATCCACCTCAGGATAATGAACCTTAGTTTGGGTATCACCTAATCCAACCTGATAAAAGTTTTTTATCATCTCTCCGCGTTCAAATTGATCACCACAAATACTTAGATATATCGACACCACAATACCTTTTTTGATACGTCTTTGCGCAATACCAGCAAATTTTTTTCCATTTATACTAAGGTCATAATTACCAGGACAATAAGACTCTGTCACTTCATAATAATCAATAAATTGATAAAAATCAGAGAAAACAGCTCTAATAAAGTCTACCATTAACAAATAGGCATTGGTAATTGATATTTTGTCATCAAAATGATCAGGAATAATAAATGAAAAGTTTAGAATACCATCATCAGAAACAACTGCTAATCCACCAATATTACGTACAACGGGTTGGTAGCGATAAGACTCAATTACTGATTTTGCTTTTTGAAAATGTGGTAATTGTCGATCTAGCATTCCTAGTATAACACGATTATCCATTGGCCAAATATGTAATATAATTTGATTAGGATTTCGATTTATCTCTTTCAAAAATATTTCAGTCCACAAAAAAGGTCTTAGAGATTCTTGCTCAGCAGAAACAGAATCAATAAAATGGTGTAATGGAATACCTCTAAAATCTTGCCAGTCTATCAATTACTTTCCTCTTTCCATAGTTAAAAGTCACTGTTTTTATTTTAGAATAATATAACAAATTTTTCCAGTCTGTATCTTTAATTTAATTGCTTAACTATTTACTAATGCTGCTTTTTCGTGTAAAATATGCCTATGAAAATCTTGATAACATCGGGTGGTACAACTGAGGCTATAGACTCAGTTAGAGCTATCACCAACCACTCAACTGGAAAACTTGGAAAAGAAATTGCAACTACTTTTCTTAAAAATGGTCACCAAGTTACATTGGTGACTACTAAAAATGCTGTAAAACCTACCAAACATCAAAATCTGACCATTCATATTGTTAGCGATGTCGCTAGTTTAAAACGAAAACTTGAAAAATTGGTTCCAATCCATGATGTTTGTATTCATAGTATTGCAGTTTCGGACTATACACCAGTCTACATGACTGATATTTCTGAATTAAAAAATACATCAAATCCTGAGACCTTACTTACCAAACAAAATACTGAATCTAAAATTTCTTCTCAGTCTGAATATCAAGTTCTATTTCTAAAAAAAACACCAAAAATAATTCAACTGATAAAAAAATGGAATCCGTCAATTATTCTATTTGGTTTTAAATTATTAGTTGATGTTTCAAAAGATGAACTCATACACGTAGCAAGAGTAAATCTTAGAAAAAATCACGCAGATTATATCTTAGCGAACGACTTAAATCACATTTCTAAAGACAAGCATAAGGCCTATCTTGTCAATCAGACAGAAGTCTATGAAGCTAATAGTAAAAATGAAATTGCAATGTTAATTTATGAAAAGGTTACAAAAGATGAATAAACAAATCACATTAGCTGTGACAGGTAGTATTGCAGCATACAAAAGTGCAGATCTTGTCAGTTTACTAACTAAACATGGGTATGATGTTCATGTCATAATGACAAAGGCAGCTACCCAATTTATAACACCACTAACACTGCAAGTCCTTTCAAAACATCCTGTTTCAATAGATGTAATGGAAGAATTGGAAGCAGATAAAATCAATCATATTGCTTTAGGAAAAAGTACAGATTTATTTATTGTAGCTCCTGCTTCAGCAAATACCATTGCTCATCTAGCTAATGGCTTTGCTAATAATATGGTTACAAGCTTTGCTCTTGCTTTACCCCAATCAACTCCTAAGTTTTTTGCACCAGCTATGAATACCAATATGTACTTAAACCCTATTACTCAAGAAAATCTTAATAAACTTAAAACCTATGGGTATCAAGAGATTGAACCAAAATCAAGCTTATTAGCTTGTGGCGATATCGGAAAAGGTGCACTAGCAACTATTGACGATATTGTAAGTACTGTAAATCACTATTTTGAAAACTAAAACTTGTCTATTTTTTGGGAAAACATTATAATATTTAGGATTAACAATTAGGAGAAATTATGAAGAAAAACAAAGCCTCTAATGTTGCCATATTGTCCATTTTTATTGCCATCATGGTAGTTATTCATGTTGTCAGTAACTTAGTATTTAGTTTCTTACCTGTTCCCATTAAACCAACTTTATTACAGATTCCTGTTATTATTGCATCTATCATGTATGGTCCAAAAATTGGTAGTTTGTTAGGTGGCTTTATGGGAATTATTAGTGTCATAAATAGTTCAATTGTACTCTTACCAACCAGTTATTTATTTTCTCCATTCGTAGAAAATGGTAATTTTTATTCCCTTATTGTTGCCATAGTACCTCGAATTTTAATCGGCATTATTCCTTTTTATAGTTACAAATTAATTTCCAATAAATTTGGTTTATTAATTTCTGGAGCTATTGGCTCTTTAACAAATACAGTCTTTGTCTTAAGCGGAATCTTTATTTTCTTTTCTTCCGTTTATGGTGGGGACATAAAACTATTGTTGACAGGAATCATTTCGACAAATGCTATTGCTGAAATGATAATTGCTTCATTAGTTACAGTAATGGTAATACCAGCACTGAAAAAAATAAGATAAGATTAAAGAAACATGAACTTTCATACTTCTTTTTTTTGAAATATTTTGAGAACCAACTGAAAATGAGTGATTTTTCTCGTCCAAAATGTTATAATGAAAGCGTTTAAAACTATTTTACAAAATTTAAAGCAATTTTTTAAAATAGTTTAATCAATAAGGTGTGATAAATCAACTATCACAATGATTAAAATTCAAAAGGAGAGACAAATGTCTTACAAAGAAAATTTTCAAAAATGGTTAGACTTTGATGAGTTACCTGATTACCTTAAAGAAGAACTTATTCATATGGATGAAAAGACTAAAGAAGATGCTTTTTATACTAATCTAGAATTTGGTACTGCTGGAATGCGTGGTATTATTGGGGCTGGTACTAATAGAATCAATATTTATGTTGTTCGTCAAGCTACTGAAGGTTTAGCTAAACTTGTTGAATCTAAGGGAGACGAAGCTAAAAAACGTGGTGTTGCAATTGCTTACGATTCTCGTCACTTCTCTTCTGAATTTGCCTTTGAATCTGCTCAAGTCCTTGCGCAACACGGTATTCAATCTTATGTCTTTGAAAGTTTAAGACCAACACCTGAATTATCGTTTGCAGTACGTCACCTTAATGCTTTTGCAGGTATTATGGTTACTGCTAGTCATAATCCTGCACCATTTAATGGTTACAAAGTATATGGTCAAGATGGTGGACAAATGCCTCCACAAGATGCTGATGCTCTTACAGAATACATACGTGCTATTGAGCAGCCATTTACAATTGAATTAGCTGACTTGGAGGAATCAAAATCTTCTGGTTTAATTCAAGTGATTGGTGAAGATGTTGACAAAGAATACCTAAAAGAAGTTAGAGAAGTCAACATTAATCAAGATTTGATTAACGAGTATGGCAAAAACATGAAAATTGTTTACACGCCACTTCATGGAACAGGTGAAATGTTAACAAGACGAGCTTTAGCACAAGCTGGTTTTGATTCAGTAGTTGTTGTTGAAAAACAAGCTAATCCTGATCCTGATTTTTCTACTGTAAAATCTCCAAATCCAGAAAGTCAAGAAGCATTTGCTTTAGCTGAAGAAATTGGGAAAGATATTGACGCGGATGTTTTAGTTGCTACAGACCCCGATGCTGATAGATTAGGTGTCGAAATTCGTCAAGAAGATGGGTCTTATAAAAACTTATCTGGAAACCAAATTGGAGCTATCATTGCTAAGTATATCTTAGAAGCACATAAGACTGCAGCAACTTTACCAGAAAATCCTGCATTAGCTAAATCAATTGTGTCTACCGAACTAGTTACAAAAATAGCTGAAAGTTACGGTGCTACAATGTTTAATGTCTTAACAGGCTTTAAATTTATCGCTGAAAAAATCCAAGAATTCGAAGAAAAGCACAATTACACCTATATGTTCGGATTTGAAGAAAGTTTTGGCTACCTTATAAAACCATTTGTAAGAGATAAAGATGCCATTCAAGCAGTATTAATTGTAGCTGAAATTGCTGCTTACTATCGTTCTCGTGGTTTGACATTGGCTGATGGAATTGATGAAATCTATAAAGAATATGGCTACTTTGCTGAGAAAACAATTTCTGTGACACTGTCTGGAGTCGATGGCGCAGCTGAAATTAAAAAAATTATGGATAAATTCCGTAATCAAACACCAAAATTATTTAATAATACCGAAATCACAAAAACGGAAGATTTCTTAACACAAACCGTTACCACTTCTGCTGGACTTGGAAATTTAACAACACCACCAAGCAATGTTCTAAAATATACCTTGAGTGACGATTCATGGCTAGCTGTTAGACCATCAGGTACTGAACCAAAAATCAAATTCTATATTGCTACAGTTGGAAACTCATTGAAAGATGCTGAAGACAAAATTTCAGCAATTGAAAGCGAAATAAATGGCTATATCAACTAATAAAAAAAGGAAGTCCCGAAGGACTCCTTTTTTTATGTTATTTAGATTTAATATAATTGATACCATCAGCTTTTGGAGCAACTGCTTGACCAAAGAATGCAGACAATACAATAATGGTAAAGACATAAGGTGCAATCTGAAGATAAACCGCAGGAATATCTTGAAGAAGAGGTAATTGACTACCAATAACTGCTAAACTTTGTGATAAACCAAAGAATAAACTTGATAACATTGCTCCTACTGGATTCCATTTACCAAAAATCATAGCTGCTAAAGAAATAAAACCAGGACCTAAGATTGTTGTTGCTGCAAAGTTAACAGAGATTGATTGTGCATAGATAGCACCACCTATACCACCTAAAAATCCTGAAATCATTACACCATAATATTTCAAATGATAAACTTTGATACCAAGCGTATCAGCAGCTTGCGGATGTTCCCCGACAGATCTCAATTGTAAACCAAATCTCGTCTTATAAAGGATGAACCAAGCTAAAAATGAAAACGCAACTGCTAGATAACCAATCAAGGTCGTATTAGAAAAGAATATTTTACCAATGATTGGAATATGTGATAACAAAGGAAAATCAAATTTACCAAATGACTGCTGAATGTTATCAGTCTGTCCCTTGCCATAGAATGCCTTTACAAGAAAGACAGCTAAAGAAGGAGCCAATAAATTAAGTACTGTACCACTAACAATGTGATCAGCTCTAAAATTGATTGTTGCAACTGCATGTATCAACGAAAAAATTAAACCAACAATACCACCTACGAGAACAGAAATCCAAGGTGTTGCTTGACCAAAAGTTTCTGCAAATTCTAAGTTGAAAACAATGGCAGAAAATGCACCCATAACCATAATTCCTTCAAGCCCAACATTTACAACACCAGCTCTTTCAGAGAATGTTCCACCAATACTTGTAAAAATAAGTGGTGTGGCATAAATCAACATTGAAGACATTAATAAGGCTAAAATCGTTGTAACACTCATCTTATTTACCGCCTTTCAATTGCTTTTTTGGTTTGATAAATCGTTCAATGATATAGTGAGCTCCAACAAAGAAAATAATCGAAGCCGTTACGACTTTAACTAATTCTGGCGGAATACCAGCAATATTCATTCCTGGAGAACCAATATTTAAAACAGCAAATAAGAATGCAGAGAAAAATATCCCAATAGGATTATTTGCGGCTAATAAACTGACCGCCATTCCATCAAAACCAATTGCTAAAGATGACGGTTGCACAAAGACATTTTGGAAAGTTCCTAGTCCTTCAACGACACCACCTAAACCAGCAAGTGCACCTGAAATAATCATTGATAGAATAATTGTTCGTTTAGCAGACATTCCGGCATATTCACTAGCATGTGGATTTAATCCCACTGAACGAATTTCAAAGCCAAGTGTTGTTTTATTTAGCAAGAACCAAATAAGTACAATTGCAGCAAGCGCAAAGAAGATACCAATATTAATTCTCGAATTATTTGTTAATGATGCAAGCCACTCTGTTTGATAGGAAGCATTCTTACTGACTTGTATAGTCGAGTCGATACTTTGCTTATATTGCTGTGGTAATCCTTTTTGAACAATAGCGTTACCAACATATAAGATGATGTAATTCATCATGATCGTAACAATAACTTCACTGGTTCCCAAGAAAGCTCTGAGAATACCAGGTACTGCTCCTGCAATACCACCTGCAATCATACCAATGATAACTGTAAGGACAACTAATAATGGTTTAGGCATATTTGGATTAGCTAAAGCAAACCAAACAGAAGCAATCCAGCCAGAAAGTGCTTGTCCAGAAAGCCCAATATTGAAAAATCCAGCACGACTTGCAACTGTAAACCCAAGAGCAATCAAGATAAGTGGTCCCATAGCTCTTAAAATTTCACTAATATTTTTAACACTACCAAATGCAATTTGAAATAGGCCTTCATAACCCCAAACAGGATCATAGCCAAAAATTAACATGACAATCGCACCTAAAATAAATCCAAGTAAAACTGAGATCAAAGGTACTGCTATTTGTTGTGCCTTTTTAGACATGAGTTTCCTCCTTATTAACAGTTCCACCAGCCATTAGAATACCTAATTCTTGTTTATTAGTATTTCCTGGTTGAACTATTCCTTGAATTTTTCCATCATGGATAACTGCGATTCTATCAGATAAGTTTAAGATTTCATCTAATTCAAAACTAACCACCAATACAGCTTTCCCTTTGTCTCTTTCTTCTATGAGACGTTTGTGAATATATTCAATAGCACCAACGTCTAATCCGCGAGTTGGTTGGCTGACAATTAATAAGTCGGGATCTCGATCAACTTCACGAGCAATAATTGCTTTTTGTTGATTTCCACCAGAGAAACCTTTAGCTGGCACTAATTCATTTGCTCCACGTACATCAAATTCTTGCATTAATTTTCTAGCATAGGCATTAATTTTATTGTAGTTTAAAATGCCATTTTTACTCAATGGTTCTTTATAATAAGTTTGTAAGGCAGTATTTTCTGCAAGTGTTAAATCTAAAATTAAACCATCTCTGTGTCTGTCTTCAGGTACATGACCAACACTTAATTCCGTAATTTGACGAGAAGAAAGATGTTTGATTTCTTTTCCTTTAATTTTAATAGAACCAGATTTTACTTTGCGAAGACCTGTTATGGCCTGGACAAGTTCACTTTGTCCATTACCATCGATTCCAGCAATACCAACAATCTCACCAGCTCTGACATCCAAAGACAAGCCCTTGACTGCTAAAACCCCACGATTTTCGTCAACTTCAAGATTATTAATTTCTAAGACAGTTTCTTTAGGTTGTGATGCAGACTTTTCAGTAACAAATGAAACCGATCTCCCTACCATCATTTCAGCTAATTCTTGAGAAGTCGCACCTGCGACATCAACAGTTTCAATACTTTTACCACGACGGATAACTGTAACTCTATCTGCAACTGTTCTAATCTCATCTAATTTGTGAGTAATTAATACTATTGATTTTCCTTCTTTAACAAGGTTTTTCATAATAGACATTAACTCTTTAATTTCAGCAGGTGTTAGAACTGCTGTGGGCTCATCAAATATTAAAATGTCTGCCCCTCTATACAGTGTTTTAAGAATTTCAACACGTTGTTGTGCACCTACTGAAATATCAGCAATTTTTGCTGATGGATTAACAGATAAGCCATATTTTTCAGACAGTTCTGTGATTTCTTTACTAGCTGTCTTAAT
Source organism: Streptococcus urinalis 2285-97 (assembly GCF_000188055.2). Classification (NCBI taxonomy): domain Bacteria; kingdom Bacillati; phylum Bacillota; class Bacilli; order Lactobacillales; family Streptococcaceae; genus Streptococcus; species Streptococcus urinalis. The sequence continues at coordinate 1,179,530 of NZ_AEUZ02000001.1, forward strand.
ATCGAGAACGCCATTTTTGACAGTCTCATTCCCTAAAATAATATTTTCGGCAACAGTAAATGCTTCAACCAACATAAAATGTTGATGGACCATCCCAATGCCTAGATGTGCTGACTTAGATGGCGAATCAATTGAAACTTCTTTTCCGTTAATAACAATTTTTCCACTAGTTGGTTCCAATAACCCTGCTAACATATTCATCAAAGTTGATTTTCCTGCTCCATTTTCTCCTAAGAGAGCAAGAATTTCACCTTTTCTGACATTAAGGTTAATGTGGTCATTTGCCACAAAATCACCAAATTTTTTAGTGATTTCTTTCATTTCTATGACATGTTGTGTCATGCGGTGCTTCCTTTCAGTATAACCTTTTTTTCAGTAAAACTCACCAATTATGGCAAGCTTTACTGAGATAAAGCATATCTCAGTGTCAAAAAGGGCGACCGACGAAGGTCGCTCCATTTTGACAATTAACCTTTTTTATTTTTCAGGTACTGTAATATCACCTGATTTAATTTTAGATTTTGCTTCATTTACAGCTTTAACAACATCACTTGAAAGATTGTCATTAGCGATATTTACACCACCGTCTTTAAGTCCATAAACTGTTGTTTTACCACCTGGGAATTTTTTGTCTTCAATTTTTTTGTTAATCAATTGGACTGATTTTCCTACTTCTTTAATAGTAGAAGCTAGAACGAAGTTTGATTTTTTACCGTCTTTTGAAGTGTAATTACCTTCATCTTTTTGGTCACGGTCAACACCTAGAACCCAAACTTTTTCAGATTCTTTTTTAGTTTCGTTGATAGATTTTGCTTCATTGAAAACACCAGCTCCAGTACCACCAGCAACTTGATAAACGACATCAGCACCTGCGGCATATTGTGCTGCAGCAATTGTCTTACCTTTAGCAGCATCTCCAAAAGATCCAGCATAATCAACTTTCACTTTAATTGTTTTATCTACAGATTCCACTCCTGCTTTGAAACCTTTTTCAAAACGAGTAAGAACTGTACCTTCCATACCACCTACGAAACCAATAACTTTTGATTTGGTAGTTTTTGCAGCTGCAATACCAGCTAAGTAAGCTGCTTCATTGTCAGCAAAAGTAACACTAGCTACATTATCTTTACCTGTAATCACGTCATCAATAATAACAAATTTATTATCTTTATTGTCATCTGCAGCTTTAGATAAAGCGTCTTTTAGTGAGAAACCAACACCATAAACAACGTTATAACCACTTGAAACTGCTGTATCGATATTAGTTGCGTATTCTGATTCACTTTGAGATTGGAAGTAATCATAACCAGAACCTTTTGAAAGGCCATTTTCTTTACCCCAAGCTTTTAAACCTTCCCAAGCTGATTGGTTAAATGATTTATCATCAACACCACCTGTATCAGTAACGATAGCTGCTTTCAAATCTGTTTTACTTTTACCAGAATTTGAAGCACCACGGTGACCACATGCAGCAAGACTAAGTAAGGCAACTGAAGCCAAACTAACACCAATAATTTTCTTGTTCATTGATATGAACCCTCCTAAAAAACATATAAACAACAAGTGTTGCTACTAAATTAATTTAAGTCGAAATGACTTAAAGGACAATAGAAAGTACAGATAACTTTTAATTTAAATCTGTAAAAGAATAGGGAAGTAACCCTCCGACCGTCATCTCGACCGTCTCACCTTTTTTGGATATAAGTGTAACCTTAGCTGATGGCTCAAAAAATTCAGCCATAACTTGACGACAAGCTCCACAAGGAGAGACTGGTTCTTCAGCCTCACCATAAATGGCAATTTCAGAAAAATTAGTATAACCTTCAGAAACTGCTTTAAAAATTGCGGTACGTTCTCCACAATTAGTTAAACCAAAACTGGCATTCTCAATATTACAACCTGTAAATATTTTTCCATCTTTTGTTTTAACAGCTGCTCCTATCGGAAAGTGTGAATAGGGGACATAAGCATTTTTACTTGCATTTTTAGCAAGTGATACTAAGTCATTCTCAACCAATCAATTAATCTCCTTAACCTTTATTTTGTTTAAAATTGGGCCAGAGAATTAATTTTTTCAACTCATATTTTAGCATTTTTTTAGAATTCTGTAAGCCCTTTATGAAAATGAAATTATTCACTATTTATAACTTCTGAGAATATAGTAACCTTTATCTTTCTTAATAATTTCACAGTTACCAAAAACCATTTGCATTTTTTCTTTGGCGCTAGGTGCACCTTGCTTTTTTTGGATAACAATTGTTAAATCACCATTATTAGATAAATGTTCTTTGCTTTTTTCAATTATTTGATGCACTACTTTTTTACCAGCTCTTATCGGCGGATTACTAATTATATGGTTAAATTGTCCTTGAACATTTTCGTATAAGTTTGACTGTTTAATTGAAGCTTTAACGCCATTTCGAGCTGCATTTTTTTGTGCTAAATTTATCGCTCTTTCATTAATATCAACCATAGTAACACCTAATTGAAATACCTTTGCTAAAGCAATTCCTAATGGACCGTAACCACATCCGACATCTAACAAGCTATCATTTGTATTTATATCTAAATTATTCAACAAAACTTGACTTCCATAGTCAATCATTTTTTTTGAAAAAACACCAGAATCCGAATAAAACTTGAATTTTTCTCCTAAAAGAGTAACATTTAAGTCATGAATGTCATGTTCGCTATTTGGATTTTGGGTAAAATACATATTATTCATTATTTCACCTGACTCTTAAGTTGCTTTTTCATTTTACCACACTTCATTCCCCTTGACAATACTGCAATCGCTTACAAATCGATTCTAAAAATAGAGAAAAGCTTTTAATATTCGCTTTTTACGAACAATACTTCATGTGAATGATTTCATTTAATCTACTTCTTAATTTTCTATGATTGAATTTACCATTTTGGTTTGACAAAACAAATTATAAATTTTTTAAAAATGTTTATCTTAAAATAAAATGTTATAATAAGTTATTGTATTTTGAGGAGATTATCATGACAAACGATTTAATGACTTTTGAAGCTGTTTCTAGAGATTTTTGGAAAGGCTTACATGAAACCAAGAAACCTCTACTTTCTGAAGCGGAATTAGAATCTATAAAAAGTCTTAATGATAATATTAATATCCAAGATGTTATTGATATTTATCTCCCTCTAATATCACTCATCCAAATTTATAAAAATAACCAAGAAAATCTTTTATTTTCTAAAAGCCTTTTTTTAAAAAGAGAAATTTCTAAACGTCCTTTTATTATCGGAATTTCAGGATCAGTTGCAGTAGGAAAATCTACAACGAGTCGACTATTGCAATTACTCTTATCACGATCCTTCAAAGAGAGTAAAGTTGAAATGGTAACTACCGATGGCTTTTTATATCCCAATCAATATCTCATTCAACATAACATTTTAAATCGTAAAGGTTTTCCAGAATCTTACAATATGGAATTACTTTTAAACTTTTTAGATACTATGAGAGATGGCGGTAATGCTACTATCCCTGTTTATTCTCACGAAATTTACGATATCATTCCTAATCAAGAGCAAGACATTTCTTGTCCCGATTTTTTAATTATTGAAGGCATTAATATTTTCCAAAATCTACAAAATAACAATCTCTATATGACTGATTATTTTGATTTCTCAATTTACATTGATGCTAATAGTCAACTTATTGAAAGCTGGTATTTAGAAAGATTTGAAAGTTTACTAAACATTGCTCAATTAGAACCCGAAAATTATTATCATCGTTTCTTAGAGATGGGGCATGATAAAGCTATGCAACTAGCTAAGGATACTTGGAAAACTATTAATTTAGTAAATCTTGAAAATTACATCGCACCAACTCGTCATAGAGCAGATCTTATCATGCACAAAACCAGTCAACACAAAATTGATGAAATTTATCTCAAAAAGTGATAAAGACTTGCCAAAAAGCTTATTATTCTATATAATGATATAGTTAGATTAATTTGGAGGTGAAAACATTGGCAAATATTAAATCAGCTATCAAACGTGCTGAACTTAACGTTAAGAGTAATGAAAAAAACTCAGCACAAAAATCAGCTATGCGTTCTGCAATCAAAGCATTTGAAGCAAATCCAACTGAAGAGCTTTTCCGCGCTGCTTCTTCAAGCATCGACAGAGCTGAATCAAAAGGATTGATTCATCAAAATAAAGCTAGTCGCGATAAAGCACGCCTTGCTGCAAAATTGGCTAAATAATAAACCAATGAAAACTCCAAATGGAGTTTTTTCTTTTTCTTAAAAAAAAAAGAACTTCTATAAACCGAAGTTCTTTTAAATTCTCACTTCAAAAACAGTTCCTTTGGGTTTATTATCTTTGACTTCAATTGTTCCTTTAAGCGATTCTACAATTTGATATGCTAAAGAAAGGCCTAGTCCAAAACCACCTTTTTGACGTGTTCTAGCTTTATCAACCCTATAAAAACGATCAAATATCTTTTTCTTATCTGCTTCATTAATGCCTGGTCCATCATCTTTAATAGTAAAATAGAACAACTTGTCACTTGCATCTATTGTAATACTAATATGGCCATCTTCTTCCGTGTATTTCATTGCGTTATCAAACAAAATAGTCATTAATTGTTTTAATAGTGTTTTATCAGATTTGATTGATTTGGATAACAAATTTGTAACTGTTAAATGTTTGCCATTATCTTCAGCTATTAACTCATAATTTTTAAAAATATCATCAAAGAAAGTAGGATTAATTTGTGCTAATTCAGGTTTTAAACCATCGTCTCTTCGCGCTAAGTTTAATAAATTAGTTGTTAAAATCCGCATATTTCTTACTTCTTCTAAACTTGAAGCAATGCTTTCACTATTATCAATAATAGTCGTCTCGGGTTTTCTAAAAAGAGACTCTAGGCGGTTTTGCAAGACAGCTAATGGTGTCCTTAACTCATGACTAGCATTTTCAACAAATTCTTTTTGTTTTTCATAACTTTCTAATATTGGTTTTCGACTCCAGTTTGCTAAATATATACTAGCACCAATTGAAATTAGCCAGAAAATCACCATGATAATGATAATAATTTTTTCATATCTTGTATTTGCCTCTTCTAGTTGTTCTACGTTTACAACAACCATCATGTAAGCAATTTCAGGATAGTTTGGGCTCTTAATTTTTAGGGTTATGGTATGGTATGTTTCCTCATGCCCATATAAATTAGTCGAGCTTGTCGTGACAATTTCATTTAAAACACGTCTATGCAAACTAAATGAATGAAAGGCACTGAAGGTATCAAATGGATTTAAAACGGTACCGTCTTTAGAAAAAAGAACAATATCCATATTAGCAGTCAAATCATTTAAAGGTTTTGCTTTTTCATTACTTGAGGTATTTGGCTTATCAGAACTACCGTAAAGTGATATCATTCTTTCCATTGTTTTTTCAGCATAATCTGTGGCATTATTTGATACTGATTTCAAACTAGAATCTGCACTTGAATAAACACCAAACTTCATTATTTGTAAAATGAGAATCGTCATTACTAAAAAGATACCTGTGAAGACAGTAAAAAAATGAAAAAAATGACTAAATGTACCTGATTTTAGATTTTTTGAAACTTTAGTCAGCATTTTTTAGCATATACCCCACACTGCGTAATGTTTGTAAATCATTCCCAAATTTAGTGCCTTTTAGTTTTTTACGAATTTTTGAAACATAAACTTCAACTACAGAAATTGTTGTGTCACTATCAAATCCCCAGATTCTATCAAAAATTTGAGATTTAGGCAAAATGACATTTTGATTTTGTAAAAAATAGACTAGTAGATCAAATTCTTTTCCTAGAAATTCAATTTCATTGCCATCAACTAAGGCTAGTTTCCTAGAAGTATCAATTACCAAATCTCCATAAGTTAGATTGGAATCGTTATACTTACCTGAACGTTTCAGTAATGCTTGAATTCTCATTTTTAGTTCTTCAAGATAAAATGGTTTGGTCAAATAATCATCAGCGCCAAGCTCAAAACCGTGACCTTTATCGTCTAATGCTTCTTTGGCAGTCATAATAAGAACAGGTGTTGAAATTCCTTTTTCGCGAAGTTCTTTTAGTACTTGAAAACCATTTTTTTCAGGCAACATCAAATCTAAAAGTATGAGGTCGTAAACACCACTTTCAGCTTCGTAAAGACCTTCTTCACCGTCAAACACTTGTAAAACATCAGCAAAATCATCTAAAAAGTCAAAAACAGAATTAGATAAACTTAAATCGTCTTCAATTAATAATATCTTTATCATATCAGTCTCTCCTATACACACTATTATATCATTTTTACTTACAATATCGCATTTACCTTAACTTAACCTAAAAAACTACTAGGCATGCCTAGTAGTTTTTTTCTTAATATTGTCTAAGAGAATACTCCACAGTATCTTTTTGCTGGTTCATGAGTTTAAGTTTTGCAGTAATTTCATTGATTCCCATAACGATATTTCTACTGATAGCCATATCATCTAATTGAGGTTGGAAGAAGTCTTTAAATTCTGTTAATCTCACTTTTGTTTTGAAATGTGAAGCTGGATAAATGACAAATTTATCAAAACTCATATCTCCTCCAAGTGAATCTTTAATCCATTCCCAATTAGTTCGTGCCCAATCCCAAACATAATCTTGAGTAAAATCATGACTTAATAATGCATTATACCAAGAAGACAAATCTTGAGGTTTAATAATATCTTTATCCTTCAAGCTAACTAAAATACGACTGATAGTTTCATGTGATTTCGTATAAGCTAAAGCCATTGTGATATCAATTCTAATATTATTGTCTTTTGTATTAACATAGTTTTCAAAATAAGTTTGAATTAATGCATCACTTTCATGATGTTTGATTTGATTAATCAATACAAACCGTCTAAGAGCAGCAGGAATCTCATTAAATGAATTTTGATACTCTGTATAGATGTTATCAAGAAACTGGCTGGTTTCCAGATGATCTGTAAATAAGAGTTGCGATAACATAATCCGACGAATCATTTCATCTTCATCAGATTCATCGGCATGTTTTTCAAATCCTAATCTCTTAAGATCAGATAAGAAAATAGCATTAACGATATGTTTCAACGACTGTTCTTCTGCCGAACCGTCATCAACGAAATCTTTCAGTGCTGAAATAATTTGACTAATAGCTGATGCTTCCAAATAAGATTTAGCTTCAGTTAATTCTGCAACGACAGGTATTAGATCCGCATAAACTTCTCTACCACTCTCTGAAAGGAGTCTTCTTTCTTGTAAGACTTGTGCTTTAGATGTTTTGTCAAGTTGAGAAAATTCTTTCAGAATTTCAAGGAACAATGGCCCTTTATAATTAGAAATAAAGTGCGCTGTATTTTCAGTATTGAAACGTAAAGCACCTTTATACTTTTTTAATAATTGATCAAAATTTGGAATAATGATTTCTTTTTGGTTCAATGTTTCAGGAATTTCTTCCCATGTTGCATTTAATGGAATTGGCCAAACTCTGTCTTTATTTTCACCTTCTCCAATAAAGAACTGTTCTTGACTAATAACAAGATTATTGTCAACCACTTCAGCTGTAACAACTGGATAACCAGGTTGTTCTAACCATGCATCCATAAAGCTTGAAACGTCTTTTCCTGAAGTTTCACTTAAGGCACGCCATAAGTCTTGTCCAATAGTATTATGGTACTGATGACGTTCAAAATACACTTTTAAGCCAGCTGCAAAGTCTTTATCACCAAGCCAACGTCTTAACATATGCATTAAACGACTACCTTTGGCATATACGATAGCAGGGTCAAATAAAGTATTGATTTCATCAGGATGGTTAACAGTAACATGTACAGATTGAACACCATCAGTAGCATCACGTTTTAATGCTAATGGTACACCACTCGTTTGGAAATCTTCAAAGATATTCCAATCAGGTTCAATAGCATCTACAGAAACATATTCCATCATATTGGCAAAACTTTCGTTTAACCATAGATCATCCCACCATTTCATTGTAACTAAGTTACCGAACCATTGATGCGCAATTTCATGTGCTACAACTAATGCTACTTGTTGACGACTTGATACTGTCGAATTTTTGTCAACTAATAAATAGATTTCTCTATAGGTGATCAATCCCCAATTCTCCATAGCTCCAGCAGAAAAATCTGGTAAACCGACATGGAAAGAATGTGGAATAGGGTATTTGACCCCAAAATAATTTTCGTAAAAATCAATAACTCTGACAGCGATGTCAAGTGAGAAATCAACTGAAGTCAATGGATGTGATGTTGTTGCATATACACCAACACTAGTTCCGTTTTTTGTTTTAGCTACTTTACCGTGTAATTCTCCAAAAGCAAAGGCCAAAAGGTAAGAAGACATTCGTGGAGTCGTTTCAAACGTCCAAAGACCCGTTTCTTCACGAAGTGAAACATTACTTTCAGGCATATTAGAAAGACAAACTTCACCTTCTTTTTGATCAAATTTTAGACTTAAATCAAATGTTGCTTTAGCTTCAGGCTCATCAATACATGGAAAAGCTTCACGGGCAAAATGACTTTCAAACTGTGTTGAAATAATTTCTTTTCGTTGTCCATCAATTTGATAGTAAGAAGGATAAATCCCAGTCATATTATCAGTAATATGACCAGAGAATTCAATAACAAGCGTCATCATGCCCGTATCAGGTAAATCAACGTGGATTGAATCATTTTCATCATCTACTGAAAATTGTAGTTCTTCGTTATCAAGCAATATAGAAGTAACTATCAAGTCTTTTTGGTGAAGTGAAATATGATAATCCAATGCTTCTCCATTAATAGCAACATTACCTAAAAAAGATTTTGTTTCACGATTAATATCCAAGAAGATATTGTAATTTTCAGGTACAAATTTTTGGACATAATGTTCTACAGATTTCATAAAACTCCTTTATAATTCGATGATTTTTCCGGTTTTTAAGTAAACTACCCATTCACATATATTTTTAGCATAATCACCAATTCGTTCTAAAAACATTAAAACTTGGAAGTATTCTTTACCAGCAAAAGCTGCATCTGGTGTTTTTCGAATTTCTTCTACTGCTAAATTTTGAATATCCCTAAAGTAATTATCAATAATTTCATCAGAAGCTGCAATTTCATAAGCTTTGTCAACATCTGCTGTGATATAGACATTTAAAGCATCTTCTACCATGACTTTTACTGCTTTACCCATTTCATTGATTTTTTCTTCAACAACAGGGATTCTTTCTTCACCTTTCATACGAATGGTAGCTTTTGCTATTGAAGCAGCATGGTCTCCCATTCTTTCAACATCACTTGAAGCTTTCAAAACAGTAATAACTTTTCGTAAATCAATTGATACCGGTTGTTGCAGTGCGATAATTTCTAGTGATTTTTTTTCAAGTTTAGTTTCGTCAGTATTAATAACTTCATCGTTTTCAATAACATTTTTGGCTAAATCTCTGTCATGGCTAACAAAAGCTCGAACTGAACGATTAATCTGGCCAAGGACTTCTGTACCCATTGAATAAAATTGATTATGCAATTTATCCAATTCTTCTTCAAATTTTGTTCTTAACATATTAGGTATCTCTTTCTTTCAAAATACTTTTTAATTTTTAACCAAACTTACCAGAAATATAGTCTTCTGTTTCTTTTCGTTTAGGGTTCATAAACATTGATTTCGTATTGCCAAATTCTAACAAATCGCCACCTAAGAAGAAGCCTGTTTTATCAGAAATACGTGAAGCTTGTTGCATTGATCTTGTCACGACAACCATCGTATAATCTTTTTTCAAGGTAAATAAGGTATCTTCAATTTTTCCTGCAGAAATAGGATCAAGTGCCGATGTCGGTTCATCTAGTAAAATAATTTTTGGACTGGTAGCAAGAACACGAGCAATACAAACACGTTGCTGCTGTCCACCTGACAAACCTAATGCTGAGTCATGAAGTCGATCTTTAACTTCATCCCAAATTGATGCACCAATCAAAGATGACTCTACTGCCTCATCTAATACTTTTTTATCATTAATGCCTTTTAATCTTAAGCCATAAACAACATTTTCATAAATGGTCATTGGAAAAGGATTTGGTTGTTGAAAAACCATTCCAATTTCTTTTCTAAGATCAACAGTATCTGTTCTAGGACTATATATATTATGACCATTATAAACAATGGAACCAGTCGTTGTTACTTCAGGATTTAAATCGTTCATACGGTTAATAGAACGTAAAAGCGTTGATTTACCTGATCCTGAAGGTCCAATTAAAGCCGTTATTTCATTTTCAATAAAATCTACAGAAACCTTATTAAGGACTTTCTTCTTGTTATAGTAAACAGATAAATCATTTACTTTTAGAATAGGTTCTGACATGAATGATTTTCCTTTCTAACCAAAATGTCCAGAGACATAGTCATTTGTTGTTTGACAACGTGCATTTTGGAAAACATTTTTAGTTTTATCGTATTCAATTAAATCGCCTAAATAGAAAAAGGCAGTATAATCACTTGCACGAGCTGCTTGTTGCATGTTATGCGTTACAATAATAATGGTATAGTTCTTTTTAAGTTCAAACATCGTTTCTTCGAGTTGCATTGTTGCAATTGGGTCTAAGGCTGAAGCAGGCTCATCCATAAGAAGAATATCAGGTTTAACTGCAATAGCTCTAGCAATACAAAGACGTTGTTGTTGACCACCTGATAAAGTGAATGCAGATTTGTGCAAATCGTCTTTGACCTGTTCCCAAAGAGCAGCTTGTTTTAAAGAAGTTTCAACAATCTCATCCAAGACTTTTTTATCTTTGATACCAGCTCTTTCATATGCAAAAGTAATATTACGATAGATTGACTTAGCAAATGGATTTGGTCTTTGAAATACCATACCGATATGTTTACGAATCTCATAAACATTCATATCTTTGCTATTAACATCAATTCCTTCATATAAAATTTGACCAGTAACATTAGCAATATCAATGGTGTCATTCATGCGGTTTAGACTTCGTAAATAGGTTGACTTACCACAACCTGATGGTCCAATTAAAGCAGTAATTTTATTTTTTTCAAACTGCATATCGATTCCTTTGATAGCTTCTTTACCACCATAATAAACATGTAAATCTTTTGTAGCTAAAGCTATGTTATCGTCAGGAAAAGTAAGGATATGCCTTTCGTTCCAGTTATATTCTGTCATGAGTAAATTATCTCCTAGATTACTTTGCAGCCGTCATTTTAGAGTGAATTTGTTTTCCAATAAATCGAGCTGATAAGTTGAAAATTAATATAAAAATTAATAAAACAGCTGCACTTCCGGCTGAAACTAATGTTCCATCAGGAATTGTTCCTTCACTGTTAACCTTCCAAATATGAACAGCTAATGTTTCAGATTGACGGAAAATTGAAATTGGACTTGTGACACTTAATGGGTTCCAGTTTGACCAATCAAGCGCAGGAGCTGATTGTCCTGCAGTGTAGATTAAGGCAGCTGCTTCACCAAAAATACGACCTGATGCCAGTACAATACCTGTAACAATTCCAGGCAAGGCTTCTGGGATAACGACATGTAAAACAGTTTCCCATCTTGAAATTCCAAGAGCTAAACCAGCTTCACGTTGTGTATGATGAACATTTCTTAAACTGTCTTCTACGTTTCTTGTCATTTGTGGCAGATTAAATACGGTTAGGGCTAATGCACCAGAAATGATTGAAAATCCATATTGAAATTGGACAACAAAAATAAGATAACCAAATAGTCCGACAACAACTGAAGGAAGGGATGACAAAATTTCAATACAGGTTCTTATAAAATCAGTAAGTCGACCTTTTTTAGCATACTCAGATAAATAAACACCAGCACCTAAAGAAAGTGGAATTGAAATAATGAGGGTAATTACTAGAAGGAAGAATGAATTGTAAAGCTGAATTCCAATTCCTCCACCTGCTTCATAAGAAGATGATTGTCCAGTTAAAAAATGCCAACTAATATGAGGCAAACCTCTCACAAGAATATAAAGGATAAGAGAAGCTAAGATAGCAACGATGATAGCTGCAATTGTATAAAGCAGACCAGTTGCTAATTTATCCATTTTTTTAGCGTTCATAATTTCTCTTTCTCTCTTTCGTAATTAATTTAACAAGTGAATTAAAGGCTAAACTCATTAATAATAGAACCAAGGCTAAAGACCAAAGAACATTATTTTGAACAGTTCCCATAACAGTATTACCAATACCCATGGTCAAAACAGACGTTAGAGTTGCTGCTGGCGTTGTCAAAGACGTTGGCATGACTGCAGAGTTACCGACAACCATTTGAATAGCAAGTGCTTCACCAAAAGCACGAGCCATACCAAAAATGATGGCAGTAAAAATTCCAGGTCTTGCAGCATTTAAGATAACACGCCAAATAGTTTGCCATCTTGTAGCTCCCATTGCTAAACTAGCCTCACGATAGTGTCTTGGAACTGCTCTCAAACTATCTGTTGTCATAAAAGTAACTGTCGGAAGTATCATGACAAATAAAACACAGACCCCTGATAAAATACCAAATCCTGTACCACCAAAAATAGACCTCACCAATGGTACTATGACTTGCAAACCAATAAATCCATAAACAACAGAAGGTATACCAACCAGAAGTTCAACTGCTGGTTGTAGAATTTTGGCACCATATTTAGGTGAAATTTCTGTCATAAACACTGCTGCTCCTATTGCAAAAGGTGTTGCGATTAAAGCTGATAATATAGTAACAATGAATGAGCCTGTGATCATTGGTAGTGCACCAAGCATTGGTTTTCCATTTGAACCTTTAACACTTGGTTGCCACTCTTTTCCAAACAGAAAATCAAAAATATTAATTTTATCAACAAAGAAAGTAGATAACCCTTTTTGTGCGACAAAAATTAAAATCATTGCAACAATAAACACGATTAAACCTAAACAAAGAAAAGTTATGGTACGACCAAATGTTTCTAATCTTGAATTTTTAGAAGGTGAAGCTAATTCTTTAGCTAAATCTTGATTTTTCATAATTCCCTCTCTACTTTGCTGACACTTTTCCATCAGCTGATTTTTTAACTTTCATATCATTGATTGAAATATATCCCATATTATGGACAATTTTCGTTTGAACTTCATCTGATTCCATGAATGTTAAAAATTCTTTAGTTAACCCTTTTGGTTGGCCTTTCGTGTACATATGTTCATAAGACCAAATTGGCCAATCATTTGTTGTTACATTTTTTGAAGTTGGCTTAAAACCATTCAATTTTGGTGTTTTCACACTGGAATCAACATAAGCAAAGGCTAAGTAAGAAATTGCTCCTGGTGTTTGAGAAACAATTGATTTTACCATTCCATTTGAATCTTGTTCTTGACTTTGCTTAGCATTTTTTCCGTCCATAACGACTGCATCAAAAGTCGCACGTGAACCAGAACTAGCAGCTCTATTAATCACTGTGATATCAATATCTTTTCCACCTAATTGTTTCCAATTAGTGTATTCACCAGTAAAAATTTTACGAAGTTGATCAGTCGTTATATTATTCACATCAACTTTTTTATTAACAATGATTGCCATCCCAGCAACTGCAACTTGATGATCAACTAATTTTGAGGCATCTATTCCGTCTTTTTCTTCAGCAAAAAGATCACTATTCCCAATTTGAACGGCTCCAGACTGAATTTGTGAAAGACCAGTACCTGACCCACCACCTTGAACATTAATGGACTTACCAATATGATTATGCCCAAATTCATCAGCTGCTGCTTCTACCAGAGGTTGAAGTGCTGTTGAGCCAACAGAGGTTATCGTTTCACCTTTATCAATCCACTTAGAACAAGCTGATAAACTAACCGCTGCAAATGTGGCTAATGCTAATACCAAAAAACGTTTCTTGAGTTTCATTTTTATTTTCCTATTCATTTTTAAACGTAAAAATTAATAATGAGAATTTTTAATTCCCATATTGAAATAGTAACATATCATAAAGCTCTTTTAAAGCATATTTTCACTTTTAAACTTTAAAAATTGTTCAATAACAGATTAAGCTTGAAAACGTAATCCTTTAGGATAATAATTCTTCAATACATTTCCAACAACCTTTGCAAATCCTAATCCATTACCATTTACAGTCACTTGATACCATCCATTACTATATGTTTTAGATAAGGTTATGGTGCGACCTTGAACATAATCTTTATACTGTTCTATATCAATTTCAATAAACTGTACTACATCATCTGTTGTTAAAGCTAACCCTAAAGCAAATGAGGGCTCGAATCGATTTTTCTTAAATGTTCCAAGATGTAATCCATTTCTAGCAATTTTTAAGCGACTCATATCTGGGAGTCCTTTAGGCACAAGGTAAAGTTCTTGCCCAAAAACATCAAATTGACCTTCTAGAGTTATCGAAAGTGATTCCTTTTGAAAAGCCTGCCATAACTTCGCTTGATCTTTTTTTAAGTTATTTTGACTATTTTTTTTATTTTTTAAAGTTATTCTTGCGTCGGATATGGGACGATTATCTCTTAATACTGCTACAAACTGACCTTCGCCACGAAAATGATGAGGGTACATCCGTGCCACTTCTTCTAGCTCTATCCCTGAAACCATTCCATTTAGCTTTTTAACATTCATTACCTCAAGATAAGGATAGTTCTCTAACAACCAATTGACCACATCTTCATTTTCTTCAAGGGACCAGGTACAAGTTGAATATACTAATTTTCCTCCAGGTTTTAGCATTTTTAAGGTATCTTTTAAAATGTCTTTTTGTAACAATGAACACTCAGTTGGATATTGTTCACTCCAATAAGAAATGGCATTTGGATCTTTACGAAACATCCCTTCTCCAGAACATGGGCCATCAAACACAATTAAATCAAAATAATCGTTAAAAACTCTAGAAAGATTAGCTGCACTTTCATTAGTAACAACAACATTTCTAGCTCCAAACCGCTCAATATTCTCAACAAGAACTTTAGAGCGTTTTGTTGAAATTTCATTTGAAACTAATAGTCCCGTATTTTCAAGATAGGATAACAAATGGGTTGATTTTCCACCTGGTGCAGCAGCTAAATCTAGTATCTTCATATTTTTTTGTGGTGAAGCTACTTGAACGACCATCTGTGCCGCAGGTTCTTGTGAATATACTAAGCCAGTTGCATGTTCTGGTGACTTCCCACTAATTTTCCCATAATAACCCCATCTCGTATTATGTATGGGATTATCAAATGTTTTTTGCACTTTTTTTAAAGGATTAACACGAAAAGCAGACACTGGCTCTTGATCAAAACTTTGAAAAAAAGCTGGCGCCTCTTTAGCTAATATATTACTGTATTTTTCAGTGAATTCTTCTGGAAACAACATATCTCTATTATACTATATATTTTTTGTTTTGAACCTTGAAAAAGCCTATTTCTTTTAGAAATAAGCTTTATAAATGAATATATTTTTGTATGAAGTCTATTTTTGATGTCGGAACAAACATGATCTTTTGCCTTTCACAAAATGTTAAAGGGCTACCATCTATACCAATCAATGTATAACCAAGTTTTTCACCCATGATTAAAGCTGCTGCATAATCCCATGGTTGGATGTATGAAAAGTAAGCTAGAAGATGTCCTTTCATAACTGATGTCATTGAAATTCCAGAGCCACCATAAACACGAATCCCTAACGTTTTATTAGCCAGATCTTTTATACCATAAGCATTTTCAGCAAACATTAAGGCATTTGTCCCTATCAAGGTCCTATTTAATGGTTTATCTTGATAATTTGGAAGTAATTTGTCATTTGCATAGACATTAAATTGACCACCCCCACTATAAAGCGTATCTTCCATAACATCATATATAAGTCCAAATTGACCTACACCATTTTCAAAATAAGCAATCATGACAGCGAAATTTTCTTTTTGGACAATAAAATTTACAGTACCATCAATTGGATCAATTACCCATACATTACCATCAGAAATAGGATGAAAACAATCATTTTCTTCTGCCATAATGTGATCATTAGGGTAATGGTTTTTTAGTTTTTCAATAATAAGGTCTTGTGTTGATTTATCAATATCTGTAACCAAATCAGAAAAATGACTCTTTTCTTCAATTGAAACTTGATTAAACATCTGTGACTTGATATAAGAACCAGCTTCTCTAATCACTTCTTTTGCAAAGTTAAATTTATTTATCAAGAGAAATAAATCCTTCCCTTTTTTCTTTTGCAGCCTTGACAACGTGATAAGTTGAGTAACCGCTGACTTTTTCAAAATCCCGATCGATTTGTTTTTCTTGAGCCTTACTCTTAACAATACTTTTATAAGTATTGTAAGCCTTCAAGATATCTTGAGCTTTAACCTTTGTTTCATAGGCTTTTTCAACTTGATTCAAAAAATAAAGCACTGATGATATTTCTTCAGTGCTCCAAGTTAAATCAAGCGGATAACTATATTTTTGTGACATTACCCTTCAATCTCCGCTCTAATAGTAGCCTGACGTAATTCTTGTTTACGATAATCTCTAGAAAGGAAAGCCCTAATTTCATCCTCGTTAAAACCAATTTGCATCCTCTTATCATCCATAATGATTGGACGACGTAATAGACTAGGATTATCAGCTATTAATTGAATTAAATCAGATATTGTCAACTCTTCAACGTCTATAGCTAATTTTTGAAAGACTTTTGAACGTGTCGAAATAATATCTTCTGTTCCATTTTCTGTAAACGATAAAATAGACATTAATTCGTCTTGTGAAAGTGGACTTGTAATAATATTATGTTCTTCAAAATCAACTTCATAATTTAATAGCCAAGACCGTGCTTTACGGCAACTTGTACAGCTCGGTGATAAAAATAAGGTAATCATTCTTTTTCCTCTAAAAAAACTTATTGTCCTTATTATATAAAAATTTAATCTATTTGGCTATCTTTTTCCCAACTTTGTGCGATTTTTTTATCAGCTTCAAGTTGCGTCACTAAATCCTCAATACCAGCAAACTTAACCATATCTCTGATTTTTTCTAGCCAAATGATTGTGATGGATTCTCCATAAATGTCACCTGAAAAATCAAAAATGTTCGCTTCTAGCCTCAATTCTTTTCCGCCAAAAGTCACATTTTTGCCAACACTTGTCATTGAACGATAGCGTTCTCCATTTATAATGACATCTGTTACATAAACACCGTCACCTGGAATATAAGTTCTATCTATTGGTGCTAAATTAGCTGTTGGAAAACCAATCGTTCTTCCTCGTGCATCCCCATGAACAACCAAGCCTCTTGTTTCATACTGATAACCAAGTAATTGATTGGCTTCTAGCACATTTCCTTCTAATAATAATTGTCTAATTCGAGTTGAACTTATTTTATGACCTGCAAACTGAACTTCGTCAATTGTAATAACTTGACCGTCAAAATTTCTAGCCAAGTAATCTGAGTCCGTTCTATTATGACCAAATTTGTAATCAAATCCAACAATAACATATTTAGCATTCAATCTCTTAATATATTGTGAGATAAAATCATCAGATGATGTCAAAGAAAATTGCGTCGTGAAATCTGTCAAATATAATTTATCAACACCATACTCTTTAAATTTTTCATATCTTTTTTCCGGATAAGTTATATGAAGTAATAAATCAGGGGTATACTTAGCAAATGCTAATTTAGGTGATTCATTAAATGTTAAGGTAATGATTGGTAAATTTTCTTTTTTTGAAATTTCCTTTGCTTTATCAAACAGGGCTTTATGACCAAGGTGAAGAGCATCAAAGTATCCTAAAACTAAAGTAGTTTCAGCATTATCGATTGCTTTTATGTGATTATTAAATTGAATTATTTCCATTATTTCCTCAAATTAAAACTTTTTTTGGCTTATAAAAATTTTCTTGTCTCAACGTTAAAATTGCAATTAGTTTTTCATCTGAAAATGCTGCTAACACAGGTTGATTTGATGCCAGTCTAATAGTTCTACCAAAACTAATTTCAGTTACTTGCTCATCAGTCAACTGAACTTTCTCCAAATCAGATACACCATACTCTATTGGTAACAAAAAAGAATAATCTTTATCTTCGACATATTTTTTTACATTCTCTAATGTTAATGCCGAATCTAAAGTAAGTCCTGCAGACTCTGTTCTAATGAGTTTTGACATATGACTTGGGAAGCCACATTTTCGTCCTAAATCAACAGAAAGCGTTCTAATATAAGTTCCCTTGCTACATTTAACTGAAAATGAAAATCGACAAGTTTTTGTTTCCTCATCAAATTCTAAACCACTTGTGCGTTTAAAGTCAAATATCCTAACTTGACGACTAGGTCTTTCAATCTCAATTCCTTCACGCGCATATTCATACAATTTTTTTCCATTAACTTTGACCGCAGAATACATAGGAGGGACTTGTGTAATGTCGCCAATAAATGATGTCATTGCATGATCAATCTTAGATTCATCAATCATCTCAGGACTGACAAATTTTTGCTCAATAATATCACCACTAACATCTTCAGTGCTAGTTGAATAACCTAATGTTATTTGTCCTTCATAAGCTTTTCCAGCCTCAGTCATAAATTCAATGACACGAGTTGCTTTACCTACTGCAATAGGTAAAACTCCTTCAACATCTGGATCAAGAGTTCCACCATGACCAATCTTTTTTTCTTTAAGTATTTTTCGTAATTGAAAAACAGCATCATGAGAAGTCATTCCAACTTCTTTTTTCAAATTTATTATCCCATTAATCATAATTGCTATTATATCACATCCTTTGTGTCTTAAAAATATTTTAATATTAAAAGCACTAGCTTTTTTGCTAGTGCTATTACCCTTATAATGCTGTTTTTGATAATTCTTGCATTTTTGCAATATCATAAGTAATCATATTACCTTCAGTATCATAGAAAGTTAAGGAATCATCATTATAAATGACTTTCTCTAGTGAGATATTGTATTTTTTAGCTAATTCATTTAAATGAGCTTGCAAAGTAGGTTTATCTAAACCATAGGTTGGAATAGAATCAATTAAAGCAGGTTTTTCTTCTTTATTTGATGCGGATTCTTCACTATTATTTTTATCATTTACCTTATCATTATTTTCTTCAATATTAGAATTAGATTCTGATTTTTTTGAATCATCACTTATAGAACTATTCTCTTTTGGCGTTTGTGTCATAACTTTTTCAACTTCTTGACGTTCAGCTTCTGATAAATCATTCATAGAAATGGAAAGACGTTTTTCAATAGTGAATTTAGGAATTGTATAAGAACCATCTTTCCATTTAATGGTAGAAGGATCTAATAGATCTTCTGCACTGAAAATATATCCATCATTTGTAGTAAAACGACCCTCTGACATTGCTTTTTTCACTTCATCTGCCGTATGGATAATTTGCCAATTCTTCAAACCTTGACGTTTATTTTCTGGAGTGGCATTCATTATGACAACATCGACTTGTTCATGACCTGGATTTGACCAAATATCAGGTCTTGCTTCAGGATGTTGCATAACATATTTTATCGTAGCAATTTGTTTATCTGTTAACCAAGAATAAGGCAAAACATGAATATGATCAATATGTGGAATAACAAAGGAACTCCCTGTATCATAAGAGGCATTTCCAGCATGCATTGGAAGACTAGTTACAGATACAAGTGCTGCAGGTTTGATATCATTATCCACAATATCATATTTATAGTTTGTTTTATCTTTTAACATTAATTCTTGTTCAGCAAATGCGATTTGAGTTAAATCGAGTTGCTCTCTTGCATAGAATACTGATTTACCATCAACTAACATTGTGTAACCCACTTTTCCTGATTTCATTTCTTTTGAAAGTACTTTATGTGGATCAAATACAGTCTTACTTTGTTTAGTTAATTTTTCTTTATCAATTGAGATATCGTGTGATGCAATCCATTTTTCAACTGCTTTCAACTCATCTTGTTCTAATTCACCAAATCCAAAGTAATGGAAATGAGTATCATGTTTTGCTGTGACACCATTTTGATCAACTTCAACAATTGACTCTGGTGAAAAAACGTAACCATCATTTGTATCATATGGTTTCCCATCTAAACCTTTGCCATAAGCTTGAATCGTTTTCCCCATAAATTGATGTGTAACGGTACTTGATTTAGGAGATTTTTCTTCTTTAATAGTAATATTACTTTTACCATAAAGATGAATATCAGCCAACATCTTTTCTAAATCAGATAATTGATTACGAGGAATAATATGATAGTGATCACCATGGGGCATGACATAGCCAAAATCATTTGCTCTTGTGACTTTTTCTGGATCAAAAACGAGTCCATCTTCTTCAACGTGACGCTTTGATTTAGGAAGCTTATACAGTTTATTCAATAAAGCTTTATATTCAGCATTACTAGGTGCTGGGAAAGTTGTCCGTATGTCATTGTTATCATGATGTTGTTTACGATTTTCAAAAGGATTTGTAATGACATGACCTTTATTTGGTCTAAAACCATAATAATTTCCGCTAGCTTCATTATATTGAGCCGGATTATGGTGTCTGCCAATACCTTTATTAGAATTGGCTACAACAGTTGTCTTATTTCCTTTTTTACTGTTCCAATAGGCTTGCGCTTCAGATAATTCTCTTGGAGAAAGGTCTTTTTTGGGAATATAATGGAAGTGATTGCCATGCGGTACTAAAAAAGCATCTCCCATGTCGTCAATGACATCTGTTGGATTAAAGATATAACCATCATCTGTAGTATACCTACCTTGACTCTTGGCTTTTTGGACTGCTTTTTCTTGAGATTTACTTAAATGATGCCCACCATGTCCATGCTTATTAGCCTTTGCCTCTTTGGCACCTTTTTCAGCTTGTTCTGCAATTTGAGCTTTAGTTCTGATATTTTCACGTTTACTACCTGGTTTTAAGTAAAGATAATATTGTCCCTTAACTTTGATGATATAACCATCTTTAACTGCATTGATGACATCTGATTTATTAAAGACATAATTTGGATCTTTTATAATCAATTCCTCACTAATAAGGGCATTGTAAGGTACTTTACCATTGTAGAAATGGAAGTGGTCTCCATGAGAGGTCACATAACCTTGGTCCGTTATTTTGACAACAATTTGTTCTGCAGTAATACCTTCTTCTGAACTAATTTGATCAGGTGTTTTCTGATTTTTATGAGTTGTCTTTATTTTTTTTCCTTTATTAGGAACATAAGCAACTTGATTTTCACTGGCTTCTTTTTGACCAGAATATTTTCCTAAAGCATATGTTCCAATATTAGCAGCTAATAAAATGCCAACTGCTGAACTAATAAAGATATATTTCTTTTTCATGAGTGCTCCTCTATTTAAGTTGTTGATATAATTTTTCAAGATTTAACTGTAAATTTTCTAAGTAAGATCTATCATTTTTAGGTACAGATTCAAGTGGACTTAATGTATCCATTTTGGCACCTGTAGCTTTTGCAATTGTTTTTGCAATCTTTGGATTAACATTATCTTCTGCAAAAATAGTTTTTACTTTATAATGTCTAACAAAGTCTTCTATTTCAGTTAATTGTCTTGGTGATGGTTCTCTATCATTTGATATTCCAGAAATCCCTAATTGTTTTAGACCAAAACGTTTTGCTAAATAAGAAAATGCAGTATGTTGAGTTACAAATGTTTTCGCCTTAGTATTTGCAAATTTAGATTTGTATTCCTTTGTCAAAGCCATAGACTTATCTTTGAATTTTTGAGCATTTCCCATATATATCTTTTTATGTTTGGGATCTTTTTTAGCTAGTTTTTTAGCAATATTATGAGCTTCTTCAGAAGCTAGAACTGGATCCGTCCAAGTATGCGGATCGTATAATGTTGCTGGATCGATTCCTGGTGTTTCAGGAACATCTTCTAAACCACTTACTCTATCTAATTTTAGACTTGCAGAGGCTTCGAAGACATCTACTTTTGATTTTTTTAAATTTGGATGTAAATTTTTAGCCCAAGATTCTAATGTATGAGAATGATAAATAAATAAGTCCGCATCATAAATAGCAGAGACATCATTTACAGAAGGCTCAAAAGAGTGTATCCCAGCACTTGATTGAATCATCCTAACATCATTTAGTTCTCCAGAAATAGCTTTTGTCATAGCATACATTGGATAAAAACTAGTCACAATTGACATCCCTTTATTCTCATTTTGTGAATTTGTTTTTAATCCACATGAAACTAAAAAACAAGAAAGTAATATCACTAAACTTATCCTAAATTGACGTTTCATAAACCCTCCTTTGTTTGCATTTAACTGGTTAAGTTTATCATTGTTTGTTAGTATTGTCAAATTTATATTTAATCAATGTCTCTCTTAAAATCAGACGTAATATCTCGATAAGGTTGAATATCTTGAACATACTCTAATACACCTTGAAATTCATTATTTTGATCATGAACGGCTTTATAGGTGACATGCACAAATTTATTAAGACGTTCTGATTTAAACCACATCGTGACTTCTTCTTTTTGTCCACTTCTTAGTTGTTCAATAACTGATTTAACTTTTTCTAAAACCTTAGGAGGATGACATAATTCCACTTGTCTTCCCACTTGACTTGGTGTCCGTTTAAAGATCATTTCTTCAGTAGGTGCAAAATCATTATAGTATTGAAATAGATTATCTTTATTAACAAATGTAATTTCCATAGGTAAATGATTGTTAAAATCTTCTTGAACACTTTCAGGACTTGCTCCTAAATGTAATTTTAGAAGAATTTCTTTTAAAATTTGAATCCTTTCATTCTTCATTCCTCTTCTCCAATCACCTCATAGCCATGGCATTCTAGCATTGTCTTAATATCATTCAAAGGAACTTTAGCCAACTTAGATCCCGCCTTTAAACTGGTAACTTTTCCTAAAGTATTTAACATAGCAGGATTTGCTAATGGTTTAAAGCCTATTTCAACAAGTAATTCTTTTAATTCAGGATGTTCTTTAATCAATTGAGCAACGGGAATATTTAAATCAATTTCATTCATAACAACTCTCCTTCTTAGGATTTTAGGGCATCAAATTTCTCACGCATGGTTGGATTTCTTCTTGTTAATTTTTTGACAGAAACATCATCAAGTTTATTATTTGCTAACCTTAACTGATTTTCACTGGTGGTTAAGAAACGTTTGACTTCTTCCATTCTTCTAATTGATTTATCAATCTCATCAATTGCTTTTTTAAAGTTTTGACTTGCTGAATTGTAATTCTTTGCAAATGCTGTTTTAAAAGTATCGAGATCAGATTCAAAATGAGTAATATCGATATTTTGTTCTTTGACAACAGCTAATTCTTGCTTGTATTTCATAGCATTTAATGATGCATTTCGCAAAATACCTATTAATTGAATAAACAATTGTGGCCTCACAACATACATTTTTTCATATTCATGACTAACATCAACGATTCCGGTATTATAGTAATCATTATCAGATTCAAGCATTGAAACTAATACTGCATATTCGCATTTTTTCTCACGTCTGTCTTTATCTAATTCTTTGAAGAAGTCACTGTTTTTATGTTTTGTTTTCGTCATATCTGCTTCATTTTTCATTTCAAACATAATTGACAGTAATTCAACACCATTCTCATCGGCTTCTCTGTAAATATAGTCTCCCTTTGAACCTGTGGAAGAAACAGTATTATCTTTTCCAAAATGAGCATTAGGAAAAGCATAGCTTCTTACTTTGTTAAACTCATTTTCAGCAAATAGTTCCAGACTCTCGCCAATTGCTTTTGTTGATTGTTGCGCTTTGAAATTTTTATAAAATTCAACTTGTTCGTTAGCAGCTTTCAACTGAGATTCATAGTCTTTTGTAATTGCATGAATAGCCAAATCATTCTCTTTTTCTTGAACCAATAATTGAGTTTGAATGGCATCTTTTTCTTTTTCTAAAATAGCTGTTTTTTCTGCTATTTGATTTTTGTTTTCTAAAATTGTTTTTTCAAGCTGATTTTGTAACTGATCAATTTCACGTTCTTTTTGAGAAAGGTGCTTAGCTAATTCATATTCATTTTTAGATTGAATCGTTTCTAAGGCAGATTTTAATTGGTCAATTTCTTTTTCTTTTTCAGCTAATGCTTCTTGCTTTTTATACGTTTCTTCTTGTTTTATTTGATTTAGTTGATTTTGTAACTGCGTCATTTCAATCTCGTGGGTAGCTGATTTCTCTTGCAGTTGATTCTTTGTCTTTTCTTCCAAAATGACAATTTCTTTTTCCAATCTCAATTGTAATTCATGATCAAATTCTTGACTCCTCACTTGCTCTAACAATTGACTATATTCTGACTCATTAATTGTAAAAACTTGGTGACAATGGGGACATTTAATTTCATTCATAACACTATAAATCCTTCTTCATTCTTAGCACTATTATAGCAAAAAAAGACAAGAAATTTTAATCTTGACTTTTTTACTCAGACTCAAAATAATAACCATAAAAATCAACCTTTAGTTCAATAAATCTTTCTAATTCATGCAACAATTGATATAATAAGGCCCTTTGCTCAAATTCTTCTCGAGTTTTAGGTAGCTCACGACTTCGATAAGTCTCTAGTAATTCTTCAATTTGATCAATCAGTGATTTTCCCGAATTTTTTTCACTTAATTGATGCCCCGTTTCATGAAATAATTCTCCCAATAATTTACTTTCTTTTGATTTTAAATTTAATTTTTCAAGTTTGGGAGTCATTTGTTTCAAAAGATTATTTTGGTTACGTCGCATTTCAAAATAATGAACTTGATAGTTAGTTAAATTGAATAGTTGATTATGCTGTTCTTTATAGACTAACTTAATAGCTGATTCAACTTCACTTTCTAAATCTATTAGCAATTTTTCATCAATTTGTCATTCACCTTTAGTCAAGATAGATTCAAAATGAAAAAAAACTGTTTGAGATATTGTTCGACATCAATATGCTTTTCTTGAATTTCTTTTTCAAAAGACGACATATAAGTATTACAGCATAATGCTGCACTAACACCAATGAAAAATAATAAAAACTCATTTCCAATTAGATCAAGTGAAACTTGCTTAATACCATATATATGGGTTACCAATACTGTAATTGGAGCAACCCCAGTTTCTAGATTAAATTGATATGCAAAAGGAATATAGATAAGTAAAAAAATTCCAAAAACAATTAAGGTGTAACCAAAGTAGCTAAATAATAAGCTAGCAATTGAAAAAGCTAGTATAAAAGCCAAAAGCCTCTGTAAAGCTACT
The DNA here is from genome assembly GCF_000188055.2 of Streptococcus urinalis 2285-97. Taxonomy (NCBI): domain Bacteria; kingdom Bacillati; phylum Bacillota; class Bacilli; order Lactobacillales; family Streptococcaceae; genus Streptococcus; species Streptococcus urinalis. Next base: position 1,204,778 of record NZ_AEUZ02000001.1, read on the forward strand.
TTTAGAGTAGATTGTTTGGTTTCTAAAACACTTAAAATGGCTATAATACCAGCTGAACTAGCATTATTGAGATGTAAATAACTGGCTATCACAATAGCTACTAGAGTGGCTATTGTGATTTTTATTGTTCTTTCAATTTTGTTCATCTTTTTAAATTAAACTTTTTCTCACTTCTTTTTGAATATGTTGCCACTCCATTTCAGCTCTAGCTAACTTACGTTTATAGTCAGCCAAACCTCTTAAATATTGGCCAATTAAATAGTCTTGTTTTACCAAGGGAATTACAGGAATTGGAATTTCTAATAATTCTTTTGTTGAGAGATTGATAACATTTTTACCATGGTCTGCTTCTTCCAATAAAGCTTTACCAACTTCTGTCTCTAGAAAAAATTTTATATAATGGCCACGAATCTTGTCTGTTGGTCGTAAAATAGTAATATTAGAGGATGCAATCATTTGCTTATCTTGTTGGTTAAAAACAGCAATTTTCTTTACTGTTCCTTTAGATGCAATCAACACATCATCTTCTTCTAGAAAATATCTTAACAATTGTCGATGAGGCAAATTAACGGTTCTTAAACGATCATACGAAATACCTAAGGCATCTATATCAACCAAGTTTATCAATCCATAATTACCTTCCTCAACTTTACTTGAAATAGCCTTTCCTTTGAAACAATCGACGACATCCCCAAGTGGTATTTTTTCAAGATCATTATTCAAATATTCTTTCAAAAGTTGATTCATAATAGTATTCCTTTATTAAAATATGGTATTTTAATACTATTATAACACATTTTTAAATGAAATAAAAAAACCTAGTTTAACTAGGCTTTTTTTACATTAATTCATTCACTTTATCAATAACTTCTTGATAATTTGGTTCGGAATTCACATTCTCAACATATTGCGTATATAAGACGTTGAGCTCATCATCTAAAATTAAAACTGCACGAGCAAGTAGTTGCCATTCTTGCATTAAGAGTCCATAGTTTTTTCCAAAATCATGGTCTTTGTAATCTGATAAAATTAGAGCATTTTCTATGCCTTCATTAGCACACCATTTCTTTTGGGCAAAAGGTAAATCTTCTGAGACAGTAATAATTGATACATTATCTTTCTCAGCTAATTCTTTGTTAAATGTTCTTGTCTGAGTAGAGCAAATACCTGTATCAATTGATGGGATTACACTGATTACTTTTAATCCTTTAAAGTCACTTAATGATTTTGTTTCTAAATCTGTATTTAAAAGTTTTGCATCACTTGCTTTATCACCAACTTCAAATAGATGACCTAAAGTCACAGGGTTGTTTAAAAATGTTGTCATTTGACTACCTCCTATTAAAATTATTGTATCTCAAAAATAGTTTTATTGAAATTAATCTGATTAAAAAAACTGATCACATAATGATCAGTTTATAAGCCCATAGTTAAATTAAAGAAAGTTTTCATTCTAGAATACACATCATCATCACCGACAAAATAGATATGATCTCCTTTTTCAATAACTGCATAAGGCCCAGGAGACTTAAGTAATTCCCCATTATGTTCGATAGCAACAACCGTTGCACCAGTTTGTTGCCAAAGATTTAACTCACCTATTGATTTTCCAAATATTTCAGTTGGTTTACTCGCAATGATTTCATAAGTCATCAAAGGATATTGTTTGGAAATAGATTGACTTTGCATTAAGAAATCATTTACTAATAGCTCTAATGCGTTTAGATCTTTTTGTTGTTGACGAATATTATCTCTAATATTTTCTTTGATGACGGCAATGGAATGTATTGATTCATACTGATCAATAAAATCCATTGCTTTCTCTTTAGATAACACAATAGCTCCGCTACCATGCTTTAAAGTTAATATATTTAGGTCTGCCAGAATATTTAAACCTTTTCTAGCTGTTTCCGGAGAAACATTAAAAGTAGAAGCAATTGTTGTTCTAGACTTTAATTTTTCTCCGACAACATAATCGCCATCAGCTATTCTTTGGGCGACTGCAACAGCAATTTTTTGATATTTTGAGCTTTTAACTTCTTTCGTTACATCACTCATAAGCAAAATTCCTCTAATTATTTTTCTCTAAATATTAAATCATAATTTCTCTAAAATGACAACTTAATGAGAAAATTAAATTGTCATTTCAAAAAAGAGAACTGGATTGTCAGTTCTCAATCCTATCAAACAGGATATATCCTATTATTAATGAGCTGCTTCTTCTTGATTTGAAGCTACTGCATCTTTAACTTTTTCAGTTCCATTTGAAATAGCATCTCTAGCTTTACCAGATTGTTCTGATATAAACTTACCAGTTGCTTGTGAAGCACTCGTTACACGATCTTGTAATGTTACTGAGTCAGATTCATGTTCTTCTTTTGTTTTGATATCAACAACATTCGCATTCAATTCAACAACTTTCAAGTGAGTCATAACATCAACATTTTGACTAACAATTGCTTTGATACTTTCTACAATTGAAGGAATATCTTTACCATATTCTACAACAATATCTAAGTCAACAGCTACTTCTTTAGTACCAACTTCAACATTAACACCATCTGTAACTGAATCAGAATTAACGACATTGTTTTTTAGGTTTGAGAAGAATCCTCCACTGACTTGAAGTAAGCCATCAACATTTTCCAATGCATGTCCTACAATTTTTTCGATTACTTTATCATTATATGTTAGTGAACTTTTAATGTTATCTGTTGTCATAATTATTTCACGTCCTTATCTTCTTTATTTTTTAGTCCGTTAATCGCACCTTTTACAGTGTCTTTAGCATCAGCTAAACCTTCTTTAACTTTACCTGAGCCTTTTTCAACTTTACCTTCAGTTTCAACTTCTTTATCGCCAGTAACTTTACCAACAGTTTCTTTAAGGCTACCAAAAACTTTATCTAATTTTGCATCAAATTTTTCTTCTGACATATTAATTTCCTCCAATTAGAAATTCGAGATATTATTTTACACGTGGTTCAGACTGCATATCTTGAACTTTATCTACTCCAGATCCTATAGCTGATTTAACATTATTGACTTGGTTTGAAGTAAATTTTCCAGTAGCTTGAGCTGCATTTGATAATTGATCTTGAACAGTCACTGAGTCAGCTTCATGTTGTTCACGAGTTTTAATATCAACAACATTTACATTCACTTCTACAACATCTAAATCAGTCATGCGTTTAACTTCTTTTTCAACGACTTCTTTAACTTTTTTATAGATTGTTGGGATATGTTTTTGATATTCAACAACAACATCCAAGTCAACGGCAACTTGTTTTTTACCAACTTCAACATTTACACCATCTGTTACAGAGTCAGAGTTAACCAGTTTATCTTTAATACTTGAGAAAAATCCTCCACTAACTGCTAACAAACCATCTACATTTGCAAGTGCAATTCCGATAATTTTTTGAATAACTTTATCTTCATAAGTTAATTCACCACGAATAGCCTCTGGTTTTGTAGTTGTTGCTGTGTTTTTAATGTATGTGTTTGAGTTTGTCATAATAATACCTCTTCTATAATTGTTGTGTTAAAAAAATTATTTACGATTTCTAAATAGATTATCTAAAATCCCCGTTCTTTGGGCATAAAGTCCAAGATATGATCCTAATCCGATAAAGATTAACACTAAAATTGTTTTCCAAAAACCAAAGGAAACAAACATAATAGCTAAGATTAATCCGGCAACTCCACCTAAAATGGGATATTTAAAACGTTCAAAAAATTCCATTTTATTTCTCCTATTCTACTCTTTGACGACTTTCAGATTGATTTCCAAAGTATTCAGAGTCATCAATATCTTTTACGTAGACTTTAAAGTCGACTGGTTTATCCAAACCAAAGAATTCATTAAAACCAGTTGTAATGCCTTCTTCAAGCCCTTTAACTTGATCTGAAACACCAACTCTTGAACTTAAACGACCTTTCACATCAACTTTAAATTTCTTTTTGTAAAGTTTTGCAGTAACACTTGGATTTTCCATTAGTCCTGTTGTTTTTATTGCAGAACGTACATAACCTTCAATTGCTGATTTTTTAAGCAATAGAGAACCCTTATTCTTTTCTAAACGAACTTCAGTATAAGTTCTTGGATAGAATATGATGACGAGAACTGCAAAGAGAATAATTAGGAAAAGAACAATTGCACCCCAGAAAAGGTAATTGTACATGCCAAGATCCATTGTTCTCGGCATGTCCCAATTCCAATCCAACCACTTAAATGAATTTGGTAAATTCAAATGAGTTTGAGATGTCACAATGACAAAATATAGGAGTGTTAAGAGTACTATTCCCAAAAGGCTATAAAGTGTTTTTAATCCTTTTGACATAAAGCACCTCTCTTATTTATTAATTTTTGCAAGTACAAAGAATGTTACAAGAACAACAATAACCGCTCCTATGATTGAAGGAATTAATGCCATACCTGCTAACGATGGTCCCCATGTTCCTAACAAAGCTTGACCTAACCAAGCACCAACTAAACCTGCTACAATGTTTGCGATCCATCCCATTGAGCCACCTTTTTTCGTTAAAGCTCCTGCGATAAGACCAATTAAACCACCAATAATAAGTGTCCATAATAATGACATAATAGTTACCTAAACTTTCTAATGAATCAAGTATTTAATTTAAAATTTTATTTATTAATTTTTGCAAGTACAAAGAATGTTACGAGAACAACAATAACCGCTCCTATGATTGAAGGAATTAATGCCATACCTGCTAATGATGGTCCCCATGTTCCTAACAAGGCTTGACCTAACCAAGCACCAACTAAACCTGCTACAATGTTTGCGATCCATCCCATTGAGCCACCTTTTTTCGTTAAAGCTCCTGCGATAAGACCAATTAAACCACCAATAATAAGTGTCCATAATAATGACATAATAGTTACCTAAACTTTCTAATGAATCAAGTATTTAATTTAAAATTTATTTATTAATTTTTGCAAGTACAAAGAATGTTACAAGAACAACAATAACCGCTCCTATGATTGAAGGAATTAATGCCATACCTGCTAACGATGGTCCCCATGTTCCTAACAAGGCTTGACCTAACCAAGCACCAACTAAACCTGCTACAATGTTTGCGATCCATCCCATTGAGCCACCTTTTTTCGTTAAAACTCCTGCAATAAGACCAATTAAACCACCAATAATAAGTGTCCATAATAATGACATAATAATTACCTAAAACTTTCTAAGCACATAGTGCCAAATACTTAAAGTTCCTATTAGAACTAAGTAGACTTAAAACAACTTTTCTCGAGAATAATCTAGTGACCATTTATAAATTATCTAAAAATGTGAATCAAAGTTTTTATCTAGCATTTGTAAACAGAAAACGTTTCCCGTGCCTTAATAACAACTTTATATTAAGTGACCGCACTTTATTTAATTTATATTGTTATTATACTACTTTATTTTTGTTTTGCAAGTGATATGCTTTATTTTTATAAAATTGTCTCTTTTTTTAAAATTATCTATAAAGCCTGATTTAGAGGCATTTAAAATAGAAAATATGTTAAACGATTCTTTAGTTTTTCATTTAAAAATAAAAAAACAATCTAAAAACCACTGGTTAAATTTTTAGATTGTCACTTTTATTCTGTTTTAAGTAGTCACTTTTTCAATTGGAGCAACAGAAGCTAATAATTTTTTTAGACCAACTTCAGGAAACTTGATTTTTAATTCCTGTGTTTGACCACTGCCACTCACTTCGAGAACCGTACCATCTCCCCATTTTTTGTGACGAGCAATATTACCAATTTCCCAATTAACAACTGCTTTTTCTTTAACCTGAGAATGAAGCAGTTGATTATGGTTTATTGTTTTGGGTTGAACTACTGCTTTACGTTTTTGAAGGGCTTCTTGCAAACTCATGCCTTGTGCAAATTGATTTTCGGTTGATTGACTAAATCTCACTCCAAATGATGAATTTGCTGGTCTTGCTAAACCTTGATAGCTAAGCAATTCATCTGAGATTTCTCTTAAGAAACGTGTTGGTCTATTATAGGAAGTTTTACCAAACAAGGTTCTGGTATTAGCATTGGTCATAACTAACTCTTCTTCAGCTCTAGTCATACCAACATATGCTAGTCTTCTTTCTTCTTCTAATTCATCAGGATCTTCTGAAGCTCTAGATAAAGGAAAGACACCTTCTTCCATTCCTATTAAGAAAACAACTGGAAACTCAAGTCCTTTCGCCGCGTGGAGCGTCATTAATGTCACTTCAGCTGACTCTGAATCTGCATCATCAGTATCAGCTATTAGAGCCAAATCATTCAGGAAACGACCAAGTCTATCAACTCCTGTTTCAGATTCTTCCACTGGATTAGAATCATCGAAGTTTTTTGTTACTGATAGAAACTCTTCAATATTTTCAATACGAGCTTGACTTTCAAGAGTATTTTGGAGTTGTAAATTTTCTAAATACCCACTTTCTTCTAAAATCTCTTCCGTTATTTCAGTAATTGTAAGATCTGAACTCTTTTCTTTTACACTTATCAAACAATTAGCTAAATGTAAAATAGCTTGTGCCGTTTTACCTTTAATAGAAGAAAGTAAAATATTTGCTGAGGCATCAAGTAAACTCATATCTGTATCTAGAGCAAATTGTCTCATTTTTTCTAGTGTTCCTGGTCCAATACCTCTTTTAGGCTCGTTAACAATGCGTTCAAAGCTAATATTGTCAGAACTATTTGCGATTAGGTTAAGGTAGGCGATAAGATCTCTAATTTCTTTTCGACTATAGAATTTTGTTCCGCCAACCATTGTGTACGGAATATTAGACTTTAAAAAGGCTTCTTCAATTGTACGAGATTGTGCATTTGTTCTATATAATACTGCAAAATCTTTGAAATTACGACCATTATCAGAAATCATATGATCTATTGTTGAAGCAACAAAAATAGCCTCATCTCGCTCATCATTAGCCCTATAATAAACTAATTGCTCACCTTTGGTATTTTGCGTCCAAAGCTTTTTAGGTTTACGATTTCTATTGTTTTTAATAACCTCATTTGCAGCTTGTAGAATAGTTTGTGTGGAACGATAATTTTCTTCTAGTAGAACAACCTTAGCATCTGGATAATCCTTTTCAAAGTCTAGAATATTTTGCATATCAGCACCACGCCAGCCATAAATAGATTGATCAGCATCACCAACAACACAAATATTTCTAAATCGTGAAGCTAGTAAGGTTACTAATTGATATTGTGCATGATTGGTATCTTGATACTCATCAACGTGAATATACTGATACCGCTGTTGATAATAGGCTAAAATATCAGGATTTTTATCAAATAAACGAATGGTCATCATAATCAAATCATCAAAATCAAGTGCTTCACTTCGACGTAATTCTTTTTGATATAACTTATAACATTTTGCAACCATCTTTGTATACATATCAGATGCTTGTAATTCATAAGCATCTTCATCAATTAAAGCATTCTTAGCATTTGATATGGTACCTAAAATGGCTCTTTCATTCCATTTTTTAAGATCTACATTTAATGATTTTAAAATCCGTTTCATTAATGTTCGCTGTTCACCGGGATCAACGATAGTAAAGTTTTTACTATAACCAATAGAATCCGCTTCTCTTCTTAAAATACGAACACACATTGAATGAAAAGTAGCAATTAAAGTATCTTGAGTAGCTGGATTTAAAGCAAGTGCCCTTTCTTTCATCTCACGCGCAGCTTTATTTGTAAAAGTAATAGCCAATATATTCCATGGATTGACAAATTTTTCATCAATTAAATAAGCGATACGGTGGGTCAGTACTCTTGTTTTTCCAGAACCAGCACCAGCCATTATTAATAAAGGACCATCTGTAGTTTCAACTGCTTGAGCTTGTCTTGGATTCATTCCAACTAAAAGTGGATTCATGTTTTCTCCTTTATTTTCAATCATGATTTTGATTACTAACTTTAAAATTATATCACGATAGGTCTTAAATTAAAAATAGAATTCCATAATTTAATAGGTGATTTTATTGAAAGTCAATTATATTTCGTAAATTATTAAAATATTCTTTTAATTCAGAATATTTGTGATATACTAGAAAGTAATTTAATTAAAGGAGATATTAATATGGAATTTCAAAGTGTTGTCCGCGGTGAAGCCTCTCAGTATTATGCTGAAATAGGTGCAGTTAATAAGTTAGAAGAAAAAGTTACACTCTTTAAAACACCTATTATTATCACCGGTGAGAAGTCCTATCAAGCTTTTTTAGACGTCCGTGAAAAAGAGCCAGAATTTCCAGTCTTACGCTATGACCGTACAGCTAGTCATGAAAATATGGATTTATTAGCTTCTCAAGCAAAAGAATTAGGCGCAGATCTTTTAATAGGTATTGGCGGTGGTAAAGTCTTAGATACTACAAAAGGTACGGCAGAACGATTAAACGTTGATTTTGTCTTAATACCAACTGTTGCCGGAACTTGTGCCTGTGCGACCCCAGTAGCTGCCGTCTATAACCCTGATCATTCCTTTAAATGTGTTGATTATTATCAACGCTCTGGCTTTTTAACGCTAGTTGATTATGATTTATTGGTCAAATCACCAAGAGAATATTTGATTGGCGGTATTTGTGATACACTAGCTAAATGGTATGAATCAGAAATTATTAATCGACAAAAAGATAAACAAGAATTACCAGCTATGGTGCAATTAGGTCTTGCTGCAGCTAAAGTTTCGATTGATGTTTTGTTAAAAGATACCAAAGCATCACTTCAATCTCATTCAAAAGAGGAAGTAACACCTGCATTTGAACGTGTGGTAGATACTGTATTTGCTGTTTCAGCTTATGTTGGTTGCCTTGCCTGTGAAGCTGGTCGTATGGCCGGAGCTCACGCAATTCATAATGGTCTGACTCAATATTCTGAAACAAATACTATACAACATGGCGTTAAAGTTGCCTATGGAATCTTAGTTCAACTTTGTGCAACCAATGATATTGATGAAGTGAAAAAATTAGTTCCATTTTATCAAGAAAATGGCTTTATTTATTCATGGGATCAACTTCATATTACTAGTGCAAGCTTTGAAGAAGCTGCTCATAAAGTTGCTAAATTTGCAGCTTCAGATAGAGAAACATTCAATTTAGCAGTTAAAAATGTAACAACCGAAGAAGTTTACCAAGCAATGGTGACTTTAGAGGACACCATAAATTCTCTTTAAGCTCAGTTGACAAAATGAATAAGTTTCGTTATGATAAAAAAATCAATTAAATAAAATCCGAATGATATTATACAGGAGAAGAAAGTTTCACTTTCGCCGAAGGAGTTATACTCTCAGGTATCTCAATTGAGATGGGACTGTTTAATGGACGGGCTTCTGGAGAGACCTTGAGAATTTTTAATTCTCACCTTTTTAAAAGGACGGCGCCGAAGGGGCAAGGCTAATAAGTACAAGCTCAATCTCTCAGGCAAAAGGACAGAAGGTAAGTAAGTATTATTTTGTAATGCCTTGATAGAAATCACGACAGTCTATTTACTTATCCATTCAGAAGTTATCTAGTCATAGATAACTTTTTTTGTATAGCATTTCGGTAAGGAGAATAGGGTGTATACACTTTTAAAAATGATTGACAACTTCATTTGGGGACTTCCTTTATTACTATTATTAGTAGGAACTGGATGTTACTTAAGTTGTCGATTAAAACTTATCCAAATCATACGATTAAAATTAGCATTCACAATGATTTTTAAAAAGAGTAACGATACAGGTGATATCACAAGTTTTGCTGCATTAGCAACAGCACTTGCAGCAACAGTCGGAACGGGAAATATCGTTGGTGTCGCAACTGCTATCAAATCTGGAGGTCCTGGTGCTCTTTTTTGGATGTGGGTTGCAGCTTTTTTTGGTATGGCGACAAAATATTCAGAAGGATTTTTAGCTATAAAATACCGAATTAAAGACAGTAACCACCAAATATCTGGTGGACCAATGTACTATATCACTAATGGTATGGGTAAACAGTGGAAACCGTTAGCTTTCATGTTTGCCATTTCAGGACTTTTGGTTGCTTTGTTTGGAATTGGTACCTTTACTCAAGTAAATGCAATAACTTCTGCTCTACACCATAGTTTTGGTATGTCTTCCAAATTAATAAGTATCATTCTTGCTCTATTTGTGGCTATTATCATTTTTGGTGGTATACAGTCTATTTCAACTTTATCAGGAAAAATTGTGCCTCTCATGGCGATTTTCTACATTGGCTCTTCTTTGATCATTATTATTGTCAATATCAAGCTTTTACTACCAAGTCTTATCTTAATTCTTAAATCAGCTTTTACACCAACAGCAGCTATTGGAGGTTTTTCTGGTAGCCTTGTAAAAGATGCTATACAAAAAGGAATTGCTAGAGGTATTTTTTCAAATGAATCAGGCCTGGGATCAGCTCCTATTGCAGCTGCTGCTGCTAAAACAAATGAACCTGTTGAGCAGGGTCTTGTATCAATGATTGGTACTTTCATTGATACATTAATTATTTGTAGTTTAACCGGATTATCTATAATCATAACAGGTCAATGGCAAAGTTCACTTGAAGGTGCACCCTTAACACAATCTGCGTTTGTAAGTGTTTTTGGACAAATTGGTGGTCTTATTATTAGTCTATCATTAGTTTTATTTGCTTTTACAACAATCTTAGGATGGTCATACTATGGAGAAAAATGTTTTACCTTTTTATTTCGTGTTGAATGGATTAACTATTATAGACTTATTTTTATTTGTATGATTGCATTAGGAGGCTTTTTAAATTTAAATGTTATTTGGTATCTTGCTGATATTGTTAATGGACTTATGGCATTACCAAATTTAATTGCAATCAACTTTTTAGCACCAATTATTATTAAGGAAACAAATCACTATTTTAAAACTCTAAACTCAAAAACATAAGAGTCACCTCAAGTCTTTAAAATCAACTTTATGATATAATAAATCAATATGGAGGGTAATATGTCAACACCTACAGAAGATTTAAAAATAGCTAAAAGAGGACCAATTGTCAGCATTTTTGTCTATTTAGTATTAGCTATTGCAAAGTTATTAGTTGGTTTCTTTTTAAATGCTAGTTCGCTGATAGCAGATGGATTTAATAACCTATCAGATATCGTTGGAAATGTCACTCTTTTGATTGGACTACAATTAGCAAGTCGTCCAGCTGATCAAGATCACCGATTTGGTCACTGGAAGATTGAAGATTTATCTAGTCTTCTTACTTCGATTATTATGTTTATAGTAGGTATTCAAGTACTAATAGAAACTATTCAAAAAATTTTTTCAAATGAGAAAGTTACGATTGACAGACTTGGTGCCATAGTTGGTATAATCTCTGCAATTGCTTTATTTTTGGTTTATCTTTATAATAAACACCTCTCAAAAAAAGTAAGATCAAGTGCTCTAGTAGCAGCTTCAAAAGATAATTTATCCGATGCTGTCACCTCATTAGGAACTTCTATTGCTATTATTGCTGCTTCACTCCATTTGCCAATTATTGATAGAATTGCTGCAATTATCATCACTTATTTTATTTTAAAAACAGCCTATGACATTTTTATGGAAAGTGCCTTTAGTTTATCAGATGGCTTTGATGAACGGCAGCTTAAAAAATATGAAAAAGCCATTCTAGAAATTCCCAAAATTTCTGCAGTTAAATCTCAACGCGGTAGAACTTATGGGAGTAATATTTTTCTTGATATTGTGCTAGAGATGAACCCCGATCTTTCTGTTTATGAGAGTCATGCTATTACTGAGCAAGTTGAGGAATTATTAAGTGAGCGTTTCTCAGTCTATGATATTGATGTTCATGTTGAACCCGCACCAATTCCTGAAGATGAAATCTTTGAAAATGTATTTCAAAATATATACCGTAATGAAAAGATGATTTTAGCAAAAGTTCCTGGTTATGAAACTTATATATCAAGTCATTTTTACTATATCAATGCCTCAGGTGAATGGCTTAGTGCTGAGCAATTCTTGAACCTTAAAGAATCTTTTGCTCCAAATTTCAAGTCATTCAAAATTGATTCTATCAGTCAAAAGACTAAATTAGTGACTTATATCTTAGATGGACAACGGCATTCTAGTATTTGGCGAAGAAACGAAACTTGGTTTATACTCTTTCATCAGGTAACTGAAAGTTCAAAACCTCATATAACAAAACATTATCAGATTAGAAGATTAAACAAAAAAGAATGATTCAATTAAATCATTCTTTTATTTTATGTTTGAAGTTGCCACATCCTCACCAAACCACTTTTTCGAAATTTCTTGAAATTTTCCAGTCTTATGGAGTTTAACTAAGGCAGCATTAACTTTTTTAACAAGTGTTTTATCAGATTTTCGCATTCCTATTGCAAAATCCTCACCCTTAAATTTACTATTAACAATATTATAGCGATCTAATTGGCCTTCTTGTTTCAGGTAATAATTTGCATAAACCTTGTCAATCAGTAAAACATCAATTCGATTATTTTTCAAATCAATAAAAGCTTGTGTAAAGGTTTCATACTGTGTTGCGTCTTTATCCTTAAAATTATCCTTTAAAATACTTGGGTTAGCTGTTAAGGCATCGTAACCCGATGATCCTGATTGTGCACCAAGTACTTTACCTTTCATTGCAGAAAATGACGTAATCTGTGATGATTTTTTAGTTACTAATACTTGCTCATTTTTCATATAAGGTTTTGAAAAAGCAACCTTAGCTTTTCTTTCTTTTGTAATGGAATAGCCATTCCAAATCAAATCATTTTACCGTTTTTGAGTTCAGTCTCTTTCAAATCCCAATTAATTGGCTGAAATTTAACTTTTATACCATATTGTTTAAATACAGCCTTTGCAAGATCAACATCAAAACCACTATTTTTACCATGAACATCTTTAAAACCCATCGGTACAAAAGTATTATCAAAACCTAATGTTATCGTTTTTTTTGAAGTATAAGTCTTCCATTGATCAGATTGTGCTTTTTTGGCTTCAGAACTTGAACATGCTGTTAAAAAACTTAATAATGCTATGAATACCGTTATTTTTATAAAACCTTTAAATTTCTTCATAAATCATACCTACTTTAATCTTTTATTTAGGATTAAATTTTACTATACTATCAGAAATAGTTTCTGCAAATTTTAGATCATGAGTGACAACAATTTGTGTCATACCAGAAGCTTTATTTTGTAAAATTAATCGTTCAACTTCTTGTCGCAATTCTGGGTCCAAAGCACTAGTTGGTTCATCATAACCTATTATTTGTGGGTCAATCATCATTGCTCTAGCCAAAGCTACACGCTGTTTTTGTCCTCCTGAAAGAGAATGAGGATAAGCATGAATATGTTCCGTTAAACCTAGCGGTGTCAATAAATCAATTGCTTTTTGCTTTGCAACTTCTTTTGAAATTCCCATAGTTTTTGTGGGTGACAAAATCATATTTTCCAAAACAGTTAAATGTGGAAATAATTGAAAATCTTGAAAAACAAACCCTAATAAATTGAGTTGTTCTAAGTGATCAATTGAAACTTGATTTCCGTTATAAAAGATTTCACCAGAGTCAATACTCTCTAAACCTGCTAGCATACGAAGTAGCGTTGTTTTACCACCACCAGAAGGACCAACTAAGGACACTATTTTTCCTTTTTTTTATATCTAAATCAAATTGATTAAAAATATATTTTTGACCAAATTGTTTGGAAATATTTCTTAATTCTAACATATATGGGACTCCTTACTTGTAATAGTTAAATTTCTTCTCAATCTGTTTAGAAAGAATGGTAACCAAACCAATCAAAAGTAAATATATGGCCCCAGCAATAAACATTGGTGCTAATGTCGCATCTCTGTTGGCAGCAGTTTTACTAGCAAGTAACAGATCACCAACCCCAAGCACATAAACCAGAGATGAATCTTTAACTAAGTTAATGACTTCATTGAAAACACTTGGCAAAACCTCTAAAATATATGACATACTTTCTCCAATACAAATAAATTATTATTATAACAAAATTTTGAGTAAAATTGCATAAATTTTATAAAAATACACAATCTTGTGTATTTTTATTTTATATTTTTTTGACGAATTCAGATTTAAGAGCCATAGCACCAAATCCAGCAATTTTACAATCTATATTGTGATCGCCATTAACCAATCTAATATTTTTTACTTTTGTTCCTTGTTTCAAGTCTTTTGATACCCCTTTAACTTTTAAATCTTTAATAGTCATTATGGTATCGCCATCTTGCAATAAATTACCATTGGCATCTCTCACCTTAAGACCATCCTCAGAATGATCTTCATGATTATTTGGTGACTATTCAAATGAACAAATTAGGCAAATTAATAATAACCCATTCTCATAAACATAGTCTGAATTACACTTTAAACAATTTGGAAGTGACATTTTTATCTCCTTATTAATCCTAAAAAAATGATATTTTTCTATTTTACTGTAGTTTCTAAACTTTGGCAAGATAAAATAAAAAAAAGCTCTTTTAAGAGCTCTTTTTTTATTCTACAGTGACAGCTTTTGCTAGATTTCTAGGTTTATCAACATCAAGTCCACGTTGTAAAGAAGCATAGTAAGCAATTAGTTGAGTTGGAACAACCATTGCAATAGTGGACAATAATGGGTGAACTTTATTAACAACAAAGTCATCACCTTCACGCTCAAGTCCTTCCTCAACTACTGTTAAAACATTTGCTCCACGTGCTGCTACTTCTTGAATATTACCACGAGTATGAGAGGCAACTACTTCACTTGCTGAAATTAAGCCAATAACTGGTGTCCTATCTTCTATTAGTGAAATCGTGCCGTGTTTTAATTCTCCAGCTGCAAATCCTTCACATTGAATATAAGAAATTTCTTTTAATTTAAGCGAAGCTTCCATCGCGACATAATAATCATTTCCACGACCAATATAAAAAGCATTTCTGGTTGTTGCTAAAAGGTTTTCTACTTTTGAAGCAATTAATTCTTTTTCTGATAAAGTAGACTCAATAGCTTGTGCTACAATGGAGAGTTCATGTACTAAATCAAAGGATTTTGCTAAAACATTTTGGTTAGCTTCACCAACAGCTTTAGCTAAAAATGCTAAAGCAGCAACTTGTGCTGTATATGCTTTAGTTGATGCAACAGCTATTTCTGGTCCGGCATGTAATAGCATTGTATAAGTTGCTTCACGAGATAAGGTTGATCCTGGAACATTTGTTACGGTTAGACTAGGAATTCCCATTTCGTTTGCTTTAACTAAAACTTGTCTGCTATCTGCGGTTTCACCTGATTGACTAAGCAAGATAAACATCGGTTTTTTACTTAAGAGTGGCATATTGTAACCCCATTCAGAAGATACACCTAATTCTACAGGCTTATCCGTTAATTTTTCGAGCATTGATTTTGAAGCGAAGCCTGCATGATAAGAAGTTCCTGCTGCCAAAATATATAATCTGTCAGCTTCTTGAATGGATTTGATAATTTCTGGGTCAATCATCATATTGCCATCTTTATCTGTATATTTTGAAATGAGTCGACGCATCACTGTTGGTTGTTCATCAATTTCTTTTAACATATAAAAAGGATAAGTTCCTTTACCAATGTCTGATAAATCTAATTCAGCAGTATAGGATTCTCTTTCAACAGCATTTCCGTCGTAATCAAAAACTTCTACGCTTTCTTTTTTTAAAACAACTAATTCCTTATCTTGAATTTCCATAAATTCAGATGTTTCACGAATCATTGCCATTGCATCAGAACAGACCATATTGTAACCTTGACCTAAACCAATCAATAAAGGAGACTTGTTTTTAGCAACATAGACTGTATCTGGATTTTCAGAATCAACTAAAGCAAATGCATAAGAACCTTCGATAAGATGTAAAGCTTTTTTGAAGGCTTCAAGTACTGATAAACCGTCTGAAACAAATTGTCCAATTAAGTGAACAACAATCTCAGTATCTGTTTCACCATTGAGAACATGACCATTTAAATACTCATTTTTAAGTTGTAAATAATTTTCAATAACGCCATTATGAACAAGAACTAAGCGATCATTTTGTGAAGTATGAGGATGAGCATTATTTTCAGTAGCTTGACCATGTGTTGCCCAACGCGTATGACCAATACCTGTTGATCCTGCAACGTCAATTCCAATCTTAGCTCTTAAATCAGCAATACGACCTACAGACTTAACTAGTGAAGAAGTCTTTTCGTTACATACAAAAATACCTGCTGAATCATAACCACGGTATTCAAGTTTTTCAAGTCCTTGCATTAATATATCTGTAGCATTACGATTTCCGACAACACCAACAATTCCACACATTTTGACACCTATATCAGTATTAAACTATCTTTCTTAATTTTACATAATTGGTATAGTGCAATAATAATCGCAAAAACCAAGCATAGATAGTATATAATTAATATTTTAGAAAGTCAAATAAAATATTGGTATAGTTCATTTTTGTAACAAAAAAAGTAGAGTAATTACTCTACTTTTACAAACCCAAATTGTTTTAATGGTAATAATCTAAATGTCACGACTCCTTTTATCTGATCTTTTTTAATAAAACCAAATTCACGACTATCTTGTTTATTTTGACGATTATCATTTAAAACCAGGTAATAATCTTTTGGTATTTTATCATATTTCCCTTTTGTAATTGTTGATACTGTAAAATCATTTGTAAATAAGCTCCCCATTGGAGCACTGGAAATATAATCAGATTTAAGTTTATCAATATACGGTTGTTCTTCTATTTTATTATTTAAATAGAAAATATCATCCATAAACGTTACGGTGTCGCCTTCTTTGGCAATGACACGGCTAAGGTATTTTTTATTGTTTACTTTATATACGATAAAGTCTTTTCGTTTTGGTTCAACACTCTTTTTTATCGTAACGACATCTTTTTCATGTAAAAAACTACTGCTTGCCTCATTCGTAACACGATAAGTTGAAAAAACAAAAATCCTTAACAATATAAAAATAACTATTGCTAATAATACTAATAAAATATTTCTAATAAAGTCGCGTTTTACCATAAGCTCCCCACATTCTTTATCATATTATACCATTTGTTTGGTTATAAAAAAAGAAAAGCTTATTTAAAAACAAAAAAACTATCACTGAAATACAGTAATAGTTTTTTATAAAATTATTTTACAGTACGAACACGCATTGTATTAGTTCCACCAGTACCAACTGGTACTCCTGCAACGATAACAATGTTGTCTCCAGATTGAACTAATCCAGATTGTAATGCAACACGTTCTGCAACTTCGAACATATCATCTGTTGATGCTGGTCTCTCAGAAAGAACTGGAATAACACCCCAGTTAATCATCAAAGCTTTTTGAACTTTTTCATCAAAAGTAACAGCTAAAATGTCAGATTCTGGACGGAATTTAGAAATAGCACGTGCTGTATTACCAGTTTCAGTAATAGTAACGACTAATTTGATATCCATAGATTGAGTAGCGTCTTTAACAGCTGATGCAATAACATCAGTTTTATTGTTACGTGGGAATTTAGAAGAATCTAAACGTCCATATTCACTTAACAATGTTTGAGCATTTTTATCAATTGTAGCCATTGTACGAACTGATTCTAATGGGTATTTACCATTAGCTGACTCACCAGATAGCATTGTTGCATCTGTACCGTCAATAACAGCATTGAAGACATCTGAAACTTCTGAACGTGTAGCACGAGGTTTTTCAGTCATTGTTTCAAGCATGTTTGTTGCAGTGATGACAGCTTTACCAGCAGCATTAACTTTAGTAATAATCATTTTTTGGAATACTGGAACCATTTCAAATGGAACTTCGATACCCATGTCACCACGAGCAATCATGATACCATCTGCAGCTTCAATAATTTCATCAATATTGTCAATACCTTGTTGGTTTTCAATTTTTGCAAATAATTGTACATGTTCGTTTCCAGTTTCTTTACAAATGTCACGAACTTCTTGAACATCTTTTGCAGTACGAACAAATGAGATCGCAATAAAGTTCAAACCTTGTTCAAGACCAAAACGAATATCAGCGTTATCACGTTCAGCTAAAGCTGGGAAAGGAATTTTTGTATTTGGAATATTAACACCTTTTTGTTTTGCGATAATGCCATCATTTTCAACTTCAACAACAAACTCACGAGTAGCAATATCTTTTTCAATAACACGTAAACCAAGTTTACCATCATCGATAAGAATTGTATGACCTACTAATACTTCATCATAAATATCAAGTGAACCTGCAACATTAAGAGCAATAACATCACGTGTTGATTTAATACCTTGCTCAGTAGCAACTCTAATGCGTTCGCCAGTTACATATGAATATTCTTTAGCATCATCTTCAAATAATTCTGTACGCATTTCAGGTCCTTTAGTATCTAATAGGAAACCTACTTTTTGGCGAGCCATTTCTTCAGCACGACGTACAGTTGCCATACGATCACCTTGTTCTTGGTGATCACCATGTGAAAAGTTAAAACGGAAAACATTAGCTCCTGCTTCAATCAATGAAGCGATTTTTTTAGCTGAGCTTTCAACGTCTAAACTTTCACCCCAATAACCATCATCACCGAATTTTTTACCACCACGGATTTCAACAGCTGGGCCAAGTGTTGCAACGATTTTTACGCGTTTATTCATTTTTATGAAACTCCTTTTTTATTGTCATTAACTGACAGTTATAACGATGTAAACTTAATTATAAAGATAAATCTCTGTTTAATTCAGCAAAATCTAAACGTGCTTTATGCGGATTATTAACAATGATTTTTCCATCATCTGATAAAGTAAATAAAGCATTTTCTTCTGCTGTACCAAGAATTGGGCTTTCAACTAATTCTTCATTGTGAATACCAATTGCAAGACCTCCACGGCCTGCTTTTAGTAATTCAACAGCATGTGATCCCATCCATGAAGCAATAACACGATCTCTAGCAGTTGGTGAACCGCCACGAAGAATATGACCCAAGTTTGTTACACGAAGATCACTATTATCACCTGCAGCTTTAAGTTCTTGAGCAAATTTTTCACCACTCATAACACCTTCTGCAACAATGATAATATGATGATTTTTTCCTTTTTGTTCAAAGTCATCCTTAATATTGGCAGCAACTTTGTTGATATCAAACTCTTCTTCAGGTACGATAATTTGATCTGCACCACTAGCAATACCAGCCCAAAGTGCAATATCACCAGCATTTCGACCCATAACTTCAACAACAAATGTACGACCATGACTTGAAGACGTGTCACGTAATTTATCGATAGCTTCTACGGCAGTATTAACTGCTGTGTCAAAACCAATAGTATAATCTGTACCTGCAATATCATTATCTATCGTGCCTGGGATACCTACTGCTGGAAATCCATGCTCAGTAAGACGCATAGCACCATGGTAAGAACCATCTCCACCGATAACAACGACACCTTCAATACCATTTTTCTTAAGTTGCTCAATCCCAGCAAGTTGACCTTCTAATGTTGCAAATTCTGGATAACGAGCTGAGTATAAGAAAGTCCCACCACGTGAAATTTTATCGCCAACATTTTTTGAATCTAATGGGAAAATATCCCCTTCAACCATACCAGCGTAACCATGGTTAATACCGTAAACTTCCATTCCTTCTGAAATTGCTTTACGAACAACTGCACGAATAGCAGCATTCATACCAGGGGCATCTCCACCACTGGTTAAAACAGCAATACGTTTCATTTTTTGGTACTCCTTTTATTAATTTAACAAGCTTATTATAGCACAATACTTTGTAATTTTCTGCATTATTGAAGCAATTTTACTGAAAAACCGTTTTCAATGTAAATTGTTTTAATTTTTTCTGTAAATACTCCGATTTTTCAATAAAATGCACCTGACTTTGGATTGTTTCTTTGGTATCTTGATAATGAATAATAACTGGTATATTGCCTTTATAATTCTCTAAAATACTAGAAATTTTATTATCATTAAGATGCGATTCAGCAAGAATCCAGAAGGTTTCACTTGTGGCAATAGATGCTTTATTTAGAATCATTTGGAGACGTCCATCTCTTTCTTGAATTTTTCCTTCTAAATAGTAATATTGTCCTTCTTTTAAAAGATGTTTTACTTGATAATAGGTTTCTGGAAAAATAGTTACATCACATTTATTTTTTAAATCACTAACTGATAAAAAGGCCATTTGTTGTCCATTTGTCTTAGTTCGGATTAATCGTATGGATTGAATTTCTACCAAAATTGTTTCAACTTTATTAACTGTCAATTGGGAAATAGAAGTTGCTTTATTTCCTTTTAAACTAGCAATCTTTAGTAAAGGATGAGGACTAACTCCTACGCCTAAGACTTCTACTTCTGCTTGAAATTTTTCAGCTTCGTTATAATCTTGACATTCCACCCAACTAAACGAAGAATCTGCAAATAAACTACCTAATTCTTGTACAAAAATAATCAAGCCATTTAGGTTTTCTTCAATTTTTCGACGATTTTTTTCAAATTGATCAAAAAGACCAATTTTTACTAATGGTAGAATAAGTTCTTTTTGTTGGTATTTTTCAGGTAAACGTGTCAAGAAATCTTCAATATGTCGAAAAGGTCTATTTTCTATAATCCAATATGAAAAATCTCTAGGTTGATTTTTTATTTGTTTTAATCCTAAATAGATTTGGTTATGCTTAATTTTATCTGTAAATGGAATCGTATTAATATTCATTTTTGCAATCTTAAAACCTGAATTAATAGCATCTGTTAGGTAATCACCATTAGCATAATTAAGCATGATATCATAAAAAATATCAGGATAATGTGCTTTGAAATAAGTCATTTGAAAAGCTAAAGCAGAATAAGCAAAGGCATGACTCCTGTTAAACCCATAACCGGCAAATTTAACCATTCTATCAAATAAATCAATAGCTTTGGCTTCATCATGGTGATTAGCAATTGCACCTTTAATAAAGGAATCTTCCATTTTTTTCATTTCTGCTAGATTCTTTTTAGACATTGCTCTTCTTAGCAAATCTGCTTTACCTAAAGTAAAACCAGCAAATACCTGTGCAATCTGCATCACTTGCTCTTGATAAAGCATAATGCCATAGGTCGACTCTAAAATACTTGCAATAGACGGATCAAGTAAATCAATTTTTTCGTGACCAAATTTACGATTAACAAAATTATCAATATAATCACTAGCACCTGGTCTATTTAAACTTGTTGTAGCGACAACTTCCTCAAAACTAGAAGGTTTAATACGTTTCAAAAGTTGTATTGCTCCGTTTTGTTCGAATTGAAAAATTCCTCTTGTATCACCATTTGCAAACATGGTTAATGTTTCTTTGTCTTCTAAATTGATATCTTCAATCTTTATTGAAATGCCTTTGTCATCTAAAAGCTTTTCTTTCATCTTTTGAATCAATGTCAGGTTTCTAAGACCTAAAAAATCCATTTTCAAAAGCCCAACTGCTTCAACTGCTGGAGCATCATATTGAGTGATCATCATTTCATCACCCATTTTTAGAGGAATATGATCTGTCAAATTATCATCTGACATGACAATACCTGCAGCATGAATCGAGGTCTGTCTAGGATTACCTTCAATTCTTTTAGCAACTTGAAATGCTTTTTGATATTCTAATTTTGAATTTATTAATTGTTTAAAGGCAATGTTTTTTTCATAAACTTGGTTTAAATCATCTTTAAAGCCAATTTTTTTGGTAAATTGAGACAATTCATATTCTGGAATACCAAATCGTTTCAAAACATCTCTTAAAGCTTGTTTGGCACCAAAAGTAGAAAAAGTAACAATTTGAGCAGCATGTTGACTACCATATTTATCTCTCACATAATGAAGAAAATCACTTCGATAAATATCAGGAAGGTCAATATCAATATCTGGCATTGTAAAACGTTCTTCATTTAAAAAGCGTTCAAAAAGCAAATCATTTTTGACGGGATCAATTCCTGTGATATCTAGTGAAAAAGCTACTAAACTTCCTGCGGCAGATCCACGTCCCATCCCCATATAATAACCTTTTTCACGGCCAAATCTTAGTAAATCCCAAACAATCAAAAAATAATCATCAAAACCCATTTTTGAAATGATTCCAAGTTCTTCGCTAAGTCTTTCTTGGTAATCTTTTTGCCATAAGTTTTTTTGTTTTAAGCCTTTTTCAGTTAACTGACGCAATTGGTCTTTTGCTGGAATTTCTCTATTAAATCTCGGTAATTTTAAAGACTTATCAAACTGATAATTAATAGTTGCTACTAACGTATTTAAAGTCTCAAGAGCATTTGGGAATTTCTGTTCAAACTTAGCTTGCAAATTAGCCTTGGATAAAAGAAATTGATGATTATCAATAGAACTAGTTTCTCTTAGTAAAGTATTTTCTTTGATAGCTTTTAAAACTTGTAGACTTTCAGTATCATCTTGATTGAAATACCTTACAGTGTGAATAGGTATTAATTTCTTTTGAGTCTGAAGTATCGGAGAGTCTTCGCAAACACCAATATAAAAATCAAAAGGAAGTGTCAATTCTTCAATACCAGAATAATAGTTAATAATAATAGCTAGATTTTCTTTAAAATCAAGAAACTTTTCAAAAGTTAAAGCATTAGACATCTGTAAACTAGAAAGTTTTAAGAGATTTTGGTAGCCATTAGTATTTAAAGCAATCAGATAAAGGTCATAAGTCTGATCACGATAGGTTAATCCTAGTTCTAAACCAAGAATGGGTTTTAAATTTGCCGCATTTGCTTTTTCGATAAAATGATATGCTGCGTAAAGATTGTCTTTATCCATGATACCAATAGCTTCATAACCAAGCTTCTTTGATTCTAATATATAATGATCAATATCAATCAAACTTTCCATAAACGAATAAACCGTTTTAGTATCTAATTGGGCAATCATAAACAGCTCCTTTGTCTTTTTTACTATTATACTATGAATTAACTATTTCTGGTATTCTTTACTTTTTTGACTTTGCATTGTCTTGACATTTCAAATGATTTTCTGTACTATTTTTTTAGTACAAACTTTTTTTAAAAGTTAAAGGAAGGGGTACTATATGTCTTGGAATTTTGATGAAAAATCTCCAATATACTCGCAAATTGCACAGCATATTAAGCTACAAATAATCAGTCAGGAAATTAAAGCTGGTCAACAATTACCAACTGTAAGAGAATTAGCTGAAACTGCTGGAGTCAATCCAAATACTATGCAACGTGCATTTAGTGAATTAGAACGAGAAGGAATCGTTTATTCACAAAGGACGTCTGGTCGATTTGTGACAGATGACCAATCATTGATTTCGCAAAAGCGTCATGAACTTGCTAAGGAAGAATTAAAAACTTTTGTTGAAACGATGAATCAAATGGGATTTGAAACTGAAGAAATCATACCTGCATTAGAATTGTATTTAAAGGAGAAACTATAGATGTCGCAATTAATACAGTTTCATCATGTGTCTAAAAACTACAAAAATAAGACTGCCATTGATGACATTACTTTAGCAATTCCACCTGGTAAAATTATTGGCTTATTAGGTCCAAATGGTAGCGGAAAAACAACTTTTATCAAATTACTAAATGGTCTTTTACAACCTAGTTGTGGTGAAATTGTTATTGATGGGTACCATCCATCAGTTAAAACCAAAAAAATAATTTCTTACTTGCCTGATACCAGTTATCTTCAAGAGAATCTTAAAATTCGAGATACACTTGCTTTTTTCAAGGACTTTTATGAAGATTTTAATCTAGAAAAAGCCAATCGTTTGTTAAAAGATTTAAAATTAGATTGTAATCAAACTTTGAGTAGTTTGTCTAAAGGTGACAAAGAAAAGATTCAACTTTTGCTCGTTATGAGTCGTCAGGCAAAACTTTATATTTTGGATGAACCTATTGGGGGGGTTGATCCTGCTGCAAGAGACTATATTTTAAGAACTATTATCAATAATTACTCAGAAGACGCTTCTGTTCTTCTTGCAACTCATCTTATTTCTGATGTTGAACCAATCTTAGATGAGGTCATTTTACTTAATAATGGTCAAATGATTTTGCAGGGAAATTGTGATGACCTCCGCGAAAAACATAGTAAATCTATCGATCGTCTTTTTAGGGATATTTATAAAATTACAAGGGAGGCGTAATGTTTAGGAAATTAATGAAATATGAATTTAAATCAATTGGGAAGTGGTATTTTGGTTTAAATATTGCGGTTTTGACACTTTCAGTCATTTTAGGATTAACCATAAATTCAATTATTCAGTTTGTTGATTCGGAATCAGATATTGGAGATGCACTAACATCAAGAGCACTTCCACTAGCATTGATTCTAACATTAGCAGTTTTAGTTGCTGGTAGTTGGATTTCAACTTTATTTATTATTATTAATCGTTTTCATCGAAATATCTTTCAAAGAGAAGGCTACTTAACGCTAACCTTACCCGTTTCAACACATCAGATACTCTTTTCAAAGTTATTTGCTTCTGTTATTTTAAATGTCATTAATCTTATTGTCCTTATCTTAGGAGTTGAGTTTCTCCTTATACCAATTTTAGGATTTCAAGATGCAACAAGTAGCTTATCACATTTCTTTTTTGATATGAAATTTTTGTCAGAAGATGCAACAATATTGTTTTACTTATTTCTTGCTTCTATCACCAATATTTTGCTAATTTATTTATCAATTACAATAGGACAACAGTTTGAAAGAAGAAAAGGTTTAATTGGCTTTTTTGCCTATTTCTGTATAAGTCTTCTTTTGATTTTCACAGGCGATATTTTCTTACCAACTAATAATATTACTGGTATAGGATTTTATGTATACTATATAGTAGAATTTTGTACAGAATCACTTATTCTTTACCTGATAACGCATTATCTCATAAAATATAAAACAAATTTAAATTAAAAAGGTTGAGTCTTACTCAACCTTTTTATTATGGTAAAAATCGTTTTAATATACTACCGCCAAATATCCACAAATAACTATAAGCCACAATTGAGATTGGTTTAGTCACTGAAATAATAGCCAAGAAGCGTTTAAATGTCATATTACTCAATCCAGTGATCATAACTATAATATCGGCTGGTGAAAATGGAGCAGCCATACAAAAAATAAAAAATTTTTCATAGCCTTTTGTCTCCAACTTTGCTTCGTATTTATAAAACGTCTTTTCATTGACAAACAAAAGAATAAATCGGCGACCAAATCGTCTAACTATTAAAAAGAGAATAGCACTACCGATAATAATACCTATATAATTATAAACAAAACCTAACCAAGGTCCAAAAATAAGAAAACCTGCTACAGTAGTAACTCCCCCAGGAATAACAGGAAAAACAATTTGGAAAATTTGCACCAAAATAAAAATCAAAGGGCCCCAAACATCATGACGTTTAACAAGATCTTTAAGCGCATTATTATCATTTAGAATACCTAAACGATAAAACCAAACAACCAATACGAAGGATCCAATTAATGCTAAAAATCCCAAAAATTGAATCAATCGCTGAAAAAAAATATATCTTCTTGACTTTTGTAATATCATAATTTAATCATATCATAACCCTTGTTATTTTGCTATTTGAAACTTTATTTGGTATAATAATATTTGTTGAAAGTACCTATTTTGACGGGGTCGTTACGGATTCGACAGGCATTATGAGGTATATTCTGCGACTCATCGGCAGATGTAAAATGCCAGTTAAATATAACTGCAAAAAATACAAATTCTTACGCTCTAGCTGCCTAAAAAACAGCTGACGTGACTTTCTTAAGATTGCTTGTGTCTTAACGAAAGTCTTAAAATAGCAAGCTACGATTAATTAGTTTCTAGATAATTAATAAGAGATTTATAGAATCGCATGATATTGATTTGAGTTATGTATCGATAGCCATGTTAAATAAAGACATAACCTATAGTTGTAGACGAATATATTAGCAGATGTTTGGACGTGGGTTCGACTCCCACCGGCTCCATAATAGAAAAAACCTTGAAAACAAGGTTTTTTCTATTATCATATCATTCTTAATAGTTATGATATAATAATCATAGATTTTATTTTTAGGAGATCAATTGTGAAAAAAACTTTAGTCGTTTTATCAGTAGTCATGGGATTTACAATTCTATGTGCTTGTGATAATCATAAAACCAACTCTACCACATCGGACGTTTCTAGTAGTCAAACAGAATTAAAGCAAAAAGAAAAAGCTCCTCACGAAGAGCAAAGACTACTCTTTAATAATATTCAACTTGGAAATAAAGATAATGATTTTCAAGGTGGAACAAGTTTGGAAGAGTTAGAAAAGCAATTTGGTAAAGCAAGTTCTAACGAACAAGTTCCAGCTGGAAATGTGACACTAGATGTTTATTATTGGAATTTTGATAATGTCAAAATGACGATTCAACTTTATCAGAATTCAACAATAGCAAAATCATTTTCAAATTTCTCATTTAACAGAGATCAGAGTATAACTCAAAAAGATTTTGCAAAAATTAATATTGGAATGACTTATACCCAAGTTAGAGATATTTTAGCAGAACCTGATGTTCTTTCTCAATCAGTCTCATCTGATGGCGAACAAATTCAAGCCATTTGGGTCAGTAATTTAAAATCAAACCAAAAAGCATCTATAACCATTAAATTTAATAATAACAGTCTTGTCTCTAAAGAAGAAAGTCAGTTAAGTAAAACATAAAAAAAGTCCTATTTTAGGACTTTTTTTCCACTCTAAGGGAATCGAACCCCTATTTTAAGAACCGGAATCTTATGTGATATCCATTACACTAAGAGTGGACAACATCACTATTATATCACAAATACACCAAAAGAAAAAGCTCGATTAGCGAGCTTTTTTTAATTATAATTCAATATCACCGAAGAGATCAGCCATAGAGAATCCAGTTTGTGTTTCTGGAAGTTCATAATCACGTTTTGAATCACGTTTTTGACGACGTGGACGTGATTGACGTTTTTCATCTTTTTCGCCTTCAGCTTGTGCTGGACGTTCTTCCAAAGCTTTAATTGAAAGAGAAACACGTTCGTCAGCAGCATTAACATCAAGAACTTTAACTTGAACTTCTTGACCTACTGAAAGAACATCTTTTGGATTTTCAACACGTTTATGAGAAATTTGTGAGATGTGAACCAAACCATCAATACCAGGTAAGACTTCAACAAATGCACCAAAA
The DNA here is from genome assembly GCF_000188055.2 of Streptococcus urinalis 2285-97. Classification (NCBI taxonomy): domain Bacteria; kingdom Bacillati; phylum Bacillota; class Bacilli; order Lactobacillales; family Streptococcaceae; genus Streptococcus; species Streptococcus urinalis. The sequence continues at coordinate 1,231,996 of NZ_AEUZ02000001.1, forward strand.
TCAGTTAAACGTTTTACTTTACCATCAACAACATCACCTTGAGCAAGTTTTTGTTTAACACCATCCCATGGTCCAGGTGTTGTTGCTTTAAGTGATAGTGAAACACGTCCTGCTTCTTCATCAATTGAAAGTACTTTAACTTCAACTTCTTCACCAACTGAAACAACAGATTTTGGTGAAACATTACGTTCATGTGAAAGTTCAGTAACATGAACAAGCCCGTCCACACCACCTAAATCAATAAAGGCACCAAAACTAGTTAAGCGTGCAACTTTACCAGTTACAATTTCACCTTCAGAAAGTTTTGAGAAAACTTCTTTACGTGCTTCAGCTGCTGCTGCTTCAACAACTTCACGACGTGAAAGGATGAAACGATTTTCTGCTGGGTCAACTTCTTTGATTTTTGCGTCAAATTCTTGACCAACAAATTTTTCAGTATTACGTACAAAGCGAGTATCAATCATAGATGCGGGAATAAATCCACGTAATCCTTCAAATTCTACTGAAAGTCCACCTTTAACGGCGCGAGTACCTTTAACAGTTACAACTTCACCTTCACGACCAACTAATTTGTCCCATGCTTTGCGAGCTTCCAAGCGTTTTTTAGATACTAGGAAAGTTACTGTATCAGTATCTTTACCTACAACTTGACGAAGAACAAGTACTTCAACAGTATCACCAGCTTTAACAAAGTCATTAATATCAGCTTCACGATCGTTAGTTAGTTCACGAAGTGTTAGAACACCTTCAACACCTGTACCTTCAATAACAACGTTTGCTTGACCGTTATCAACAGTTAAAACTTCCGCAGTGACAACATCACCAGGGTTCACTTCGCTAACACTGTTTAGCAAATCTTCAAATTCATTCATTCTAAAAAATCCTCCAACAAAAGCTAGCTTAAGCTAGCTTTTGATAACAATATAATATTTTCAAGGTAACCCGCAACGACAACAACTCTTATCTTTGACGGTCTCAGAATTACTCTGATACCTCTAACTGGGGTAGCTGGATTCGAACCAACGCATGAGGGAGTCAAAGTCCCTTGCCTTACCGCTTGGCTATACCCCATTTATTCTAAATCAATGAACTGTATTGACATTAGAAATGGAAAGAGAGGGATTCGAACCCCCGAACCCGAAGGAGCGGATTTACAGTCCGCCGCGTTTAGCCTCTTCGCTATCTTTCCGTAACAACAAAAACTATTCTAACATAGTTTTCAGTGATGTGCAAGAGTATTTTACCAGTTTTTAGTTATTCAAATTGTAGTTTTCAATAATTGTTTCAACTGCTTGTTCCAATGTTTTATGAAAAGAGTCAACCTCTGTATCTTTAATAACAGCAAATTTATTGTCTAATTCAACTATCTCTCCAATAATTTTTTTTCCATTTATCAAAGCATAGCCTTCAACATTATTTTGATTGACTTTTACTTGGGCATCAGATAATTGGATTTCAATTTTTTTATCTTTTTTTGACATGTTTTTACCTCACTTTTTACATTTTACACAAAATCAAAAAAGCTTGCAAGAGCAAGCTTTAAAATAATTAATCGACTTTTACTATCCAACCTTCTGGTGCTTCAACATCTCCAAATTGAATTCCAACAAGTTCATTATATAATCTCTTTGTAACTGGACCAACTTCTGTTTCACTATAGAAAACATGACGTTTTCCTTTATATTGTATTCCTCCGATTGGTGAAATGATTGCTGCAGTTCCACAAGCACCAGCTTCAACGAAACGATCAAGCTGTTCAACTGGAACATCTCCCTCGACAGGTTTCAATCCAAGTCTTTCTTCCGCTAATTGAAGTAAAGAATATTTTGTGATTGAAGGTAAAATAGATGGGCTTAATGGAGTTACAAATTCATTATCTTTTGAAATACCAAAGAAATTTGCTGAACCTACTTCTTCAATCTTAGTATGAGTTGCAGGATCCAAATAAATAACATCTGAGTAACCTTCTGAATGTGCAGTTTGGCCAGGTAATAAACTACCAGCATAGTTGCCACCTACTTTAGCAGCACCAGTTCCATAAGGAGCAGCACGGTCATAATCTTCAGAAACAATGAAGTTGGTTGGAGCTAGTCCACCCTTAAAGTAATTTCCAACGGGCATAGCAAAAACTGTAAAAATATACTCAGTTGCTGGTTTAACACCTATAACATCGCCTACACCAATTAACAATGGTCTTAGGTATAAAGTTGCCCCAGTACCATATGGTGGTACAAAATCAGCATTTGCCTTAACAACTTTTTTTACTGCATCAATAAATTTTTCAGTTGATACTTTTGGCATTAACAAGCGTTCTGCTGTTTTTTGAAGCCTTTGTGCATTCTTGTCAGGTCTAAATAATTGAATCTCATTAGTTTTGGTTCGATAAGCTTTTAAACCTTCAAATGCTTGTTGTCCATAATGAAGTGCAGGTGAACTTTCAGAAATATGTAATGTTGCATCTTCTGTTAATTGCCCTTCATCCCATTGTCCATTTTTAAAATATGAAATATAACGGAAGGGAAGTTTATGATATGAAAATCCAAGGTTTTCCCAATCTAAGTCTACTGTCATTGCTTATCTCCTTTTTCATTTTTTCCTATTCTAACCTTTTTAGGAAAAATTAACAAGGATTTTTTCAAAAAATTCTGAAAACTTCTATCTATTTACAGATTTATTTTGTTTTAACTTTACTTGAAAAGACTTCTTGAGTTGAAATGCTATCTGAAATAAATGAACCATTACTAGTTCTTTCTGACAATGGCAACTGATTTAATTCAACTTGATAGATTTGACCTGTCTTAGATGTTATTTCTAAAACTTGCTTATCTTTTTCAGAATCAACATTTGAGCTAAATAAGTTTAAATCTTCCTGATTCTCGGTCTCATTTATGATACCTGAATCAAAAACCCTGTGAGGTTTTGATTTTAATTCTCTTAGGACTAATAACCCTCTATTAGCTCTTGACGTAGGCGGAATGTCTGATAAAGAAATCCGTTTTAAACTTCCTCTTTGTGTTAAGATGTAAATCATTTGACTTGTCATTGGATAAGCTGCAACTAATTGGTCATCTTTTTTCAAATTAATGGCTTTTACACCAGCTGCTTTTGAGCCTAAAATTGGAATCTCGTCACTTGAAAATCTAAGAGCATAACCAAATTCTGTTATTAATACCATATCTTCAAATTGTATTGGGCTTAGGCAAATTACAGAATCATCTTCGCCTTTTAATTTCATAAATTTGGTTGATTTTGTTTTATAACTACGCCATGGTGACACTTCTTTACGTTCAAAGCGTTTAATTTGGCCTTTTTTAGTAACCGAAACATATAATTGATTCCCAAATTCTTCTACGATTTCAACATGAATAATGGTTTCTTCAGTGGTGAAGTTTGTTATCGTTTGAGATAAGTGTTCGCCGATATCTTTCCATCTAATATCCGTCAATTCATGAATAGGTCGATAGATGACATTTCCTTGATTTGTAAATAAGACTAACTGTTGGGTTGTTTTAGAAGGTTTAACAAAGATCAAATCATCATCATCTCGTTTTCCAATTTCATCATTTGAAGAAGAATTGTACGATCTGGGACTTGTTCTCTTGATATAGCCACCTGATGTCACACTGACAATAGTATCTTCTTCCACAATTAAACTTGCCGTATCAATCTCAATTGTTTGTGTTTCAGCTTGAAGTTCGGTCGATCTTGGTTTTGAGAATTTCTTTTTCACTTCACGAAGTTCTCTTTTCATGACATTGAAAAGAGTTGCTTCGTCACCAATAATTGCATTTAAAGTTGTTATCAGTTCTCTCAACTCATTTTCTTCATTTTCAAGTGTAACAATATCTGTATTGGTTAAACGGTAAAGTTGTAAAGTTACTATTGCTTCAGCTTGTTCTTCTGAAAACTCATAACTAACTTTTAAGTTTTCTTTGGCATCTGCTTTATTTTCAGATGCTCTAATCAATGCAATAACTTCATCGAGAATAGATAAAACTCGAATCAACCCTTCTACGATGTGCAGACGTTTTTCAGCTTTTTGCTTATCAAAACGCGACCTTTGCAAAATAATTTCTTGTCGGTGTGAAATATAGCTTGATAGCATGGTCATGAGACCAACTTGTTTTGGAGTATAGTGGTCAATTGCTACCATATTGAAATTATAGTTTACTTGTAGATCAGTGTATTTTAAAAGATAATTTAAAATAGTTTCTTGATTAGCGTCTTTTTTTAATTCAATCGCAATTCGTAGCCCATCTCTATCAGATTCATCTCTAACTTCTGCAATACCAGGTACTTTATTATTCACTCTAACGTCATCAATTTTTTTAACTAATTGAGCCTTATTCACTTCATAAGGAATTTCAGTTACAATAATCTGTTTTTTGCCACCTTTTAGGGTTTCAATGTCCGTTTTAGATCTGACTACAACACGACCTTTACCCGTTTCATAAGCTTTCTTGATTTCTGCTTTCCCTTGAATAATAGCTCCAGTAGGAAAATCAGGTCCTGGTAAGAATGTCATAATCTTATCGAGATTTGTTTTTGGGTGATCAATCAAGTATACAACAGCATCAATCACTTCTGCCAAATTATGAGTTGGAATATCAGTTGCATAACCAGCTGAAATTCCTGTAGCACCATTTACTAATAGATTTGGAAATGCTGCTGGTAAAACTGTTGGCTCTTTTTCAGTATCATCGAAATTCCAAGCAAAAGACACTGTTTCTTTGTCAATGTCTTGCAACATGTAGCCCGCAATCTCAGAGAGTCTGGCTTCAGTATAACGCATTGCAGCTGGTGGATCTCCATCCATCGATCCATTATTACCATGCATTTCAATCAGTGTTTCACCATTTTTCCAATACTGACTCATCCTGACCATAGCGTCATAAATTGAACTATCTCCATGAGGATGAAAATTCCCCATGACGTTACCTACTGATTTTGCGGATTTCCTAAATCCTTTTTCAAAAGTGTTTCCATCTTTATTCATAGAATAAAGAATACGACGTTGAACAGGTTTTAAGCCATCACGAATATCTGGTAGGGCACGTTCTTGAATAATATATTTTGAGTAACGACCAAATCGTTCACCCATAATGTCTTCTAAGGACATATTTTGAACATTTGACATGTAAATCCTCTTAATTTATGTATCTATTTTTTTCTAAAAAACTGTATTTTCTTCTAACGTGAAGGTAACATTATCTTCAATCCATTGCCTGCGAGGTTCAACTTTATCTCCCATTAAAACATTTACGCGTCTCTCAGCTCGTGCTAAGTCTTCAATAGTAACGCGAATAAGTGTTCTACTTTCAGGATTCATTGTTGTTTCCCAAAGTTGATCGGCATTCATTTCACCAAGTCCTTTATAACGTTGAAGTAGAGCACCTTTCCCAAATTTTTGGCGCAACTCTTCAAGTTCACCATCTGTCCATGCGTATTCAACAACTTGCTTTGAGCCTTTTCCTTTTGACATTTTATACAATGGTGGTAAAGCAATGTAAACATGTCCTGCTTCAATAAGTGGACGCATGTAACGATAAAAGAAGGTTAATAATAATGTTTGAATATGGGCACCATCTGTATCAGCATCGGTCATAATGATAATTTTGTCATAATTTGAATCTTCGACTTTAAATTCAGGACCGACACCTGCACCTATAGTATAAATCATGGTATTGATTTCTTCATTTTTGACAATATCAGACATTTTAGCTTTTGCAGTATTAAGTACTTTTCCTCTCAATGGTAATATTGCTTGAAATTTACGGTCCCTACCTTGTTTTGCTGAGCCTCCTGCAGAATCTCCTTCGACAAGGTATAGTTCATTCTTACTTGGATTTTTAGACTGTGCTGGGGTTAATTTTCCTGATAATAAACCTTTATCTTTTTTATTCTTTTTACCATTACGTGATTCATCACGCGCTTTACGAGCAGCTTCCCTTGCATCTCTTGCTTTAATTGCTTTACGAACTAATGAAGATGCTGTTTCTCCATTTTCTAGTAAAAAGTAAGTTAATTTCTCAAGAACAATGCCTTCAACCAATGGTCTAGCTAAAGGACTCCCAAGCTTATCTTTAGTTTGTCCTTCAAATTGAAGATGTTCTTCTGGGACTAAAATAGATAAGATTGCAGATAATCCTTCTCTAAAATCTGACCCATCTAGATTTTTATCTTTTTCTTTTAATAGACCAGACTTTCGAGCATAATCATTCATAGCTTTTGTTAGCGCTGACTTTAATCCAGTTTCGTGTGTTCCACCATCTTTAGTACGAACATTATTTACAAACGATAAAATATTGTCAGAAAAGCCATCATTATATTGTAAAGCTACTTGAACTTGAAATTCTTGATCTTCACCTTCTATATAGATAACTGGTGTTAACGTTTCTTTATCTTCGTTAAGGTATTCAACAAAATCTTGAACTCCATTTTCATAATGGAAAGACTGATGTAGTTCTTCTTCAGGTCTTAGATCCGTTAGAGTCATTGTCACTTCTTTTAGTAGAAAAGCTGACTCATTTAATCGTTCGGCAATCGTATTGAATTTAAAATCAATCGTAGAAAAGATTTTTGAATCTGGTAAGAAAGTAACTTTAGTACCTGATTGTGATTTAGGAGCTGTTCCAACTTTTTTTAAAGTGGTAACAGGTTTACCACCATTTTCAAAACGTTGTTTATAGATAGATCCTTCTCTAGTGATCTCAACTTCTAACCAAGCCGATAAGGCGTTAACAACAGAAGAACCCACACCGTGAAGTCCTCCAGAAGTTTTATAGCCACCTTGACCAAATTTACCACCAGCATGTAGAACTGTAAAAATAACTTCAACAGTTGGAATTCCCATAGCATGTTTTCCAACAGGCATACCACGACCATGGTCGCTGACAGTTACACTACCATCTTTATTAAGAATGACATCAATTTGATTCCCAAAACCAGATAAAGCCTCATCAACTGCATTATCAACAATTTCCCATACTAAGTGATGTAGTCCTGTTGCATCGGTAGAACCAATGTACATACCTGGTCTTTTTCTTACTGCGTCTAATCCTTCTAATACTTGAATAGCATCATCATTGTAATTATTTATATTAATATCTTTCTTTGCCAAAGGAACCCTCCAAATTGTTCATCTGTTTAATATTACAAGTTTTTTTTATTTTTTGCAAAAAATTCTTTTAAGTCTATTGAAAACTTTATATAGTCACTTGATGAATTATGATATAATACCAATATGACAACTTTGATTTTAATTATTATTGCTTATTTATTAGGCTCAATTCCAACCGGCTTATGGATTGGTCAAAAATTTTATCACCTTAATTTGAGAGAGCACGGTAGTGGAAACACAGGAACAACTAATACTTTTCGTATATTAGGCGTAAAAGCAGGAATACTAACTTTAGTTATTGATATTTTAAAAGGTACACTTGCGGTGTTAATACCAATTTTAATTGGTTATTCTACTATTTCACCAATAGCTATTGGATTTTTTGCTATTTTAGGTCATACATTTCCGGTATTTGCAAAATTTAAAGGCGGAAAAGCTGTCGCAACAAGTGCTGGTGTTCTACTAGGTTTTTCACCATTATTTTTATTCTATTTATTAGTCATATTCTTAGTAACGCTATTTTTATTTAGCATGATTTCGTTATCAAGTATCACTGTGGCTATCTTAGGAATAGTCGGTGTTCTTTTCTTCCCACTATTTCATTTTATTTTCATAGGTTATGACTGGTTATTTACATTTATTGTCTGTCTAATGGCTAGTATTATTCTTATCCGTCACAAAGATAATATCAAACGCATCAAAAAAAGAAGAGAAAATCTTGTTCCTTGGGGACTCAACTTAAGTCGACAAAGAAAATAAAAAGGCAACTGCCTTTTTATTTTTCTTTATAGACTATTTTACCATTACAAATTGTGTATTTTATAACACCAGACAATTCTTCACCAATAAAAGGAGAATTACTTGCTTTAGAATTAAAATTTTTAGTGATAACACGCTTTTCTTTATCTGAAAAAATAACCAAGTCTGCAGGACCATTCTCTCTAATATAGCCACAATCAAAACCATACAAATTAGCTGGATTAATGGTCATCTTTTCAAGAAGTTCCATTAAACTTAATTGTTTCGTTTCTACTAAATTGGTCAGTCCTAATGAAAGTGATGTTTCTAATCCTGTCATTCCAGAAGGTACTTTTTTGATATCTTTTTTATTTTTTTCATCTTGGTGATGGGGAGCATGATCCGTTGCAATGACAGAAATAACTCCAGATTTTAAACCTTCAATAACTGCTTTACGATCACTTTCTAGTCTTAATGGAGGATTCATCTTTGCATTATTACCAGCAGTCAATAGTAAATCTTGAGTCTTTGAAAAATGTTGAGGTGACACTTCTGCTGTCACTTTAGCTCCTAATGATTGCGCAAAAGAAACGACTTTTACAGATTCTGCCTTTGAAAGGTGTTGGATATGTAATTTGGATTGACAATCATAAGCAATCATAACGTCTCTAGCAATCATAGAATACTCTGCTACACCACTTGCACCACAAAAATGAAAATGTGACTTGGCAATATCTTCATTAATTCCTAAGATACCATTCAAAGATGGATCTTCCTCATGAAGTGAAATAAGAGCATTATATTTTTTGGCTTCCAATAAAGCTTCTTTTAAAACACCGGCATCCCTTAATGGAATACCATCATCAGAGAAGCCTACTGCACCTTTGTTTAATAAATTTTCAAAATCAGTTACGTTTTTGCCGTCAAAATTTTGAGTAACACTTGCAACAGTCTTGATTTTTATTTTTTCTTTTTTTGCGCTCTCTAAGACTTCTTCAAGGACATTTGGTGTAGATATAACAGGATTAGTATTAGCCATCATCACAACACTTGTAAAGCCTCCAGCGGCAGCTGCCAGTGCTCCAGTATGTATATCTTCTTTATGTGTTTGACCTGGTTCTCTAAAATGCACATGCACGTCAATTAGACCTGGTGCTACAATTAGCCCATTAGCATCAATAACTTCACTAGTTTGTTCTTCAATAGTTTCGGCAATTTTGATAATTCTGTCATTATTAACTAAAATATCACAAACTTGATCATAATTTGTTTTAGGATCAATAACCCTACCATTTTTGATTAATAGCATATTTTCCTCTATTGTTTTAAGCTAACCAATTAATAGGTTCTTGGTTGGTTGATTGTAAAAATTGATTTGTTTTTGAGAAGGGTTTACTTCCAAAAAAACCACGATAGGCTGATAAAGGGCTTGGATGTGGCCCTTCAATAATATAATGAATTGGACTTGTAATGAGTCCTTTTTTCTTCCTAGCAAAACCTCCCCATAGTATGAAAACAACAGGCACTGTTTTATCATTAACTAACTTGATAACAGCATCCGTAAAAGGCTCCCAAATAAGGCCTTGATGGGCGTTTGCTTGATGTTCTGGGACAGTTAAACAAGCATTTAATAATAGTACACCTTGTTGTGCCCAAGATGTTAAATCATGAGTTTTCTTCATACCAATATCTTCGTTTAATTCTTTTAATATATTTTGCAGAGACGGTGGTGCTTGTAAATCATCTGGCACTGAGAACGATAGCCCTTGTGCCTGATTTGGACCATGATAAGGGTCTTGTCCAAGAATGACGACTTTGGTATCTTTTAGGCTTGTTTCTTGCAAAGCTTTAAAAATATTTTCTTTTTTGGGATAAATAATATCTTCTTCATAAACTTTTTGTATAAACTGTTTTATTTTTTGAAAATAGTGATCTGGTAATTCTTTTTTTAACTGATCATGCCAGTCGGAATGAAGCATATAAACTGGTTCCTTTCTCCCTATTTTTCATTATTTTATCATAGTTTCAACACAAAAACCCTAGAAAACAAGATTTCTAGAGTTAATATTCGTTTTATACTAATTTTAAATAAATTTCTAAACGATTTTGACATTTTTCAAATAGAAAACAAAGTAACCAATAGATAAATGCAACTAAAATATACATCGACATGTAGTCCCATTCTCTACCACCTACAATTTTTGCATTTTGAAAAATATCTGGAACTGTAATCATAGCTGCTAAAGATGAACTTTTAATGAGATCTAAAATGACATTTCCAAGTGGAGGAACTGCAATTCTAATAGCTTGAGGAAGAATAATATGCCTTAGTATTTTCCTATTTGGTAAACCAAGTGCTCTTGCTGCTTCCCACTGCCCACTATCCACAGCGTCAATTGAAGATCTGAAAATCTCTGAAATATAAGCGGCACTGACTAGACTAAAACCGATATAAGCACATAAGAGTGCTGGTAATTGGACGTCAAAATAAGGCAATCCAAAATAAAGCATAAATAAAACAACAATCATTGGTATGCCACGCATCATAGAAATATAAGCTTTTACTAACTTTACTAGTAATTTTGATGTTGAACGTCTTAGTACTGCTAATAAAATACCTATAACAGTCGCTGTCATAAATGATAAAAGAGAGATTCCTAGAGTATAAGGAAGTCCCTTTAACACAAATCCTAAGCTCTGTATCATTAAGTGGAAATCTATAAAGCGCATTGTTTTACTTTCTATTATTCTACATTTTTAGTGTTAATTACCGGAACGGATTTATCTTTAGCAAATGATTTTGTCAAATCTTGACCAGCATAATATTTTTTAGAGATTTTTGCTAAGCTACCATCTTTTTTCATTGCTTTAATTTCTTTGTCAATTTTTTTCTTTAAGGAATCATCTTTTTTACTCATGATAATCCCTTGTTTTGTAGGATTATATTTAACACTACTCATTTTGACATTAATTTTTGGATTTTTTGATTTCATATAATCAACAAATAATTTTTGTGCTGGATAATCATTTGGAATAAAATCAATTCTTCCATTAGCAACATCATTTAAGTAAACATCTCCAGTTACATTATCATAAGTAACTAATTCTGCTCCTTGTTTTTTGGCAACTTTCATGTACTCAGTACCCGCTGCACCACCAGCTTTTTTACCTTTCCAATCACTTAAATCTTTTTTGGTCATGTGTGATGAACCGTCTGCACGAACAATCATTCCACCAATACCATATTTATAAGGTGTTGAAATATTATATTTTTTCTCACGTTTTGCAGTGATATCAAAGTTGTTTAGTGATAAATCAACTTGACCATTATCAACTGTGGTAAAAGCTTGATCAAATCCAGTCTCGACAAATTTAACTTTAACATTGAGACGTTTCCCAATTTCTTTCATCATATCAACTTCATAACCAACGAGTTTGTTTTTATCATTGTAGTATGATGTTGGTTGATAGGTTCCTGGAGTAGCTACTTTAAGCACACCTCTTGATTCAATTTTATCCCAAACTGTTTTTTGTGCACTCTTTTGATTGCTACAAGCTGTTAGTACTAGGCCAGATAAAGCAATGGAAATAAGAGTTAATTGTTTTTTCATTAGAAATCTCCTTAGAATAATGTTAAAAATAGTATAACATTTCTAAGAAGACAAAATATTGATAATGCTTACTATATCATAAAATGTACCCTATAATAATAGTTTCTGTTCTATAACATCCGTTCTTATTTAAACAAACCATTTTCTTCAAATAATTGCGCAACTTGAAGTAACAAAGCTTCTTTTCCTTTTGGAGAAATAAATTGTAGCCCCATTGCTAGTCCACTTTCATCACGATATGTTGGTAAACTTATTGCTGGTTGACCTGTCAAGTTTGCTTGTGAGGTATAGGGATTGACAGCCAAACTTTTTTCAAACATCTGCCAAATCAATTCTTCTTGTTCAGTTGGGTTGAAGGTTTCTGCGTTTTGTAGTTTTGCCAATAATTTTGGTTCTGGATCAAGACTATGTTGCTTTGGAGCCACCGTATTTGTTGTAATAGTTAAAAGTAAGTCATAATCGTGATAGAAGTCAGACATTTCTTGATGAAAAATATCCCATTGATCTAAGAGTTGAGAGTAGGTCTTGGCTTTTATCTGTTGACCACATTGATAGATAGCCCAGGTCATAATCTCCATATCATCTTTTGTCATTTCTCTTCCTAAAGCTAAAGAAATCTGATCAAACATTGCAGCTGTCTCAACACCATTCATTTGATAATAATTTTTTATCAGTGCAATATTGTCAACTGGTGCTTTATCAAGTATTGAGACTTTATGCCCATTTCTTTCCAAAAAATGTTTTGCTTCTTCTAAAGCTTTTTGCGCATCTTTTGGAATGGAACTTCCATCAGGATTGACATTTACCATTCCAATTTTCAAATAGCGATCTAAAGGTGAAAAGAGTTCCTCATATGAAATTTTAGGAAGTGTATAAGGACTTAGATACTGACAGTCTTGCAAATAATATAATAAATTTTTAGTATCTCTAACTGATTTTGTTAGGGCAAAATGAACCGATGCCCCTTGCCAAGCCCTATAAGAATCTGGACCAGTTGGAATTCTTCCTCGACTTGGTTTTAATCCAATCAAACCATTAAACGATGCAGGGATTCTGATAGAGCCCCCACCATCACTGGCAGCTGAAATTGGTAAACAACCCGAAGAAACGAGTGCAGCTGCTCCTCCTGAGGAACCACCTGCATTTCGAGTCACATCATCTGGTAGATTTACTAAACCATTTAGCTGACTATCCGAAATATTTTTGAAACCAAATTCAGGGGTATTTGTTCTACCGAGAAATAGAAAACCCAGTTCTTCAAGTCTTTTAACATAATGATCAGTTTTTGTAGCCAAATGATCTTTAAATAATTGAGAACCAGATGTTAAGTGATCACCTTTTAAATTTTGACCAAGGTCTTTCAAGAAAATTGGAACACCTGCAAAAGGTTGATCTGTATAGACCCTTTTTCGCGATTCAGCTATTGCTTTTTCATATCTTTCAGATGTTATAGCATTTATTTTGGAATTGACTTTTTCCACTTTTGAAATAACATCATAAACCAATTCTGTTGCAGACACTTGGTGAGTTCGGACTGCTTCAGCCATTTCTGTCGCATCTTTAAAATTCATTTTAGCACCTACCAATAACTTCAATGCTTGCTTGATCTACAACATGATTTTTGATTTGTTGATATAGCTCATTTAAATAAAAACCATTCTCAAGTTGCAATTCTTGATCCAGTGCATAGACGGTCAAAATATACTTATGATCTTTATCTGGTGGTTTTGGACCAATATATTGTTGGTCAATAATTTTAACGTCATCCGATAAAAATTTACTCGTTAAACTATTCTTTCCTTCAATATGATGATTGTCAAATCTTGAAAAATCAGCTTCAAATTCAGTAGTCTCTCGATTAACATTAGCTACTAACCAATGAATATATGGAAAACCGCAAACCAGAACAGCATCATAATCTAGAAATGTCCAAGCAAGTGTTTGACAATTCTCAGGGATTTCCGTTACTTGAAATGGGAATGAAATTATTGGCATCCCAAATTCCTGATCTTTAGAATATTTTGCAAATTGATCTGGGATTACTTTATTTTCAAATGTTGTTACGATGTTCATGAGTCTACCCCTTTTCTACTTGTAAAGCTGCCCAATAATAAGCAACTTCTTGATAACCTTGGTGTTCATACATTTGTCTATTTTCTTCTTCTGAGATTAAAATAAGATCACTATCATTTTGGCTAGCTCTTTTTTGCAATTGCGATCCGATGCCTTTACCACGCTCTTTTTCAATTACTGAGAAATCATCTATTTCTATATAATTACCATAACGCCAAGCAGTCACATCACCAATAATTTTACCATTTTTTAAAGCAATATACACAAAAGCATTGTCTTCAAAAAAATGATTTTATCTCCACTTTTTCATCATATCGGCAAAGCCTTTTCCAAAAGCAATATCACTCTGATATTTGTAATTAATAAAAGAATCCTTATCTTCTATTTCTAATGGTTTAACAGTTACTTGACTATCCTTACTTTCTGAAAAGTGAAGATTTTGACGTTTGTTTGTGAAAATGATATGTTTTTCAAGTTGAAATTGTCTTTGTTTCAATAAATCTAAAACTTCCTCAGGGATTTCTTCTTTTTCTGGAAATTTTATAAAAACAAAAGGTTCAGGATAATCTCTTTGCTCTTCAGTAATCATTTTTAAATCAGCTAAAAATACTTCTTGATTAGGCATCATATGATAGCTAAGAAAGTTTGAATAGTAGCGACGATTTAAACTACTATTTTTATAATAATACCTATTCTCAATCTTATAAGGAGTTTCAGTTGAATCTAACAAGTCTTTGTAATTCAAAGTAGTGTCACCTCCATAAGTTTTTTATTTTTATCGTATCAAAAAATTAAAAAAAGAGCAGACTTCAAAAGATTACCTGAAGTCTGCTTTTAGATTAGTTTTGCCAAGTTTCTTGATTTTCTTTGAATTTTTTAAGCAAAATTAGATCTTCATCACTGATATATGCTTGTTCTTTGGCAACTTTTATAAGCTCTGAATAATTACTCAAAGTCACTAAAGGAATACCTGATTTTGAAAAGGCCTCTGACGCTTTAGGAAGTTGATATGTAAATATGGCTGCAACACCTTGAACATCTGCACCTTCTTTTTTTGCTGCTTTTGCAGCATCCAATACGGAACCTCCAGTTGAGATAAGGTCTTCAATAATAACCATTTTTTGATTTTCTTCTAGACGTCCCTCAATCTGATTCCCAACACCATGATCTTTAGCTTTACTTCTGATATAAACAAATGGAAGCCCCATTTTATCAGCAATAATTGCTCCATGTGGAATACCTGCTGTTGCAGTTCCTGCGATAACTTCAACTTCTGGAAAATGGTGTTTAATGGTTTCTACAAAGCCATTCTCGATTATTGTTCTGGTTTGAGGATATGATAAGGTCACACGATTATCTGTATAAATAGGTGATTTTATTCCAGAAGCCCAAGTAAAAGGTTCTTGTGGTTTTAAGTAAACAGCTTTAATTTTCAATAATTCTGAGGCGACTTGATTTGCTAAAGACATCTTTTCTCCTTTATTCACTTTAATGATTTTCATTCCATTCTTTGTAAATAGCTTTATAAGCTTCTACTGGATTTTGAGACTGTGTTATGGGACGACCAACAACGATAAAATCTGAACCAATGATTTGCGCTTCACTTGGTGTCATAACTCTTTTTTGATCTCCTACTTCAGACGATTTTGGTCTTATACCAGGTGTAATGCACAAAAAGTCTTCTGAAGTAGCTTTTTTAATTTCAGAAACTTCTTGAGCTGAACAAACAACACCGTCTAATCCTGAGTCTTGAGTTTTCTTGGCATAATGACAAACGGATTGTATGAGACTCGTTTGTATATTTTGATCTTCTCTCATACTTTCTTGAGATGTTGATGTTAATTGAGTTACTGCGATTAGTTTGACATTTTTTCCTAGTCCTTGCCTTGCTGCTTTCATCATTTCAACACCACCAGCAGCGTGGACATTTGTCATATCAACACCTAGATTTGCAATAACTGACATTGCTGATTTAACAGTGTTTGGAATATCATGGAGTTTTAAATCTAAAAAGACGCTATGACCTTTTTCTTTTAAGTAAGTAATGATTTGTGGTCCTATTGAAAAATACAGTTCCATACCTACTTTTAGATATAGCTTTTCATCACTTGGAAATTGGGCTAAAAAATGTTTGACATGGTCAAAACTAGGAAAATCTAAAGCAATTATTGGTCGTTTTTCTTTCATTATATCCTCTTTAACAATCTAAAAATGTAATAGGGTGGTTTAAACTTTTCATTAATTTATCAAAGTCTTTAAATGATATCATCCACGTTTTTGTATTAATAAATGGGTGAAAGCCTAATGTAACGTTTTGATCAATATCTTTATCAAGAATTAAACTGACTTTTAAATCTTGATCGTATAGAAGTGCAAAAGGTGTCACGGTACCAGCAGGTACCTTCAGTACTTCTTCTAATCTCTCTGAACTTGCAAAAGAAAGCCTTTTCTCGCCAATTTGTTCTGCAATTCTATTGATATCTGCCATTTTTTCATCCAATAGAATAATCAAATAGTAATGTTTTCCTTTCTTATTCTTCAAAAATAAGTTTTTAACTTGTTGACCAGGTAAAACAATATCTGTGTCTCTTACAGATGTAATAGCATGATGTTTTAGCTCTTCATAAGGAATGTGATATTGTTCTAAAAGAACTTTTGCATCTTCTTCTTTAGCATATACCATAATGCTTTCCTTTCAATAAAAAAACCTCACTATTCATCATAGCAAGGTTACAGACAATTCTTTCTGATTGATCTAAGAGTTACTTAAATCTTTTATTTCTGTATTTGGTAATCCGCAGATTACCACCTTCCTTGCCTCACTGGACCTGATTAAAGGTTAATTTTTTTCATTATAATGTATTTTTCTAATTTTGTCAAAGATGTTCATTTTGATCATCTATATCAACAAATTCTTGATTTAAATTTTTTTCTTCTAGTTTCATTTGTTTAATTTGTTCATAAAGGAATGGATGAACGGATTCTTCTTTCAAAGATAAATTAATAATCTTTAAAGAGGCAAAAATATCTGTTAACACCCCAAAAGCTTGTGTTTGATTTTGACCTAAAATCGACTTAAATATCAAATTATCTTGGCAAGTTCTCACAAGTTGGTCAATACCTTTTATCCAATTATCTACAATTTCTAGAGTTTTATTCATTAATTTAAATGAAGCCTCATCATACCAATAAGTTGACTCAATTAAACGTCTTTGTTTATCTAAGTGGTCAATTATATCGATTATTTCTTTCAACCCATTTTGAACTCTTTGAAAAGAATAGGATTCTCCAAGTACTGAAGGTGTCTTTTCAACCAATAAAATTTCATCTTTAAAAAGACTGATATAATGGACACTCACCAATAATTTTTGAATAAGTTGTCGGTGTTGTCTACTACTTTCAAGATTACTCAAAAAATCCCCTCTTTTCTATTCTTTCATCATTGCAAAAGCTCTATTAATAACGTGCTGAACGTGATAATGAACCCCTTAATTGAGGATGAGCATATTTACTTTCAGTAGCGTTGTCTACATTTATCATCACTATTCCCAAAAGCTTTTGCCCAAGCTCTTCTTTTAATTTATTAATTTCTTTTATATCACATTGATCAGAATCAACTATAACTAGAGTCCTATCGATTAATTGACAGTAATCATAACTTAACTCTTTATGTGAAAAGTTAGGAATATTGATAATAATATTATCAAATTTTGGCTCAATTTCATGTATCAAATGCTTAAATCTACTAATGGTTTTATGGTTCAATCCGTTTCCCTTTATATTTCCCACAGGGATATATTTCAAAAGTGATATTTCTGTACTTTTTATTAAATAAGAACCATCTCTATGGTCAAATAAGAAATCTGAAAAACCAATGTAATCTTTAACTTCAGAATCAAGCAATTTGGAAGACATGTCTGAATATTCATCAGTATCAATAAATAAAGTTAACTGACCAGATTTAGCATAAGAAAGCGCTAATTGAAATGCACATGTTGTTTTATCATTATTGATATTAAAAGATGAAACACCAATTGTTTTGGATTTTTTTGATTTTTCATCAATATTTTGCCTAATAGTTTGATAATAATGTTCTTGACTTTTTGATAATAATCGTTGATTCTGTGCTAAACGAAAATCGATCACTTAATACTCCTGTTCTTGAGGTGGCAAAACGCCTAAAATTGGCAAACCAGTCTTTTTTTCAATCATTTCAGGTTGAAGAGCTGATTTTTTAATATTTCTCGTCAGCAAAGTTAATAAACAGGCTGTTACAAAACCAACACAAAAACATACTATCAAAGCATAATTAACTAATTTTGAACGTACGGTTTGTGCTGTCTTTGCTTCTTCAATTGAAACATCTGAAATTCCCATAGTTTTCAGCTTCTTCTGAGCTTCTTTAGCAACTTGATTTGCCAATTGACTAGAGTGATTTGCTTGAGAAGTCTGCGTTGTAATCGTTAAATTATCATTTGAATTAAGCTCTGAAATCGTTATAGTTTCTCTTAAGGATTGCTCGCTTTGTTTTAAATTATTTTCAATGATGAGTCTATGGTAAAAATCTGAAGTTGAAAATACTTTTTTATAGTCAATTTGAGTTAAATTAACAGTCTGACTTTCTATATGTAACTGGCTTTGTGACTGATAATCTGGTTCATTCCAAATCGAATAAATGGTCACTGTCCCAACAAGAGTTACTAATAAGCTAAAAAATAAAATAAAAAATTTGTGTTGCCAGAGCGTTTTGACCATAATCACCTTTCAAAATAGATTAGTATTTAAATACTAAACAAGAATGTTCCGCCTTCATTTTGAGAACTTCTTATTGAAAATTGTAACGTATTTTAGATAATAATGCAATGAAAGGAATAGTCAAATCTAATAAAAATTCCATTATTTTTTCAATTGTCAGAAATTTATTACACTTTTAATAAGTGAATGTGATACAATGGAATTATGAGAATCCAACAATTACAATATATCATCAAAATTGTCGAAACTGGTAGCATGAATGAAGCTGCCAAACAACTTTATATCACTCAACCTAGCTTATCAAATGCTGTTAGAGACCTTGAAAACGAAATGGGGATTTCAATTTTTATTCGTAATCCTAAGGGAATAACGTTAACAAAAGATGGTGTCGAATTTTTATCTTATGCTCGACAAGTTATCGAGCAAACAACACTTCTAGAAGATCGTTATAAAAATAATAATTCTAATAGAGAACTTTTTAGTGTTTCATCCCAACACTATGCTTTCGTTGTGAATGCTTTTGTGTCACTCTTAAAAAACACTGATATGACACAATACGAGTTATTCTTAAGAGAAACGAGAACATGGGAAATTATAGATGACGTTAAAAATTTTCGTTCAGAAATTGGTGTTTTGTTTTTAAACCATTATAATCGAGATGTCCTAACTAAGCTTTTAGATGATAGTCATCTTAATTATAAAGTCTTATTTAAGACACACCCTCATATCTTCGTTAGTAAAGATAACCCTCTAGCAAAAAAAGACTTGATTTCGATGGATGATTTAGAAGATTTTCCTTATTTAAGTTATGATCAAGGAATCCATAACTCTTTCTATTTCTCAGAAGAATTAATGTCACAAATGCCTCATTCCAAATCAATTGTTGTTAGTGACCGTGCGACACTTTTTAACTTAATGATTGGCTTAAATGGTTATACAGTAGCAACTGGTGTTTTAAATAGCAATTTAAATGGAGATCATATTGTTTCTGTCCCGCTAGATGTCGAAGATGAAATTGAAATTGTTTACTTAAAACATGAAAAAGCTAATCTTTCCAAAATGGGAGAAACTTTTATTGATTATTTACTAGAAGAAGTAAAATTTTAAAAGACTAGTCTGATCTATCAGACTAGTCTTTTTTTAATTCCTTTTTGAGGATTTCATTAACTTCATCAAAATAAAATGGTTGACTTTGATAACGAACACCAGTATAAAGAGCAAGTTTAATGATTTTTTCTAGAAAGAGTTGAGATGAAAAATGCGTTGTACGATAAAGTTCTTCTTCATCAAACGGCTTGATTAAATGGGCAAGTGGATTTCGAACTGATTTTTCAAATCCTCTTAAGTCTTTAACCAAATCCATGATTTCCTTTGAAAACTCTAAACCTTCAATTAAATCTAATAGACTACTTGTCGTAACATTTCTATCTCTTTTTTCAGATAAGAAATGTTGAAAAATACGATTTTGGTTATCTTTCATCTTATGAAAAAGCCAAGTATCATACTGATCATTCTTATTATCTTCTATAAAATAATTCAGATTAGGTATCTGGGTCTTGGCTAAACGCATAAAAAGACGGTATAAGATTGGAGAAACCGACCGTACAAAATCAATCGTTTGACCTGTTCTTATTTTTGCCTCTAAATCCATAATATAATTAGCAATTTGTTCTTCTTCTAATGTTTGATTAACACATAAATCAAAATCATACTTTTCTTCAAGACGTTTATTATCTTCTTTATGTTCTGATAAGAAAGTAACATTCAATTCACGTCTTTCTTTTAACATCTCAACAAGGTATAAAACATCTTGAGAAAAAGTTGTTGAAGAACTTATGAGTTTATGGATAATATGATAAGCATAAACATCCAATAGAATATCAATCTCATCAATCAAAGTCTGTTTTTCCATATAATCAGTCAGCAATTAATGTTTCAAGACCAACTTTCATCATATCTGTGAAAGTTGTTTGACGTTCTTCAGCAGTTGTATTTTCATCAGGATTTACCAAGCTATCAGAAATGGTCATAATTCCTAGTGCTTGTACATGATGTTGAGCTGCTAAATAATAAAGTGCTGCAGCTTCCATCTCTACTGCTTTAACACCTAATTTTCCTAAAGCCATATTTCGCTCTGGCATATTAGAATAAAAGACATCAGAAGATAGAACATTTCCCACATGTGTAGTCATGCCTAATTCTTTGGCAATGTGATAAGCTTTATCTAGCATTTTGAAGTCTGCAATTTGTGGAAAATCAAATTCAGGAAAATCATTTCGAATAATATTAGAATTTGTTGCAGCAGCCTGTGCTAAAACCAATTCACGGACATGAACATCTGGATCCATTGTTCCTGCGGTTCCAACACGTATTAATTTTTTAACACCATAATCAACAATTAATTCGTGAGCATAGATAGAGATAGAAGGCATCCCCATACCAGTCCCCATGACAGACACGCGGTGTCCTTTATAAGTTCCAGTATAACCAAACATATTACGAACTTCATTAAAACAAACAGCATCTTCTAAGAAATTTTCAGCAATAAATTTGGCACGGAGTGGATCTCCTGGAAGTAGAATTTTATCTGCAATTTCTCCTGGTTTTGCAGAAATATGTATTGACATAAATAAGTTACCAAGCCCTTTTTATATTAACTCAATTATCTTGAAGTCAATTCGGATAGGCTTTTCCTTTCATAATTTTAGTATTTGTATAAATCTGTTTTAAAGCTCTGCCAAAATAGCCTTAACCAAGCCTTTAAAATCTTCTTTAATTTGTTCTGTGACAGCTACTACTTCAGCATGGTTTAGCTCAGATTGGAAACCAGCTGCATGATTTGTTATTGCAGATATCCCTAGTACCTTTAAACCGGAATGAACAGCGACGATAACTTCTGGAACTGTAGACATGCCAACAGCATCAGCACCAAGAGTTTTAAACGCTCTAATTTCTGCAGGTGTTTCATAAGTTGGCCCAGAACAACCCAAATAAACACCGTCTTTTAAAGAAATAGACAAATTGTCTGCTACTGAATGGGCAGTCTTACGATAGTCTTCGTTATAAGCATTTGACATATCGGGAAACCTTGGTCCAAAATCATACAAATTGTCACCAATTAGAGGATTAGTGCCTGTCATATTGATATGATCATTAATCAACATCAATGTTCCAGGTCCAAAACCAATTCCTCCTGCCGCATTTGTAACCATTAAACTGTGACAACCTAAAGATTTCATAACACGAACTGGAAAGGTAACAACTTCCATTGGATTACCTTCATAAAAATGAAATCTTCCTTGTAAAGCTAATACACTTCGTCCTGATAACTGACCATATATAAGTTTTCCTGCATGACCCATTACTGTTGATTTTCCCCAATTTGGGATTTCCGCATAATCAACGACAATTGGATTTTCAATTTCTTCTGCCAATTCACCCAATCCTGAACCTAAAATCAAACCGAATTCTGGTGATGTGATTCCTTTTGATTGCAGAAAGAGTTGTGTTTCTTTAATTTTTTCAAGTAATGTCATTTTCATACCTTTTTCATTTAAATAAGTTTATCAAGGAAACTTTCACCAATCATGGCTTTGTCAACACCAAAGTTTTCAGCAATAGTTGCCGAAATGTCTGCAAAATGACCAACAGGTAAAAGCCCATTTCCCTTAAATGATGGACTGTAAGCTAATAATGGAATGTATTCACGGGTATGGTCTGTTCCAGCATAGGTTGGATCATTTCCATGGTCAGCTGTTATTAAAAGAAGATCATTTTCACGCATACCATCAACAATTTCAGGTAGGCGACCATCAAATTCATGCAAACAATCACGGTATCCATGTGCATCACGACGGTGACCATATAATGCATCAAAGTCAACTAGATTTGTAAATGAGAATCCTTTTTCAAATTCTGGTAAAGCAATTGTTTTGATCAAGGTGTCAATGCCATGACTGTTTGATTTGTTGTGACCCATATCATGGTTAATTCCAGATGTATTGAAAATATCACTAATTTTACCAACTGAATACGTATCAATGCCTGCTTCATCTAATTTATTTAGAACTGTTGGTTCAAAAGGAGATACTGCTAAATCACGTCTATTAGCAGTACGTGTAAAGTTTCCAGGTTGACCAACATATGGGCGAGCAATAATTCGACCAAGTAGTGCAGGTCGCTTTAAAGTAATGGAACGTGCATATTCACAAATTTTGTAGAGTTCATCAAGTGGGATGATATCTTCATGAGCAGCAATTTGAAGAACAGGATCCGCAGAAGTATAGATAATTAATTCTCCTGTTTCCATTTGTCTTGGTCCAAAGTCTTCAATAACAGCAGTTCCTGAATAAGGTTTGTTAGCTTCACGAATGACTTTACGACCTGAAAAGTCTTCTATTTTCGTAATTATTTCTTCAGGAAAGCCATTCCAAAAGGTATCAAATGGTTCTGTAATATTCAATCCCATGATTTCCCAATGGCCAGTCATAGTATCTTTACCAAGAGAAACTTCCTGTAATTTTGTTGCATAACCACTTGGATTTTCTTCAGTTGGAACTGTTTTAATGGCTTGGGGACGAGGAATATTACCAAGACCAATTTTTGCCATGTTTGGCACATCTAAACCAACTGTTTTTGAAATATGACCTAATGTATCTGATGCTCCATCTGGTACTCCAGCATTAACAAAGTTATTGGCATCTGGAGCGGCTCCAATACCAACTGAGTCTAGGACGACTAGGTGAATACGATCA
The DNA here is from genome assembly GCF_000188055.2 of Streptococcus urinalis 2285-97. Lineage (NCBI taxonomy): Bacteria > Bacillati > Bacillota > Bacilli > Lactobacillales > Streptococcaceae > Streptococcus > Streptococcus urinalis. Next base: position 1,255,047 of record NZ_AEUZ02000001.1, read on the forward strand.
AATTTTGACATGTGTTCTACTTTCTAGGGAGGTTACGGTTTGCTCCCAAAACCTGAATGTGATTATTTTGCTTCCAAGACATTGACACCATCTTTTCCAGCGACAATGACTTTATTTACCATTTGATTGAAAAGTCCATGTTCAACAACACCAACTGTATGATCAAGTTCATTTGCAAAAGCGATAGGATCTTCAATCTTTCCAAGATCTAAGTCAATAATATAATTATCCATGTCAGTGATAAAACGCTTATCATCTTGTTCTCTAAATTGAGGCTTATAACCAGCTTTTTCAAATTGTCGATAAAGACGTTTTGCTCCATATTGAACCACTTCAACAGGTAATTTAAATGCTCCTAAATGCTCAACCATTTTAGACTCATCAACTACCCAAATATATTCTTTAGTTGGTGTAGCCACAATTTTTTCCATTAAAAGGGCTCCGCCACCACCTTTAATACCATTGAATGCTTTATCAACTTCATCTGCGCCATCAACTGTGACATCTATACTATCAATATCATCTACGGATTTCAAAGGAATTCCTAGACTTTTTGCTTGTCTAGTTGTACGACTAGAAGTGGTTACCCCCACAACTTCTAGTCCTTCTTCATTAACACGACGACCTATTTCCTCAACAAAATAGTAGGCCGTTGAACCAGTACCAAGACCAATGGTCATACCGTTTTTTACAAATTGCGCAGCTTTAACACCAGCAATTTTTTTTAGTTCTTCCATGACTCTCCTTCCTTCTTTATGATAAGTGACAACAATTAATTATAACATGAAAGCGCCCACTTGTTAATGCTAGTAGCCTGTTTTTCCAAGATTAATTAAGGATTCCTATAATGATAAAATCTTGCAATATTAGACGCCTTATCTTAAAATAGGAATTATGAATATTACAAAAGAATTTGACACGATTACAGCCATTTCCACACCTCTTGGCGAAGGGGCTATTGGTATTGTTCGTCTCTCAGGAACAAATGCCTTAGACATTGCACAACGTGTCTTTAAAGGCAAAAATTTAAAAACAGTTGATTCACATACTATTAATTATGGACATGTTATTGATCCAAAAACGAACGAAATTTTAGATGAAGTAATGGTTACTGTCATGTTGGCTCCCAAAACCTTTACAAGAGAAGATGTTATTGAAATAAACACACATGGTGGAATTGCTGTTACCAACGAAATCCTTCAATTATTGATCAAAAATGGTGCTCGGATGGCTGAGCCTGGTGAATTTACTAAAAGAGCTTTTTTAAATGGCCGCGTTGACTTAACACAAGCTGAAGCTATCATGGATATTATTAGAGCAAAAACTGATAAAGCCATGAATGTCGCTGTTAAGCAATTGGATGGGTCACTATATCAACTTATAAATGACACTAGACAAGAGATTCTTAATACTTTAGCTCAAGTTGAAGTCAATATTGATTATCCTGAATATGATGATGTCGAAGAAATGACAACTCAACTTCTAAAAGAAAAGACACTAGAATTTCAAAATCTACTTGAAAATCTTTTAAAAACAGCTAAAAGAGGAAAAATATTACGAGAAGGACTCTCGACTGCTATTATTGGACGACCTAATGTCGGTAAATCCAGCCTCTTAAATAATCTTTTAAGAGAGGATAAAGCTATCGTCACTGACATCGAAGGAACGACACGCGATGTCATAGAAGAATATGTCAATATCAAGGGAGTCCCACTAAAATTAGTTGATACTGCTGGTATTCGTGATACAGATGACCTTGTTGAAAAAATTGGTGTCGAACGCTCTAAAAAAGCACTCATGGATGCAGATCTTGTATTATTAGTTTTAAACGCTTCTGAAAAATTGACAAAACAAGATAAAGAATTACTAGAACTAAGTAAAGACAGTAATCGCATTATCCTTTTGAATAAAACAGATCTTCCACAAGTTATTGAAAAAGAATTATTACCAGATGATCTTATTCCAATATCAGTATTAAAAAATGAAAACATTAATCTGATAGAAGAGAACATTAACCAACTTTTCTTTGATAATGCAGAAATGATCGAAAAAGATGCTACTTATCTTTCAAATGCAAGACATATTTCTCTCATTGAGCAAGCACTTGATAGTCTTTCAGCTGTTAATGAAGGCTTAGCGATGGGAATGCCAGTCGATCTCCTTCAGGTTGATTTAACGAGAACTTGGGAAATTTTAGGAGAAATTACTGGAGATGCTGCACCTGATGAATTAATCACCAAACTCTTTAGTCAATTTTGTCTTGGAAAATAAAAAACCTTGAAATTATCAAGGTTTTTTTATTATTTGATTAGTTCATAAATAGCTTCTGCATAAATAGCTGCTGAACGGAAGATATTATCAAGTGGCATGTATTCATTGGCTTGATGCATTGTGTTCTCATCTCCTGGGAACATCGCTCCAAAAGCAACTCCACGTTTTAATAGTCGACCAAATGTGCCACCACCAATGATTTGTTCGTGGCCTTCTAAACCAGTTTGTTTTTCATAAACAGACAGTAATGTTTTAACCAGTTCATCTTCCATAGGCACATAATGCGGTGTGTGTTCATGTTGAGAAAGGGTTACTTTTGTTAATCCATTAATCTTTTCCAAACCTGATTTAATTGTATCTGCATCTGTACCTTGAGGATATCTGAAATTCAATGCAATGGTATTATCATTAGACTCTTTGTCAAATTGGAATACCCCAGCATTCATGCTTAATGCACCCATTTTCGCATCTTCATAAGCGACACCTAAGTTTTTACCAGCAAAGTCTTCATGAATAAGATTTCCAGCAGTGTTAAGATATTGTTTTGCTGGTCCACTAAAAGCAAATTGACTTAAGAACTTAGCTAAGAAAGTGGCACCATTGATACCTTCTTCTGGTGTTGAACCATGTGCTGATTTCCCATTGATTGTAATGGTAAATTGATCATTTTCAAAATTGACTTCACTAGTCAAATGGTTTTGATTACAAAAATCTGTTAGTGCTTCTTGTAACTCTTTTAATTCAATCTGAGCCTTAATTACTGCTGTTGCAGATTCTGGAACCATATTTTCACGAAGACCACCTTTAAATGATACTAATGTATATTGACCTTCATTTTTACCTTCAAAGTGTAAGTACTCTGTAATATTACCTTTTTCACCATTAATAATTGGAAATTCTGCATCTGGTGAGAAACCAAAATCTGGATCTTTTAGACCATTATGTGCAAAATAATAGTCCATATCACCCCATCCAGATTCTTCATCTGTTCCAACAATGAATCTTACTTTTTTAGAGACAGGCAATTCTAATTCTTTGATGATTTTCAAAGCATAGTAGCAGGCTAAAGTTGGTCCTTTATCATCAGATGAACCTCGAGCATAAATTTTATTATCTTTGATTACGGGTTCGTAAGGATCTGTATCCCAACCACTTCCTGCAGGAACAACATCTAAATGCCCAAAAATACCTAGAACTTCATCACCTTGACCAAATTCAAAATCACCAGCATAATTTTCAATATTTCGTGTTTGATAGCCATCTCTTTTTGCCATCTCTAGGAAATGTTCTAATGCTTTCACTGGACCAGGTCCAAAAGGATGTTCTTTATCTGCTTTTGAAGCATCTCTTTCAGAATTAATACGTAAAATACTTTTTAAATCTTCAAGTAAATCATCTTGTCTTTTGGCTACTTCTGCTTTAAAATCAATTGTCATTTTTTTCTCCTTTTTATCTCAATTCAATAATATCATCAACAGGTAATCGATAACTTGGTTCTGGTATATCATCAGAGTAACCAACTGTTATCAAGAGTTCTGGACGAAAACGCTCATCAATAGCTAAAACACTGTTTGGTTTTGACTTATCAAAGCTTAAAATAATATTGGAACTTATCTTTTGATCAGTCAAAGCTAGAACCAAATTCATAGCTACAATACCAGAATTAAGTGCCAAATACTCTCCTTTTGTTTGCTGATCAAAGGCAGCAAAACGTGGAGGTAGTGTCTCCATATAGTAGCCAATCAAATCATCTGGTAAAGACTTACTACCAATTCTTGCAATTTTTCGAGATCTTTGACTGAGATCTGTATCTGAAAAAAGAGCAATGACATACTGTGCTTTTTCAAGTTGCAACTTGTTTGAAGCTGGTAAGCCTTCAGAAAGTGCTTCTTTCTTATCTTTAACAATCACAAATTTCCAAGGTTGGATGTTATTGGCACTTGGAGCCAAAGTTGCAATTTCAATTGCTGTTCTAATATCTTTGATATCAACTTCTTTGTCATTAAAGTCTTTAACAGCATGTCTTTTTTTATTTAACTCTAGAAATTTCATATAAAACTTCCTTACTAAATTTTATTTACTTCTCTATTTTACCATAAAACAAATAAGTTATTAGCCTAGACCTTTAAGATATTTTAATTTTGAGACAATGTTAACTGCACTAACCTTCTAATTTGAATGAATACGAAAAATAGGTCTTTCTGCTTCTTCAGCTATTTTCTCAAGATTAAACCATTTTTCAAATGCTTTTGTTAGATAAGATGATATTGAAAAAGCTATAAAAACCAAAATGAGAAATAGAATAACTTTTAGTATCATACTATGACCATTAAACAAAGGTAAAAAGTGACTATAAACCATTATTCCCATGGCAAATATAATCATCTGGCAAATATAATCATCCAGTAACAAATCATCATAAGATAATAAAGAAACTGAAAAAGAATACTACGACTTTTATATAATTTCTTGTATTCTGGAGTTATTTTAGTAAAAAGAGGAAACATGATGACTTTTCCACCACCGCCAAATGATCCCATTCTAGGCAAAGCATGATAACCAAGTAACCGACATAACTCAAGAGCAAGCTGTCTGACTATCCAATATTGCGGTACGATTAATACTAACCACCAAACATTGTCAATACTTGGACCTGCAAAAATAAGTAACATACCAAAACAGTTAATGATTTGGAAGATAAGATACAAGATAAGTATCAAGAAAGACATTAATTTACTCCTTTATTTCAGTTGTTTTATGATTTAATACCGTAAGAACCTTTTGACCTACTTTTTCTGGAATACCTAAAGCTTTAATATCTTCAATACTTGCAGCTTGAATGGCAGGTATCGATTTGTAATGTCGCATTAAGGCTTGCTTGCGTTTTGGTCCTAAACCATCAATACCATCCAATTTTGAACTAAATGAATTTTTACTTCTTACTTGTCTATGAAAGGTAATGGCAAAGCGATGGACCTCATCTTGAATACGATGAAGCAAAAAGAATGCTTGTGAATTTCTAGCTAATTCGACAACTTCTAATGGGTCTCCAAATAATAACTCATGAGTTTGGTGTTTGTCATTCTTTTGAAGCCCGGCAATAGGAATGGACAAGCCTAATTGTTTATGGATAACATCTTTTGCAATATTAACTTGACCAAGTCCACCATCAATGATAATTAAATCAGGCGGTGTCAATTGGTCATTGATGACTCTGCTATACCTCCGATGAAGGACTTCTCGCATACTAGCATAATCATCTGGTCCGATAACTGTTTTTATTTTATATTTGCGATATTCTTTTTTATTGGGTTTCCCATTTTCAAAGACTACCATAGCAGCGACTGGACTTGTCCCTTGTATATTGGAGTTATCGAAAGCTTCAATTCTAACCGGTTTTTCAATGTCTAGGAATTGCCCAAGCTGATCAATGGCACCTTCTGTTTTGGCTATATCTTTTTCAAGGAGATCAAATTTTTGTTGCAAACTAACTCTAGCATTTTTAGTAGCCAGCGCAACCAATTGTTTCTTTTCCCCTCTCTGTGGTTTTACAATTTTACTGCTAACAAGTGCACTCATTAAGGATGCATCAATATCACTTGGAATAAATATTTCTTTTGGAATAAAATGCTTTGGATCTTGATAAAACTGTCCAACGTAAGTTAGAAAGTCTTCTTCTGCTTCATTATAATATGGAAATAAATTGACATCTCTTTGAATCAGCTTACCTTGTCTGACAAAAAAGACTTGAACACACATCCAACCCTTATCAACTGCATAACCGAAGATATCACGGTCACTCATATCTTGACTCATCACTCGTTGTTTGGTTCTTAAAGTTGAGATGGCTTCTAATAAGTCTCTGTATTCAGAAGCGCGCTCAAAGGCCATTTCTTCAGAAGCTTTATACATTTTTTCTTTTAATTCATTGATAATATGATTATCATGCCCATTTAAAAAATGTTTAACATCTTGAGCCATATTGACAAAATAATCATGATCCACATGACAAATAGTGTGTGCTTTACATTGTCCTAAATGATAATAGAAACACACTTTATTTGCAGGATTTGTACACTTTTTAAATGGAAAGATACGGTCTAGTAGTTTTTTAATATCATTGGCAGCATAAACATCTGGATAAGGTCCAAAATACATGTTGCCATCTTTTTTGATTTGTCTAGTGATAAAAAGTCTTGGATAATGTTCTTTCGTTGTGATTTTGATAAAGGGGTAAGACTTATCATCTTTTAGCCTAATATTATACTTAGGCATATTTTTTTGAATCAGGTTAATTTCTAATAACAGTGCTTCTGTATTAGAACTTGTCACAATGAATTCAAAATCTTCGATTTCTGATACTAATAATTCTGTTTTGGTATCATGGCTTCCTCTAAAATAACTTCTTACCCTATTCTTTAAATTTTTGGCTTTTCCAACATAGATAATCTTGCCGTTTTTATCTTTATGAAGATAACAACCAGGACTATCTGGAAGTAGCTCTAACTTATGTTTTATCAGTTCGTTCATAGTCATATTTTACCAAAAAATCTCTTTAGGATACAAAAAGAACTATGACTAGTTCTTTTTAACATGTATTTTAATCACCTTTTCATGCATAACAATCATTAGAATAAGAATAAATCCTAAATAATATGGAAAAATACTTAATGAAATAGCCTTCCCAAGAATCCCAAACAATGGAGGCATCAATGTTGTTCCCAGATAAGCACTTGCCATTTGAACCCCAATAATTGCTTGAGATTTATCTTTTCCAAAATGATCAGGCGTTGAATGTATAATACAAGGATAGATGGGAGCACAGCCTAAACCAATCAATATTATGGAAACACTAACAAGTGATGTGAAATCTATTGGTATGAAAAGTCCGAGAATGCCAATAAATATTAAAATTTGACCCAGTCTAATTAATTGTGAATCATTAAAAGTCATGGCTAAAAAACCATTGATAGCTCTGCCAATTGTAATTCCTAGATAAAATAAACTGGCTAGACCTGCCGCTTTTGTAATATTTAAGCCATGCTGACTAACAAGGTAACTACTCACCCAGAAACCTGTTGTTGATTCTAAGGCACAGTAACAAAAGAAACAAATCATTATTTCTTTAGCACCATTAATAGATAGGACTGATTTTAATAACAGTGACTGTGAGTTTTGAGTATCTGTCTCTTCATGTTGATCATTATGCCATTGTGAAAGAGTGGAAAACAGTAAAATGGTCAACACGAGTTGAATCAATCCAACCAAAAGATAGCCAATTTGCCATTTATTTGTGAATCCTAAAGCAAAACTCATGACATATGGTCCTGCAGATGCACCAATACCCCACATGCAATGCAACCAACTCATATGTTTACTAGAATAATGAAGAGCGACATAATTGTTTAATGCTGCATCAACACTACCAGCTCCTAATCCATAAGGTATGGCAAAAAGACATAACAAGACAAAATGATGGCTGATAGCAAAACCAAATAAGGCAAAAGCTGTGAGTGCTACACTGTATGCTGTCACTTTACCTGTTCCAAAAGTTTTATTCAGTCTATCACTTTGTAAGCTTGAAATAATTGTTCCAACTGAGATAATTATTGTGATAATCCCCATATAAGAAATTGGAAGATTTAAGTCACCTCTTATAGCAGGCCAAGCAGAACCAAGCAAACCATCTGGCAAACCCAAACTGATAAAAGCTAAATAGATAATGAGTAATAAAAACTGAAACATAGCAATACCTCAAATTTATTTATTAAAAGTCATTTAATAAATAAATTCTAAACTTTCTCAATTTTTAAGTCAACAAAAAGAGTAATAGTTATTAACTATTACTCTTTTAAAAGGCAAACTGCATCCAATAAAAATGAGTTGCTGTAACAGCCATGCCTTTAAAATAATCATTTAGATATTCTTTTTTTAAAAACAGTTGAGGCATAAAGTTTGCTGGTAAATACTGATGACAAATTGATTTTATCTTAATCAGATCCTTTTGATGTAATTGCTGACTCACTAAAACAACTTGGCTTGGATTCATTAAAGCTGACAAGCTGACAATGGTTTTAGCAATAATATCTTCAGTATAGGTAACATTTTGACTTTTTAAGAAGTTAAAAAAGGGTAGGTAAATAACTTCTCCTGCAATTTGATTACGACCTTCTAATAATTTGCCGTTGATCACTGTACCACAACCCGGACCATCATGTTCTGGTAACCACATATAGGAAATATCTTCTTTTGAATCAAGCTGTTCGTAATAACCAAGTGCACATAAATTCATATCATTTTTGACAATAATCGGAAGATTAAATAAGGCTTCAAACCATGTCTTAATAGATTTCCCTTTAAAAGCACTAATATCAGATTCGATAACGCTATCTTCAGAGATGAGAGCTGGTAAACCAACAACAATCAGTTGAATGTCTGGATCATCCTTCAAAATAGGTAGCAGTTTCGTTTTAAGTGTTGATTCATCTAACTCAGTCATTTTTTGTTCATCTTGGAACAAACAGTCTGATTTTGCATTGTGAACTTCAATAGCGAGAAAATTTTCGGATTCTTTTTTATAAAAAATTAAATTCAGGTAATGAAAAAAATCTGGATTTAGTTGGTATTGAACTGTTGGACGTCCTTTTTGATTAAGCCGTTTACTTTTTTCTTTGATAATTTCTTTTTCACGAAAGACATTCAAAATAGTCCCGACAGTGGCAACAGTCAAATTGGTTTTTTCAGCAACCTGTTTTTTATCCACAATATTATCTTGTTGAATCACTTCAATTACCTTTCGATAATTGTCAAGTCTCATTTGTCCTGTTCCAAGCTTACTCAAAGTGTCACTTCCTTTATTTTTGCTCTAATTGTAATGAAGCAAATTCTGTTTGTCAAGAAAAGAGAGAAATCTAAGATTCCTCTCTTCTTATCATGGTCATTGTCTATTTTGGAGTGTATACAAGATGTTCATTCACAAATGCTGTGAAACCAAGTTCACTTAATTCACGTCCATAACCAGAATTTTTGATACCTCCAAATGGTAATTCTGGAAGACTTGCCCAACCTGAATTGATAAAGCTCATTCCTGTTTCAACTTTAGCAGATACAGCTTCAGCATGTTCTGGATTACTACTAAAAACAGTACCACCTAAACCATAGTTAGAATTGTTAGCAAGTGCAATTGCTTCTTCTTCAGAGGCTACTTTGTAAACAGAAGCGACAGGTCCAAAAATCTCTTGATGGAAAATAGGATTGTCTTCTTTAATGTCTGTTAAAATTGTTGGCATGACAAAATTACCTGGATGATCAATCGTTTCATTACCATAAACTAATCTTGCACCATTATCCAAAGCAAGTTGAATTTGATCTAAAATATCTTGTTTAGCTTGTGCTGATGATAAAGGTGCTAAGGTTGTTTCTGGATCCATAGGGTCACCCCATTTAGCTGTCTTAAAAATTTTGGTAATCAATTCTAAGAAACGGTCATAATCTTTTTCAAGTACTATAAATCGTTTTGAAGAAGTACAAACTTGACCAGCATTGTATAATCTTGCGTAGAATAATACAGATTCTAATTTGTCCCAATCAGCATCATCCAAAATGATGAAAGCATCATTACCACCTAATTCAAGTGTCGTTTTTTTCAATTGTTTTCCGGCTTCTTGAGCGATGCTTGCGCCACCACGTTCAGAACCAGTCAAACAAACGCCAGCAACACGTTTGTCAGCAATAACAGTTGATACTTGATCATAAGAAACAAACAAATTAGTGAATGCTCCTTTTTCAGCGCCTGCTTCTAAAACTAATTCTTCAAAAGCTTGTGCTGATGCTGGACAAATAGAAGCGTGTTTCAAGACCATTGGATTACCAACAATAAAGTTTGGCGCAAAGACACGCATGATTTGGTAATAAGGGAAATTCCATGGCTCAACAGCTAAGATAACACCAGTTGATTGTTTCAAATAATAGGCTTGTCCACTATCCGTTTCTAGTGGAACTGATTTTAGGAATTTTTCAGCATTATCAGCATAATAATCTGCGATGTCTGCACATAAATCAACTTCGCCTTGGGCTTCTGTGAAGAGTTTTCCCATGTCTTTTGTCATCAGCTCTGCATATTTGTCACGGTCTCGTCTAAGTAGACTAGCTACTTGATGAAGTTGTTCTTGACGTTCTGCTAAGTGGTCTTCTTGACGCCATTTTTTATAGAGTTGGTGGCTAGCTTCTAATACTGTTTCTAATGTTTCATCTGAAGTATTTTCAAATTCGTGTAAGACTTCATTCGTATAAGGGTAAATTGTTTTATAAGCCATATTAAGCCTCCTTTATCTTGTAATTATAGTTTACCACCTTTAGAAACCGATTACAAAAAATCACTACAAAAAAACTAATTTAACAATTGTTAAATTAGCGTTCGACAATTTCAATTAATTCTTCAAAAGTAGAAAAAAGATAAGTTGGTTTTGCATTTGTTTTGTTCTCTTTTAATGTCGGATTATACCAAGCTGTATCAATTCCTGCATTATTTCCTCCAGCAATATCAGCCGTTAAACTATCTCCAATCATTAACGTTTCTTCTAATGAGTAGTCTTCTATCTGTTGACCAATCCAGTCATAAAAAGCTTTATCGGGTTTTTGACTTCCTGATTGTTCAGAAATAAAGACTTTTTCAAAGTAAGGTTTGATTGGAGAAGCCTCAAGTCGTCCATTTTGGATTTCAGTGATCCCATTTTTAGCAGCAAACAGCCTAAACCCTTGATTTTTAAAATGGTCTAATAAATCAACGACGCCTGGGTAAACTTGTCCTTGATGCTTAAGATGTTCTTGATAGCGTCCTGCCATGTATTGACCATCTACTTCAATGCCAAAATGATCAAATAATTTTGCAAAACGTGTATTGACCAATTCTTGCTTACTAATTTTTTTTAATTCTAAATCACGCCACATTTGCTGATTCATAGGCTTGTAGTAGGCTTTATAGCCTTCAATATCAGACACTTTTTGTTCAATAAGTAACTCCGTTACGTTAAAGCTAATTCTTCTGCTAATTCAAAATCAAGAAGTGTGTGATCGAGGTCGAATAATAGAAATTTGTATGACATTTTGGAAGATTTCCTTTCTAGGGAGAGATTCAAGAGTTCAAAAAGGGGTGCATCTCTTGCACAGTGGCATGTTGAAAAAACACTAAATTTTAGAAATGAACATTTAGAAGAAAAACAGTCAATTGCTCGTTATGCTATGCAAATGATAGAAGGTAATCACAGCCTCATTTTAGATAATGGAACCACTACTCTAGCTACTTGTAAGTATTTAAACACTATGCCATCTATGGATATCTTTACCACATCACTAGACATCACAAATCATCTTAATGGTGATTTACATCAAGTTTTTTTGACTGGTGGTCGAAAAAGGGAAAAAAATATGGCAATGATTGGACATTGGACACAGCAAATTTTAAAATCCATACATGTTGATGTCTGTCTTTTAGGAACAACTGGTATACTTGATGCAAATGGTCCAACCTCACATTCATATCAGGAGTTAACCATTAAACAAACCATAATGGAGCAAAGTGATTTAGTTTATCTTTTAGCTGATAGCTCAAAGTTTCAAGAAAAAGGTTTACATGAATATGCTAAATGGAGTAATATTGATGCAATCATCACAGACCAGCAATTACCTTCAGAAATTTACCAAAAATTAGTCCAAAAGGTCCCAATTTATATTGTAGGAGATATTTAAATAATAATAGCTTATTAATAGACAGACAATCATTAATAATGTTGTGACATAAAAGGGGGTTATCAATAATTCACTCTGTAAGCTAACTAATAATTTTGTTAAGATTAAAGGTGTCAAAATAACACCAATATTTCCTGCAGTTAATAGAATACTGGTTGCAAAATTAATAGCTTCTTGGTTTACTTTTTGTGAGATTAACCAAAAGCAAGCCGACATGATTCCCACAAAACTTATTCCTACTAGTATTGCAGCAAGTAAAAATAACAATACATGATAAGGTAAAGTCATTAAGAAACTTCCTAAAATCATCAATGCAATCATCACAATTAAAGTCCAATTTTTGAACTGTTTCATCAAATAACCAAACAAAATTCCCGAGAAAATACCACTAAATGCTAAGAGTGTAAGTAATTTAGTGGCTACTTGAGCATCCAAGTGATATTTTTGCGTTAATAAAGTCGGCAGCTTGATCGTAACACCAATATAAGAAATACCAACTAGAAACGTAATAAAACTCAAAATAATGACATCCCTAGACAAATGATAGGAGCATTTTGGTTTTTCGTGTTGTGTTTTTAGTTCAGGGATAGTTGTTTTAAATAGAAACAATATTGGAAGTGCTAGCAAATAAACCAAAAAAATAAATTTTATAGAATAACTGGCTAAAAATCCTGATAAAAGCGTCGTAAGAGCCTTACCTATATTAAGAGTTGCTGTTCGAAATCCTATTAAATTGGCTCTTTCTTGATTTTCATAAAAATCACTTATCATACTAATTGATAAAGCATTAAAAAGGCCAATACCAATACCGACTAAAATACTACTTATAAAAACCACAGTATAAGCTGTGCTTATCATTGGTAATAAACCAGAGAAACCAATAAGACTTAATCCTAATAAAATGGTTTTTTTTCTTACCCAATGAAGAAACAAAAAGATTACTTATCAAAATGAAGATAGTTATGAATAGTGCAGGTATGGTAACTAAGGTTTCAATTTGTGCCAAACTAATAGTTGCTTGTTGATTATAAAAATCATAAAGTTTTGGGATACTTGGCGCTATAGCCAAATGCGACATCAAGAATAAAGACACACTAAGTAAAGAAACTTTTCTGAGTGTATTAGATTTCATATCATCTCCTTTTCTACATTTTATCATTTTACACTAATCATATTAAAAGAACAAGAAAAATGAACAGCCCAATAGATGACTGTTCATTTAACTTTCAAGCTTCTTTTGTAATTTTTCAACAAATAAATATGATGCTGGACAAAATAAAGTATTTTTAATTGTCAGATGGTTAATCTGGTAAATTTTTTTACGATCAGTATGTGGAAAAGCACGACAGGCTTTAGGTCTGATATCATATATAGAACAGAGGTTATCTTCTCCCAAAAAAGGACAAGGCATCGCTTTAAAAACTTTATCACCATCTTCATCCGTTTTTAGATACATCTCTTCAAATGCAGGTAATTTCATATGAAATTGTTTGGCTATTCTCGTGATGTCTGCTTCTGTAAAATCTGGTCCAAGAGTTCTACAACAATTAGCGCATTTGGTACAATCAATTTCTTGAAAAACGTCATGATGAATTTCTTGAACTATCTTATCCAATTGTTTAGGTGCTTTTTTCTTTAAACTTGCTAAAAATTTACGGTGTTCTTTTTGTTTTTGAAGAGCTAGTTGATGATAATGCTCAATATCTATTTCTTGTGTCATAAAGTATCTTTCTTTGTTATAATGCTTAGGTATTCATTATCTTGATAAAACGTTTTTGTATTTTATCAGATTTGTAACCAATTGACTCATAGAAAGCATGAGCTTGTTTTCGATGAGATGCTGAATTCAGCCTAATGTAAGCAAAGGAAGATTCCTTTGCAATTCTTTCAAGTTCAGCCATGAGTTTTTTTCCAATACCTTTGCCTTGAGCTTCTTCTAAGACAGCTAAGCCTAGGATATTTAACCCTTTTTCACTGTATAGAGCTTGGTAGATTTCTGCTTCCACATAAGCTAGAACATCATTTGTATCATCGTCGACATAAACACGTATGATATGTGATTTATCATCTTTTAAATGTCTTATTTGATTTTCTATCAATTCAATAGAAACAGGATAGCCTAAGGACTTATCACTAATAATCTGAATGCTTGAAGCATCTTCTACTCTAACTTCTCTAATCATAAATTGCTCCTATTGTTACCAAATTCCTAAACATTTTTGAATCAATAAACTCATTAGTGTAATACCAGCCCAGCAACTTGCACCAACTAATATGGCTTGTCCACCAGTTTTGATTAATCTAACAAAATTTGTATTGAGACCAATTGCTGCCATTGCCATCACAATAAAAAATTTAGAGAGTTCTTTTAATTGGTCAAATATGCCTGGGTGTATGCCAAAAGCAGAAACTAGTGTTGTCACAATAGATGCTACTAAAAAATAGAAAATAAATTGTGGAAATGCTTTTTTAATTGAAAATTGATGACTACCATCTTGTTTACTTTTGGTTTGCTTATAAGATAAAAATAAGGTTATTGGAATTATGGCCAAAGTCCTTGTTAATTTGACAATAGTCGCACCATTTAAAGTATTAGAATGATGAATGGCATCCCATGAAGCTGCAGTTGCAGTCACTGAAGAAGTATCATTGACTGCCGTTCCAGCAAAAATTGCAAATCCGTGATTAGTCAGACCTAATAGTTGACCCAGAGTCGGAAAGAATAAAGCAGCTATGATATTAAAAAGAAAAATAACTGAAATAGCTTTTGCGACTTCTTCATCTTTGGCATTTATGACTGGAGCTGTTGCTGCAATAGCTGACCCACCACAAATAGAAGAACCAACACCTACTAATGTTGTGGTATTAACATCAATTGTTAACCATTTATGTAAAAAGTAGGCAATAACTAATGAGATGGTTATGGTTGAAATGATAACTGGTAGTGATTCTAAACCAACCTTAAAAACTTGACTCAAATTGAGACCAAAACCCAGCAAGACTACTGCTGTCTGCAAGATGTATTTAGATGTAAATGCAATACCTGCTTGCCCTTTTTGTCTATCTTGGTAAAAATAGGCTATTAACATTCCAATAAAAATAGCAAATACTGGTGCACCAATTAATGGTAAACTTTTTCCTAAAAACCATGCTGGTAAAGAAATGATCAAACAGATGAGGATACCATGAACTTTTTTTAACATAAAATCTCCTTTGCAATACTAATATTATAGCCCTTTTCAAAAGTCTTGTAAAACTAGAAAAAAAGACCTCAATTTGAGGTCTTTTTTTATTTCCAAATATCTTTTGCTTTATTAAATGCTGACCAAGCTTTTGGCCAACCCACATAGAAAGCTAAATGGGTAATAATATCAGCAACTTCCTCTTTTGTGACACCATTTTGTTTAGCAAATTGAAGATGATGATCTAGTTGTTCTAGATTCCCACCACTAATTAAAGAAGAAATGGTAACAATAGAACGTGTTTTATCAGTCAAATTATCTTCTTTTGCCTAAACTTCACCAAATAAAACATCATCATTATATTTAGCAAATTCTGGTGCAAATTCTTCTAATTGACGACGTCCAGCTGTTTGTTTTTCTTTCATAATGAATTCCTCCTTAGTTAAATTTAACCTAGTTTTGAGTATTCTTCATCACTAACGGCTTCGTAAAATTCACTTTTGCCTGCTGTGATTGCAATATGAACAAACTCTGAATCTTTCTTAGCACCATGCCAATGTTTGATTCCTTTATCAGTTACAATCACGTCACCAGGCTCTAAAGAAACTGCTTCTTTACCTTCTTCTTGGTACCAGCCTGATCCTTCTGTGACAAGTAAGATTTGATAACCATCTAAATGAACATGCCAATTGTTACGACAACCTGGTTCAAAGGTAACATTACCAACTGAAACATTACCGTCTGGAGATTTTGCTAAGGCTGCTAGATAAGATTGGCCAATAAAGAATTCGCCATATGGATTTTTGTCACCTTTGGGAAAAATTGATGTTCTTGTTTCTTGCATATTAATACCTCATTTCTTTGAAGGATCAAAAAGTTCTTGCTCTCTAGGAACAACTTTATTTTGATAGTTTTCTATTTTATGATTGAGTCGATCAAATGCTTCTTGAAGTCCTTGAACTCTTTCTTCAAGACTATCTCGTTCCTCCTTTAAGATATCTAATCTGGCTGTAATCGTAGCATCACCCTTTTCAACCAGATGAATATAATCAATCAGACTCTCAACAGAAACACCTGCTTTTTTAAAATAACGAACAAATTCTAATATATCAATATCATTTTGTGTAAAGTCTCGAATACCAGACTCATTACGATGAACAGGGGGGATGAGATGGATTCTTTCATAATACCTTATGGTATCGGCTGTAATGCCAGTCTTCTCACTAACTTCTTTGATATGCATAATAACCTCTATTATGATTCAACGATAACTAAAGATTTTATCGCTTCACGTTTATCCATTGCTTCATATGCCTTTTGAATATCATCTAAGGCAAAAGACTTAGTAAAAACAAGACCTGGATTAATCTCATGATTTAATACAGCTTCTAAGAGAACCGTTTTATCAAAAGTTGTAACTGATGCAACGCCTCCGCGAAGACCAATATTTTTCCAGAATAAATTATTAGTATTCATTTCTGGATTTTGAGGTATCCAAACACGTCCAACAACTGCACCAGGTCTAGCAATTTGAACAGCAGTTTCAACAGACTGCTCAGTACCAACACATTCTAAAATAGCGTCTGCTCCTGCTTGATTGGTTAAATCTAAAACACGTTTTACAGCTTCATCTCCACGTTCTTCTACAATATCTGTTGCACCAAAAGTTAAAGCTAATTCTTGTCTATCCTTATGACGACTCATAGCAATAATACGCTTAGCACCTAACATTTTAGCTGCAATAACGCCACAAAGACCAACTGCTCCATCACCCATGACAACTACAGCATCACCCTCTTTAACTTCTGCTGTTGAAGCAGCGTGGTAACCTGTCGCCATTACATCTGATAATGTGAGTAGAGAGTTTAGTGTCTCATCATCATATTCAGAAGGTTGACCAGGAATTTTGACTAAAGCCCAATTGGCATTAGTACAGCGAAGGTATTGACCTTGATAGCCTACATTTTTCGCAGCTTGATGATTTTTGTACAATTACCATCAAACCCAGCCTTACAAGATGGGCATTGTCCGCAACCATGTGTAAAAGGAACAATAACAAAGTCACCTTTTGAAACTTCAGTTACCTTAGAACCAACTTCTTCTACAATACCAATAGCTTCATGACCCGCGAAAGAACCACTTTCACGCTTTGAAATACCACGATACCACCATAAATCTGAACCACAGACACAAGCTCTAACTATCTTGATAATAGCATCTGTTTCTTGCTCAATAACTGGCATCGGTGCATCAGTTATAACCATTTTTCCTGGTTCAATAAATGTAGCAACTTTCATAACCATACCTCTTTTCTATAACTTTATTATAACTCTTAGAGTTCACTTCAAGTCAAGAAAAAACTTAAAATTTTTGAAAATTAAACACTTACTAAAATTTAGGCAAAATGCTTATTATTTTCCACTAAAAACTGGAAGATTAGAAAATTCACCATAATCTTCGAATACAAGTGATTTTAGTGTTGACATGTCTTCATCACTAATAACAAAATCAAATTCTAAATTAGAATTTAAATGTTCTTTACTAGAAGCTTTTGGTAAAACAATCAAATCTAATTGGAGCAAATATTGAATGCATAACTGGGCAACACTGAATCCATATTTTTCAGCCATCTTTTGGATACCATCTGATTTCAATGCTTGTCCATGTGCAATTGGTGAATAAGCTTCAACTTGGATATCCTTACTTTGGCAGTAGTCAATTAAGTCAAAAGGTGTGTTTCCGATATGAGCTAAAATCTGATTAACAGCAGGCTTAACATGACCATTTTTCAAAATATTATCTAAGTCTTTTTCAAAAAAGTTTGAAACGCCAATCGATTTGACCTTTCCAGCTTTTTGTGCATCTTCTAAAGCTTTCCAAGCTTCTAGATTTCCTTGATCAAAATTTTTATCTGTTTCACGCCATTCATTCCATGGTTGTGGACTATGAATAATCATTAAGTCAAGGTATTCAAGTCCTAAGTCTTCTAAAGATTGATCAATTGATTTTGCAGCACTTTCGTAATCTTTATGTTCAGCAGCAATTTTTGTCGTAACAAATAATGACTCACGCGCAATACCAGATTCTTTGATACCCTTACCAACACCTTTTTCATTGCCATAAGCTTGTGCCGTATCAATATGACGATACCCCAATTCGATAGCATCTTTGACAACTTGAACTACCTTATCATTATCAATCATCCATGTTCCCAAACCTAAAGTTGGTATTTTATGACTGTCATTTAAAGTTTTGATATCTGTCATGATTATTTCCTTCTTTCATTAATACTAGCTTTATCTTAACACTTAAAGTTAACTATAAGTCAAGAAAAAAGTAAAAACTAACATTACTTTGTTAGTTTTCGACGACTTTGAAATAATTTTTCTTTTAAACCTTGTAAACGACGTCCTGTAAAAGCAAACAGTAACTGTTGAAGACAATCTTTCATAATAGCTTTTTTGACAGGTTCAATGTGGTTAAAAGAATAGATAATTCTCACTAATTTTAAATAGGAATCCTCATCGACATAAAAACCATTTAAAGAGGTAAGACCACCTTTTTCTAGAACATCAAAAAAGTATCAACAATCAATTTTAATTCTTGTTTTGATAATACCTTTATCCACTCACTAAATGTGTACTCTAAATTCAAACTAAGTGAAGATAATTGACTAGCTTTTGAAAAATAAGCATTTGTCGTCACTAACCAATTGGTCATGGCATGTTGCATAATTCCCGATGATAAAGAAGCAACAATCTTTGGTGTCACATCATGATAGAGCATGACACCCACAATAGACTCTTGTGGTATATAACGGTATATTTTATGCCTTATTCGGAGATAAGCTTCGCTATGAATTGCTGTTTCACTTATCCCTGGTGAATCATATAAATAAAGTGATGAAATTTGGTTTTGCTCTGATTTACTTAAACGAGTCATAGTATATAAAGCAAGATTACCACCTTTTGAATGACCACTCAATACAAAATGAGAATTCGTCTCACTCGCGAGAATTGTTTTTACAAATCCTATTGCTGAGCGATGTGATGCAATTTCTGTTTGATAGGTTAGCTGAAAATCTTCTTTCCAACCAATTATTGTATCGTCAGTTCCTCTAAATACAATTTGTTGATGTGATAGTCTAGGGATACTGAAAACCATTGCAGCAAATTGTTTATCATATTCAGGATTTGTTTCACTGACATAGTGTGATAAGGTCAAATCTTCAAATCTAATTGAATCTCTAAACTGTTCTAATAAAATTTGCCTTTCTTTAGTCACTAGAAAGTGATTGGAAAATACCAATTGCTTATCCTGTGAGATAATTGCCTTTAAGGTAGTTGTAAAAGAGTCATTTAACCCTTCAATATTGAGTAACTCAAAAGGTATGTAGCCTAGTTCGTTTAAACAAGCGATATCTAATTCATTAAATCTTAACTCTGAGAACGATTTATGTTTATTCTCTTTAAGGTAATCTAAAATTGTTGCCATATCTTTTATTAATCTTGAAGAAGCAATTCCATTTGTGTTTGCTGTGGTTTAAAACCTAAATGATCATAAAAATCATAAGCCGAAGTATTATCATTCCAAACATTAAGAGTCAGTGAACTACATTCCCATTCTCTAGCAAGATTTTTAGCAAAATTACACAATTGTTGTCCAATTCGTTGTCCTCTTGCTGAGCTATCAACACACAAATCTTCGATAAAGAGGCGCTTACTTGGATAGCGAACAGGACTATCTGATACTTTTATTAATAAGAAAAGATGCCCTAATACTTGGTCATTTTCATCGACATAAACATATATTGGCTCTTCTTGTTTGACAATTATTTCTTTTAATTCTTCATGTGTAAACTTAGTAGCATAATCTTTAAAGATATCAGGTCTAACTTGGTGATGGACATGACATACCTGTCTTAATAATTGCAAAATGGCTTTTGTATCTTTTTCTTGAGCTAAACGAATCATAATAGTATCACCTCTATTTTTTTCCTTCCCATTCTAAATAAAATTCTTCTAAATAGCTTTCCATAAATTGATGCCTACGATTAGCTAATAACTTGGCATAGTCCGTGTTCATTAAATCTTTTAATTTAAGAAGTTTTTCATAAAAATGCATGATGGCAGTATCTTGACCATTACGATATTCCTCAAACGTCAGATTTTCACGAGCATGTTTTGTAGGGTCATGAATTAATCTCCCTTTATATCCAGAGTATGCCATACATCTTGCTATACCTATTGCACCAATAGCATCTAATCTATCGGCATCTTGCACAACTTTTGATTCTAAGGAAGTTATCGGATTGCCATGACCTCCTTTGTAAGAAATGCTTGTGATTATAGATATTATTGCATCTTCTTGATTTTTTTCAAGCTGACAAAGGCTTAGCCAATTCTTAACATCTTGAAGAGCTTGTGAAGTATCACTAACTAATTTATCATCAATCATATCATGCAAAAGTGCAGCCATTTCACAAATAAATAAATCAGCGTCTTCCTTAATTGCAATTACCTTTGCTAATTTAGCAACTCGTTCAATATGAAACCAATCATGTCCACTAGTGTCATTTGACAGTTCCTGTCTTACCCAGTTACTCGTTTTAGCAATAATCTCTTCTTGATTGTGCATTCGTCTCTACCCTCTTTTAATCAAATAATGTTAGATACTCTTGATACCCTTTTTCTGCCATTTCTTCATAAGGAACAAAGGTTAGAGCCGCAGAATTTATACAATAACGTAAACCACCTTTATCACTTGGACCATCATTAAAAACATGACCTAAATGTGAGTCAGCTTGACGACTTCTTACTTCTACACGTCTCATACCATAGGAGCTATCATCATGATTTGTGACCATTCGATTGTCAATGGGTTTTGTGAAAGCAGGCCATCCACATCCTGATTGAAATTTATCAATAGATGAAAACAATACTTCTCCACTCACTTTATCAACATAAATGCCTTTTTCAAAGAAATTGTCATATTGACCTGAAAACGCGGGTTCTGTTGCCGCATTTTGGGTTACTTGATAAGATAAATCACCAATACGTTTTTTTAAATCTTCTTTTGATTCCATCTTTTACTCCTTATTCTTTTTTCTTATTGTACCAAATTCTTTTTCAGAAGACAGAAAATGGCATAAAAAAAGAGCTTAGATTAGCTAAACTCTTTATTTTTTAGGTTCCTCATCCATTGATAAAACACTTAAGAAAGCTTCTTGAGGAACTTCTACAGACCCAATGGCTTTCATTCGTTTCTTACCAGCTTTTTGTTTTTCAAGTAGCTTACGCTTACGTGATACATCACCACCATAACATTTTGCCAAAACATTTTTGCGTAAGGCTTTGATATCAGATCTGGCAACAATTTTTTGACCAATTGCTGCTTGTATTGGAACTTCAAATTGCTGACGTGGAATAATTTTTTTCAATTTATCGACAATTAATTTTCCACGTTCATAGGCAAATTCCTTATGTACAATAAAACTCAAAGCATCAACTTTATCGCCATTTAATAGGATATCCATTTTAACTAATTGGGAACGACGATACTCAGAGATTTCATAATCAAAGCTAGCATAACCTCTTGTTGATGATTTTAATTTATCGAAGAAATCAAAAACAATTTCAGCGAGTGGAATGTGATAGATAACATTGACACGATTATCATCTATATAATCCATAGTGACAAAATCACCACGTTTGCGCTGTGCTAATTCCATAACAGCTCCCACAAATTCTTGAGGGACCATTATTTGAGCTTTAACATATGGTTCTTCAATATAATCAACTCTTGTTGGGTCTGGAAATTCAGATGGATTTGAGACTTCTAGCATCTCACCATCAGTTGTATTGACATGATAAACAACAGAAGGTGCTGTCATGATCAAGTCAATATTAAATTCACGCTCCAAACGTTCTTGGATAACATCCATGTGTAATAAGCCTAAAAAACCACATCTAAACCCAAAACCTAAAGCTTGTGATGTCTCAGGTTCAAACTGTAAGCTGGCATCATTTAATTGTAATTTTTCAAGAGCTTCTCTTAAATCATTGTATTTATTTGATTCAATTGGATATAGGCCAGCAAAAACCATAGGATTCATCTGCTTATAACCATCAAGTGCTTCTTTAGCAGGATTATCAGCCAGAGTGATTGTGTCACCAACACGAGTATCAGCAACGGTCTTGATTGAAGCAGCAATATAACCGACATCCCCTGTTGCTAAGAAATCACGTCCAATTGCTTTTGGAGTAAAAATACCAACTTCAGTGACAATAAATGTTTTACCATTTGACATCATTTGAATCGTATCACCAGGTTTGACCATACCATTTACGATACGAACTTGAAGAATAACACCACGATAAGCATCATAGACAGAGTCAAAAATCAATGCTTGTAATGGAGCATCAATGTCACCAGTTGGTGCCGGTACTTTTTCAACAATCTGCTCTAAAATCTCTTCTATTCCGATACCCGCTTTAGCTGAAGCTAATACTGCTTCTGAGGCATCTAGACCGATAACATCTTCAACTTCAGTTCGAACACGTTCTGGATCTGCTGCTGGTAAATCAATCTTATTGATAACAGGAAGAATCTCTAAGTCATTATCTAAGGCTAAATAAACATTAGCTAGTGTTTGAGCTTCTATGCCCTGTGCAGCATCCACAACTAAAACAGCACCTTCACATGCGGCAAGTGAGCGAGATACCTCATAAGTAAAATCAACATGCCCTGGCGTGTCAATTAGATGAAAGATATAAGTTTCTCCATCTTTTGCTTTATAATTGAGTTCGATAGCATTAAGCTTGATTGTAATACCACGTTCTCTCTCAAGATCCATAGAATCAAGTAATTGAGCCTGCATTTCACGACTTGAAACAGTTTCTGTTTTTTCTAAAATTCTGTCCGCCAAGGTTGATTTTCCGTGATCAATATGAGCAATAATGGAGAAATTTCTGATTTTCTCTTGGCGTTTTTTCAATTCTGCACTATTCATTAGTTTTTCCTATACTTTTTTGTCTTAGTTTTTATTATATCAAAAAAAATAGGCCTTTGCCTATCTTTTCATTGATAAAATCAGCTAAATGCAAGCTTACTCTTGAGATTCCGTTTGATCTTTTTGGCTTTCTTCTTTACCAAACCAAAGCTCTATCTCATTTTTGGCAGATTCTCTAGAATCCGAACCATGAACAATATTAAAGATACCACCAGTGTCACCAGGTGCTTGTCCAAAATCACCACGGATAGTTCCTGGTAAAGCATCTTTAGGATTGGTAACGCCCATCATTGTTCTCCATGAATCAACCACACGATTACCTTTAATAATACCAATAACAACAGGTCCACTTGTCATATAAGCAACAAGTTCAGGGAAAAATGATTTTTTCACTAAAGCACTATAATGTTTTTTGAGCTGTTCTGGTGTAGCTTCTAACATATCCAATTTCTCAATAGTAAAACCGCGTCTTTCTATACGATGGATCACTTCCCCAATAAGACCACGTTTAACACCATCAGGTTTTATCATAAAAAATGTACGTTCCATAAGTAAACCTCTCGTTTTTTCTTACATTATAGCATTATTCAAAAATATTCTAATGAAAAAACCTTTAAAGTTAGTCTAAAACTTAACATTTTTCTTCTTTAAATAGGCTAAAAATCCAAAAATGATTTCATAAAAAAGGAAAAATAACATAAAGCAATGACTAAAGAATCTTTCAGGTAATATCCAAATAACAGGATCTTTTAAAGGATCAAATAACCAAGTGGAATCCCCAGGAAATAGGAATTGATGAAAAATAGTAAAAAATTGATCAAAACCAACTCCAAGTGCTATGATTCCGATAACAATTGGAAGTAAAATTGCATACCACATTTCTTTCAAGCTTATATCAAAAAGAAATTGTTTTTTTAGTTTAAGTAACCAAGAAGTATTCATTATGGTCAAGATAAGAAAAACTACCTGTGTTAAATGAAACAGATGTTTAACATCTTTAAAGTGTTTCAGTCCATTTGCTGAAGACTTAAAATTTGCCATTATCAAGTATTGATGAAATGGATTAGTCAAATAGGACATCAATTGGTTAAAATTATACCCAATAGTGTCTTTTTCCAAGTAAACGACAGATTCTAACTTCAGAAAACTGATTTCAAAAGGATAGATTAGCCAAGCTAAATAAATGGTTAGCAAGATAGCTAAAGATAGACCCCACAACCATATACTTAGACCTTTAAAAATCTTTATCATAGTTGCCACTCATCTAAGCTAGCAATAACATGACTTGGCTTAATAGGTAAATTTGGAACTTCTTCAGGACTTGTAAAACCAGTTGTCACTAAGATAGTATCAATATCATTTTGAATTCCTGCCATTATATCTGTCAAATAGTTATCACCAACCATCACAGCTCTTTCTCTTTTGACATCTAATATTTCTAAAGATTTATTCATAATGATAGCATTAGGTTTTCCGATATAAACTGGCTTCACTCTAGTAGCTGCTTCTATTAATGCATTGATCGAACCAGCACCTGGAAGTAACCCTCTTTCAGTTGGGATATTTAAATCTGGATTTGTCCCAATAAATAAAGCACCTTTTTGAATTGCTAGAGTCGCGATTGCAAGCATTTCATAAGTCACTTGACTATCTAGTCCAACAACGACGTAAGCAGGTGATTCCGTATCTTCGACATAACCTGCTTCCATAATTGCTGATTTTAAACCTGTTTCTCCAATAACATAAACTGTTTTTCCACGTTTCATATCATTCATGTAATCAACTGTTGCCATTGTCGCTGTATAAATCGTTTCTAACGGTGTTTCAATATTAAATTGATCAGAAAGCATGTCTTTTACCATTTTAGGTGTTCTCGTTGTATTATTTGTCACCAAAAGGTATGGTATGTTCGCTTTTTGTAATCTCTCAATAAATCGTTCGCCAGCTGGAATTCTATTTTTTCCCTTATAGATAGTTCCATCCAAATCAATTAAATATCCTGAATAGGTCACCTTATTCCTCGCTTTTTTCTATTTCTTGCCACTTAATTAATGCTTGAGCATTGACTTGTCCATTAGAAATAATATCATGATGACTGACATTATCTTCAAATACACATCGTGATGTCACATCTCCACCTGGTGCTACTTCTTTGACATATTTTAAAGTAATTGATTTTGGAATATGATGACATAAAAAATCAAAATTCAAAACATCAAACATCCAATCTAAATATTTACTATTATTAACATGACCATTATGATCAATATCATAATAGCGGACATGATAATCTTTTGTCATGATATCACCATTAAGAGCATGTAATTTAGGTGCTCTTTTGATTTTTTTAACAAATTCTGATTGATAAGGTGCTACTAAGTCATCAGGAATTTGAGCTAACTTTCTCGATTCAGGATTTAATAGAGCAAAATAGGACAATATAGAGATTAATAATTCACTGTCTAAGTCTCTTATTTCAAATTGACGGTAACAAAAGAAACGATTGTAAGTCATTGCTTCAGTTTTTATCGTTACTTCTTCTTTGAATTTAGGTAGCCTATTAATTTCTATCTCATAATCTGTTACAATCCAAACCAAATGGTAATGATCAAAAAGATATTGATCAGAACGGCCTAACATTGTTGAATGTTTCCCAGAAATAGAAATACAATAGGAAATAAGCTGTGGTAAATTGACATCATGTTTGATATCACTTAGTTCAAATGGAATGATATAATTTTCTTGGTAACTCAAACCCATATTTTTTTCCTCTAATCTAATATAAACTTCTCAGCAACCGTATCTCCTAAAAAGAGGCCTTTTTTGGTCATTCTAATATGCTGATTTGTCATTTGTAACATATTATCTTTAATCAATGCATCCACAATTTTTCCATATCTCTCTTGAAAGGAAATTCCAAATTTTTCTTCAAAGCCTAGTATTGATACGCCTGATTTTTTTCGAAGACCTAAGAAAAATTCTTCTTCCATCATTTCTTTCTCAGTCAAAAATTCTTCTTGTAGTCTTGCATTATGATCTTCATTAATCCCTTTTAAATAATGTTGAATTGGTCCTCTGTTGCGATAGCGCACACCATCCAAATATCCTGATGCACCAGCACCACAACCATAATAAGGAACGTTATCCCAATACATCAAATTATGTTGACTTTCTTTACCTGGTTTTGAAAAATTTGAGATTTCATAGTGTTCAAAACCATTTTTCTCAAGTTCATTTATGATGTATTCAAACATTTCAGTTTCCAAATCTTCTGTAGGAAGATTAAGTTTTCCACGTCGCATCTTATTCATAAAGACAGTATGATGTTCGAGAATAAGACTGTACAGACTTAAGTGTGGAATATCAAGAGATAACGCTTTGGCAACATTTTCTTCAACATCTTTCATTGTCTGACCAGGAAGTGCGTAAATAAGGTCAATCGAGATATTTTCAAATCCTGCTTCTTTCAATTGAGAAATTGACTCATAAATTTGTGCCTCATTATGGCTTCTCCCAATTTGTCTGAGATGTTTATCATTGAAAGTCTGAACACCTAAAGAGACACGATTGACAGCTGAGTTTTTTAAAACTTCAATTTTTTCAGGACTTAAATCACCAGGATTAGCTTCAATTGTAAATTCTTTTAATTGACTTAAATCTAAATTCTTTTGTAAATTTCTAAGTAAATAGTCTAATTGCGGGGCTGTAATTGCTGTTGGTGTTCCACCCCCGATATAAAGGGTATTGAGACTTTTTATTTGATAGGAATCAAATTCTTTAATTAAAGCTTCTAAATAAGCATCAACTGGTTGATTTTTAATAAAAACCTTTGAAAAATCACAATAGTAACATATTTGTGTGCAAAAGGGAATGTGAACATAGGCAGATCTTGGTTGATTAAACATGTTTTTATTATACCACTTTACCTTAAAAAAATTATGACTCTATTGCTTTTTTCATCTCTACTAAATGATAAGATTTACCAGAGATAATTTTCTCTGTTGTCGATTTTTCGGTATAGCCTAAATCTTTAAAAAGATGAATAGCTTTTTCATCAAAAGAGAAAATACTGACAAACAATTCTAGAACGTCAAATTCAGAAACGACAAAATCTTCAATTGTCTTGATAAAATCTTTTCCTAGACCTTTACCCATTTCACTTGTCTTCATTTGTAATTTAACTTTGACATGATTCTTATTTTTTTCCAACGAGGTCCATCCAAACAATGCACCATTCCGGATAACTTGAAAATACTTACCTTCTCTTTGATCTTCATTCTTTATTTGCTCTTCTAATTTTAAGTTATCAGCAACATTGTAGAGATTAAATGGCTTTTGAAATTTCCAATTTTCAATAATGTCTAAAGCAGAATGTTGACTCATGGGCATGACATAAAAATAGGGGTTCCCCTCAAGTCGTCTAAAATTTTTTGCTAAATTTTTGATCCGTCTTTTTTGAATATCTTCTTTATCAGTTTGAAACACGTAGTTCAAATACCCTTCTTTATATTCGGGAATCATATTCAAAAAAATAGTTGAAGCAAGACTGTCCATTTCGTTTGCAATTGCTTTAATTGTTTTTTCCATAATAACCTCATACTTACTTTTTATTGTTATTTGTAATATTAAAAGTGCCGTAATTACGACACTTTTTTGATACTAATCTAATCCAATTTCATTTTTAACAACTTCAGCAATAGTATCTACATAGTAGTCAACTTGATCATGACTTGGTGCTTCTGCCATAACTCTCAACAATGGCTCTGTTCCACTTGGTCTTACAAGAATTCTTCCATTGCCTTCCATTTCCGCTTCCATTTTAGAAATGATTTGTGCTATAGCTGGAACTTCCATTGCTTTGTCTTTCATCGTATTTTCAACACGAATATTAACTAATTTTTGAGGGTAAATGGTCACTTCGCTAGCTAATTCAGAAAGACTCTTACCAGTTTCTTTCATTACTTTTGTTAATTGAATAGCTGTTAATTGACCGTCACCAGTAGTGTTGTAATCCATGATAATGACATGTCCTGATTGTTCTCCACCAAGATTGTAACCCGATTTTCGCATTTCTTCCACTACATATCGGTCTCCAACTGCAGTTACCGATTTTTCAATGCCTTCACGCTCCAATGCTTTGTGAAAACCTAAATTTGACATAACAGTTGTAACAATCGTATTTTTGGCTAGATGTCCGTTTTCAGAAAGGTATTTACCTATGATATACATAATTTTATCACCATCGACAATGTCACCATTCTCATCAACAGCAATTAGACGGTCACTATCACCATCAAAAGCTAGACCAATTTCGGCTTGTGTTTCTCTAACCTTCTCTTGTAACTGTTCTGGATGAGTGGATCCGACACCGTCATTAATATTTAAACCATCTGGATTTTCTCCAATAACAGCAATATTAGCATTCAAATCTAAGAAAATATCACGAGCAGAAACTGATGCCGCACCATTTGCGCAATCTAAAATAATATTCATTCCTTCAAGATCTAAGCCTGTCGAAACTAAGAATTTTTCATATTTACGAAGACCTTCAGGATAATCAACTAAATTTCCTAAACCTTCTGCACTTGGTCTTGGCAAATCATCATTTTCAGCATCTAAAAGTGCTTCAATTTCTAATTCCTGGTCATCGGCCAATTTAAAACCATCACTACCAAAAAACTTAATCCCATTATCAAGTGCAGGATTATGACTGGCAGAAATCATAACACCAGCACTTGCTTGTTCTGTCCGTACAAGGTAAGAAACACCCGGAGTGGCTAAAACACCTAAGTTATAGACTTCAATTCCTACTGATAAAAGACCAGCAATTAAAGCAGATTCAAGCATTTGTCCAGAAATTCTTGTATCTCTTGCAACAAAAACTTTAGGTTGACCTGTTTCGTGTTGGCTTAAAACATAGCCACCAAAACGTCCTAGTTTAAAAACTAATTCTGGTGTTAATTCAACATTAGCTTCACCTCTAACACCATCTGTTCCAAAATATTTACCCATAATTAATTAGCGTTTCCGCTTCCTCCAATTTATCTTAATTTTTCTTAGTTTTAATCTGTACAGTAACTGATGAAGGATCAACAGATACTTTATCAGCTTTCAAATTAACAGTCTTAGAAGTATTTTTTGTAATATCAGAAATATCAACGTGAGCCACTACCTCATTGATGGCATTGACAGCAGATTGAGTTCCAGAAATAACGACTGAATCTTGACTCATTTTATATTCAAGATCACTAACTTTATCTGACATTTGGCCACTCGTTTCAATTCTGATAGGGACTGATTTTGTTATCTTTTTAACGGAAACTTCTAAAGTAGTTTTAGCAGGATCAATAATACTTGCTAGAATTGTTCCATCTGAAGCAACTGCTTGCAAGGTAACTTGACCAGAATAATCCTTATTAATAATCTTATCATCAGGCAACTTAGCGACAACGTGATCAATTCTTTCGATAGTTGATTCATCACTAGTAACATCAGCTTGAGAAATTTCTGTAGATAGTTTTTTCAATTGATAACCTGAAGCAATTTGACTTGAATCAACTCTACCTTGGATATTAAAAGTTTTAGTTACCTTCTTACCAATAGTTACCGAAATAGTACTTGGAACAACTGTTGCTGTTACTCCTGAAGGTAAATTCGTAACTTTTAATTTAGCATTTGTTGAGCCAACTGCCTTTGAACCTGATAAATCAGCAACTACTTTAAAATTTCTTGTGTCTGGATTGATCTCTTTATCTAATTTTACACGGTTGGTGGAAGAAAGATAAACTTCAGCTTCGTATGAATAACCCGAAATAAAATATTTATCACTGTTATACTTAATATCAATTGGAACATTACTCAACGTATGTGTATAAGTTTCAAGAGAACTGGTTGATTGCGTTGCATTTGAATAATTTGTTGATGCTGCAGTAATAAATAGAATTAAAGCAAAGAATAGAGAGACGCAAATGGTCCAAAATTTACTGGTAAAAAATTTTTTCATTCTTCTTTACCTCCCAAAAATCTCTTGTACCATGCTTTCTTTTGATCGTTTTCCGAAATAAGTTGTTTTCTAAGAAAATCTTCAAACTCCTCACTTGATAGGTCATGTAAAAAATGACTTTTAGAGGCAACTGACACAGCTCCTGTTTCTTCTGAAACAATAACAGTAATGGCATCTGATTTTTCAGATAATCCAATAGCTGCTCTATGCCTTGTCCCAAATTCTTTAGAAATATTTTGAGATTCTGATAATGGAAGATAAGCACAAGAGACAGCAATTTTATTTTCAGAAATAATAACGGCCCCATCATGCAAGGGAGTGTTAGGTATGAAAATATTAATCAATAACTGATTTGAAATATCAGCATCTAATGGAATTCCAGTAGAAATATACTCTTGTAAGGTTTGTGTTTGCTCAATAGCAATGAGAGCACCAATTTTTCTGGGACTCATATAAGCTACTGATTTGACCAATGCATTAATCAAGATTTCTTCTGAACTCATTTTTTGTGGTTGTAAAAAAACCTGCGTTGTTCGTCCAAAACGCTCAAGTCCTGACCTAATTTCTGGTTCAAAAATAATAACTCCTGCAATGACACCATAGGTAATCACTTGGTTCATCAAAAATGAGATCGTAGTGAAACCAATCCATTCAGCAAAAAACTTAACCAGAACAAAGAGAATCACTCCTTGAACCAATGACATAATCTTGGTTCCAGCCAAAGATTTTATAAATTTATAAATTAACCATGTCACAATTAAAATATCAAGGATATGTACTATTATGAGCCATGGATTTTCAAAAAGACTTGCCAAAAATTTGGCATCTATACCTGTTAAATTACCCATACTATAAACTTTTTTTCACTTTCATTCACTATGTCTTCTATTATAGCATTTTTCTGAAAGATTTTCTGTATCTACATTTCATGTTTTTATGATAAAATAAAATCATGAAAATGAACACACTTATGGGTATTGCTGTTGGGAAAACAAGCCAATTTATTTTGCAGAAAATGGGTAGGGGGTCTACTTTACCTGGCAAATTAGCTTTAAAATGTGACCCACATTTATTAGATAGTTTAGCAAAAGATTATGAAATTATCGTTATTACAGGTACAAATGGAAAGACACTCACAACTGCACTCACTGTCGGTATCTTAAAAGAAGCTTATGGTGAAGTGGTTACAAATACTAGTGGTGCTAATATGATTACTGGTATTACATCTACTTTTTTGTCAGCAAAGAAAACAAAATCAGGTAAAAAAATTGCTGTTTTAGAAATAGATGAAGCCAGTCTACCTAAAATTACTAAGTTTATTAAACCTAGTCTTTTTGTTTTCACAAATATCTTCAGAGACCAAATGGACCGTTATGGTGAGATCTACACCACTTACCAAATGATTTTAGATGGTGCAGCAAACGCACCCAAAGCAACGATTTTAGCTAATGGAGACAGTCCATTATTTCATTCAAAAACCGTTATTAATCCAGTACAATATTATGGCTTTGCAACACCAAGCCATAAACCTGAACTTGCTCATTATAATACTGAGGGGGTTCTTTGTCCAAATTGTCAGAAGATCCTTACTTATCATTTAAATACCTATGCTAATTTAGGTGATTATGTTTGTCAAAATTGTGGTTTTAAACGACCTCCATTAGATTATAGTTTGACAGAACTAACTGAAATTACCAACACTTCATCCGAATTTACAATTGACGGACAAAGTTATCGCATTAATGTTGGTGGCCTTTATAATATTTATAACGCATTAGCTGCCGTTTCTGTTGCATCTTATCTTGGTGTTAATCCAAGTCAGATTAAGGCTGGTTTTGATAAGAGCAAAGCAGTTTTTGGTCGTCAAGAAACATTTAAGATTGGTGAAAAATCTTGCACTTTAGTCTTAATCAAAAATCCAGTAGGTGCTAGTCAAGCCTTAGAAATGATTAAACTTGCCGATTATCCTTTTAGTTTATCAGTTTTACTGAATGCTAATTATGCTGATGGTATTGATACTAGCTGGATATGGGATGCTGATTTTGAATTAATCACAGACATGCCAATTACCAATATAAATGCTGGTGGTGTTCGTCATTCTGAGATTGCGAGACGACTCCGTGTTACTGGATTTGATGATAAAGCAATTCGCCAGAATGAAAGTTTGGAAAGTATTTTTGAAGCCATTGAAACACAAGAGACTGAACATGCCTATATTTTGGCAACTTACACTGCTATGTTAGAATTCAGAGATATTTTAGCAAGTCATGGCGCTGTTAGAAAGGAGATGAACTAATGACTTATACTTCACTACTTTCTAAAGAATCTACAGAATATCAATTTGATATCAAAATAGCTCATCTATATGGTAATCTTATGAATACTTATGGTGATAATGGTAATGTCCTAATGTTAAAATATGTTGCCGAAAAATTAGGAGCAAAGGTACAAGTTGATATTGTTTCTATAGATGACCAATTAAATCCAGATGAGTATGACATTATCTTTTTCGGAGGTGGTCAAGACTTTGAGCAAACTGTCGTTGCCAAAGATTTACCTTCAAAAAAAGAGGCCATTGCACACTATATTGATGATCAAAAGGTTATCCTAGCTATTTGTGGTGGTTTTCAATTGCTTGGTCAGTATTATATCCAAGCTAATGGTGAAAAGATAAATGGGATTGGTGTGATGGGGCATTACACATTAAATCAAGATAATAATCGCTACATTGGTGATATTAAGATTCACAATAAAGAATTTAACGAAACCTATTATGGATTTGAAAATCACCAAGGAAGAACATTTTTATCATCTGATGAAAAACCATTAGGTAATGTTATTTATGGAAATGGCAACAATAAAGAAGATCAAACTGAAGGCGTTCACTACAAAAATGTATTTGGCTCTTACTTTCATGGTCCAATTCTATCACGTAATGTCAATTTGGCATATAGACTTGTTACTACTGCTCTTCATCTTAAATATGGTGAAAATATTAAGCTTGCAGCTTACGAAGATATTCTCTCTCAAGAAAAACCTGAAGAATATCGTGATATTAAACAAAAGGCTGAATTTGAATAATTAAAAGAAGCATCACTGCTTCTTTTATTACGTCATTTCACATCCATTAGATACAGGAAAAAAATCACAAAAGTGTAATAATTTGACTGTAATAAGTGCAATTTTCTATAATTTTTTATAGAAATTCACTAAACTTGCACGATATTTCTATTATGTTATAGTATTTAAGCAAGCTATAGCATACTACTATTAAAAAAGGAGAAAAATCAAATGCCGTCTGATAATTTCTGGCTAGATTTACCAAAACCATTTTTTATCTTAGCACCAATGGAAGATGTAACTGATGTTGCATTTAGACATGTGGTAGCAAAGGCAGGAAGACCTGATGTCTTCTTTACAGAATTTACAAATTCAGCATCTTATTGCCACCCTGATGGCAAAGAATCTGTAAAAGGCCGTTTAACCTTCACTGAAGATGAACAACCACTTGTCGCTCATATTTGGGGAGATGTTCCTGAAAATTTCGCTGAAATGGCAAAAGGAATGAAAGAAATGGGTTTTGTTGGTGTCGATATTAACATGGGTTGTCCAGCTCCAAATGTCTTTAAACATGGTCGTGGTTCAGGGCTCATTTTAAGACCTGAAGTTGCTGCTCAAATCATTCAAGCCACTAAAGAAGGTGGCCTACCCGTTTCAGTCAAAACACGACTTGGACATGCTAAACCTGAAGAATACAAGGTTTGGCTAAAACATGTCTTGGAACAAGGCATTGCTAATTTATCAATCCATCTTAGAACCAAAACTGAAATGTCTAAAGTTGATGCTCACTGGGAAATGATTGGTGATATTAAAGCCTTGCGCGATCGCATCGCTCCAGATACCCTATTAACAATTAATGGAGATATCCCAAATCGTCAAGTTGGTATGGAGTTAGTTGAAAAATATGGTGTTGATGGTGTCATGATTGGACGTGGTATTTTCCATGATCCATATGCATTTGAAAAAGAGCCTCGTGAACACAGTCCAAAAGAACTTATTGAACTCTTTCGCTATCACTTAGACCAATTTGATAAATACCAGCTTCGTCCATTTCCATCAATGAAACGCTCCTTTAAAATCTACATTCGTGGTTTTAAAGGAGCAAATGATCTTCGAATTGCTTTAATGGATGCCAAAAATACAGATGACTGTCGACAATTATTAGATGAATTTGAAGCAGAACAATTAACAGATTAATAAAAAAAATCACTATAAAAGTGATTTTTTTATTAATCTATCTCATCACAACCAGCCTTTTAACTGTGCTTTATGAACTGCTTCAGTTCTATTATCTGCATCTAACTTCTGCATAATTTGACTCATATAATTACGAACAGTTCCGTTAGATAAGAAAAGTTGATTTGCTATCTCTTTATTACTAAAACCCTGACTGACTTTTTCTAAAATTCTTTCTTCTTGAGTACTTAATGGCGTTCCTTCATATATCATTTGCTCAATCAATTCAGGAGAATACTCTTTTTTTCCAGCTAGTACTTGATTTATAGTTTTCATTAATTCAGCTATCGATCGATCTTTTAAAACATATCCATCTACACCAGATTTAATAGCTCTACCAAAATACCCTGACCTTTTAAAAGTAGTAACAATAATCACTTTCGTTTCTAACTTCTCTTTTTTAATCCATTCTAAAATATCTAAACCTGAAAATTCCGGCATTTCAATGTCTAATATTGCTACATCAATAATTTCTTTTTTTAAAATTAATTGGGCTTCCTTACCATTTTCAGCTTGAAAGACATCAGTAACATCCTCTTGAAATTGAAGTAATTGACATAAAGCATCACGTAGCATGCTCTGGTCTTCTGCTACTAAAAGTCTCATATTTCAACCTCCATTGGAATTCTTATTTGAATATTTGTTGGATTTGACTTGGAAATAATAGTCATTTGTCCTTGGATTGGAATTAATCTCTCTTTTATAGAGTGCAACTCATGCCCATTGACTTCTTCAAAACCGACACCATCATCTTCATAATCAATTAACAAGTCCGTTTTCTTTTTGTTAAAAATAATTTTGCAAGTCTCAGCATGACTATGCTTCACAATATTTGTAGCTAATTCCCGCAATATCATGGTTATTTTTGCTTGTAGACTAGATGGCAAATGCTGAATTAATTCATCATTTATGACATTAAATCTTATACCAGCTAGTTCCAACATATTCTTCAAAATGAGTAATTCTTCATTAAGATTATGATCTTTTAATGACTGAACAATCTGTCGAACATTGGCCATAGAATCTTTACTAATCATCTGAAGATCTGTTATTTCTTTTTTAGCTGACTCAATTTGACCCATTTCTAAAAGAGTTTGTGCTAATTCTGTCTTTACAGTCATCATAGCAAAGACATGACCTAGAGTATCATGAAGATCTTGACCAATTCAATTGCGTTCATTTTCTGCCAAAAGAAGGTTAATAGATTCATTTTTTTCTAGTAACAGTTGTTTCTGACGATCACTTTCAGCTTCTTTACGCCAAAAATAAAGCATGGAAAAATTAAGTATTGGGACAAGAAATATCATCATCAGACTATCCATATTATCTGTCCAAATTATACCATAAATGATCATAGCTATATTAAGTAAGATGAAAGTTTCCATTTTAAAAGAAAAAATTTTATCTTGAAAACGAAAAGCTAATAAATTAGTAATATAAAAGTTAAACCAAACCATACCACCATCAATTGAAAAAGTCATATAAAAAATATATACCAACATATACAACCAAGCTATATTGATTATTATTATTTTTTGTTCAAAATGAAGAACATACAAATATGCAATTACATAAATAGTGGTTAAAATTAGGGTCCAAGCTGGATAATTAAAATAAAAAACTCCTAACACTGGAAAAGATATAAAAATTAGGGGTATATAATGAAGTGGATGTTGCCATTTTATCAAACGCAATTAAGAAACCTCGGATTTTTGTTTTATTAGTAGTGCAATAGTTAATACTATTATGGCATAGCTAAGTATAATCATCAATGATTTTCCTAAAAAGTGACCATTACTGGCTAATTGTGTTATTAGTAAGTTCACATGATAACTTGGTGTTACTTTTGAAATACTTTGAATCCATTTTGGAAACATACTGATGGGCCACCATGACCCACCAATAATAGCTAAGCCCATAAAGACTATATTAGCAACAATAGACATTGTTTGTAAATTCTTAATTTGAGCTATTAGAAGACCAAAAGCTAAGTAAGTAAAACTGCTTAGGATAAGAAAGAAAGCAGTTATCAACCATCTGTCCTAAACTAAATCTATGCCACGAAAAAAATGACCAACTGAAAAGACAACAATGATAGAGATAACAAAGTAAACCAACACACGAAAAATCTTAGCCATATAATAAGTCCAAACAGGCAAAGATGAGTGTTCAATAAAAGCTAAATAGTGATTCTCAAAGTCTTGTTTTAACATATTGGGAAAGGAAAATAGCGAAAAAGAAGACATGGAAAAAGAGGTCATGGTCACCATATAAGTTCTAATAAATTCTTTATTTCCACTAGCTGATCCTGTTTTGATAGTAGCGGAGAAAAAGAGAAAAAATAAGACAGGCATTAGGATAGCTAATATAAACATTTGCCAATTTCTCCAAATACGAATCCATTCAATTTTTAGCAATGCTCTCATTTTATTTCCTCCTTAGTAGTATCAAATAAAGAATCAAGTAGAGTCTTATTGCTTATTTCTATTTCTGATATCATACAACCTTGCTTTTGAAGATCTTGCCACACCTGATCAATAGCGTTAGTTTGAAATTGAATAGCATCGATTCTTTTTTTTACTTCAAAAATATTTGTTAAATTTTCAACATAGCTTTTATACTTAATTGGTAACGTGATTTGTTTACTATTTTCTTCAAGTCGCATAGCATAAGGTGTTGTATCTCTAATTAGTTTTCCTTTATTCAAGACAATAATACGATCTGCTGTGTGTTCCACTTCTTCAATATAATGACTAGAATAAATAATTGTTTTACCAGATTTTTTAAGATGACTGATAATCTCCCAAAAGCGTTGTCTAGTCGATGTATCCATTCCTGCTGTTGGTTCATCTAAAAATAATATTTCAGGTTTACTAATTAAACAAAGTGAAAAGGCAAATAAGCGTTTTTGTCCACCTGACAGTTTTCCAGCTAATTGATTGAGTTGTTCTTTCTTAAATCCTAATAAACTAACAACTTCCTTCAATGTTAAATGTTCTGAATAAATTCCTTGAAATAAGTTAATCAATTCTTTGACCTTTAGATCCTCTGGAATTGTATTTTCTTGTTTTAAAAAAGCTATTATTTTCTTATTACAAGTAGCTTTTGGTGATTTCCCATTAATTAAAACTCTTCCACCAGATAAAGAATAATCCCTTTAAAGACTTAACATTAAGCTAGTTTTCCCAGCTCCATTAGGTCCAATAATGGCTAAACAATCACCTGGTTTTACTGAAAAATTAATATCATTCAGTATTTTTTGGTTATTGACAACTTTTGTGAGTTTTTCGACACTGATCATTTTTTAACCTTTCATCTATATTAAATAGTATAGAAATATTATAGGTAAATAATGTTCTAGATAATAGTCACCAAAGTCATTTATCATTATGACATTTGTCACTTTATAAATTATTCATTTAATTTTTATAATACATTTTTAAGCAACAATTGCTTTTGCCACTTCTTCTTTTGTCATACCAGCAAAATAGTCACTTGTATCAACCGTAGAAAGTTTTTCTAAAATGTGTTGATAATCATATGGCACGCCAACTAGCATTTCTTCAATATCTGTTGCATCTTTAACACCAAAGAAATCTCCATATAACTTAATTGATTTGATGATAGATTTATCAACATTTGCATAAGTAGTGATTTTTCCGGCTGGATATCTCATAAAACGAGAAATAGTGTATTCTGGTGATGAGCCAAATGTCCATTCCCAAGTACCAAATTGTGTATCTCTTGACTCTTGGATTGCTTTTAACTCTTCATCTGAGAAAACATATTCTGTCATATCAGGGTATGTTTTTTTCATGTGGTCTAATAGAGCATCTCTGAATTCAATAACTGTCATTTTTTCTGGCAATTCATCATTAATGTTCGTCACACGAGCACGAACTGATTTGATTCCTTTTGACTCAATCTTATCTTTGCTAACTTTTAAAGCATCTCCTAGGACTGTCATATCAACATCAAATAAAAGACAACCATGATGCATCATGCGACCCTTATAATATGCTTGGGCATTACCACAGAATTTTTTTCCGTCAATTTCTAAGTCATTTCGGCCAGTAAATTCTGCCTTTACTCCAAGGTCGGCTAATGTATCAATTACTGGTTGTGAAAATGTTTCAAAGTCAAAAGCACCTTCACTCGTTTTATTTGAAATAATAGTGTAGTTTAAATTATTCAAATCATGATAAACAGCACCACCACCAGATAGACGACGACAAATATGAATACCATGAGCATCTGTATATTCTTTGTTAATTTCTTCAATTGCATTTTGATGACGTCCAATGATGATAGCAGGTTCATTAATCCAAAGAATGAAAATTTCATCTTCTTGTGTTAATTCTCTAAAAGCATAGGCTTCTAATGCAATATTATAAGCTGGATCATTTGAGGTATTCACGATATATTTCATTTTTTTCTCCTTTTAAATAGGTCTATAGTAAGTCCATTATACCTATACAATCCTTAAAAAACAAGCCGATTAAGGCTTGTTTCCTAAGGATGTCACAACAAATGAATGTTGATCATTATTTTTTGCGTTTTGGTGGATTATGAATAGCTTCACCTAAGACATCAGCAAATGCTTCATACATTACTTCTGAGAATGTTGGGTGTCCATGAATTGAAAGTAACAATTCATCAACTGTCAATTCTGTTTCCATGATTGTGGCAGCTTCGTTAATCATTTCTGCAGCAGCTGGACCAACAATATGAACACCAAGGATTTCATGGTATTTAGTATCTGCAATAACTTTTACAAAACCATGGGCTTCATTTGAAGCAATCGCACGACCATTACCTGAGAAACTATTTTTACCAATTAAGATATTATCGTATTTTTCACGTGCTTGCTCTTCAGTTAAACCAACCATTGCTACTTCAGGATGTGTGTAAACAGCAGCAGGTGTAAATCTTAAGTCTGCTTTGCGTACGTTACCCCAGATTGCATTTTCAGCGGCAACTTCACCCATACGGAAGGCAGCATGTGCAAGCATCTTAGTTCCATTCACATCACCAGGAGCGTAGATACCAGGAATTGAAGTTTCTTGATATTCATTAACTTTGATACGGTTACGTTCCATTTCAAGGTTAAGATTTTCAAGACCACTCATTTGAGGTACACGACCAATTGAAAGTAATGCTTTTTCAGCAACTAATTCTTCACCATTATTAAGTTTCAAGGTTAATTGGTTGTTTGCTTCAACAATTTCAGAAACACCAACTGAAGTCATGATCTTCATACCTTTTTTAGTAAGAATTTTTTGAAGTTCAAGCGATATTTCTTTATCCATCGCAGGAATGATACGGTCTGCCATTTCAACTACCGTAACATCGACACCATAAGATGCCCAAACTAGACCTAGCTCGATTCCGACAACACCACCACCCATAACAACAAGTGATTTTGGCATT
Source organism: Streptococcus urinalis 2285-97 (assembly GCF_000188055.2). Taxonomy (NCBI): domain Bacteria; kingdom Bacillati; phylum Bacillota; class Bacilli; order Lactobacillales; family Streptococcaceae; genus Streptococcus; species Streptococcus urinalis. The sequence continues at coordinate 1,294,987 of NZ_AEUZ02000001.1, forward strand.
TCACGTAAATCTAAGATATCATCAGAAGTTAAAACAAGTTTAGAGTCAATACCAGGAATATTGATACGTGATACTTTAGAACCTGTTGCTAAGATAATGTTGCGACCTTTGATTGTTTCAGAACCAATTGTAACTGTTTTATCTGGATTTACAGTAGCAAGACCATTAAAGATCGTAACTTTGTTTGCACGCAAGAGACCTTTAACACCACCAGTCAATTGTTTAACAACTGAGTTTTTGAAATCAACTGTTTTATCCATATCGATAGTATAGTTAGTTGAAACTAAGTTAATACCACGACCAGCAGCAACTTTCAAACCATCAAGGATTTCAGCATTCTTGAGGTAAGTTTTAGTTGGGATACATCCAACATTTAAACATGTACCACCAAATTCAGATTTTTCAACAATGGCAATTTTACCACCAAGTTGTGCAGCACGAATTGCAGAGTAATAACCAGCAGGTCCACCACCAACAACTACAATATCAAATTCATTGTCAGCAAGTGGTTCTTTATCAGCTTGTTTTGATTCTGCAGCTTGAGTTGGTTGACTTGGAACTTCTAAACCTGCAGCTTTTAAATCTTCAGTTGTGCGTTCTACTGTTGTGTCAGAAGCTGCACTTGAACCTTCTTCTACCACTTCACCAGCTTCACCAATGTATCCAATAACTTCTGTTACAGGTACCGTTTCACCAGCTTGACGAGTGATTTTAATTAATGTACCTGAATCTTCAGCTTCAAGTTCCATGTTAGTTTTATCAGACATGATTTCAAGAAGGACATCACCTTCAGCAACAGTATCACCTTCTTGTTTTTTCCACTCGATGATTTCACCTTCTTGCATGTCAACACCAAGTTTAGGCATAATAATTTCAACAGCCATTAGTTTCTCCTTTTAGCTAATTTCTGAAGGATAAATAACGTTATCTATCCCTCTTTAAAATACTTTCTACTCTTTTAGATTGGATCAGATTAACAGTTCAAATGGATTTTCCATTAATTTCTTAAGGTCAACCATAAACTTAGCACCGTTCATACCATCTACAAGACGATGGTCAATGGTTAAGCACATTGCCATAATTGGGCGAGCAACAATTTCACCATCCACAACTGTTGGTGTTGGAATAGTTGCACCAACCCCAAGAATAGCAGAGTTTGGTTGATTAATGATTGGATTAAATGTTTTTGTACCAAACATTCCTAAGTTAGTTATTGAGAATGTTGAACCTGACATTTCAGCAGCTTTTAATTTTCCACCTTGAGCTTTTTTAATCACATCTTTTGATGCTAAGACAAAATCTGAAAGACTCATCTTATCAGCACCATGTACAACTGGTACCACAAGTCCATCATCTAGACCAACGGCAATACCTAAGTTGACGAAACGATGTAGTTCAATGTCATTTGCATCATTAATAAGTGAAGCATTCATATACTCATGCTCAGGTTTCATCAATGTTTTAACAACTGCCATACCAATCAAATCAGTAAAGCTGACTTTAAGACCCGTTTTATTCATAATTGGATCAATTAATTTCTTACGAAGGGCCATCATTTCAGTCATATCAATGTCATAATTGAGTGTGAAAGTTGGAGCTGTTAAGTATGAGTTTGTCATACCTTTTGAAATTGCCTTACGCATAGCAGACATTTTCTTAACTTCAACACCTTCTGGTAAGTCAACTTTTTCTTCTTTAAGAGTAGCAGCTTTACTTGTTGATTCTTGAGCAGGTTTAGATGCAGCCATTGCAGCAAGAACATCTTCCTTCATAATCTTACCACGGAATCCTGTACCAGTTATTGATGCTAAATCAATTTCTTGGTCATGAGCAATCTTACGTGCAAGTGGAGAGGCTTTTGGTTGTGCCCCTTTGAAATCTTCAACATCTTCTTTATGAACACGCCCTTTTGGTCCAGTTCCAGGTACTTGACCTAAATCAATTCCTAATTCATTAGCAGTTTTTCGTGCTGCTGGAGTGGCACGAACTTTTTCGCCATCACCTTGTGGAATAGCCGTTTTAGCAACCTGTGGGCTTGGAGCATCTGTTTCAACTTTTTCAGCAACTTTAGGAGCCGCATCAGCTGAATTTGGTGCAGGAACTTCTGTTGCTTTTTCACTTGAAGCAATGTTATCAACAGATTCACCTTCTTCACCAATGTATCCAATGACTTCCGTTACTGGTACCGTATCACCAGCTTGACGAACAATCTTTAATAAGACTCCGGAATCTTCTGCTTCTAATTCCATATTTGTCTTATCTGACATAATTTCAAGAAGAACGTCACCTTCTGAAACAGTGTCACCTTCTTGTTTTTTCCACTCGATGATTTCGCCTTCTTGCATATCAACACCGAGTTTCGGCATAATAATTTCGACAGCCATATTATTCCTTTCTTAGAATATAACGTGTAAAAAGAGTGGAAACTCCATCTCTTTTTACTCTTTAACCTGTTCTTTTCAGATAAAGATTAAATTAGTTACCTTTATTTGCCATTTTACGAATTGCTGTTTTAATTTTTTCAACATCTGGTAAGATAGCTTGCTCAAGAACACGTGCATATGGTACAGGAACATCTTCACTTGCTAAACGAACAATTGGATGATCTAAGTAATCAAATGCTTCACTTTCAGTAATCATTGAAGCAATCTCTGCAGTATAACCACCTGTTTTATAGGCATCATTTACTAACATCACTTTACCTGTTTTCTTAATTGAATCAATAATCAATTCTTTATCAAGTGGTACAAGTGTACGTGGGTCAACAACTTCAACTTTGATTCCTTCTTCAGCAACTTCATCAGCAGCTTGAAGTACACGTTCTAACATACGTCCATAAGAAACGATTGTCAAATCGCTACCTTCACGTTTAATTTCACCTTTACCAAGTGGAATATAGAAGTCTGGATCTTGATTAACTTCTTCTTTTTTACCATAAAGTGCTTTTGGTTCCATAAAGACAACAATATTGTTATCTTGAATTGCTGATTTCAAAAGGCCTTTTGCATCATTTGCGTTTCCTGGTGCGACAACTTTAATACCTGGGATATGAGTCATCCAAGCTTCAAGTGATTGTGAGTGTTGCGCAGCAGAACCGATACCTGAACCTGATGCTACACGGAATGTAACAGGTGTTTTAAGTCCGCCACCAAACATATAGTTATTTTTTGCACCATTATTGACAATTGCATCCATCATGATTGTCAAGAAATCCATGAAAGTAACGTCAACAATTGGACGAAGTCCTGTGATTGCAGAACCAATTGCTGCACCAGAGATAGCAGCTTCAGAAATTGGTGTGTCTCTAACACGTTTTGCACCAAATTCTTCAAACATACCTACAGAAGTACCGAAGTCACCACCATAAATACCTACATCTTCACCCATAAGGTAAATTTTGTCATCTTTGCGCATTTCTTCAGTCATGGCAAGATTGACAGCTTCACGTAAAGCCATTAATTTTGTTTCAGTCATTATTCTCTCCTAATTATAAATCGTAATTTTTGTCAGTGGATAAGCTATAAAGTTTAAAAAACTTATTAGTCAACCCACACATCTTCAAAAGCAACTGAAATATCAGGATCTGGACTATTTTGAGCAAATTCGTAAGCATCATCAATTTCTTGTTTTACTTGTGCTTGAATGTTATCTAGCTCTTCATCAGTTGCAATTCCTTCTTCTGTAAGGAATTTACGATATTTGATAAGTGGATCTTTAGCTTTCCAAGAATCAACTTCCTCTTTTGAACGGTATTTACCAGCATCAGCTGTTGAATGACCAAACCAACGGTAAGATTCAACCTCAACAATAGCAGGTCCGTTACCACCACGTACATGTTCAACAGCTTTGTCCATTGTTTCATAAACGGCTAATACATCATTACCATCTTCACAGTAGAAACCAGGAATACCATATGCTTCAGCACGAGTGTAAAGATGTGGCGTATTTGTTGCATGAGTGATATCCATTGAAATACCATATTTATTATTAATAATAAAGAAGATTACTGGTAATTTCCATGTTGCAGCCATATTAACAGATTCGTGGAAAGAACCTTCATTTGTGGCACCATCACCAGAAAACGCAACAACAATGTTATTTGTTTCGTTATATTGTTGAGTTAATGCCGCACCAACAGCTAAAGCATAACCACCACCAACAATACCGTTAGTACCATAATTACCTTTTTCAAAATCAGCTAAGTGCATTGATCCACCACGACCTTTAGAAACACCAGTCGCTTTACCAGCAAGCTCAGCCATCATTTTATTTAAGTCCATATCTTTGGCAATTGATTGTCCATGACCACGGTGATTAGAAAAGATAATATCATCATATGTCAAGTGTGAAACAGCACCAACGTTAGCTGCTTCTTCTCCTACTGAAAAGTGAGTCATCCCTTGGACAAATCCACGACGGACAAGTTTATTAATACGTGAATCAAATTCACGAATACGTTCCATTTTAAGGAACATATCTAAATGTTTTTCTTTAGAAACTGTAACCATTTTGGCCTCCATTAAATCATATTACACTATTCATGATAGACCATTTTTTCACAAAGTGCAAGTTTTTTAACCGCTTTCCTATATTGATTTTATCGATTTTTACCTAAGATAAGTTAGTTATTTCACAAACTTATTTTAATATATTTTTCTGAAAAAATAAGAAAAACACCAATTGTCATTGATGTTTTATTCTTCAATTTGAAGTGATAAACCTTCCCATTCTTCCATTAGAATTTCTTGTTCACCTTGTAAATGGTCCATTTCACTTTGAAGTTCAATCAATTGTGAGGCATCATTTGTTTGTAACATAGCTGCTTCTTTTTCTGAAATCAGACCATCTATTTCCTCAACTTTTTGTTCGATTTCAGAAATACGACGTGTTAGTTTTCGATATTCTTTTTGATTCGCTTTTTGTTGTTGATAATCAGATGTCTCTTTTACTTGAGCTAAATCATGAGTTTCCTCTTGTTGATTTGCTATTTTGAGAGCTTCTAACTCAGCTTTTTTTTCCATAAAATAATCGTAATCACCAAGGTATAAAGTTGACCCATTTGGTTCAATTTCTATTACTTTTGTAGCAATTCTGTTAATAAAATACCGGTCATGACTGACAAAAAGTAGCGTTCCATCAAAATCAATTAGGGTATTTTCGAGTACTTCTTTACTGTCAATATCTAAATGGTTTGTTGGCTCATCTAGCAGTAAAACGTTGTTATTTTCAAAGGATAATTTTGCTAATAGAAGTCTTGCTTTTTCACCACCTGAAAGCATACTAACTGATTTTTTGACATCATCTCCTGAGAACAAGAAAGCACCCAATCGATTTCTGATTTCAAGTTCAGATGTCGTTGGAAAATCATTCCAAAGTTCATCTAAAACAGTATTTTTAGGATTCAAATCTTCTTGGGTTTGGTCGTAATAGCCAATTTCAACATTAGCACCAAAATGAAATTGACCATCAATAAGTGGAATTTCTTCCATTAGTGATTTTATTAATGTTGACTTGCCAACACCATTTGGTCCAACAATAGCAATTGCATCTAATCTTGAAACTTCTAAATTAACAGGACTGGATAATATTTGCCCGTCGTATCCGATAGCTAAGTCATTTGCTGTTAGCACAACATTTCCTGACGGTTTATTCGCTTTAAATGTCATATTAGCTGATTTTTCTGATGACACTGGTTTGTCTAATCGTGTTATTTTTTCAAGTTGTTTACGACGTGATTGAGCTCTTTTTGTTGTAGAAGCTCGAACAATATTTTTTTGAACAAAATCCTCTAGCTTAGCAATTTCTTTTTGTTGCTTATCATAATTTTTTTCTTCTTGTGCTATTTTGTCAGCTTTTTGTGTCATAAATTGAGAATAATTACCAACATAACGATCAAGTGAGTGTTGTCTCAAATCATAAGTAACTGTTGCTACTTTATCCAAGAAATACCTATCATGACTGACAATAATAAGTGCTCCTTGATAATTTATCAAGTAATTTTCTAGCCAAGCAATTGTTTCAATATCTAAATGGTTTGTGGGTTCATCAAGAACCAGTAAATCTGGCTTTTCTAACAACATTTTTGCCAAAGCTAATCGCGTATTTTGACCCCCAGACAAATCAGAAATAGGCATCTGCCACATGCTTTCATCAAATTTAAAACCATTTAAAATGGAACGAATATCTGATTCATAAGTAAATCCACCATTTTGTCTAAATTGTTCTGAAAGTCTATCATAATCAGTCATCAATTTTTCTAATTCTGCATCACTTTTATGACCCATTTCTTCTTCCATTTGCCGTAAAGTGACTTCGGTTTTGCGGAGATTGTCAAAAACATTTAACATTTCTTGATAGATTGTATTAGATGAATCAAAACGACTATTTTGTGCTAAATAAGACAAAGATAAATCTTTTTTAGTATTAATTTCACCATTTGTCGGTTCTTCTTCTCCGACAAGAATTTTTAATAAGGTAGACTTTCCTGCCCCATTTTTTCCTACTAAAGCAATTCTATCTTTTTCATCAACTTGAATTGTTATATTATCAAAAAGGACATCTCCAGAAAATGATCTTTCTATTTTATTTCCCTGAAGTATTATCATGATTTCCTAAATTATCTCCTATTTTTTACTGATTAAATGTATTTTCAAAATGAACTAGATTAATTACTGTTTGTTTGATATTTGAAATCGTGTTTGCAAATGGTGTCGATGAATGATCTGCATAATATAACAACCCAAAAGCCAAAAGTCCAATAACAACAATAGTTTGTAAAAAGCCTAGAACAAACCGCCAAATAGCTCTAATGATAAATTTAGGTAACCATAAAATGGCTCTAAATAGTGATCTCATCAAGATAGCCTTTCTTCTTTAATATACTCAATAGGTAACCATTCAAATAAAACGTCCAATTGTTTATTCCAATAATACCATTCATGTTTACCGTGATCAGTTTTGTATTCAATGTCTAAGCCTAAAGCTTTTAAATCAGAAATAGCTTGCTCATTTGCAGAATATAGAAAGTCTTCATAGCCACACCATGCATAGAATTTTGTCTTTTTATCTGATTCACTGACCATATTTGTTAAAAAGTGTTTTTCAACATCTTTATCATCAAGTGGGCCAAAGATACCTTCCCAATAAGATAGGCTTTCTTCATTGCCATTTACTAAAGATTCTTTTGAAAAACTTAAGGCTCCTGAAAATGAAGCGGCATATGAAAACTGATTTGATTTTAAGGCTAATTTAAATGCACCATAACCACCCATTGAGAGTCCGGCGATAAATGTATTTTCCCGTTTTGTTGTCATATTTGGGAAAATACGATGCAAAACTTGCGGTAACTCCTCTATGATAGATGTATAATACTTCATACCATATGTGGTATTTGTATACCATCCTAAATCTGTAGATGGCATAACAACAATAAGATTAGTATAACGTAGGAGTCTCTCTATGTTAGTTCGTTTTTGCCATGAATTCTCATTACCACCCATTCCATGTAATAAATAAAGAACCGGAATATCGTGGTCATCAATATCTTTTTTTGCAACTTCAAATCCATCAGGATAAATAATGTTGACGCTTCTTTCCATCTCTAAACAATCTGATTGATATTCTATTTTTATTGTAGCCATGTGATTTCCCCCTTTGAAATGTTTATCATCATTATAACAAATATTCTTAAACTTCTTTAAACCCAACTGTTACTACTTAAAAAGACTGGCTAATGCCAATCTCAAATTAACGAACTTCCATAACAACTGGTAAAATTGCAGGTCTGCGTTTTGTTTGTTCAAATAAAAATTTATTTAATTCATCTCTAACGGAGCCTTTTAATTCACCCCAGTCAAATGTATCCTGAGCCAAATAATTTTCAACAGTGGTATTTACTAACTCAGCACTTTCACGTAAAATATCTCTACTTTTTTTGACATATACAAAGCCACGTGTGTTTACTTTTGCTTTAGAAACAATTTTTTTCTCTTTTTTATTAACAGTGATGGCAACTATAAAGATGCCATCCTCAGAAAGTACTTTACGATCTCTTAAAACGATATTTCCAACATCACCAATAGCATTACCATCAATCATCACATCACTTGCTGGAACTGCACCTTGATGGAAGAAACCATCTTTTTCAAAATGCATTATATCGCCGCGCTTCATAATATAGATATTTTCTGGAAGAATTCCGATTTCTTGAGCTAATTCAGCATGGGCTGCTAATTCACGATATTCTCCTTGAACAGGGAAAAGATAACTTGGTTTTAAAAGATTCATTAGCAATTGTAAATCGCGACCATTGGCATGTCCAGAGACACGAAGGTTTTGTGTTATCAGTTTAACAGAACCCCCTGCTTTGTAGATAAGATTTTCAACTCTGGCTACAACTGCTTCTTTAGCCACACTTGGTGTTGTAACAATATAAACCAAATCACCATCTTTAATTTCAATATAACGATGTCGACCATTGGCCATTTTTTGCAAGCTATTAATAGGTTCGCCCATACGTCCAGCTTCTAAAATGATTAATTCGTGGTCTTCAAATTTTGACATGTCTTTTGGTTTGATAATTAAGCGCTCGTCAGATACGGTTAATTTTTTAAGTCTAATAGCAGTACGAACAATATTTTCCACATCGTAGCCAGTTAAAACAACACGTCGACCATGTTCTGCAGCTGAGTCAAATACTTGTTGAATGCGTACTAAGTTTGAAGCTACCGCAGCAACAATGACACGTCCTTCAGCATCTCCAATAACACTGTCCATTTCTAGACCAACTTCTGATTCACTAGCTACTTGTTTGGTACTTGTTGCATTTGCTGAATCAGCTAATAAAGCTAAAACACCTTGACTGCCGATTTCAGCAAGCCTTGCTAAATCAGTTTGATAGAACTCACGCGCAGCTTGGTCGAATTTAAAGTCACCGGTATAAACAATTTGTCCTTGTTCAGTCTTGACAACAATACCTAAACTTTCCGGAATAGAATGTGTTGTTTTAAAGAAAGAAATTAATGCATCTTCAAATTCAATCTCTGTTTCGCTGTCAACCACATGAAAATTATTGAATTTTTTAGGACCATTTTTCTTAACAAATAATTTTGCCAATTCAATCGTTAGCTCTGAACCAAATACTGGTGCTTTGACTTCTGAAATTAAATAAGGCAACGCACCAATAGCATCAGCATGTCCATGGGTAAGGAAAATACCTTGAACACGATCTTTATTCTCAATTAGATAATCAAGATTTGGGATGACAACATCGACACCCAATTGTTCATTTTCTGGGTATTTTAAGCCGGTATCTAGGACAAAAATAGAGTCGTTTATTTCAACAATATAAAAGTTTTTCCCATTTTCACGAACTCCACCTAAGGCAATAATTTTTATATCACTCATGATATTCCTCTTTTAATATTATTTTTATACATACGGTCCTTATCCATAGATAAGTCGAATTACTGTTTTTGTAGTCAAAAAACTACTCATCATTATTATACCATAACTGTAGGTCTTTTTAAAAAATGGACAATTTAAAAACAAACAAAAAACTTTCCAATATGGAAAGTTTGACTCAATCAAAAAATTGATAATAATCAGCAATGGACATATTTTCTTTTGCTTCTTTATTTAAATCATTAATGATTTGCCCATTTTTCATGAGAATAACTCTGTTGCCATAAGTTAAAGCATCTTCCATATGATGTGTAATCATCAAAGCTGTCAATGCTTGTTTTGTAACAAACTCATCAGTTAGTTTCATTAAAGAAACACTTGTTTTAGGATCTAAAGCTGCTGTATGCTCATCAAGTAATAATAAATCTGGACGTTTCAAAGTTGCCATTAAAAGGCTCAATGATTGCCTCTGACCACCTGAGAGTAAACCAGTTGGTGTATTTAAGTGTGTTTCCAAACCATTTCCAACTCGTGAAATGAGAGACTTATATTCCCCTTCAAATTTTGTTAACTGTCTTGATTTAAACAGTCTTTTTTGACCTCTTTGTTGTGCAACTAATAAATTTTCAGCTACTGTCATTCGAGGAGCAGTTCCCATTTTAGGATCTTGAAAGACACTTGACAAATATTTAGCTCTTTTTTCAGCTGGTAGATGAGTCACATCTTCACCTAAAATTTGGATAGTACCACTAGTCAATAGCAACGTACCAGAAATCACATTGAATAAAGTTGACTTCCCAGCTCCATTACCTCCTAGAATTGTAATAAAATCATGTTCATATATTGTTAAATTAACATGATCAAGAATTAATTTCACTTCATTATAGCCATTGTTGACAGCAACTGTTGCGTCAATGAGTTCTACTATTTTTTTCTTTGTCATTTTGTTAATTGCACTCCTTCATTTTGTTAATTGCACTCCTTTAAATATCTTTTTCTTAAAGACTGGTACCATTAAGCAAATTGCTAAGACGATGGCACTGAACAATTTAAGGTAGTTGGTATTAAATCCTAAACTAATAACAGCTGTAATCAAGAATTGATATAATATTGAACCTACTACTATAGCAATAAGACGTTCAAGTAAAGTAAGATCAATTGAGTAAAGAACTTCACCAATAATAATACTAGCTAAACCAATGACGATAACACCGATTCCTTTTGAAACATCAGCATAGCCATCTTGTTGACTAACTAATGCACCAGAAAGTGCAATTAAACCATTTGAAATAACAAGTCCCATAACTTCCATCTTGTCCGTTGAAATCCCAAAACTTTTTGCCATATCGTGATTATCACCTGTTGCAATGTAAGCTTGTCCTAAATTTGTGTATAAGAAGAAAATAAGACTAGCTATGACAAGTACAACTACAATTAATCCAAGAATGAGTAAATTCAGATCAGATTGAAATGGGAAAAAGTCTTTTAATGTTTTAATATCAACCAGTCCTAAGTTTGGTCTTTTCATAACCATGAGCATAATCGAATTACAAGAAGTCATGACTAAAATTCCTGCCAAAATAGTTGGAATTTTTCCTTTGGTATAAAGTAATCCTGTTACCAAACCAGCCAAACAACCAGAAAGCATACCAGCAATAGTTGCTAAAACTGGATTTATGCCATGATTCATCAGTGTCACAGCGACCGCACCACCTAATGGGAAGGAGCCTTCCGTTGTTAAATCTGGGAAATTGAGGATTCTAAAAGTTAAGTATATCCCCAACCCTAAAATTCCCCATAATAAACCTTGTGATACTGCAGAAATTACCATTTTTTCTCCTCTTTCTATCCTACTTCACCGCAATATCAGCTTTTTTAGCTAATTTTTCAGGTATATCAATGCCTAATTCTCTAGCAACTTTTAGATTTAATGTTGGTGTCCCTCTGTCCACAACTTTTACAGGAACTTGAGAAACCTTTTTACCAGATAAGATTTTTATAGCGACTTTTGCGGTTTCAACACCTAATTGGTATTGATTTTGTGCGATTGAAGCAATGCTTCCTTCTTTAACCATGGTATCTACACTTGAATAGATAGGTATTGATTTTGCTTTAGCAGCTGTCACTACTGTCGAAAATGCACTAGCAATGGTATTATCCTGAGGAACAAAAACAGCATCCACGCGACTTGTCATGACTGACATGGTTGTTGCAATTTCATTTGTTGATGGAACTGCAAATTTTTCAACTTTTAAACCAACTGTTTTGGCTTCTTTTTCAAATTGTGCTACTTGAGATACAGAATTATCTTCATTACTAGCATAGAGAACACCAACTGTTTTGACATTAGGTGTCAATTCTTGAATGAGAGAGACTTCTTGCTTTATAGGAAGTGAATTTGATAACCCTGTCACATTACTGGTTGGTTTCTTCAAATTTTTGACAAGTTTTGCACCAATTGGATCCGAAACAGCTCCCATCACTACTGGAATATCTTTTGTAACAGATGCTAACCCTTGAGCAGCTGGTGTTGCAATACCAATGAGTAAATCATTTTTATCTTGAACCAATTGTTTACTCATGGTTTGGATTTTACTTTGATCAGCTTGCGCATTCATTAATGTCATTTTGACTTTTTTTCCAAAATAACCACCATCGGCCAAGCCATCTTCGACACCTTTTTTAATCTGGTCTAAAGCCTCGTGTGTCACATACTGCAAAATACCGATTTTAACAACTTGATTTTTAGAACCTCTTTGGATTTGATTTTTATTTTCTGAAATAATTGATCCTATTACTAGAAGCGTTAATACAATCAAAGTCCCAATTAAACTTTTATTTTTCATGGATTTCCTTTACTCTTTTCTTTTAAAATTCATACAAAAAAGCACCTAGTATTTCTACTACGCGCCTTTTTTTATTAACTAAGAAACTGCGCATAGATACTTTTTAGATGTACTCTAAAAGTCGTATCTATGCAAAATTCATAAACACAACTTTATCTATACCAGCTTTGCCAAGATTGTAAGTGTTTTTGAGTCATTTCTTAGTCTTCCTTTCATTTTTTTAATTATTATAAAATAAATTCAGAATATTGCAAGTGTTTTTAAAAAATAATCTCAATTTTCTTATGGTATAATAGGTATTATTTACATAGGAAGGAAGAAACCATGTCATTTGACGGATTTTTCTTGCACCACTTAACAAAAGAACTTAAAGAAGCTTTACTTTATGGACGTATTCAAAAAGTCAACCAACCATTTGAGCAAGAATTAGTTCTCACTATAAGAAATAAGCGCAAAAATCATAAATTACTATTATCAGCTCATCCAGTCTTTGGACGATTACAGCTAACAGAAACTGACTTTAAAAATCCACAATTTCCAAATACCTTTACGATGATTATGCGAAAATATCTACAAGGTGCAACGATAGAACAAATCGAACAAATTGAAAATGATCGGATTATTGAATTTACTGTCTCCAATAAAAATGAAATTGGGGATGCTATCAAGGTTACCTTGATAGCTGAGATTATGGGGAAACATAGTAACATTATTTTGGTAGATAAAAATGAATCTAAAATCATAGAATCTATCAAACATGTTGGATTTTCTCAAAACTCATACCGTACTATTTTGCCCGGTTCACTTTATATTTACCCACCAAAAACAAATGCGGTCAATCCATTTACAGTTTCTGAATCAAAATTATTTGAAATACTACAAACTCAAGAATTGAGTCCCAAAAACCTTCAGCAACAATTTCAGGGATTAGGAAGGGATACTGCTACATTCTTGTCGTCCCAATTAACCAATGATAAATTAAATCAATTTAATCAGTTTTTCCATCAGCAAACAAATCCCAATGTCACTGAAAAATCGTTTTCTTGTGTCTCATTTGGACAAGCAAAAAGATACTTTAACACATTATCAGAGCTTTTAGATTATTTTTACAAAGACAAGGCTGAGAGGGATAGGGTTAGTCAGCAAGCTAGTGATTTGATTCACCGTGTCCAAAATGAACTGGAAAAAAATAAAAATAAGCTCAAAAAACAAATAGCAGAATTAGAAGCAACTGAAAATGCTGAAGAATTTAGACAAAAAGGTGAGTTACTAACAACCTACCTGAATCAAGTCCCAAATAATCAAGATACGGTAACTTTAGATAATTATTATACAAATAAACCTCTAACCATTAAACTGGATTTAGCATTAACACCAAATCAAAATGCCCAACGTTATTTCAAACGCTATCAGAAATTGAAAGAGGCTGTAAAACATCTAAGTAGTTTGATTGAAGAGACAAAACAAGTCATTCAATACTTAGAAAGTGTTGATTACAATCTTTCTCAAGCAAATCTTGAAGAAATTGAAGAAATCAGGGAAGAATTAATTCAATCTGGTTTTATAAGACGTCGTTCTGGTGATAAACGCCAGAAACGTAAAAAGCCTGAATCCTATTTAGCCAGTGATGGTAAAACCATTATTATGGTTGGACGCAATAATCTTCAGAATGAAGAATTAACCTTTAAAATGGCCAAAAAAGGGGAACTTTGGTTTCATGCTAAAGACATACCAGGTAGTCATGTTATTATAAAAGATAATTTAGACCCAAGTGATGAAGTTAAAACAGATGCGGCCGAGCTAGCTGCCTATTTTTCAAAAGCAAGACTATCAAATCTTGTCCAGGTCGATATGATAGAAGCTAAAAAACTTCATAAGCCTAGTGGTGCTAAACCTGGGTTTGTCACTTATACTGGGCAAAAAACATTAAGAGTAACTGCCAATAAAGAAAAAATTGATAGTATAAAAATTCAACTAAAAAAATAAAACTGAGCTAACTCAGTTTTATTTTTTTATTCGACATTATTAATATCTTCTTTTAAAGCTTCAACATCAAATGAAGTTGCTTTAAAAATGTCATTATCACTGGGAAAATCTTGTTCTAAAGCATCTACTTGGCCAATTTCAGCTTGACCTTTTGTTAATACAAAGTCCATCACATGACCACCAAAAGTATGATCATCTGAAAGAAAGTGAAGATGATACCCTGCAACTGTTACACCATGAAAGAGTTCAGGTGCCCAGAAACCAACTAATGTACCGGACACTGACTCTTTTGTAAACTCAGGCTGACAACTTGCTACTTCTGCAAAACCCTTTCCAAGTGGTGATTTTGGTATCATGCGAATATGCATTTTTTCAAATTGACCAGATACTTTTATAGACTGAAATAAATTAGCACTTGAAAAATGGGATTCTAGAAATCTCATTAAGTCAATGTCTGTCATTGACTGTTCAATTGCAACTTTTTGATCAGCATGATGGTTTAGAACGGCACCATAAGGAATCGTTTCATCTCCTTTGAGCTCAATAACTTCTGCTTCTTTTCCAGTACCAATGCATTGATATGCCTTATTATCTAAAACAATCAACTCACCATCGATACTATCCAAAGTTCCAATGCCAAAGTCCCCATGTGATAATAGTTCATTAATGGTCATTGTTCCTTGGTAAAGACCAGCCATCAAAGCTGCTAATGTATTATGTTGGTATAGAATTGTTTTATTTGACATATGACACCTTCTTATTCAAATTCATCAGGTAAAATAGTTTCACCTAATTTCACATTATCTTTATAATCAATTGGAACATCTATTAAAACAGGTCCATTTTGAGATTCTTGGATAGCCTTTCTTAGCGTTTCTTCAAATTCTTCTTTGCTATTAACTTGGTACCCTTTTGCTCCAAAAGCTTCTGCATATTTTGCAAAATTAACATCACCAAGTTGAATTCCTGCTGAACGACCATATTTCATTTCTTCTTGGAACTCAACCATATTATAACGGCCATCATTCCAAATAATATGGACAATTGGTAATTTCAAGCGAACGGCTACTTCTAATTCTTGCGCAGTGAACAAGAAACCACCATCACCTGAAACAGAAATAACTGTTTTATTAGGTCTTACTAAAGCTGCAGAAATAGCCCATGGTAAAGCAACACCAAGTGTTTGCATACCATTTGAGAATAAGAGATGACGAGCTTCATAAGATTTGAAGTAACGAGCCATCCAAATGTAGTGACTACCAACATCAACCGTAACTGTCATATCATCTTTTGTTTGTTCTTGAAGAATATCAATCACGTCAAGAGGATGAACCAATCCTTCAGCTGAATTACGATCAAACTTAATATCGCCATCCAGGTTTTTCTTTAGGTTTTGGAGATAATCAACTGAACCCTCTGGTAATTTATAACCGTTTACCGCAGGTAAAAGAAGGTCCATTGTATCTGAAATGGATCCAATCAATTCGCGCTCTGGTTGGAAATAGGTGTCAATTTCAGCCTCAGCTACATCAATTACGATAATTCTAGCTGAAATTTCAGCATTCCAATTTCGAGCTTCATACTCAATTGGATCATAACCTATTGCGATAACAAGATCAGCTTTTTTTAGTAGCATGTCCCCTGGTTGGTTACGGAATAAACCAACACGACCAAAGAAGGTTTCTTCTTCTAAATCTCTTGAAACGATACCAGCTCCTTGGAAGGTTTCAACAACTGGAATTTTCACTGAATCTAGTAAACGTCTGATAGAAGCAGTAACTTTTTCTCCAGAAGCACCATTACCTAAAAGTAAAACAGGTAATACGGCATTACGTATAGCTTGTGCTAAATAATTGACATCTTCGACAGAAGCCGAACCTAATTTTGGTTCTGTAAGTGGTTTGATTGCATTTACGCTAACTGGGCTATCAGTAACATCTTGAGGAATTGAAATAAAGCTCGCACCTGGTTTCCCAGATTTTGATTTACGATAAGCATTTGCAATTGTTTCTGATAAGGTATTGGCATCATGAACTTCTGCTGAATATTTTGTAATGGGTTCTAGCATAGCAACATTATTCATTGATTGATGTGATCGTTTCAACAAATCCCCACGTTTGACTTGTCCACCAATAGCAAGAACTGGATCACCTTCTGCTGTTGCAGTTACAAGACCAGTTGCAAGGTTTGAAATACCAGGACCACTCGTTGCGATAACAACACCAGGTTCTCCAGTGATTCGTCCAATCCCTTGTGCCATAAAGGCAGCATTTTGTTCATGTCTAGAGACAATCAGTTGTGGCCCTTTATCTTCTAAAGTATCAAAAATTCGGTCAATTTTTGCACCTGGAATACCAAATACATATTTGACATCATGATTAATGAGGCTATCTACTACTAAATCAGCCCCATATGTATTATTTGAATCTGTCATTACATTTCCCCTCATATTAGAATACTCTTCTATTATAGCACTAACTATCTTAAACTTTGTGAAATTAAATTGTGAAATTTTTCATCAAAATTTCACAATTGTTTTTATTCATCCAACTGATCAAGAAAGTCTTGCATATTGATGTCGTCAGGAACTATGCTTAAGTAATGTTGGATCATTTGTTTAGCTTCCTCTATATAACCATATTCTCTTAATAAGATAGCATATTCTTGAAGAAATTCTGGATTATCTGCCAAATCATCTTTAATCGTTTGATATGCATTAAAAGCTTCTTCCTCTCGGTCTAATGCTTTAAAAGATTTAGCGATATTCCACTTTGTCAATACAGTTTCGATCTCTTCAGTTTCTAGTTTGAGTACATCATCAAAACGTTCTTGCTCCACATAAAGATTGGTTAACCTCAACAGAACTTCTTCTTGATCCTCAGCAATTTCATAAGCCCTTAAAAGATATGTTTCTGAATCCTTTTTATGATGATTTTCATAACTCAATTGTGATGCTAACAAAAGTAATTGCAAGTCATACTCATTTTTTCGGATACCTTGTTGCGTTACTTTGAGTGCATCTTCTATTTGATTATCAGCATGTAAAGAAAGTGCATAACCATACTCGTAACCTTCAAAATCAGGATTCATAGTATCTAATTGTTTGAAATATAAGTTAGCTTTTTGATATGCTTCTTGTTCGTATAGGATAGTTGCTAATTCAAAAACTGTCTCATCATCATAAGAAATGGTCAATGATTTTTCTAAAAACTCAATAGCTACTTCAAACTTTCCTAGTGCCGCATAGGCTCTTCCAATTCTTTGATAAGTTGAAATGCCTGTCTGGGCGAGTATTTCTCTATTGTCTAATTTTGCATATTCTTTGATAGCCTCATCGAAGTGACCTAAAGATAATTCAATCTCTGCTAAACCAAAAATGACAATAGGATCCTGCGATAGTTGACTTGCCAAGATTAATTTTTCTCTAGCCACATCTGTTAAACCCTCAAGATCATATAAATCAGCCATAACTAATAATGCAGACAAATAAGAATCATCATCAGGAGCAATTTGATCTAAATATAAGAAGGCTTCCTCAATATTCCCATCTTCGGCAGCAATTTGAGCAAGATTAATGTTTACATCTGGAAATAATTCTTTTTTAGACAAATAAATTTTTTTAGCGTGATCCAAAAAACCGATACCTTCTAAGTATTGAGCTAGTGATAACAAAACATCATCAGGATCATTTTTCAGTGCTTTGAGAAAGTATTTCTCAGCATGCTCTAAATCTTGATTATCAATAGATGTAATCATTTTTTCACTATTTAACATCTAATTTTACTTCCTTTTTCTTTTCTTTTTTCTTTACAATGATTATTTTTTCCTCAGGGTAAAGACCACTAACTTTTTTATACCAATCAAATACTTCTTTGGCAATTACTTTGATTGAAGCATAAATCGGAATGGCTAAAAATACTCCCCAAACACCAAACATAGAACCAGCTACTAAAAGTAAAAACATAATGGTAATCGGATGGATTTTTAGTTTATTTCCAAGAACTAAAGGAGTAACAAACCGTCCTTCAATGGTCTGTTCAATCATAAAAATGAGTAAAACTTTTACAAGCATCAAAGGACCTTGCACAATCCCCATTATGACAACAGGAACCATCGCTAAAAAGCTACCTAGATAAGGTACCATATTTAAGACACCTGCTATCACTCCAAATGTTACAGCATAACGTAATCCAACAATACTAAACATAATGGAAAACATAATACCTACTAGGACAGCAACAGTTACTTGTCCCTGAACGTAACCTGATAATTGTTTATTAATATCTCCTAAAACGCGAGCAATTGGTTGTCTCCATTTTGTTGGTAAAACAGCAACAAGACCATCTTTCATTCTGCCACTATCTCTTAAAAAGTAAAATAAAATAAATGGTGAAATAATAATAGCTATCGTAACACGTGCAATAGCACCTGCAAAATCACCTGCCCAAGTAATGGCATTTTTTGAAAAACTCTCTGCGTAACTAATTGCTTTAGCACTGATATTATTAATCATTGATTGTACTTCTGATTTGTAATTTACCAGCCCATTATCTTTAAGAAATGCAGCCGTTTTTGTATTCACTTTTTCAACATAATCTGGCAAATTTTTAACAAAAGTGGTTAATTGATTCTGAATGGTAGGAAATACTCCTGAAATTGCCCAAATTAAAAAAAGAACAATTATGGCAAAAACAATTAGAATAGAAAGGGTTCTTTTAACACCACGAGATTCAATAAAATCTATTAAAGGTTTTGTTAAATAATATAAAATGGTAGAAATCACCAAAGGTAACATGATAATTTCTAAGAATGTTAGAATGGGTTTAAATAGAAAAGCAATTTTCATAAAAACAAAAATCGTTAAAAAAACGAACAATGTTATGATGATGGAAACCACTGCTTGATTATTTAAAATCCACTTATAAAATAATGTGTCTTTAAAAGAGGTCTTCTCTTTATCTGTCATTAACGACTCCTTTTCATTTTTAGTCAAAAAATAAGTATCTGGTTAATTATATCATCTTATATGGACAATTTCATATGAAAACTAGAGAGAATCATTTGCTACCAGTTGAAAATGCTTAACCTGACCATTCCATTTTGGTAATTCTTCCGCTAAAAAATGAGGGGTGATTTTGACTTTTTCTAATTCATCAAGCGTGAACCAAACAATTTTTCTTTCTTTTAAATCATCACCAATCACTTTTTCAGCATGAATGTCCTCTGTTAAGGTAACAAAATAAAGAAACTCAATTTGATGAAAATTTCGACCATCAATATTAAATTGATTCTCAAGAACATAAGCTAAATTCTTTACTTGACAAGTTACTCCCATCTCTTCTAATAGTTCTCTTTTAACACCATCTTGTGTTAATTCATTGACCAGAATAGCTCCTCCTGGCAAATAATAGTGATCAGCATACTCTGAAAAGTAGGTTAATAATTTATTATCTTTAATAATAATAGCTGATGCTCTGACACCATATGTTTGTTGATCGTCAATAACTCTAAAATCCTGATTAGTCATAGAATGTCACATCCTTTTCAATTAATTCTTGATTGCTGTCATATGTGAATTTTGCTGAAAAAAATGGTTTATCTTCTAAAATCCATTTAAAGATTTCATAATCACCTTTCCAGGTAGGCTTGTTTAAAACTTGATTATAGGGCACCCACTCTAGTGTTCCTTCTCTTGATTCTTCATCAGAAATTAATTCCCCTTCAAAATCAGTTACTTTAAAAACATAGGTATACCAATCGTGACCCGGTGTGAATTCAGGAAACGTAATCACCCCCTTAAAATCCATTTTTTTGACCTTCAAGTGTGTTTCTTCGAATATTTCTCGAATAGCACACTGATCAGGAGTTTCACCAGCTTCAAGTTTTCCTCCAACGGAAATCCATTTGCCTTCATGCACGTCATTTTCTTTTTTATTACGGTGTAAAAGTAATAACGATTTTCCATTGTCTATGTAACAAATCGTTGCTAATTTTGTCATGATTTATCTCCTTACTTTTTTTATATTATATCATGAAAAAGTGCTATAATTTCAGTAAAGACTTGGAGGATAAAAATGTCAGAAAACTTATACTTTGGAACCTATACCAAACGAAAATCAAAAGGCGTTTATAAAGCACAATTTGATGCTAATAGTGAAAAATTTACTTCTATTGAACTTTTTTTTGAGTAAGAAAACCCTAGTTATCTTGCAGTATCAAAAGATGGAGATATCTTTACAGTATCCAATCAAGACGGTAAAGGAGGTATAGCATACTACACTAATGATGGTAAACTCGTCAATAGAATTTTAGAAGACGGTCCAGGATTGTGTTACATTGGTTTCGATGCTGACCGCCAATTGGTCTTTGGTGCCAATTATCATAAAGGTCAAGTATTAGCTTATCACTATTCTAAAACAAGTGGCCTTAGACTGACAGATAAAATACAATTTAAAGGAAGTGGTCCTCATCCAAACCAAGAAAAATCTCATTTGCACTTCTGTGATTTAACTCCAGATGCTTATCTGGTAACATGTGATTTAGGGACTGATATGGTTAGAACTTTCGATATCAGTAGTGGTGGAAAGTTAAAACAAATTGCTGAGTATCATGCACATAGTGGCTCTGGTAGTCGGCATATCGTTTTTCATCCTCATAATAACAAAGCCTATTTACTTGGTGAACTAGACGCCAGTGTTGAAGTTCTTGATTACTTAGGCAAAGGTCAGTTTCAACACTGTCAAACAATCTCAAGTCTTCCTCATGATTATTCTGGTTTTAATGCTTCTGCTGCAATTCGTCTAACATCTGATGGCCGTTTTTTTTACGTTAGTAATCGTGGTCATGATTCAATTGCTTCCTTTGAAGTTGGAGAAAATGGAAAACTGACTTTATTAGCTATTTCCTCTAGTTTTGGTAAGACACCAAGAGATTTTAATTTCAGTATGAATGAAGATTATGTTATAGTCAGACATCAAGATTCGGATAATGTTTCCATTTTTAAAAGAGATCAAACAAATGGAAAACTTGATTTAATTTCAAAAGAGACTATCATTCTCGAAGCCATTTGCGTAGCAAAAAGCCAATAAGTTGATTATAGATTTGCTTTGTGATTAAATAAAAGAAAAATGATAAGAGGTATTTCAAATGAAACCACAAGAACTATTTGACCAAGTCAAAGAAATGATTGCAAAAAAAGACTTTTCATCAGCAAAAGATTTTATTGAAGACCATAAAGAAGACCTTGGTGAATACTTTGATAAAGCTAAAGACCTAGTTGAAAATTCTGATGCTGTTAGCGGAGTGATTGATAAGGTAAAAGGAATTTTCGGTAAATAAAAAAACATACCAATTGGTATGTTTTTTTATTTTGAAAGCACTTCTTGCGTTTTAGCGTAATTTGCTTCAACGGCTTCTTTTTCTGATTTCCACCAATCTTCATGATCTGTATACCATTTAATAGTGTCTTCTAAACCTTGTTCAAAGTTTGTAAATTCAGGTGACCAGCCCAATTCTTCACGTAGCTTAGTAGAATCAATGGCATAGCGCAAATCATGACCTGCCCGGTCTGTAACATGGTCATAGGCATCTTTAGGTTGACCCATTTTTTCTAAAATTAATTCAAGAACTTCTTTATTATTCTTTTCGCCATCAGCACCTATAAGGTAAGTTTCGCCAATACGGCCTTTCGTTAGGATTGCCCAAACACCAGTTGAATGATCATTTGTATGAATCCAGTCACGAACATTTTTACCTTCACCGTATAATTTTGGTTTAATTCCAGAAAGAATATTAGTGATTTGACGTGGAATGAATTTTTCAATATGTTGATATGGTCCATAGTTATTAGAGCAATTTGAAATGGTTGCTTTAACACCAAAAGAACGTACCCAAGCTTTAACAATCAAATCAGATGCAGCTTTCGTTGAAGAATAAGGTGATGACGGGTTATATTTTGTTTCAGCTGTGAATTTTTCACCCTCACCTTCACCATGTCCTGGTAAATCTTCACGAAGAGGTAAATCTCCGTATACTTCATCAGTTGAAACATGATGAAAACGAATATCATATTTACGAGCTGCTTCAAGCAATGTGTAAGTACCAATAAAGTTAGTATGAATAAATGGACTTGGGTCTTTTAATGAGTTATCATTATGACTTTCTGCAGCATAGTGAACAATAGCATCAGCTTTTGAAGCTAGTTTATCAACCAATTCAGCATCTGCAATGTCACCAACAACTAACTCAACGCGATCTCCAAGAATTTCTTCAAGATTTGCACGATTTCCAGCATAAGTTAATTTATCAAGTACTGTGACATGTACTTCTGGATGATTATTATAGACATAATGCACAAAGTTAGAACCGATAAATCCAGCTCCACCTGTTACAATAATATTTTTATATTCTGACATGATTTTTCCTTATCATTTTAATACTAAAAGTAAATTATAGTTTATAAGTCTTCTTTTTTCAATGGTTTTACATCTTTGAGTAATGGATGATTTTTATCAGCTTCAGAAACCTCAGCTTCTCCGAGATTTTCCCAAGTGATCCCTAGACTTGGATCAGCATAATTTACAAAGGCATACTTTGGTTTTAACTCTAATGCCCAGTAATCATTTACTAGATAACTATAGGAAACTTTATCTGATAAAACTTGAAAACCATTAGCAACACCACGGGGGACAAAAATACCCTTAGAAGCATCAATAATCGTTTGGTAAACTTGACCAAATGAATCTCCTTCACGAAGATCAACCCATGTTCCTAACACTTTTCCTTCATCTGCAACGGAAATGTATTTATCCCATGGTTCGGCATGAAGTCCTCGTAAAACATTTTTTCTAGAAAAAGAGACATTATTTTGTAGCTTTCCTTCAGCAAAAAAACTTTCTGGAAAACCAAGAGGAATCATTTTTTCTTTTTGAAAATTTTCTTTAAACCATCCACGATTATCTCCATGAATCGGAATATCAAACTCTAATAATCCTGGAATAGCTTCAATGTGACGTACTGCTAATTCCTTACCAAAAAATTCTTCTGACATTAAGCTTCTCCAATCAAACGGAGCAAATATTGCCCGTATTCATTTTTCTTAAGTGGTTGTGCTAATTCTAAAACTTGTTCTTTTGTGATATATCCCATACGATAGGCAATTTCTTCAAGATTTGCAACTTGTGCATTTTGAAGTCTTTGAACAGTTTCAATATATTGTGCAGCTTCTAGTAAACTTTCATGTGTCCCAGTATCCAACCAGGCAAAACCACGTCCCATTAATTCAACAGAAAGGTCGCCACGATCAAGATAAGCTTTATTGACATCCGTAATTTCTAATTCACCTCTAGGAGATGGTTTAATATTTTTTGCAATGTCAACAACATCATTATCATAGAAATATAAACCAGTTACAGCAAAGTTTGATTTTGGATGTTCAGGTTTTTCTTCGATAGAGATAGCATTCATCTGCTCGTCAAATTCAACAACACCAAAACGTTCTGGATCTTTCACTTGGTAGCCAAAAACAGTAGCGCCTTTTTCTTTGGATGCAGCATTTTGCAACATTTTAGTTAAACCATTTCCATGATAAATATTGTCACCTAAAATAAGTGCAACATTATCATCACCAATAAAATCTTCACCTATAATAAATGCTTGTGCAAGTCCATCTGGGCTAGGTTGTTCAGCATATGATAAATTGATACCAAATTCTGAGCCATCACCAAGTAAGTCTTCAAAACGAGGAAGATCTTGAGGTGTTGAGATGATGAGTATGTCTTTAATACCAGCCAACATTAAGGTAGACAATGGATAATAAATCATTGGTTTGTCATAAATTGGCATAAGTTGTTTTGATGCAGCTCTAGTCAATGGATATAAACGCGTTCCAGAACCGCCTGCAAGGATAATACCTTTCATATTTAATCTCCTACTTCATTTCATTCTTACTTATTTTAACACTTTTTGAAAGTGCTGTCACTTCTGACCATATTTTACATAAGGTTTGGGGTCATAGTCAGTGATTGAAAAACTGGTTTCTTGTCCACAAACCATAAGTGAAAGTTCTTTTCCAATTAATGGACCTATAGTTAAACCAGTCGATCCTAACCCTGATGCAACAAAAACGCCTGGCAACTCTTCAATTTCACCAAAAAATGGTGAAAAATCACTGGTATATGCTCTAGTCCCTACGCGATATTGAACATTTTCAGAATTTGCAATATCAGGAACATAGTAAGATGCCTCATCTTTATGCCGCTTAAGAATATCTTGGTCGATATTAATATTAAAGCCTTTTTCATTTTCATGACTTGCTCCAATAGTGAGTCTGCCATCTGAAAAAGGAATAATATCAATTTCACCTTCGGGCATAATGACAGGATAACGATCAAAGGAATATTCCTTTAAGTAAAAATCACTCAATTGACCCTTCTGCGGTCTTATATCAACATCAAATCCAAGAGGTTCTAATAACTCTTTTGTCCAAGCGCCAGCAGCTATAATAACTTTATCAAAGATTTGCCCATTAATAACATATTGATTAGATTTCGTTTTTGATATATTGACTTTTTCATTAATAAGCTTAAATTGACTAGCTTTAATTAATGTTTTTGTCAGTAAAGCACCATCTACTTTTGCACCACCAGAAGCAAATAAAACAGGCTTATGATAGTTCAATAATGGGATAATAGTTTTTAGTTCCTGAGGTTCGATAATTCTTAAATCACCAATAATAGGGGATTCTATCTGTCGTTTAAGAGCAATTTGATATAATTCTTCTAATTTATCTTGATCTTTTTTTAAAACAATGACACCTGTTTGATGATAAAAATCAGTATTAATGGTATTTTTTTGTAAATCATTCACTAAATCAAGGTAAAAATCAGCTCCTTTTCGAGCAAGAAAATACCAGCTTTTATTTCGTCTCTTTGAAAACCAGGGACTTATAATACCTGCAGCTGCTTTAGTTGCTTGACCGTTACCGTCATCAAAAATAGTAACATCATGTTGATTTAATTGTGACAAATAGTATGCTGCACTTGCACCTACGATACCAGCTCCAATTATTGCAATTTTTGACATCTTTACCTCTTTTTCTCAAACTAGATGACTAAAGGGATTTGTATCAGATTGGCTCTCTAAAATAGTAACATCCCAGTTATGTTTAACTTTCCATTCTTGACATTTTTCTGCAATCTTAGAAATAAATAATGCTTCAATATGATGTCCAGGATCAATTGCATAAAGATTATTTGTAAGCATTTCCTGAGCTGTATGATAATAAATATCACCAGTTATATACACATCAGCTCCTTTTTCCAGTGCAGATTTATAAAAATCATCACCACTACCACCACAAATAGCAACCCTTGAAACAGATGGATTTTCTTGGTTATATCTCACTAAACGAATAGCATCTAAATGGAATACCCTTTTTACTGTTAAGGCAAAATCTTCTAAGGTCTGGGTTTTAACATTACCTATCCGTCCAATGCCAATATTCAACTCTTGATTAGTTATGGATAATGGACTTGTTTCTTTTATTTCCAACAAATCACAAAACCAATCATTTAAACCACCATCAATGATATCAATATTAGTGTGACTAACATAAACTGCTATATCATTTTTCACTAATGCTAATAAAATATCAGACTGAGGAGATGATACCAAATCTTTAATACTTTTAAATATTGGTGCGTGTTTTGTAATAATGAGATCAACATTTTTTTGAATAGCTTCTTTAACTGTTGTTTCTCTCACATCAAGTGTAATCATCACCCTTTTTATCTCTTTATCGAGTGTCCCTATTTGTAATCCAACCACATCACCAGACATAGAATAATTTTGTGGACAAAAAGATTCATATTGATTGATAAGGTCAAAAGCTTTCATGTTATATGACTCCTTTAATTGTAATTAATTTATCTTGAATCACCTTTTTAGCCTCTTGATTACTCTCAGGTATGGATCGTAAGGCATATTCTAACTTTTCCATTTCTTTTAACCATTTTTGTTTAAAGATATCAGATGGTTTTTCAAGTAATTTTGGCCCAAATCTTAGCTCGATGTTATTAAGTTTTTGACTTCCTTTTTCAGCAATAATGATTTCATAGAATTTATCATTTTCACTTAAAATAGTTTCATCAATAATTTTAAAATGATTGTGGATTAGCCAATTTCTCAAGTCATCTTCTCTATTATTGGGCTGAAGAATTAGTCGATCAATATTAGCTAATTTAGATTTACCATTCTCTAAAATCTCAACTATGAGTCTACCACCCATACCACATATCGTTATGACATTTACAGAGTCATTTTCATTAAAGGCATCCAATCCGTTTGCCAATCTTGCATTTATTTTATCATTTAGTTGATTCATATTAATATTGGAAAGAGCTGATTGATAAGGACCCGCTACAACTTCCCCAGCTATTGCTGAATTAATTTGATTTTGTGATACCAAATAAATTGGCAAATAAGCATGATCACTACCTACATCTAATAATACTGCTCCTTTAGGAACAAATTCAGCAACTTTACTTAATCGTTTTGATAATTTTTCCATTCATTTTCCTTCGTTACTATTCAATACTTATTTATTATATCAAAAAATGACCTCTACATGTAGGAGATCATTTCCTTGTTTTAACGACTTGTGTTTGATAGTAACGACAATAAGATTGCAATGGGCAAATATCACATTTGGGTTTTTTTGCCAGACAATGATACCTTCCAAAAAAGATTAATCGGTGATGTGTTGCTATCCAATCTTTTTTGGGTATCTTTGCCATCAAATCTTTTTCAATTTGTGTTACATCTGCTGATTCTTCAGAGATATTTAGACGTTTTGAAACTCTTGCCACATGAGTATCAACAGCGATAACAGGAACACCATAGACTTCTGCAAGAACAACATTCGCAGTTTTTCTACCAACACCAGGCAAAGACTCTAAATCTTTATGATTATTTGGAACTTGACCATCAAATGCAATCAAAACGCGTTGTGCGGTTTTGATAATGTTTTTTGATTTATTTTTATATAAACCAATCGTTCGCAAAATAGACTCAACATCTGTTAAATTAGCATCAGCCAAATCCTCAATCTCAGGATATTTGGCCCAAAGTGAAGGTGTTAGTTTATTGACCGCTTTATCAGTTGTTTGTGCTGATAGGATGACTGCAACTAATAATTGAAAAGGTGTTTCCCAATTTAATTCACCACGCGCATCAGGAAACATTTCTGATATTATAGCTAATACTTTTTTTAAACGGGTCCTTCCAATTGTCATTAATCACTCCATAGATTCATAGCTGATAAGAAATCATCTGAAACAGAAACTTGACTCTGTTGGTTTTCCTCTCTAGACTGTCGTCTTTCTTCAACTTGTCTGAGATTAATAATGCCTTCTTTTCGCCAGTTTCTTAAAATAGCTTGAATATACTTCCAATTTGTCTTTCCATTAAAAACAGCTTCTTTCAGTGCTTCTCTAATTAGATCTGGATCTGTATTATCTTCTAAGACAAGCTTTTGTAAGTCCTCAAGTTCAAATGGACTTAAAAGACGGCCTAATTCCCTTTCAAAATCCTCAGCTAATGATTTTAGATCACTTATATTTACTTTAGGTTTGATACTAGTATTTTGAGTTTCTTTTGCTATAAGTTGATCTAATTTTGATAGAACTGGACTAGCATCAAATAAGATTTGAATCTCTCCTGAAAGTTCAATCGTTTTCATGTCTAATAAATTTTGCCTAGTCAAGTCTGAAATAATTTGATTTACTTCAGCAACTGTTTTTCCTATTGCTGAGGCAATTTGACTGGGTACTAATTCATCCAAATGAATAGTATTTTGCATGTAAATAAATTGCCACACTAAAAATTCATCAGCATTTTGAAAAATATCTTTATAGTGAAATAATAATGCTTCTGGGATAACCAAATTACCATTCTTGTAATGTTGTAAATAAGTCATAAATCCTCTATGTCGTTTTATTCTAATGATTTTAGATCAAAAGGAGTTGCTTGATAAACAGCATAATTTATCCAATTGTTAAAAAATGTAGTTGCAGCCAAGCCCCATGAAAAATAGGGTTGCTTTTTAGGATCATCTCCTGGAAAATAATGAATAGGTTTGGGAGTATCTAAATCCTTTTGATAATCTCTAAGGTATTCTTTTTGAAGCGTCCACCGATCATATTCCAAATGACCAAAGCTGAACACTTGCCGTAAATCCTTACTTGCAAGTAAGGAAATGCCAACTTCATCACCCTGAGCTAAAATATCTAGAGAGTTTACCTTTTTAATCTTTTCTTCATCAATTGTTGTGTATCTCGAATGAGGTGCTAAAAAACTATCATTGAAACCTCTTAAAAGTAAATGGTCATTAAGTAAATTTTTCTGGTTATAAATGCCACTTAACTTGTAATCCAATACTTTTTTATGAATGTCATAGTGATAATAAAGTGCAGCTTGAGCTCCTCAACAAATATGAAGAGTTGAAAAAACATGTGATTTTGACCACTCAAACACCTCTACCAATTCATCCCAATAATCCACTTCTTCAAAATTTAATTGTTCTATTGGTGCACCAGTGACAATAAAACCATCATAATAATGTAATTTGACTTCAGAAAAAGAGGAATAAAATGATTCTAAATGATGTAGCGATGTATTTTTTTGTTGGTGACTTTCTAAATACAAAAAGGTAACATTAATTTGTAAAGGTGTATTGGAAAGTAACCGAAGCAATTGAAGTTCCGTATCTTCCTTAGTTGGCATCAAATTTAATATGAGAATATTTAGTGGTCTGATATCCTGACTTTCAGCTCTAGTTTGACTTATAGCAAAGATATTTTCTCTTGAGAGCTCCTCTAATATTGGCAATTTTTTTCTAAATTAATAGGCATTAAAACTATATCTCCCTGTTCTCATTATAATAACTATTATAAAACAAGGAGATATAGTTTTCTATTATATATTTTTTCTAACTAAATATAGTTTAATCCTATATTATTTCTAGCCAGGGAAATTCATCAAAATTTTTGTATCGTAACCTTCTATAGCATCACGACCATTAAGTCCATCTAATTCAATTAAAAAGGCACATCCAGCAACAATACCACCAAGTTTTTCAATCATTTCGATGGTTGCCTTCACAGTTCCACCAGTTGCTAATAAATCATCAACAATGAGAACTCTTTGACCTGGTTTAATAGCATCAGAATGCATGCATAAAGTATCAATCCCATATTCTTTTTCGTAGTCAGCAGTAATGACTTCACGAGGTAATTTACCTGGTTTGCGAACTGGTGCAAAACCAATTCCTAACTCAAAAGCAACTGGACAACCGACGATAAAGCCACGAGCTTCAGGTCCGACAATCATATCAATTTTTTTATCTTGAGCATATTGAACAATCTCACGAATAGCATAGCTATAAGCATTACCATCAGCCATAAGTGGACTAATGTCGCGGAAGGTTACTCCTTCTTGTGGGTAGTTTTCAATAGATGCAATATACTTTGTTAAATCCATAATAATAAAAAACTTTCTAGTGGCATTTTGCCAAAAATTAAAATACTCTTCATTATAGCATAAAATAAACATTTTGGTAAATCTTTATGATAATTAAATGACCTCAAAAGATGTAACCTATTTTCTATTGTTCTTAGGAGGTTAACCACTCATAGATCTCTCGTGGTGATCCTAAAGCCATTAATTCTTGATACGCCACAGTTTCTTTTAATCTTTGATAAATTTGACTTTCAGAAATTTTCTTTTTTGTAGCCTCTTTGTTTACCGTCATTAAACCATTTGTAATAGATACAAATTGAAGTTCTTCAAAAATTTGAATCATTTTGATCAAGAGTAAGTGATCAATTTTTAAATAGTGTGCTAAATCGCCTATCTTATAACGAATATCAAATTCTGGAAATTGATAAATGGTCTTGTATAATTTTGCATATTGCTCTCTTGTGCCATAACCTGTTAAATAGTAGGCATCTATAATTCTATTTTTGAAATAGACAGATTGAAATTTGTTATTCAAAAACAGTGACCTAAGTTCTTCTGGTTTATCTGGGATTTCAGTAATAATAACTTCACTTGTCTCTTCCGTTACTTCAAAAATATCTGTAACCCCTTCTGGTATTTGCGCATTACGATGTCTTAAATCGATCAATTGTACTCCATTTACTCTTGCATCTTCTAACATCAGTTGAAGACTAGTATTACCATTCCATTGGTTAACACTCATAGTCACAATAAGTTCAAGTTGAGTTGCTTGTTGAAACTCTTGATTGAGAAAGCCTTGATTAAAAGCAACAACATCCCCTTCAAATTGACCTTTTTTAATTTTTAGTTTTAGATGTTTATTGTCTTGACCCATAGTTCTTGCTGTTAATACTTCAAAATCTTTCATGTAAAAGAGAGGTTTAGGGTTTGACATTCCAAATGGTGCTAACTGATCTAATATTTTTATTGTCTTAAGGTTTAATATCTCTTCTATTAATTCATAATCTACCTTTAGTGGTGATTTTTGACGAGTATCTATATTATTTTCAAGAACATACTGACATAATATATCTGATAATGATTGTATATGCTCAACAGCTATGGTCATTCCAGCCGCGCCCGCATGTCCACCTACAGCTTCAAATAAATGCCTATTTTGATTTAAAACTTCAAAGATATTTAAGGATTCAATACTTCTAGCTGATCCTTTTGCAAAGCCATCTTTAATATCTAGAACAATTATGGTCTGACCTAAGTCTTCCATAAGTCTTCCAGCGACAATCCCTAAAACTCCTGGGTGCCAATTCTCTTTAGCTAAAACTTGAACAGGTTTTTCTTTATCAACTAAAGTTATTGCTTCTTGGTAAATCGTATCAACAAGCGCTTTTCGTTCATCATTTTTTGAGGATACTAATTGTGCAATCTCAGTTACAATGTCATCATCAAATCCTGTCAATAATTCTATTGCTGGATTTGGATCATCTAGACGACCAAGTGCATTTAATTGTGGAGCAATTTTAAAACCAATCGTATCTGAATCAATTGATTGACTAGAAACATTTTCTATATTAAGAAGTTCTTGCAATCCTAGTCTATCAGTCATCTTAAACATTTCTAGACCCAGACGAACCATTATCCGATTTTCGCCTTCAAGATTTACCATATCAGCTATAGTTCCGATAGCAACTAAATCAAGCATTTCATCTGGGATAGATTCTAACAAAGCACAGGCTAATTTAAAAGCTACTCCACAACCTGCTAAGTAAGGAAAAGGATAATTACCTTCTGGATGCTCAGGATGAATAATAGCAAAAGCCTCAGGTAAAGTTTCAGGTAAACCATGATGATCCGTAACAATCACATCAACATTATTTTCCTGTGCAAAATGAATAGCCTCATGACCAGATACGCCATTATCCACAGTGACTATTAGTGAAACTGCTTCTTGTTCAATGTAGTATTTATAAACACTTAAGTTAGGACCATAACCATCGGTAAAACGATTTGGAAGATAAATAATAGCTTGAGCGCCTAACATTTCAAATGTTTCTTTCATAATAGAAGCTGATGTCATACCATCTGCATCGTAATCACCATAAACTAAAATTTTCTCATTTCTAGAGAGGGCAAGACGAATACGCTCTACTGATTTTTCCATATCATGAAGTAAAAAGGGATCATGTAAATCTGATAAATTATCATTTAAAAAATGCGATAAAGATGCTTCCGATTGAATTCCTCTTTGGTAAGCAATTGATGCTGTTAAATCATCTAATCCAAGTTTTTTTGCTGCTTTTAAAAATTTTTCGTCAGTTTTAGTCTCAGAAATAATCCAATCATATTTTGACTTTATCATTTAAAATTAAATACCTTTCTTGCCAAAAAGTCAGCTATCTTAGGAAACAGATTATACATTTTGCTAGCAAAAGCCAAACTAAATGGTAAATTAAGTTCTCGTTTATTTTTTCCAATAATTTTTACAATTTTTTGTGCAACATCATTTGGTTCTAAAGCATATTTTTCAACACTCTTTAAGTAATCTCCGGATGGATCAGCCTTATCAAAAAAATTCGTTTTAATAGGTCCTGGATTCACCGTTGTTACTTTCACATGATGGTCAGCTAACTCTAAACGTAGCGCATTTGAAAAACCAATAACAGCAAATTTTGTCGCAGAATAAATAGATGATTTTGGTGATGCAATTAATCCAGCCATTGAAGCAATATTAATAATATGACCTTTTTGCTGTAATTTCATTTGTTTACCAACAAGGCGCGAAAAATGTATCGTCGCAACGGTATTAACATCAAACATTTTTGAAATAGAATGATCATCAAATTGATCAAACTCTTTAAACTCACCAAAACCAGCATTATTAATTAACACATCAATTTTTCCATATTGTAAGATAATTTGATTAACGACTTTTTGAATTGCCGTTGGATCACTAATGTCGATTTCAATACAATTTTTATTTGCAGTATGTCTGTATAGTTCTTCAAGCTTAGCTTTATTTCTACCAAGTAATACCAGACCATCTTCAGCAGGCAATCGTTTAATGATTTCTTGAGCAATACCACCTGAAGCTCCAGTAATTAAAATTATTCTTTGAGACATTTAAATCACCTCTTCTTCAAAATCTCTTACGATGTGAACATTTTCAAAAATACTTGCAGCATCTAGTTCCAATTTTTTACAATCTCTGCCAATAAACCTTGCTGAAATGTGATTTAATAACAAACGTTTTGCATTTGCTTCTTTTGCGATTTGTGCTGCCTGCATATTTGTTGAATGCGCGTGACGTTTCGCAATCTTATCATCACCTTTTCCATAAGTTGATTCGTGAACTAAAATATCCGCACCTAAAGCAAGTCTCACACTAGCATTAGTTTTTCTGGTATCACCTATAATTGTTACAATTTTTCCTTTTTTAGGAGCTGATATAAAGTCTTTTGCAATAATAATATTGCCATCTTCTAAAGTCACATCTTGTCCATTTTTCACTTTTCCAAACAAAGGACCAAATGGTACCCCAGCTTGCTTTAAAGCTTCAGCATCTAATGTACCTTCTAAATCTTTTTGTACTACCCTATAGCCCATACAAAAAACACCATGATCAAGCTTTTCAGAATAAACAACAAATTTATCTGTTTCCATTATTTTTCCAAGTTGTTTATCATCAAATTCAAAAAAATTAATATGATATGGAAGTCTTGAACCAGTTAATTTTAAGCTTGTCATTACATATGACTTAATCCCTACAGGACCATAGATATCGAGATCTGTTTGTTCCTCATTAGCTTGAAAAGCTCGGCTAGACAAAAAACCAGGTAATCCAAAAATGTGATCACCATGTAAATGGGTAATAAATATTTTTCTTACTTTTCGAGGTTTGATAGTCGTATTTAATATTTGTCTTTGAGTTCCTTCCCCACAATCAAACATCCAGATTTCATTGATTTCATCTAATAATTTTAGAACTAAACTAGAAACATTTCGTTGCTTACTTGGTTGTCCAGCTCCAGTCCCTAAAAATTGAATTTCCATTTTTTATATAAATCATTTCAGACAATCCAATTATTGCCTTAATGCTTCCTTTCACTTTTTCTTAACAAATATTGTTGCTTTTCTATCTTTTGAGTGGTAATAAAGTTCACCTTCAAAATCTTTCTTGAGTGTCACTAGATCTTCTTGATTAAAACTTGAAAGCTTCACAACGTTATCTGTTAATTTTTCTACTTCTGCTAATTCACTGACATTTTGTTCTAAAGTTTCAACAACCTCTAAATGAATATCAAAAGGTTTCATTTTAATAATATCATTTTCAATATAAATTAAATAATTTGGAAACACACTTGCTAATTCAAATAAAATACTATCTGTGATGATTTCTTTTTTTTCAGAAAAAACAATTGCTTCTTCGTCTTCATTTTTATAACAATATCCAAATGATTTTCCCAGCAAATTGAGCCTGACAAAAGGTTTTTCTTCTTGAAAACTTGGATTCTCATTTAAGATGCTTAAAGATTTAGACAAATCAAAATAGTATTGAGTAGCCTTTTCTGGAGACTTTTTCTGATATATCTCTGCAAAATAAGCATTTAAAACACTGGGTGGTGGTGTAATAAATTGAAGTTTTTGTTGATCTGTTAACTGTTTAAGAATATTTGTCAGATAAACAGTATCAAGACTTGTAAAACCACCGTATGTTTTTGCTAATTGAATAAAATCAGTCATAAAATGCCTCCAAATACCATCTATTTTTTTCAGAAATATAACCACTAATTTCTTCGACTTCATTTTCAAACTGGTAAGGTTCTATTAATGCTATTTTATTGAGTTCATATAATTTATATAAATCTTTTTGATGAACTTTAATCGAAAAAGGGATAAAAATATCTCTAATTTCATCTATTATTAACTTTCTCAATCTATCTGTACTATCACTTTTATAAGCTGATAACCTAACATTAGGGAATGCTGTGGCAGTTAATTGTTCTACTTTATCCATTTTATTATAAATAGCCAATTTAGGAATATCATTCATGCCTAAATCTTCTAGAATATCATTCACAACCTTTTCATGTTCCGTATGGCTTGGGTCACTTGCATCAATAACATGTAAAAGCAAATCAACATGTCGACTTTCTTCTAAGGTTGATCGAAAAGCAGCTATTAACTCTGTCGGTAAATCTTGTATAAAGCCTACAGTATCAGTCAAAGTTGCTTGAAATTGATTTTGTAAATAAATTTGTTTTGTTGTCGCATTAAGGGTAGCAAATAATTCATCTGCTTCATACTGAAAATCATCTACTAATAAATTCATGATAGTTGATTTACCAGCATTGGTGTAACCAATCAAACCAATTTTAAACGTTTTTGCATCTAATCTTTTTTCTCTAATGGTCTGCCTGTTTTTCTCAACTATTTTTAGTTGTCTTTCAATGTCATTGATTTGATTTCTAATTGATCTTCTATTTAGCTCAAGTTGACTTTCTCCTGGTCCTCTACTACCAATCCCCCCTGCTTGACGACTTAACATAACACCTTGTCCAACAAGTCGAGGCAGCATGTATTTTAATTGAGCCAGGTGAACTTGCAATTTTCCTTCATGACTTCTCGCCCTCAAGGCAAAAATATCCAATATTAACTGCATTCTGTCGATCACTTTAACTTCTAATAGATTTTCTAAATTAGAATTTTGTCGAGGTGTTAATCGATTATTAACAATAACAGAATCAATTTCATCAGCATCAATCATGTTTTTTAATTCAGTCAATTTTCCTGAACCGATAAAAGTTTTACTATCATATTTTTCTCTATTTTGATAATAAGTTGCAACAACATTTGCACCTGCTGTTTTAGCTAAATTTGCTAACTCTTGCATTGACATTTCAAAATTTTGCGTGTTTTGCAGAGATACTCCCAACAATATTACACGCTCTTCTTTTTGGCTTGTATCAATCATTTTTGTACCTCGCTTCATTATTGCGTACCCTCTATTATAACATAAAAATCACGGGAAACCCGTGATTTTCTTTAGCATTAAATACTAGCGTAATATTTTTGAATCCCTGAAACAATACCGTTTGCTAACTGTTCTTGGTAGGCAGATTGAGTAAGTTTTGTCATCTCTGAATAGTTAGAAATAAAACCTAGTTCAGCTAAAATTGCTGGAGCAGTCGTCTCTCTTAATACTGAGAAAGCTTCTCTTTTGACACCATTGTTTTGAGCACCGGTATTAGCAATTAATGCACTTTGAACGGCATTGGCTAAAATAGCACTTTTGGCAAGCCTTTCAGGATTTTCATCAAATACATCATTTATTTGTGATGGATAATCTGAATAATATTGATAATAATATGTTTCTATACCATTTGCAGCAGAACTTGTAGACGCATTAATATGGATGCTCACAAAAATATCTGCATTTGTTGCATTGACCTCTTTTGAACGGTCCAATAAATCAATAAAAACATCAGACTGACGGGTGGCAAGAACAGTATAACCCAAAGCCTGTAATTTTGATTGAACCAATTTTTGAATTTGTAGATTTAATGTTTTTTCATATTGATTGTAATATGAGGCTCCTGAATCATAACCACCATGTCCAGCATCAAGGTATATTACTTTATTAATAGCTTTATAATTGCCTTGCGATGCTGAAGTTGCTGTTGGTCCATTTAAAAGAAATTGACCTAGATTAGTTCCAGATGATGTACCATCACTATAATCTAAATAAGTATGTATTGTATAATTTCCTTGAATTCCATAATGATTAGCTTGATTAACAGTAATCACTACCTTGCCAGATTGATTAACACTAGAGGTATACCAATAAAGGTTACTCTGCTTTTCTTCTGACCATGCAGCCACTCTGACTTTATTTATGGTTTTATCGTTTTCTCCTTGTAAAACGACAACATCAATTGTCCCATCAGATTTCTGATAATTTTGAGTTGTTACTTTATTTTTTAAGTTTATAGTTGCATCTTGGGGTACATTTCTAGTCACTGTACTACTCTTTAAGCCATGGCTACCATTTTCAAAACTATAGGTATCAATGCGATAATCGCCATAACCTTTATGATTGGTAAATGGAATGAAAGCCTTACCTGTCGCATCTGCCTGATACCACTTAAGATCATCCTGACCGTTGACAACTGACCACACGGCAAATTTAACCTTTTGATAATTGGTGACCATATTCGAAGTGACCTTAACATTTATTCCACTATCAGTCATTTGTGTATCCACTTCAGTCTTAAGACTTGGTTTTGTGATTTGGTAGGCACCTAGATTTGTTCCTACTTGACTACCATCACTGTACTGCGTATAGACATGAACACGATAAAGATCTGTAGTATTACTCAAATCTGCTATATTAATAACTTGACTAGCTTGATTATTCTTAAGAACTGGTGTGTACCATTTAAGATCATCTTGACCATCAGTCTCTGACCAAGCTGCGATACTCACTTTGGTAATTGTTTTGGTACTACTTGTTCCTGTGACTTGGACGGTAAAGCTCGTCTTATCTTGTGCATAGTCAACAATGCTAACTTGTGCATTTGGTCGTGTATCCACATTATCATAACCAGTTACGGTTAAACCAACTTGACTGCCTGTTATCGTACTTTGGCCATAGATATGAATATTGTAATGACCCATTTCATTATGATGATCAGCAGTATTGACTGTTACTTGGTAATGGCCACTAGCTACTTGTATCGCTTGATACCATTTGAGGTCATCTTGATTATTTTGACTTGTCCAAACAGGGATACGGACTGCTGTGATAGTAGAAGGAACTTGAGTGACATCAATTTGAAATTGGGTGTCAGATAGTTTCGTCACCTCTGCACTGACTTGTGGTTTGGGAAAACTAAGTGTCAAGGCACTGACACCTGTCATTTGACCATTGGTCCTTGTATAAGTATTAACATGATAAAGACCGTATTCTCTATGCTTAGTTAAATCAACATAAGCTGCGCCTAAATCTGAGGCTTTATACCAAACCAAATCATTTTGAGCATTTTGGTCTCCCCAAACTGCAAAAATAACGTCGGTTCCTGCAGTCATTTCCTTTTGGTAGGTGATGTGTAGTGTCTTATCACCTTCTATGGTTGCCGTCACTGGAGCTTGAACTGGTTCTGTCGCTTGTGCTTGAGGACTTGTCGCTAAGACACGAGCTTTCACAAAACTTTGCGTTTGACTATTAATAGCACTAGAACTAGCTGTTTCTGAAGTGACTGTGTTAGCTCCTAAATTAACCTTGTCATCATTAGCCGTTTCGGAATCAGTAAGAGTTTGAGATTGACTCTCAGCACTACTCGTAGACGTTTCCCTACTATCAGAAGTGACACTCGCCATTTCTTCAGAACTTGTTGTCACTTCAGAAGAATGATCTGTCGTCACAGCTGTTTCATCACTTTGACTTGATGAAATCGTTGAAGTCTGCTCGCTACTTGGTGTACTTGCACTGGATTCTGTAGTTGTGGGATTAATCATCGTAGTATCACTACTGTCAGCTAAAATAGTAGCTTGGTGTGTTCCTAATATCGCAACCGTTGCAACACTGGCAATCACCCAGTGTTTTTTTGACTTATACATTTTCTTTTTCAACTAGTCTCTCTCGAAATTATAATTTTCTTACTATTTTAGCATTATTATAAATTACTTTCAAGAAAGCATATTTAAAAATCAGTTATTGTAGATGTAGTAAACTTCTCCTCCCCAATAGTGTAAATAAGGATTAAACCATTTTCTAAAATTACCAATATATTTTTTACCATCATAATTTGATTCTTTAACTTGAATTTTGGTATTTGATGAAACATGAGTCACAACGGCAACATGTCCTAGACCACCGGCATCTTTAGGCCAAACAGCTATGGCTCCAACTTTTGGTTCCGTACCTACTTTAAAGCCATATTGTTTTGCTTTCTTTGCCCAAACCGTTGCATTCCCCAAATTATTAGGTATCCACTTTGCAATTTCTTTCACTCCCCAAGTACATTGCCCATGAGGATAAGTGTTCGTTTCAGAAATGTATTTCGTAATGATTTGTTGCTTTTTTGTGAAATTTGAAATGTTATTTCCTTTACTTTCTTGCATTTGGTTTTCTAATGAGATATTACCTAAATCAAAAGTTTCTTTTTGATTATCAGAATAGGTTACTACTGCTTCTACCTGATAGCTTTTTATATGATCACTAGAATCAAAAAGATTAAATAGTGCCTTTGCTTTTCCAAATTGATTTGCTGCAACAGTAACTGTTTTTTCAATTTCATTTGTATTTAATGAACGAACTCGTACATTTAAATGTGTCACTTTTCTAGAAAGTAGTGTTTCATTAACTGTCACTGAATACTTTCCATTCTTATAGTCTTCCATCTGAACTTTTGGTTTTTCTAAACCCGAAATAGAAGTAATTTGAAATCCTCCAGTATCGAGTAAATTCTTTTGTTCTCCGGTTTTAGAATGAATACCATAAATATGAGCCTGATATTGTCCCATTTCAAAACCATGATTTGATAAAGGAATCATAAGCTGAAAACTACCTTTACCCGTTTTTTTAGCCTGATACCACTTAATATCATCTTGTCCATTTTCTTTCGTCCAGACTGGAACCTTTAATTCAGAATAATTATCTGAAACATTTGATATTTGCAGTGTAACATTTTGAGAATTTAAATTGGTAAACTGTGTCATCAACTTTTCTGAAGCATTCTTGGTTTCTAATAAGCCACTTGTTCTATTATCATGCTCTTCGGACATATTAGTTGCTTTTTCTTCAGATTCAATTCTAGAAATGGTTTGTGCAGAGATACCATTTAAGTTATCCTCTTCTTCTAAATAACTATGGATATTAAGTAAAGCACCTTTATGTTTTGAAAGATTAATCTTGATAGGTCTACTTGGATCTACAGTATACCATTCTAAGTCATCTTGACCTTTTTCTTCTGACCAAATTGCTACTTTTAATTGACTATCTTGTGGTTTATCAAAGGGATAAGATAAAAATAGATCGTTACCTTTTATAGTTATTTCTGGCTTTTCCATAGTGACATTCAAAGTTGGAAAAGATTTGCCCATTTCTTTACCATTATTAAAATGCGTATAGACATGTGTCTCATAGGCACCTACTCTATTGCCGTGATTTGATAGAGGTATAACAGCTTTAAAACTGCTATCATTTTCTTTTATTGCTTTATACCAATGTAAATCATCTTGACCTTTTTCCTGAGACCACACAGCAATATCTACAGAAGAAATCGCAGATTCACTTGGCAATTTTTTACTCGTTACATGTACTTCAAATTGCTTTTGTGATTTATCTAATTCCGTACGGGTGACCTCTACTACTTCATTTGCATATGCTGATGACGTTGCTAGAATAGTACCTAATATAGTTGTTGCGAATAAAAATGTTTTGATTTTTTTCAAATAATAACTCCTTTTCTTTTATTCACTGTAACTATTCGAAATTAAACTAAAAAAACAATCTGTGATAGATTGTTTTTTATCGATTATCTTGAAAAATAAATAACTTACTAAAGACGTAATTGAGAACAATGATTAAAACCTGACCGATAATCGTTTCAATGGCATTAATCATATCAATATTTTGATTGACAAATTGTCCTATAATTCCTGGAAATTTTTCAACTAAGAAGTAAGCTAATAATAAATCCAATACTAATGTAAAGATCCTAGCAATAACAAATTTAACAAATCGTTGGAACCAACCTTTTTTAGCCTGATTAAAAACGTATTTGTCATTTGTAAAAAATGCAAAAATAATGGCACAAATATTGGCAATCGTTGCTGAAACAGTCGCTTCCCTCAATAATGAAAATGAAATGAACCTAACTGTCATATAAACAATTGTTGCCAGCACTCCAAAGAATAAGTACTTGAAAACTTCAGTATGCATAAATCTATTAATTGATTTTATCATCTTAATCTCCGTCATTATTTTGTATATTGGTAAATACTATTACCATCTTTATCTGGACCATAAATCAGTTTAAAATCATTTCCAAATTCTTTATTTAAGTCTCTATAACTCAATATATATTTGACTTTTGTTTTACTTAAACCTGACTCATTTAAATGAATCGTCAAAACGTCTGGTACTGGTGAGTCCATGGTTAGGTTATCTTTAGTTAAGAAAACTTGCATATGGGAATAACGATTCCAATATTTTTCCATTTTATGATTTGGATCTAATTGATTCATCAATTTAACATCTGGATAAAATCTAACACTATTGATTGTCTTGGCACCAAACATTTGTGGGTAATTATATAAACTACCTTCTGTAACCCATCTTGCTTCTTTATCTGCCTTAACTAGTTTTGAAATTTCAGTTGAAACCTTTTTGTCAGTAATCACCGACATTCCTTTAACAACGGGATTAACCGTAAAACCACTGATGATTATAGCCCCCATAATTAAAATAGTAAAGACGAGACGCTGCCTAAATATTGCCATTGCAACAATAACAATATATAAAAGAGCAAGTGCTATTAAATATTTTTTTCCAATATAACCAATGACATTAAGGTCTTTAGATGTTAACCAAGTTAAGCCAACCATTAATAGGGTTGAAGTTGTCAATAAAAGCCATTTATAGATTCTATTTTTCTCCCGCCACAGATATGAAATCAACCAAATTGATGCAAATACACTAATAACAGAGAGAGCTTGCCAAGAACGTGCTGAAGTGACATAAGTAAATAAGGTTACTTTAGCAAGTATTTTTGGCACACCAACAAATGTATAAATGAAAAGGAAAAAAGTGTAAATGCTCATAAAGATTCCAAAATAATTCTCTTTTAAATTTTTCATGAAGAATAGAAAAGGGATAAGAACTAGAATTGGAATCAATAATCCTATAGATGAAGATGCTTCAACTTGGTTTATAAATGATGGAATTTTAAATGGAATGATAAATGATAAAAATAAATCAGAAAAATGCGAAATTGGAAAATTGCCACCGAAAGACTCTCTATGACCGGGGTACAAGGTATTCAAAGTAAGCTTCAACGCATCGGAACTTCTGTATAAAGTCCATCCAATAACACCTAATGATGCAATAAGAGTTGTTGTTATTAGTGTAAAATCTATTAAATGAAACTTCTTTTTCTTTAAATAGTTTACAAATTCAATAATGAAAAATCCTAAAATTAGATAAGCAAAAGGAACTTGAAAAGCTGGGTAAATAACCAATACAAATCCTATTATTGATGCTACCAATAAACTTACCAATCCTATTTTTTTAATTACAGACTTTGTATTAAAAAAGTGATGTATCAAAACCATAATGGCTAATGAATAAAAGACTACATCCCCGAGATGTTGCATACACCACCACTGTATTGCTGGTGTATAAGTAATCCAAAAGCTACCTATAGTAGATAATAATTTATTTTTTTTCGTTATAATCATAGAAAACTCGAATGCTAACAAAAGCATAAGAATTATCTTACTACACCAATACCAAGATAAGCCTTTGGTTGGTCCTAAAAATAGAAACCCCCAATTAAATGGTTTACCAATGACAGAAATATCCTTAACAGGTGCATTATAACTGATAACCATATTTTGTCCTGATAAACCGTAAGACTTATTGACTAATTTAGCTCCAGTATTTGCTTGTGAAATAAAGAAAGGTGTTTGTACTAGCCACTCATCAGTTCTAATCATTCTAGGGTATCCAATTATTGTACCATCTGACTTAGGAGGATAAGATACCCAATGTTTTAATTCAGACAGAATATTTATTTGGTCACCTTTAGAATACTGATTAACTGTTTTCATTTGTTGACCATTTGTCAATTCAGTCACACCATAGTTGTTCCAATTTGAAATGGAACTACCATGCAAATTAAGACTTAATCCAACAATAAATGCGATTAAAC
Organism: Streptococcus urinalis 2285-97; assembly: GCF_000188055.2. Classification (NCBI taxonomy): domain Bacteria; kingdom Bacillati; phylum Bacillota; class Bacilli; order Lactobacillales; family Streptococcaceae; genus Streptococcus; species Streptococcus urinalis. The sequence continues at coordinate 1,337,666 of NZ_AEUZ02000001.1, forward strand.
CCCATAAATAACGCCATTTCAGAAAAAAATCAATACATTTTGAAAAGGAATTTTTGACCATAATTATTTATTTCTTTCGTAATAATTATAAACTTGTAATTCATACTGCATTCTATTTTGTCTAACTATGGTATCTAAAATAAATCCAGAAACAAAGGATAAAGCTGCTAAAATCATGAAACCAGTCGCTAAAATAGCTGATGGCATTTTATGAATTAAACCAGTATGCGCAAACTCACTAATAACTGGAATGCCAATTAATAAACCAATTATAAATAATACCAGACTTACTAGACTAAAGAATAGTAATGGTTTGTAGTCCTTAAAGAGGTTAAAAATCATTTTCAATACTTTAAAGCCATCTGAAAATGTATTTAATTTTGACTCACTACCTTCTGGTCGATCTTGATAAGTAATCGGTACTTCTACTAGTTTAAAACGTTTATCTAAAGAATGAATGGATAATTCTGTTTCAATTTCAAATCCTGGTGATAAAACTGGAAATGTTTTGACAAACAAACGATTAAAACCACGATAGCCTGTCATGATGTCTTCATAGTTACCCTTGTATAGTTTATTAATCAATTGTTTTACAAGATTATTACCAAATCCGTGGAAACCACGTTTATTTTCTTTGGCATATGTTCCATTTGATAAACGATCTCCAATAGTCATATCGGCCATACCAGTTCGTAATGGCTCTAATAATTTTTCAACTTCAGCAGCAGGATAGGTATCATCTGCATCAATCATAATATAATAATCAGCATCAATTTCACGGAACATTGAACGAACAACATTTCCTTTCCCTTGTCGGGGTTCAAAACGAACAATGGCTCCTGCTTCTCTAGCTAATTCATTTGTTCGATCCTTAGAATTATTATCGTAGACATAAATATCAGCCTGTGGTAAATAGGTCTGAAAATCTTTGATCACTTTTTGAATGGTTACTTCTTCATTGTATGCTGGTAAAAGAACTGCTATTTTCTCAGCCATCTTAATCTCCTATGTTAAAAAATTTTTTATGTTTTCCAATATAATCTTTCCCAAGAGTAATATCATATTGTATCATTTTAAGGTCATTAGCTATTTCTTTTTGAGATTTAGATAATGTTGTTTTGTCAACACTAGCATTTTCTAATACTTGTGTGAGTAAAGCATAATAAGGTGACACTTTAGAATTAGTGTGTTCCAATAATTCTGCTGTGAAATCACTAGAGTTCACCAATGGGTGATTAAGTTTTTTCGTTTGATGATTACTCCAGATAAAATAGTCTGTCTCATGTTTCTCATTTACTGCTTCTTTAAAAGCACTGTCAGGATAAAATCCTGGCAAATGGTCTCCATAAAAGACGACTGTTATATTTTTATTAATTTTTGAAAGATTATCTAAAAATTCCTTAGTATAAGTATCTGTATGAGTGAGTAATCTTGAATAACTCGTTAGATAATCATTTGATTCTTGAGGAAATCCTTCTCCAGTTACAACCAGATCTGATGGATCACCTATTGACCATAAGGCATGATTTTGCATTGTAATAACTGAGAAAAATTGATTTTCTTTCGTATTTATATTATCAATAACATTATTATAAACAGTCTGATCACTTGGATAAATACCCGTGTTTTCAACATTTTTCAATTTTTCAGTACCACCAGTTTCAAATATCAATTTATCAAAATTAAGTCTATTATAGATATATTTTCTACTGTAACTACTTGCACTTGCAGGATGAATTACTATTCTATTTTTAGAAGAAAACTGATCACTAATTGATGGGAAATAAGACATTTTAGGAACAACTTCTGTATATAAAGTTGATACAGAAGATGAATAATTGTAAAAAGGTAAACCTGTTAATGTTTGGAATTCCATATTAGCAGTGCCACCACCAAAACCATCTGATTGCATCAATCCACTAGTTGTTTGTTCTTTTATGGCATCAATATTCGGAAGTAAATCTTCTTGTAAAGAAACTGCAGGTATTCTATTTGGATTTGACAAGCTTTCGCTAAGTACATAGATTACTGTTTGATTTTTTATATTGTTTGATCTTGTTTTGTTAATTTCTTTCGATAATTTGTCATATTTTTTATAGATAGACGAAATTTTTTGTTGAGAATAACCAGAAGGCTCTTCAATTACAGACATGGTAAGTTGTTTTGACCACACAAACATCACAGATTTATATTTTGCATTAACATTAAATCCCATCCACTCAATACTTGCCCAATTGTTTAAACTGGAAATAACTGGAATATGACTAGTTTCTTTATGTTTTGAAACATATTTAAATGATGTAAAAATCGTTACAAAAGAAAGAATAAGTAAGAAAACAGTGCTAACTCTTAATTTCCAACTTTTTACAATTGGTTGAACTTCAGTAAATTTTCTAAGAACAAAGTAAATAATGATTGGTAAAACAATAGCTAGAATAATATAAATAATGATTTTTGAATTAACAAATGATAATACGGTATTTATCTCTTGAATCCAAGTAAAATCCGTAATTAATAATGGTTCACTCCTCATTGACTCTTTTAGAATATTTGCAATAGAAATAGCAATTCCTAAAACAGTCAAAAATAATGTTGTTGCGATATATCTATTTATCAACACATAACAAAGAAAAGAAAAGAGTGTGATAATGACAATCTGGTAAACCGTTCCACCTGGAACAATATATTTTCCTGCTAAATCAGAATTTCCTCTAACCCCATACTGAAGGGTGTAATTAAAGAGAATACCGAATGCCAAACTTGTTGTAAAAGCTAACGATAATGACGTTTTAATATGCTTAATATGACTTAATGCGTTTAAGATAAGCAGATTGATAATAGAAAAAATAAATAGTAATTCGATTACCGTAACCAGAGCATTTCTCGTGTAAGTACTGTAATTTGTTAAGGTTGTAAAATCGGGTAAATGATCAGCAATTGCAGTAACAAATGAAGTATCATTTAATATAAAAAAACTTACAAGCAATGCAATAATATACTGATTACTATTATTACTCTCAATTAAATTATTTTTTTGGTTTAAAATAGGAATTTTTGGTAATACAAAATAATAAATAAGTGAAATAACAAGTAATATAGCAACTATCAATAATCCTTTCCATTGAAAAAAATTATTTTTTTGAAGTTGCCAGATATCAAAATCTTTATTATTTAAATTCCTCGTTATGATGATAAAATAACTGGTTAAAAGGTAGGCAATATATGAAATACCTAATTTAATAAATAAATTTTTACTTAGATTTCTCATCACATAATAAGAGAGACCAACACCTGAAATTAAACAAGCAATCAAACTAAAAGATAGTAAGTGTTGAAATGGTGAATCACTAGAACTTTTAGTTAATATAGCACTGTTAATTGAATAAAAGTTAATATAGAATGCAAAAATAAAAGCAAGTATATTTTCTAAAATCAAGTGCTGGTTAAATTTTTTAAGAAAATTCATTTCGATTTCAATTTCTCCAGACTACGTTTAATAATGTATTTAACAGCTCGTGCTGGACCAATAAATATATATTTTATGGCACCTTTAATACCACCTAAATGATTGAAATCAACGTAAGTGTGTGGTGCACTATCTCCACGTTCGTTCAATAATTTATTATCAACAAAAGCAGTTAAATCTACTGGATTTTTTGAAATTCTAAAATCCATGTGTTGATCCCATGCAATGTAGATTAATAATCTCTCAATAGCATGTAAGATCGAATTTTGTGGTAATGGTTCTCTTGGTACATCTTGATCATTAAGTTCCAAATCAAAGAGTGGTTTTAAAGCATCATATTTAAACCAAACAAATGTACCATAACTCATTACAAAACTATGAAATTGGTTAAAATCAATGGTTTTATGTAAATGCATTTTTTGCCATAGGTCATTCATGACAGGTGCAATTTTATTTTCATTCCAAGCATCGACAATTTTATTATATCTAAAAAAGGTTGGAATATCAGCAATCACTAAACCTATAGTCTCATTTTCAAGATTAGCTAAAATAGTGTCAGCTGGTTTTACCATCATATCAATTAATTCATTTCGCCAAGATTCACCAGCCCAAAAATCTGCTTCTTTAGATTTTTTCGTATGAAAATGCCCAATATAATCATAAGCTGCTAGCTTTTCCTTTAATTTAAGCATTGGCAATACATCCCGGCCAATATTACCAGTCACATAAACAGTAGCTGGTGCATTAAATTCTGTTAGAACCTCATCTATTTCTTGCTTTTTAGACTCACTATCTGTGGTGATAAATAAATCATATTTAAAGTGGAATGATGAAAATGCATCTAAAAATTCAGGTAAGAGGTCTACATAAAATACATGTAGATGTATTGCTACTTTTTTAGTGATTGGTTGATGCAAAGATTTATCAAGGTATTTATGTCCTAATAAATATTTAAAATCAGGATAATTAATATCAGACATGTGTGAAACAATTAAATCAATTGGATATGTGCTTGTTCTTTCAATCTCATCAATAATATAGGGTGTTATCCCTTGATGTGCATCAATAGCCTTTACCTTTATAAAAGGTACACGATTTTTGAGAATGGCTGTAGGATTATAATAGGAAAAATCAGGATGTAACATGCCAGTCATATCGGCATCAATAGTATCAAAGACAGTCTTATACCTGAATCCTTCTTTTACAAATTTACTAGTTGCTTGGGTCTCATAACTATTAATAACATCTTGTACATTTGTAAAGTCCTGAATATTTTCCCAAAAGTCTCTAAATACGTTAGATTCTAAAACAGGCTTTTTAAATGAGATAAAATAGCTTTGAATATGTTCTGGATAACCTTGACTTTTTTTTGATTTTTTAGTCTCTCTATTATTAGTAAGGCCCCAAAAGTCAACTGAATCATCCAATTCAAATTTTGAATAATAGTCTTTAATATCCCATAAAGGTCCGAAACAAGTATCATTCATAACTGTAACTGAATCAAAATGAGAAATATTTTCAAAACCGACAGACTTCATTCCATCTCGCCATGCAGCAAAATCAAAACCTATATTTTCCCTTTGAATGATATCATTTACCAAATGTTTTTCTTGTAAAAAATTAAGGTGGTTTTCATCTACTAAGCTATTTGAAATAAAAATAATATTTGAAAACAATGGACGCATCTGACTCAATTGATATATGACATGATTAGAGACTCTATTAAATTTATTAAAATGAACATATAAAAGTAGACGTTTCATTTTTTTCTCCTAAATATATTTATTATTTTAGTTGGAATAATCCATCGTCTAGAATGAGTAACTGAATTATAGCGGTCTACCATTTCTTCTAACTGTGATTTATAGGCTTCTCTAATTTTTTCAGATTGAAAATACATTGCTTTATAGGGTGAATAATGCATTAATTGATCATAGGTATCGGCGAGTTCCTTGCTCAACTGTTTTGCCACATAATCTGAAGCAAACAAATCATCTTCATCAAACATTTGATAACGTAATGTAAAATCAGTGCTTGTTATACCAGAGATATCATAGTAAAGCTGTGGATCTGGATCTGCAAATAAAACATGATTTTGAACAACTTTGCCATTCAAGCAAGTTGGAATTAACTCTGTTTGGAAGTCATTATCAAGCAATGAGACCTTTTTAAAATAAGAAGGTAACTCGGAGATATCAACTCTTAATGCTGTCGTATTATTTGGGACTGAAAAAGAGATTTGGTTATCTGACTTAAATCGAAATTCTAAAACATCTTTTTGATTAAAGCCTTTATTATCAATAGACAAATAAATAGTGACTTTTTGATGTAATGCCCTATCTAAAGCAAAATTCCTTTTAAAATGAATAGATTCAGCTTTTTCTACGTAGTAAGGTAAATCTTTTTTGTACTTGAGAAGAATATAGGTGTATGCTCTATAAAAGCTTGCCTGATCACCTCGAGAAGAACGTGAGGTTTCTAAGATTCTATAACGTAAGAAAACATCATTATTCGGAGATGCTTTAGCCTTTTCTTTTATAATTAATTGTAGGAAAAAATCATAGTCTTCAATTTGATCTAAATTATTGTCAAAACGACATTCTTTAACAATTGATTTATTGATTAAAGCACTAACTTGAATATAATTCCCTAATAGTAATTGTTCCAGACTAAACGGCCTTGCTTCTAAAACTAAATCTTCAGTTTCAATATTTTTCATACCACAGTAAACGATGTCTGAGGCATTTTCAATAGCTGAACTAACTAATGAACTAATATAATTATAAGGTAAAGCATCATCACTATCGACAAAAAGAAGATAGTCACCTTTTGCTAACTCAATTCCTTTATTTCTTGTATAAACAACACCTTGATTAGAATGAGAATATAAATAGGTTCTCTGAAAAGGAGAATTAACAATGGATTGGTTTATCTGATTTATCGAACTATCAGTAGAGCCGTCATTCAAAATCAACAATTCAATATTGGAATAATTTTGTTTATAAATGCTGTTCAAACATTCCTTTATATAATCTTCGTGATTATAGCAGGTTACAATTATTGAAACTAATGGTTCAATCATTGAATAGTCCATTCTCCGTTTCTCCGTAATAATCCAGTTGCTGAATCCATTTCTGATTTATCATCTTGATCAATATCAACACGATTTTGAAGTATAACGGGTGTTTGGGTAGAATCAGAAAAAGCAAGCATATTCCCATCTTCATCTCGAACAGATGTTTCTAATTTCACTTTTATATCATTAACATTTGGAAAATGACAGGAATAAATAATTTCTTTATGTCCCTTACCATGAATCAATGTATCCATTGTATTATCATTATAAATCCAAATTCCTCGATCAATATCTGTAAATGACAAAGCCAAATATGTATTGATATCTTCTAACACATCAAAAGAGGCTTTGAAGCTTAGTCTATCTTCTGGAGTCATTTTTTGCGGTGTTAATAATTGAATTTTCAAATTATCAACTAAGACTTTTGAGGTTTCTTCTTCAAATATATCTTCTTCAGTAACATCTGCTTGAATTGAGGTTGCTGTAGTGTTATCTAAACTATATTGGTTAGCAACATCATTTGGCTCCCCATAAGCTTTAACAAGCCCATTCTCAATTAATACAGCACGATTGCAATATTTTTTAACAGCTCCCATATCGTGTGTCACTAAAATAGTTGTTTTGCCGCTTTCTTTTCTTTCCATAAAATAGTCATTACATTTACGTTGAAAAGCTTCGTCACCAACAGCCAAAACTTCATCTAGTATAAGGACATCGCCTTCGGCTTTAATAGCAACTGAAAATGCTAAACGAACTTGCATACCACTAGAGTAATTTTTTAATTTTTGATTCATGAAATCATGAAGTTCAGCAAAATTAACAATATCATCATACATGGCATCCACTTCTTCAGTTGTAAAGCCGAGCATTGCTCCATTCATATAAACGTTTTCACGTCCAGTCAATTCTGGGTTAAAACCGACTCCAAGTTCAATGAAAGAAACCATTTTCCCTTCAACCTGAACATTCCCTTTTTCAGGAGTGTAAATTTGTGAAATAATTTTTAATAGGGTTGATTTTCCCGAACCGTTTCGACCAACTATACCAAAGAAGTCACCTTTATAAACATCAAAATCAATATCTTTTAGGACTTGTTGTTCGGTAAAACCTTTAATTCCTCTAAAACGATTAACTAGGGCAGTCCTAAAACTTTTAGTCGCCTCTGTTGGAAGTTTAAAGGACTTACTAACATGTTCTACTTTTACTGCAACATCTTTTTCTAACATTATATAATCTCCGCAAATTTCTTAGCATTTCTATTAAAAATAAGGATACCAAAACCTAAAATGACAAAAGGAATGATATAAGGAATAGCTATGTAATACCAGTGATTTGACATTTGCCAGATAGTAACATTGGCTCTATCTATTAAGAGGTATCTGAAATCTTGGATCATTTGTGCCAAAGGATTCAACATCAATATTTTAGCTGCTAACAAATGCTGATCAGACAAAAAGGTAATAGGATAAATGATTGGAGTAGCATACATACCAGCTTGCATCAACACTTCCCATACTTGTGCTAAATCCCTGTAGTAAACATATGCTGTCGATAAAATAAGTGCGATACCGACAGCTAAAACCAGTAGTTCAATAAACAAGAAAACTGACATATAAGCATAAGGTGATATCGATACACCATTTATGATTGAGAAGATTAAGACAACTACAAGGTTGATTATAAAGTTAATTAGCGCCCCTAAAACTGCCGATAAAACTATCGTATTTTTGGAGAAATTTAACTTACGTAGTAAGTCCCCTCGCATAACAATGGATACCATCCCCATACCTGTTGCCTCTGAAAAGAAAGACCAAATCACATTGGCTAAAAGCAAAGCAACTGGAAAGTGAGGGACTGTACCACCAAGTCTTAAAAAGCGGATAAATACCATGTACATAATGGTAAACATTAACAATGGCTTTAAAATTGACCAAAGATATCCAATGGCACTGCCTTGATATCGTAATTTAAAATCTGTTTTAACTAATTCTTTCAAAAGAATACGATTCTTTTTACTGAAAAGTTCCATTATTTCTCTCTCCTATAACCAAATTTGGTAATCACTAATGTTTTAAATACAAAGGTATGAAACTGACGGTTTTTTCTAAAACCGTATCTTTTTAGTATATTCATTCTTTGTTTTAAACCTTGTTCCAGTAGATTCACATAATTTTCCACTAGTGTTTTCTCATTTTCATCAAGGTTCATTTCAAGCAAATAACTTGCTTGTTTCTGACTTGATTGAATCAACCACCAATATTTACGAATTAATTGGTGTGGTCTTATCCAGTGTTGCATCCTTTTTTTTAGTGTTCTGGCGCCTAAAACATTATTGGCATGCTGTCTATACAGTTCCGTAGGAACTTGCAAAAAAATCAGTTCACCCTTAGCGGCTGCAATGATGGCTAAAAACCAGTCATGCATGAGGATATTTGGCTGATTTTCCCATAATTTCGCTAGGGCATGATTTATCATCATCGTGCCACCCGTAACGGTGTTTTCAGTTAATTCTTCAACTAAATGTGTATTTGCATGATCAGATTGTGTTTTTATCATACTTTCATGTAAAACATTAAGGTTTTGATCAACAACTTTCAAATCGGTATAAACTAATACCGGTTTATCTTGAACCTGATTCCTTATTGCTTCCAATGTCAATTGAACTTTTTCTGGCAGCCAAATATCATCTTGATCACTAAAAAAATAAAAGTCCGCTTTATCATATTTTAATAGTGTGTAAAAATTATCAATCACACCTAAGTTTTTATCTGAATCAGAATTGATGCACTTAATTCGATGATCTTGCTTTACAAATCTATTAATGATCTGTCGTGTTTGATCAGTTGAGCCGTCATCACGAATATAGAGTGTCCAATCAGTAAACGTTTGGTTTTGAATACTTTCAATCTGTTCTTCCAGAAATTGTTGACCATTATATGTGGACATCAAGATATTAATTTTCATTTAAGAATAAATCCTCATACTCTCCAACAATTTTTTGCCAAGTATAATTTGACTGAATAATAGCTTTTGCCTTTTGGCTATACAATTCATGATTGGTAGTTTTTTCGCATTCGTCAATCATTCTAGACAAATTATTTTGTTCCTTTGTCCAATAAAGTACCGAGTCTTGAGCAACACTTTGATTGAAAGAGACACCTAATACAAGATTTAATCTTGTATGTGCCAAAGCTTCTAGTAAACCTGGATTGGTACCACCAACCTCATGACCATGAATATAAGCAAAGGCATTTTCACGTATGTAATTCAGAAGTTCACGGTCATATACTGTACCAACAAACTTGACACGATGATCATTCTCAAAATGTGTTCTTTCTTTTAACTCTTCAAAAAAACTGTTGCCATCATGATTTGTAATGATAACTAAATCTTTATCAGTCTTCGCTTTCATAAATTCTCTAATAGCAGTTTCATAGTTATTTTCAGGAACAAATCTTCCTAAAATTAAATAATAATTATTTTCACTAAGTTGGAATTTAGTGAAATAATCTCTCACTCTATTTGAAGCAACTGAAAGAGTAGAGGGTATGGTATCAGTCCCGTAAGCAATAAAAGTTGTCTTAGCACTGGGATAAGTACTTTTTATATAATCCTCGATACCTTTATTGTCAGATATCACTAAATCAGCATGTTGTGCCATCATTTTTTCAGATAACTTTAAATAAGATTGGACTGGTTTCGACCATTTAGATCTTTTCCACTCTAATCCATCTGGATTAATGAAGAGTTTGCCATCTAGAGACTTTATTTTTGTCATAAAAGGCTTCACAAAGGCACCAATCGTATTTCCTAACACATAAAATATAGGAGATTTAATTCCTTCTTTTTTGACCATTTCTAAACCATAGCTAATCGCCATCATATCATAGGCAATAACTCTAGCTGGACCTAATTTTGGTGGATTTATTGTGAAACAATCTGCACCGCAATAGTCAAAATGTTCGTGATTTCTATCGTCGCTTAAACAAGCAACATGATATTGAATCTTTGGATTTGTTTGATGTTTGACTAATTCCTCAACAAAAGTTTCAAATCCACCATATTTTGCTGGTAAACCCCTACTTCCGATGATGAATACATGTTGCATAACACACTGCCCCATTCTAAATATAATCTATGTCATTATAGCATAATTTAATCCATTATGCGATAAATAAGAGAACAGCAAAAAAGAAGGACCTGTGCCCTTCTTATTAACTTATTTTTTTTGACCTTGTTTGTAAAATTCCTCAAGAGCTTCTTGCCAAGTAGGAATAACAAATCCAGTTGCTTTCGTTTTTTCCAAACTCATTGTTGAATTAAGTGGACGTTTTGCTTTTGCTGGGAATTGACTAGAGTCAACAGGTGTAACTTCAACATCTGTATCTTTTAAAATTTCCACAGCAAAATCATACCAAGTTGTATCTTCACTAGCATCATTTGAAAGATGATAGTAACCATATTCTTTTTGATTTTCAGTCAGATAAGTCATGAACTCAGCCAAAGTACGTGTCCAAGTTGGTCTTCCGTGTTGGTCATTGACAACTGTCAATTTTGAATGGGTTTTGGCTAAGTTTTGCATGGTGAAAACAAAATTTTTACCATAATTACCAAATACCCAAGCAGTTCTAATAATATAAAATTGTTTAGCATATTTTTCAACTGCTTCTTCACCTAAACGTTTGGTACGACCATATTCTGTTTTAGGATCAGGTGTATCAGTCTCCAACCATTCTTGTCCGACAGGTTTTTCACCATCAAATACATAATCGGTTGAAATATAAACTAAAGTTGCATCATACTTAGCTGCAGCTTTTGCAATATTTTCAGTACCAACAACGTTTATGGCATAATCTAATTCTTTACCTTCGTCTTCTGCGGCATCAACAGCAGTATAAGCTGCACAATGATAGACAAGTGTTGGTTTCACTTGTTCAAAAACTTCATCTACTTTTTTTGAATCGGTAATGTCCATTTCTGCTACATCAACAGCAACATAATCAACATTTCTTTCATCTAAAAGATAACGAAGTTCAGTCCCTAATTGACCATTACTACCTGTGATTAGTATCATCTCAAAATACTCCTTTTTGTCTTCTTATTATTAACGCTAAAGGCATTAAATTAACTTACAGACGTTTTTAACATTACTATTGTACACTAAAAAAAGGGATATTTCATCCCTTTTGAATTACTTAACGGATTCCCAATGCAATTCTAGCGTAGCGACTCATTTTATCAACTGTCCATGCTGGATACCATACTAATTTGACCTCTGTTGATGTCACTTCTGGAATATCTCGCATCACATCATAAATTTGATCAGTCAATAAATCCGCTAGCGGACAACCCATCGTGGTTAATGTCATATCTATTTGTGTGTGACCATCATCTTTAAAATGAATTTCATAAACGAGGCCTAAGTTGACAATATCAATACCAAGTTCTGGGTCAATAACCATTTCTAAAGCTTCTAAAATACGATCTTTTATTTTTGTTACTTCTTCTTCAGAATAAGTTTTTGTTTCTGACATTAGATTTTCCTCAATTAGTTCCTTTATTAATCTTCAATAAAATCACGAAGTTGTTTGCTTCGGCTTGGATGACGTAATTTACGAAGTGCTTTTGCTTCAATTTGTCTAATACGTTCACGTGTGACATTAAAGACTTTGCCTACATCCTCTAATGTACGCATTTTCCCATCATCAAGTCCAAATCTAAGACGAAGCACATTTTCTTCTCTATCAGTAAGAGTATCCAAAACTTCATCTAGCTGTTCACGCAAAACAACACGTGTTGTGTAGTCTACCGGATTTTCAATCACTTCATCTTCAATAAAATCACCTAAATGACTATCATCTTCTTCACCAATCGGTGTCTCAAGAGATACAGGTTCTTGAGCAATTTTTAAAATTTCACGAACCTTATCTGGTGTCATATCCATGCGTTCAGCAATTTGTTCTGGAGTTGGATCTTGTCCAAGCTCTTGAAGGAGATTACGTTGTTCACGGACTAATTTATTGATTGTTTCAACCATATGAACTGGAATACGAATAGTTCTTGCTTGGTCAGCAATAGCGCGTGTGATTGCTTGACGAATCCACCATGTTGCATATGTAGAAAACTTAAAACCTTTTGAATAATCAAATTTATCAACTGCCTTCATCAAGCCCATATTACCTTCTTGAATCAAATCAAGAAATTGCATTCCACGACCCACATAACGTTTAGCAATAGAAACCACTAAACGAAGATTAGCTTCTGCTAAACGTTGTTTAGCTTCTAAATCACCTTCTGCAACAGCTACTGCTAACTCTTTTTCTTCTTCGTTTGTCAAAAGTGGAACAACACCAATTTCTTTTAGATACATTCTAACTGGGTCATTAACTTTAGCTGAATTGCTACCTAATAATTCTTCGTCAGTTAGTTCTTCTGGTTTTGGACCTTCAACAACATACTTGGTAGAAGGATTTCCTTCACTATCGGTAATGGAAATACCACCATCCGTAAGTCTTTCAAGTAAGTCATCAATTTGATCAGCATCCAAAGTAAATGGAATAACTAATTTCTCAGTGACATCATTATCAATAGCAGTTCCTTCTTTTTTATGATTGCGAATGAATTCTGCAACTTGTACATTAAAAGTCGTAATTTCTTTTTCTTTTGCCATTATTTCCTCTATTCCATTTTTCGTTTTTGTGCAATAAGGTTTTCTAAAAGTTCCGTGGCTAAATCAACATCACCATTATGACTTGACTCTCTCACCTGTTTTCCTTGGTTTTTCAAATCACGTTCTTGTTTATAGTGAGCTATTCGCCGTTCAATCTCTTCTATTTCTCCATTATGAATATCATCAGGTAAATTTTCTTCCATTGATTGATAATAAACACGTCTCACGTCATCATCAAACTGAGCTAGATCATAAGCAGTAATATCCCCACTAGATTTTAGCAAGGAATACAGAGTCTGTAATTCCTTGGTATCAAAATAAAAATCAGCTTTATTTCGATATTCATTCAAAAGAAATTCATGATTCAATAACCTTTGAAATAATTGTAACTCTGCTTTAAGTAAGCCGGTCACAGTGTTATTTCTTGGTAGTTCAACAACTATTTTTTCTTGTTTTAATTGAGTTTGTCTTTCACTTCTATTCTTTAATCTTATTTGATTAACAGCATTTTCAACTTGCAAATAATCAAAATCAGGTAATAAATCTGCTACTTTTGAAATATAAAGATTTTGAGCTGTTATTGAAGGTGTTTGAGCAATGATTGGACTTAATTTTTCAACATATGCAATTTCAGCTTGTAAGTTATCCAAATTTTCCGGTTTAAAATAATCTATATAAAACTCAGTGCTACTAATTCTTGAATGTGTCAATAAACTAACTAAGGCTTCAATTGAATTCTTTTGAATATACTCATCTGGATCCATATTGTTGGGAATTTTGACAATCTCAACATCTAATCCTTTTAAAATATCAATAGCTTTAGCAATGGCATTTTGCCCCGCACTATCACCGTCATAAGTTATGATAACTTTATTTGTAATTTTTCTGAGATGATTTACATGTTCAACTGTCAGAGCAGTCCCCATAGAAGCAACTGCATTCTCAATACCAGAACGATAAGCAGCAATAACATCCATAAATCCTTCCATCAGAAAAATTTCTTTTTGCTTTCTAGCAACTTGCTTTGCCCTATCCAGATGGTAAAACTCATAAGACTTATTAAATATAGATGTCGATCTTGAATTTTTATATTTTGCTAATTTAGCATCTTGGTCTTCTAATGTCCATATTCTACCGGAAAAGGCAATAACATCGCCAGTATCATTTGTTAAAGGGAACATTATTCTATTTTTAAAAGCATCATAAATCTGATTAGATTGTTCTGACAAATTAAACAAACCAGATTTTAGAAGATCTGTTTGATCATACTTTTTAGATAGACTTTGATACAAAAAATCATTTTCTTTAGGAGATAAGCCTATACCAAAATGAGTAATGACATCATCTGTTAGTCCTCTAGAATACAAATATTGCTTAGCTTTTTGTCCTTCTTTAGTTGTTGTTAATACCGCTTGATAAAATTTTGCAGCATCCTTATGGATGTCTATAAGATTTTGATTTGGATTAGATTTTTTTACAGGACTAATTATAGTTGGAATATCCGCTGTCATCCCAGCTTTATTAGCAATAATTCGAACACTTTCTAAAAAAGGAACTTGACGATATTCTTCAATAAATTTGAAAACATCACCAGACCTACCACAACCAAAACAATGATAAAACTGTTTATCTTCGATGACATTGAAGGACGGCGTTTTTTCATTATGAAACGGACACAAACCAAGGTAATGTTTCCCAGCTTTTGAAAGATCCACTACCTCTCCAATAACATCAACAATATTAACATTTTGTTTGATTTGAGATATGGTTTCTTTATCTATTGCCAAAAGTCCACCTCCCCACAATACACCCATTTTAGTTTTACATTTTATTATATCACTAGAGAATTTATTTGTAAATTTAAAAATATAGGACTTTATTATTGCTATTCTGCTTTATTTTATCTATAATTATTAAGAAATTAAAAATTTAAGGAGACTTCTAATGATTAAAGAATTAAAAGAGTTTTTGTTTAAAGGTAATGTCTTAGACCTTGCTGTTGCGGTTGTTATGGGGGCTGCATTTAATGCTATCATTACGTCACTTGTTTCTGATGTGATTACACCACTTTTCTTAAACCCAGCTTTAAAAGCCGCTAATGTTGAAAACATTTCACAACTAGCTTGGAATGGTGTTAAATATGGTAGTTTCTTAAGTGCCATTATCAACTTCCTAATTATCGGTATTACATTATTCTTCGTGGTTAAAGCTGCTAATAAAATAATGAAATCTGAAAAAGAAGAAGATACTGAAGAAGAAGTTGTTGTTACTGCTGCTCCTACTCAAGAAGAATTACTTGCTGAAATTCGTGATTTACTTGCAAAACAATAATAAAAAAGGCTTAGGCCTTTTTTATTATGTTTCATTTTAGTCATAATAAAAAGTATCCCACGGGATACTTTTTTTGTCTTTAGAATTTTTTACGTTTGCGAGCTGCTTCTGATTTGCGTTTACGTTTTACTGAAGGTTTTTCGTAGAATTCACGTTTACGTGATTCTTGAAGAGTCCCAGCTTTAGTCACAGAACGTTTAAAACGACGAAGTGCATCATCTAAAGATTCGTTTTTACGTACGACTGTTTTTGACATGTGTTTCACCTCCTCAAGATATTGTAACATTTTACATGTTCCATAATAGGATACCTTTTTATTTTAAAAATGTCAATATCAATAGAGGCAAAATCATTTTTTATTCTGTTGCTTTACCTGTCAATTGAGCAGCATCTTTTATGTAAGTTTGATACTTATCTGATTTTTTAAGTTTTGTAATAACTTTATCTATACTTTTCTTTAATTTTTTATTCCCTTTTGGGATTGCAATTGCTTTGGCATCCCCATCACTTACTTTTAAATGAAATGAAGCTTTAGTAATATCACTGTTTTGTGCAATATAGCCTTCAGCTACTGGTCCTTCCAAATCTACTGCTTGAACATGACCAGTCTTAAGTTCATTTATTGCTTCGCCCATATTAGTAAGTGAAACAATGTTAGCTCCCTTAAATTGTTCTTTTGATAAGGTTTCTTCGATTGTTCCTTTCAAGACGGCTACTTTCTTACCTTTTAAGCTATCTTTATTGGTATAAGTTGCGCTATCTTTTTTTAGAATTAAAACTGCATTTTCTGTTTCATAGTATGGTTTTGAAAAATCATAAACTTTTGCACGTTCTTTTGTGTAAGATAATCCTGAAATTGCAATATCTGACTTTTTGGTTTGTAAACTAGATAAGACATTATTGAAACTCATTGAAGAAAGTTCTAATTTAACACCTAACTCATCCGCAATATTTTGAGCAAGTTCAATATCTGATCCCACAATTTTATCTTTTCCATTAACTAATGCTTTAAATTCAAAAGGTGCATAGTCTGGACTAACCGCAACTACTATTTTTCCTTTGTCTTTTATTTTATCTTGTAAATCTGTACTCTTACTTCCACAAGCTGACAATGTGACTAATGTAACTAAAGATACCGCCAATATTATTTTCTTTTTCATATTTATAATTATTCCTTTTTATTGATAAAAATAATATCAATGTATTTTTATTCATATGTCAACCTTTTTTGTATAAAAAAACTTGATTAAATTTAATCAAGTTTTCTTTTCGTTAGTTTGAATGCCAGATTTCATCATTATATTGTTCAATAGTACGGTCAGATGAGAAGAAGCCAGATTTTGCAATATTATTAACGACTTTAGTCATCCATTTTTCTTGGTCTTCATAGTCTGCTAACATTTGTTCTTTTATAGCTACGTATTCATCAAGGTCAATCAATGTCATAAACCAGTCTTTATTAATTAACTCTTGATAGAGACGTTCTAAACGTTCTTTATTTCCAAGTGATACCAAATCATCACTAACAATAAAGTCAACTGCTTCTTTTATAAGTTCATTGTTTTCATAATAATCTCTTGAGACATATGAACCATTTGCATAAAGATCGATAATGGTATCAGAATCTTTACCAAATGTATAAATATTATATCGTCCTGCAAGTTCTGCAATTTCAACGTTAGCACCATCCATTGTTCCCAATGTTAGAGCACCATTTAGCATAAATTTCATATTACCTGTTCCAGATGCCTCCTTAGAAGCAAGAGAAATTTGTTCTGAAATGTCTGTTGCAGGAATTAAGTGTTCAGCGACTGTCACATTATAATTTTCAACTAGATGAACATTTAAGTATGGGCTAACTTGTGGATCATTGTTAATCAATTCAGATAAGCATAAAATAAGATGAATGATATCTTGTGCAATGATATATGCCGGAGCTGCTTTACCACCAAAAATCACAGTAATTTTACGTTTTGGTAAGTTTCCTTTTTTAATATCAAGGTATTTATGAATAACATACAAGGCATTCATTTGTTGGCGTTTGTATTCATGGAAACGTTTGATTTGTGTATCAATAATTGAGTTTTCATCTAGATCAATACCCTTATTATCTTTCAAATAACGTTTTAAGGCTAATTTATTTTGATGCTTAATAGCTGATAAGTGTTGATGAACGGATTGATCATCTGCAAAAGCTAATAATTTTTCCAATTTTGTTGCATCGGTTAAGTAGTCATCACCAATCAATTCTTTAATATAATCTGCTAAATCTTGGTTAGCAAATTCCAACCAACGACGGAAAGTAATTCCGTTTGTTTTATTATTAAATTTATCTGGGTAAATGTCATAAAAAGCCTTTAATTCACTATTTTTCAAAATATCAGTGTGCAAAGCAGCTACACCATTGACGCTTGTTGCAAAGTGAATATCCATATGAGCCATATGAACTCTTCCAGACTCATCAATGATTTGAACACGAGAATCGTTATACTTAGCTTTTATCAATTCATTTAATTTTTCAATAATGAGAACTAAGTGTGGAACAACTTCATTCAAGTAATCTAATGGCCATTTTTCTAGTGCTTCCGCTAAGATCGTATGATTAGTGTAACCAATCATTTGTTCCACGATAGATACTGCTTCTTCAAAGGAAATGGTATGTTTCTCAGTCAATAAGCGAATCAATTCTGGAATAACCATTGATGGATGTGTATCATTAATTTGAACATAGGCATATTCAGCTAAATCATGTAGGTTTGAACCTCTTTCAATTGCCTCGTCAATCAGTAATTGCGCAGCATTTGAAACCATAAAATACTGTTGATAAATACGTAACAATTCACCATTAAGGTCTGAATCATCAGGATACAAGAAAAGTGTTAAATTCTTTTTGATTTCAGTTTTATCAAAGGAAATACCATCTTTAATAAGACCATAATCAACACCTTCTATATCAAAAAGATTTAAATAATTTTTAGTGTTTCGGTTATAGCCTAAGACATCAATGCGATCTAGACGTGATTTTAAGATGAAGTTTTTAAATGGAACATCATACGAAATATCAGTTGGTACTAACCAAGAATCTGATTCAATCCAATAGTTTGGTTCAGCATCTTGTTGATTATTTTTAAAAACTTGTTTAAATAACCCACAGTGGTAATTTAAGCCAACGCCTTCACCATTAATTCCTAAAGTTGACATTGAATCAATGAAACAAGATGCGAGACGGCCCAAGCCACCATTACCTAAAGATGGTTCTAATTCAACATCTTCAATTTCAGAAATGGATTTTCCTGCCTCTTCAAGTTCTTTTTTGATGTCTTTGTAAATACCCAAATTAATAAGATTATTTGATAATAATTTTCCTATTAAAAATTCAGCAGAAATATAATAAACTTTACGTTTAGCAGTATTTTTTTCTTTATGACTTGCTTCTTCTTTTACAAAATCTAATAATGAAAGATAAATTTCTTCATTACTTGCCTCTTTTAATGTTTTACCTAGTTTTGTTTCAGCAAATGTTGTAAAGGTTGACATGATTTCCTCTTTCTTGTTTTCCTATTTATTTTCTGTTGCAATTCTACCATATAGTGCTGTAATCTCTTTTAAAAATGATTTTGTTTCACTTGAAATATCTTCTGAAAGCATGCGCCACTGCCAATTACCACCAACTGTAGATGGTCTGTTCATGCGGCTTTCTTCTGGTTTATCAAGGAGGTCTTGCATTGAGATTATAGCTGTGTTACTTGCTGTTGAAAATAATAATTTCAACATAACTTGATTTATAGCTTGGTCTTTTCGTCTATTAGTATAATTATTGACAAAATCCTGTTGTTCTTTGTCAAGATTATTATACCAACCATTAATAACTTCATTATCATGTGTTCCAAGATAAGCTACACTATTTGGAACACATCTAAAAGCAATATCAATACTCTTAGCTTTGACATCAAAGTAACCAAATTGGAGCACTTTCATTCCTGGAAATCCAGTATCATATAAAAGTTGTCTTGCTTTTTCATCAATATTTCCTAAATCCTCAGCAATTATTGGTAAATCACCTAGTTCTTCTTTAATAACTTTAAAAAGTTCATAACCTGGTCCAGGTAGCCACTGTCCAACTTTTGCTATCTCAGCATCTCCTGCAACTTCCCAAAAGTCTGAGAAGCCTTTGAAGTGATCAATTCTCAAGATATCATAAAGTTTGAAACTTTCTTTGATACGGTAAACCCACCATTGGTAGTTACTTTCTTTGTGGTTTTGCCAATCATAGATTGGATTACCCCAAAGCTGTCCTGTATCACTAAAATCATCTGCAGGAACACCTGCTACAAATAATGGGTTTTTATTTTCATCAACTTTAAACAATTCTGGCATGGTCCAAACTTCAACACTATCCGCTGACACATATATTGGCATATCTCCGATGATTTCAATACCATTTTCATTTGCATAAGTCTTTAAAGCCAACCATTGCTTGTTAAAGAAATATTGAACGACTTTGTGATAAGTGATTTCTTTTTTTAATTTTTGACGATAAGTGGCCAATGCAAGCTCTGAGCGATTAACAAGATTTAAATCATCCCATTCTTGCAAGGATTTATTGCCAAAAAATTCTTTAAATGCCATAAATTCAGCATAATCAGCTAACCAAGTTGCTTCTTCTTCAAAAGCTTCAAGTAAGGTTCTATTTTTAGCAATAGTCAAAAAGTTTGAGACAGCCTTCTCAAGAATAGGTCTTCTTGCTTCAAATATCAATTCATAATCGACACTTTCAATATCACTACCAAAATCAACATCTTGAAAGTCACTTTTCACTAATAAACCATCCTTAACTAGCAAATCAAAATCAATAAAATGAGTATTTCCAGCTACAGCAGAAAAAGATTGATAAGGAGAATCTCCATAACTAGTGGGTGATAAAGGCAAAATTTGCCAATAAGACTGTTTTGTTTCCTTTAAAAAATCAACAAATTGATAGGCTTCTTTCCCAAAAGTTCCAATTCCAAATTGACCAGGCAAAGAACTGATGTGCATCAAGATACCACTTGCACGTTTTTCCATCATACACTCCTTAAATTTCAAATATCTGAAGAAATTATAACGCAACCGCTTGCGTAAGTCAATCATTTTTCCAAAAAAATAGAAAGACTAGATTTTTCTAGACTTTCTATTCAGCATGATTAATATCTCTGACACTTTCTCTTTCTTTCAAGGTAAATGGGACAAAGATTTTTTGATTGAGACTTTCTTTTGGCTTTTTGATAATTTCAATTAATCGACTAAAACTTGTTCTACCAAGATTATCAACATTGATATCAAAAGTCGTTAAATAGGGATGAATTAGTTTTGAGTAAGTGGAATTATTAAAAGTAATGATTGAGATGTCACCTGGAACTTTTAATTGGTAGAAGGATAGTAATTGCATTATCCTAACGGATATAACATCACCAATCACAATGAGTGCCGTTGCTTTAGTTTCTTGTATTGTTTGAAGTAATTCTTCAATTAAAATAGGATCTTTTCGATCAAAAAGTAACATTGGCATACTCTCTAAGCCTAATTTCAGCGTTCCTTTTAAATAGCCAATATACCTTTCTGAGGCCACCTCAGAATTTAAATCATCTGTAATAAATAAAATACGATGATGACCTTTTTCGTAGAGAAAATCCACTGCTGTTTTAGCCATTAGTTGATTATCATTATCAATATAGGTAATTTTATTTTCATCACCTTCAGGTGCACCTACAATGACAAAAGGAATCTCGTTAGACATGAGATACTGCCTAACCGGATCTTTTTGATCGGAATATAATATGATAAAGCCATCAACACGTTTTTGCCGATACATTAACTTTACCTGATCTTCTAAATCTTGAAGTGACATACCAGTGGCGATAGATACTGTAAAATCTTGCTTTTTAGCTTCATCAGTAATGGTAGATAAAATTTCCATAAAAAAAGGTTCACTTAAACGGTCCGAAAAGATAATAGGTGGAAAGACAATTCCAATATTATGAGTTAATCCGCTTGCAAGCATTTGCGCAGCAGCATTAGGAACATAGCCTAATTCTTCCATTGCTTTTCGAACAGTTTCTTTTGTTTTTTGAGAGATAGAATGATTATCTTTTAATACCCGACTAACAGTTGACGGATTCACGCCAGCTCTTGCCGCAACATCTTTAATGGTTACCATCTAATTACCTAGTTTTTTCTATTTTTATGTGTTTTTTTCATTATACAGCTTCTCCTTTTATTTGCCAACTTTAAATAAAATTTTCTTTTTTTTAAAAAAAGCTTGACATTTTCTGCAAGCGATTGCATAATATAGTTGTAAGTAATACAACTTAGGAGGAAATTAGCTATGAAATCATGGCAAAAATTTATCGCTAGCAGTGCAAGTGTAGTCCTTGCTAGTACGCTTTTAGTCACTTATGGATCTGAACAAGTCAAAGCAGAATCATCATCTTCTAAAACGATTAAACTTTGGGTACCAACAGGTGCCAAATCGTCTTACAAAAAAACAGTTAAGAAATTTGAAAAAGATTCTGGTTATAAAGTAAAAATAGTTGAATCTGAAGATCCAAAAGCACAAGAAAAAATTAAAAAAGATGCTTCAACTGCTGCTGATGTTTTCTCTCTACCACATGATCAATTAGGTCAATTAGTAGAATCTGGTACGATCCAAGAAGTTCCTTCAAAATTTACAAAAGAAATTAAAGCCAATGATACAGAACAAGCTGTTCTTGGTGCTCAATACAAAGGTAAAACTTATGGATTCCCATTTGGTATTGAATCTCAAGTTCTTTACTATAATAAATCAAAATTATCTGCTGAAGACTTAGCAACATATGAGACAATTACATCAAAATCAACATTTGGTGGAACATTTAAACAAGCTAATGCTTACGCTACTGGTCCATTATTCTTATCAGTTGGTGATACTCTTTTTGGTAAAGACGGTGAAGACGCAAAAGGAACTAACTGGGGTAATGATAAAGGCGTTGCGGTTCTTAAATGGATTGCAGATCAAAAAAATAATAAAGGATTCGTTAGCTTAGATGCCAACAATGTAATGTCTAAATTTGGCGATGGGTCAGTTGCTTCATTTGAATCAGGTCCTTGGGACTACTCAGCTGCTGAAAAAGCTGTTGGTAAAGACAACTTAGGTGTTGCGGTATATCCAAAAATCACTATTGGTGGTGAAAGTGTTCAACAAAAAGCATTCTTAGGTGTAAAATTATATGCCGTTAACCAAGCTCCTGCAAAAGGGAATACAAAACGTATTGCTGCTAGCTACAAATTAGCTTCATACTTAACAAATGCTGACAGTCAAAAGAACCAATTCAAAACACGTAACATCGTTCCTGCCAATAAAGAAGTCCAATCTTCAAGTGATGTTCAATCTAATGAACTCGCAAAAACAGTTATTAAAATGGGTTCTTCTTCAGACTATACAGTTGTTATGCCAAAACTTAGTCAAATGGGAACATTCTGGACAGAAAGTGCTGCTATCTTAAGTGATGCTTACAATGGTAAAATAAAAGAATCTGACTATCTCTCTAAATTAAAACAATTTGATAAGGATATTGCAGAAGCAAAATAATTTCTTAAAATCATTGATAAGAAATTAGTAGTCTTATATGTACTCATTTACTGGGAGTGAACTTAGCTCTATCATCAAAAATGATTTGGGTTAGGGCACTCCCACTTATTTTAGAAGTGGCTCTGTGTTACTTAAGTTCTTATGTTACTAAAAATTTACGTAACATATAGCTCTCATCGAATTTATATAAAAAGGGGATTATTTATGACTCAACAAGTCACTGTACCAGAAGCTTTTAAAAAAGGTGGTATGGACATTAAATTATCAGCTCTCATTATGGGGTTCGCAAACTTCGCCAATAAGCAATTTACAAAAGGTTTTCTTTTTTTAGCTAGTGAAATTATCTTTCTCATTGCCTTTGTTACTCAAGTTATCCCATCATTGCATGGACTAATCACACTTGGTACCCATACACAAGGTATGGTCAATAAAAAAGTCGATGGTATCACTATTCAAGTCGCTGTTGATGGTGACAATTCAATGTTGATGCTTATTTTTGGCTTAGCATCTATCATTTTTTGTTTAGTTTTTGCTTACATTTATTGGTGTAATCTAAAAAGTGCTCGGCATCTATATGAGCTCAAAGAAAATGGTGAAAAAATTCCAACTTTTAAGGAAGATTTCATGACATTAACTAATGGCCGTTTTCATATGACACTCATGGCTGTTCCTTTAATTGGTGTTCTTTTATTTACTATACTACCTTTAGTTTATATGATTTGTATAGCCTTCACGAGCTTTGATCATAACCATCTACCACCTAAGTCACTTTTTGATTGGGTCGGATTGAAAAACTTTACTAATATTTTTAGTGGTCGTATGGCTGGAACTTTCTTTCCAGTTTTCTCCTGGACACTGATTTGGGCAATATTTGCAACAGCTACAACCTTTTTCTTTGGTATTGTCTTAGCATTGCTAATTAATACCAAAGGTTTAAAATTAAAAAAATTATGGCGTACTATTTTTGTTATTACAATTGCTGTACCACAGTTTATCTCATTATTAATTATGAGAAACTTGCTTAATGATGAAGGTCCTGTAAATGCACTCTTAATGAAAACTGGATTATTACATCATCCAATGCCATTCTTATCAGACCCACTTTGGGCAAAATTCTCAATTATTTTTGTCAATATGTGGATTGGTATCCCATTCACAATGCTTGTAGCTACTGGTATCATTATGAATCTACCAAGTGAGCAAATTGAAGCTGCAGAAATTGATGGCGCAAGTAAATTCCAAGTTTTCAAATCAATCACTTTCCCTCAAATTTTATTGATTATGACACCAAATCTAATCCAACAATTTATTGGAAATATCAATAACTTCAATGTTATTTACCTACTTACAGGTGGTGGTCCTACTAATTCTCACTATTATCAAGCAGGAACAACTGACCTATTGGTAACTTGGTTGTATAAATTAACACTTACTGCTGCTGACTACAATCTTGCATCAGTCATTGGTATTCTTATCTTCGCTGTTTCAGCTATCTTTAGTTTATTAGCCTATACTCGTACAGCATCATACAAGGAAGGAGCTGCAAAATAATGAAAAACAAAAAACGTTTACAACTTGGTTTTGTCTATACTCTTCTGATTGTGTTGTCTGTAATTTGGCTTTTTCCAATAGCTTGGGTTATCTTGACAAGCTTCCGTGGTGAAGGTACTGCATATGTCAATTATTTCATTCCTAAGACATTCACTCTAGACAACTACACCAAATTATTTACAAATCATTCTTTCCCATTCGGACAATGGTTCTTAAATACTTTTATTGTAGCTACTTTTACATGTATTATTTCAACATTTATTACTGTTGCAATGGCTTATTCATTAAGTCGAATTAAATTTAAGTTTCGTAATCGCTTTTTAAAACTAGCACTTGTTCTAAATATGTTCCCTGGTTTCATGAGTATGATTGCTGTTTATTATATTCTAAAAGCATTAGGTTTAACACAAACATTAACTGCTTTGGTACTTGTTTATTCAGCTGGTGCGGCACTTGGATTTTATATCGCTAAAGGATTCTTTGATACTATCCCCTATTCTTTAGATGAATCTGCAATGATTGATGGCGCTACACGAATGGATATTTTCTTTAAGATAACGTTACCACTATCAAAACCAATTATCGTCTATACTGCTCTTCTTGCCTTTATGGGACCTTGGGTGGACTTTATCTTTGCACAAGTCATTTTAGGTGATGCGACAAGCAAATACACAGTTGCAATTGGCCTATTTTCAATGTTACAACCAGATACTATTAACGATTGGTTTATGGCATTCACTGCTGGTTCCGTCCTTATTGCCATTCCTATTACTATTCTATTCATGTTTATGCAAAAATATTATGTTGAAGGAATCACTGGTGGATCAGTTAAATAAAAAAAAGCTTGTTTGCAAGCTTTTTTTATTTAAAAGCACCCCATTTGTGGGTGCAAATTTTATTTTTGAACAGTTTTGAACAGTATTATAATTAGCATTTGCCCAAGTTTTTGATAAAAAATCATTATTGATATGGTACTGGGGTTTGTTTTGATTAGTTTCTAAGAAAGGTTGTACAGCTTTATCAAAGGCTAGCCAGCCATTCCATCCCATATGAATAGTATCTTGCATAAAGTAAGGATTTCCACCATCTTTTGAGAAATCGGCAATATTTGTAAATCCTTGAGATTCTAATTGGTATTTGATTTTTGCAACTGCTTGTTGATATCTACTCTGACTTAGTCCGGTAAATTTTGCCCATCTATCGTTGACTGGAGGTATAATAAACATCACATTCGTATTATTTTTAGCTAATTGAGATAATGCTAGCTGTAAATCATTATACTCAGGTGATTTTACATAATTATCATTAGCTTGAAAGTTCCGTAATCGTCTTAATTCTGGAGCAATCCTATTTTTGTAGAAACCATTACTAATATGAAATCGATTATTTGAAGTTGCTACTGCTCCTCGTTTTGTCGCTAGTTGTCCTAAGCGGTCATAAGAAAATTGTCTTGGTAAACCTAATACTCTAGGTTTAATGCGCAATTCATAGTTCTTAGATTTACCTAAATGACGAAACATGGATTCTTCTCTTAAGTTTAATTGGTAATTAAACTTTAATACTAGTTTATCCCATGAATTCAAGCGCTGACCATTCGCAACTTTTTTTAATAAGGATTGATAAGAAACCCCTGGATTAACTTTCATAATACGATTTGCAGCGTACCGGCTCACTTTTCCTTTATCGGCATGTAATAAAAATGAGATTAATTGTGAATTTGAAAGGTACTGTTGAACAGCACCTGGCATTGTCCCTTGAGGTGTGAACCATTGTGGAGATATCACGTAAACTGCCTTTTTATTTTTCAATTCATGGTTTATTTGTTGCATTCCATAAAACTGAGATAAATTTGCAGTACCTCTTTTGCCAATTAAAAATGGTCTATATGATCTATGATATTTCTCAGCTAAAACAGATGGATGCATACTATCCATCCTATTCCATTCACTTGATCCAAAAAAAGGGACAAAATACTGCTTGGAATCTGATAAAGCTTGCCTTTTTAAAACGCCATTTTTGAATGAGGTATTGGTCAGAGCCACAGCATCCTCTTTTTCTTGACGTAAATTGTGCTTTATTTTAGGTGAGAAATTTAATATTGTTACTACAACTAGTAGAAAAGCTATCAAAATCGGGCCTAAAATATGCCACAATCGTTTAAGCATTTTTGAGTTCCTCTACCCCTTCAACAATTTTGTTAACTGTATTCCAATCTTCTCGACCAAACTCTGAAATAGGTACTTTAATATTAAATGTATTTTCCAATTCCACGATTAATTCAACCGTTCCTAAACTATCTAATACACCTGCATCAAATAAATCTTCATCTTTAATGTCAGAAACATCTTCCATAAAAAGACGATCAAATAATTCAATAATGGTTTCTTCTGTAGACATAAACATTCCTCTTTTCATTAATAACGCTTAAACCATAAATGGTTTAAAAATCCTGAGAATATAAGTAACGAAAACATGACAACATGAAATGTTACAAATATTGCAAAATAGTGGTACACTTTTCCTTCAAATAATGGTGGTAATTCTTTCTTTTTCCGATTACGGTTGATTTCTTTTTTCTTCCGTAGCCAAGCATCATTAATTACCAATCCCAAACCATGAAATAAACCATAAACAATATAATACCATGTTAAACCATGCCAAAATCCCATTAAAAGCATATTAGCTAAGTAAGCAACACTTGAAGTCGTGTTTCTATTTTTAAAGACCTTCTTTTTTATTAACAAATGAACAAGTCTCATAAAAACAAAATCTCTAAACCAAAATGATAGACTCATATGCCATCTATTCCAAAATTCTTTTAAACTAGATGACAAGAATGGCATATTAAAGTTTTCAGGTGTTTTTATTCCCATCAAGTAAGAAATGGCAATAGCAAACATAGAGTACCCAGCAAAGTCAAAAAATAAATTGAAACCATAACAATACATTACCAAGAGTGTTTCTTTGTTAAAGAGACCACCAATAGCAATGGCTTTCATTTCAATATTTGGTAATAATAAAGTTCCTAAACAATAGGAAATAATATGTTTATAGAGAAAGCCTAACATAATATATTTAACAGCTTTCTCAAGCATATTCAAAAGTTCATCTCTTTCTGGAATATGGTGATAATCTTCTTCAAATCTTCTATAGCGATCTATCGGTCCACTTGAAAAAGTGGGTAAAAAAATCATAAACCGAACAAATGAGAACAGACTCACATTACTTAAAGTCCCATCTCTTAGTTCAATAATCATACCAACACTTTTAAATGTCAGATAAGAAATACCTAAAAAACTAAAGAGACTTATTGATTCACCTCTTGATAACAAGGGTGTGAATTTTACAATGACTAAAGGTACAATGGTTAGTATTGTTGTTAAATAAAAGATACTAGACTGATTCGCGTTTCGACGGTAAATTTGATAGCACATAACACAAATAGTTTGCCAAATTAAGTAAAGTAAAAAAGCAAACAATTGTGGATACTTATTACCACCGAACATAAATAAAATAAATAATAAACTGACTACCGTTTCATAAACCACAAATCTCTTTTTATAGAATAATCCAATGAAGATGGGTAAGATAGCAATTACTAAATAGACAAAATAGATAGGATTACCATAGGGTTCCAAGTAAGGAATATGATTAAAAAATGATATCATTTTTGATTAACCTCATTTATGAGAGATTTAATATCAATTTTACCATTTGGTGTCAATGGTAGACTATCACGATAAATAAACTTAGATGGCATCATATATGACATCATGGTATCTTTAACAGATTCTTTAATTGCTTTAGTCAGATCCAATTCTCGATCAAACTGATCACCTACACCCGGTTTTAAAACAATGTAGGCTAATAGATTTTGAACCTTGTGTTCTTTATTGTATCTTGGTACTGCAACAGCTGATTCTACATATGGAGAGTGGTTTAAATGCTGTGAAACATCTTCTAGTTCAATCCGATAGCCACCATATTTAATTTGAAAGTCTAAACGTCCGCCATATAGAAGTAAGCCATCATTATTAAATGAACCAAGATCACCAGTGTGATAAGCTGGTTTTCCATTAAACTGGAAAAATGCTTCTTTTGTTTTTTCAGGATTATTAATATACCCCTTTGAAACTGCTGGACCAGTAACTATGACTTCTCCTTGTTGGCCATTTGATAGTTCATTACCATTCTCATCAATAATAAAGGTTGGAGAATCAGATTTTGGATAGCCTATTGGTAAGCGTTTATAAGTTTCAAGCATTTCTTTTGTAATAGATACAGCAGATAATGCCACTGTAGCTTCCGTTGGTCCATAAGCATTAACGATAGTCACATCTGGAAAACGGTCAAATAATTTACGAGCAGTTGAATTGGTTAATTCTTCACCATCAAAGTAAAAATGACTTAATTGAGGCATTTTTTCTTGACAAAAATCATCACTCAACATGGCAAGTTCGGCAAATGACGGCGTTGAGGTCCAAATCCCAATGGGTAATTCAGCAATTTTAGTAAACAATACTCTAAAATCTGAAACTAATTCTTTAGGTAGTGCAAACAAAGTTCCACCAAGTGCTAATGTAGGAGCCCAGTACATAACTGATAAATCAAATGAATATGGTGGCTGTGCAAGCATTTGTGGTTGACTTGGTATATTAAATTCTTTATCCTCTATCATCCAATTTGTGAAACTTAGTAAATTATCATGAGAGATTTGAACCCCTTTTGGCATACCAGTCGTCCCAGACGTAAAGATAATATAGTAAGTATCATCACCGACAACAGAGTGATCTATGTTATAAGTTAGTGCAGCTTTTTTAGCATTATTTATTTCAGTTATGGTAACTGTTTTGGTTTGTCCAAAATCAAAATCAATGTCTTCAATCAAGATTACTAAACTTGGTTGCGCAATAGCAATAATATTTTTTAGACGTTCAGGTGCCGTATGAACATCAACTGGAATATAAGCATGACCAGATTTTGTGAGGGCTACAAATGTCGCCAACATATCGTAGGTTTGAGCTCCAAAAACTAAAACGGGACTTTTGTATTTTAAACCTAAACTATCAATATAATTTGCAATAGCATCAGAATCACGTTTTAAATCAGCATAGGTTTGCTCTACTCCTAGGCAGTGATAAACTGGAAATTGTGGTTGTGTTTTTGCAAACCCTTCAATGGTTGCAATCATATCTGCAATCATATGATTCTCCTTTAAAACTCATTATAGATAAATGTCGCTTGTCCATGACCAGCATAGCCAAAAAAGTACAGTAATAATAGAAAAATAACATAAAATAAGATCACTTTTCCTATAAAGACAGTATATTTTGAATTCTTTATTTTTTTTAACATGACACCATACTTTCTTAATAAAAATATAATTACTAGTGAAATTTTACTTGAAAAACTTTAATAAGACAAGCTAAAATGACAATTATTAAATAAAAAGATTATTTAACATTTTATTTTCTTAAATTTTTCTTTAAATTTATTTTTCTAACGATAGTTAACTCCTAAAAGCTTAAGGAAATCTTAACTGAAAAAATTCCTAAAAAAAAGCATGGAAAAATTGTTTCCAATTAATCCATAGCTTTCAATTCTAAAATCATATCTCTTATTTGTGTAGCCAACTCAAAATCAAGTAATTCAGCTGCTTCATGCATCTCTTTCTGGAATTTTTTAATGGTTTTTTGACGCTCTGATTTCGTTAAAGTATTGAAATCAACAACTTCTTTTTCTTCACCGGATTCATCACGTTTAGAGATTGTAATCAAGTCTCTAATTTCCTTCTTAATTGTCTGAGGAACAATATGATGTTCATCATTGTAAGCCATTTGAATTTGACGACGCCTTGCAGTTTCATCGATAGCTTTTTGCATGGAATCAGTCATTTTGTCTGCGTACATAATAACATGACCTTCAGAATTTCGTGCTGCTCGACCAATTGTTTGAATTAGTCCACGTTCATTTCTCAAAAATCCTTCTTTATCAGCATCTAAAATAGCAACTAAGCTGACCTCAGGAACATCAATACCTTCTCTAAGCAAATTAATCCCGATTAAGACATCAAATACTCCCAATCTTAAGTCTCTAATGATTTCAGTTCTTTCAAGAGTTTTGATATCAGAATGCATGTACTTGACTTTTACACCCATTTCTTTCAAATAGTCCGTTAAATCTTCAGCCATTTTTTTAGTTAAAGTTGTAATAAAAGTTCGTTCACCTTTATCAGCACGTTTGGTGATTTCTCCCAGTAAGTCATCCATCTGTCCCATACTTGGTCTTACTTCAACTTCTGGATCAAGTAGCCCTGTCGGACGTATTATTTGTTCAATAACTGTATCAGTTTGCTCCATTTCGTAATCACCTGGAGTAGCTGAGACGTAAACGATCTGATGAACATGACTTTCAAATTCTTCTCGTCTTAATGGTCGATTGTCCAAAGCTGAAGGTAATCTAAAGCCATAATCAACAAGCATTTGTTTCCGAGCTTTGTCTCCATTATACATCCCTTTTATTTGTCCCATAGTCATATGACTTTCATCAATCATAATGAGAAAGTCTTCTGGGAAAAAGTCCAATAATGTATAGGGAGGTTCCCCTTTTTGACGACCATCCATATGTCTTGAATAATTTTCAACACCACTGGTGTAACCTATTTCTCTTAACATTTCAATGTCATATTCTGTTCTTTGTTTAAGTCGTTGGGCCTCTAACAATTTTCCTTCAGATTCAAACAAAGCTAGTTGTTCTTCTAATTCCTTTTGAATGAGTGAAATTGAATGTTCCATATGTTCATCGTTTGTCACAAAGTGAGTCGCTGGGAATAAAACCAGATGGTCCACTTCACCTAAACTTTTACCAGTTAGACTTTCAATTTCTCTAATACGGTCAATTTCGTCTCCAAAAAATTCTACTCTAAAGGCATGCTCATCTCTTGAGGCTGGAAAAATCTCAACAATATCTCCCCTAACCCTAAATCTTCCACGTTGAAAATCAATATCATTTCGTTCAAACTGAATGTCAACTAATTGGTTTAGAAGTTGGTCTCTTGAGATTTCTTGGCCTGGGCGTAGACTTACAGCTGAATCAGCATATTCTTTTGGTGAACCAAGACCATAAATGCAGGACACAGACGCCACAACAATAACATCATTTCGCTCAAGTAAGGCTGAAGTCGCTGAATGTCGTAATTTATCAATTTCATCATTGACAGAACTGTCTTTTTCGATATAAGTGTCACTTGAAGGTACATAAGCTTCAGGTTGATAATAATCATAATAGGACACAAAATATTCAACAGCATTGTTAGGAAAAAATTCCTTAAATTCACTATACAATTGTCCCGCCAAAGTTTTATTGTGGGCAATAACTAGCGTTGGTTTGTTCACTTTGCTGATGACTTGACTCATGGTATAGGTTTTACCAGTACCAGTAGCTCCTAGTAATATCTGAGCCTTTTCACCACCTTCAATATTGTCTACAAGTTCTTCTATTGCTTGAGGTTGATCTCCTGAAGGTGCATACTTTGAGATTAACTCAAATTGATTGGTTTCATTTCTATCTATCATAGTTCTATTTTATCACAGTATGATTGAAATGAACTTATATTACTATAGCAATTAAGAAGATAACTAAGTTATTTAAGTCTATTCTATGTCATAAAACCTAACATGATAATTAAAATCATATTGCTTTTCCTTTTAAATTTTGCTATAATTAGGAATATTTTTTTAAAGGAGAATGACATGAAGAAGAAAATAAAGCATAGTCTACTGCTTTTGTTATCCCTTTTCTTTATGATAGGTGGTGTAGCAAAAGCTGAAACAATTGATATTGTTTCAGATACTGCATATGCACCTTTTGAATTTAAGGATTCTGACCAAGTATATAAAGGAATTGATGTTGATATCGTAAATGAAGTAGCAAAACGTAGTGGTTGGGATATCAATATGACTTTTCCGGGTTTTGATGCCGCTGTCAATGCGGTTCAATCTGGACAGGCAGATGCTTTAATGGCTGGAACAACGATTACAAGTGCTCGTAAAAAAGTACTAACATTTTCAAAGCCATACTATGACACAAAAATTGTTTTATATACTAGTAAAAATAAAAAGGTAACTAAATACAGCCAATTAAAAGGCAAAACAGTTGGTGTTAAAAATGGCACTGCTGCTCAATCTTTCCTTGAAAAGAAACAATCAAAATATGGTTACAAAGTAAAAACCTTTGATACCGGAGATTTAATGAATAATAGCTTGGATTCAGGCTCAATTGATGCAGCGATGGATGATCAACCAGTTGTCCAATATGCGATTAATCAAGGTAAGAAATATGCCATTAATATGGCTGGTGAAGCAGTCGGTAGTTTTGGTTTTTCTGTCAAAAAAGGTAGTAAATACGAATACCTCATTCCTCAATTTAACAAAGCCTTAAAGGCAATGAAGTCTGATGGTACCTATGAACAAATCATGTCAAAATGGCTTGGTTCAGAAGGAAAATCATCAGGAAATGCTGATGCAAAAGCAACACCTAAGAAAAGTACCTATAAAGTTGTGGCTGACTCTTCTTTTGCTCCTTTTGAATTCCAAAATGGAAATGGAAAATATGTCGGAATTGACATGGAATTAATTAAAGCTATTGCAAAACAGCAAGGCTTTACAATTCAAATTTCAAATCCTGGATTTGATGCTGCTTTAAATGCCGTTCAATCTGGACAAGCTGATGGTGTTATTGCTGGGATGTCAATTACTGATGAACGCAAAAAAACATTTGACTTTTCTGATTCTTACTACTCATCTAATATTCTATTAGGTGTTAAAAAAGATTCACCAATCAAATCATATTCAGATTTGAAAGGTAAAACAGTTGGAGCGAAAAAAGGAACTGCTTCCTATGATTTCTTAGATCAACATAAATCAAAATATGGTTATCATTTAAAAGCGTTTGACGATGCCTCATCAATGTATGATAGTTTAAATTCAGGTTCTATTGAAGCACTAATGGATGATGAATCAATCCTTAAGTATTCTATTAAACAAGGTCGTCAATTCAAGACACCAATTAAAGGTGAACCATCTGGAGAATATGGCTTTGCTGTTAAAAAAGGTTCTAATCCAGAATTGATTGAAATGTTTAATAATGGACTAGCTTCACTCAAAGCTTCTGGTAAATATGAAAAAACTATCAATAAGTATTTAAGTAATGAAAAAACAAGCAAATCAACTAATAAAGAAGCTGATGAATCCACAATTTCTGGACTCATTTCAAACAATTATAAACAATTGTTATCTGGTCTTGGTACTACCATTAGTTTAACACTTATTTCATTTGCTATCGCCATGGTAATTGGTATCTTGTTTGGTATGATGGCTGTTTCACCAAGTAAAAGCTTAAAGGTAATTTCTTCAGTGTTTGTTGATGTTGTCCGTGGTATTCCATTGATGATTGTAGCTGCATTTATTTTCTGGGGTATTCCAAATCTAATTGAAAGTATGACAGGTCATCAATCACCAATTAATGACTTCCTCGCAGCAACTATTGCCCTTTCATTAAACGGTGGAGCTTATATTGCTGAAATTGTCAGAGGTGGAATTGAAGCTGTTCCTGTTGGTCAAATGGAAGCAAGTCGAAGCTTGGGTATCCCATATCGTAAGACAATGCAAAAAGTCATCTTACCACAAGCGGTTAAATTGATGTTACCAAACTTTATTAACCAATTTGTTATTTCACTTAAAGATACAACTATTGTTTCAGCGATTGGTTTAGTTGAACTCTTCCAAACAGGAAAAATTATTATCGCTCGTAACTATCAATCGTTCCGTATGTATGCTATTTTAGCAATTATCTATCTTGTCATCATTACATTATTAACAAAATTAGCAAAACGTTTAGAAAAGAGGCTTAACTAATGGCAGAATTAAAAATTGATATTCAAGATTTGCATAAGTCATATGGTCAAAATGAAGTTCTAAAAGGTATTGATGCAAAATTTTATGAAGGTGATGTTGTCTGTATCATCGGTCCATCTGGTTCTGGAAAGTCAACTTTTTTAAGAACTCTAAATTTATTAGAAGACATTACCAGTGGTAAAGTTGTTGTTGATGGTTTTGAACTTTCAGACAAAAAAACAAATATAGATAAAGCAAGGGAAAACATTGGAATGGTATTTCAACA
This sequence comes from Streptococcus urinalis 2285-97, assembly GCF_000188055.2. Lineage (NCBI taxonomy): Bacteria > Bacillati > Bacillota > Bacilli > Lactobacillales > Streptococcaceae > Streptococcus > Streptococcus urinalis. The sequence continues at coordinate 1,372,545 of NZ_AEUZ02000001.1, forward strand.
TTTCAACTTGTTCCCTCATATGTCTGTTATAGATAATATTACATTTGCACCAGTAGAATTAGGTAAAGAATCTAAGGAATTAGCAAAAAAACATGGTCTCGAACTACTTGAAAAAGTTGGACTTTCAGATAAAGCTGATGCGCTACCAAGTAGTCTATCTGGAGGACAAAAACAACGTGTTGCCATTGCGCGTGCTCTAGCAATGAATCCAGATATTATGTTATTTGATGAGCCAACTTCTGCCCTTGATCCTGAAATGGTTGGCGATGTTCTTAATGTAATGAAAGACCTAGCTGAACAAGGAATGACAATGCTGATTGTCACTCATGAAATGGGATTTGCTAGACAAGTTGCAAATCGTGTTATCTTTACTGATGGTGGCCAGTTCTTAGAAGATGGAACGCCAGAAGATATTTTTGATCATCCTAAACATCCACGTTTGATTGAATTTCTTGATAAAGTCTTAAATGTCTAAAAAAGAGCTTTTCAGCTCTTTTTTGATTTTTCAGTTTGATTGTGTTAGACTTAGATTAGAAAATCTTTGAAGGTATAGAAGTATGATAAACTAAAAAATCAATTCTTGTTTACTCATTTTAACGTTTGATTTTTTAGTTTACTTCTATATTTAAGACTATCATTTTTATTATGTTATTAAATAATAATCACTATACATGACTTAGCTAGAGTATTTTTTATAAAAAGAGCTGATAATTCTGTTTATAAAAATTGGTTACACAAACCCTTATTCATTTTTGATAGTAATATTCTTTTAAAAATGATAGGTCATCTATCTATCTTAAAATCTATACAAAAAAGAAGACCAAGTATTACTGGTCTTCTTTTTTATACATTGCTTCTTTTTTTTCCCTTTCTAATCGTAACTTACGATTAGGGTTTAATTGATTAAATAATTCTTCTAACTTCTTTTTATTCCAAACATCAGCTGCAGAAACAAAATGACCATCTTTATCACGGAATGATATCGGTTTATCTCCCATAATATTCCTCCATTAGTCGACAAATTCAAATTCAAAATGACCAATCCTGACAATATCACCATCTTTTGCACCACGTTCACGAAGAGCTTCATCAACACCCATTCCACGCAATTGTCTTGCAAATTTCATGATTGATTCATCACGTTCCATATTTGTCATGACAAATAATTTTTCTAATTTCTCACCTGACAAGACCCAAGCTGCATCATCATCACGACTAATCTCAAATGGTCGTTCATCCTCATTAAAGCCATAATAAACTTCATCTTGAGCCAATTCACTTTCATCATAAAGAAGAAATTCACCAGTTTTATCCAATAATTCAGCCGTCGCATCTAAAAGATTTTCCAAACCTTGATGAGCTAAACTTGAAATTGGAAAAATCATTGGTAAGTCTTCAAATTCATCATAATTTGCTTTTAATTTTGATTTAAATTCAGCTAGGTTCTCTTCAGATTCTGCCATATCCATCTTATTTGCAACGATAATTTGAGGTCTTTCTAACAATCGAAGATTGTAGGTTTCCAATTCATTATTAATGGCTAAATAATCTTCATATGGATCTCTTCCTTCACTTGCTGACATATCAATAACATGTAAAATAACTCTGGTTCTTTCGATATGTCTTAAAAATTGTGTTCCTAGTCCAATACCTTGGCTTGCACCTTCAATCAATCCTGGTAAATCAGCCATTGCAAAACTCTCACCAGATTTCGTTCTAACCATTCCTAAATTGGGAACAATAGTTGTAAAATGATAGGCACCAATTTTGGGTTTAGCCGCAGAAACAACACTTAGTAAGGTAGATTTTCCAACAGACGGAAAACCTACTAGTCCTACATCTGCTAAAATTTTGAGTTCTAACTCAAGTTGTTTTTCTTCTCCTGGCTCACCATTTTCAGCAATTTCAGGCGCTGGATTTCGTGGTGTGGCAAATCTAATATTACCACGGCCACCTCGACCACCACGCGCAATAACAAATTCTTGTCCGTTCTCAACTAAGTCTGTGATAACTTTTCCAGTCTCAGCATCTCTAACAGTAGTTCCTTGAGGTACTTCAACAATTAGGTCTTCTGCACCACGTCCGTGCATACCTTTTGTCATCCCTTTTTCACCTGCTTTTGCTTTGAATTTTCGATTATAACGAAAATCCATCAGTGTTCTAAGGCCCTCTTCTACTCTAAAAATAACCGAGCCACCTTTACCACCATCTCCGCCCCACGGGCCACCATTAGGAACATACTTCTCCCGACGGAAAGCAACCATTCCATCTCCACCTCGACCAGCTTGAACACTAATCTTAGCAGTATCTAAAAACATACTCATTCTTTTACTACTCTCTTTTCAAATCTAGTTTAAAAAAACGCCTTTTCGGCGTTTCTTTACATGATGCCTGCAAGTGCACCTGCAATTAAGCCACCTACAGTGACAAGAACCATTAAAATGACGACAACTAATGTAATTTTTTCAAATGTCGTTTTTTTACGAGGTCCATTTTCTCCAAATGCCAAAATACATACCTCTTCTTATTGAATCTTCCTAACTATTTTATCATGAATTACTATATTTATCAACTTGTAGATGATGACAAGACACCAAAGAGTCAGCCTTGAGCTTTTCTTCTTTTTATGCTAAATTTAAGAAAGAATGAAAAGAAAATAGGAGATAACAATGGTACTACCACGTTTTAATGAACTTTTAGAAAAATATGCTGATCTTTTGATCAAAAAAGGGGTCAACATTCAAAAAGGACACACACTTTTATTGACAATTTCTGTTGAACATTATGACTTTGCTCGCTTAATTACAAAGAAAGCTTACGAATCTGGAGCAGCTGAAGTTGTTGTGGATTATATTGATGACAGTATCACAAAAGATAAGCTTCTTTATGCAGATCATGACAGACTTATTAATGTACCTCAATATATTGTTGAAAAATCACATTATTTTTTAGATAAAAAAGCAAGTCGCTTGTTTGTTCGTTCTTCAGATCCAAATGCTTTTTCTGGAGTCGATCAAGAGCGTCTATCAGAATCAACCAAAGCAACAGCGATTGCACTTGAAGAACAAAGAGCGGCTACACAAGCCAACAAAGTTAGTTGGAATTTAGTGTCTGCTGCTAGTCCTTCTTGGGCAAAAATGGTATTTCCTCATTTGAAGACTGAAGAAGAGCAAGTTGATGCACTTTGGGATGCCATTTTTAAAATGAATCGTATTTATGAAGAAAATCCAATTAAAGCTTGGGATCTTCACCAAGAGAAGTTATTATCAAAAGCAGAACAATTAAATAAATACCAATTCGATGCCCTTCACTACATGGCACCAGGAACAGACTTAACCTTAGGAATGCCTGAGAATCATTATTGGGAAGCTGCTGGTTCTACTAATGCTCAAGGTGAAACCTTTATTGCTAATATGCCTACGGAAGAAGTTTTTTCTGCACCAGATTATCGAAGGGCAGATGGCTATGTATCTTCTACCAAACCATTAAGCTATGCAGGTGTCGTTATAGAAAATATGACCTTTACATTCAAAGATGGGCAGATTGTTGATGTTAAAGCTGAAAAAGGTCAAGAGACCTTGGAAAGATTAATTTCTGAAAATGAGGGTGCCAGATCACTTGGTGAGGTTGCTTTGGTTCCTCACAAAACACCTATTTCACTTTCTGGTTTAACATTCTTTAATACTCTTTTTGATGAAAATGCATCCAATCATTTAGCTATTGGTTCTGCCTATGCTTTCTCTGTAAAAGGGGGGACTGAAATGACTCAAGAGCAATTAAAAGAAGCTGGACTCAATAGATCTAGCGCTCATGTTGACTTTATGATAGGATCAGATCAGATGGACATTGATGGTATAACTAAAGATGGACAAGTTATTCCTATTTTTAGAAAAGGTGAATGGGCCATATAATAACAAAGTCAGTTTTGTACTGGCTTTTTTTCTTGCAATGTTTATAATAGAATTATGTTTTATAAGGTATCAGAAAAGTTAGAAAAGACTTCATTAGAAGAGTGTTTAGATAACCATTTTAGCTATATAGCCATTCTTTCAACAAATGAATGGATTACATTCAAAGAAAAAAGTCATCTTCATCTTGAAATTGAATTTCCAAAATCACATATCAAGACCAGTCATATTTATCACTATCAAGATAAACTCATTGGTCAATTTAGCACTCCTGATAGAAAAGTTATTTTGAACCAAAATCATCATTTTTCATTTCTCATCCAAAAAAATACCCTCATCTTTATTGATGATAGTCAATTTTGCCAATCAATTTTTAATGATTTAAGAAAAGATAACCATTGGAAAGACCCCGATTTAGGAAGAATATTATTTGATTTTTTAGATAAATTGATTCAAGATGATGTTTCTTTACTAGAAAAGTTTGGTATGACCTTAACCGATATGGAAGGTGAACTTTTGGAAGGAAAAGATCATATTAATTCTAATCAACTTAGTCAAATCAGGCATAAAATTGTTAAATTGGATTTTAATTACAGTCAATTTGCGACTTTGACTGAGGAACTGAGTCACGATACAGACCATCTTTTTACCAATCAAAACCTCAACAATTTTCGACTTTTATCTATTAAAATCGACCATCTTCAGCATATGATTGAAAGTTTAAAAGATGATATCTCACAAATAAAAGGGATGCAGCAATCAATCGTTGATGAAAAACAAAATCATATCATGACTGTATTGACGATTGTGACCACATGTTGCACACCAATCACTATTATTGTTGGTTGGTATGGTATGAATTTTGATTTTATGCCAGAATTAAACAGTCCATTAGGTTATCCTATTGTTATTATTGTTTCTATTCTAATATTAATTATTAATATCTCTTATTTTAAACACAAAAAATGGCTATAAAAAAGACTATCACTTGATAGTCTTTTATGATTTTTTTAATAACTCTAATTCTTCAGAGGTTAATCGTCTATAAGAACCTTCCTTTAATGTTTTATCTAATAGAAGGTTACCCATTTTTATTCTTTTTAGATCACTAACTTCTTTGCCACAGGCTAGTACCATTCGTTTTACTTGATGGAACTTCCCTTCTTTTAGTGTAATTTTAACTCGACTAGTTTCCTTTTCTTGATTAATAGCTATTATCTCCAATCTTGCAGGTAAACAGGTGAAATCTTTCAAAACAATTCCTTGCTCAAAACTGTTTTTATCTGCTTCAGTCATGATACCTTTAACTTCAGCGATGTATTCTTTTTCAACATGCTTTTTGGGAGATAACATATTATGAGCTAATGCTCCATCATTGGTTAGAATTAATAAGCCTCTAGTATCTTTGTCTAGCCGTCCCACTGGAAAAATACCGTTTTTGTAATCTTCATTTGATAGTAAATCAATGACTGTCTTATGCTCTTTATCTTCTGTAGCTGAAATGACACCTTTAGGTTTATTTAGCATGAAATAAGTGAATTTTTCATAGACTAATTGGTTACCATCTAAACTTATAATATCTTTGTTTTCATTTATTTGTGCTTTTGCAGAGGTTACCGTTTTTTGATTTACAGAAATTCTTTTTTGCTTTATGAGTTCTTTTACTTGGCTTCTACTACCGATAGACATTTCTACTAAAAATTTATCAAGTCTCATTTTCTTCTACTTTCTTACCTTGCCATTGTAACATTTCAATCAGAATATCTCGAGGTAATTCTTGATTATAGTAACATTGTAATCCTCTTTTAGTGAATGATAACTGAGGGTATTTTTTAGAAAATTGACCAATTAATTGAGGTGCTAAGTAAAAATAAACATTCACGTGGTCTTTATAGGCATCAAAATGCGCTTAATAGTGTTTATCCCAATAAGATGGCATTGACCAAGATAAGCCTTCAATAGTTGAGGGGAGTTCAGACAATATGAGATTTCTAAGTTGACTTAAAAAATCTCTCACAGATTCAGATTGCTCATTAATATAGTGATTTACAGCTACTTTATCTTCTTTCATTTTTCAATCCTTTTAAAAAATAGTATACCATAAAAATATTTTTCTAAGACTGAAAACGCTTAATATATTATAATAAAGAAAAAGGAGGACTTAACATGTCTATCACACGTCAAACTTTTCATACAACACCTAAACATTCAGCAAAATTCTTGGGTTCTGGCACTTTAGAAGTACTTGCAACACCAGCCTTGGTAACATTTATGGAAAACACTGCTTCAACTTTTATCCAAAAACAACTTGAAGAAGGTAAGACATCAGTTGGAAGCGAAATGGCAATCCAACACTTGAAAGCTTCTAAAATTGGCGAAGATATTGATATTGTCATTACTGCACTTAAAGAAGAAAGTCACAGATATGATTTTCGTTTAGAAGCATTTGCTAAGAATGAACTGATCGCAAAAGCATGTCATACTAGAGTTCGTATCGATACACAACGTTTTTTAAAGTCACTTGAACAATAAAAACCTGCTAAGCAGGTTTTTTTAGATTTCTTTTAATTTTAAATAATTCTCAGCTTTTAAATTTTTTATTGAAAGCATCGCAATGAAACTAATAAGGTATAAGCCTGCAAGGAAAAGCATTACCATTGAGACACTAGACACATCCAAAATTTTACCAATAATAACTGATGAGAAACCACCAATGGCACGACCAACATTTAAAATGACATTATTAGCTGTAGAACGAATATGATGTGGATATAGTTGTGTGATCATAGCACCATAACCAGCAAACATACCATTAACAAAGAATCCAACGATTGCACCACCAATTAACATAGTTGGCATTGAGTTAGCAAATTGGAAGAGATAAACACATACAGCTGATGCAATTAAAAAGACAGAATAGACTAGTCTTGGTCCAAATTTATCTAGGATTTGGCCAAATGTTAGCATCCCTAAACACATACCTAAAATTGTTGAAACCATCCAAAGAGAAGAATCCTTAACAGAGATATGTAAACTTGTTTGAATAATAGTTGGTAACCAGTTCATCATACCAAAGTATCCCGCAATCTGAACTGTAGTCATAACCATTAAAGCAAGTGTTTGAGCAACCAATGCTGGTGTTTCAAATAATTGGGAAATTTTTACAGGTTGGCTTGACTCTTCATGACTTTGATGATCAGCACCATTATCCCAAATGTTATGATCATCAATAGCAAATTGCATCCAAAGGACGAGAATAATTGGCGCTAGTCCAAATAAGAATAAACCTCTCCATCCTAATGCTGGTGCTAACCAACCTGCTAAAAGAGCTGAACTGATTGAACCAATTTGTCCTGCAATTCCATTGAGTGATGAAATTCGTCCCATTTTGTCTGAAGGGACAATTCCGGCCATGATAGCAATCGCTACACCATATTCACCACCGACACCAATACCAGCAATAAAACGCATAAGGTACAAATAATTAATAGAATGTGTAAAATAGATTAAACCTGTCGCAATTGAAAAAAGTAAAATCGTCCATTTAAAGACTTTAAATTTATGATATCGGTCTGCTAATAGTCCAAAAATCAAGCCACCGACTAGCATCCCTAAATTGGTAATGGTTGCAATCCATCCACCTTGAACTCCATTGATGCCTAAATCAGCAATAATAGATGACATTGAAAATGATAGGAACATCACGTTTAAGTCATCTGTCCCTGATGCTACAATTGCTGAGACAAGTGCACGCTTATTATTTTTATCCAATGATAATGACGACATGGGTTTCTCCTTTTAATAATGGCTCACTGACCATTTTAATTAATTGACCAATCTTTTTTTGCAAATCAAAAAGACTCACAGCATGCCGTGAGTCCACTAAAGTACACTAAAATGGCAGTCGTCGCAACGACCATTAGATAGAATCTTCTTTCTATCATTCGACTTTCATGTTTCACGGAACATGTTTAAAGTTGTATCAAATTTTATTTAGTATAACGGAAAAAATAAGAATTGTCAAGTCAATTAGAAATTATTTTAGTCATCACACATCTATACAAAATACTTGAACTCTCCCTTTAATTTGTTAAACTTAAACTATGAATATCTATAAAATTGTCAATCCCATAGCTGTTGAAAATACTTATATTTTAGAGAATGATAACTCACTTCTTGTTATTGATCCAGGAAGTGATGGCCAAAAAGTTCTATCTAAAATAATTGAGTTGGAAAAACCTGTCGTTGCTATTTTACTAACTCATACTCATTATGATCACATTATGAGTTTAGATTTAGTGAGAGAAACATTTAATAACCCACCAGTATATGTTGCTGAAGCCGAAGCAAGCTGGCTTGAATCACCTGAGGATAATTTATCAGGAATGCCTAGGCATGCAGAATTACCAAATGTTATCGCAAAACCAGCTGATTTTTACTTTCAATACGATGAAATCTATGATTTAGAAGGATTTCATTTTAAAGTTGTACCAACGCCAGGTCACTCAATTGGCGGTGTTTCATTTATTTTTTCAGAATCTGAATTAGTCATTACTGGTGATGCTCTCTTTAAAGAAACAATTGGTCGAACTGACTTACCAACTGGAAATCTCGATCAGTTACTTGAATGTATCAAGAATCAACTTTTCACACTCCCAAACCATTTCAGTGTTTATCCAGGTCATGGTATGAACACAACTATTGCTCATGAGAAAAATTTTAATCCTTATTTTCAAAATTAAAAAAAACAAGCTGTAGCTTGTTTTTTTATATTTTTAGATAGCGTCTCATTGAGAATACAGAACCAATAGAACCAATAATAATTCCAATAATGAACAATCCACCAATCAATGCTGGTAAAAATAAACTTGGTTGGTATAAAGAAAGTCCTTGTGGTTGCAATTGACGACTATATTCACTATAAACAAAATGATAGAGATAGAACATTAATACTGAAGGAATAATAGCACCAAATAAACCGATCCAAGCACCTTCAAAGAAGAATGGTCCTCTGATATAAGAATTTTTTGCACCGACCAAACGCATAATTTCAATATCGCGTTTTCGATTCATGATGGTCATACGAATTGTATTTGAAATGAGGAAAATAGCCATTAGTATAAAGATAGCTGCTCCTACCACACCCCAAGTACGGATAAATTTGGTAATCTTAAAGAGTTTATCAGATTGGATACCACCATAATTGACGGATTCAACGCCTTCTAAAGATTTAATCTTTTTAGCAACTTTCTTAACTTGACTTGGTGATTTTGTTTCAACGATATAAATGTCTTGAAGTGGGTTGGAATCATTATCGTACATACTCCAAACATCACCATAAGTTTCTTTAAGTTTTTTCAATTCGTTTTCTTTACTAGAAAAATCAATAGATTTAACACCAGAAATTTTTAAAATGTCTTTGTAAACTTTGTGGTAATCAGCATTCACTACTGTCTCACCAGCTTCATTTTGAATAGTTTCAGAACTATCTTTAGAATCTACCGCTAAGTAGGTATTAATTCTGACATTGTTTTCCACATCACTAGCTAATTTTTCAGTATTTAACAAAACTGAAACAAAAAGTCCTAATAAAGCTAATGTTACTGTTACTGAAGTAATGGAAGCAAAAGTCATCCATCCATTTCGTTTTAAATTTTTAATTGATTCCCATAGGTGACGGAAGAAATTTCTAATCATCGTAACCATATTCTCCTTTCTCCTCATCACGTACAATTTTACCATCCTCAATGGCAATTACACGGTGGCGTAAGGCATTTACAATGTGACTGTTATGTGTTGCCATTAATACAGTAGTTCCTTGAATATTAATGCGTTCAAGTAATTGCATGATTTCCCATGAAATTTCAGGGTCCAAGTTTCCTGTAGGTTCATCGGCAATTAATAATTTTGGATTATTGACGATTGCACGAGCAATTGCCACACGTTGTTGCTCCCCACCAGATAACTGATCTGGGAAAGAACGCATTTTGTATTTTAACCCTACTAACTCTAAGACTTCAGGCACACGTTTTTTGATGTCACGACGTTTGGCACCAATAACTTCCATAGCATAAGCAACATTTTCAAATACAGTTTTACGAGGTAATAATTTGTAATCTTGGAAAACAACACCAATATTACGACGTAAAATGGGAACGTCTTTTTTCTTTAGTTTGTTTAAATTAAATTCACCAACGCGAAGTGTTCCGTTTGAAACCTTCTCTTCACGATATAGTAATTTAATAAAGCTTGATTTACCAGCACCTGAAGGGCCAACTAAATACACAAATTCACCTTGATTCACAGATATTGTCATATCTCTTAAGGCAGTTGTTGAGCGATGATACTTTTTCGTAACATCTTTCATTTCAATTAATGCCATTTTTTATTTCCTTTTTATTTTAGTAAAGTAGTTTCTTCTTTAATCCTCAATACGCCATTTCAAATATGCATCAATAAAACCATCAATTTCACCATCCATGACTTTATCAACTTGCGCAACTTCATAACTAGTTCGGTGATCTTTTACCATAGTGTATGGTGTGAAAACATAAGACCTTATCTGACTGCCCCAAGTTATTTCTTTTTTATCACCTTTTAGCGCATCAACTTCTTGAGCTTTCTTTTCTTGTTCTAATTGATAAAGTTTTGATTGAAGCATTTTCATAGCACGATCACGATTTCCATATTGTGTTCGATCAACAGTAGATGCAACCACAATGCCTGTTGGAATATGGGTTAGTCGAACACCTGTAGAAACTTTGTTAACGTTTTGTCCACCAGCACCACCTGATCGGAAAGTATCCATCTTAATATCGTCATCTTTGATATCAACTTCAATAGTATCATCTAACTCTGGCATGACTTCTACAGAGACAAATGAAGTATGTCTTCTTTTAGCTGAATCAAATGGAGAAATACGAACTAAGCGATGAACACCCATTTCAGATTTTAGCAAGCCATAAGCATGCGGTCCCTCAAAGGAAAGGGTTACAGATTTGATTCCTGCTTCATCACCTGCTTGATAATCTAGGGTTTCTACTTTAAAACCTTTTGCATTACCGTAGCGAGTATACATTCTAAAAAGCATTTCGGCCCAATCTTGTGCTTCTGTTCCTCCTGAACCGGGATGAATTTCTAAAATGGCATTATTGTTATCATAGGGTTCTGAAAGCAGTAATGTCATTTCATAATTTTGCATCAACACATCAAGTTTAGACAAGGTCTCTTCTAAATCTGATTGAATAGACGCATCTTCATCAAGCATTTCTAAATATAATTCTGACTCCTCTGATAATTCTTGCATTGTCTGGAAATTATCATAAGTTGCTTTCAAATCATTTAGAGTTTGGGAAGTTTTTTGAGCAGCAATATTATCATTCCAAAAATCTGGATCTGTCATTTGATGCTCTAATTGTGCAATCTCTTCTTCAAGATGCTCTAAGTCAAAGAGACCTCCTGAAGCTAGTCAACTTCTCTTTATTTTCTACTATTTTTTGGCGAATTTCAGCCACTTCCATAGTTTACTCCTTTTTTCTATAAGTTTTCTTAAGTATATGATAGTTACGCTTCAACAGAATAAATATCAATGATATTCATCAATATTTTAACACAAGACTACTAGAATTGCCATTTTGTAACCAGTTCATTTAATTCATTTTGACAATTATTATTCTCAAATGATAAGTTTGTCATAAAATCAATTAAGTCCTGTTCAGGTTTTTTAACAATCTCACCAATTGCCCAAATTGCAGTTGCCGTATGAATTGGATTATTATTTTTATCGATAATTTCTAACAAATAAACGACCGCATTCTTATCATGTGCGTTTGCTAAAGCAATAATAGCATTACGCTGTAGAATATTTTTTCCTCGCCAAGAACCAGCTATTTTTCCAAATTTCTCTTTAAATCCTTTGTTGGACAATTGTAAAAATGGGATTAATTCAGGTTGTGCTAATTCTGGATCAATCTCGGTGGCTAAAGGATTTGAAATACCTTTATTATAAGGACAACAGATTTGACAGATATCACAACCATAGATAACCGTTTTGATTTTTTTACGAAATTCAAGATCCATCATGCCTTTGTCTTGCGTTTGGAATGATAAACATCTTTTGGCATTCATGGTGCCATCACCAATCAGGCAAGAGGTCGGACAGGCATCAAGACATCTCCGACAATCGCCACAATCATAATCAACAGGTTGATCAGGTTCAATTTCAAGATTGGTAATTAATTCGCCAAGAAACATGTATGAGCCAAATTCTTTTGAAATGACAAGACCATTTTTACCGATAAAGCCAATACCAGCTCTCCTAGCAACAGCTGTATCAACTAATGCCCCTGTATCTACCATACCTTTATATTCGAAGTTCTCAGTTAACTTTTCGATACCTTTAGCTAATTTATCAAGTTTTTCTTGTAAAACATAATGATAATCTAATCCCCAAGAATTGGGTGTTATTTTACCTCTTTTAAATTGTGTTTCAGGTGGTTGTACTGGTAATTTATGAGGATATGCTACAGCAATTGAAATGATCGTCTTAGCCGAATCTAATGAAAGTTTAGGCTTAATTCTTTCTTCAATAATTTTGTGTTCAAAACCTGAATTACGACCTTCTTCAACACCTAAACGTAATGACTTTTCTAAATAGTCAAAATCATCTGCTGTTGTGAAGCCAATTTTGGAGATTCCTATTGATTTTGCTAGCTCTTGAATTTCTGCTTTTATATCCATGATAATATCATATAGGAAAATAATAAAGAACTCAATACTGAATGATGACGAATTGTAACTTTTATTAAAATTTTATGACAATAGAAAGCTTTCAAGTAGTCCAAAGGCTGCTATTTTGCTAGAATATTACCATGACTAAATTAGCAATTATGAGTGATTTGCATATTGATATTAATCATTTTGGTGATTTTGAAGTAAAAACATTACTAAAGGTTTTAACAAAAAATCAAATTGATCATTTACATATCGCTGGCGATATTTCAAATCACTATTTTGATCAGAGTCTTCCCTTTTTAAAGGAACTTTCGGACCATTTAACAGTTACATATAATCTAGGTAACCATGATATGTTAGATCTTGATGAAAAACTCATCAATCAACTAGATTTCAAAACTTATTCATTAACAGATAAAACAACACTACTTGCTTTTCATGGGTGGTATGATTATAGCTTCTTCCCAGAAAAAACCATATCTGAAAATAAACATTTTAAAAACCAATTTTGGTTCGACCGTCGTTTAAGACGTGGTGAAAGTGATCCTAATATTACTAAACAAATTATTCAAAAGCTAGAAGATAAACTGTCAACTCTTAAAAGAGATGATGTTATTGTGTCTATGCATTTTTGGGGAGTTCCGCTTTTCATTCTGCTTTTCAAAAATTTTCGATTAAACACGTTGTTTTTGGCCATAATCATCATTCGTTTTGTAATCATATGATTGATGGTGTTAACTATCATTCCAATCCACTTGGTTACGTTAAAGAATGGAACTTAACACATCAATTTATCGCAGAAAATCCTCAACTGAATTTAAATCATGTGTATAATCCTAATAAACGTTTGCATAAAATAAAATCACTTCCTGAATTTGAAAACTATTACCGAACTCACTTAGCAGAAGAATTTGAAAAAGCAATGACTCTTTTTGAATTAAACTAAAACAGCAATCATCAATTATGATCGCTGTTTTTCATTTCTAATTTTGACTGCTAATTCTGGATTATCTGTCATGAATCCAACTATCTTTTGATCGAAAGTTTGTGATATTTGTTTTCGTTTATTTAGTGTCCAAGGTCTGATATTTTTTCCAAAAAATGGAACCTTGGTAACTCTTTTGAAAAACCATAATTTATTAGGATGTAAAGCACCAATGAATTTAGCTTTACGACCAATAAAAATTTTAAAAGGGTTTCTTTTAACTAAATAAGCCAGTTCGATTTCTGGATCTTCTTCGTGCATTATTTTCAAACTATTAAAAGAAAAACTACAATAAAGGTATTTAAAAGGCCATTGTCTCATTTGCATCACTTGTGCAATTTCTCGTTCGATATGCGGATAATGGAATTTATTTGTTTTGATTTCGATGTTTAAAAAACCTTGAAAATTTTTTTCTTCTAAAAATTCAAGGACTTCAATAAAAGTCGGAATTTTTTCTCTAAAATAGTCAACTGAGAACCAAGAACCAGCATCTAACTCTTTTAGTTCAGCAAGTGTTAAATCTCGGACTAACCCTACACCATTTGTTGTACGGTCAACACTTTCATCATGAATCACTACTAAATGATTATCTTTAGTTCGATGAACATCCAATTCAATTCCATCAGACCCTACACGCAATGCTTCATCAAATGCTGCAATCGTATTTTCAGGTCGGTTCCATTTACTTCCACGGTGGGCAAAAATGACAGTCATTATTATTTCAAACCTTTCTTTTATACAGTTTATCATAAACTGACTTCAAGCCTAAATGCTTTGCTCAACAAAAAAATAGCAGATTTAACTGCTATTTTTTTATTATTAAATTGCTTTTTTATCTTGACCAGTCATTCGTTGAACTGCTTTTACAAGTTCAACTAAAACGATCATCAATAAACTTCCGATAATAACTACTAACCATTGTGTGATTGATAAGTGTGACACATGAAAGACACTATTAAATCCAGGAACAACTACAGTAACCATCAAAATGACAAATGCAATGGGAATAGAGTAATTGAAGAGTCTATTTCTAAAGGCACCAACTGTAAATATTGATTGATAAACAGATTTTACGTTGAAGGCATGAACCAATTGTATAAGACCTAGTGTCACGTATGCCATAGTTAGAGCATCTTCATGCATTAGATGATTTTGAGAGTGTTCTGGGAAAAGAAGTGCAAAACCATAAACACCTAGTACAAGTGCTGTTTGGAAGAAACCTTGGTATAAAATAGCTTCTTTGACACCACCATCAAAGAAATTAGATTTGCGACCACGGGGTTTATGTTTCATAACATTTGGCTCAGCAGGTTCAACACCTAAAGCAATAGCTGGTAGCGTATCTGTTACTAAATTTATCCAAAGCAGATGAACTGGTTGCAAGACATCCCAACCAAATAAAGTTGCTAGGAAAATGGTAAAGACTTCAGCCATATTTGCTGACAAGAGATATTGAATTGTTTTTTGAATATTTGAGAAAACTTTTCGTCCTTCTTCGACAGCGACGATAATAGTGGCAAAGTTATCATCTGCAAGAACCATATCAGATGCGCCTTTTGATACTTCTGTACCAGTGATACCCATTCCAATACCAATATCAGCAGTTTTTAGTGACGGTGCATCATTGACACCATCACCAGTCATAGCAACAACTTTACCTTCATTTTGCCATGCTTTTACAATGCGTACTTTATGTTCTGGAGATACACGCGCATAAACTGAGTATTTTGTAAATACCTTTTGGAACTCTTCGTCACTTAATTCATTTAACTCAGCTCCTGTAAAGACATGATCTTCAGTATCATTAGGATCGATGATTCCAAGTCTTTTTGCAATAGCTTCAGCAGTATCTTGATGGTCTCCAGTTATCATGATAGGACGAATACCAGCTTCACACGCAACTTTAACTGCTTCAGCAGCTTCAGGACGTTCTGGGTCAATCATACCAACAAGTCCACTAAAGACTAAGTCAGATTCAACAACTTCAGATTCCAAAGTTGGAATAGCATCTACAACCTTATAAGCCATCATTAAAACGCGCAATGCTTGTTTGGCTAAATCTTTATTTGTTTTTAAGATAGCTTCTTTATCAGCATCCGTCAAAGGTCTAATTTGACTATTGTCTT
Organism: Streptococcus urinalis 2285-97; assembly: GCF_000188055.2. Classification (NCBI taxonomy): domain Bacteria; kingdom Bacillati; phylum Bacillota; class Bacilli; order Lactobacillales; family Streptococcaceae; genus Streptococcus; species Streptococcus urinalis. The sequence goes on from NZ_AEUZ02000001.1 coordinate 1,388,297, forward strand.
CAATATGTGTAACGCGTTTTAAAAGTTGATCTGGTGCCCCTTTAACAGCAACAAAGTAATGTCCATCAGCTTGTTTATGAATCGTAGACATTAATTTACGATCAGAATCAAATGGTAACTCAGCGACACGAGGTTCCGCCTTCAAAATTTCTCTAACATCAAAATTTTGATCTAACCCAAACTGGACAAGTGCTGTCTCTGTTGGATCACCAATTAATTTACCAGATGGATCAATTTTCGTATCATTAGCAAAATTCATGATACGAAGCGTATTGTTTATAGGTGCTACTTCTACTGATGAATTTTGAAGTTGACTGTTTGTATATATTTTTTCAACAGTCATTTGGTTCATTGTTAATGTCCCAGTTTTATCTGAAGCAATAATTTCAGTTGAGCCAAGTGTTTCAACAGCTGGTAACTTACGAATAATCGCATGGCGTTTTGCCAAAACTTGTGTTCCAAGTGAGAGCACGACTGTTACGATTGCAGGTAAGCCTTCTGGAATAGCTGCTACAGCTAAAGCTACGGCGGTCATCAAACCTTCCAATGGTTGTTCGCCCCTGAAGAAAACACCTACTACAAATGTGATGGCAGCAATAACTAGAATTGAATAAGTTAAAATTTTTGATAGATTATCAAGATTTTGCTTAAGTGGAGTATCTGTTTCATCTGCATTAGCTAGCATACCAGCAATGTTACCAACTTCAGTATACATACCGGTGTTTGTAACAACACCTTGCCCACGGCCATAAGTAACATTTGAATTTTGATAAGCCATATTTAGACGGTCACCAATTCCAGCATTAGCTTTAACCTCAGTTGTTAAGTCTTTTTCAACTGGTACTGATTCACCTGTCAATGCTGATTCTTCAATTTTTAAGGAATTAGCTTCAAAAAGGCGAATGTCAGCAGGAACAACATCACCGGCTTCTAAAAGAACAATATCTCCTGGTACAAGTTCTTTTGAGTCCACTTCAATCACATGTCCATCACGGCGAACCCGTGCTAATGGGCTAGACATTGACTTTAAAGCATCAATCGCTGCTTCTGCTTGTCCTTCTTGATAAACACCAAACGCTGCATTAAGGATAACTACTGCTAAGATGATAACAGCATCTGTAAGCCCTTTTGAACCTTCTGTAATCACTGATAAAAAGGCTGATATAATTAAAATGATAATCATCAAATCTTTAAATTGATCGATGAATTTCATAAAGAGACTGCGTTTTTCTCCCTCTTCCAACTCATTGCGGCCAAATTCATTAAGACGCTTATCAGCTTCTTGACTACTTAAACCTTCTTGCGTTGACTCTAATTGAGCGAGAACTTTTTCCTCCGACTGTGTGTAGAACACACCTTTTTTTTGTTCTTTCAACAAAAATTTCCTCCCTTTTTTAGTCTCTTTTTGATTTTTAAGATACAAAAAGAGACTTGTTTTTAAAAACAAGTCTCGCCGTTTAAGCCAATGCCGGAAATTTCTTTCGTAATGACGACATTAACACGATTTAAAATGAAATAAACTTTAACTCGTTTAAATCAATAAATTCGTCCGCTACTCCCTTGATATACCACTTTATTATATAAAATTATCTCACAATTAGCAAGTTTAGGACTTATAATTCTCTTGATAAGTATCTGTTTCAATATAAATAAAAATACGGTATTGAGGAAGTGAATTTCTAATCTTTAATTCTATTTGATTAATAATCTTTGAAGCATCTGCAATATAATTTGTGTTTAATTCAATTTTTGCTGTGACCAATAAATCTGTTGCACTTAAATGAATCGTTTTTAAATCTATTAAATGATCCAACTCAGGACCTACAAAAGATGCTTTGATAATAGCAAGATCTTTTTCAGTTGCACTTTCACCAATAATTAAGCTGTAGAATTCTTTAGCTAAAAATAATGCTGCTAGGCAAAGCATTATACCAATCAACAAGCCTGAGATAGCATCATAAACAGCATTACCCGTAAGATAAGACAAAATTGTTCCTAAAAGAGCTAATACTAAACCAATTACTGCACATGAATCTTCTGCAAAGATGATTAAAATCTCACTATGACGACTTTCTTTTAAAAATTGAAATAATGGAAGGTTTTCTTGATTTAATGCTTTTATTTCTTTAAAAGCAACTCTAAGACTTGAACCTTCAACAAGCATTCCAAAAATTAATATTGCAATAACAATAACAACATTTTCAATTTCATGAGAAGGACTTGTTAATTTTTCGATTGCTTCCATAATACCCAAGGCTCCACCACCAAAAAAGAGCATCATAGCTACAATAGTACTATAAAAATATTTTGCTCGTGCTTCACCAAAAGGGTGTTTCGAGCTTACTTGCCGACTAGCTTTTTTATCACCTACAATTAATAATAATTGATTGCCACAATCAACTATACTATGAATTGACTCATTCATCATAGCTGTTGATCCCGATAATAAAAATCCAATTAATTTAGAAATTGCGACTAAGACATTAGCTGACAGTGCTGCTATAACACTAGTCATTCCTTCTTTCTTTTTTTCAGCCATATTAATGCCACTCTACTTTCATTTGGTAATTTGCCATTAGATTACCATTCGCTGCTTGTTTGAGTTGATAATGTAATGATAAGGATTGGGTATCTTTTGAAAACTCAAAGAAATCCGTTTTTGTCAAAAATACTTGCCTTCCAAGGGGTGTTGGAATCATCATTTCTTTAACTTCATTTTTATGAAATTGCATAATTGTTTTTGGATTTGTATATCTTGTCATTGTTAATTCTTCGTTGTTAAATTTTAATATGACTTTTTCGTTTTCTTCATTTTGATAAACGAGAAAACAATAACCATTTTTTTTTATCAATTCAACTGGGTATGATTCTTTTATTGTTTCTTGATAATCTGGCATTGAGATTTTGTTATTAATATAAATGTGCATTTTAGTGACTAAAATCCTAACTTTTCATGATATGACTTATTGTATGGTAAATTATGAGTTTTGTAAACTTATACTTATTCAATTTAAGGTAGGAAATTATTTTTTTGTTATAATAGGCTTATGAATGAAAAAGTTTTTCGTGATCCCGTTCACAATTATATCCATGTTAATCAAAAAGTCATTTATGATCTTATAAATACACCTGAATTTCAACGACTAAGAAGAATTAAACAAGTCCCAACAACTTCTTTTACCTTTCACGGGGCTGAACATAGTCGTTTTTCACATTGTCTCGGAGTTTATGAGATAGCTCGTCGAGTCACCGAAATTTTCGAACAAAAATACACTGATATTTGGGATACAAAAGAATCCCTGTTAACCATGACAGCTGCTCTATTACACGATATTGGTCATGGTGCTTATTCTCATACATTTGAACGTCTTTTTGAAACAGATCATGAAGCATTTACTCAGGAAATCATTACTAATCCGACTACTGAGATTAATCAAATTCTTTCTAAAGTATCACCAGACTTTCCCTCAAAAGTAGCCAGTGTTATTAATCACACTTATCCAAATAAGCAGGTCGTTCAGCTCATCTCTAGTCAAATCGACTGTGATCGTATGGATTATCTTTTAAGAGACTCCTATTATTCAGCTGCCAATTATGGACAATTTGACCTCATGAGGATCTTACGAGTTATTAGACCAACTACTGATGGCATCGTATTTGACTATAGTGGTATGCATTCAGTAGAAGATTATATTGTTAGTCGATATCAAATGTACATGCAAGTTTATTTTCATCCTGCAAGTCGAGGAATGGAGATGTTACTACAAAATTTATTTAAAAGGGCAAAGTATTTATACCAAAGGACCCATTCTTATTTTGAAAAATCATCACCATTGTTAATTCCATTTTTTGAAAATCATTATAATCTTCAAGACTACTTAGCTTTAGATGATGGTGTGATGACTACTTATTTTCAGTCCTGGATGTCAAGTCCAGATAATATCTTGTCAGATTTAGCAAAACGATTTATTAATAGGGTTGTGCCAAAATCCGTAACTTTTGAAGCTAAATCTGAACCTTCTTTAGATAGATTAAAAGACATTGTTGCTTCAGTTGGATTTGATCCAGAATATTATACAGGTGTGCATGTCAATTTTGATCTCCCTTATGATATTTATCGTCCTGAACGAGAAAATCCAAGAATGCAAATTGAAATCATCCAAAAAGATGGCAATCGCCAAGAATTATCTAAATTATCACCAATTGTCAAAACTTTGACTGGTACTACTTTTGGTGATCGACGTTTCTACTTTCCTAAAGAAATGTTACAAACAGATGATCTGTTTTCCGCAAATAAAGAAGTTTTTATCAGTTATTTATCAAATGAACATTTTACATTTGATCACTAAAAAGTAATCATACGATTACTTTTTTTATGTAAACGATAACATTATTCAGCTTTTTAAATACTAAAGGTATACCATGACAAAAACTGCCTTTTTTAGTAAGATATAAGGTAGAGATTTTTTGCAAATTTCAAAAGGAGTTAACTATGTCTATAAAACTTGTTGCTGTCGATATCGATGGTACTTTAATCAATGACGACCGAAAAATAACTGATGACGTTTTATCAGCTGTTAAAGATGCCAAAAAAGCAGGGGTCAAAGTTATGCTGGCTACAGGAAGACCGATTGCTGGTGTTGAACAATTACTTTACGAACTTGATTTAAAAGATGAAGGTGACTATGTTATCACTTTTAATGGTAGTTTGGTTCAAGACACTGCTACAGGTGAAGAAATTGTTAAAGAAACTATGACTTATGAAGATTATTTAGATATCGAATTTTTGAGTCGCAAACTTGGATTACATATGCATGCCATTACTAAAGAAGGTATCTACACAGCTAATCGCGATATTGGTAAATACACCATTCATGAAGCAACACTAGTCAATATGCCAGTTTATTATAGAACACCAGAAGAAATGGCATCTAAAGATATTGTTAAAATGATGATGATTGATGAACCAGATGTTTTAGATAAAGCCATAAAACTCATTCCTAAAGAATTTTATGATAAATACAATATTGTCAAATCCACACCTTTTTATCTAGAATTCATGGCAAAACAGGTTAGTAAAGGCAATGCAATAAAGCACTTGGCAGAGAGACTATCTATTGATATGTCAGAAACTATGGCTATTGGCGATGCCGAAAATGACCGGGCTATGCTTGAAGTTGTTGGTAATCCTGTAGTAATGGAAAATGGTACTCCAGAAATAAAGGAAATTGCAAAATATATTACAAAATCTAATAATGAAAGTGGCGTAGCTTATGCTATTCGCAAATGGGTATTAAACTAATGTACACCTATAAAACAGGCATTTCAAAATCAGAACATGACAATTTTGTCAAAAAAAGCCCATTAAAAAATGTCTTGCAAAGTGCAAATTGGGCTAAAGTAAAAGATAATTGGAAACATGAACGTGTTGGTTTTTATAAAAATCATGAACTAGCTGCAGTTGCAGCCATCTTAATACAACCTCTACCACTTGGTTTTACCATGTTGTATATTCCAAGAGGACCTATTATGAACTATGACGATAAAGAATTACTACGCTTTGTTGTTAAATCATTAAAAGAAATTGGAAAAAAACAGAAAGCATTATTTGTAAAATTTGATCCTGCATTAATTTACCGTGTGCACAATCAAGAGAACTATCACGAAATCAATGAAAAGACAAAAGCAGTTTTAAATACATTAACTTCTTTAGGAGTTGAATGGACTGGTCTAACTACAGAATTAGGGACTAATATTCAACCGCGTTTTCAAGCAAATATTTATGCAGATCAATTTTCTTTTGATAAATTGTCAAAAACGATGAAACGGAAAATCAAAACAGCCCGAAACAAAAATGTTGATGTCGTCTTTGGTGGCGTAGAACTTGTTGAAGAATTTGCAACAGTCATGAAAAAAACAGAAGAACGAAAGAATATCAATTTAAGAGGGGCAGACTATTATCAAAAATTATTAGAAACTTATCCTGATAGTTCTTTTATCGGAGTGGCTAGATTACATATTTCAGACAGATTAGAGGCAATTGAAAAAGAATTAGATAAACAAGAAAAAATTGCGGCTAAGTTCAATGATAAAACAAAAGAATCAAAACGAACAGAAAATGTAAATGCCATAAAACGTCTTACTGAAGAAAAAGAGTTTTTAGAAGAAAGACAAGTCAAAGAAAATATGGCAGATATTATTCCTATCGGGGGCACACTTAATCTTCAATTTGGTGATATCTCTGATAACCTATATGCTGGTACAGATACTATTTATAGTCAGTACCAACCATCTGTAGCAGTCTGGTATGAAACGATTGAGTATCTATTTTCAAATGGATTTATATCACAAAATATGGGTGGGTTAGAAAATGACTTAGATGGTGGTCTTTATAAATTTAAAATTCAATTTTTACCAACAGTTGAAGAGTTTGTAGGTGAATTTAATATTCCAGTAGGACTTTTGTCAAAACCTGCTATGTTAGCCTATAAAATCCGTAAAAAACATCATGAATAACGGAGGGATTATGTTAAACATCAAAGAAGTCGACTGGGAAACATTCACAAAGAGTCAAGAAAATTTTCCACAACAAAATTTTCTACAAACTGGGCAAATGGCAAGATTACAAGCCTTACGAGGTAGAGATGTCTCTTGTCTACTTGTTTTTGAAGATGAAACAATTGTTGGACAGTTGCTTGTTCAATATCGAAAAATCAAACGTTTTTTTAAAGAAGCTCTCATTTTACACGGTCCAATATACTCAAATCAAGATCAAGCACTGATAAGCCAATTAATAGCTTCATTGGAGTCCTACTTCAAAAAACAAAAGGTTGCAAAAATAAGCTATTTCCCTTATGTTATAGAAACAATAAAGGATAACCAACTACAGACGGTTCAATCACAATTAAACGGTGAACTCATTAAATCATTTTCAACTGCTGGATATCAAAGGGCTTTTGATAAAGAACAAGAAATGATAATAAATACTCAATTTGTGAAACCTCTGGAGACTATTCATACAAAAGAGGAACTTCTTGAGAATTTAATCCCTTCTGTAAAAAGAGATATCAAAAAATCTCAGGCCATGCAGGTTAAAATTGAGGAACTAAATGTTGAAAATTTAGATGAATTTTATCATATTCTCCAAATGACTGGAGAACGAAAAGGATTTTCAATACAAGAATTTGACTACTTTAAATCAATCAAGGAACAATTCAAAGAACATGCAAAATTTATGCTAGCATATCTTGATTGTGAGGCTTACCAGAACTATTTAAATCAAAATATCTCGTCTTTTGAAACAAAAATAAAAGAACTGGAAGATAGACCTCAGAAAAAAAGAACAAAAGGTCAAATTGCAGATGCAAAAGATCAATTAAGATCATATTATAAACGTCAAGAAGAATTTGATCACATGTCAATCCAAGGGAATAAATTACCATTGTCATCATATCTATTTATGTGCTATGGAAATGAAATAGTAAGTTTCCAAGGTGGAAACGATGAACGATATATGAACTTTTGTGCAGCTACTCTCATTCATTGGGAAATGTTGCAGTATGCTATTAATAATCAATACCAACTTTTTAATTTTTATGGTACGACTGAAACTGAAATGGCTAATGCTGGAAAAGGTAATTTTAAATTCAAAAGTCAGTTTGGTGGACAACTTGATATTTTAGTTGGCGAGTTTTATAAAATATTGAATCCCGTTTTAAAAATAATAAACTAAAAAAAGCCTTCCTTAAGAAGGCTTTTTTTAATTTATTGTACAAAATCTAATAAAGCTAGGAAACTTTCTGCTTCTAGTGAAGCACCACCAACAAGAGCACCGTCAACATCTGGACATGCCATGTATGATGCAACATTTTCAGGTTTAACTGAACCACCATATTGAACACGTACTTTGTCAGCAACGTCTTGACCAAAATCAGCAGCTATAACATCACGAACAGCTTTACACATGTTTTGTGCATCATCTTGAGTAGCAGATTTACCAGTACCAATAGCCCAGATTGGTTCATAAGCAATTACTAAAGAAGAAACTTGTTCTGCAGTTAAATCTTTTAATGCAGCTGAAACTTGTGCACCAACAAATTCTACTGCTTTACCAGCTTCGTAAGTTTCAAGTGATTCACCACAACAAATGATTGGTAGCAAACCATTTGCAAAAATTGCTTTTGCTTTTTTATTGATATCTTCATCAGTTTCATGGAAGTAATCACGACGTTCTGAGTGACCAATTACAATGTAATCAGCTCCCATTTCTGCAATGACTTTGGGACTATTTTCACCAGTAAAAGCACCTGAATTTTCAAAATAAGAATTTTGAGCAGCTACTTTCAATTCTGAACCTTTAGCAACTTCTAATACACTTGATAAAGTCAATGCAGGAGCTGCAATACCAGCTTCAACAAGATCTGATGATGGTAATTTAGATGCTACAGCTTCGATAAATGCTTTAGCTTCTTCTGGGTTTTTGTTCATTTTCCAGTTACCAGCGATAAATGGTTTACGTGACATTTCACATACCTCTTCTTCTATATATTTTACTACTCCATTTTACCATAAAAGACATTATTATTAAAGAAATTGGTAATAATTTACTATATTTTTCACAAAGATAGCAATTTTTTTCAGAAAATAAAAAAGAGTCTCGAATGAGACTCTTAACTATTTGTTGTCTGACAAATAACTGTTAATTCTGGGAACTTAATAAAAATTAAGCTTCAATTTCTGAAACGATACCTGAACCAACAGTACGTCCACCTTCACGAATTGAGAAAGTAGTACCTTGTTCAACGGCGATTGGGTGAATCAATTCAACATCGATTGTTACGTTATCACCAGGCATAACCATTTCTGTACCTGCTGGAAGTTCGATTGAACCTGTTACGTCAGTTGTACGGAAATAGAATTGTGGACGATAGTTGTTGAAGAATGGAGTATGACGTCCACCTTCTTCTTTAGAAAGGATGTAAACTTCACCTTTGAATTTAGTATGTGGATGAATTGAACCTGGTTTAGCAAGAACTTGTCCACGTTCGATTTCGTCACGTTGGATACCACGTAAAAGCACACCAACGTTATCACCAGCAAGACCTTCATCAAGTTGTTTACGGAACATTTCTACACCAGTAACAACAGCTTTCTTGATGTCTTCTTTGATACCAACGATTTCAACTTCGTCATTGACTTTAACAGTACCACGGTCGATACGTCCTGAAGCAACAGTACCACGTCCAGTGATTGAGAATACGTCTTCGACTGGAAGAAGTAAAGGTTTATCAGTATCACGTTCTGGTTCTGGAATATAGTCATCAACAACATTCATCAATTCCATGATGATGTCTTCGTATTTTGAATCACCTTCAAGAGCTTTAAGAGCTGAACCTTGGATAACTGGTAGATCATCACCTGGGAAATCGTATTCTGAAAGAAGGTCACGAATTTCCATTTCAACTAATTCTAACAATTCTTCATCATCAACAAGGTCAACTTTGTTCATGAAAACGATAAGGTTTTTAACACCAACTTGACGTGAAAGAAGGATATGTTCACGAGTTTGTGGCATTGGTCCGTCAGTTGAAGCAACTACAAGGATAGCTCCGTCCATTTGAGCGGCACCAGTGATCATATTTTTAACGTAGTCCGCGTGTCCTGGAGCGTCGATGTGAGCATAGTGACGTTTTTCAGTTTCGTACTCAACGTGTGCAGTGTTGATTGTGATTCCGCGTTCGCGCTCTTCTGGAGCAGCATCGATAGAAGCATAATCTTTTGGTTGGTTAACTGCAGTTGGTAAGCGACGTGCTAAAACAGTTGTAATTGCAGCTGTTAAAGTAGTTTTACCATGGTCAACGTGTCCGATTGTACCAATGTTAACGTGTGGTTTACTACGATCGTATTTTTCTTTTGCCATTTTGGGAAAAGCCTCCAATAAAATATATTTTATAGATAGACGGTAGGCAATACAGTCTAACTTTACCTTACTATTATAGCAAATTATAGCGAAATTGCAAGTATTTTATGCTTTTTATATGGATTTTAACGTGTTAATTGATGATAAGGTTGAATATCGACACTAGTTCCAATATTTGAGGCATAAATCCATGATTTGCCTGTTAAAGTTGAGAAGTTTTCTGATTTACCTGTTAAAATAACACCTGAAAATTTAGCTGTTTTTAACGATTGATTTGCTTTTAAAAATTCTTTAGCGTCACTTGATAGATTAAACGATGAACTTGTCATTTTTGTCGTATCTGTTCCATACTCACTCTTCAAATAGTTTTTGTCTAAGGCAGATTTTAAATTTTCTCTGAATAATGTTAAATCATACTGACTCATCTTCTTACTATCTTGTAGTGAAATACCTAACTGATTATCAGGTGTTAAACCTGATAAATCATAATGACTTTTCGAACCAATCCAGTACCAATTAATTAACAAATTATTGGGAACCATTTTTGAAATTTGATCAACCGTATAGGGTTTATCAAAAGTAACAGCTACTTCTACTGCTTTACCTGACATTTTTGAGAGTAATGAAATATCGTTTGTCTTTTTCTTATTATTAGGATTCTTTTGGTTGACATTTGGATTGTAAAAGACAGGAGATTTGATATTGGTTGATTGGGTGTACTCAGATTTGTCATTGTCACCAGTCTTAAGCCAAACATTTGTATCTGTTAAATCCGATTTTGTCAGAGAATAATTAGCTTCCATCTTTTCGTAGGGTACTGAAATACCATCTATATTTTTAAAACGATCTGCTTTAAACTGTCCAGTAAAAATGGATAATGGTTGAAACGTCCAATTACTTGACGTGATATTGGGATATGCAATTTCAGACATTAATAAATAATGACTTTTAACCTTATTGCCATTCTCACTCGTCATATAGCTCATTGCTTTTACTAACAAACCTATGATAACAATTGAAACTAGACTACTGATAATAATCGTCTTAACTAAACTTCTTCTTTTACTTTTCTTTGCAATTTCTTCAAAATTAGTTGAAATCTTCATAAATGTAAGCTTCCTTTTCAAGTTCTCGTTTTAATTTTTTTCGTGCTCTCATTAAATCAACTTTTACTTTACTTGTTGAATAGTGGAGTATTGTACTGATCTCTTTTACAGAGAAATTTTGGAAATAATAGAGATCTAAAACCATTTGATCATGTTTTTTGAGACTTTCTATTGCTTTATAAACTGGAGTATAGTAATTAAAATCAAATTTATTTGGTGTCTTATCATTAAAAAAATGGTTTTGTAGTATATCCTGATATTTTTGTTGTCTTCTATAATGATCAATATATTGTCTTACAGCAGTTCGATACATCCAAGCTCTTATCTTATTTAAGGGTAAAATCAGATCACTTTCTAACATTTTTAAAAGCACGTCTTGACTGACATCATCAGCCTCTTCTTTAAAAGCACCCGATTTTTGAAGATAAAAACTGATTTCTCTTGCATAGACAACAAGTTCTTTTTCATAATCATCAAGTTTTATGTCTCTCACCTCCCCCTTTCATAAATAAAACGAATGACTTTTGATTTGGTTACAAAAAAATCTCCATTTTGGAGATTTTATTGAAATTGATTAATATTAATTACATTTGTATCATTTGAATAAGATTCAGAAAAATAATTATCATCTTGTTCTACTTCCCTTAGAATCTCTTCACGTTTCTCATTAGCATCAATATTTAATACAAATCCTATAGCTACCGACAAGACTAGCAAACTATTACCACCCTGTGATAAAAAAGGAAATGTGACACCGGTTGAAGGAATCAGTCCTGATATACCTCCAATATTGACAAATATTTGCATCAAAATCATGCCACCAACTCCCAGAGCCATCATAGCGTTAAATGGATCTTTAGCTTTTATTCCCACATGTAAAATTCTTAATATCAAAAAGAATACTAGAGCTAAGATTAATGCTGCCCCAATTAAACCAAGTTCTTCGATTACAATAGAAAAAACAAAGTCTGTTTGTGCTTCAGGTAGATAGCCTCTTTTTTCAATTGAATTACCTAGTCCCAGTCCAAACCAACCACCATTACTCATAGCATAGTATGAATTAGCTAGTTGGTGACCCGCACCAGATAAGTCATGAAATGGATTAAAGAAAGCACTAAACCGTTTAGCAACATAACCAAACAATGGCACCTTAGCCATCTTATCAACACCAACAATGGCGGTTAAGCCAATAAAGAAAGCCGAAACACTAACAATAACTGTTAATATGGCTGAAAACCAACGGTAACCTATCCCACTAACTGAATACATTAATAATAATGTTAAAACAATAATAGCTGCATTTCCTAAATCTGGTTGTGCTGCAACTAATAAAATCATAAAGAGAGAATAAAATCGCCAGTCCTTTAAGTCAGAAGTCGATCTTGGGATCCACTTATTTTTTGTCAGAGCTTGATAATCGTATTTTTGGATGTCTGTCTGCCTACGCTGAAAAGTTAATGCTAAAAACCAAACCATTAAAACTTTTAAGTATTCTGCAGGTTGAAAACTGATTGGGCCTAAAACAATCCAGCCATGAGCACCATTTACTTCTTTAGTGAAGAAACGTGCTATAAAAAGAAGGATTACTTCTACCAATAATGCAACAGTAAGTACTTTTGAATTTTTTAGGAAGTTTAACTTTAATTTGTAAATAAAGGTAATAGCAATCAAACTAACTAGCCAAAACATTCCTTGGTTAATTACTGACCTAAAAGGATTTAAGTGGTATTGAATTAAGGTTGCACTCGTTGTAGAGTATACAATTATTAGTCCAATGACCGATAAAATTAAATAAGGCAACAATATCGAGTAATTAAGCAAATGCCTTTTATCAATCTTCATAGTTTCTCCAATTCAGAAATAATCATCTAGCATTATATCATCTTTCAAGTCTAATAAAAAGAAAAAGAGAGAAGAAAACGACTTCTCTCTAAATCAATTAACCAGAATTTCTTAGTCCAGTAGCAACACCATTAATGGTAGTATGAATGATTTTTTCTTCTGTTTCAGATAATTTGCCATCTCGAAGTCGTTTAATCAGTTCAATTTGAATGTAATTTAACACGTCAAAATAAGGGAGACGGTACTCCAAACTATGTTTAAGTGTTGGACTATCTTCTAAGAGATCATCATGTTGTTCAATTTGTAATATCATTTTTTTAGTTAGTTGCCACTCAGTTTCAATAATATCAAAAACGTTTCTGACTTCCGAATTTTTTGCTAATTTTGAATATTGTTTTGCAATATTCATATTTGATTTTGATAAGACCATGTCCACATTTGATAATAATGAATGGAAAAATGGCCATTTCTGATACATCTGTTGTAATTTAGCAAGATTTTGGGAATCTTGATCTATATAATCTTTGAATGCTGACCCAACACCATACCAACCAGGAAACATGATACGATTTTGTGACCAAGAAAAGACCCATGGGATAGCTCTCAAGCCAGTAATCTCTGTAATGGTTTTACGAGCTGCTGGTCTTGAACCAATGTTTAAACTTGAAACTTCTTTAATTGGACTAGCTTCAAAGAAATAATCATAAAAATTGGGATTATCAAAAACGAGTTGTCGATAAACAAGATTACTTTTAGCGACAATTCCGTCCATAACGTCACGGAAATGATCAATATCATCTGGATTAGTAATCATTCGTGTGACCATTCTATCAACCGTTGCAGATATTAACATTTCAAGATTATAGTAAGCAGCATCCTTGTTACCATATTTATTTTCAATGATTTCGCCCTGCTCCGTTAATCTGATTTTATCCTTTATTGAACCAAATGGTTGTGACGTGATTGCTTCATAAGATGGACCTCCACCACGGCCAACTGTACCACCACGACCATGGAAGAATGTAATTTTAATGCCAAATTCTTGTCCAATTTCAGTTAATTCATTTTGAGCTTTATAGAGCGTCCAGCCTGAAGATAAATAACCTCCATCTTTATTTGAATCTGAATAACCAAGCATAATTTCTTGATAATTATTATTGGATGATATCCATCTTTTAACAACATCATACTGTAAATATTCTCGCATGATTGTTGAAGCATTCTCTAAATCTTCAATGGTTTCAAATAGTGGTACTATTTGAATTCTTGCTTTTTCTTTATCAATCAACCCAACTTCTTTTAACATAATTGCAAGTTCAAACATATCTGAAACACTTTCAGTATGAGAAATAATATGTTGCTTGATAACATCCTCGCCAAGTCTGTCTTTTAAGTCACGCGCAACTTGATAAATAGCAAGTTCTTTTTTCAAAAGGTCTGATTTAGGATAATTCGTAGAGGATAGTGTTCTAGGATCTTCAGTAATTTCTTTTATAAGGACAGCACATTTCTCAGACTCTGAGAGACTACTATAATTTGAAACAATATTGGCAGAGGCTAACAATTCATGAACACAAGCTTCTTGTATACTTGAATCTTGTCTCATATCAATTGTTGCTAAGTAAAAACCAAATAAACGAACTGCTTGAATTAGTTCTTCAAGCTCACTACTCACCATGGCTTGATTACCATTTTCTAACAGCGAGTCTTTAATCATTGTTAAATCATTTAATAAGGCTTCAGCTGTTTGATAATAGTGACTATTTTGAGCATCGAACTCTGAAGTCTCTTTAAATGAACTAATAGTTAGTTCAAGCTTTTCTTGAATTAAATGAAAGGCTTTACGATAGGGTTCATTTTCACGATAAATTGATTTGTCATTTGAAGCATCTGCTAATGCTAAAACTGCTTCACTTACCGTTGTTTGTGTTGTTGATAAAGAGAATGTACGATAAAGTTTTGATACTTTTGCAATGTAGTAACGAAGAATAACTTCACTTTGAACTGTTGCAGATAAAGCAAGTGTTGCAGAAGTGACATAAGGATTACCGTCTCTATCACCACCAATCCACATTCCCATCTGGATTGGTTTTGGATTGTCTAGAGAAATTCCTTTCTCAGTTGCTAATGCTTTATATTGACTTGTTAATTTAGAGATAGCTGGAATTAGAGAAGTTGGATAGTAAGCCATAACATTAGTAATCTCATTTTTGACTTTCAATTTTTTCTCTCTAATAATATCAGTCTGCATGATGATTTCAATGAGACGACGTAAATCTTCAGTCCATTTCTTTCTACTAATCACACCTGACTTAACATCACGATACTGACGCAACAACTGGTGGATATTACTGGTTAACTCTAAAACCGTCTTACGTTGTACTTGAGTAGGGTGAGCTGTTAAAACAGGAACTACGGTAACATTTTCTAAAATTTCTTTGGGATTTTCTTTTTCAGAAACTAAGTCTATGGTCAAATCCAATTTACCCAAATAATCTTGGCCCATATTATTTTGGTAATTAACTTCATAGGCTAAATCAACATCTTCAGAAATATTAATTAGTAAAGGTAAAATTGAAAAGTAACGAGACATAACATCCATCTCTTTTGTTGTCAAATTTGAGATAGCCATTTCTAATTTGTCATACTCTTGAGATGTTGATAAGGCTACAATATCTTCAATTTGTTTAAACGTTTCGTTACCAATGAGTTGTTTAGTTGTCTCATCCAATAAACCTTTTAAGAGTTTCACTTCTTCAGCGACAATCTGTAAGTGATTACTACTTTCTAACTTCTTAAGACTCAATTTACATTCTCCTTTTGCAAGTTGTCCCTTTTATCATACCACTTTTCATTTGAAAATAAAGTTAATTTCAAGCTTTTCTTTTTTCTATGAGAAAGATTCTCCACATTTTATTTCATTTCTTTTTATCACTTATAACTGATTTTTGGTATACTTAACAAGATAAGTATTTTATTTAAGGAGATGGTTATGAAACTAAAGAAACGTTCTGAATTCCCAGAAACAGAATTATGGGATTTAACAGCTCTATACAAAGACCGTAATGATTTTTTACTAGCCATTGAAAAGGCTCTTGAAGACGTCAACAGTTTCAAAAGAAACTATAAAAATCATTTAAACACAAAAAAAGATTTTGAGATGGCCTTATTTGAAATTGAGCAAATCTATATTCAAATAAGTCATATTGAAACTTATTCATTTATGCCACAAACAACTGATTTCTCAAGTGATGAATTTGCTCAAATCGCTAAAGCTGGTGATGACTTTGTTACAAAAGCATCCGTTGAATTAAGTTTTTTTGATACTGCTTTGGCAAATGCGGATACCGACATTTTGGATGCCTTAGAGAAAAACGACTATTTCAAAGCAATAATCCGGCAAGCTAAAATTCAAAAGGCACATTTATTAACCCCTGAAGTTGAGGAAACTATTACAAACTTTAGAGAAATTCTAAATGCGCCGTATGACATTTATACAAAAATGAGAGCTGGCGACTTTGAAATGGAAAATTTTACTGTTAATGGCAAACAATATGAAAATAGTTTTGTGAGTTATGAAAACTTCTATCAAAACCATGAAGATGCTGACGTTCGTGAAAAAGCTTTCCGCTCTTTTTCAAAAGGCCTAAGAAAACATCAGAATACTGCTGCTGCAGCTTATCTGTCAAAAGTAAAATCTGAAAAGTTAATCGCCGATATGAAGGGTTATGCTTCAGTTTTTGACTATCTCTTAGCTGAACAAGAAGTTGATAAAAGCATGTTTGATAGACAAATTGACCTTATAATGACAAAATTTGGACCTGTTGCTCAAAAATTTGTAAAACATGTTGCACAAGTAAATGGCCTTGAGAAAATGACATTTGCAGATTGGAAACTAGATATTGATAACGAACTCAATCCCGAAGTCACTATTGATGATGCCTATAAGCTTGTTATGGATTCCTTAAAACCTTTAGGTCAAGAATACCTAACTGAAATAGAACGTTATCAAACAGAACGTTGGGTTGACTTTGCAGCTAATGAAAACAAAGATTCTGGTGGCTATGCTGCAGATCCTTACAAAGTTCATCCTTATGTCCTTATGAGTTGGACTGGTAGAATGTCAGATGTTTATACGCTAATTCATGAAATTGGTCATTCAGGGCAATTTATTTTTTCTGACAATGCTCAGAGTTACTTTAATACACACATGTCTACTTATTATGTCGAAGCTCCTTCAACTTTTAATGAACTGATGTTAAGTGACTATCTGGAAAATCAATTTGATCAACCACGTCAAAAACGTTTTGCTTTAGCTCACCGTTTGACTGATACTTATTTCCATAATTTTATAACACATCTCCTAGAAGCTGCTTTCCAACGAAAAGTTTACAATCTTATTGAAGATGGTGGAACTTTTGGGGCAGAGCAATTAAATCACATTATGAAGGATGTGTTAACCGAATTCTGGGGTGATGCCATTGAAATTGATGATGATGCAGCTTTAACTTGGATGAGACAGTCTCATTATTACATGGGATTATACAGCTATACTTATTCTGCTGGACTAGTCATTTCTACTACAGGTTATCTCCATTTGAAATCTCATCCCAATGGTGCAAAAGATTGGTTAGCTTTCTTAAAATCTGGAGGCAGTCGCACTCCTATTGAAACAGCAAAATTAATTGGTGCAGATATTTCAACAGATAAACCTATACTGGATACTATTGATTTTCTTGATAAAACAGTTGAACAAATCATAACTTATACAAACGAGATTAATTAAAAAGCAACCTAATGGTTGCTTTTTTTAGTCTAAACTTGCGAAATAATGTATGGGTTTTTGATCATTAAACAAGAAAGCATCTGAACTTACTGTTCTTAACTGCTTTTGTCCGGACTGCCAAAACAAGAAGAGTAATCCCACAGTAATCAAGGTTGAAACAAGATAAGTTATTAAGTTTAATCCCATATTAAAACCGATTTTTTGACTTAATATATAGGCTACTACTGCATAGAGCATAAATGAAGCAGGTATCAGAGTAACAAAATAGTTTCGACGTTTTAGAACTAAATACCTTGTCGCTACTAAAAGACCTATAACGGCTGTCACTTGATTTGCCCAGTTAAAATAACGCCATAAGAGGTTGAAATCAACATGCGTCAAAACAAAGGATATAACATAAAGTGGTATAGTAACTGCAAAGATTTTCGGTAACGTATCTTGTTTAACATGAATATAATCTGCAACAATCGTTCTGAGGCTTCGGAAGGCAGATAAACCTGAAGAAACTGGTAAAACAATCACACCTATAATAGCAATAGTTCCTAATGTACCGCCAAGAAGCATTACCATCACTTGATTCACAACAGCTGATGGTGTCCCTGAGGCAATCATTTGATTTAAGGTTTGACCTTTAAATAAACTCATTGATGCAGCTGCCCAAATCATAGCAATAACACCTTCAGCAATCATCATACCATAGAAAGTAAAGCGACCTTCACGCTCATTTACAGTTGTTCTTGAAACCATAGGCGCTTGAGTGGCATGAAATCCAGAAATAGCACCACAAGAAATGGTAAAGAATAATGCTGGGAAAATATGTAATCCTGTTGGATGCATATTCCTAAAAGTAGATACTGTCAAATTAGGCATATCAAATCCACCCGTTACTAATCGAAATCCTACCGCTGCAGTACTAATCATTAAAATAACACAAAATGCTGGATATACTTTTCCTAAGGCTTTATCAATAGGTAAAACTGTAGAAATTAAATAATAAACAAAGATAATGGCAATAATCCAAGGAAGTGCTAGAAATCCTTTTGGTAAGATACTTAAAATCAAATTTGCTGGTGTTACTACAAATACAGTAGCAACTAATAACAACAGAAGCATTGAAAAAATATTAATGACATGTTTCATGGATTTGCCTAAGTAGCGACTTGCTAGTTCAGGAAGATAAGCACCGTTATTACGAAGTGAAATCATACCAATCATATAATCATGAACTGCACCTGCAAAAATACAACCAAAGATAATCCATAAATAAGCTACCGGTCCATATAATGCACCCATGATTGGTCCAAAAATAGGACCAGTACCCGCTATGTTTAGCAATTCAATCATTGCGTTTTTCCATTTTGGCATTGGAACAAAATCATAGCCATCTTTTAAGACCTCTGCAGGTGTCTGCCTGTTAGCATCTATTTGAAAATTTTTCTCTATGTATTTGCCATAAGTAAAATAGCCAAGAACTAACAAAAAAATACCACCTAAAAATGTTACCATAACTGACCTCCTAAAATTTCTCACGCGTAATAAAACGCTTTCATTAATAATATTTTAGCAAGTTTTCAATGATAACATTTTTATTATTTATGAATTAACTATTTTGAAGGGCGAAATAGCTATGATCTGATTTAAATAACTAAAACAATTAAAAATCAAGTTTAGATTTTAACATTTTGACATGAGAACGACTAACTGGAATTGCTTGATGGTTTGACATATGAAGTCGAAGAGTCTGATTAAACCATGGTTCAATTGTTTTAATTTCTCTAATATTTATGATATATGAGCGATGAACTTTTAAAAATTGATCCTTTGGAAGTTTTGATAACCACTTTTGAAGTGTTTGGTCTGAATAAAATGATGTTTTTGGAGTGTATAAAATCGTCTTACCTTGCATAGCCTCAATAGAGATAATTTCTTGCTTTTTAACCATTACCACTTTTTCGTCATAACAGACAGAGAAAACTTGTCTTGATTCCTGATGAGACTTACTTTTTTGGATGTGATTCGTGACTTTTTCTAAAGACTTGCACAAACGGTCATAATCATAAGGTTTCAAAAGATAATCTTGTGCATTTTGTTCAAATGCTTCCAATGCATATTGGTCATAAGCTGTTGCAAATATAATTTTTGGGGGCTTTTTCATTTGATTCATTATCTTAGCTAATGTCATACCAGACTCTTTACCTAAATGAATGTCAATAAAAACAAGGTCATACTGCTCTTGTAACAAACATGACTGAGCCTCTCTGATATTACTAGCTTCATTGATTTGATTTTTGGAAGAAAATCGTTTTAAAAGAAAAGTTAATTCATTACGTGCTAATGGTTCATCATCAACTATTAGTATGTTCATATCTTCACATCTCCTCCAGTGGTATTTTAACCGTTACTTGGGTTCCTTTTGAGCTAGACTCAAAATGAAGTTTTGCCTTCGTTCCATATAAAAAATGCAATCTTTTATTTAAATTTTCAATTGCTGAGCCATTTCCTTTTGATTTTACTTTTTGTTTTCCAAGAAGCTTTAGCTTATCCTTTGGTATTCCAATACCATTGTCAGTAACTACCAATAATAAATCATTTCTTTTTATACTAATATCAACACAGAGTTTATTGCCATTCTCTTGTTTATCAAAGGCATGTTTATAAGCATTTTCTACCAATATTTGTAAGGTAAATGGCGGAAGGGAAACTTTTTGATTAACAGGAATGTTATTATGCATTTCAAATTGAACATTATCTGGAAATCTTGCATTTTCTAAGGCAAGAAAAGCATTAACTTGTTCAATTTCATTTTCTAAAGGTATGATGTTATTTCTCGTTCCTTGTAAATTTGAACGAATAAATTTGCTAAATTCACCAACTAGATATCTGGCTTTCTCACTATCCATACGTATCAATGCAGAAATGGTGTTTAGAGCATTAAATAAAAAATGAGGATTAACTTGAGCTTGTAATGACTTTAGTTCGGCATCACTTAAAAGTCTTGCTGCTTCTTCAGCTTGTCCTAAGGCTAATTGTGTTGAAAATATATTTCCTAAACCCATTGCCATTTGTTGATCAGCATAAGTCATTTTTTCCTCGTTAGAAAAATACAACTTTAAGGTACCGATGGTTTCTTCATGCCATTTTAGTGGAATAACAATAGCAGATGTTAACGGGCAATTAGGATGATGACATTCTATCTCACTTTTAGTCCTTCCTATAGTTAATTTACCAGTTGCAATGGCTCTTTTTGCCAATTCTGTTAATAATGCTGTGTTTGGTAGATGATGATCAGACCCCATACCTACAAAAGCTAAAATCGTTGTTGTATTGGTTAGACTAACTGCACTGACATTCATATGTTGGTAAATAATTTTAGCCACAGGTTGACATGATTCTATAGATAAACCTTGTCTTAAATAGGGCAATGTAAGATTGGTTAATTCTAACACTTGATGGGTCTGGACTGCTTTTGCTTGATCTTCCAATTTTTTTGTGGCCGTAATAATAGAAATAAAAATTCCTACACCTAATGTATTACTTAGTATCATCGGTAAACTAATAAATGCAACCAATCGCCATGCTTGCTCAAATTTTGGACTCAACAATAAAATGCAGACCATTTGTAGCACTTCCATTAAAAAACCAATCAACATGCCTTGTCTAACAGTAATTTCACCTGATGATTTTCTAAAATAATGACCTGAAATACCTGAGAATAGCCCAATCAGCAATGAAGACACCACATAGATATAGGGTGATAAACCACCTTGTAAATATCTGAAAAATACTGAAATTAAACCTACTACGATCCCAATAAATGGTCCCCCTATAAGTCCAGCCATACCGATTGTTAATACTCTAGTATTTGCAACAGATGATTGATCAGCAATATGGCTTAAAGTTTGATTAACAATAGATAGGTCAGCTTTAATCTCAACACCAGTAAAATTAGAAATAGTTGCAAACACACTAAAGAGACAGAGTAAAATAAATTGGTTTTTTGCTTTTTTGGGATAGTTTAAAGTCTCTTTAATCATAGGAATATGAACAAAACCATAGGATAGGAGAATGATTAAACCCGCTCTTTCCATCATGATTAAAAAAAGTGTCATTTCTTTATCCTTTTACCATTTTTTTATCATTATTATATCATAATAACAAGTGATTTAAAAAATGACAAAAAATAAAAAGGCATATTTATGCCTTTTCATTTATAAACTTTTTGATAAAACGTAATAACATCTCCTGATTTAACTTTGATTTGATTTGCAGCTTTTGGAGCAACTTTACCATTTATGTCAAACATCCAATATTTCTTAGCTACTTGATCTTGTTTTAGACCATCAATTTCTGTGATAAACCCATTATTTTCGACCACTTTATAATGTTTCTTTAGCACTGCCATAACAGTTTGACCTTTTTTGAAAGTTACTTTTTTATCCAAAACAGACTTATCTTTTTTCAAAATGAGTCTCACCTTAGGTCTTGTATTTTGATTACTACTCTTGCTATGAGATGAATGAGAACATGCCGAAAGAAAAAGAAATAGGGACACTATTAACAGTAATTTAATATATTTTTTCATTTTTAAATCTCCTAAAAATTGAAACTAATATGGGATAAAAAAGACCCGTTGACAAAGCATGACCAATATTATAAATAAAACCAGCTAGTACATAAGACCACCAAGGCATACTATAGATGTAAGCAAAGAAGGAATCTATCAACAATCCATAACAAAAGGCTAATAATGCTAAAATAAGAGATTGGAGTAATAACTTAATGACTCTCTCAAACTTAAATTTAGAAAAAAGTGGTACAATAAGTATCTTCCAAATCATTAAGATGATACTAAAAGATAGTATTTGCCAGAAAATCCAAGGACCAAATCCTAATAAAAAAGAACTTGTAAACATTGTAATTGTCATCACTAATATCGCTTCTGATAAACCAAAATATAAAGAAATAACAAAGAATAATGCTGTTATTGGCTGAATATTTGGAAGGCTAGAGAAAGCTATTCGTAGAACGACACATAAAGCCGAAAAAATAGCTATTCTTGTCATCTGTTTTATTGCCATTCGATACCTCACCTAATTGTAATCAATTTATTATGACAAATTCATTTATCAATTGCAAACCTTTTTAAAATAGAAACCCTAATTTTTACTTATCTAATAGAAACATTGATATTGTTTGATATTTTAATGTTATTCTTTTTTCCTAACACTATCTCTTTTACAGTAGTTTTTATCTTCATTTTTGGAAAAAATGAGTCATTTTGTTCAAAAATCCACTAAAAATCAGCTAAAACATAAGAAATTAGTTAGGAAATTTTGATTTTTTTAGTCTTTTAGGTTACAATATGGATAATGAGAAGAAGAATAAAACCCCTAGTGGTTGCCGTTTTTTTTGCATTAATTGCACTCATGCTGATTGTTGGAAAAATACATGCTAATTACTTACAAAAACAAACTTTAAATAAAGCAAGAGCAAGTATTCCTACTACAACAAAGCAGAGTTCAAAAACGACTACTAGTTCCACAGAAAAAAAAGAGTTTGTCCTTAATCCAATCATCGATGTTTCTGGCTGGCAACTACCAAGTGAGATCGATTACGATACCTTATCTAAAAATATTTCCGGTGCAATTGTTCGTGTTTATGGAGGATCACAAATAACTGCACATAATAATGCTGCTTATACTACCGGAATTGATAAATCATTTAAAAAGCATATTAAAGAGTTTCAAAAACGCAATGTTCCTGTTGCTGTTTATAGTTATGCTCTAGGTTCTAACACTTCAGAAATGAAGGCAGAAGCAAAAGCTTTTTACAAAAATGCATCTCCTTATAAACCAACGTTTTATTGGATTGACGTTGAAGAGGCTACAATGAAAAATATGAATAAAGGTGTAAAAGCATTTCGTGATGAGTTGAAAAAACTTGGTGCTAAAAATGTTGGTATTTATATTGGTACTTATTTCATGCAAGAACAAAATATTTCTACTAAAGGATTTGATGCTGTGTGGATTCCAACTTATGGTACAGACTCAGGCTATTATGAAGCTGCCCCTGATACTTCCCTTGATTATGATTTACACCAATATACATCTCAAGGTTACTTAAATGGCTTTTCAAATCCTCTTGATTTAAATCAAATTGCTGTAACAAAGGACAAGCAAAAAACATACAAAAAATTATTTGGTAAACAATAAAAAGTTGATAATTATCAGCTTTTTTATTATCTTGACAAGTAAGTACTTTCATTTTATAATGGAAAAAAATAAATACTCACAAAGGAGTGCTTTGGCTGAGATCGCAGATTTGCGAAATCCTAAGGACCTGATCTCGTTAATACGAGCGTAGGGATTGTGAAAAGTCATTTTGACAAAACACCGTCTCCTTTTGTGTTGTTCATAAGGAGTTTTTTTATGTCACCAAAATCTAACGTTACTTGTTTAATTGAAGCAGCTATTTTTGCTGCGTTAGCTATGGTATTATCTTATATACCAGACTTTGCCAGTTGGTTCACACCTTCATTTGGAGCTATCCCTATTGTTCTTTACGCATTACGACGTGGACTTAAGTATGGATTATTAGCTAGTCTTATTTGGGGATTACTACATTTTATTTTGGGAAAAGTTTATTATCTCAGTTTATCTCAAGTCTTAATTGAATATATTTTAGCTTTTGTATCTATGGGATTAGCTGGTTTATTTGCTAATCAAGTTCAAGCTGCTATCAAACAAAAGAAAATGAAATCAGCTATTTCTTCTGCTTTTCAAGGTGCAACTTTGGCAGTTCTTGTTCGTTATATTTGGCATTATATTGCCGGTGTCATTTTTTGGGGTAGTTATGCACCAAAAGGCATGTCAGCATTTTGGTATTCATTTACTGTAAACGGTACTGCAGGCCTACTAACTTTGATTTTTGTCTTAATCTCTGTCTATATTTTACTTGAAACACAATCAAAATTCTTTATTCCTTCAAAGCGTTAATCTTCTTTTAATAATTGATATAAAGTGGTATAATTAAGTTTGTACCACTTTTTTGTATGTGAGGAATTTATGTCCAAAAAATCGAAACAGAAAAAAACACTTGTCGATCAAATTTTAGATAAAGCTGGCATAGAGCATGACAGTTTATCACTTAATGCCTTAAAAGATGATTTACCTGATCATATTAATAAATCAGATATCTATAAAACATTAGCTTTAATTGGTGATAAAACTGGTCCCATTATTGGAATTGTTCCAATAACTGAACATCTTTCCGAAAAAAAGCTAGCTAAAATATCAAAAAATAAAAAAGTTAGTATGATTCCACAAAAGAATTTACAAAAAACAACAGGTTATGTTCACGGTGCTAACAATCCAGTCGGTATCCGTCAAAAACATTCTTATCCAATTATTATTGACCAATCTGCTCTTGATAAAGGTACAATGATTGTATCAGCTGGAGAAATTGGTCGTTCAATCAAAATTAATAGTCAGTTATTAGCTCAATTTGTTGAAGCATCTTTTGCTGATATTATTGTTTAGGAGTCTTATGAAAATTTTAGGTAATATAATATGGTTTATTTTTTCAGGATTATGGGCTTGGCTTGCCTGGTCCATTATTGGTCTAATCCTTTGTTTTACAGTAATTGGCATACCAGTTGGTATCCAATGCTTTAAAATTGGACAATTTGGATTATTCCCATTTGGAAAAACCATCGAACCAGGTCAAAGTGGGGGTCATCTCATTTTGAACTTAATTTGGATTGTCTTAGTTGGATGGGAACTTGCTCTAATGCATCTTAGTTCAGCTATTCTTCTTTGTGTCACCATTGTTGGAATACCATTTGCCTGGCAATCTGTTAAATTAGCATATGTAAGTATAATCCCATTTGGGGCTAAAATCGTACCAATTTAATAAAGGAGGAAAAAGAAGATTTATGAAACTTTATTTTGTTAGACATGGGAAAACAAAATGGAATCTGGAAGGAAGATTTCAAGGAGCTAATGGTGATTCACCACTCTTAGAAGAAGCTAAAGAAGAATTAAAAGAACTTGGTTATTACCTAAAAGATATTGCCTTTGATGCTGTTTTTTCTAGTGATTTAAAAAGAGCTCAAAACAGTGCAGAGATCCTTATGTCAGAAAATCGTTATCCAAAGGAGATTTCGTGTCATAAAGAACTGAGAGAATGGCAATTAGGAAGATTAGAAGGTGCCAAAATCTCAACAATTTCAGCAATTTATCCACATCAAATGGATGCATTTAGGCATAATTTAGCTAAGTTTGATGCCAGTATGTTTGAAGCTGAAACGATTTACGAAACAACGCATCGTGTACGCCGTTTTATAGAAAGTCTTCAAGGTAAGGACTACGATAAGGTCTTAATTGTTGGACATGGTGCTAATTTGACAGCAGCTATTCAATCACTCCTTAGTTTTGAGCCAGCTTTATTACGTTCTCGAGGTGGACTTGATAATGCCAGTTTAACAGTTCTTGAAACAAATGACTTTAAAGATTTTGATTGTCTAGTCTGGAATGATAAATCTTATTTGGCAGAAGTTGTCAAACAAAAATAAAAAAGCAGATAATCTGCTTTTTTATTTTGCATATTTCATGCGTAGTATTCTTTCTTGTTGTTTATTGAGTCTTAATAAAATAACAACTTTATCGATACTCATATTACTTTCAAGAAGGCGTTCTGCTGCCATCATAAGGCCATTGTTGATTCCCATTTCTAAAACAGGATTTTTCTTGTCATTTAGATCAAATATCACTTTATTATCTGGTAAATCAAAAAGTACTTTGACCGCTCCAAATAATTGTTCAAAACTATCAATGGCTACATCATAGACTGGCTTTGTTCCTGCTTTTAGTGATCTACCACGATGATTAAACCACATGGCATTCCAACCACCATTTTTTGCTCCCATTATATCATTATCATAAGAGTCACCAACGTAGAGAGTTGTTGAGGGATTCATGTCAAACTGTTCCGCAGCTAAGTTGAAAATTTCTTTTTCAGGTTTTTGAAAACCTGTAGCTTGACTGACAATAACTCGTTTTGGTTCAACATAATCATATAAACCAAGTTTTTTGACTTTTTTGAGTTGATGCTCAGTTGGTCCATTGGTGATAATTCCCATCGGTACCTGCTTTGATTTTAGAAAATCTAAGGTCATACGCATTTCATCAAGCATTGTAATGTGTTCTAACTCATACTCATAAATCTCTTGAAATGCTTTACCAGTTTCAAGATTGATTTCAGGATAATCAAATTCTAGGAGTGTTTCTTTGCAACGCCAGAATCTGAAATACTCAGTTGTCCATTCACCAGCCATTACTCTTGGAAAGCCAATATCTGAATAATGACGAAAGCGAATATAAGCTTTATTGATATGGTTCATATCAAAATCTGGAAAGCATTTTTCCATAGCTTTTCGATATGGTGCTTGTTGGTCATAGATAGTATCGTCAACATCAAAGACAATTGAAGTAATCATGATTAAATTTTATTCCCCTTTTCAAACTATCTGCTATTATACTATTTTTAAAAAACCTTTTCAATTTTTTCAAAATCTCTTTTAGACTTTAAGCCCAAGCTTACGCCTTTTTCCAAAGAAAATAGGATGAATTATCTATTTTTTTATGTTACAATAAAAAAGAATACTTATTGGAGGAAATCATGTCGAACGAACATATCGAAGAATTAAATGATCAACAGATTGTCCGTCGTGAAAAAATGACGGCTTTGGCAGAACAAGGAATCGACCCATTTGGTAAGCGTTTTGAACGTAGTGCTAATTCTGCCCAATTAAAAGAACAATATGCCGATAAATCAAAAGAAGACTTGCACGATTTAAATGAAACAGCTATTATTGCAGGTCGATTAATGACTAAACGTGGTAAAGGAAAAGTTGGCTTTGCACATATCCAAGACCGTGAAGGTCAAATCCAAATTTATGTCCGTCAAGACACTGTTGGGGAAGAAAATTACGGCATTTTTAAAAAAGCAGACCTTGGTGACTTTTTAGGTGTTGAGGGTGAAGTGATGCGTACGGATATGGGAGAATTATCGATTAAAGCAACAAAAATCACTCATTTATCTAAAGCACTTCGTCCACTTCCAGAGAAATTTCACGGTTTGAACGACATTGAAACTATTTACCGCAAACGTCATCTTGACTTGATTGCTAATCGGGAAAGCTTTGATCGTTTTGTAATGCGTTCAAAAATCATTTCAGAAATTCGTCGTTATTTAGATGGTCTAGGTTTCTTAGAAGTTGAAACACCTGTTCTTCATAATGAAGCTGGTGGTGCTGCAGCAAGACCATTTGTAACACATCACAACGCTCAAAATATTGACATGGTTCTTCGTATTGCGACTGAATTGCATTTAAAACGTTTGATTGTTGGTGGTATGGAACGTGTTTATGAAATCGGTCGTATCTTCCGGAACGAAGGTATGGATGCAACACATAACCCAGAGTTCACATCTATTGAAGTATATCAAGCTTATGCTGATTATCAAGATATCATGAATTTAACTGAAGGCATTATTCAACATGCTGCTAAAGCTGTTAAAGGAGATGATTCCGTACTTTATCAAGATACTGAAATCAAAATCAATCAACCATTTAAACGAGTTCACATCGTTGATGCTATCAAAGAAGTTACAGGTGTTGATTTCTGGCCAGAAATGACTTTTGAAGAGGCTGTTCAATTAGCAGAAGATAAAAAGGTCCCTCTTGAAAAACATTTTACCAGTGTTGGTCACATTATCAATGCTTTCTTCGAAGAGTTTGTTGAAGAAACACTTGTTCAACCAACTTTTGTCTATGGACATCCTGTAGAAGTTTCACCACTAGCTAAGAAGAATCCAGAAGACCCTCGTTTTACTGATAGATTTGAACTCTTTATCATGACTAAGGAATATGCTAATGCCTTCACAGAGTTAAATGATCCTATTGACCAACTATCTCGCTTTGAAGCACAAGCTAAGGCTAAAGAATTAGGTGATGATGAAGCAACTGGTATTGATTACGATTATGTGGAAGCACTTGAATATGGTATGCCACCAACTGGCGGATTAGGTATTGGCATTGATCGTCTCTGCATGCTCCTAACTGATTCAACTACTATTCGTGATGTACTTTTATTCCCTACAATGAAATAAAATGTTTCAGAAACGCTGTTATATCAACATTTCTAAAGGGTGAATGGCACAACTTACCAAAAATTTACCACAAGAATACAAACAGTTATAAGAACTTATAACGAAAAAAACTTCTCTTGGATTATTCCAAGGGAAGTTTTTTTCGTTTCTGGATAGCAAAAATGACAGCAGAATTTCTACTGTCATTTATGTATTTCCGAAAAAGATATATTTATCAGAATTACATCAAGTTATTTACAATTGTTGTATCATTGATTGTAGGAAATTCTATCCATCCAGCTTTCTGCAGATTACTCAAAAAATCACTGTCTCTTTCAATTAATTGAGCCGGAATACCTATACAAACTAGATGAGTCGGTCTACTGAGTGCCACATATGCAAGTTTAAGAGCTTTTTCCGTTTCCTTCTCCTCATCATTTTTATCTTCCGGTAGTTCTACATAATTATTACTCAAATATTTTTCAAGCAATTGAAGTATAGAGTAGCTAGGTGAGGTATCCGCATACCCATTAGTAAATTTTGAATTCAACATCAGTAAAGTTGCTTTGTGAGTTTCCCCTTTTACCGAATGGATAGTCCCCAATCTTATGTCTTTACCTGCATTATCTACCGACACATTAGTTTGAATTTGTATGTTTTTAGAAAAATTATTTTGCAACTTATCTTTAATCTCATTACATAAGGTATTTTTATTTTGCAATAATCCCTCATCATCTATGAGTTCATCAAGAAGTGCACTCAATCCATCGATTATTTTCTCATCATCTTCATTTCTCAGATTTTTAATAATTTTAAATATCTTTATTCTAAAACCATCTTCTTTCAATCTATCTTCAAAGTTATTTTCAAAATTTCTTGATAATTCTTTTAAGCATATATCCAAAAATAAGTCTAAATCACTCCTGTAATTTAGATCCTTTACAACAACACGTTGGTATCTTTCACCAAAAGTATTTTCCAAGTCCTTGTGCTGTGCTGAGACAATAACTTTAGACTTTGATGAGTTCTTAAAAGTTTCATTTCCTTTTTCTAATCTATCAATCAGTGAACAATATTTATTAATTAAATCATCGCCATTATCATAGACAATAAAATATGGAGGGAAGGAATTATTCTTAGAATCTGATTCCAAATCATCATACTTCTTCACACAAACATTTTTCACTATATTTACAATAGACTCGCCGAATCGCGATGTTTTTGAAATACGCTTCTCCATAGAGTCATCAATTTCCCAAGCTAATTCCGTATCCCCACCCCAAATATTATATATTGCTTGATATGGATCACCAAACTTTTGAATGATTACAGAAGTTTTATCAAATAACGATTGAATTAATTCAAATTGAAATTGACTAGTATCTTGCACTTCGTCCAACAATAAATAATCAAATCTTTTTGAAATTATATTTCTAAACATCTCGTTATGCTGTTCAATATACCATTTTGACAATTCTAGACAACAATTATTTGTAATAATACCTGATTTAAATAAATTCTCCATACTTGTATTAAATGCGTTATTATATTGCTTATTTCGTCCACCCACCTTAGATTCTACTCTCACTGGTTTAGCCTCTTGACTAAAATTCCATTTATCTATTTTTCCAGCTGGATTGGGTAAATACTTCAGAACTGAAACATCTAAGAATTGATAATATCCAACAAACTGCTTATTAAATCTTTCACGAAATATATCATCATCAAGTACTCGCATTTTTTTATCGCCAAGAATTAAATGAAACGCTTTCTTAGCAAAAAATGTATTGAAAAAATCTTGAATAGTTCCAATAAAGTGAGGAGTTTTTATGTCTTCAATCCCGAGTTTTCTTAAACTTGATTTTATTTCATCCACAGCAACATTAGTGTGAGTAAGTACACAAATTCCTTGTCCTGAATCCTTCAATTGTTCAAGTAATATTTTAACACGTGCAGTTAGTACTGTTGTTTTTCCAGTTCCAGGTCCAGCGACAACGTCCATTGTATCGTTGTGTAAAATGACATCCTTTTGTTCCTCGGAAAAATGACATCCAGACGGGAGTAAACTTTTCTCAATTGATGCTATTAATTCATTCATCAGTCCCTCCCTCTTCTTCATTGATTTGAGCAGCATATTTAATCGCCTTCACTAGATATTGAGTGTAGTCATTGGAAAGCACTTCTGTTTTAAGTTGCTCTTTATTCTCACTAGCTAACTTTCCAATTTCAATCGCCAACTTTTGAGCAACAATCGCTTTAGAGACCTTCTTATCGTTTAAAGGTTTAAAGATATCATAAGCTAGTTCGGAACTGATTGTATCATCACTAGTGGTAAGCTGATTATTTATCTCATCAAACTTATTTTGATTAACAGGACTGTAAGGGTTCTTGTATCTTGTTTCATGAATTGATTTCCAGAGTAATTTTACTAACGGACTTCTCGCTAAACTATATTCTAAAGTCCATGCTGGTGCGACAAATGTTTTAGAATTCGCATTATAGTCCTTGTATTTTTGTATAATATTATTCTTTTTTACTCCTATAAGAATATTAATATAATCTTTAGTCAATTCTTTAGCAACTTTTTTATTGAATTCATTTTCATCTAAAGTTTCACTAATCTCGAATTCATCTTTAAGTTTATTTCTTGTAGAGAATATTGTACCGTAGGGACGGTCTTCATCAGTTAAATCAGATTCTAATCCCAATTCGCTTAAAATCTGTTGAAATTCATTTTGACTTTCTATTACGTATACTTCGCCAGTCGTACCTTTATCATTGTAATATTCCAGAGGTCTGACATCTACATCAGTTACAATAGAAACAGGTAATTCAATTCTATCATCTCCTCTTCTTGAAAATAATTTGATGTAGCGTTCAAATGCTGTATTTCCTATATTAACTATAGAAACACCATATTCATGTAACGGATATCCTATTAGCTCAGCAAATGCAGGAAGCAGCAAATTTTCAGCATCACCTTCTACAAATATCAATCCTTTGGCAAAAAATAAATTGCTTTTGGTCGCATCTAAAAACCTTTCCAAAAACTCATAATCTTCTTTTCCTAGCAAAGTTTCTGATTCTGCCATTGAGAATGCTTGATTGTTGTATAGTAAAATTAGGTTCTTAGGATTGATAGAAGAGGCTAAGTTGGTGCTGTGAGTAGTTAGAATAAATTGGGTAGAAGAATTATTCTCCATATGCTTAATCAACCGAATTTGGGCTTGTGTGTGTAAATGAGCTTCTATTTCTTCGATTAATGCAATTCTAGGACCGATATAATCACTATCATCATGCATCAAAAGCAATTCAACTGCAATATATAAAATATTGGAATTGCCTAACCCTAAATTAACACTTTCAGTATCTAAACTTAGTCTCGATAGTATAGAATAAATATTAGCCTCTGAAACATTAAATGCAATCTTACTTTTTTCAAAATCATTTTTATCATAAAAAGTTGCTAATTGATCCATAATTAACTGAACCACATTATGTTCATCCTTAGAGAAAAATTCTTTTACCTCTCCGTTCGCCTTACCCACAATATCCAAAAGTTCTTGTTTTCCACCTTCGCCAATCTGAGGATGGGCAGAAAGAATGTTAGATAATCTAGAATAAGGACCTGGACGTAATTCCCTCTGAGCATCCCTTAATGGTCTCAAATAGATAGCTTTTAAGAGTTGCTTTGCCTCGCTATCTATGATTGTCTCGGAATGGTTGTCCCCACCATATATTTTACGATCAAAATACTCTTTTCCATTAGGGTTTTTCTTTTTAACAACTTTTAATGTAATTTTCAATTGAGGATTATTTCCCTCATCAAATGAAATCCACTCTAAAAATTTAGCAGCTTCTTCATCTGAAAGCCCCTTAAATAATCCAATGATTTTAAACTCCTCATTGAATATCTTTCCATCCATTGTGTAAAAATCTGTATCTACAATTCTATCGTAGTCATCGCTCAAAGTACCTAATAATAATTTGATTCCATCAATAATTGCTGTTTTTCCAGCATCGTTCTCACCAACTATCAAATTCATTCCTCTTTGAAATTTAACAGTCAATCCGGGAGAATCATCAGTTGATTTATATTTTCGAAAATCCCAATATTCTACTTTTTCTAGAAACACTTCACTCACTCCTCCACTTCAAACTTAGGCAGGCTATTAACCAAGTCAACTGTCTGCATTGAAATGTTGATAATCCGTAGCAAGAGATTAAAGATATACTTTTCATCTGTACTGTAGTCATTTGGGTTATCAGTGATGCCAGATTTTTTATCCGTCTTAACTTGGTACTGGTCCATAATCCACTCAATAGCCGAGCGACCATTGACCACATACTCATAAGCTTTCTCAGGAATATTCTTGATAGTGATATCGTTATTATAGACAATCGCAGAGCGATCCCCTTTTTTGATGAATTTCATCTTCGTAACCTTGTAAGAAGGCTGAGCGGATAACTGAATATCCACATCTTCATAGACAGGCACTTCTTCATAGTTGAGGTGCAAGTCCATCAAAGCCTTGCCGACTTCAACATACTTTTCTTTATGCTTAGCTATCGGAATCCGAGCCAAATCTTTCTTCAAATCATTGGCATACTTTTCTTGATAATCACGAGAATTAAGCAGACCATAGACATAGGCAAAGGTGTCATCCAAACTCAGTCCCAACTTGTCCGCAAAAGCCTGATTCATATTATCATGCGATTGGAAAAGTGCTGTTTCATCCACTTCATTATCATAGCGCATGAAACTTTGAGCTTTTTCCAGACTATCCATGTTAGGTATTAAATTTGTTATCAATGGAGAAAAATCACGAGATACACCTCTACCTGTTGTTAAGATAACAAGATTTCCTTCACCAAATTTCTTATACCATTGACCAGGACGTTCTACGACATCATTACCGTAATAGAGATTTTTCTTTGTAAATGGACGATATAATGACTTAATAATCTTATCCTTATTAAATTGGATTTTTTTAGATTTCAAAATTGAATCTTCCAGTTTTACAGACCACTTTATAAAATTATCATCTCGATTCAATAGCGATTTCCGTTCATCAATTTGTACCGAATTTAATCTCTCTAATTCAGAATTATAATTAGAGATTAGCTTATGGCTATTTTGCTCTACATTTTGTTTTGAAAAATTATATACCCAACTATCACGATTAGTTGAAACTCCTATGATATTTTGAATAAACACCGAATCCTGCTCTCCAGCCATGACAGCATACTTCTTGATAATTTGGGTCTCGTTGATTGAGCCAGTCATTGTTATCATCAGGCTGGATGGTCTGCCAGTCAATGGCTGACATATCCCCAAAGTCTTCAATAATACGGAGCTTTTCTTTCTGCGAGAGATAGTCTCCAATGTCATGATAGTGGAGTTCATGACTGTCTGAACCGTCTTTGACAAGGATAGAAATGGCTACTGGTGTTCGACTACCTGAGCCAAAGATTTTCCCACCTTCTCTACGTGATTGTTCCCCAAGGGTACGTTGGTCTCCACGCAGATTAAAAATATAAAGATGGTTAAATTCTTCATAAAGTCCAGCTCGAAGTCCGTCAGCTGAGTTGGTATTGAGGTAGTTTCCGTTCGTCACAAAGCCAATGCCCCCCTGACCCTTGAGACGGTCAGATGCCCAACGGAAAGCTTTTATGTAGCTGTCATATAGTCCTTTTGTCAGTCCTGCATTTGATTTTGCCACATAGGTATCCGCCAAGCGTTTATCTAGTTTAGGATAGGAGATGTTTTGGTTGTTATCATTTTGGCTACCTTGACCGATAGAGTACGGTGGATTACCGATAATGGCTGTTATCGGTTTTTCCTGCTGACGTTTGAGGCGTTGGTCATTTGTCCCAAAGAAAGAGTCATCCAGTGTGTCCTCAGTCTCTGTGGATTCAAAGGTATCTGTCAGGACAATGCCTTCAAAAAGGCTTGTAAGGCTTATCGCCATTGATGTCATCAAAGACTGCCTCGATATTGATGGCAGCGATATAGTAGCTCAGGAGGACGATTTCATTAGCATGAAGTTCCTGCGTGTACTTTCTGACTAGGTCTGTATAGGAGATTTCTCCCTTATCCATGAGGGATTTGAGGTAGTTAAGGGTTCGTGTGATAAAAGTACCTGTCCCTGTGAAGGGGTCTAGGATATGGACATTCTCACTGGCAAGGGTCTTGCCAAAATGCCTTCTCAAGACCACGTCAACCGACCGCACGATAAAGTCTACCACTTCTACTGGTGTAAAGACGATACCTAGCCGTTCTGTGGTTGACTTGAAACCAGTTGCGAAAAACTTGTCGTAAAGCGTGATGATGATTTTCTGTTTGGCTTGGGCGTTGTCGATACCTTCCGCACGCAAACGCACGGAATCATAGAAAGGTTGCAGCTCCTTCTGCTCCTTTTCAAAGCCGTATTGAGACAGTTCTGCAATGATTTGTTCCATAGCAGAGCTGACAGGGTTATTTTTGACAAACCCATAGTCTCCGAAAAGGGCATCAAAGATAGGCAGAGTAATCAAGTGCTGTGCCAACATCTCAATAGCTTGCCTGTCATCAATAGACTCGTTGATATTGTGCTGCAAGCTGTGAAGGAACTTCTCAAAGGCTGACTTGCTGTCAGGGTTCTGCTCAAGGATAATCTCAATCCCTTGAATGTGTCGTCTGGCAATATCTGCCACATCTTTTGACCAGTCTTCAAGGTAGCGTCTGTCTCCGACTTTCTGAACGATTTTACCGTAGATAGCCCCTTCGACAGCCTCCCATTCCAGTTCAAGCTCTGTTTGATAAGGTCGCATAGGTTCTTCGACATCTGTGCCAGTATTTTTGTTGAAATCTGGGTCATCTGGTGCAGTACCTACACCGATGACTTGGATGTTTTTAGGTTTTTTCTTATTGAGTTCTAGTTTATTGATGGTCGCCTCAAAGCGTTCATCGACGGAACGCAGCGCATTTAGCACCTGCCAGACCACATCATAGGACTTGTTATTGTCAAGGATGGTCTCAGCCGTCTCTCCTGCTGGAACAACGATTGGCAAGATGATATAGCCGTACTCTTTCCCTTCAAACTTACGGATAATCCGACCTACCGCTTGGACGATGTCCACCTGTGATTTCCGTGGCGAAAGAAAGACGATGGCATCAAGGTTTGGCACGTCAATCCCTTCAGTCAAGAAACGGACATTGGATAAGATGCGAGCTGAATTTTCAGGGATGTCATCACTGGCCAGCCAGTCCAGTGCTTCGTTCTTTTCAAGAGCATTCATGCCCCCATCAACGTGACGGACATTGACAGAGTAACCATCCTCACTATCTAGGTAGTCATTAACCACACTTTCAAATTGCTCTGATAAGCGTTGGCTGTCTTTGATGGTTCTTGAAAAGGCAATGGCTCGTTTCATCGGTTCACCAGACACCTTATCCGCAAAGCTCTCACGCTTAATCATCCCATTCCAGACACCAATGATGCGACCGACATCATCAATATTGAGACCATTTTCAGGGTCAGACAGGGATTTTTGCATATCCTTTTGAACCACGGTCTCATCCACTGCCAAGACCATGAGCTTGTAGTCTGTCAAAATATCGTGGCTGATGGCATCGCCAAAGCCGAGACGATAAAAGACCTTACCGTAGAGGCTTTCATCATCCATACTTGAAATGACAATGGAGTTCGCTTGTGACTTCTTTTTAGCATCGACACCATAAAGTTTTGGGGTGGCTGTTTGGTAGAGACGTTTGACACCTTTGACATTTAAGTCACTGTGTACCATGGTAAAGGCTGAGTCATCTGAACCAAGTGCTTTTGCCCCAGTTGTTCGGTGAGCCTCATCAGCGATGATGAAGTCAAAAACTGGAAAGCCGTTTTTCTGAGCTTTTCCCAAAACCTCGATAGATTGGTAAGTGCCAAAGACAACCAAGAGTTCCTTTTTAGGATAACTCATCAACTCTTCATAGTTTTCAACGACCTTTTTAGCTGACGTTGTGGCTGGGTAGCCAATGTCACTGGCTTTGATTTGAATGTTGGTTTCCTCTTGATTGACACTACCGCGGCTGGCATTTCTATCACTGGTCACTGCCATAGAGGACATGGTCATGTCAGTGTCGTTATTCCAACCACGCAAGGTTTGGGTCAAGAGTTGAATGCTTGGCACAAGATAGAGAACCACATATTGTTCCTTACCTGCCTCTTTCGCCATCGCCTCTGCGACTTTTAAGCTAGTAAAGGTCTTACCTGTACCAGGTGCCATGATGAGCTGACCACGGTCATGGTCTTTGAAATACTCCAAAGCCTTGGAAATGACTTCCTTTTGATAATAGCGTGGTTGCTTTTTAGCCTTGACGGTAACTTCTTCTGGACGTTCAAAGGAGAATTGTTCCCAGTCAATTCGTGAATTTCTCAAATCTGATAGACCGATACGAACAACGTCACTCCTATCAGCCAAAGCCTGCTCTGCATTTTTCCCCCACTTATCTGTAGAGGCTACAATGATGCCTGAATCGTAGTATTCTTTCCCAAGCTCACCAAGGAAAGAATCGATGTTGGCTTTCTGAATGGCATGATTGTAAAACTTAGCTTGGATAGCCACTAATTCTCCTGTGTGCTTTTCAGCCACAAGGTCAACACCGATATCCGATTTGGGAATGCGGTAGTCATTTGGCACATCAGCTAACATCCAGACATGCTTGAACTCATTTTGATAAGTTGGCTCATGTTGTAAATAAGCACGGACAAGGTATTCAAAGTAGGTTCCCCTGTCACGCTGTGTTTCTGCTAATTCGTTGATTTGATTGACAAGATGTTCAAACGACATAAAAACTCCTCCAAGCCAAGAAGACCCAGAGGTGTTAGTTAAGTACTTACATACTTAACTAAGGGGTACCCTTAGCAGATTATTGTTAGAACTATTATAACCTTTTTGAGCTCAAAAAAATAGCATCCACCGCATAGCGATGCTATTTTGAACCTGCATACCAGTATTTTCTGACTAAGTTATTATTTTTTCAATTTCTATTTGAAAATAGAAATAATGGTCTCGTCCATCTTTGCTATTGTGTTTGTTGAGCTTGAAGTAGTTTTTCTGGCTCATTGCCATTTCTCTGAGGATATCATCCGTTAAGAAAGTCAATGGTACATCCATAGCTGAATAGCGGTAGAAATCTTCCTCAAATTTGAGATAGGAGTCTGAAAAATAGTCAATTTGTAGTTTGTTTTGGTATATTTCTTTTCTACTCAACATCCGTTTCCTCCGTCATACTGATGGATAATATGTCCTCGACTTGAAGCAGCTGATAGCCGTCAGCTGTTTTTACTGTGATTTCTTTAGGACTTAGTTCTGTCACTTGCCCAAGGCAAGTAGCTTTTCGTTTATCCTCTTTGACGATGAAAAGACCTTGTAGCTGACTAGCATAGAGCTGACTGATGAGGACAAGTTTTTCTTCCTTGGTCAAGTCGCTTTTCAAGTCAACCTTTTTCTTATCATCAGACAATGATGCGGTGTGTTCTGATAAGAAAAAGCCCATCCATTTCATCATGCCCCTATCCTGATGTTCTCTTGCTAACTGAAAGGGGAGATAACTTCTATCAATCATTTTAGTCCGTCTAATCCACCAGCTGAATGTCCACCTATCAACTTACTTCTGACAATACTACGTGAGGCTTCTTGTAAAGAATTTGCTTTTTGTATCATGGTAAACCCAAATTGATTTCGGATGGTGTCAATCGCTGTCTGGAGCCTTTCTTCTTTCTCATGGAACAATCACCTCAGACTCCTCTGTTGCTTTCTCAGGCGATACAGGGCTTTCTACTGGTACTCTCACGTCTACCTTTGACTTACCACCAGAGTATCTTGGAAAACTCAAATACGGAGTTCCTAGTGAGAACTCGGTCACAACTCAGGGAAACAATACCTATCCAGCTGGACAATGTACCTGGTATGTTTGCAATCGCCTGATTGAGACAGGCATCTGTACCAACTCAGCTATCTACAATTACAACGGAAATGGTCAAGATTGGTTTGCTAGTCTTGTCTCTCGTGGTTGGAAACAAGTATCAGAGCCTCAAGTTGGCTCTGTCATGTCCGTTCAAGGTGGTTACGGAGGCACCTATGCTGAATATGGTCACGTCGCATTTGTGGAAGCTGTCAATCAAGATGGAACCTTCCTCATCTCAGAATATAATGTCGGTGGCGTTCAAAACAAACCACACTATGCCGTTCTCAGCAACCAAAGCTATTACAGTTTTGCGGTTGCACAATAAGATTTACGAATTTTTACGATTCTTTATAGTTTTTACGATTGTTAAGTGTTGCGTATATACGACAAAAGAGTTACAATTGTAGTATAAACATAACAAAGGAGGAGAGTTCGTATGTCTAATAAAGAAACCGTTCTGAATTATCTCAAACAGAATAACGGTATCATTACATATAAAGACTGTAAAGAGCTTGGGGTTCCAGCTGTCTATCTCTCACGACTTGAAAATGAAGAGAAAATATTCCGAGTGGACAAGGGCATCTATCTTTCTACCGATGGTGACTATGACGAGTACTACTTCTTCCAATACAGATTTTCAAGAGCTATTTACTCCTATGTTTCCGCTCTTTATCTTCAGGGGTTCACGGATGAAATCCCTCAATATTTTGAAGTCACCGTACCAAGAGGGTATCGTTTCAATAATCCGCCTCAAAACCTTGCGGTTCATACCGTCCCAAAGGAAATTGTTGACCTTGGTGTTATCTCTGTAAAGACACCCTGGGGACAGACCGTTAAGACCTACGACTTTGAGCGTATCATCTGTGACTTTATTCAAAATCGTAAAAAAATTGATAATGAACTTTTCGTCAAAACTCTTAAGGCTTATGTCAACTATCCAAATAAAAACCTGACAAACCTTTACCAATACGCTGAAAAAATGAAAATTATCAATCAAATAAAACAAACACTTGAGGTGCTAATGTGAACAAAGCAAAATTAACGGCACTCTGCCATAAAGTTTCAAAAGAAACAGGATTAACGTTTAATTCTGTGATGACCTACTACTTCCTGGAAATTATTCTGAAAAAATTGAGCCAAAGCGCTTATGCTCAAAATTACATTTTCAAAGGAGGTTTTCTGCTCTCAAATGTCGTCGGGGTTGCTTCCCGTAGTACCGTTGACATTGACTTTCTCTTTAGTAAAATGAATCTATCAGAAGAGACCGTGCACCAGCAATTGGAGGATATCCTTGGAAAATCTGATGAAGATATTTCTTTCACTATTCAGTCGGTCACAGCAATTAAGGAAAGTGATGATTACGGAGGTTATCGTGCAAGTATCCTTTGCCAGCTTGAGAACATCAGACAGGTCATCCACCTAGATATTGCGACTGGGGACATTGTCACTCCGCAGCCCATCACTTACGACTACAAGCCAATCTTCACATCAGAACAGTTTCCTATCATTGCCTACACGATTGAGACTATCTTAGCAGAGAAACTACAAACTATTTATTCTCGCAGCTTCTTGAATAGTCGAAGCAAAGACTTCTATGACGTCTATATCTTGTCAAAATTGAAGATATCAGATATTGATTCGCAACAACTTCTCACTGCTTGTCAGCGTACCTTCGATTATCGAGGTACTGAATTAGACTTCGATAAATTCATCAATCTGCTAGAAACATTCAAAACAGATTCAACCCAAAACCATCAGTGGGAAAACTACTCTAAAAAGTATAGTTACACTAAAGGTATTACATTTAACGATGTTCTGACAGAGATGACTGATTTGCTTGTAACTATCAAAAATCTCTAAGAAGAGTCATGGCAATCAAATATAAATTAGTTACTATTGATTATGAAGAACAGTTAAGATTACTTTATGGATTACTAGTTATACTATAACCATCCTAAATAACTTTTCTTTTTCATAATCTCCTTGGAAGCAAGCTCAGAAATGGGCTTGTTTTCGTTTTATCAAAAATAACGGAGGAAAACACATGAAAAAAGAAATTCCATTCTGGGAAAAATCAAACCTAACTGTTGAGGAAGCTGCCTCATATTTCAGTATCGGAGTCAATAAACTTCGTGAAATCAGCAATGAAGATGATTGCGATTTCGTCCTCTGGTGCGGCAGCAAACGACTAATCAAACGAGCAAAATTTGAGAAATTCCTAGAAAACCAATATTCAATTTAATAATCACTCAGAGGGCATAGGCTAATCAAATAGCTTATGCCCTCTTTTTTTATGGAGGAAATCTATGATAAACAAAAAACGGAAAGACAATAAAAATCGCATCCTCAAAGACGGAGAATATCAACGTCCAAATGGTAGTTACGAATACCGCTGGCGTGATAAGCGAAGAAAGATGAATAGTATCTATGCCAAGTCATTAGTTGAGCTACGAGAAAAAGAAAAGCAAATTATAAAAGATTCTCTCAACGGATTAAACGTTACCAAAAAAGTTTCTGTAGATGACTTATACCAAAAGTGGAAACTCTTGAAACGAGGTCTCAAGGATAATACCTTCAAAAACTATCAGTACCTATACGAATATTTCGTGTCTGGTCAATTAGGAAATGTCATCATTACAAACCTCAAGAAAAGTGAGGTTCGCTCCTTTTACAATTACTTAGCCGAAGAACGACACGTCAAGGTAAGTACCATTGATAGCATCCATACCGTACTCCATCAAGTTCTTCAAGTTGCTGTCGATGATGAGTATATTTTCAACAATCCCTCAGACAATGCTTTGAAGGAGCTAAAGCAGTCTCGTACTTCTGGGAAAAAAGGACACAGAGCTTTGACACTCAAGGAACAGCAGCTCTTTGAAAATTTTTTAGAGAATACGAGCCGTTATAAAGGTTGGTACCCAGTATTTATTACGATGTTATGGACTGGACTTCGAGTCGGTGAAGTAACAGGCTTACGTTGGGAAGACATTGATTTTGAAAGCAATACTATTAGTGTCAACCATACACTTGTTTATTATGATACAAGAACGAATCGTGGTGTCACTTTTACAATCAACACTCCAAAGACAAAGGCAGGGGAGCGTACTGTCCCACTACTACCAAGAGTTAAGGAGGCGCTGATTTTAGAAAAGAAACGTCAAGAAGAGCTTGAAATCGTCTGCAAGAGTAAGATTGACGGCTATACCAATTTTATCTTTCTCAATCGTTTTGGTAATGTCTTCCATCAAGGAACACTCAATAAAGCACTGAAACGAATTATTCGTGATTGCAATTTTGCTGTCCTTGATGGTAAAATACAAAGTGAGGTAGCACTTCCGAATTTCAGCAACCACTCTCTCCGTCATACCTTCACTACCCGTATGGTAGAAGCTGGAACTAATATGAAGGCGATGCAAGAAATTCTTGGACACTCTGATATTTCAACCACTATGAATATCTACGCCGAAGCTACAAAAGAACTCAAAGAAAAAGAGATGGAAAAGTTCGGAGAAAACCTTCAAAATAGCCTATCAAACCTTGAAGAAACTTACCAATAACTTACCACTGATTTACCACTGATTTACCAATTTTGTACAAAGTTAGGGAAAAATATAAAACCTAGCTAAGTTTCTAAACCTTGGTATAATGGGCTTTAGAGACTTGCGTGAAATAACGTAGAACCAGGTTTCTTTTTCCTACAATGAAATAACACTAAAAAAACTTCTGAAAATTATTCAGAAGTTTTTTTACTACCCAAATTGATTAACAATAAAATGAAATAATGCTTGATCAGCTTTATTTTTTTTTGCAGAGTCAGTTCTGGATGCCATTGAACGCCTAATATGGGCAAATCTTTCCCTTCTACTGCTTCAATAATACCGTATTCGCTATCTCTACTGATCCATTCTAATTCTGGTGCTAATGAATCAATTGCCTGTCTATGAAATGAATTAACACGCGTTTTATGGCCATAAAAAGAAGCTAATATAGAATCTTTCTTAATCGAAATATCGTGACACGCAACGTCGTTAGCTTCTCGTTGCCAATGACCTTTTACCTCTTGTTTTATCGTTCCTCCTAAGGTAACATTAATAATTTGTAGACCACGACAAATTCCAAAAATAGTTTTTTTTTGTTTGATTGCTTCTTTGATCAATGCTATTTCAAATTGATCTCTATTTTCGTGGTAATCACTACTGATAATTTCTTTAGCTTTACCATAATAGCGAAGTTCTACATTTTGTCCACCTGTAATCAATAATTTATCAATACGTGAAACATAATCTCTTACTAACGATTGATCCGAAATGGGTAAAACAAATGGTAATCCTCCAGCGTCAATAATAACATCACTAAAAATTTTTGAAGCAAACGTGCGTTTGACACGTGACTCTAAAAAAGTAAGATCATTTTGTTGAGATTCATTTTCTGTAATTCCAATAACTTGTTTCATAGCCTTCATTCCTTTTTTATATTTTACAATCAGTCTAGGCATTTGTGAAATAGTTATTTATTATTACAATGATAAGGAAAAACTAATATGATGTTAGATACCATCTCCCGAAGTTGGATTATAAATCCCTTCAGATTCACGCTTTTCACCAAACAAATCTGCTAAAGTAAATCGTACATATTTAATACATAACCGATTACGATAAGCATATACTAAGTGTAAGTCTCCATTTTGAGATTGGTAAAGTGTTGGGTATTCATATTGTTTATTATTCGTACGGTTTTCCGCACCGATAAAATTTTCTGCCTGCTCAAAAACGCGTCCGATTGGCCAAGTTTTTCCAAAATCTTCGGTAATTGATACAGCAACCGGATTACGTAGTCCAGGCCAAGCAACTTTTCCGAATTCTGGATTTTCAATAGCATTATCATTGTAAGCTAAGGCAATTTCACCTGTTTGCAATTTGATAGCAGAGATACTTGCATTGTTATTTGATAAGACAGTTTTTTCCGGTACAGACCAAGAATCACCATAGTCAAATGACTCTGAAATATAAACATTGTCTGCAAAACGGCTACGCATAAAGGCAACGAGGTGACCAGGCTCTACCTCAATCAAGTTAGCATGCACACGTCCAGCTGAATCTGGCATGCGAACAATTTTCCAAGTTTGACCTGTATCATCTGAAACACGGAATTCTGTTGGGTCATTTGTCAATCCTTCTGGAGAATCCTCACAAATCCATGTCGCAAAAATCCAACGTCCATTACTTAGAATCTGAATTGCTTGACGTGAAAACGTACCTTCTTCTGGAAAGAGAACTTCTGGATCGCCCCACGTTACACCTTCATCAGATGATTTTTGAACCATGATAATAGAGGTGAATTGCATGTTATCTTTACCTTCTTGACGACTTAATTGAGACGTATAAATCAACCAAATTTCGCCATCTGGTGAACGGAAGAAAGCTGGGTTTTGTTCAGAACGATTTTCGCCTTTTGAGACAATTTCTGCTTCAGACCACACTTGTGTTTCAGGATCTAATTTTGAAACAGCTATAGAAATATCGCCTGAGCCTTCAAATGATCCAGCAAACCAAGCACATAGTAAGCCTCCATCTTTTGTTTCAATGAGAGTTGTAGCATGAGCAGTTGCTTTCCCCCTGTTGGAATCAATCCAAAATCAATTCCTAAAAAATCATCTCTATAAACAACACCATTTGGTAGAGATTCACGAACGATAGGAAGTTTAACCATTTTAATACCTCACTTATACTTCTAATTTAATAACAGCTTTTGTAAACTGACTTGTTTGATCCATATGAAAAACGGCTTTATGGACATCCCAAGGGAAACAGACGTAGGC
Organism: Streptococcus urinalis 2285-97; assembly: GCF_000188055.2. NCBI lineage: Bacteria > Bacillati > Bacillota > Bacilli > Lactobacillales > Streptococcaceae > Streptococcus > Streptococcus urinalis. The sequence goes on from NZ_AEUZ02000001.1 coordinate 1,432,865, forward strand.
CATTCCTCGACTGGCTTTCATAGAATGTAGCGTCTCACCATAATATTTTTCAACATCTTTTTCTTCACTATAAGGAGTAGCTACTGTTACCTCATTATGGTCTGATAAACCTAACCATTCCTCACCTTCTAGAAGAAGTTGAACATCAATATATTTTTTATGTGCTTCAAACTGTGAGTCAGCAACTGCTTTTGTTTGACCTTTTTGGAAGAAGACAAATCCGCCTTCGAAAGGATAGCGAACACCTTCCTCACAAGAACTTTCGAGTTCGTCAACTTTAGAAAGCGCTTTATTAATATTTTTAAGAATAGCTTGGTAGTTAACCAAGCGTTCTATACGGTCAATTATCATATCTTTGACCTTTCTGTTATTTAGAATTTTCTGCTAGTTTTATCGCATAGTCTATGGCATTTTCAAGACTAACTTCGCTAGCTGACCAGTCTCCTGCCACATCAAAGGCTGTTCCATGATCAACTGAAGTCCGAATAATTGGTAGACCTAGTGTAATATTAACCCCCTGTACAGCTTGCCAAGCACCTGCTGCTTGATCATAAACAAAACCAAGTAACTTCAATGGAATATGCCCTTGATCATGATACATTGCAACGACAATATCATACATACCCCCGTTAGCTTTCGAAAAGAGTGTATCCGCTGGAAGTGAACCAAATACATTGATCCCTTCTGCCTTAGCCTCTTCAACAGCTGGATTAATATGTTCAATCTCCTCTGTACCAAAAAGACCATTTTCTCCACAGTGGGGGTTTAAGCCTGCAACTGCAACACGAGGATTTTCAATACCTAAGTTCTTACAAGCTTTATCAGCAATACGGATAACATCTAATACCCTCTCTTTTGTTGCTCGATTACATGCTTCTCGTAAAGAAACGTGTGTAGAGACGTGAACAACTCGGAGATTACCATCAGCTAACATCATCGTATACTTTTCAGTCCCTGTTAAGTCAGCATAAATTTCAGTATGACCAGCATAATGATGTCCCGCTAAATTCATTGATTCTTTATTCAATGGGTTGGTTACAGTGGCATCGATATCTCCAGCCAAAGCCAATTCTATAACTTTCTTTACATATTGGAAAGCAGCATCACCACCTACTTTAGATACTTGACCAATTTGGAAAGTAGCCATATCAACAATTCCTAAATCAATCATATCTATTGTACCGAATTCATAACGTCCTTCAGAAGGGGTTTCGATAACATTAATCGATAAGTTGGTCGCTGAGTGTTTTTCTAAATAGAAACGAACAACTGATTGATCACCCACTAGTAATGGTTTACAACGATCATATAGTTCTTTTTTTGTAAATGATTTAATAGCAATTTCAGGACCAATACCTGCTGGGTCTCCTAATGTGATCCCAATAATTTTTTTGTCATTTTTTATCCTCCTATTTCATCCCTTTTTCATTATTTTCACTCAAAACTTGACGAAGAGCTTCAAGTCCTTCGACAGACAAATGATTAAATGGCGCACGTGCTTTTCCTACAGGATATCCTAATTCTGCAACACCATATTTAACAATAGTATTTGGATTCCCAAATTTGAAGAGATTACGGAAAGATCGAATAGAATCTTGGTAACGACGGGACTCTTCAATGTTCCCTGAAACAAATTGTTCATAGACTTGTGACAATGTGTATGGGTAAACATTTGAACAAGCGGCGATAGCACCAGTACCACCTGCGAGAAGTGTCCACAGAATCAAAGAATCATTACCTGAAAGAACTACGAAATCTTCTGCATCTCTTGTTTGCTCGATGTATTGGAGAATATTATCAAAGTTCCCACTTTAATCTTTGACACCAATAATATTTGGAATGCGACTCAATTTACCAACTGTTGCAGGAGCAATTACGTTACCAGTACGGGCTGGAATGTTGTAAAGAATGATTGGTAATTCTACTGTTTCTGCTACTGTTTTGAAGTGTTCGTACAATTCATCTTGTGAAGCGGCTGCAAATCCTGGTGTAATAATTGACAAAGCGTCCACGCCCAATTCTTTTGCTTTCAAGGAAAAACGAATGGTTTCTTTCGTCCCATTAAGACCCGTTCATGCATAGACAGGAACACGACCTGCTGCTTGTTCTACCGCAACTTGAATAACGGTTAATTTTTCTTCTTCTGAGAGGATATAGCTCTCACCATTTGTTCCGAAGACGAAAATTCCGTGGATACCGCTGTCAATCAATCGATCAACCTGATTACGAAATTCTTCCAGGTTTATTGACTCATCTTCATTCATCGGGGTAATAATTGGGGTAATAATTCCTTTAATTTCAACCATGTTATCTCCTTTTTACAATACTTGTTGATAGATTTGACGAGCATCATCTGCTCTGACTTCACGCATATTATTAACCAAGAGTCGTTGAACTTCCATTCCAGAAGCAACTAATTCTTCTAAGTCAGATTTTGGGACACCAAATTCAGTCAAACTTTTCGGAATTTCTAAAACATCAACAATGCGATCCATTTCTTGAATAATATAAGCTGACTTATCATCTACACTTAGTGTTTTATCTCCATCATGAACAACACGATCATATGCTTCCGCTAGATATTCCTTAATAGCAGGCTCATTAAATTTCATCACTGGCATTAAGAGGATTGCATTTGATACCCCGTGAGCAATATGATATTTACCCCCCAATGGATAAGATAGGGCATGAATAGCAGTTGTTCCTGAAGCAGTAATCGCTACACCCGCATAAAATGCAGCGATGAGCATTTTTTTCTTAGCTTCCATTGCCTCTGGATTAAGGGTAGCTTCAATAATATTATTAAAAATTAAATCAAAAGCCTCTAAAGCAAAGGAATTTGAAAATGGGTTACGTTTTTTAGAGGTAAAACATTCAATTGCATGACACATAGCATCGACACTTGGTGCAGCAGCAATTCGCGCTGGTAGATTTTTTATAAATCTAGCATCTAAAACCACAAAATCTGGGATCATATCAGGATTCACAATTCCAATTTTAAGGTTTTTTTCTGGAACAGAAACTATCGCGTTTGGAGTTGCTTCAGAACCAGTTCCAGCCGTTGTAGGTATCAATAAACTAGAAACTTGTTTTTTCGCTAAAAGTGGATTATCTAATAAATCTTTAACACCGTAATCATCTGTTGATAAGATAGAAGCAAGTTTTGCAGTATCCATAGCTGACCCACCACCTATTGCTACAATAAAATCTGCTTTCTCTGCTTTGAATTGATCGACTACTTCTTGAACTTGATGATAAGTTGGTTCTGCTGGAATATCAGATACGATTTTATAATTAAGCCCTAAATTATTCAAAACTTCTTCAACTAGATTAACTAAACCAGCTTTAATAATACCTTTATCTGTGAAAATTACAATTTTATTGGTTGACTCTGGTATAACATCTTTTATATCTTCAAGTGCATGTTCTCCTGCAAGAACGTTTCTTGGCATTTTCAAACTATAATCTGTTAACATTATTTCACTCCTTTTTGTTCTACAATATTATTTAAATCTATTAAAAGTTCCTTAGATCCAAAACCTCCAGATTTTGTTAAAACGTTCACGATTTTATCTTCAAAAATTATTTGTGAATGAACGACACCTTGACTTATCTCTGAAATCGGTATAAGACTATCTATTTTTAATATGGTCATTACTTGATAAAGTGTATCTCCTCCTGTGAAAAGTATTGTTCTATCAATACCATTTGAAAGTAAAATTTTAGTAAGTTGACCCAACGATTGTCCAATTTTAGTTCTAATTTCCTCTTCAGACAAATTGTTAAGTATTTTATAATTAGATATCTTTTCAATTGTCTCATTTGAAAAGGTGTCAAACATAACTATAGCTGAATTTTTTTTAAGAATATTTAAAAATAATTCAACTTCTTTTTTCCCAATATCAGTTTTCCAATAGTTACTATTTAGTAGCTGCTTATCAGTTAATGAAAGTCTATAATTCCCCTTCTTTTCTGCAAATAATATTTGATCTTTAGTTACTTTGTTAACTGATCCACTCATTACTAATAAAGAATTTGTAGAATATAAATTCAAATCCTCTATCACCTCTTCTAGAAAGAGTTTTTTCTCATAATTTTTTGCAAAACCTGCACAACCTATAACTATTTTAGAAGTCTCGTCTCTAAAGAATAAATTATCTGAAATTATACTAAGTTCTTTTTCTATTTTAGTATTGTAGATATTTATACAACCTTCGATAGGATCCTGATCTGGATTACGAATATTTGATTTTAATTGACTTTTTTCTAATATCTTAGAAATATTTGATTCTAAGACAGGTTCATAAGGATCTTTTGAAAATACACTCTGAGAAACCATCTTATCTTCTATATATAATATTCCTTCATCTACTGTTCGATTTATTTCTGGATAAGCAGGTACCATCGATATTATTGTTTTATCAAAAACATCAGTTAATGCTCTAATTTCACTAGAAATATTTCCTCTTAAAGCAGAATCAATTTTTTTATAAATATTAGTAATATCAATTTTTTTTGTTTTTGCAAAAATTGATTTTAATATATTGTATGACTTTTCTGGAGATAAATGTCTTGTTTCTGTATCAATAACAATAACATCAAATTGTTCTTTTATCTCTTCAAAACTCACATGTTTATTAGTTGTTACTAATACTTTGGCACCTTCTTTAGAAAATTGTACACCTGTATCAAGAGCCCCAGTGAAATCATCAGCAGTAACTAATAATTTTAACATTTCCTTCCTCCTTGATTTTTACATATTCTGTATTAGATAAAACAACAGAGTCTCAAAATCTTTCAAACATAATTAATAATTTAAAAATTTGTGACATCTATTCTCCTTCATTAAATGAACGAAAAAATGAGTTTTCTTCAATAATTACAATATTAATAAATAGGCTCAATTTAGAACTGAATACTTCAATTATTGGATTTGATCCTAAAGCATTCTCATTAATGAATAACTTTAAATGGTTTCAAAATTTTAATCAGCTCGAAAAAGATGTTAAAAAATTAATAATTGAAAGTCCAGGGTACTATATTTCTGAATACTTAGTCACTAAAATTTTAAATGAAGAAATAATTAAATATCAATTACATATTAACTCAGAGGCATCTGAAAATACTATAAAAAATTATAATTCAAAAAAAACACTATTTGATTATAATCAAGATATTATCAAAACGGTTTTAGCTGAAAATGATGGGAATCAAACAAAAACTGCAAAACAACTTGGAATAAGTCGTACAACACTCTGGAGATATCTAAACACATAAAAAAACCTATTTTTAATAGGTTTTTTAGAGTGGAAATATTAATACTGAACCAACTGTTAGAAAGATCAATCTAATAAGATACATTGGAAAAGAATAAAGCCAGAATTCAGGAAGTTTATATTTCCCCATACCCAATATCATGGCTGGCATACCATCAACTGGCATATAACCACCATTCCACCCTGATATAACTACCGCTACCGCTGCAGCAGTTGGATCCAAATTCAAACTCATTGTAGTGGCGATCGCAATAGGTGCAAAAATAAATACTGATCCCATATTTGAACCTGTAAACGTAGAACAAGTACTAGTCAAAAATGCTAATAAAAATACAAGTAAAAAAAGGTTTATATTGTTACCAATCGAATGAGCAACTACTCTACCTATAAGTGCAGTAAAGCCTGAATTTGCTAAGGCATCTGCTACACCAATAACACCTGCCATCATAAGAATTACCGGCGCTCCCATATTATTTCTCACGGATCTAAAATCCAAAGCACCACCAAATAATAGAACAGCAGCACAGAGTCCAGGGACAATATAAGCAATTTCACCAAGTTGATTCATCATCATACCAATAACACTGATAGCAAACATTGCAATTGTTAATTTTTCTTTAGATGGTGTCATCATTGAAACCGCAACATCTTGATCTTTAAAAGCTTCATCTTCTTCATCATCAAGTATTGGATGATCAGGTAATAATCTATAAGCAACCAAGCTCCAAATTAAGAATCCTAAGGATAAAACCAAATTCACTATAGAATATTTAATAATTGAAATATTACCAGACCACCCACTAGAATGAAGCACTTCAACTGTAAGACCAAAAGTTAAAGCAACATTAATAGGAATTAATGGATGATTTGTTGCAAAACCAAGTGGCATCATTAGCTTTGAGGTAGGTAACTTCTTATTATAGGGTATAGTAGAAACAAGTGATAAAATTAAAACATAATAACCTGTTGCACCAGTACCAGCTAAACTTGCACCTAACATTACAACAATTAGTAAAAGCACATATGATTTATATCCTCCCTTTTCAACTAAATTTATCATAGTTGTTTGTACCCTGGATATAAAGCTTGTTTTCATTAGTGCTGCCATCACCACCATAAAACCTGCGACCATAACAACACTAGGATTAATAAAACCTGCAAATGCTTCCTTAACAGTAGATAATCCAGTTAAAACCAAAATTAGACACGCAAATATTGGAGGTGCTCTAAAGGCAAATTTATCTGACATAATCATTACAATCATTAGAATTAGAATACCTAATGCTAAATACATATTTAGAGTCATTTATATACCCTCATTTCTTATTATTTTTTTCATCTACATGTTAGCACAGTATGAAAGCGCATTCTATATCTAACTATTATCAACTTGTTACATTTTTAAACAAAATAAAAAAATAAATGCAAATAATAAGAATCTCAATTTATTGTTACATTTTTGGACAATAAAATCCTCTCTAAAATAGAGAGGATTGAAAATCTATAAAATTAAAAGAAAATTTGAAGCTTTAAAAAAATCATAATGACTAACAAGTTCCCTTATTTTTCATTTAGCTTGCAGAGTTTAAGGCTTTCTTGCCATAATTCCTTAGCATTTTCTAAATGATAAGATAAAGGTGAGGACTGAGCAATCACAGTTCCTCGGTCATAATAGTAGGCTACATCTGATTCAAATTGTGGTTCTGTTATTAGCGACGCTGCCGCAGAAGAAGATTTACTCAAGGTACCATATCGATCTAGCATGTTTATCTTTACAAAGTCAGCTCTTTCCTGTGTCATCTTACCACCTGCTAAATTGGTTTCAGACATAAATCCTGGATTTAAAGCCGCAACTGTTATGTTTCTTGAATCACTCTTTAAATAACGTGATAGTTCGTAAGTAAAATACAATTGACATAATTTTGAATAGTAATATCTATATGGTGTTTTAGTATCCTCTGGATAAGCTAATTGTGATACCCCATTCCAAACTAATTCCTCTTTTGGTGGTTGATGCATATCACTAGGAATATTTAATATCCTAGACTTTTCTGCCATTTAAGGTAAGAGCAATAACGTTAATAGAAAATGGCCTAAGTAATTACTTTGAAAGACAATGTCGTAACCATCTGCTGAAAGGCCTGAATGTTGTGCCGAAAGACCTGCATTATTATCAAGACCATGAAACGTTAAGCTATCTAAATCCTCTACAAAAGCATGAATGGATTTAAAAGAAGCCAAATCAAGTTGTTTTAAAGTAACCTCTCCATTAGAACTATCTTGTCTTATTTTTTCAAGTGCCTCTTGTCCTTTTTCTAAATTGCGGCAAGCTAGTATCACATGGTTTCCCGACTTGACAATTTTTTCAGCAGTTTCAAGTCCTAGTCCAGAATTAGCACCTGTAATAATATAGGTTTTCATAGTCACACTCAATAATTAAGATGCTATCAGTCTATCACTTTTTTCTTTATATTTCCTGAAAAATACCTTTCCAATCATAAATGTCACAATGAAAGACAGACAAATAGTTAGCAAAATAGCTAGTAATTGGACACCAAATGCTTTGGGATAAAAAAGACAAATTCCAATACTTCCAAATAAACCACCTAGACCATTCATAGAAAATGAATCAACAACGTCATCAATGTGAGCAAGTTGGTTCAGTTTAATTGTCAATAGATAAGTTAAAGAAGATGAAACACTAGTAATGATTAGCATTTGAAAGCCATTAGCAAAGCCAACACCAGCTGTACTTGTTACTAAGCCAACAACCATCCCATTTAACAAAGCCGTACAATCTTCTTTTTGATATTTCTGATAAGAAAGAATTCCCCACGAAAAACCACCAGATAATATGGCTATTAAGGTATTAATTAAGACTTGACTTGCTTTTTGATTTAATTGTCCTACAGGTCCAGCATTAAAGCCAAACCAACCAAAAGTTACTAAAATCATTCCAAGAAATAACCATTCATATCTAATTTTATTATGTACATGATGAGTTTTCCCTCTTAAAAATGCCAAAACATAAGTTGACAATCCTGCTGATAAATGAACAACCATACCACCAGAAAAATCTAAGACACCTAATTGACTTAATAAACCTGATTTATTCCAAATCAGATAAGCCAATGGGCAATAAACAAAAATAACCCAAAGTGCAACAATCATTAAGATTTCTTTTGTGGTTACTCTATCAATGACAGCACCAATTAACATAACCACAGCATATAAACAAAAGCATAACTGAAATAAGGCATCTAACATAAATGATAATGATTCTTTACTATCAAATAAAAAGCTAAAATGACCATGAAACGTTAATGAATACATTCCTAACAGCCAAATCAAAGTTGTCAGCAAAATAGATAAGGTAAATTGATAAATGAGTTTAGCTGTTAATTCTACTTTTAGAGCCCCAAAATAAAAAAAAGCAACTCCAAAAATCATTAGCCACATAGCTAATACACAAATAAATAAAAACATCATTCTCTCCTTCTTTACAAATAAATTGAATTCTGTTAGACTTTAATAATGTTAACCAGTTAAGTATTTTAACCTAAGATTTTACAATTGTCAAGGAGTGTTTTCATGAAAAAATATGACATTATTATCGTTGGAGCAGGTGCCTCTGGTATTGGAATGGCTTGTGCATTAAGACGCTTTAACATTTCTAACTTTCTTGTTTTAGAAAAAGGCCAAATTGGAGATAGTTTTATAAAATGGCCAAAAACAACACAATTTATTACTCCATCTTTTACAACAAATGGTTTTGGTTTCCCAGATATCAACGCTGTCGTTCCTGATACTTCACCTGCTTTCACATTTGAAAAAGAGCACCTTTCAGGTCTTGAATATGCCGAATACCTGCGTTTAGTTGCCCAAAATTATCAATTACCTATTAATACTAAGACACTGGTAAAAGATATCAAAAAAGTTGGTAATGACTATCTCGTTACAACTGATAAAGAGCAGTTTTTAGCCTGTTATTTAATAATGGCAACAGGTGAATTTCAAAATCCCAATAAAACTAGTATTAAAGGTGCTGAGCTTGGTATGCACTACGGTGAAGTTGATTCCTTCCATGTTAAATCTTACTCGTCATTTATCATTATCGGTGGAAATGAAAGTGGGTGTGATGCCTTGACTCATTTAGCTTATCTAGGAAATGAAGTTAGCCTCTACACAAGTTCATTTGGCAAAAGCGAAACTGCACCAGACCCAAGCATTTCTTTATCTCCGATTACAAAAGAAAGACTAAAACATATTCAATCAAATAAAGATTTCAATATTCATTTATTTGAATCCAAAAAAGCAACTGCCATTGAAAAAGATGATGACCAATATCGTGTAATATTTGATGATGGTAATGTTGCTTATAGTAAACACCGTCCAATTTTAGCTACTGGCTTTAAATCTTGTGTTCATAATATTAATGGTATCTCTTTATTTGAATATCAAGAAAATGATATCCCTCTTCTTACCGAAAACGATGAATCTACCATTCATAAAAATATATTCTTAATTGGTCCAAGTGTTCGTCAAAAAGATGTGATTTTTTGTTATATATACAAATTTAGACAAAGACTAGCTCCGATTATTGCTGAAATAGCTAAAAGGGAACATTGGAGCTTAGATGAAGAAGAATTAGCTACTTACAGAGATAATCATATGTTTTTAGATGATTTATCATGTTGTGCTGTCTCGTGTGATTGTTAGTCAAATGTCAAAATATCTTGTTTATTTATGTTATACTAGTGATATCATTTGATAAAAGGATTATTATGAAAAGATATTACATTAGTTATTTATCAGGTCTTATATTTTTAACTTATGGTCTCATTAGTCAAAAATATATTTTTGTCGTTTTAGCTCTTATCTTTGGTATTATTGGTTATTCGGACTATCTTAAACAAAAAAAGAAGTAGACACAAAGCTACTTCATTTCTCATCTATTCTCTAAAAGCATCAATCATTTTTTGAAATTCGTCATTTGTCATGGTGATACCTTTTCCCATCTTACTATGATCTGGGCTCCATGTACGAATATCCCACTTAGCTTCAGCATCATTGAAACTAACACGATTCAACTCTTTCGTCCAGCCTTTGTCATTTTCAGATAAAGTTAAGAGATGTTCTTCAATATTAAATTTAAAGTCTGCCATAAAATCTCCTTTCAATGTATTATTCGAATTTAAATTCAACTTATCCATACAATCTCAATTTCATTTTTTTATAAAATAAGATATAATTATTCTATCAATTTTTGAGGAAAAACACTATGAAAACTATTTTTAAGAAAGTAAAAGCCATTCTTTTGGATTTTATTGAGTCAAATCCAAAACCAAAAGAGATAAACCTAAAAGCTAATCAATTATTACACAGTATTGAAAAAGCTCAAATAGAAAAAACCGCTATTCATGTTATTGTTAATAATACAAGTTTTTCAGGCCAAATTTTGAAATTTGATAAAAGTGAAGGCAAATTATTTCTTCAAAATTTTCAAGAAAATGTTACCAATATTATTTCTATTTATGAAATTGATCGCTTAACACCAATTCCTCAAACAATTAAGAAAACTCAAGAAACAACAAAAGAGACTCTTATTTGAGTCTCTTTTTATGCTCTAACTGTTTTACTTCTTCCATCCTGTTGATAGAGGTTGACAAGTCCTTCTTTACAAGCTCTGATCATATCACCTGGTTTTACAGCTCTTGGCAGTGTAATCCTTAATAATTCCATTGGACTAGCAGCTCTTTCAATAGGATTCCCTTCAGCATCTTGTAAATCTTGAATAGTGGTTTCAAAATGTCTGAATCCTGGACCATAAAACTCAACTCGGTCACCTTCTAAGATAACATTTCGTTGTCTAATGGTTGCACGCATTGTGTCTGAGTCAAAACTAACGACTTCACCTACAAATTTATATTGCGGTATTTTTCGTCTTGCCCCAAACAACTGTTCATTTTCAGTTGGCGTATGATAATAAAAGCCTGTTGCCAGTTCTCGTTGAGCTACTTTCCACAGTTCATCAATTAAGTCATCTTTAATAGCATAAAATTTTTCTGGGCTCTCCATGTAAGCATCAACTGCAGCTTTATAACAGTTCGTTACGGTTGATACATAATGAATTGATTTCATTCGTCCTTCAATCTTAAGACTATCAACACCATTTTCTATCAAATCAGGCAGATTTTCAAGCATACACATATCTACAGCTGACATCGAATATTCCTCAGGAATTTCACCTTTTAGTGATTTTCGTTCTGTCCCAAATGGCATATCATATAAATCGTATTTCCAACGACAAGATTGGGAACAGCCACCACGGTTTGCATCACGATGACTCATGTGATTTGACAATACACATCTTCCTGAATAAGAAATACACATCGCACCATGTACAAATGCTTCTATTTCAACATTGGTTCGTTTTCTGATTTCGGCTAATTCATCCATCGTTACTTCACGCGCTAGAACAACACGAGTTAAGCCCATTTCTTTCCAAAATTCAAAAGTTTCAAAATTAGTTGATGATGCTTGAGTTGAAAGATGAATTTCAAGACCAGGTGCTTCTGTCGCACAAATGACAATTAAAGCTGGATCAGATACTATAACCGCATCTAATCCTCTATCTCTTAGTTCTCTAAACCATTGTCCTGCGCCAATTTCATTTCCTTCATGTGTTACCATGTTTGCCGCAACATACACTTTTGCTCCTCTAGCGTGAGCATAGTCTATGCCTTCTTGCATTTCTTCCATTGAAAAATTTCCGGCTCTAGACCTTAATCCATAAGCTTGACCACCAACAAAGACAGCATCTGCACCATAGTCAACAGCTACTTTTAATTTTTCAAGTGTTCCTGCTGGAGATAACACTTCTGGTCTTTTTTTATATTTATTTGACATTGTGAAACCCTTCTTTTACTACCTTTTTTAAAAAAACTATTTGACTGTCTTAGGATCAAAATCAAAAAATCCTGTGTCTAAACCACGACCAAGTGGATGATTTTCGTGTATCACTTGATCTAATTCTTTTGCTTTAGCTTCTGTAAATAATTCTTTATTAATCAATTCACGAGCTTCCACAAAACATTTAGTTATCGTAACAAAATGCTGACCTGGACAATAGATACCATCTAATTTCCAATGACAATAATGGTGTTCTACTAATTCATCTAATTTTTGCATCATATCAATATCATTATTAATAAAAATATGGGTACCATGTTTATCTTCATAAATGGAATAATGGCTCTCTTTGTCACTAGGCTCTGCTAAAAACAAACCACGTTCTCTACTAACTTCATCATCAATATGGGTAAAGTGATAATAGTTTTGCAAAAGTGGCCGTTTTGAATGATGAATAACCGAAGCACCATAAACTAATATCTCAGCCGGATATTCTAAATTTTCTGCCATATCAAACAATTCTTTTGATGGAATTTCCCTAGCTAAGACTGACTCAACAGCACCATGTTGCCCCCAAAAATTTATCTGACGACTAGACGTTACAAAAACTGATGTGTCGTAAATTAATTTAAAATGATACCCTTCTTTTTCATTGATATAAAAGAGACCTGCATCCCCTACAACAAGATAATCAATTTGGATTTCTTTCAAAAAATCCAAAAAAGGTCTAATGGTATCCATCATTCCTTGATGCATGAGCGCATTGCAAGCAATCGTTAATTCTTTGCCTGCAGCATGAACCATATTTGCAATTTCTCTCAATTCCTCATATGTAAAATTATGGGGCAATCTCAAGCCATAATCAGCTTCTCCAACATAAATGCGATCCACTCCAATAGCTAATAATGATTTCACTTGTTCAATGCTTTCAGCTGTAGCTGTTATAATTATTCTTTCCATAAACTTCATTATATCAGATTTTCAGATTTTTTAAGCATATTTCTTGATAAATATTAAATTTTTTGTTAGCAAAAAAACAACACTTTAGTGTTGTTCCTGATTTTTGAAAAAAACTTGATAAGAAAAAACAAAAGAAAAACTAATCAGAGCTGGTAGGACCCATCCCATACCTATATTAAATAAAGGGATATAATGCTTAGCAAAATGTAATAACTGTTGACAAAATTCATTTGATATTATCATTTTTGGTGAAGCATTTAAACCATCAAAAATTGCTGCTAACAGAGTAGTATAGATAGTCACAGCAAAAACAATTCTGTTTAGGTTTATGAAGTAATCTACAATAGTTAATACAATCAAAATAATCGCTAATGGGTAAATAAACATCAAAACCGGTAATGACAAGGCAATAATATTGGTAAGACCAACATTTGCAAATAAACCTAACAAGAAACTAGCTATGGTGATAAAAAAAGATAAGATTTTGATGGAAAAAGTTCAACAAATGTTTCTGAGAAGGCCGTAATTAAACCAATTGCTGTTTTTAAACAAGCTAAAATAATAATTCCTGCCAATAAAATGCTTCCAGCATCACCCAAATAGTAATGAGAAAGCTGAGCTAATGCGATACCACCATTATCAGAAATGGCAAATTTCCCTAAACTTAGAGTGCCTAACAAACTCAATAAAGTGTAAATAATTCCCATCATAATAATAGTGATTACTCCAGATTTACAAGTTTCTTTTGCAATAGCTGCTTTTGTCTCAATATTTTTTAACTTCAAAGTATTAACGATAATAACACCAAATGCCAATGCTGCTAGGGCATCTAATGTATTATATCCTTGTATAAATCCTGTTAAAATTGGACTTTTTTCATAAGCACTTTGACTATTAAATTGATTGATTTGTCCTAAGGGATGTAAAAAAGCAATCACTAATAAGACAGCCAACAGACCTAAAAACATAGGATTTAAGTATTTACCAATATAATCAATTAATTTTCCTGGCTTTTTTGATAAATACCATGCCAGGCCAAAAAAGAGAAGGCTATAGATAGCAAGAGCTGGGGACTGCATATTTTTAGATAATAATGGAGATACTCCTATTTCAAAAGATGTCGAAGCCAATCTGGGTAAAGCAAAGAATGGACCAATAACGAAATATAAGGCTACTGTAAAAAAGTAAGCAAAACCATGCCCAACTCTTTTTGATATACCGAACACACCATCTGTATCTGATAATCCTATAGCTATGATGCCTAGTAGTGGAATACCAATTCCTGTTATTAAAAAACCAAAATTCGCTCCAATAATTGATTTACCTGCTTCTTGTCCCATGTGTAATGGAAAAATAAGATTTCCAGCTCCAAAAAAAAAGGCCAAAAAGCATTGAAGACATAAAAATAGTCTCTTTTTTTGTCAAATGTTTTTTCATTTATCATTTCCAATCTTTATTAAAATTAATACAAAGATACCATAAACAGAACTGATAAACAATATTTTTTTAATAATCTCTCTTATGTTAAATCAAAAGAATAATATCAAAAAAAAATCTCATTTTTTAGACATTTTTTTAAAAAAACAAGTGACAAACCTCACCATTTATGATAGAATGACTAAGTATCTTAAATGAGAGGGGATTGGTATGTCTGAACCACTAAAACAGCATCAGCATGAAGAAGAAAAACATCTTGAAAATCAAGAAGCACAACCACGTTTTCAAGAATTTCAAGCTTTTAATACTGATAGCAATAAACTTAGTGAATTACTTTTCTTCGCTCGTATCGCATTTTTTGGTATTATCACTGTTTTAATATCATTTGCTTTCCTAGTACTTAACATTAAACCTATCTGGTCTTTTGTAATGGCTAGTATACTAAGTCTAGCTGTTACTGTTAGCTTATCTCATGTCATCAAATCATTTAGACAATAATCACTTATTGTCTTTTTTCATCTAAAAAAATTCCTAGATAAATCTAGGAATTTTTTTAGTTTTTATGAGATATATTACTTGAATCTTCTTTATCTGCATTTTCTTCAGGTTTTTCTTCAAATGGATACTCAATGATAATATCTTCTTTAGGATCACTTTCTTCTGACTTGATATGATACTCAATATCGTCTGAAGATTTTGTTAATCCTTCTTTGACATCGTTAACTTTCTCAGTTGCAAAACGTGTTACTTGATCAGCTGTTTGAGAAACTTTATTAAGGATGTCTTCTTTTGTCAATTCACCATTGTCAAATTTTGATTTGTAATCTTTGAAAGTATCAACAGCCAGATCTTTATATTCAGTTGTTTTTACTTTTGCAATTTGATGATATTCTTCTGGGTTTTCTTTGTAAGCTTCATAAGCTGCTTTAGCTTTTGCTTGAAGTTCTTGACCTTTTTCGGTTGTCATAAAATAAGCAGCTGCTGCACCTGATGCAGCTCCAACGATTACTGATTTTAGTAATTTACTCATGCTTTTTCTCCTTTTTTACGAAATACTTTTGAAGCAACTTTTCCAACCATCGCTGCTTTACTTGCTTTACCAACAGTTGAGGTCGCTGAGGATGCTCTAGTACCTAGATGGCGAGCATGATTATTCAAATCTGAAACACTCACTGATAAATCCGCAATAGCTGTAAACAATGGATCAATTGTTGAGACTTTACCATTTACATCTTCCACTAAAACATTAGCTTTAGACAATATTTCATTTGTTTGATACAGTGTTACATTGACATCACTTGTCAAAACAGAGACTGTCTTTTTGACTTCATCAATTGTTTCAGATGTTTTACGCAATACAATAATTAAAAATACCACTAAAGCTACAAAAGCTAGTGCAATAATAAGTAATGAGATACCAACTAAATTCATAAAACCCTCTTTTCTATCTCTCACTCTTTATAAAAAGAGACATCTTTTTTTCTTCTGACAATAATAATAACAATTCCTAGAATAACTAGAAGCAATGATAGCCATTGTGAAACTCTAAGACCAACAAACATCAAACTATCTGTTCTCATCCCTTCAATGACAAAACGTCCACAACCATACCAAATGAGATAAAAACAAGTAATTTCCCCATTTCTTAGCAATTTTGGTCTATGCCTCAAACTCATTATAATGACAAAACCAAGAACATTCCATAATGATTCATACAAGAAAGTTGGAACCCGGTAGCTACCTTCAATAAACATCTGCTTTTTTATAAAACCAGGTAAGTAATTGAGATGGTTGACTACCTTACCATAAGCTTCTTGATTAACAAAGTTACCCCAGCGTCCGATTGCTTGCGCAATCATGACTCCAGGTGCTGCGATATCTAAGAAGCTAATAGGATTAATAACTTTATAATAACAGTAGACGTATAAAACTATTGCACCTGTAATCAAACCACCATATATGGCAATACCACCGTTCCAAATGGCTATAATTTCATTCAAATGCTTTGAATAATAAGACCATTGAAAGACAACATAATAAAGTCTAGCTCCTATTATTGCAATTGGAAAAGCCATAAGAATAAAATCCAGGACGTCATCTCCTGATATTTTTTTAAGTGGTGCTTCTTTCATTGCTAGATAAACTGCTAAAATAAGTCCGGTCATGATACAAATAGCATACCAATGAATCTCAATAGGTCCTAATTTTAATGCTATTGGATCTATCATTGGTTCACCTCATTTTTTGAAATCAGTTGTGTTAATCGTTCTTCAAAGGTTTTTGTTGCATCAAATCCCATCTGTTTGGCACGATGATTCATGGCTGCTGCTTCAATAACAACAGAAACATTTCGACCAGTCTTAACAGGAATTCTAACCCTAGGAATATTGACACCCGCAAAATTAATTTCTTCGTTATCATTTCCTAGTCGATCAAATACTTTGCCTGCTTCAAAATTTTCAAGATAAATAGCTAATTGAACCTGAGTGGAATCTTTTACTGCACTTGCTCCATAAAGACTCATCACATCAATAATACCAACACCACGTATCTCAAGTAAATGTCTTAAAATTTCTGCAGGTTCGCCCCAAAGCGTTTCTTCATCTTTGGCAAAAACATCAACTCTGTCATCAGCAACTAAACGATGTCCTCTTTTAACCAGTTCTAAACCTGTTTCACTTTTACCAATTCCAGAATCACCTTGTATAAGAACACCCATACCATAGATATCCATTAGGACACCATGTACACTTGTCCTCTCAGCAAGCGAAGCATCTAAGAAATAGGACATCTCACCTGATAAACGGCTGGTAGAAATGTAACTTCTAAGAATAATAATATTTTCTTCCTTAGCAGCTTGTAGCATTTCTTCAGGTATATCTAGATTTCGTGAGACAATCATCGCTGGAGTCCCAGCTTTGAACATTTCTTTTAAAACTGAATAGCGGTTATGAGAGGTCATTTGAGTTAAGTATGACCATTCTTGCATCCCAACTAACTGAATTCTTTCCGGTGAATAATAATCAAAATACCCAGTCATCTCTAGACCAGGTCTAGAAATATAAGAGGAAGTGATTTCACGCTTTAACATCTGATCATCGCCAAAAATGACATCTAGTTTTACTTTATCAACTAGTTTTTTTACAGTTACAGTCATAATTTCTCCTTTGCACTATTATATCACAAGTCCTTTTAGGATACGACGAGAAATACTTAAAAAAGAGGCTAATTAACAACCTCTTTGACTCATGTAAATTCTCTTTAAGATGTCCTGTTATTACTAAAGAGATGAATGATTAGACCATACAAAAATTAGATGTTGTCAGTTTTTGATTACCAAAACCAACCGTCATCTTTGTCTTCTTCGTTAATGACCTCAGCGTCTTTTCGACGACGTGGTCCTCTTTGATTTTTATTTTTCTTAGCAATCAAATCCTCTTTGTAAGGGAGAAAAATAGCTAGAAGAACATATAAAACTACTCCAAAACCTGTCGTTGCATAAATTAAGATAGCTGCTAATACCCTGGATAATGCTAAATCCCATCCATACTTGTCTGCCAAACCAGCAACGACACCACCTAGAAGTCTATTTTTTCGTTGTTTATAAAGTGTTAGTTCCATTGTCTTTCCTTTCTATGATATTTTCTCATTCTATACCTTTATTATAATGTAACTTTTTGAAATAAAAATCAGCCTTACGACTGATTTTTAAGATAGCTTTCTTGATTTTAAAATTAGTTTACCACGACATTTACCACACACAAATCGCTTAGTATCTAGGCGTCTTTTCCGAAAGTAGATTTGTCCACAGGATTGACAAAAGTACTCTAAATCCTTTTTATGATCATGTAATGGTGGGCAAAATCGTAAGCCATCGACTTCTTTAAGTAAGGTCTTGAAATCTTTATCTTTGTGTTTAAAGCCTTTCCCTTGAAAATAAAGATGATAATGACACAATTCATGTCGTACAACTTTTCGATAAATCTCTTCAGAATAACGTTCAAATAATAGAGGGTTAAAATCAATGTGACCGTCATGAGGAAAGAAGCGTCCTCCAGTAGTTTTGAGTCTCTTATTAAAAACAGCTTGATGTTGAAAGACAAGCCCAAAATCTTCAATTGAGACTTTTTTGATATAATCAGTGAGATTCATTTGGTGCTAATAAAGATAAATTAACCTTGTGTCTATCCAAATCTATTTTTGAAACCCAAACCGTTACTAAATCTCCAACAGAAACAACTTGGCTAGGATGATTAACAAAACTATGACTCATTTCAGAGATATGAATCAAACCATCTTCATGGACACCTACATCAACAAAGGCACCAAAATCAACAACATTACGAACAGTTCCCTCTAGTTTCTGTCCAATCTTTAAATCTTTCAAATCTAAAACATCTTGACGAAGTACTGGTGCTTCAAACTCATCCCGTAAATCTCTACCTGGTTTTAAAAGATCTTCAATAATATCTTTTAGAGTTTCTATACCAATGTTTAAGACTTCAGCCATGTGATCCAGTTGAATGGATTGTAATTTTAATTTGCCTTCGTCATCTAACTGATTAATATTTAGGGTAGATAGTAATTGTTTTACAGCTGGATAACTTTCTGGGTGCACACCTGTGTTATCTAAAAAGTTTTTTGCATTAGGAATTCTCAAGAAACCTGCTGCTTGTTCAAATGCTTTTGCACCTAATCTTGGTACTTTTTTAATTTCAGACCTTGATTTGATTTGACCATTTTCCTCACGGTATGCAACAATATTTTCAGAAATGGTTTTGTTAAGACCTGAGACATGTGATAGCAATGCAGGACTTGCTGTATTGATATTAACACCAACTTGGTTAACAACAGTATCAACAACAAAATCTAAATTGTCACTGAGTTTTTTCTGACTAACATCATGTTGATACTGACCAACTCCAATTGATTTTGGATCAATTTTCACTAATTCTGCCAAAGGGTCTTGTAAACGACGTGCAATTGAGATGGCAGAACGTTTTTCAACAGTCAATTCTGGAAATTCATGTCTTGCCAATTCCGATGCTGAATAAACAGAAGCACCACTTTCATTAACAATCACATAAGATGTCTCTGGAAAATCTTTTAGAATATCAGCTACAAAAGCTTCGCTCTCACGGCTAGCAGTTCCGTTACCTATAGCTATTATCTCAATACCATAAGTTTTGATAAGATTAGCGAGTTCCACTTTAGCTGCTGAAATTTTAGATTGGCTTGCTGGTGCAACTGGATAGATAACATGTGTTGTTATTAATTTACCAGTTTGATCAATTACAGCTAATTTTGCCCCTGTACGAAAAGCTGGGTCAAATCCTAGAACCATTTTTCCTTTTAAGGGTGAAACCAATAGTAAATGTCTTAAATTTTCAGAGAATAAAGCAATAGCTCCATCTTCTGCCGTTTCCGTTAGTTCTGTTCTAATGCGGCGTTCCATAGCAGGTACAACTTTTTTTCTAACAGCTTGAGAAATAACCTCTTCGATATAGGGATTTAGCGTTTTAAAGCGAACGCTGTAAAAACGAATCATTTTATCCCAATTATGATCAAAAGAAACCTTTAGAACACCTAATTTTTCACCTCTATTCAAAGCTAAAGTTCGATAACCTTGCATTTTAGAAACTTTATCTGAAAAGTCATAATAAATTTGAAAGACTTGTTTTTCATCTAAAGTCTGGTCTTTTAAAGTTGAAGTAATATAACTATACTGCCAGATTTCATTATAAGTCCATGACCGCAATTTGGTGTCTTCTGACATAGCTTCAACCAAGATATCAACAGCTCCAGACAATGCCTCTTTAGGTGTTTTAAATTGCTCATTTGTATACTGTTCAGCTTCTTTTTCAAGATTAGCAGCATTTTGCAAAATAAGTCTTGCCAATGGGAATAAACCAGCTTCTCTAGCAATAGTAGCCTTTGTTCTTCTTTTTTCTTTATAAGGAAGATACAGTTCTTCAACTTCCGCAAGTTTTTCAGCCTTTTGAATCGCTTTTTCAAGCTCTGGACTGAGTTTTCCTTGTTCTCTAATTTTATTTATAACTGTTTCTTTACGGTCACTTAAAGTAGTAAGTGACTTATCTAAGTCAATTATTGATTTAATCTCAACTTCATCCAAATTACCAGTTGCTTCCTTACGATATCTTGCAATAAAAGGGATGGTATTTCCTTCTGAAGTCAGTGATAAAACGTGATCAATTTGTTTTTCAGAAATGCCTAATTCTAAGGCTATTTGTTTCGTATTTTGATTTTCCATAATACTACTATTATATCACAAAGTAGCCTTTTTTCTGTTTTCAATCCAAATAAAAAATTATCACGGTGTGTGATAATTTTTAATTCAGTTCAGTTATTTCACCAGTTTCTAAGTAAACAAGACGTTCGCAAATATTTGAAATATAATCACTATAACGTTCAATGTGTTTTAAGATTGAAATGTATTCTGTCCCATTTCTAATTGAAGTTTCTTGAATTTTCATCTGAGTAAGTATGGTTTTTGAAAGTTGCAGATACGCTTCATCGATAATTTGGTCTTCTTTTGCCAAATTTTTTGCTTTTTCAGCATCATTTTCACTAAAAATATGAAGCATATCATGATGCATCTCTAAAACTGTTTTACCTAATGTATGAATTTCTTCTTCAATTTCAGGGAGCACATTATCTTCTTTCAACTTTAGAATTGATCTGGCAACACCTGCCATATGATCACCCATTCTTTCTAAATCAGAACAAGCTGTCATAACTGTAATCACAAATCGTAAGTCACTTACTTGAGGCTGTTGTAACGCTAATAACCGAGCACATGCCATTTCAATTGTGATTTGGTAGTTATTAATTACTTTATCTTGATCAATAACATTTTGAGCTAATACATAATCTTTAGCTGCTAAGGCAATCATCGTTTTAGAAGCACTTTCTAAAACATCTTGTCCCATCTCTAAAAATTGATTTTCTAAGGTTTGTAATTCACGGTCAAACTGTTTTCTCATCTTGATAACCTCTCTAGCCAAATCGACCTGAAATATAATCTTCTGTACGTTTATCTTTAGGATTTGTGAAAATATCAAGTGTATTTCCAAACTCACAAATTTCACCTGTTAAGAAAAATGCTGTCTTATCAGAAATACGGGATGCTTGTTGCATGTTATGGGTTACAATGATAATCGTATACTCTTTTTTCAAATTTTGAACCAAATCTTCAATTTTTAAAGTGGAGATTGGGTCTAAAGCTGAAGTTGGTTCATCCATTAATAAAATATCTGGCTCAACAGCTAATGCACGTGCAATACAAATACGTTGTTGTTGACCACCTGATAAAGACATTGCATTCTTTTTAAGATTATCTTTTACTTCGTCCCAAATAGCTGCACCACGAAGACTTTTTTCAACTAAAGCATCTAAGGTCTTTTTATCTTTGATCCCATGTGTTCTTGGACCATAGGCAACATTATCATAGATTGACATTGCAAAAGGATTCGGTTGTTGAAATACCATTCCTACACGTTTTCGTAACTGATTTAAGTTCATATCTTTTTTATAAATATTTTTACCATCTAATATGATTTCTCCCTCGATACGACAACCAGGAATTAAGTCATTCATACGGTTCAATGTTTTTAAGAAAGTTGATTTTCCACATCCAGAAGGTCCAATTAAAGCTGTGATTTCACCTTGTGGCAAATCAATTGAAACATCTTTTAGAGCTTGAAAATCACCATAATAAAGATCTAAATTTTTTACTGAAAAAGTTCCCATTTGTTAGGCATCTCCTTTCACAAGACGTCGTGATAATAGGCTTGAAATTGAGTTAATAATTAATACTGTAATAATCAGTACAACTCCAGTTGCATAAGCTTCATTGACATGTAATCCTTCACTAGAAAGCATATACATATGAAGAGCTAAAGAACGACCAGAAGACAATAGACTAGTTGGTGTATTTGTCGATGTTCCCAAAGTATACATTAAAGCGGCAGTTTCACCGACAATACGTCCAATTGCTAAAATAACCCCTGATAAAATACCAGGCATTGCAACAGGAAGCACTATTCTAAACACAGTTCTTAATTTTCCTGCTCCCAGACCAAAACTAGCTTGTCTCATACTATCACTGACAGACAATAAAGATTCTTCAGTTGACCTAATAATAACTGGTAATACCATAATGACTGATGTCAAAATTCCTGATAATAAGGAATATTGGAATTTCAAAAAGATGACAAAGAATAACATGCCAAACAAACCAAATACAATTGAAGGAATTCCTGATAGCGTATCTGAAGCGATTCGGATTACTTTTACCCACCAAGAGCCTTTCTTAGCATATTCAACTAAGTAAAAACCTGCAAAAATACCAATTGGCAATGCAATTAATAGTGATCCAAAAACCAATACAACGGTTACTAAGATTGAAGGCATTAAAGAGACATTTTCACTAGTATAGTGCATTGAGAATAAGGATGGTGTTAAATGTGGTAATCCTTGTATTAAAATAAAACCAATAATTAAAAACAATGATCCAAATGTTATCAAGGAAAATAAATAAACAAGTGTTTTTAAAATATATTTACTCATGTGTTGATTTTCCTTTCAAATATGCAAAACAAGCGTTAATCAGCAAGATAAAGACAAATAATACTGCTGAAGTTGCAATCAGTGCTTCTCGGTGTTCTCCAGAAGCATAAGCCATTTCGAGAACGATATTAGTCGTCATTGTTCTCGTACCCTCGAAAAGTCCTGTTGGGATTACTGGTTGATTACCAGCGACTAAAATAACAGCCATCGTTTCACCAATTGCACGACCAATACCTAAAATCACAGCTGACAAAATACCAGATTTGGCAGCAGGTAAGATGACTCTAAAGATACTTCGTTCATGACTAGCTCCAAGTGCCAAACTTCCAGAATAATAGGAAGTTGGAACTGTTCTTATAGCTGATTCCGATAAACTGATAATGGTTGGTAAGATCATAATACCAAGTAAAATGGATGCTGTTAAAATCGACATCCCATTACCAGAAAAAGTTCTAATCCATGGAACTAATAATTCAAGTCCAAAAAAGCCATAGACAATAGAAGGAATAGCTGCCATTAAGTTAACAGCTGACTTTAAAAAGCCATAAAGTGGTTTTGGACAATAATAAATCATGAAGACTGACGTAAATATACCTGTTGGCACTCCTATAATAACAGCTCCAAGTGTAATGATTAAGGAGCCTAATATCATTGGTAGAATACCATAACTTGCAGGACTATTTGAAGGTGACCATTCTGTTCCAAAAAGGAACTTACTGATTCCATATTTTCCAATAAATGGTAACCCATTTGTGAAAATAAAAATACAAATTAGGAGAATGGCAACAATTGACATTGCTGCACTGAGGAAAAAGATCACTTTAAACAAATCTTCTTTAAAATCTTGTTTATTCACTAGCTATCCTTTCTAAATTTAAAATTAAGGGAGACATTGTCTCCCCTAACTCTATGGATTATTATTTAACTTTATCCCAAGTTGTTACTTTTCCTGTAAAGACATTTGTAATTTGTTTCATTTTGATTTCGCTCAATTTGTTATCAGTATTTACAACTACTGCGATACCATCATTTGCAATTGCATCATCTTTAAGTTCTTTGCTTTCTTCTGGCGTTAATTCACGAGAAACCATACCGATGTCAGCAGATTTTTCTTTAGCTGCTGTGATACCTGCTGATGAACCATTTGAAGTGATATCAATAGTAACATCTGGGTTTAATTTTTTGTATGCTTCAGCTAATTTTTCCATCAATGGAGAAACTGATGTTGAACCAACTAGAGAAATTTTTCCTGAAAGTTTTTGAGAAGTATAATCGGTTGCTTTTGTTTTTGATTGGATGTATTTGTTATCTGTAACAACTTTTTGACCTTCTGTTGAATGAATGTAACTAACAAAGTCTTTAGCTACTCCAGATAAGCTTCCATCTTTATAAACTAAGTTAAATGGACGTTGTAATGGGTAATCGCCATCAAGAACTGTTTCTTCACTAGCTTTAACACCGTCAACTTTAAGTGCTTTAACATGATTATTTAATGAACCAAGTGAAATATAACCAATTGCTGATTTATCACCAGATACTGCTGATATAACACCTTCTGTGCTATTTTGAATAACTGCTGATTTTGATGTATTGTCAACTTCTTTATCGCCATCTTTTTTAAGTATGCCAGTGATTTCTGTAAAAGCACCACGAGTACCAGAACCGTCTTCACGTGAAACAACAACAATTTTGCTATTTGAAGATGATGATGAATTTGAACCATCATTGTTGCCACATGCTGCAAGTGTGATACCTGCTAAACCTAAAACTGCGAAATTAAGAAATTTTTTCATTTTCATTTTCGATAACCTCTTTATTTTTTGTAACTATAGTTTATCAAGTCTTTGTAAAGGTTATTTATGGATTTTTGTAAAGATTGTGTAAAGAAATAAAAAATGAAGCATTTACATAGTAACTGCTTCATTTTTTTCTTTAAACTGCAATGGTAATTGTAGTGTGAATCGTGTTCCAACACCTAATTGGCTTGATACTTTTATTTTACCACCTAATGCTTGTGTTAATTCTTTAACTATTGATAAACCAAGTCCTGTACCACCAGACTGCCTACTTCTGCCTTTATTAACTCTATAAAAGCGTTCAAAAATTCTATCTAGCTGATAGTCACTCATGCCTATTCCTGTATCTGTAACACTAATCTCAGCAAAAGATTCAAATGTTTCAATCCCGACAGTAACACTACCACCGTGCTCAGTATACCTGATAGCATTTGTCAACAAGTTAGTAACAATTTGAGAAAGCATAAATTCATCGGTTTCGATCATACATTCATCTTTCATATCATATAAAAGAGTAATATCTTTTTCTAAAAATTGGTTGCTTAACCCATTAGCCAATGACTTAATGTAGTGATTTAAAGCCATTGATTCGATATTAGGTTTTAAATTATCTAATTTTGATAACGTTAACATGTGATCAACGATATGTTCTAATCGGATACTTTCCTGATGAATGATTTGAAGAAATTGTTTTTGCAACTCAACTTCTTCAGATGACATGTCTAAAATTGTCTCAGAAAAACCTTTAATAGATGTCACAGGTGTTCTCAATTCATGAGATGCATTGGCCACGAAATCTAAATTTTGTCTTTCGTAAGTTCTAATTGGCGTCATATCATAAAGCAGTACCATCACTTGTGTTACTTTATGTTCTATATCAAAAATAGGTACAACTGTTACATCAAGAATTAAATCTCCATCAAAATGGCCAACTAATTCTTTTCTTTGAGCTTGTTTTTGTGTAAAACCAGCACTGATCATAGCTCTTAAATCAGATCTTTCTAAATCTGTGACGTAAGCAATCTTATTTTGAGGTCTATTAGGAAAGAAAGATTGAAAAGATTTACTAAGAAAATTGAGATGCCCATCCGAAGAAAATACGGCTAATCCCATGGGAGAATTTTCTAATAAAGCTTCTAAGTCTTCTTCTACTAAGCCAGATTTTTCCGTAATAACCTCACTGTTTTGGCTGATCGTAAGAAGTTTTTTACCAAGTTTTTGGATGTCTTTAAATTGACTTGTGTAAGCACCACTATAGTTTTCTTGGACTAACCGAAAATCAAGGTACCACTTAACTATTTTTCGACAATAATGAAAACTTATCAGAAAAATAATAATGAGATAAGCCATCAAGTATTTTTCAAAGTCTGGTTTTATATAAATAAAAATAATCCCTAAAATTCCCAAAAAATCAATTGTTATTAATTGAAAGAGGTATTTTTTCATTGATTAGGCTCCTTCAAATTTGTAACCATAACCTCTCACTGTTTTTATAAATTGTGGTGATTTTGGATCTTGCTCAATCTTTTCTCTCAGTTTTCCAATATGGACATCCACTAGTCTGGTTTCAAGTCCAAAGTCATAACCCCATATTCTCTCTAAGAGTCTTTCTCTAGTTAATGTCATTTTGGGATGTTTTGCTAAGTAAAGTAATAATTCAAATTCTTTTGGTGTTAGTGAAACAAGCTGATCTTGACAATAAATTTCGTGACGATCTGGATAGATTTTAAGATAGTCAATTTCTAATACATCATCTGAAATCATATCTTCGTCTTCTTCTAATTGATCATTGTCAGTTCGTCTTAAAACTGCTTTAATCCTAGCCATTAATTCTCTTGGGCTAAATGGTTTTGTCATGTAGTCATCCGCACCTAGTTCTAAAGCAAAAACTTTATCAAACTCATCACCTTTAGCAGAGAGCATAATAATTGGTGTCTTTTTATGTTGAGCTCTCAATCTTTTACAAACTTCAATACCATCCAACTGAGGCAACATAATATCCAATACTATTAAATCAAAATGTTCAGTTAATGCTAAATTCAGTGCTGTTCTACCATCTTCAGCTGTTTTAACTTGATAGCCTTCTTTAACTAAATGATAATCTAATAATGTCAAAATAGGCAATTCATCATCTACAATAAGTATCTGTTTTTTCATGATTACTCCTCATTAAGATTATATCACATTTTCTGAATTCATTATTTTTAATCGTAAAAAGACTAGTAAACTAGTCTTTTTTTTTATTTATTAAAGTGACGACGAACAAGTGGTGCGACCTCTTTTCCATATAGTTGAATAGCTTCCAAGACTTGCTCATGCTGCATAGAACCAATAGGTAAATGAAGCATAAAACGATCCAATTGTAAGTCAGTAATGATGTTAATTATCTTTTGGGCCACATGTTCTGGATCACCAACAAAAATAGCACCTTCTGGGCCGACAGAAGCTAAATATTGTTCTTTCGTCATTTCTGACCAATGCGATCTCCCTTTTGCAATATTATCAACTGTTTGTTTTGTTGGGTAAAAGTAATGATCAATTGCTGCTTGATTATCGCCTTCAATCCAACCCCAAGAGTGAGCTGCAACTTTGAGTTGCTCAGGTGAATGGCCATAGCGGCTACCAATTTCTTTATAAATGGCTACCAACTGCGCAAATGCTTTTGGATTTCCTCCTATTGTTGCATAAACAATAGGAAGTCCTTTTTGAGCAATTTTAACTGTTGAATCAACATTACCACCAGTTGCAACCCAGATAGGCAACTTTCCTACTTGTGCTCTCGGATAGACTGGACGATTATCAACAGTTTGGGATAATTGTCCTTGCCAATTTAATTTTGTATTTTCATTAATTGTCAGGAGCATATCCAATTTTTCATCAAAAAGTTGATCATAATCTTTTAAATCATAACCAAAAAGTGGAAAGGATTCAATAAAAGAACCTCTTCCAGCCATAATTTCTGCCCTGCCATTTGAAATAGCATCAATTGTAGCATACTGTTGATAAATCCTAAC
The DNA here is from genome assembly GCF_000188055.2 of Streptococcus urinalis 2285-97. Classification (NCBI taxonomy): domain Bacteria; kingdom Bacillati; phylum Bacillota; class Bacilli; order Lactobacillales; family Streptococcaceae; genus Streptococcus; species Streptococcus urinalis. The sequence goes on from NZ_AEUZ02000001.1 coordinate 1,460,849, forward strand.
AGGATCATTTGATGAGATGATCGTTACAGCTGGTGTGAGTTTGATTTGTTTTGTATTAACAGCTCCTGCAGCAAGTACGATTTCAGGTGCTGAAACAGCAAAGTCTTCACGGTGGTGTTCCCCAATACCATAAACATCTAATCCTACTTTATCAGCTAATTCAATTTCTTCGACCAGTTGTCTAATTCTTTCTTGATGCGTTATTTTTTCTTTTGAAACTTCTAATTGTGTTGTTTCACCAAAAGTTGTAATACCTAGTTCAATCATAAATGACTCCTTTAACTATCTTGATAACTATGATATTACTAATTAGTATCTTTTTCAATTAATCTGTCTTAGACGGTCAATTCAATTTGATTTCCTTCAGGATCATAAATAACAGCTTCATAATAACCATCACCAGTAACTCTAGGTCCATTTTGAATAGGAAAACCATTTTCTGCAAAATAGTTTGCTTTCTGATCAACTGCTTCTTTACTTCCTAATGATACGGCAATATGAGTGAAACCATATTGATTTCTAGTTCCTTCATCTAAATCTGCTCTTGACATGACTTCAAGCCTTGCGCCATTCGAAAAAGAAATAAAATAAGAGTAAAATCCCGTTTTGGAATTATGATAAAGTTCACTTACTTTACCATTAAAGTGTTTGCAATAAAAGTTTTTTTCCAGTTCAATATCTCTTTCCCATAGAGCCACATGTTCAATCTTAACCATATTTTATTCTCCTTTTTTACTTAGTATAACCTATTATTTATTAAAAATCTGATGAAATGCTACGATTCCTAGATACTTTCCTATCTTGATTTTTGCCAAATTTTTCCACTTTATAGTTCAAATTTTCTTATTTAAGGAAATGATAGTATAATAAGATTACTATTGAGAAGAAAGAAGGTCTATCATTAAATGGCTATAACTTATAAACGAAAAGACGATCTTGAAAAGATGCTAGGATCATTTGCCAAACTACCTGAAATGTCAAATGTCAATGTACCTGAAACAAAGACGACTGATACAGATATCAAGAATAACTCACAAAAAGATAACAACTAAATTGACGAATAGGTTTTTTGGGGGCTTCATGTTTGAAGCCTTTCCATTTTTCTAGCCACTACTATGTTGTCGGAGGTCCATTTTCATGTCGGTATTTTCACATTTACCTTCAAGTGTGCTACAATGGTTTGCTATCTTTTTGTCAATCATCATTGAAGCACTTCCTTTTGTTTTACTCGGTGCTATTTTATCAGGTTTTATAGAAGTTTATATCACACCTGATAAGGTTCAGCGCTACCTTCCCAAAAATCGTTTTTTGCGAATTCTTTTTGGAACATTTGTTGGTTTCATTTTTCCATCTTGTGAATGCGGTATTGTTCCTATCATTAATCGCTTTTTAGAGAAAAAAGTCCCTAGTTACACTGCAATTCCTTTTTTAACAACAGCACCTATTATCAATCCTATTGTTTTATTTGCAACTTACTCAGCTTTTGGTAACTCCATGAGATTTTTGTTATTAAGATTATTTGGGGCTATTCTTACAGCTATTATTTTAGGACTAATGTTAGCGTTCTTTGTTGATGAAAACATTCTGAAAGATAATCTAGAACCTCTTCATTTTCATGATTATTCTCATGAAAAATGGACAAAAAAAGTTTTCTTAGCACTTGCTCATGCTATTGATGAATTTTTTGATACTGGACGTTACTTAGTATTTGGTACTCTAATTGCTTCAGCTATGCAAATCTATGTCCCAACACGAATTTTAACAAGCATTGGACATAATAAAATCACTGCTATTTTAATCATGATGCTTTTAGCTTTCATCTTATCTCTTTGTAGTGAAGCAGATGCTTTTATCGGTGCTTCGTTGTTATCAACATTTGGTTTGGCACCAGTACTTGCTTTCTTACTGATTGGTCCTATGATTGATATCAAAAATTTGATGATGATGCTAAAAGCATTCAAGGGCAGATTTATCGCACAATTCATTAGTGTATCTGCTATTGTTATTATGTGTTATTGTTTATTAGTGGGGGTAATAGGATGATCAGATTTCTTATACTTTCGGGTTACTTTGAGTTAACCATGTATCTACAACTTTCCGAAAAATTAGATCAATACATTAATACTCATTATGCCTACTTAGCTTATATTTCGATGGTTCTATCCTTTCTTTTAGCTCTTGTTCAACTGATTATTTGGATGAAAAATATTAAGATGCACAGTCATCTAAAAGGCTGGCTTACAAAAGGAACAAGCCTATTGATTTTAGTTTTTCCAGTTCTTGTTGGTTTATTGGTACCAACGGTATCTCTGGATTCTCAAACCGTTTCTGCAAAAGGTTATACCTTTCCATTAGCTGCTGGTTCAGATAGGAAGATTGCAGATCAAGAAGGAACGACAATTCAATATTTAAAGCCAGATACTAGTTTATACTTTACACATAATGCCTATCAAAAGGAAATGCAAAAAGAATTAAAAGCTTATAAAGGTTCAAAACCAATAATCATCACAACTGAAAATTACATGGAACTTATGGAATTAATCTATCTGTATCCTGATGAATTTTTAAACCGTGATATTCAATACACTGGTTTTGTTTACAATGCTCCAAATAATAAAGGCTATCAATTTTTATTTAGATTTGGCATCATTCATTGTATCGCAGACTCTGGTGTCTATGGATTATTAACGACGGGTAATACCAAGACATACGCTAATAATGCTTGGTTAACAGCAAAAGGACGTATTCGCATAGAGTATGATAAACAACTCAAACAAAATTTACCTGTCCTTCATATTAATGACGTAAAAGAAACTAACCAACCAAAAAATCCATATGTTTATAGGGTATTTTAACCATATAAAAAAAGACTTTAAACGCTGTTTAAAGTCTTTTTTTTATAAAATACCTTCTAACAAGCCTCGCATAAAATCTTCTGAATGAAACTCACCAATATCATCGACTTTTTCACCAAAACCAATGAATTTTACAGGAATATCAAGTTCTTGTCTAATGGCAAGAACAACCCCACCTTTTGCAGTACCATCAATTTTAGTTAGAATAATACCAGTTAATGGCGTAATCTTAGAAAATTCTTTGGCTTGACTGAGTGCATTTTGACCTGTTGAGGCATCCAAAGCTAATAACGTTTCATGAGGCGCATCAGGAATCACGCGCTTAATGATGCGTCCCATTTTTTCTAATTCTTGCATTAAGTTTTCTTTGTTTTGCAAACGACCTGCAGTATCAATAAATAAAACATCAATTCCTTGTGTTATTGCTTTTTCAACACCGTCAAAGACAACCGAAGCAGGATCTGCCTTTTCTGGTCCAGTAATAACAGGCACATCCACACGTTTACCCCACTCAACTAATTGCGCAACAGCACCAGCACGGAAGGTATCAGCCGCAACCATCATAACTTTTTTGCCTTCTTGTTTGTATTTATATGCTAATTTTCCGATAGATGTTGTTTTCCCAACACCATTCACACCAACAAAAAGCATTACAGTTAGTCCATCTTGAAGTTTTACTCCTTCATGATAAACGCCATCTTTTTCATAGATTAAAACTAATTTTTCGACAATAACACGTTTTAGATCTTCTGGTTTCTTAGCATTTTCAAGCCTTGCTTCATAGCGTAATTCTTCAGTTAATGTAGAAGCAACGGTAACACCCACATCTGACAAGATAAGCATTTCTTCTAATTCTTCGAAGAAATCCTCATCAACTCGTCTAAAGTTTGCAAGAAAAGAATTCAGACGAGCACTGAAACCAGTCCTTGTTTTCTTTAAACTGCGACTATACTTTTCATCATCACTTTCTTCATTTTCAGGAAATGGAGCTGTTACAACTTCAGAAGTATCAATAGTCGTTTGATTATCAGATAGAGCCCTATTATCATCATTAGTTACAGGCTTAGTTGAATTAAAAGTACTTTCATCTTGCTCTTCATTCTTATTTAAGTCAGCTTGTGATTCTACTTTTAAGTCTTCACTAACCCTTGTTTCTGACTCTGAATTAAGAGGAAGGTCATTGACCATGTCATTTAGATGTTCATCATTTGTTTCATTGTCTTGGTTAATTTCTGAATAGATAGTTTCTTTTTCTAATATTGTGACAGTCTGATTGTCTTCTTCCTTATCAGAATCAATAGGTAAATCATTTACTAATTCCGTTAAATCTCCAGAAGAATCCTCTTCTAAAGAATGATCTGATTCTATTGTTTCTTTTTCAAGAATTTGAACTTCTTGTTCTGAATCTTCTTTGATTTCAGAATCTTTCTTTTTTTTACCAAATAAGCGATCAAATAATCCCATTATTCTACCTCATCTAAAATATATCGTTTAACAGCTTCAGCCACACCAGATTGATCATTCGTTTTTGTTGTAACAGCTTTTGCTGTTTTCTTTGCAATATCAACGCCATTTGCCATTGCGACACCTAGACCAGCCCAAGCTAACATTGAAAGATCATTTGCTTCATCTCCCATAGCCATTACTTGACTAGCTTCAAATCCCAAATGGTTACAAAGCAGATTCAATCCAAAAGCCTTATGAACACCTTTTGGCATTAACTCAAAAATAATATCCCTTGATTTATAGGCTTCAAAATTCTCAAAAAGCCATTCTGGCAATTGTGCAATTTGTTTGTCTAAAAAATCTGCGTCTGTAACAGTAACAACTTTATTGTAAACAATATCTTTTGGAACTTGCTCAAAGTTTTCAACTTCTACAAAAGTTAACAATGGATTTGCCATATGATATTGTGATTTACGATCTCCACTAGGAATACTGTATACAATGCCATCGCTTAAAATATCTGTTGGTAAACCAGTATTATCTAACATAGTATGTAAGTCAGCTAGTTGCTCTCTTGACAATGAACTCTTATCTAAAATGTCGCCAGTATTGCGCTGAACAAGACCACCATTAAAGGTAATACTATAATCATTTTCACTAATGAGATCTAGTTCTTCTAATAGATTTCCAATTGCTTTCAAAGGTCTTCCTGTTGTGATGACAACTTTAACACCTTTTTCTCTAGCTTTTTGAAGTGCTTCTTTATTTTCATCACTAACTGTTTTCTCAGTTGTAAATAAAGTACCATCCAAATCCAATGCTAATAGTTTAATATCTGACATTATTTTACTAATCCCTCCATATAAGTTAACACTGAACTATCGTCACAATGTCCAATAACTTCATTTGCCACCTCTTTTATTGCATCTCTTGCATTTTCCATAGCTACGGAATGGCCAGCAAAATGCATCATTTCATAATCATTTAAATTATCACCAAAGGCAATGACATCTTCTTTTTTTATGCCTAAGGAATCACACAAATGTGATAAGCCAAAAGCTTTATTAACTTCACTAAGGACAATATCGATAGAATCAAATCCTGTTGTAACTGCTCTAGCATAATCAACATTTTGGTTCAACCATTCTTCTCCTTGAGCTACTGTGTCACCTGTGAAATTGGTTGTTAATTTGAAAATATCATCATTAATAGCCTCAAAATCAGAGACAAGTTGAACATTTTCATAATAAAAGTTTGACTTATCAATATAATCCTGACTTGAACTTTTTAACACATAGGAGCCATTTTTTCCGGAAAGTAACAGATTTTTTCCAGGATGATAAGGGTTTTCAAAAACTTTGTCTTTTATATGAAGGTACTGCTCTCTTGTCATGTAATCGGCAAAGATAATCTTATTTTGATATTGCACAATAGAACCATTTTCAGCAATAATCGCAATGTCTTCTAAAAAATCTTCAAATAATTTTTCAATTGCTAAGAGTGAACGTCCACTTGAAACGGTGAAAATCATACCTTTTTCTTTAAATGCTTCTAATAATTTTGCTAATCGCTCTTTTTCATAAGCACCTTGGCTATTTAAAAAAGTACCATCCATATCTGTCGCTATCAATTTAATCATACAATCTAACCTTTTCCCTTTCAAGGGGGTGCAAAACCCGAGTGGGGTGTGCATCTCAAATCCTAATATAACTCCTTCTATTATAACACAGAAACACCAAAAAAAGACGTGCCGAATTGACACATCTTGTCTTCTATAAATCAATCCGAACACCATTTTTGAAGGTGAGGCTGATTTTCTTGCCCTCTTTAATATCCAATCGCTCAACACTAGTCTGCCAGAGTTCTTGATTGAAATCTGTAATGAGGTCTTCCTGCTGTTTGAGTTGTTGAATAAATCCATCAAGACTTAGCTGTTTACTTTTCTGCTCTTCTAAGGATGACGTAGCTTCCTGCAACTCTTTCTGCCTTTCTTGGTAGGCTGTTACTAGAGTATCGTACTGCTCTTGGTAAAGGTCTTGATTCTGAGCCTTCCTTGCATTTCTATCAACCAAGTCTTCAATGTCTTGTCGAATAGTTTCAAGTTGCTGCTCCAAATCATCAATCTTGTTTTCAAGCGGTGAGGTGTCTTTTGCCAAGTCAATCAAGAGTTCTGTATTAGCGACAATCTCCTCTCGATTACTGAGGAGTTGGTTCATGGCTGATAGGAACAAACCTTTAATCTCTTCCTCCGTCACATGGGGAGTCTGACATTTATGCTCACCCTTATACTTGGCATTGCACTGGTAGATGGTTCGTTTGTACTTGCTGGTAGAGTGCCACACCTTACTTCCAAAGGCTGACCCACAGTCACCGCAGAACAGTCGTCCTGTGAAGATGTTATTGGTTTGCCGTTTCTTTTCTAACTTATCCAATTCAACCTGAACCAAATCAAAGACTTCACGCTTGATAATGGCTTCATGGTTATTCTCCACATAATACTGTGGGAGTTCCCCTTCATTAGGTTTGGTGCTTTTGGTCAAGAAGTCCGTTGTAAAACTTTTCTGAAGGAGGGCATCCCCTTTGTATTTTTCATTCCGAAGCATACGCTTAACTGTACCGTAACTCCACTTCCTTTTTCCTTGTGGGGTTGGAATCCCTTGGGCAGTCAACTCCCTTGCGATTTTATTGGGGTTGTTGCCCAGTAAAACCTGATGGAAAATGTACCTCACGATTTTAGCTTCTTCTTGGTCAATTTCAAAACCACCCGTGTCACTTTTCTTGAAGCCTAAAACTTGGCTGTAGGAAAAGGTCACTTGCCCTTCAGCCAACTGACGTCGTCTGCCCCAAGTCACGTTCTCTGAAATGGAACGGCTCTCCTCTTGAGCAAGACTCGACATGATGGTAATCAGAAGCTCCCCTTTAGAATCAAAGGTCCAAATGTTCTCTTTTTCAAAATAGATTTCAACACCTGCTTCCTTGAGTTTGCGAACCGTTGAAAGGGAGTCCACCGTGTTTCTGGCAAATCGGCTGACTGACTTGGTTAAAATAAGGTCTACCTTTCCGTCAAGGGCATCTTCCACCATTTCTTGAAACCCAAGTCTCTTTTTGGTGTTTGTTCCAGAAATCCCTTCATCGGAATACATCTTGACAAATTCCCAATCTGAGCGACTGTTGATGTAGTCTGTATAGTATGTCATCTGAGCTTCGTAGGAAGTTGTCTGATCTTCATGGTCAGTGGATACTCTGGCATAGCCTGCCACTCGTCGTTTGGTAAAGCTGGGCAGGTCAACCTTATGGGTGACCTGTTTGGCTGGTTCTATCGTGATAACTTTTTTCATGTCTACCGTCCTTTCTGAATGATGACGTGTTTTTCTTCTCCATTTCTATAGGTCGCTTTAGCTTCATTGGTCACGCTATTAAAAGAAATATGGTGAATGTCTTCTGTATTTATGCTCTCACCAAAGGCTTGAAAGAGCTGTTCTTCTGTAACGGTACGTCCTAGACAAGCCTCGACACCCTTGGCATCTCTTGTCCTGCAGTAATACCTCACTCGCTTTTCCTGATTAGATTTGGTCTCCAAAGTTAAAATCATGTCTAAACCGCAGTGCTCACAATACACTTTGCCTTGTAACTTTGCTAGGGCATCATGCTTTGATACTCTCCTCCTAGCACGCCGCTTTTTCTCTTGATTGACCTGTTGGAAATACTCTGGTGTCACAATGGCTTCGTGGGCATTCTCAACGATATACTTTGCCATCTGCCCATCGTTTGGAATAGAGCGACTGCCAAAATGATCTCGAAAGGTCTTCTGTAAAATAAGTCGTCCGCAGTAGGCTTCTTGGTCAAACATGTTATAAATAATTCGCTTAGTAAAGCGATTACCTAGCCTTGTTCGTTCTCCCCTATCATCAAGCCTTTTAGCTATTTTTGGGGCTGAAAGTCCTTCCATATACCATTCAAAGACCTGTCTGACAATTGAGGCTTCATGGGGTTCAATCACATACTCTTCGCCATTCCATCGATAGCCAAAGATGTCTTGGGGAATATAAGGTTTTCCATCTTCAAAGCGTTTCTTCACTCGCCATCTGATGTTTTGACTGATAGACTGTGATTCTTCTTGAGCCATGGAGGCAAGCAGGGTTAAAAGCAACTCCCCTTCAGCGGTTAGGGTGTCAATCTTCTCCTTTTCAAAGCGAACACTGATACCAAGTCGCTTCAGCTCACGAACAGTTTCCAAAAGCTCCACCGTATTTCGACCAAATCGTGAGATAGATTTGGTTAAAATAAGGTCTACCTTCCCCTTGCGACAATCTTCAAGTAACTGTTGAAAATCTCGTCTATGAGCTTGACTACGGCCACTAATGGCTGAATCGCTGTAAACTCCCACATAGTCCCATTCAGGATTTGCCTGTATCATTTGGCTGTAGTAGCTGACTTGATTGGATAAGGACTGGAGTAAACTCGTATGCGAAACCCTAGTGTATGCGGCCACCTTTAACCTTTTGATGGTAGTTACCTTTTGGGCTTGTATCGTTTTGATTTGTTTCATTGATACATCTCCTTTCGCAACTATATATCACTCTAAAGCCCTTATTTATCAAGTTTTTAGGCAACTAATTGGCTCAGAAATGGCTCATATTTTTCGAGCATTTTTGCCTTAAATTCTTGGAAGACGGCTTCAGAAATCAGACCTTGAGACAGGAGCTGCTTGGCCTGTGCCATAGTCAGTTGGTAGGTAAGTTCTTGTTGAAAGTCTTGTTCTGTCATTTCTTGTCTCCAAATCTAGCAGTCACATAGCACTTACGACTACAATATTTTCTCTTAGGATTAGCGTAGGAGGTAAACTCACCCCCACAAGCCAAACAGACATGCTCGGTATAGGTCTGTCGATTGACTTCCTCCAAATGGCTGTTCCACCAAGTTTGGCGACAGGACGTTCCACAAAAGCGTTTCTTTTTCTTACCATCTATATGCGTCAAAACACGACCACAAGCATGACAATAATCTGGTAAAACATCATCTGTTTTCTCACCAGCCTTTATCGCCTCACGACGACAAAATGACTTTATGGTGTTAGACGATAGACTGAGCTTTACGCCAATGGCTTTATAACCAAGTCCATGTTCTCGTAAATAACGAATAGTTGCTTTTTGTTCTGGGATCATGACTTTCCTCCTTCTATCTACTAGGTGACTAAAAGTGATATTTAGTCCAAACTAAAGAAAACTTTTTCTCTACATGACTAGGTAACTTTTAGAGGAGTTTTTCCGGTTTTTTGAAAAAAACTTCTCTCTACCTTCCTAAGTAAGTTTGAGGAGGAAAATTCCGCCATATGGAAAAAAAGAAAAAAGAAAAAGCCTGATGTTTCCACCAGGCTTGATAACTTTTATCCTAATCTGAACCAACCGATGACTTTTCCAAGTTTGACCGTGCCAGTCGCATCATAGAGTGAGCCATCTGCCATCCAGACACGTTTTACTCGGCGAGTAATACCGCCTCCACCAATTTCCAATTGGTCATTGATACCATTCTTGTTGTGGTCAGTATAACCATCGACATTCTGTTCCACACCATCAATGCTTGTACCATCTGAGTCGGTAATACAAATGCCAATGTGGCCATAAGGGTGACTGTCTGTCTTAATGACATAGAAATCGCCAGCTTTAGGATTTACTCCCCAAGCATCCTTGATGACTGTAAAGCCATTGGCTTTTGCCTTGGTTAAGCAGTCAATGGCATTGGTGTAAGCCATATCCTTATCGGTCAACTCCTGTACAATCTTATCCACCAGACTGACGCATTGTCCGCCATAAGGGTTGGTAGGAACAGTCACCTTTTGCCCTACCTTAGACAGGGCAGATGCAACTGCACGTTGAGCAAGGCTTGTCCCCACTGCCTTGATGGAACTGGTTGCCTTATGGACTTTCAAGGTCTGCCCAATCTTTAAAACATCCGTTTTCTTCAAGCCATTTAAGGCTAGAAGACTATCAACGGTTGTCCCAAATTTCCGAGAAATCTTCCAATAACTATCCCCTTTTTGAGCCGTGTAGGTCTGTTCAGAATGTCCAAGGCTTGTTCCCTCCACATCTTGCTCCAACACCCAAGAGGTAATCCCTTCAAGCAGGTAAGCTCTCTTACTCTGAGACTGCGTTACTCCTTTGACTTGGAGGATTTTGTAGGTGCGACCCTTGACCCAACTCGCCATCGCTTGACCCGTTTGGTAATGAGTCGCATGACCAAGCACACGAACACTATCCCCAACGTGATAAACAGGGCTGGTAGAAGAATGGGGCTGTCCTCCTTGCTTACTGGGGGTGGCAGAAACAACTGTCTTCACCTCCTCTTGGGTAATGGCAGATACGAGAGCTTTAGCCAGTTCTTCCTTCTTATTCTCAAAGATGGTCATGTCTTCTTCGTTATCGATAAAGGCAATCTCCACCAAGCGGTAGGAATATCCACGGTTCTTAGCTTCATTGGCATTATAAAGCCAATCCACCTTCTTAATCCCACGGTTTTGGAAGTGACGGCTCAGGACTGACAAAATAGCCAAATCCTCCTTATCTGCCGTCAAGGAGGATTGAATAAGAACTTCTGTCCCTCTTGCTGTACCATTGAAAGCATTGAAGTGAAGTTCGGTAATCGAGTCATAACCCTTACCTAAGCTACCAATACTGCGATAATCATAAACATTTTGATCAGTGATGTAGTCAATGCTTTTTCCACTGTACTTGGACATGAGTTTGACTAACTCACGAACTTTACCAGCTTCTGTAATGCCTCGTTTGCTATTCATTGCTCCTGGATCATAGGCAGTTCGTCCTTGCCCATGACCACAAATCACTAGATGTTTTCCCATATCAGTCTCCTTCTTTTTCGTTGAATTGTTTTAAGATGGCTCGTAGTTTCTCAGGGATAGGCAAGCCAATCCGCACCGCATTTTCCAAAATACTCAAACCTTCATTGCTCAAGTAAAAGAAAATAACCATGGTGCGAATCGCTCCACCCTGCTTAATGATTTCAGTATCAATGAGGTGTCCCACGGATACCAAAAAGAGAATGGCAATCTTTTTAAAGATGCCTTTGAAACCAAGACCGCTTGATAAATTCTTCTCGACGATTGCCGCAAAGACTCCAGTCACATAATCAATGATGAGAAAAATAAAAAGGGCATATAAGACCCCATCCACTTCTCCAAAAATCGAACCGATAAGTCCTCCGATTGCTGAAAAGAGAACCTTATTTGTTGCCAGTAATTCTTTCATAATGACGCTTTCCTTTCTTATGCTGTCCTACGCCAACGGTAAACCGTGACGTAAGGTTGTAAGTTATTGTGTGGCTTTCCGCCACCAGTATTTCCTGTGTTATTCCCTTGAGGGTAAAGGCTAGAGCTACCATCTGAAGAATGGTCACGACGAATTGCTCCTGAGCCGTTGTTAGCTGTCACATACTGAGCGTGTGAGTGAGACGGCATCTCATCAATGGTCAAGGTATGTGCCTTACTACCCCCTGACTTATTAACGCTATTAAACTCACTTTCATTCTCAGATACACCAACTAAGACCCGACCATTGCCAAATCGTTCCCAAGTCCCACCCATAATGGTGGCTGGACTGGTACTTGACGTGGACTCGTAAATGACGCCCACTGGGTAAAAGATATCAAGAAGTTTCTTATTCTTCATATAAATCTCACCATCAAAATAAGCAGGTAAACTCCCATCCACATCTAGCACTCCTCTTGTCCATGCTTTGCCTATCCCCATACCTGATGGACTTAAGCCGTAGACAACCTTTTCTGGACCAATAGTAAATTCAAAGGTCGTGGAGTAAAAGAGGTCTGCGAGCGTTCCAATAATGGTGTAGGATTTCGTGGTATCATAGGCGCCACCTAAAATAGCTTGGAAATCTGTTTTTGTGTGTTCCGTTGTCGACGTCCAGTTGGCAGCACCACCAGCGTTTGTGACCTTCTGGCCACTTGTCAAATCAACCACTTCCCATGTCAAGGTTGCCTTGTTCTTTTGGACACTATTGATGGTTAAAGGGGCAATCTTAAGCTTTCGTGTCACCGTCACCTGATTCATACTAGAACCAGCACGAACCGCTGAGAATGAAAAGATAGGTTTGAAATACTCTAATAGGGTTATCTCTACTTCTTTTCGAGCACTTTGTCGCCCTCTCGAATCGGTCACATAGGCAGAGACCTTAGCGCGACCAATCCAGTTGATACCTCCCAAAAGACCGTTATGACTCGTTACCACATTAGGCAGTTGAACCCACTGATTATTCTCAAATTTAAAGACCTCTGCACGATAACCCGTCGAAGGAATGGTCGAACCGTAAATACCTGCTCCTTGATTGAAGGTCACTTTAGGATTAGACACCAACTGGGCAAAACTTGTGCCAGTTAAAATCGTTTTTGCAGTGGCATGTGATTCTGAAACAGAAATACTGCCCAAAGTTGGAACAACAGACGTCGGTAGGTTGAGGGTAATGGGAATTGTCATTGAGCCTATCGTCTTTCCACCATAGATAGTGGCTAGCGTTAAATGCCCATTACCTGAGGTGCTATTTGGTATTTGAGTTGCTAATTGAGAAATCGAAGGCGTCCAAGTTACAGAGGTCGCAATGCCTGATCCAATCGTGCCGCTTAGACTCCCAAAATGCCAGGTCATGTTATGGGTAAAATCACTACTGGCACGTTTAATCGTAATAGTTACGGCTTGTCCCATCATATTGCCTGACACCGTGGCACTAGATGACCGTGGGATATCACTTAAGCGTAGCGTTTGTGACCCCGTATTTAAGGTGCCAGGCGACCAACCCCCAGAGCCTGAAAAAGTCGCTGAAAAACTGATGGTTTTGGAGCCATTGGAATCATGCGGTACAGTAATGGTCTTATCAATCAAGTGGAGGGAACTATGAGCCGTGTACATATCGGGTCGCCCTGACCAAGAAAGTGTCTGCCCATTGATGGACACACTCGCCCTACAGTCATACATCCCAAAGGTCGTATAACCATTCTTTAGCCAGAGTTGGACTCGGACAGTAGATGTATTGTCAGCGGTCGAAGTGCCTGTTTCTTCCACTCGCAAAAGTAGGGTATAGCCCCTATCATTATTTGAACCATAATCTGCCATAAGGTCTCCTTTCTACTTGGCATCAATAAAACGACAAACCAGATGCTTGGCATTATGCCTTGCAGCTTCTAGTCGGTAATATCCAACCTGTAAGGTCTCCACAAAGACCCCATGATGAATTTTAATCACACCAGCTGTGACAGTCATGACGGCATTCCCAGCTGACTTAATCATCATCCCTTGTGGGGTTAATTCGATATACTCAGAGTTATCCTTCTTACCGATAATAACCCCATTGTCACCAGCTCTCAGATAGGTATTGACAAAGTTAAGCAAGAGACTGTTGGCTTTAAGATCAGCTTCAATCGCTGCGATACGAGCCGTATTATCAATAAAGTCTTGATTAAATTGCGCAAGGACAGCTTCATTATTTTTCTCAAATTCTTTATAAGACTTGAGCCAATCGGCCACTTCTTTTGCCAACGCTTTCGCTTCAAGGTCCACTCGGAGAGATTCTGTCTTTTCGGTTAGAAGGTCTAATTGTTGCTTCATGAAGCCATTATCTGCCTTGGCATCAATCTGGGCGATCAGATCGTTCAAAGACGGTCCTGGAGCTGAAGCAACGTTTCCATCTTCTAGTTGAACATTTCGAAGATAAACCACATCTCCCACCGCCCATGTTCCTGACTTCAGGTAAAAGACATAGGAATGATTCTGGGCACTAGTAACCTTCCAAGACACCGAATACCGCTGCCAGCTAGAACTAACTTGAACAACCTTAGTCCCGCTCAGTTCATTTCCGATGGTAAGACTAACCGTCTTACTTGCCTTGAGGTCCACACTAAACGTCATATTAGCACCAATTCGACTTCTTAAATCATAGAAGTTCCGATGGAAGCCACCAGTACCTGCTTTGGTACAGGTCATCTTAACAGTCACGCCACTGACAGAGCTCGTATCCTCAACCACCTCCTTCTTCCACTCAGAGGTTACTGATGAAAAGGTCGTAGCCTTCATGGCATAATCGTCAATGTAATTGCGCCCACCGAGTTCTGTTCCTTCAAAAAAGGACGACCAGGTATAGTCACTAGGGTTAGTTGAAGGCGTTGCACTCTCCCTGTTGACGGCTAGTCCGAGGTAACGTTTGCCCGTTGAGACGGCAGAAATCCCATCTCCCTTGTCACTATCTGCGTACATCCTCCAAGTGTAGAGGGTCTTTCCGTCCTTACCAACCTTTCCATCCACACCCTTGTCCCCATAAACACCGATAACAACAGGCGTTGTGACTGTCGTTGAGCCATTGGTGAACGTGGTTTTTTCATAATTCCACAAATACTTAAGGGTTGAGGTTAGAGAGGGAATCGTTTTAGTCCAACCAGTACTTGTTGTCGTAAGACCAGTCTTTTGTGCAGAGACTAAGTAATACTGCTCCCTTGACTGAATACCTACCCCATCTGCTCCAGCATCACCCTTTGGTCCAGGAGTTAAAGAGATGGTTTTAAGTTCAGCTTGTGTCGCTAAACTTTCCCCTCTAACCTTTAGAAGTGGCGTATCAATGGAAAGATTCCCATCCCTATCCAAACTAAATACTGGGCTGTGCTGACCTGGAATAACCACCTTATCAGCTTCCACCTCTAAACTCTTCACATACTCTGATAGAATCTGTTGAGAGACAAGCCTTGTCATCCATGCTGAACTAGAGACGGTTAACTCATCAATCTTAGCTTTTTGAAGGGCTGCGACTCGTGCTTCAAGGGCATCTGTTGCCAGATAATCAAGCGCAGCTTTCTTCCCAGAACGCTCGCCTTCTGCTTTGGCCATAGCGATACCATCTTCAACTTCTGTTTGAAGACGCTCAAACTGCCTGTCAAAAACCTTGTTAAAGTTTGCTCGCTCCTTAGACGCTCGGTGTTCTGTAACTGATTGATTGACATCAAGAATAGTCTTTGCCGCACTGGCTAGCGAATGGGTCCCAGATGATCCAGAGCTCGTAAAGCTAACCTCATCATCAAAGGTCACTGAAAGGTACACTTCTTCTAGAGCGTCAAAGGTATAACTAACTGCCTTTTTCTTAACATCTACCTTGTGCTTCTGGCTTTTAAGAGTAACCGTATCACCCAGATGAACTTCCTGACCGTCTAACTGATAGGCTTCAACAGTTAGCTGTCTGGAGATACTGTCGATGTGCTCATGTGTGAATTTAGCCATTGCCCATTGTCGCAACTCTTCCTCTGTCTGAAGCGTGTTATTCTCATACCGTGCTTCATGGACATAAGGGTATTGGGTAATAAGGGGACTTTCCACAACAACAGAAAGAACGGTATCCTCATCACTACCTTCTGCCTGAAAGGTTGAGGTCGCATAGATGCGCGTAATGACCTTCTCAGAATTATCCTTATCCTCAAAAGCTTTCAGATTGTGATGACTTGTGAGAATAACTTCCTTATCGTTGCCACGGTGTTTCTTAATCGTCAGCTGAAAGTTAGCACGAACGAGCTCACCTTCCCAGGTTCCAAGGATGGAATGTTTACCATCCATTAGAGCTTGGTAAAGTGTCAAGTCTTCGTCAGACACATAGGTATGACGCTCCGTCACATCACTGTCAAAGCTAAAAAGTCCTAAATCAGATGGACAAGCTTCAACCAGCCTCATCAGGGCTGATTGACAAGTCGTGTTAGTCGCAAAAAAGGGCTTAATCTGACGCTTCATCACATCATCAGAAATGTGATAGCACTCAAGCTCTATCATATCGTCTTGAATATTTACCTGCTTAACACGAAAGAGCTGCTTTCCCAAATCAGGAGTTGGACACAAAATCAATTCATCTGCTCTAAGGGTTTCATGGACACCTGAATCCGTAATCGGATAAGTTAAACGGAGCTGAAAAGTGCCATTCAACTCCTCTTCTACCGTTGCACTCACCGTTTCAAATAATGGTTGGCCATTCCACTTCGGTGTCTTTGTTTGACCATCAAGAAGGTAAAGCATCACACCCACCCCCAATTCGTCTCAAAGGTAAGCGATAATATCCCACTGCCTAAAATCACTCCGACAGATTGTGTTGGATGACTGACATCAATCGTGATAAAGTCCCCAGACCACTTAACAGCTTTCCCTGATAGGGTCTTAAAACTAGGACGGTCTGGATGATTAACCATAAGGAGAGGTTCTGTAAATTTCTCAATACGGATCACTTGGTCACCTACTGTGAATGAGGTTTCTGACACCGATTGACCGGTGATGGTGATGGTAGGAAAGGCAAGAGCAGAGCCTTGTGTTTTTAACACACCATTGGCACTCAAAACTTGCCTATCCACACTCTTAAAAAAGCGAGTGGGGTGGCAGATAAAGGTCACATCAATCACATACACATCATGGTCATCCTGCTTGATGTCAAAGCTATCCGTACGGTAACACCAAAATCGAGTAAGCTTAAGCCGTTCACTTTCTAACCAAAACCCTTCCTGCATCAGAAAGGCCGAGAACTCATTGACTTCTTTCTCACTCGCACCAATAAGATACAAGCGGTAAGGTTTCTCAATCACATCACGATGCTTATTGGTTTGAACAATCGCCCCACTCAACCCACGATGGTCTAAGAGTTGCGTTTTAGACCGTGGCACTTGAATACTCGGTCTATCTTCCACAAGCACTTTAAAAGGAAAAGACGAGGTGCCTTTTCCATTCAGTACCAATTCATTATGTTTAATCACACTGTTCCTCCTCTCAGTAAGGCTTGTCGTGCCATTTCATCAGCTAATCGACCAGCCACATAATCGGCTAGTTTTTTCATATCCGCTTCTTCACGAATCACAACATCTGTGATATTGACCGTTATGGTTGTTCCTTTGTTAGGCATGGTGGCTGCGATGCTGCGTCCGATACTTCCAAGAGTTTGGTTATTAAGAGGTAGAACTGCTTCACGTCCTGCTTCTCCTCCAACCATCAAGCTATTCCCTGTCATACCAAATGCCGTTGGCTTAGTCAGAATCCCACCCTTGGCGTACCACTGAATGGAAATCTTAGGTAAGCTACCTTTTAACCAATCAAGGGGATTCGCAGAACCTGACACACTAAAGTGCGGAAGAGGAATATGCGGCCACTTAATCTTGAAGTTAAAGAGATTCTTAATGGCATTGATGGCTGAAGAGACTGCATTTTTTGCCCCATTGATAGCATTTGTAATGGTCGATTTGACCCCATTCCAGACAGAGGACACTGTGTTTGAAATACCACTTAGGACACCTGAGATAGTAGCCTTCATTCCGTTCCAAACGGAAGATACCGTTGCGCCAATACTCGATAGAATGGAACTAATCGTGGACTTAATGCTATTCCAGACATTACTAACGACAGATTTGATGCTATTGAGTAAGTTTGTCATGATGCCTTTAATGCCATTCCAGGAATTGGAAATGAACTGAGCAATGGCACTTAGAACAATCGAAATCAGTGACTTGATGGCTTCCCAAACTGTAGAGACGACCTGCTTGATGGTTTCCCAGGCACCTGACCAATCACCCGTGATAATCTGCATGACTGCTTCGATAATACCTAAGACAACATTGATGGCTGTTTCAACGACCACTTTAATGATGTCCCAAGCTGTCGTGATAATCAGTTTGATATTCTCCCAACTGGCTTGAAGGTAAGGTCCAAGAATAGTCATAATGGTCTGAATAACTGTTGAAATGGCTGTCCATACGGTATTTGCGGCATTAAGGATTAGCTGTTGGTTCTCTGTCCACCAAGTAGTCAAGGTTCCCCATATCGACATAACAAAGCTTGATATCTGTTGGATAATGACAGATAAAAAGGCATAGATGGCATTCCAGATTTCTGTCACAGCTGTCCGAAAGCCTTCGTGATGTTGCCAAAGTTGTTGAATCCCAACAACCAGTAAGGCAACAACGGCAATGACACCAAGAATAATCCCTACTATTGGTGCTGCCACTGTTATCATCCCCATGATGGTGGATCCCATAGCCATCGCAGCTGCTTGCAGAGCAATAAAAATCGGTAAGACTAATCCAAGGGCTGCGACCAAACTTCCGACAATAACAATAAATTGTTTCACTGGTTCTGATAGACCAGAAAACCAAGTGGCAACAGCTTGAAGTAAACTCGCTAATATTTCCAAGATGGGAGCTAGGGTTGCGGCAATAGCGTCTCCCATTTCAGCCATCGCTAACTTCGCCGTGTTTTGAGCAGTTGTAAACTTATCAATAGGATCAAGCGTCCCCTCATAGGTCTGTGTTACAATCCCAGCTGCCTTATCAGCTGTTCCTGCTAAATCTTCAAAAGATAAAGCCCCACGCTTGATGGCATCAACCATACGTGGAGCTGCTTTACTTCCGAAAATTTCTGAGGCAAGAGAAAGAGCCTCTGTTTCACTGGTTGAGGTTTTGATTTGCTCAATGGTTCCAGCAAGTCCTTCTTGAAGCGTAATCCCATCGCCCGCATACTTAACAGCTGCCTTTGAGAGTGACGAAAGTGCTGCAGAAGAATCAACCCCTGCTTTTTCAAACTGTCCCATCAAGGTGACACCCTCATCAAAGGAAAGGCCAAAGGCTTTGATTTGTGGTGCTCCCGCTACTGCCTTGTCCATTAACTCTTGGACACCAACACCTGTCGCTTGGCTGGTATAAGTAACCGTGTCTAAAACACTTGATAAATCAGTCGCTTCAAGTCCATAGGCTTCAATCGCTTGTTTGGCTGAAATGGCAGAGCTCGTCACATCACTCCCATTGATCTCTGAGAACTGAATCAACTGGGTAGAGGCTGATTTAAGGGCATCTCCTGTTAACCCAAATTGCGTATTCAACTCCCCTACGGCACTTCCTGCCGTATTAAAATCCGTTGGCAGTTCAGTGGCTAGGGTTTTGGCGATGTCAGTCATCTCTTCAAGGGCAGAACCAGTCGCTCCAGTTTTTGTGACAATGATATCCATACCCTCATCAACTTCAAGAAATGCGTCAAGCGATTGTTGACCAAAGTCAATCAACTTCTGTGACAACTCTCCCAGTTGGTCGCCAAACTCCATGAGAAGGTCAGCCTTTAAGAGACTATTTGTCTCTTCCAAAGAAGCCTTGGAACTCGCAGAGCTAGAGGCCAACTCCTCCATCTCATTTTGGAGATTGTTGTAAGCGGTCTTTGTCTCATTAAGAGTTTTCTCAAGCTTGTTAGCTTCAATCGAATTCTCCCCATACTCGCTCTTTGTCAAAGAGAGTTGTTGTTCCAGATTATGTATCTGTTTCTCAAGGATCTCTGAATGAGAAGCAACCTTTTGTTGAGCAAGTGCTAACTTATCAGTCTCACTTGCGGTAGTTGCTAATGCTGATTCTTGTAGCTTAAAGGAACTATTGAGTTTTTCGCTTTCTGACACCAACTGTGCCTGCTCATTTTGGAGACGATTGAGCTTCGATTGATTGGTTTCAACCTGTGCTCCGTTTTCAGAGAGAGCCTTGTTAACACTTTCTAGTTTTGATTCATAGCCCTTTAAGATCGTTTGAGTGCTCTCCACCTCACGTTGGAAGGCACGGTATTGGTCTGCACCGATGTTACCGGCCTTGAACTGAGCCTCGACTTGGGCTTGAGCTTGACGAAGTGTGGCGAGTTTTTCTTTAGTTGTTTCAACTTGTTTGGCTAAGACTTCCTGCTTCTGGGTCAAAAGAGTGACATTGCCAGTATCAAACTTGAGTGCCTTGTCAATCTGACGCAGTTCCTTAGTGGCTTCAGAAGCCTGTTTGTTCACACCCTTTAAGGCATTTTGTAAGGGCTGGGTATCACCGCCAATTTCAATGGTGATACCTTTGATATTTCCTGCCATCGTCACTCCTCCTCCCTACTAGAAATTGTCAAAGTCTGCTTGGGTAGCTTTACGAACACCACTCTCATCTCGGCTTCTTAGCTCCACATAATCCGTCTGATAATCCAGTGCCATGCCAATTGAGATGTGCTTTAAGTCATCAATGGAAAGGCCAGTCTCCTTACAACAAGAGAGGTAACTCTCTACCGTGAAGATTTCCTCGCTCGCTGTTTCGGAAGTTTCTGCTTTTTTCTGGTTGTCATCCCTTGGTTAAGCATGGACATCAAGACTGGCCCAACTTCCTGAAGGGGAAATTCCTCCATCGACATAAAGAAATCCTCGAATGGTTTGATTCGAGGGTTGGCTGACTTGGCAAAGACCCAAAAGAGACGGTGAAAAAAGGTCATGTCGAAATCAGATAAAATAGACAAGTCAATCTGACTAGCCTTTAACTCTTCCCCCTCTTCCAATTGCTCAAGCTGAGTCATGATGGATTCCGCACTTAACATGTTAAAGAGATCCTGGAAATAATCCTTTCCAAATTGTTCCTTATAAGCAATCGGTGTATAGGCATTCGTAGCCAAAGGATAGGTTTTCCCAGCAATGGTGATTTTTTGTCGCATGTTCTCCTCCTTTAAGCAGCTGGTTCAAAGACAGATTTAAACCAGTTCTCACGAATCTCATCACTGGTTTCTTCAGTCGTTCTGCGGCGAACAATCTTATCAAGTGGGCGTGGACTTGCCGTAAAGGTCAACTCTACCTCATTGATATCAGACCCAGACTTGGTTTTAGAGCCTACAGTTGGGCGTGAAGCGTAACAGTAATAAAGCACATGAAGCGTCTCTTTCTTGTCCCCTTCAAATCGGAACATGAGAGCGAAGTTCTTTTTCTTGCTACTGGCAATTTCTGAAATGGTATTGGTGGTCGCATCAAGCTGCTCGCCCAAAACACGAGTCAGAAACTCTTGCGACAAGAGAGCAACTTTCAGTGTTCCCTCATAGCCGTCATTAGATTCAGTCGTGTAAAAGTTGATGTTGTCTGCCTTGTAAGACCCTTTGTCTCCAGTAGGTTCAAGCGTTAGTTCTGCGGCACCACGAAGGCGCTCGACAGTGCCATAGGTTAAAGCCCCGTCAGCTCCTTCACTAGTGACTTCTGCCCAGTGGACATCTTGTAGGCCAAAGGTGACCTTGTTTTTTTCTGCCATGGTTATCCTCCTAATAGTGTGATGGAATAAATGGTTTGGTAGAGTTTCTCACTAGTGATGTAAGTCTCTACCTTGTCAAAATAAAGACGGTGGGCATCAAGAAGGGATTCCACCGTTGTTTCTGTTGCTAAATCTTTCTTAGTCGTGTAAAGCTCAATCTGTACGTTTAGAGCTTTGTGATAAGCCCAGTTATCGGCTCCAAGGTTATCTGAATCAATGACCAAATAAACCATAAAGGGCGGACTGGGGCTGTGCCCTTCCTCAAAATGGTGATAGGCTACTGGGAGTTTGGTTGCTTTCAAGACACGGAAAAGCTCTTCAAATCGCATAAGCCACCTCACAGTTTCTGTCTCAATTTGTCCTCAAACGACTGAATCGCCTTTTTCTCGACAGGAGCGATGTGCTTTCGCCCTTCAACCCGACCACCATTTTGTTTAGCATGCCCATCTTCAAGCAAATGAGTTAGCCCAGGCGTTCGGTTATGAATGGTTTTAGTCAGAGCGGTATTGGTGTCAGTCGTTGCCTTACTCGTCCACCCTTTAGCATATTTCCCACGTCGTTTTGGGGAAGTAACCTTTAAGGTTTCAACGGCATCGTCTGTCACTTCCTCAACCACCTCACGCATGGTATCCGTGGTGTCTTTGGCATAAGTCGTTAACTCCTTTTCAATAACTGAAGCTAAATCATCAAGTCCAATTCTAGTCATGAGCTTCCTCCTTAGTCGCAACGATATAAATCAAGCTCCGTGGCACAGTATCGCTATCAAGGGACTCAATAGCGTAATACTGGTCACGAAAGTAAATCCGAGTCGTTAAAGAGTTAAGAGTAAGAACAGCCTTATCGTAACGCAAGGTAAACTGCACCTTGTTATGAATCAGTTTTGTCACACTCCCATCACTTTCAGTTAAAGCCAGAGGGCGACAAGAGCACCAACGCATAAAGAGGTCATCCCAAATGGTTGACTCATTTCCGATGTCATCCTGTCTGATTCGCTTTTCTTGAAAGACTAGCTGTTCTCTTAGAGGGGCAATCTTCATCAGAACACATCCTTTCTGTCAGCTAAAAGCAAATGATAGAGAGTTTCCTTTAACTCCTTGTGATTGGCTTCTTCACGGTGTTCATAAAGATAGGCAACCCCGTAGAGGATTGCTGTCTTTAGAACTTCAGAAGTTGAGGTCTCACGAAGAATATCTTCACAGAGCTGGCGACTAGTTGCCATCAACTGCTCGATAAGGTAGTCCTCCTCACCATTTTCCACTTTCAAATAAAGCTTGACTTCTTCTAACGTCATCATGCCGTTTTACCTTTGACAGTCAAAACCTTAACAGCTTCTGGTAGAACAAGTTTTCCATCCACACGTTGGCCGGCAAGAAAACCAATCTGGCCATTGTTGGCATAAAGCTCATTGAGACGTTTGAAGGTACGACCCTGACGGTCCGCAATCCAGTAGTAAGAGAAATCACCAAAGGCAATAGCTTTGTTTCCTGCTTCTGGAAGTGGCGCAAAGGTCGACGTGTAGTAAGGACGGTTGAGAATCAAATCAGGTTGACCAGCCTGTGTAGATGGTTGCCAGATGTAATTACCATTATTGTCCTTAAGCTTGCGGATAGCTTTTACCGTAGTGTCATGTAAAATCCAGACCGCATTCTTACGGTAAGGAGCTGGCAGTGAGTGGTAAAGCTCAATCATGTCATCAAAGGTGATGTCTTTGGTTGCGGTCGTTGGTCCTTCTACATCTGCTTGCGTAAAGATACCTGTTGGCTTTTTAGAACCATCACCCACCAAGAAAGATTTTTCTTCTTCTGTGCCAATACGACGAGCAAATTCAGAAGTCATATAGGACTCAAGATCAAAGACAGAATCATTGAGCAATTCCTCTGAGATACGGATTGCTGTCCCAATCTTATGTGAATCAAGAGTCACTTGACCAAAAGTCTCATCTGTCTCTGGATAGAGCCCATTCTCGTCCATCCAAGAGGCAGAACCGTGACCGGTGACAACTGGAATCTTACGCTCACCACTCGATGTTTTAATAACAGTCGCAAGACTTCTAAAAAAATTTTCTTCTTGAAGACCTTGCACCAGTTTCTTCTCGTATTCATCTGGAACAAGATGACCACCCTCTGTATCTTCACCAACACGAAGAACATCTTTCACATCAAAAAAGTGACGTTTACGGACATTGGTCCAGAAGGTTTGAGAATAAACATCCGAAGCAATACCTTTCTTCTCATCTCCTTTTTCCTTACTAACATCTACTGTAGGTTGCGAGGTCAATGCTTGTGAAGTCGGTTGCGACAATTCTGTATCCAACTTTTCTTGACGTTCCAAACGTTCGATTTGCTTTGTCAGATTAGTAACTTTAGTTTCCATCTCATCATAGCGCTTAGCATCTTCTTCAGACACCATACCATCAGATGTTTCACAGGCATTTAAAAAGGCTTTAGCATCCTGCCAAGCCTTGTTACGCTGTTCTTTTAATTCAAGTAATTTAGACATACAATACACTCCTTTTATTTTATTAACTGTAATCTTTTTTCCAATTGGTTAAGCGGAATACTTAACTTGGGTTTTGGTGGCTCAAGTTTAGCTTGCATAGTCACAACAAGGTCTTTCTCAGTAGTCACTCGACTAAAGGTATAGCTGTCAAGAACGTTAGTTTCACTAGATTTTCCCTCATCAAAGAGAATTGTATCCGCAAAACCTAGCTCAACAGCCTTTTTAGCATTGAACCAAGTTTCACTATCCATCAGATGTGAAATCTTCGTTCTTGATAGACCAGTACGTAACTCATAGGCATTGATAATGGACTCCTTGATTTCCCCAAGCATCTCAATGACTCTTGCCATATCCCTAGCTTCACCTTGTGCTACTGTCCAAGGATTATGAATCATCAGCATAGCTACAGGGCTCATGGTAACAGTTGTCCCTGCCATGGCAATCACGCTGGCAGCACTTGCGGCTAGGCCATCAATAATCACATTGACATTTCCCTTATAATCCATCAGCATGTTATAGATTTGGGCAGCCGCAAACACATCACCCCCTGGACTATTGATCCAGAGGGTGATATCGCCTTTTCCTGCTAACAAATCATTCTTAAAGAGCTGTGGGGTAACTTCATCCCCAAACCAAGTTTCGTCCGCAATCTGTCCTTCAATCCGAAGAGTGCGGACATCTCCCTCTTCGGTAAAATTCCAAAATTGTCGCATTTTCTTCCTCCTCTGGTGTGTCTTCAGCTGGTTCCATTTCTGTCGGTTGCTTCATGAAACCACCAGCATCTTTTAATTTGGTCATGTTGCCGTTAATCAAGTAGAGGTTCCCGCCTTCTTCATCAGGAAGCAAATTCAAGTCTTCCAACTCACGAATGTCGTTTGTAGAGAGCCAGCCATTTTGACGTGCGATGGCATAGCCATTCATACGACTTTGGTAGTCTCCACGAAGTAAACCGTCTACGTTGAACTTGATCAGGTAGCGTTTCTTTTCTTCAGGTAAAAAAAGAGACCTCTTGAAGGCTTGTTCTAAACGAACTACCCAAGGGTCTAAGGTATATTTCACAAATTCAAGTGACTGTTGTTCGATATTTGAAAAAGACGACTTTTCCAAATCCCCAACCATGTGTGGTGGGATACGGTAAAGTCGTGCAATTTCGTTAATCTGAAACTTCCGTGTTTGGAGAAACTGAGCTTCTTCTGGTGGGATACCAACTTGGGTGTACTTCATGCCCTCTTCAAGGACAGCTACCTTATGAGCATTCGTCGCTCCATTATAGACAGCATTCCATGAGTCACGGACTCGTTTAGGGTCTTTCAAAATCCCTGGGTGTTCTAAGACACCGCCTGGGTTAGCACCATTTTTAAAGAATGCGGCTCCGTAATTCTCGGTTGCTAGCGTCATCCCAATCGCATTTTTTGCCATAGCAATCGGTGAGTAGCCAATCAAGCCATCAAAGCCAAGTCCAGGCACATGAAGAATATCCTCCTGTTTCAATAGAACTGTTCCTTTATCTTTGAAGTTAGGGTTCTCTTCAGTCTGTCGCTGGTATTTGTAGTAGAGTTTTCCAGAATCATCACGATGAACGGACATCTTATCAGGTAATAGCGGATATAGACTAATCACTCGTCCAGCTTTATCCCTGATAATCTGAATATAAGCATTTCCCCATATCAGCAAATGACTCATAATTGTCTCTCGAAAGATAAAGGAGGACATCTCTGGATTGGGTTCATCATGAAGGAGAAAGTATAACGGATGATCGATCTTTTTCTCTTTTCCATTACTCGTCAACTCATAAACATGAATTGGTAAAGAGGCAACTGCTTCTGCAAGGATTCGCACACAAGCATAGACCGCCGTCGTCTGCATAGCCTTAAACTCATCCACATTCTCTCCACTAGTCGTGCGACCAAAGAGGTAGGAAAAGTCCTGACCTTCATAACTGTTTTGGGGCTTATCTCTGGTCCTTTTTCTTCCAAGTAAATCAAGTAGTCCCATAATTCCTCCTTATTTTTGGGTATGAAAAAAGCACCTCCGCATTTGGAGATGCCTCATGCTATATTCTTTTTAGCTTTCCAGAATAGTCTCAATCAAATCTCGAATGGACGTCACCGAAGAGTGATGTTCGATATCTTTTTCTTCAAGTGAATAAGCATAAACACCAGTCTCGTCTGACCAATAGGCCACAGCATCATTCTCTGAAAATTCCCCTGCAGAAACTTTACCACTTAACTCAGCTACGATTTTCTCTTGAATTTCTTGAATCGTCATATTAAAACCTCGCTTCTTAATAGTTCTATTATAGTTCTATTTTAACTCTAAATTCTAACTTTCGGTCAAAAAATCAATGGCTATTTATTAAATAATTTAGCCCAATTTTGCTTTGAATTCATAATACGAGCAACGTTGACAGTGTGTTGCTCTATAAAATAAAAAGCAATATAGTTTTCGATAGGCATATAGCGATAGATTTTACTATCGTCAGTCAATTGACCATAACCACGACTTGATACCAAAGGACAAGCCTCAGGAAAAGTTTCTAAGGTTTCAAGAGCAGATAATATTAAATCAATCTTCCCATCTGCAGATTGTTGGCTATAAAAGTTCACCAAGATATAGTCATGGATATCCCTTAAGTCTTGCTTTGCTTGGTCGGCAAGAAGAACCTGATAACGTTTGTGATTAGTCAAGACCAAATTCCTTTCTGACATCAGAGAGTGCAGTTACATTGCCCTCTAGGATATCTTGATGTCCAAGTAAAATCTCCTTTTTCAAATCTTCAAAGGCGATTTGATACTGAGATTCTGTTAGATCACTAGAAACGAATTCTTTTGCATCAACTGCCCCTGTCGCAATTTTGCGGAGAGCCGCATTGAAAACATCAGAAAGAGTTAGCTTTTCATCTGCTAGAATTGCTTTGGTTTGTTGGTAAAAGGCAGAATCTGCTCTAAAATTGACTGGTTGAGTATTTGCCATAATAAAGACCTCTTTTGTAAAGATGATTTGTATTTACACTTTATCAAACTTCTCTTTATACGTCAACTAAAAACTTAGGATGCCTCTCTCATCATAGACACTACCTTCATCACCTTGGTGGCGAATACAACGGTCAAGCCCCATGATAAGAGCCACAATACCGTCAATCTTCTCAACGGATTTTTCCTTGTCTGGCTTGATATTGCCAGCAGGGTCTTGTCGCATAACCACGTTTTGTCCCATCCATTTGAGAACTGGATGACCTCCGTGTTGGATTTTCCCTTCCATCATGAGCTTGTAAAGTTCCTTGGATGGTGGACTCATATCCTTATAGCCTTGTCCAAAAGGCACCATGGTTAAGCCCATTCCCTCAAGATTCTGAACCATCTGGGTCGCATTCCAGCGGTCATAGGCAATCTCCTTGATGTGGTAGGTTTCAGAGAGGTGTTCAATAAAGGCTTCGATGAAACCATAGTGAACAACGTTTCCTTCGGTTGTCTTGATGTAGCCCTGCTTTTCCCAAACATCATATAAGACGTGGTCACGGCGACATCTCAACTCCAAAGTATCCTCTGGCAACCAAAAGAAGGGCAATATAATATAGTTCTCCTCACTATGTCGTGGTGGGAAAACCAAGACAAAGGCTGTAATGTCAGATGTGCTCGATAAGTCAAGCCCTGCGTAGCAATCTCGCCCCCTAAGAGCCTCATAATCTATTGGGACGTTACCTTTTGCATAGACATGTTCAGGTATCCAAGCCACACTGGAACTCGTCCACATATTGAGACGGAGCTGCTTAAAGACGTTCTCCTCTGCTGGGTTATCAAGTGCCTGTTGGTAGGCTTCACGAACACGGTCAATCCCAATCGTGTGACCAAGTGAGGGGTTAGCTTTCAGCCAGTTGGCTTCGTCATTCCAATCATCTTCATCAGATAATCCATACACGACTGGATAAAAGGACGTGTCCTTCTTTCGACCTTTAAGAATGTCAAGTGCCTTGGTATGGAGTTCATAACAGATGGAGTTTTTATCTGTTCCAGCTGTTGTGATGATGAAAAAGAGGGGTTGTTCCCTAGCGTCACCTGAACCTTTGGTCAAGACATCATAGAGATGGCGATTGGGTTGGGCATGGATTTCGTCAAAGACTAGTCCAGACACGTTGAGTCCGTGTTTGGTTCCTGTCTCAGCTGAGAGGACTTGATAGAAACCAGCGTTTGAATAGTTGACTATCCGCTTGGTTGCTCCCATAATCTTGGAGCGTTTTTCAAGTGGTCGGCTCATGAGAACCATCTGTTTAGCAACGTCAAATACAATAGAGGCTTGGTTGCGGTCACAAGCAGCACCATAAACTTCCGCACTGGCCTCATTATCAGCGTAAAGTAGATAAAGAGCAATTGCCGCGGCGAGTTCAGACTTGCCATTTTTCTTTGGTATCTCGATATAGGCTGTTAGAAACTGACGGTTACCATCTTCCTTCACTATCCCAAAGAGGTCACGAACAATCTGCTCTTGCCACGGCAACAAATCAAACTTCTTACCTGCCCACTTGCCCTTGGTGTGGGCAAGGTTATTGATAAAAGTCACTGCCCTATCTGCCTTTGACTTGTCGTAATGAGAAGTCGGAAGCATAATAGGACTTGGTTCATAATGATAGGTCAGAGAATACCTCCTAGCAAAACTTCCATCTCATCACCATTACCAACCTCTGCATCCATAGTCGCCAAACGGTTACGGGCTGAGGGGGTCAGACCGAACTGTTCACAGAACTTTAACATAATTTTTAGGTTCGTTTGACTAATGGATACTTGTGGAACTTGTTGGAGGTAACCATTAGGAGTTTTGATAATCGAACCATGCTTGGATAAAAATTCTTCTGCTTCCTTCCAACGAGCATAGGCTTGGCAATACCCGGCAAAGGCCGTCATGTCCATCTCCGTTAATAGACCCATCTGTTCTAGAATTTTACCCATCCGTTTCCATTCCTTCTTGGCATCGTCTTCGAGCCACTGTGGGCAACGTGGGGCTTTCTGTTTGGGTTTAACCTCATTTGATGGTAGAGGCCGCTTTCCAGGATTTCCTTCAAGTATTTTCAAATTGGTAGGCTTTGGTTTTCGCCCTCTAACTGCCACGGTCTCACCTCCTTTTTTCACAAGAAAAAGGCTTCAACAGAAACCTTTTAGTTCTTAACAACACTTTCAATCTCTTCACGAGATAACTTAACACTAGGTTCTAAGTTATGGTAATGACGTTCATCTTCAAAAATATCAATGTCCGTTTTTGCAGTAGGACTAGTCATTAAGCTCAAAACCTCATCGTGTGATAAGGGGACGGCTTTCTCATCACTATCAAAAACGTACCCATTGTACCCCTGTCTCAGATAGTTGTAGAGGCCTTGAATAAAGCCTTCACGGTCAATCTCAACCTTGACTACATAATCAATCCCATATAAAACATTCAAGCTCTGCCCATTGTCCCAAGAGACAATGAGTGAACCAATATCATCCACATCAAGTACCGTGCCAAGCGTCCCTACTGGAACTGGGCGAGGGTCGTCCATATGAACAAGTCTTACCCTTGTTCCATTTGGATAGGACAATTTGATTCGTTTCAAAAGTTTGTCGTTCATTTTATGCTCCTATTGTTTCAAATGCCCATTTGACTGCGTTACCTTGGTCTTGGAAGTTTCCTTCTTCTTGGTAAATGCGGTCAAATTTTCTTTCAAAATGGCTGAAGTGGTCAAGGCTGTCTGTTGTTTCGTAAATATCTACACTAACGCCTTTGTAACCTGTGTAGGCAACAATCACCCAATCCTTGTAAGGAATGATACTTGCGGTTGCTTGGTAGTAGCCGTGAAGTCTTTCAAGTGTTGCGGTTGTCATGGTTTTGTTCTCCTCTTCTTTTGTTGGTTACATATTACCTCTAAAGGAGACTGATATCCAGTTAATTCTGCTTATTTTTACAAATTATTTCGGAACTTTTTGGGCTTCTAAAATAGCTCTGCCAATGGCATAAACAACAGTAACGGTCACCCCATTTCCAGCTTGTTTGTAGAGCTAGGCATCTGAGTTAACTGCTTCAGCTTTTTCAAACAAGTCATCTGAAAAGCCTTGGAGCCTGAAACATTCTCGTGGGGTGAGCCTTCTGATTTTAACCACTCGACCGTTCCAGACAACCGCTCCCATCTGTCCACCACAGGAAAGGTTATGAGCGATGCCTTTTCCTACCCTTGCTCGCCTAGTAGGTGATGCTGGGTAGGACAGGTCAACGGAGTCACCAACCTCTGCGACTTGGTAGCCCTGCTTTGTCCCATTTCTGACCTTGATACCTTCAAGAACACCATGGCGGTCTTGAGAAGTCAGAGTAAACATTGGCTCATCCTGTTCCTTGAGTCGTCGTCCATTTTGACGTTTGATGACTCTATCTGGTGTCAAAATTGGTTGAACCTCAAGGACACCTGAGTTCATTGCAGTCCGTTTTGTAGCTCCTGATGTATAGCGTGCCGTGATGTACCTTGCTTCATCAGTTAACTTAGGCTCTGTTAGTGACTGGTCAATCAGATAAAGACCTGTCTTAGCTCCTAGTCCCCCACCCTCACCAACAAGGGTTGTGGCAATGCCACTAGGGTCGTAGACACGGTAGCTTTGCATACCACCTACAAGTTGCTTAAGATAGCTACCGCCTTCTCCACTGAGAGGTAATACTTGTCGTCGACCTCGACTTCTAAGATGTCCGAGAGTGTAGATGCGTTCTCGGTTTTGGGGAACACCGTAGTCTTTTGAGTTGAACACTTGCCATTCAAGGTCGTACCCTGCTTCATCCAAGATAGAGAGATAATCGAGATAATCTCGTCCCCCGCCACTTGATAGAAGTCCCTTAACATTTTCAAGGAGAACCCATTCGGGTTTATCTTCTTCTTTTTGGCTTTTGATGAGCTCAACAAATGTAAAAAAGAGTCCACTTCGATCACCGTATAGGCCGGCTCGCTTTCCTGCGATAGACACATTTTGACAAGGGCTTCCCGCAGTCCATAAATCTGCTTTTGGAAGTTGTGTGGGGTCAATGCTTGTGATGTCGTCATGAAACCATTCTCCTTCTGTATCGTACATTGCTTCATAGGATTTCCGTGCAAACTTATCCTTTTCACAGTAACCAAGGCAGGTCATACCTGCCAACTCCAACCCACGACGAAAGCCACCCACTCCTGAAAAGAAATCAAGAAAGGTTAAGGTCATGCAATCACCTCACTTTTATTCACTAAAGAATACGCTTGATACTTCACGCAAATTGATTCAACTTTATGTCGAAGCCACATTGGTGCTTGAGGGACATCATTATATCGACCATATTCACCAAAGAGTAGTTCCATACCGACATTTCTAGCTTGTGTAGCCTCTAAAAATGTATCGTAATAACCAAGATGGACCTCCTGCTGAGATATTTTTATTCTTGCACGATATTTATTTCTCGGTCGATAAAAGCTAACCCCCGTAACTCCAGACGTGTTATTTACTTGCAGTCCTTGATTAATTTGATTTTGCTGATGAGTACAAAACCTAATATTTTCAGAGCGATTATCCAATGTATCAAGGTTGATATGGTCTACTTCTAAACCTTCCCTATGTCCAAATAAATAACGATGAAGATAATTGCCTCTTGTACAAATAATGTACGATTTAGAATCTTCATCGTTATTTTTATTTCGATAAAAGTTTACATCTGCAATCTTTGAAAAGTTTTCCTTATCAAAAATAAACTGTGTTCCATCTTTTAAAGTTCCTGTACCAACAGAGCCTATAAATGAATATTGAACATTAGACATCAGGATGCCCCCTTCTGTAACAATGCTTCATCAAAACTAATCGTTTCTCCCTCTCGAATTACAGTTACGTTAGCTTCACCAGTCGACTCCATGTAGCGTTTGACAATGACATCCACAAACTTTTCATCAAGCTCAATGCCATAACAGACTCGACCAGTCTGATCTGCTGCCATGAGGGTTGACCCTGAACCAAGAAAGGGATCAAGGACAAGTGTCCCTCGCATGGATGAGTTTTGGATAGGATATGCCATAAGCTGAATCGGCTTCATGGTTGGGTGGTCTTTACTAGACTTGGGACGGTCATATTCCCAGATAGTTGTCTGCTTACGGTCACTGAACCATTGGTGTCTTCCCTTTTGTCGCCAACCAAAGAGGCAGGGTTCATGTTGCCATTGGTAGGGACTGCGTCCTAGAACCAGTGAGTTCTTTTTCCAAATGCAACAACCGCTCAGATAGAAACCAGCGTCCTTAAAGGCCTTACGGAAATTCAGCCCTTCCGTATCCGCATGGAAAACATAGATTGAAGCATCAGCTTCCATGTGACTTTCCACTTGCGTGAACATGTCATAGAGGAACTGGTAGAAATCACCGTCCGACATATTGTCATTTTGAATTTTACCTGCCGTCTTTTCAACATCGCAATTATACGGCGGGTCTGTCACAACAAGATTGACTTTCTTATCACCTAGTAGTTGGTCGTAGGTTTCTACCTTAGTGGAATCACCACAAATGACTCGGTGTTTTCCGAGTTGCCAGATGTCCCCACGTCTTGCGACCGTTGGTTTCTTCAGCTCCTCCTCCACATCAAAGTCATCTTCAGACAAGTCCTTGTCATGGACATTGGAGAGAATATCATCAATCTCTGGTGGTTCAAAGCCCGTCAGGTCAAGGTTGAAGTCTGACTCTTGCAAGTCCAAAAGCAAGTCTGCTAGAAGCTGGTCATCCCATTGACCAGTAATTTTATTGAGGGCAATATTCAGTGCCTTTTCATCTTCCTTGGACAGAGAGACAATGACACACTTAGCCGTTTCATACTTGAGGTCTTTAAGAACCGTCAAACGTTGATGTCCACCAATGACCGTCAAATCTTCGTTGACAATGATGGGGTCTACATAGCCAAACTTGAGTAGGCTTTGTTTAATCTTTTCGTACTCCTTATCACCCTTCTTCAATTTCTTTCGAGGGTTATAAGAAGCAGGTTTTAAGTCACTTAGGGGAAGTTCCTTAATCTCCATGTTGGGTTGCGTTATCATTCCTTACTCCTTTTCTAAATCGATAATCAATGTAACAAGGGTGTCCACAGAACTTCCTTGTTGGATTGGCATAGGATAAAAAAGACCTGTTACAGTTGTGACAAGTCAATTCATCGTACGCAGTTTTAGTTTTATCGTGTTGGCTTTGATTGTCTCTCCACCAAATCGCTCGGCAGCTATTTGAGCAGAACTTTTTAGGTCTGCCTTGGACAGCATGGTGTAACTTTTTCAGGCAGGTCTTACAATAAATATGTTCTCCTTCATCAAGCTGATACTTGACGAACTGCCCCATTCCTTTTAACTCTGGGTGTCTACGACAATATTGCTTGACCGAACCAAGAGACAGATTTAACATTTGAGCAATGGTACCATAGCCAAATCCATCTCGCCTAAGTTTCCAAATGTCTCGACGCTGATTATCGTTCATTTTTTTTCCTCCAAGAACTAAAAATGATTGATTTCTCTATTTTTCATGTATTTACCCCTTCAAAAACAGGCTAAAACTGACACTAGCAAACGATACTTACCCTGCTAGAAAGATTGACACCATAATGGTTCAATGCACTTTTTATCTATTTTCAGTATGCCCCTAACGAATTTTGCGAAAATGCACGTTTGAGGGGGCGTCGGTCTTAGTTTCCCAAGAGTTTAGAGATTTCATCCTCCCTACCCCTCTTCTATCCCCCTTCTTTTTGGTTGCAAATGTTAAACATTAGTGATACAATTAAAGAAACTGTAGGAGGATACTAAAATGGCTAAAACAGCTAACATTAATCTACGCATTGAACCCAGTACAAAAGCTCAAGCTGAATCTCTCTTTGGTAGCTTTGGTATTTCTGTTACTGACGCTATCAACATTTTTCTCAATACTTCTATCATGGAGGGCGGGTTCCCTTTTCAGATTAAACAACCTCGTTACAACCGAGAGACTGAACTTGCCATGGAAGAAGCACGCCAAATCATGGAAGGAAAAGTAACTACTAAATCCTATGCTTCTGTATCAGACCTAATGGCTGATCTAAATGAGGACTAAGTTATGTTACAACTCGTTACGACCAATCAATTCCGTAAAGATGTCAAGCGTGCAAAAAAGCGTGGACTCAACCTCAAGAAATTAGAAGCCGTGTTGGACCCATTACAGAAGGAAGAAACTCTCGATGAAAAACACAGAGACCATGCCCTTGTTGGAAATTATATGGGATTTAGAGAGTGCCACATTGAACCTGACTGGCTTTTAGTTTATGCCATAGATAAGGGACAACTTATTCTGACAGCATCAAGAACTGGTTCTCACTCCGACTTATTCTAACTCATCAAAGTCACTTTATGCGAGTGGCTTTTTTCTTATGGTTCAATATCTATAAACTTGATATCGGTCAGTCGTCTTGGTCTTTCTATCGTGACAAGATTTACAGAGAGCTTGCCAGTTGGATTGATTCCAAAAAAGATCTTGGTCTCCTCGGTGAGGAATGATGTGGTCAACCACCATTGCCTTGGTTAACCTTCCTTTAGCTTGACAATAGACACAAAGTGGATGCACCTTGAGGTAACGAAGCCGTGCCTTATTCCAGCGAGCGTTATAACCCTTGGCTTTGGTTGATTTGACATCCAGTACGTAGTTACTTTTGTGGTCATCACAGTATTTGTTTCCATAGGACACAAGATTCGGGCAACCGTTCTGCTTACAAGGGGTGCTTGGTCGACGTGGCATCTTACTGCTCCCAAGGAAGATAAGGCTTGGTGAAATGCCCAAGGCAAGTGGTCTTGGTGTAGTCCACGTCCAAGAGGTTCAGCTCCTTGATAATCCCTTGTGGGGTTAGGTCGTAGCGTTCACGAACCACTCCTACTAGTTGTTCAAGAGGATAATCACTTGTCCCAAAGGTGTTCACATAAACACCAACTGGTTCTGCCACACCAATGGCGTAAGCCAGTTGTACTTCACAACGTTTAGCATAACCTTCACGGACAAAGTCCTTGGCAATCTTCCGTGCCATGTAGGCGGCTGAACGATCGACCTTGCTTGGATCTTTCCCCAAGGCAGGGTGACCAAGGTTGGTTAACTTTTCAAGCACTCGAGTCGCAAGCACATAAGGAAGTGGTAAGAACTCAGGGGTTTCATCGGTCGCATAACCAAACATAATCCCTTGGTCACCTGCACTACCCTTATCCACACCTTGAGCGATGTCTGGGCTTTGAACTCCAAGCAAATTCGTCACCATGACATCTCTCATGCCATAAGGTTCCAGGACTTTTTTGACAATCCCTTCGAGGTTAAAGTAGTACTTTGTTGAGACTTCTCCTGCAACAACCACTTGGTTATCTTTGATTAAGGTTTCAACCGCCACACGGCTGTTCTTATCGTGCTTGAGACATTCCGTCACAATAGCATCTGAGATTTGGTCACAGAGCTTGTCTGGGTGTCCACTTGATACTTGTTCACTGGTAAAAATCATGTTTTCCTCCACGCAAAAAGCCCAACCCTTGTGGGCTAGGCTTTAGTTTATTTTACTGATTGTTGGCCTGCTTCCTAGGCTCGCTCGAGTGCCCTTTTAATTCCCCAAACCGAAACATCGTAGAAATCGAGGTTATCGCTCCAGCGTTGTTCCAAGGTTTCAACTTGTAGTTACTCTTGAGCAATCCTTGTAAAAATCACATCCAGTTTTTCTTGTTGGCGTTTTGTCATGTTGATGACCTCCTCTTGTTTTTGTAGGTGTATATTACCGTACAAGCGGAAGGTTATCCAGTTATTACTGGGACATTTTTTATCTTTTTTGACACTTACAATTCTACCACAAATTTTTACAAAGGGAGTTCAGACATAGTTCAATGTTAGTTCAACATGAGTTCAGCATCAGTTCAAGTTAAGTTCATATATAGTTCAACTGACAAGGGACAACCCATCTTGACGAAGATTTGGCGAATATGTTCCAATAACTTTCTACGCCAATTATGAACCGTTCCACGGCTAATGTGAAATTCCCTCATCAAACTATCCCAATTACACTCTGGCTTTAACATTTCTTGTGCAAACTCAGCCAGGTCATCCTTAAGAAATCGAATAGCCATCTCAAAATTATCAAGGTCATTTGCCAGTCGTATATATCGTTGAATCAAATCTGCTAAGAGCTCTTCATTTTCCTGAATCATCTTGTCACGAAAACTTAGGGCTATCACCTCTGAACGTTGATTTGTCGGAGTAGAGGTGACTTTAGGTTCATCCGACCGTTCGAAGACAAGTGACCCAATCACTTCATTCTCAGTCACAGGCTTAAAATTCTCCAAGCGATACTTCAACATTTCCAAGTCCCCCTTGAGTTCATTATAATGCGTTAGGATATATTCCGCTTTATCCATCCGTTCCTCCTACTTGTGCTTTGACGGATTCAATCAGCCGTGACTGTTGAGCATCTTTGTTTTCCAGTGCTTTGAGGATTTCCTCGTCAATAGTGCCTTCCGCTACAATATGTTGAATGACCACTGTTTCTGCTTGTTGCCCTTGTCGCCACAGACGAGCGTTGGTTTGTTGGTAGAGTTCCAAAGACCAAGTCAAACCGAACCAAACCAAGTGATGACCGCCCTTTTGAAGGTTTAGACCATGTCCGCTACTAGCTGGATGTAATAAGCCGACAGAAATTTTCCCCTTATTCCACTCACAGATATCCTCCTCAGTTTTAAGGACTGTACCATTAACCTTGAGTTTTGCCAAACGTTCCTCGATACGCTGAAGGTCATGTTTGAACCAATAAACAACAAGAACTGGCTCACCGTTGGCAGCTTCAATGATATCTTCCAGAGCATCGATTTTCTGGTCATGTAGGCTCACCACTTGATGGTCATCTGAGTAGACGGCACCATTTGCCATCTGCACCAGCTTATTTGAAAGGCTTGCCGCATTGGCAGCTGTCACTTCACCGTCTGCAAGGTCTGCAAGTACGTAATCTTTCTTGAACTGCTTGTAATCAGATTTTTCTTTGTCAGTAAGATAAACTAGCCTCTTGGTCGATATCAATTCAGGCATGTCCAGATAATCCATAGCTTTCATGGAAATGGTGATGTCGTCAATCTTGTCATAGATTTGACACTCCGCATAATCCATTGGGATATACTCGTAGACAATATTGCCGTTCCTACGACCCTCGTCAAAGTATCGACTACGGTATTCTCCGATGAACCGTCCCAAACGTTCCCCACCATCAATAACCTTGAACTCTGCGAACAAATCCATAAGTCCATTTGAACTCGGTGTACCAGTCAACCCAACGATACGTTTCATGTAAGGACGCATGGCCATGAAGGCCTTAAAGCGTTTGGACTGCCAAGATTTGAACGACGAGAGTTCATCAATAACCACCATATCCCACTTGAAGTAGGGGCTACATTGTTCCACCAGCCAGGGGAGGTTCTCACGGTTGACAATGTAGATGTCCGCATCTTTTTCAAGAGCAGCTCGCCTTTGTTTTGGTGTTCCCACAATCTTGGCATAGCGGAGGTGTCTTAGTTCCTTCCACTGCTCAATCTCATCACTCCACACCGTGTTTGCGACACGAAGGGGCGCAATCACCAAGACCTTTGAGACCTCATAACGGTCAAACATCAGCTCGTTGATGGCTGATAAGGTTGTGGCAGTCTTTCCCATCCCCATGTCTAGGATGACTGCCGCATAAGGTGTCCTTATGATGAAGTCCTTGGTGATTTCTTGATACTCATGTAAATTCAATTTCATCTAGCACTTCTCCAATCTTCTCAATACTGTCAAGCACATGAACCTTGAAGCCCAATCGGTCAAACATCCTGTGCCTTGTCATTTGTAACAAGCGTGGCTTTCCGCTAGGGGCTTTTACTTCCACCATGCCAAAACTACCCTTGGGTAAAAACACCAACCTATCTGGAACTCCGGCAAACGAAGGCGACACCCATTTGGGACAAATTCCACCACGCTTTTTCACTTCACTCACTAACTTTCTCTCAACAACTTTTTCTCGCATAACAATCCTTTCGTCAAATTGAAGTGTGGAGGTATAGTACAGTCATTTCTAAAACTCCTCTTACAGGCTTTTTTATAGTAATTTTTGCTTATAGGATAGTTTTAGAAAAGACCATAATAGACCTACACAAAATCAAATGATGTTAGTCGTGCTAGTCCTTTTGACTAATCTGTTCTAATGATTAGAGCTCATAAATTCTTGTCATCAGGTCAATGACTAGCACACCTAAAATCCCTCCCCATCTCCCTTGTGGAGGTAGGACATGGAAAATGATGGTCACTAGTCTAGGAAATCATAGTCATCATCAACCAATTTCAAACCTAGAATGAGGTTGCCTTTACTGGTACGTTTACGTCTAAATCCTGTCTGATCCAGGGCAGAATAAAAATCTGTCGTGCTGCGCGTGTACTCCATATTTTTGGCACAGTAGGCACGGTACTGACTGTAGAGTTCTCCAGATTTTTCTGTCAACTGGTTACCAACTTCGCAACAGTCACTAAGGAAGTGCCCTAACCAATCATTGGCTTCTCGGTAGGCCTTAACGGAATTCGAGACGGCAGCTGGAATCCTTGTCTTGAAGTTTGCCTGGATGGCTTTTTCTGCCCCTTCAATAATCCAAGACATAATAGCTGGTGCTGCATGGTCGTACAAATAATCCGCAAAGTTCTTGATATCAGAGCGACCAGTGATTTTGGCGTTAAAAGGAATAACCACCAAACGTCGCCAAGTACCATCATCGTTCGCTCCCACTTTAGGCAAATGATTGGTGTAAAGAACTAGCGTATGTGATGGCACAAAGTGGAAAGGATCCTTGTACTTCTTCTCAGCTTGGATTTCATCCGTTGAGGTAATCTGCTTCACAACAGCCGTATTAAGTCGCATCCCTTCTGCCATCTCAGAAGCAATTACGAGACGCTTCCCTTTAAGCTCCGCAAGCTCAGGACTCACGTTTCGCTTGTTAGACATGGTTAAGGCATCAGCCGATAATTTCCCAGAGTAGCTTCCTAGCACACGAGCGATGGTATTCCAAAAGGTAGACTTGCCGTTTGCGCCACCACCATAGGCAATAATCATATGTTCCTGATAAACCTTACCGATTGCGGCCATTCCAATGATTTCTTGAACATAGTCAATCAATTCTTGGTCGTTAC
Organism: Streptococcus urinalis 2285-97; assembly: GCF_000188055.2. Taxonomy (NCBI): domain Bacteria; kingdom Bacillati; phylum Bacillota; class Bacilli; order Lactobacillales; family Streptococcaceae; genus Streptococcus; species Streptococcus urinalis. The sequence continues at coordinate 1,499,918 of NZ_AEUZ02000001.1, forward strand.
AGAAAAAGGTAGCCAAGGTTTCCTGCCACAAATCGTGACCTTTGTCACTAGGAGAGACTGCTGTCATTTTAGTAATGTAGTCATCTGGATTGTGAGCTTGTTGCCCTTTTGTTCCTTTTCGCAAATCATAGGTAGCTTTAGGAGTGTTAAGCAACATGTCATCACTATCCAACTCTGATAATTCAACCGTAAGCATAGGCTTGGCTGTATTGTAAACAGCCATTAAATTCTTATAGTCACGGTGTTTCATGACAAATTTGTGGAACTCTTTAGCCACAAGATAGGCTTTGAGATATTTCAACTGTAGAGGTGTCTCAACAGCATTTTCTAGACGTTTCCCTCCTGCCTTGATGGTCATGTCATCAATACCTGAAGATTGAAGTTGTTTCTCTGTTGCTTCTAAAAAGGTATTTGCTTCCGCAAGTTGAGCATCGGTAAAGTGTACAACCGCCCCTAATGCTAGCTGCTTATTCTCACGCCAGTGTGTTCCATCGTAGAAAAGATAGTCTGTCGCATTGGTGTAGGCTAGTTTATTGGCATACTCTCTAGCAAGAACCCCAGCTTCACCAACATCTGAATAGTCATCAGGTTTTAGTGATTCCCTTTGAAACTCTTCTGGTGACTTATAATCTTTGGAGTTTTTGATGGTTTTGTTATAAAACCGAACAGCACTTCCCCAAATGGTGGCAAGCTCCGCCTTCTCAAGAGGGGGAACACATTTGAGAGCTTGTTCATCAAAGCCGTCTCGTGCTTCCTTTGTAACACCTAATCGCTTAAGAATCTTCGCCGCAAAAACTGACATGGTTGAGTTACGGCTACCTTCAGTGATTGGCCCTGTTGGTGGCTGATAGAAATCTGCATCAAAGTCCTCTTCATCATCTGAAGTCGTCGTAGCATCGAATAAATCCTCATCAATGGTCAACCAAGAGTCGTGCCATAGGACTTGTGCGTTGGGATTTCCAAAAAAGAAACGGGCCGCATCCTTGGCATTGGTATCAAAGAAACCATAGTGATTAACAAGTTCTTCTTTTAGTAAGGCATAGGTGTCTTTATCCGTGACTTCATTGATTTGGAAGTAGATATGGAATTTTGGTCTCGCAGCCTTATCTCCTTTTTGAACCATATGGTTTCGACTGGTCACTAAAGCAAAGTTGTAATCCGCAAAGAGTTCTTTAAGCAATTCCTCAGTTACCCACTCATCAGAGTTGTCCGTATGGTCATTATCAATGTCCATGACCAGTACATCTGAGGTGATGAAGTTGGCATTGGAGCGAGTGTTGTTTGTAAACAAGCCAGCCACATGGTCAAAGAGTGCTACCTTTTGGAGAGTTGTTTTGTCTGAAATCATTACTTGATGAGGATAGACCGTTGTCGTTTGAATACCCGTCTGTCCTGAATGAGATAAGGTAAATTGCATAAATCATAGCCTCCATTTGGGAAAAATAATCTGTGAAGGTTTCCCTTCCTACCTATTAGGGGAAGAATGAAGGCATTTAGTCCAAAAAGTTTCAAAAAATTTTTTCTTCTATAAATAACTATTGAGCGACTTCCCATCGCTCAATTTTTTATATTTTTTTGAATCTGTTTAGACTAAAACGCAAAAAAGTCCCCCTAGTAGGTGTAAGGGAAAGAATAACCCAAACAAACCTAAAGGAGGACTTTCTATGGAAAACACCATAAACCATCAAGAACAAGAAGACTTGACAGACACACTCATCGCCATCAGCGTTATCGCTAGGCTCTTAGCTCGTAAGTTACAAAAGGAGGAAACTAAATGAGTCAACATAAACAACTACTTGAACTAATTACAGAGATGGAAGGCACAGCTAAATACTACCTACGCTTGGTAGATGAGTTCAAGAAACTCCTCTCTAGCGAGGAAGAAACTGAAACAACTTCTGAAGAACCAAAACCAGAGCCACAAAAGGTACTTAAATTGGAAGATGTTCGAGCCGTTCTTGCGACTAAGGCCAAAGATGGCTACAAGAATGAGGTTCGTGCTCTTCTCAATAAATATGGAGCTGAATCATTATCTGCTTTAGCCACTGAGCACTACGCAGCTGTTCTTGAAGAAGCTGGAGGAATTGGTCATGACTAACCATGCCATCCTGTCTGCTTCTGCCTCACACCGTTGGCTCAACTGTCCACCGTCCGTTCGATTGACGGAAGACATGCCAGATGTGACCTTAGAGTTTGCTCTTGAAGGATCAGACGCTCACGAGCTATGTGCTTATCTTATTGAGAAGGCATTGGGTAGGAAGGTGCGTGATCCAACTAAGGACTTATCCTTCTACAATGAAGAAATGCAAAACTGTGCCGAGGAATATCGCAACTACGTCATGGAGCAAGTTGAGAAAGCTAAAGGCTACTCTCGTGACCCAACAGTTCTGGTTGAGCAACGACTGGACTTCTCTAAATGGGTACCTGAAGGCTTTGGAACAGGCGACTGTCTGATTGTAGCAGACGGACTGCTTCAAGTTATCGACTACAAACACGGACTTGGCGTTTTAGTTGATGCAGACCACAACCCACAGATGATGTGCTACGCTCTTGGAGCTCTGGAGATGTTTGTTGGGCTCTATGATTTTGACAAAGTCACTATGACCATCTTTCAACCACGGAAGAACCACATCTCCACCTTTGAGATAGATAAGGTTGAACTGCTTGATTGGGCGGAAAACGAACTCTCACCCAAAGCTGAACTTGCCTTCAAAGGGGAAGGGGAGATGACCTCCGGTAAACACTGTCAGTTCTGTAAGCTCAAGAATGTCTGTCGCAAACGTGCAGAGGATAACTTGGCACTCGCCAAGATGGAATTTGCGAACCCTGCTACTCTAGACTATGAGGATATTGCAGAGATTTTACCTAAACTGGACTTGCTGGTTTCGTGGGCAAATGATGTCAAAGCCTATGCTTTGAAAGAAGCAACTGAAGGATACAATATTCCAGGCTACAAACTGGTAGAAGGACGTTCCGTTCGTAAGTTTTCAGACGAAGTTGCCGTCAGTCAAGCTGTGATTGAAGCTGGCTTTGACCCTTACGAAAAGAAACTCCTAACTATCACTGCCATGACTAAACTCCTTGGCAAGAAAACCTTTAATGACCTACTTGGTGGTCTGATTGTAAAACCAAGCGGTAAACCGACACTCGTTCCTCTTGATGATAGTCGTCAAGAGATGAACCTAGCAACAAATGAATTTAAAGAGGACTAATCTTATGACAATGAAAGCAAAAACAACAAAAGTGATCACTGGTAAAAACACACGCTTCAGCTACTTGAATGCCAATGAACCAAAATCCATCAATGGAAGTACACCAAAGTACAGTGTCTCCCTCATCATTCCAAAGGATGATATTGAGACCATCGATAAAATCAAAGCAGCAATTGAACTTGCCTACAAGGAAGGCGAATCTAAGCTCAAAGGTAATGGAAAATCTGTCCCAGCACTTTCTATCCTTAAAACACCGCTTCGTGACGGAGACTTAGAACGCCCTGATGACGAGGCTTATCGCAATGCTTACTTCGTCAATGCCAACTCGCCACATAAGCCTGGGATCGTTGACGGTAATCGCCAAGAGATTATCGATACTTCTGAGCTTTACTCAGGCATCTATGGTCGTGCGTCTATCTCCTTCTATGCCTTTAACTCTAACGGTAACAAGGGAATTGCTTGTGGACTTAACAACCTGCAAAAACTCCGTGACGGAGAACCACTTGGTGGACGTACTCGTGCAGAAGACGACTTTGCGACCGATGATGACGATGATTTCTTGAACTAGGATGATCGTATCAGATAATACTTCTGGTGGCAGCACTCCTGCCACCTTTTATGAAAGGACAAGAATGGAAAATGAAAGAATTGAGTATTGATATCGAAACATATTCAGAAGTTGATTTACGAAAATCTGGTGTCTACCGCTATGCAGAAGATCCTTCCTTTGAAATCCTTCTTCTTGCCGTATCAATCGACAATGGACCAGTGAGGGTTTATGACTTAACCATGGAAGAACTTCCCAAAGAGATTATTCAGGCTCTCGTTGATGACACTATTATTAAGTGGGCTTTTAATGCTTCCTTTGAGCGTATTTGTCTGTCTAACTGGATGAAAAAACATCACCCTGATTTCTTGACTGAGGAGTTCCTATCTCCAAACTCATGGCGATGCAGTATGGTTTGGTCAGCATATCTTGGCCTACCACTCTCACTTGAAGGAGTCGGAACTGTCCTCAAGCTAAAAGAACAGAAACTTAAAGAAGGTGGAGACTTAATCCGCTACTTCTGTCTCCCCTGTAAACCGACCAAGGTCAATGGTGGACGAACACGAAACTTTCCCAGTCACTCACCTGATAAATGGTCTGCTTTTATCGATTACAACCAGCGTGATGTTGAGGTGGAATTGGCCATCAAAGACAAACTCCGTAACCACCCTGTTCCTGACTTTGTTTGGGACGAATACCATCAAGACCAGAGCATCAATGACCGTGGAATTGGTATTGATGTGGACTTTGTCAAAGCAGCTATTGCCATTGACGGGGAAAGTAAGACTAAAATCCAAGAAGAACTAAAAGAGCTTACTGGACTTGAAAATCCCAACTCCGTTCTTCAGATGATTGCTTGGTTACGAGAACACGGAGTGACCACCGATTCACTGGATAAAAAAGCTGTTAAAGAACTTCTCAAAACCGTCGATGAAAAGACAGCCAAAGTCCTTAAGTTAAGACAACAGGCAGCTAAATCCAGCGTCTCTAAATACCAAGCTATGATGAACTGCGTCTGTAAGGATGGCAGGGCTAGAGGCATGTTCCAGTTCTATGGAGCCAATCGAACAGGTCGTTGGGCTGGACGCTTAGTGCAACTCCAGAACCTACCTCAGAACCATCTTCCTGACCTTGAGGAAGCTAGAAAACTTTTCAAAACTGGGGACTTAGGAGCTACTGATCTACTTTACGACACGCAGGATACCCTATCACAACTTATTCGAACTGCTTTTGTTCCAAGTAAGGGTAAGAAGTTCATTGTGTGTGACTTCTCTGCTATTGAGGCGCGTGTTTTGTCTCATCTTGCAGGAGAGGCATGGCGGAGCAAGGTCTTTGAGCAAGGGAAAGACATCTACTGCATATCTGCTTCACAGATGTTTGGAGTTCCAGTCGAGAAACATGGGCAAAACGCAGACCTTCGTCAAAAAGGGAAAATTGCGGAGTTGGCTTGTGGATATGGCGGAGCAGTTGGTGCTCTTAAAGCAATGGGAGCTATTGATATGGGACTTGAGGAACAGGAGCTGCAACCACTTGTAGATTCATGGCGACAGGCTAACCCCAACATAGTTCTCTTTTGGTGGGACGTGGATAGGGCTGTGAAAACTGCAGTCAAAGAGCAAGTCCAAACCGAGACGCATGGTATTCAATTCGAAGTTACCAAAGGGATGTTATTCATAACTCTCCCATCTGGACGCAAACTATCCTACGTTAAACCTAAAATAAGCGAGAACCAATTTAGTGGAGAATCTGTCACCTACGAAGGTACAGGAACTGCTAAACGCTGGGAACGACTTGAAAGTTATGGTCCAAAGTTTGTCGAAAATATCGTCCAGGCCATCAGCCGTGATATTCTTGCCTACTCGATGAGACAACTTAGTGAGTTCAAGATTGTTGGTCATGTTCATGATGAAGTCATCATTGAGTGTGAGAAAGACCAAAGCCTTGAAGATATAGCAAGTCTAATGGGTATAGCACCTAACTGGATGTCTGATATTAACCTCAGAGCTGATGGGTATGAATGCTCATTCTATCAGAAAGACTAGACACAAAAAACGGTTCACTACTAATTCAGGTAGTGAACCGTTTTATATGTGATAAAAACTATTTCCTTAATTGATTGATGAAATCTTCCTTGGAAATTGCTATTCCCAATTCATCATGAAAGTTGCGTAGAGTGCTAAATCGGTATGGGGTCAATGTTCTAAAAGTGACAGTTTCTCCCTTTTCAATCTTTGAACAAATCTCAATATACTTATTTACGTAATTCTTAACTCGTGAGAAAATACGATTTGAATTTCTTAGATAAAAAATCTTCTCATTTGGATTTTTAAAGTGATATATTCTTGAATTGTCAATATATTTTTCCTCAATAATCGTCAACTTACTGAAATCTAAAGTCTTCAGACACATTCTTCCATCGTGACGTCTATAGGTTGTGTAAGGAAATAAATGACTTGCATTCCTAAGATGCTCAGGAATACCGGAGCGAAGCGGAATTGCAATCAGTTGATTATTGATATCAAGAACCATAACACCATGGCCACGCGCATTATCTTCTTGAAACTCATCTAAATATTGGTAAGTATCGAAATAGTCTTGAGTTAATAGATGAAAATACAGACTATTCTTATTGATTTTTGACATAAACTAAATCTCTATCATACGAAAAAAGGGCCTTTCTTTTTAGAGTCGCGACCCTTACGACTACATCAACTTTAGAGTATTTTCTTTTTAGAGTCGGTATTACTCTCCGACTACTTCTACTTAAATTATACCAAAAACATCGCTAGTGTCAAATATAAACACTATTTCGGATTTAATTCCTTCAATAAGGCCGCCACCAGAGCACGAGCTTTTGGCAAGCGATAAAATCCTGTAGAACGTTTGACCCCAATCTTAATAAACACATCCTCAATGCTCTCATCAAACTCTTTGGCGAGTAAGCCCAAAGTGATATCATACAAATCCTTATCGGCCTGTTTTACTTTCTCAAGTAAATCTTGCAGCATTTCTGCGAACATGAATTCTTCTAGTTCTTCAGTAGAGCTGTGAAGAGTAGATTCATTCGTATCAATCCATTCTTCGTATGAAATAATCTCTTCAATATTTTTGGACTTACGTGTACGAAACTCATTCAAAAAGTTCTCAACAGCATCTTTGTAGATACGCTCTGTTTGATTATATTCTTCAGAATATACTGGGATAAAAGCAACCAATACATAAACATTTAACCGTTTAGCTGGTCTCCAAGACCGAAGGGTATCTCTTTTGAGACGCATATCCTCAATAACTTGTTGGTTCTCAACCAACATAGGAGCTAGCACCTGCCCCTCTAAAAGTCCCACTTCTAGCGAGCATTCCTGCTTTTGACATTCGTTATAAATATTGTCCTTGTTTGTCATGTTTTCCACTTTCTGTCGTAAGCAGAGAAACGTGACAATACAAAGAACTCTTAACAAAATTTTCTGACCACATCAGCAATTCCTCTGCTAATTCATGGTCAACTGACTTTACAAGCTGAACTGCACACCTAATTTGTACTCTTAAAGTCACGGTAAATTAGATTTACTAATTTACAAAGTATCATCATTAGGCACCAACCATCTCAAATTACCTACTAGCGCTATTCGGCAATTGAAGAATTTTACATTCGCAAAACTTTTTATGCGTTCGCAAATATATTTTTGAACATCGCAATCCTGTCATGATATAATAAACTTAATCATTAACGATTACTTTGTTCGACTCTATTGTATTAAATGAGATTTTGAATTCGGGGACAGATTAGTACAATACGGTACAGCTTGGTACAAAAATGAAAAGGAGATAATCACTTGGATTTTCCCACTTATTTTAGAATACTGAAAAAATATCTTGGAGATGGCGCGACTATCCCAGAGTTTTTTCGAGAACTCATTGAAATGATTACTGATGATGACGCCGAAGATATCATTAGTGCTTCTGGTATTACATCTGACAAAGCAGATAGTACGCTTATCTCTTATACAAAGCCCAAAAGAGGCTTCACCAAGAAGATGGCAAATCAATTGCTCTACCGGGTCAATTCAGCTAATATGACGGAGTCTATTGAAAGTAGGCCAGATGAAACTATTCAGTTACTAGCTAATGAATTTAATACTTATTATCCTGATATTACTGCTGAAAATGCCTCGCAAAGAATTCCAGAAATTTTCGTTGACTTCATTAGAGAGAAAGCTGGGATGGGAATATCAACCACAGCTCAAAAAGCTACATTTATTAACCAGTCGAATCAACTCAAAAAACAATATGGACAATTCTTACTGACGGAAGCAAATAACTGTTGTGCATTCCCAGGCTGTGATAGACCACTCATTTTAACAAGAGGTGGTTTAGCATCGGAAAACTATGAGGTTTCAACCATTGAAAAAGATAAGGACGCTGAACCACTGAATCTGATAGCCCTCTGCCCAGATTGTTTTTTAACCTATCAAGCAGAAAGTCGCAAAAAAATTGTAACAGCTCTAAAAAATGTTAAAAAGATTCTAGTCTCTGCACATAACAGCCAACAATCGATTTCTGATATGAAGTTAGATAGTGGAATTGTCTCAGTTTTGACTAGTCTCAATAAACTAAAATTTGATGAATATGATATCTCCTATGACCCGAAGCAATTGACTGATAAGATATCACCTGAGAACAATCGTACGCTTTATCAATTGGTTAAGAACCAAGTTATTGATAACTACTTAACCATTCAAAAAATCATTATAAATTTAGATAAACAAGGAAGAATCGATTACGAGGATATCCAATATCAAATGCGATCGATGTACAAAAAGTTAAAGGCTGCCAAGCATGGTAATCTTGAGATTTTCAATACTATTTCGGAAAAACTCCATAAAGCTACACTACAGGACATCTACTTCTGCCAGATGATTGTCTCTTACTTTATCCAAAAATGCGAGGTACTTGAATAATGCAATTACCAAATAAACTTTATTCCTATCAAAAAAGCACCCTAGCCTATTTACCTAGAGTGCTACATGAAATTAAAATGGGGAACTCAAATGTGAAAGATATCTTTCATACTATCTCAGAAGAGTTGGAGGATCCGACAGATTTCTTATCCATCATGGATTGCTTATATACATTAAACGCCATTGAAATGACCAATGAAGGAGAGGTAACATTATGCTTATAGAAATGTGGTCGCCAGTCTTTAAAAAGGATGGACAAACTCGGGAACCGATTCAATTTCACCCTGGATTAAACGTTATCATGGGTATGGACTTAGCTAATAATTCTATCGGCAAATCCTCTTCTTTATTAGCAATTGACTTCATATTCGGAGGTAATAGCTATCTAAAATCAATTGCGGTTAAGAAATTAGGTGATCATCCTATCTACTTCTGCTTTCAATTTGAGAAAAAGTTTTATTTTTCAAGAGATACAGCCAATCCTGATATCATTATAGTGTGTGACAAGAACTACTCTCCAACTGGTGAAATAATGGACCTTGGAACGTTTCTTAACAAACTTAAGAAACGATATCATTTGGAATCCTCCGATTTATCATTCCGATTAGCTATGAGTGGTTTCTTTAGAATTGCAGGGAAAAATAATCAAAATACCGATTTCCCGTTACAAGTTTATGCAAGCCAAAAATCTTCCGAATCCATTACAACCCTTATCCAACTATTTAATTTGTATGATAACATTGCACGATACAAAGAAAGACTTAAGGATAAGAGTGACCAGTTAACAACGTTTCGCAATGCTCGAAAATATGAATTTATCTCCAACTTAGTTGGTGGTAAAAAGCAATTCGAGCTCAACGTCTCAGAAATTAAAAGATTGGAATATGGCTTATCACACCTTCAAGATACTTATCAAGACAACATTTGTTCGGATGACATTGAGAAACATCAGCAAAAACTCCAGCTTAGAAATACTAAGTTGGAGCTAGAAAGTATTCTCCGTGATAAACAAAGACGTCTTAAGCTATTAGATATCAGTATCGAATTTGGTTTATATCCTACTGAATCTGACTTAACAGAGCTTCAGCAATACTTCCCTGATACTAATCTCAAGAAATTATATGAAGTTGAGACCTACCACAAAAAATTGGCAACTATTTTAGATTCCGAATTCTCAACCGAACGTGAATCCCTAGTAGGTGAGATTGACGAATTAGAGAGTCAATTAGTAACTCTAAACCAAGAACTTCAAGAACTAGGAAGCATCCCAAATCTTTCAACTGAGTTCTTAGAAAACTACTCTAAACTAACAGCAACGATCAATGCACTCAAAGAGCAAAACGAAGCCTATCTGAAAGAGTCTGCTTTATCAAAAGAAAAGTCAGAAGCAGACTCTGACTTGAAGCGTAGCACCGAAGATATACTAATAGAGTTAGAAGGAAAAATCAATGCTAAAATGCGAGAGTTCAATAATATTCTGTATCCAGATATTCGCAAAGCCCCTCAAATCAATCTCAAAGCTCATAACAGCTACTCCTTCTACACCCCAGATGATGATGGTACAGGAACTAAGTTCAAAGGGATGATTTTATTTGACCTAACCATGCTCTATCTCACTAACCTGCCAGCACTGGCACACGACTCATTACTCTTGAGTAATATTAGCTACCAAGCAACCGAAGCTCTGTTGAAGCTATATGACCAATCAAAATCACTAAATAAGCAGGTGTTTTTAGCTTTCGATAAAGCAAGCTCATACTCTCCAGAAGCTAATCAACTCTTATTAGAAAATACTGTATTGCGACTCTCTAGTAACGGAAATGAACTCTACGGTATTTCATGGAATAAAGGAGAAAACTCAGATGAAGTTTAGCTACAATAAATTATGGAAACTTCTCATTGATAAAGATTGGACAAAAACAAAGCTTAGACAAGAAGCTGGGATTAGTTCTTCCACGATCGCAAAATTAGGAAAAGGGGAAAATATCACTACTGATATTTTATTGAAAATTTGTATTACACTTGATTGTAAGATTGAAGATATAGTAGAAATTATAGATAATGATGATTAATTGTAAGCGCCCAATAACAAGGTACCTATCCTCTCTTCCAGTAATTCTGCTATACTGTAGAAAATAAGAATACTGGGGGATATCTGAATGACCAAACAACCTATTGTTCCTTTGGAACAACTACCCATTTCTCGAAAATTTGAGAAAAAGCGAAGAATGCTCTTATCTTTCGTTGTAAAGTGAGAGAGCTTGATCTCTCTTTTTACTCCCCTATCTCATCTGAACAAGCTATCGCTATCTTGGATAAGGTATTGTCCTATGACCATTAACTTAAGTGATTTAGGCCAGGTCTATCTGGTTTGTGGAAAAACAGATATGAGACAGGGCATTGATTCGCTCGCTTATCTTGTTAAAAGTCAATTTGACCTAGATCCCTTCTCAGGTCAGGTATTCCTCTTTTGTGGGGGGCGGAAGGATCGCTTTAAAGCTCTTTATTGGGATGGTCAAGGATTCTGGCTCCTCTACAAGCGTTTTGAAAAAGGAAAACTCACTTGGCCAAACAATGAGTATGACGTTAAGGCTCTGACTTCTGAACAATTAAACTGGCTAATGAAAGGATTTTTCATCACTCCTAACATAAACTGTACAAAAAGTCGTGATTTCTATTGAAATCATGGCTTTTCTTTAGGTATAATATAGAAAACATTAGGAGGAGATCATTTATGGAAGAATTACTTAAAATCATTAAACAGCAGTCTAATGAGATTGCTCTCCTTCGTGAACAAGTCGTTTATCTGACACAAAAAATTTATGGCAAATCATCTGAGAAAACGATTCAAATTAATGGGCAACTCAGTCTTTTTGAAGAAGAACAATTAACTGAAGAAAAAGCGGACTTACCCAGGTGAACTTGAAACCATTACCTATCAGCGTAAGAAGGCTAAAGGAAAACGTCAAACCATTCTGAACCAATTTAAAGCCGAAGAAAGACATTATCACCTAACAGAATGTGCTTGTCCAGATTGTCATGGGGCTCTCAAAGAAATTGGTGCAACCGTTCAGCGTCAAGAACTGGTCTTTATTCCAGCACAGCTGAAGAGAGTTGACCATATCCAGCATGCCTACAAATGTCTGGCTTGTAGTGAGAAGACTCTCAGTGATAAAATTATCAAAGCTCCCGTACCTAAAGCACCACTAGCACATAGTCTAGGGTCTGCTTCAATCATTGCTCATACGATTCATCAGAAGTTTCATCTTAAAGTACCGAATTATCGTCAGGAAGAAGATTGGACTAAACTTGGTTTGCCTATAACACGCAAAGAAATCGCTAACTGGCATATTAAGGCAAGTCAGTATTATTTTGAACCACTTTATGAGCTTTTACACCAGAAATTACTAGAACAGCCCGTCCTTCATGCGGATGAAACCAGCTATCGCGTTTTAGAAAGCGATAGCCAGCTAACTTACTATTGGACCTTCTTATCTGGTAAGGATGAGAAAGAAGTAATCACTCTTTATCATCACGATAAGCGTCGTAGTGGGCTAGTTGCCCAAGAATTTCTAGGTGATTACGCTGGTTATGTTCATTGCGATATGCATGGGGCTTATCGTCAATTGGAGACTGCCAAGGCAGATAAGAGTTCTCTGGTGTTCAAAGGGCTGTGCTATTGTGATAAGATGTTTGCCTTAGAGGAGTCATGGGCTGATTTATCTTTACAAGATCGCCTGATGAAACGCCAAGATGAGTTAGAACCTTTGATGGCAGAGTTCTTTGACTGGTGTCGCAGGCAGGCTGTTCTTCCAGGCTCTAAGTTGGGACGTGCCATTGACTATAGCCTTAAGTATGAAGAAACGTTTAGAACTGTACTTAAAGATGGTAGTCTCGTCTTATCCAATAATATGGCGGAACGTGCGATCAAGTCTTTGGTTATGAGACGTAAAAATTGGCTCTTTTCACAAAGCTTTGAGGGTGCTAAATCAAGTGCTATCATTATGTCTCTATTGGCAACAGCTAAACGACATCACTTGGATAGCGAAAAATATATAGGTTACCTACTAGAGAATCTTCCGAATGAGGAGATATTCGCCAAAAAGGAAGTTCTAGAGGCTTATTTGCCATGGGCAGAGAAGGTACAACAAAATTGTAGATAACAAAATCTTCCAGAGTCAGTGAACTTTGGAAGATTTTAATATACCTTGTTATTGGGCGCTTACGTTATGACTGCTAAACAAATTCAAGAACTCCAAAAACGAAATGCTCTTACAAAATCAAAAGTCTATCTAGATTATACATCTAGATAGACTTTCCAAGCATGATGCTTGAACATATTGAATACTCTATTTAGGTTGGAGAGAGATAATTAAACATAGATCATTCACACCGTAAAACGGAGAAAAGTTTAATGACATTTCAGGTCATAGGTCAAAAGATTTAATCCTCTTTTTTCTTAGAACCATACATAAGAGTGCTTATTAACAAAACAATTATTCCAAACAACGATAGATGAGTATTGATCTCGCCAGTAGAAGGAAGTTCAACAACACCATCTGCTTCAACTTCAGCTTTCTTATCTTTGCCTGCTTGGGCGGCATCTTCGGCTGCTTTCACGGCTGCTTCAGCTGCGGCTTCTGCGGCATCTTGGGAATCTGGTTTGCCGTTGCTATCCGCATCGTTGACGGTTACTTCTGATGTCGTTACTTGATCAAGACGTGCTTTCAACGCTTCTTTGACTGGGCCTTCTGGTAAGCTATCGACTAACGGAGTTGCTGTACCTTTCTTCTCAGTTGTGACATCGTTCAAGCCATCTACGGCTGATTTCTCATCTGGATTAACAACACCATCTGCTTCAACTTCAGCTTTCTTATCTTTGCCTGCTTGGGCGGCATCTTCGGCTGCTTTCACGGCTGCTTCAGCTGCGGCTTCTGCGGCATCTTGGGAATCTGGTTTGCCGTTGCTATCCGCATCGTTGACGGTTACTTCTGATGTCGTTACTTGATCAAGACGTGCTTTCAACGCTTCTTTGACTGGGCCTTCTGGTAAGCTATCGACTAACGGAGTTGCTGTACCTTTCTTCTCAGTTGTGACATCGTTCAAGCCATCTACGGCTGATTTCTCATCTGGATTAACAACACCATCTGCTTCAACTTCAGCTTTCTTATCTTTGCCTGCTTGGGCGGCATCTTCGGCTGCTTTCACGGCTGCTTCAGCTGCGGAAACTCTTAGAGCAACTATACTATCAGTTATAATCTTAACTGCATCATCTACTTTATCTTGGCTTGTAAAACTATCGTTTACTACTACTTGACCTTTTTTGATAGAATCATCGTAAGCCGTTTGTTTTGTTTTATCTGCATTAACATATATATCAGTTAACTTCAAATTAGAATCATTATCTAAAAGTCGTTGTAATTCTTCTTTCTCAACCTTTTTATAAGTATAGGTAATAGTTTGAATACCTGAATTGAAATTAATTGTGTTACTGTCCTGATATCCTACTGCAGTAGGAGCATTAGTCCTCTTAAATGTATAATTAGGTAACATCAATTTATCCGACAAATCTAGAGATTGATAAGTCAGACCTGAGTATAGCTTTTCTTTAATAACATTTCCAGTTGAATCATCAACATACAATAATTTTATATAGCTACCACCTGAAGAATACTCAAACCTAGTTAAATCAAATTGTTGTAAATTTGTTCCTGACCCAGTAGAAGCAAAAATCGCAAAGCCCAACTCTTCTCTTCCCTTAGCCTGGTTAGTAGTTAGTCTACTTTTATCTAAATAGGTTTGAATATTTTTTGTGAATATTTGTCCATCATATGTCACTGTCATAGCCTTTGATTGTCCATTATAATCAACAATCACATTTTTAAATTCGTTATTATGCGGTTGTGACTCTAATCTTCGAGCATCTTGCAACAATGTAATTGCTTTTCCACTAGCATCTGTGCCATAAAAGGCACCAAAAGCCCCATTTTGATATCCACTAAACTTAGGATCCGCTCCTGCTTTCTGATTTACATTAGGGTTTGAGGTATTATGCCATGTGTCGAACTTAAACCCAAAAGAATTTGGAAGGCCACCTAATCCAATACTCGCTCCTGATAGTCCAATTGTCCCTGGTGCAGTTGAAGTAAAAGCAAAAGAAACTCCATCTCCACCGCTTCTTCCACCAACGTTGTATCCTTCATATTTATCACCTAAACTTAATCTACCTTCTAGTCTAAAAGATTCATTCATATCAATTCTTTTATTCAAAAGTAAACTTCCAGCTTGACCTGAAACATCTTCAGTTAGTACAACAGGATTTTGGTCATCACCATGTGCTGTTCCTCTAACTTCAAAGTGGTCAACCATATTATTTTTAGTGACAATTAGATGAGCTTTATCCACATACTCAGCAGATCCCAATGGAAACTCTTGACTACTAGATTCTCTATCAGATAAATTTAATGAACGACGTGACCTTACTTTTGGTTTATCTACACTATCTCTTGAAGGTAACTGATATTTATCTGAGTACTCCTGCTTGTTTGGAGTATCCTGAAGGGTATATACCGTATCCTGTTCTTCCTTATTTTGATGTTCACCAGATACTTCGCTTCCCCTATTATTATCAACACTAGCTTTCTCCAAACTTTCATCAGCATCATCTATAGAACGCATTGTATTTACAGGAGGTACAGTAATATCTTTTTCACTTACAGTTTCTCCCAAATCATTAACTTTATCTGTATCTTCTGATGAGATATTAGAGTCTTCACTGATACCAGATTCCGAAATTTTAACCACATCATCAGGATTTATATTTTCTGTATGACCTGCTGAAACTACAGTATCTGAATTAATTGTATTGTCCACTGAGGTTACTTCAGCCGCTTGTGTTACCTCTGCACTCATAGCACTTGACTCATCCGCCAAAACAGAATGACTATTCATTCCTAAAAATAATAACCCGACTAATACAGAAGCAGCACCAAACTTAAACTTCTTAATCGAAAAGCGTTGTTTCGTCTGTGAAGCATCGTATTGTGTCCCTCTTGCCTTACTAAACATACGTAGTCTCCTTTTTTATTTTGTATATTTTTATACAAAATTAAGTCTACCTGTTTAGGAGTTTGATTAGAATATCTCTATTTATTTATATTTTCTCATGTGTTTTTTTTTTTTTTTCTAATAAAGCGTATTTAATTTTTTTGATCATTTTTGGTATTTTTAACTTTTAGAGGTGATATCTATTGACTTTCTTAGAATCTTTTTTAGAATTATTACTATAAATCAAAAAGAGGAGGTGCTCATCATAAACTCTTTACTGTTAAAATCATTACATAGCACTTTAAAATTATCTATTACCGTTTGTGACAGATCCTTTACAGTTCTAACAGAGTATAAATCAGATAAAACCGTTTCTCTTTATTATGACCATCATCTTATCTTAAATGAGTTTAGTAAAACCAAAGAGAATTTCTTATTTCACTATGGGTTTATGGGAGAATTGTTCCTTGCTCTTCGCACAGACAATCACTACGTCATTATTGGTCCTTGGAGGAGTAATGCCATTGATCCTTTACTCTTTAAAAGGAAAATGAACGAAGCTCATATTGAGAACGATGAACAAAATTATTTCTTTGAGAAGTTGGTTCAACTTCCTTTCTTCCCCCTCAGTCAAATTAGAGAGCTACTTATTTTAGTTAACTATTGTTTAACTGGGAAAATTGAAGATTTGTTGTCAGCCCCTTTACATCACTATACAAAAGGGTGGAGCAATGCTTTTGATTTAAATAAAATCAAACAGTTGTCTGTCGAAAATAGTAATACCTATACTTATCAATACCAGTATGAAACTAGGATTTTACAAGCTGTTAAATCTGGGAAGGAAGAGCTTTTAAGAGAAACTGTAAGTCAATTAAGCAATGCCGTTTCTGCTACGTTAAGTGGCGATGAATTACGGTCCGAAAAGAATTACTCTATTATGATTTATGATCGTTTAGCTCAAGGAGCTGTTCACTCTGGCCTTGATATTGAGACAGCCTATCAATCGCGAGATCGCTTTGTTACAGAAACAGAACAAGCTCAATCATTACACGCTGTTTTGAAGTTACGCGATACAGCTATTCTATTTTACACTCAACAAGTGTCGGGGATTAAACAAAAACTAGTATCACAATATTCTCAAACAGTTATTGGGGTTATTCAATATCTTGAAAATAACCTCAATCGAGCTATTAAGACTGCGGAAATAGCCAGACAGTTTCACATGAGTGAATCTAAATTACGAAAGTTATTTAAACAAGAAAAGCACATGACCATTCTACAATATTTTCTTCATTTAAAAATTGAAGTGGCTAAACAGTTATTAGAGGAAGGAAAAACATTGGCTCACATTGCGGAATTACTCCAATTCTCAACATCAGCTAATTTTTCACGTACCTTCAAAAGAGTGGTTGGGATCAGTCCATTAAAGTATGCGCAGCAAAATAATTTGGCGAGTCAGCAGACCAGTAAAGGACAGACTCAAAAAGATCCAGAGGAGAGCCACTGATGACAGGCTCCTCTCTGGATC
The DNA here is from genome assembly GCF_000188055.2 of Streptococcus urinalis 2285-97. Lineage (NCBI taxonomy): Bacteria > Bacillati > Bacillota > Bacilli > Lactobacillales > Streptococcaceae > Streptococcus > Streptococcus urinalis. The sequence continues at coordinate 1,517,210 of NZ_AEUZ02000001.1, forward strand.
TTTTTCTATATAAAAAAACTCTATAACTACTGCCAATGGTATCACCCACTACAATTGACAATGGCAAAATAAATGGAAACTTACTATTATCCCATTCAATGATATACCTAATGTTATAAAATATTCATTTCAACTAATTCGATATGCTACATAGTTGGTTTAAACTAATTTCTGTATTATGGTTTACGTAAACTTATTAAAGGTATATAATTAAGTTGTTGTTTGCTTTCAATTACCTCTCAATCGTCATTAGATTTGATAAATGAATGTTTCTCATATGGGAAAGGATGATTAAGTTGAAATTTTTACGATTTATGATTGGTATCAATATTATGGCTTTAGCTGTTGCCTTATCCAAAGTCTCACAATTGGGAACTTCTCCTATTGCCTCTATTCCCAATGTTCTATCAGAAGTATGGAAACAATCGATAGGGTTATACATGCTGTTGTTTATGCTTTTTTTGATTATTCTACAAATAATAATTGTTGGTCATCAAATAAATAAAGTTAAGCTTTTCAATATTTGTATTCAAATGTTCCCTGGCGCTATATTTGGATATTTTATCAATTGTTATGTTAACCTTTTGAAAATACTTCCTCCATTTGACAATTATTTTTTAAAGATTAGCTTACTATTGATTAGTATAGTTATTTTAGCGCTGGGTGTAGTTATTGAAGTTAAAGCAGATTTTATTTTAATGCCTGGAGAAGGATTACCTCAAACAATAGCAAAGCATTTTCACTTACCTTTCGCAAAAGTCAAACTGTGGTCAGATTTATCCATGGTGTTCACGGCTTTAATCCTTTCGTTTCTATTATCGAGACCCTTTTTGGGAATACGCGAAGGGACACTTCTTGCAACAGTATTCACAGCTCCTTGTGTGTCAATGATTACATATAGCCTTGACAAATTAAAGTAGTATGCTACTAACAATTCATAGATTTAAACCTTTCTAGTATGATGTTTGGGTTAAAAAAATAATCAACAAAATGCTACTTTACTAATTATTCTACTGATTCCAAAAAGTTGGACAATAATTAGTGAAAGAACTTTGGACATATCAAGCAATAATAGACAAAAAGTTAAGCTAATTAAAGACTATTTCTTTCAGACTCTATTCCTCTTGTAATATCTTATTTTCCAAGTTTTTTCTCAAATTGAGCATGACCATGACAAAGAGCGCTCCCATGTCTTGGGAACGCTCTTTCTTCATCTATTTCATATTCTTGAAACCAACGAAACCATTTGGATGAATTCCTAAAGCTTCTCCAACGATTTTTACAGACTACTCCGCCTCAAGAAAACTTTAACAACAGCTAATTTAAACGCCTTATCAAATGTTTTCTTGACTTGATTATTTTCCTCGTTTCCACTTAATTTTGTGTCCACATTATTTAACCAGGTCCAATCCCAAAAGTTAGATTTTCTGTCTAACTTTTGAGATGCAAGTCATTATTTAGTTGGGGGAATATTTTTTAAGAACTAGTTATTTATCTAGTAAAGCTTTTATATCTGCAGAAAGTGTTTCTTCTATGATAACCTTTGGATTGTCATTTCCCTCTTGTTTGATCTCTCCGCCTATTGAAAAATCATGAAGAAAAGCATCTTGCTTAATTTCAATGGTGTGGACATGTTTACCTTTAGTTGCAATGTTTTTACCAACACTAAGATTTTCTATCTCACCGCCAGGTTGTAGGGATAAAGCAATTGCCTTAAGGGATTGAATTTCACCTTTTACTAAGGAATCTCCAACATCACCAGATGTAGTAATAGAATCTTCAATAATAATCTCTCCCACTGGTTTTGAAAACTGCATTCCAATTGAACCATCTCCGTAAGTAGTAATTGACTTAAATGAGGCAAAATCTATTGTACCATCATATTGATTAAACCCCCGTGCTCCTGAGCCGTAAGTCACAACTGCATCATTGGCTTGAAAACGATGCACTGTCCCAAAATTGACAAATCCAATGCCAGAAGTTCCAAAGCTTTCAATAGGTTTTTCTGTAATCCAGCTATCCACTTCACCCCATACATCTAAGACCATATCGTTTACACCGTAGGTGGTAACTGTTCCTTGAGAGTGAATTGATTGAGCATGAGCGCCGGTTAAAATGAATATTCCTCCTGTAATCATATTAGGCTGACCAAAAGGAATCATACCATTTGAATAAATATCTTTAGTTACTAATTCCTTAACTTCTACAGAACCACCTGTTTCATTAAAACCTGCAATAAAAACACCTGATCCTAATACAGGGGCATTCTTACGACCAATTGAAACGTTTTTAATATCGGCTGATATGGTTGATGCACTGTCTTGATTATAATTAAAGATAGTTAAAGCCCCTTGTTGGACGACGACTCCATATTTTAGTGGCTTTTCGGAACGATTTCTGGAGTCGCTAAATGGGATGTCTAAGTCATCAATAATCAGTTCCATAGTTTTATTTGGTGCGCGTGTTAATAGTTGAACCTGACCAGTTACTGTGAGCTTCTCTAAAGTCATTGTAGATAAATCTTCGTCACTTGATGAAATGTAAATCGCTCTTTGGTTAGAGATGCTTTGAATAATTAAGTCTGAAAGCTTATTATTTTTTGTTAAAGCAATCCCATCACTATTTGGAAAACTTAACATGGTTCCTTTATCTCTAGAACCATGAATACTTACTCCCGCTGAAAGTGTCACAGAATAAGGAATAAGGATAGATGAAGCGACATAAATATCATTGTTTTCAATTTTTATTGCTTCGATGAATTCAGTTAAATTATTAACTTGATTTACCATTGTAATACCTCCAACTATTTATGGTAATAATATAGCGCTTAGCTTAAGAAAAGTAAAATAAAAAATATTATTTCAATATTATGTAGTCAAAAACATATTATTTTTAAAATATTGAATGAAGTAACATGATAGCACTATATAGTATTAAATAAAGGATAGTTCAATGAAGTAAGTAGGATTTATAAAAAAAGACGATAGTTTTTCTTTATCGCCTCTAGTAAACAATTTTATGAAATTTTTATTTTACAAGCTACAATTATAATACTACCTTCTTCCATTTTCTGATTTTTGTTCTGAAAGTTCCAAAAGGTGCAACTGTATTAACATGAATAAACTTATATACTTCCCAAGTCGCTGTTTTAGTCGCCTGATCAGCCCATTCTCTCATATGTGGTTTAAATAATTCTTCCTGACTTAGTGCATCAATCATGGCATAAATAGAATTAATGTTTTTATTTAGTTTGGCTTTTAGCTCTTGTAGAGATAATTGAGCGTAAGTATCTGTGAACCATTGATACAAGTCGCCTAGTTGATTCCATTTAAAGTTATCTGATGGCGTATTAACTTGAAGTCCATTTCTTTCATCCTCTTCCCATTTAAGAATCAAAGTTGTCCATCCAACCTGATAAGCAAGATTCTCAGCTGGAGTTCTATCAACTTCATCAACTCTTTTATCTTTTAAGGTTTCCGGAATATTATTAAATTCTGAAATATATTTCTCAAATGCTTTACTTATTTCTTTTTTCAGCTCTTCTTTATTTTCGTATGTTCGCAAAAAAATCACCTCCATTCTGATTTATCAGTACCCTAAATTAAACAGATCTTATTTTCTCCTTTACCTCTTCAAAAAATATTATATTTCTATACCTTTTACGAATGAAGCTTTTAAAAGGCAGTGACTATTCTCAGAAATATTCTGATTGTAAACAAGATTATATCTATTAACAACCACGAACTCTCTTCTTTTCTATTATTATACTACTTTTCTCTAAATGTTAAAATAAGGATATTATTTTACTGATTTAAAAATACTAACTTTAAAATATGTAGTATCAACATATAGAACTCACACTTCTATCGACCATCTTGGTGATATCAGAAAATCAAAAAAGTGGGGGCAAAACTATTCCCACAGACACCCTACCTGTCAGAACATTTTGCACCCCCTCTGCGTATGTGGGAATAAATTTTATACTTTACCGCTATCAATCCAACTACCTCACTTCAGATTGTTTGATTGATACTTCACCAAAAAATTCAAAAAAGGCTTGAAATCAAGGCTTTTCTAAACCCTGAAACGGTGGGCTTTATCCCTCTCTCACCAGCAGTCCGACTACCTCCACATGATGCGTATTTGGTAATATCACATTATTTAACGATTTGACACTATTTAACGATTACAATGCTGAGAGCCAAACTCAACTCCTCTAAAAAGTTTTATTTCCTCAATGCTATCCATAAGATCACCAAAAAATCCTTGAAATTTGCTGATTTCAAGGATTTTATTACGTTAAATTGTATCAATTAACTTCTTCTTATTTCTGTTGCAACTAGTTTTACCATAAATTCTCCTTTTTACATTACTATTATTGTACCAAAAATCACTATTTTTAGGGAAAAATAGCTAATTTTCTTTTTAAACAAAAAGACTTTCATTATGGTGAAAGTCTTTTATTAAGTGAGTCTAACAAAATCTAAATCTGGGTTTGCTTGATCCTTTAACTTGACAGATACTAATTTAGAAACACCTGACTCTTGCATCGTAACACCATAAATACTATCAGCTGCAGCCATAGTCCCTTTACGATGAGTGACAACAATAAACTGACTATTTTTGTCAAAACGATTCAAATAATCACCAAAGCGTTTAACATTTGCTTCATCTAGAGCGGCTTCTACTTCGTCTAAGATAACAAAAGGAATTGTCTTAACGCGAATAATAGCAAATAATAAAGCCAGAGCAGAAAGGGCTTTTTCACCACCACTCATTAAATTGAGAGACTGGATTTTTTTACCGGGTGGTTGTACAGAAATTTCCACTCCTGCAGTCAATAAATCACCTTCCGTTAATAGTAAGTCAGCTGAACCACCACCAAACATTTGCACAAAAGTCTCTTTAAACGATTGTCTTATTGCTTCAAATGTCGTCTTGAATCTTGTTTTAACTTCATCGTCCATATCATTAATAGTATTCAATAACAAGGATTTGGCTGAGTCTAAATCAGCTTTTTGATCATGTAAGAAAATAAGACGATCATTAACTTCCTTATACTGATTAATGGCTTCTAAATTTACAGGACCTAGCGCTTTTATTTGTCTCACAAGATGATTAAGATCAAGTCTGGCTTGATCTGTATTTTCAATAGACTGTGCTTCATTCTTAGCTTCTTGATAAGTCATTTGATAATCTTCATTTAACAATCTTGCATATTGACGCAATTGTGTTTCTACTTGCTCTATTTCAGACTCTGTTTGTGCTTGTGTCCTAATTAAGGATTCATTTGTCTGACTCTCATTTTGAATTTGACTTTCAATATCTTCTGATTGTGCTTCGATATCTTCTAATTCAAATTGGTATTTTACAAGCATTTCTTGAAGGTGACTTTGATGTGTCTTGGCTTGTTCAAATTGATTTTCCAATTGTGGCAAATCATACTGATCAGCTTCTAAATCATCTTGTGATAATAATAATTGATATTTTTCGATATTGGTATCAATATCTTGAAGTTGTTGTTTAACTCTTTCTAAATGAGTTTTATCATATTTTACTTGACTAAGATAATCACGTTCTTCAAGTTTAGTTTCAGATAATTGCTGACGTAGCTTATGTAATTTTTGATTGATATTAGATTTATTTTCTTTTAGTTCATTGATGTCTTTGTCTAATTTTTCTTTTTCTTGATTAATTAAAAGAATATCATTTTCTAGTGATGCTTTTTGTTTTTCTAAATCAATAATAGTTGAACTTTCATGTGCTTGATTCAAGTAATCATAGAGTTCATTGACATCATTTAATTTTTCTTGTAATTGTTGATAAGCTAATTGGTTTTTTTGTTCAACCAATCTTGCTTCTTCTCCATTTTGTTTTAGTTTTTCTAATTCTTCTTTTTCAAGAGATAATTCTTTTTTAGCTTTTGCAACTTTTTCTTCAATCTCTTTTAAATTAAGTTTTTGCGCTTCAATTTGAGATTGTAGTTGATCAAGTTCAGGTTTAATAAAAGTTGTATTATTTTGACGATTGGAACCTCCAGAAAAAGAGCCTCCAGGTCTTATTTCTGTACCATCTAAAGTAATAATCCTTACTTGAAAACGAGTTAACTTGGCTGCTTGATTTGCTTGATCAATATGCTCAAAAACAGCCGTTGCACCTAGTAAATTTTCAAAAATATTCGTTAAGTTTTCATCGTAGTCAACTAGTTTACTAGCAACACCTAAAAATCCTGGACTCGTTTCTAAGGTTTTTAAAAGATTTTGATGAATTTGTCTTGGTTTTATAGTTGTTAGTGGTAAAAAGGTCGCTCTACCATGTCTATTTTTCTTTAAAAATGCTATTGAACGTTTTGCTGCTGCTTCATCTTTGACAATAATATTTTGACTACTTGCTCCTAAAGCAATTTCTAATGCCGTTCGGTATTTGGTGTCAAACGTTAGATTTTCACTAACTGCTCCGATAATACCCTGAAGTTGTTGAGCAGCTTGTAGAACTGATTTTACCCCTACATAAAACTGACTATTATTTTTTAAAATCTGTTCAAGACTTGATTTTCGAGCTTCTTTTGACTTAATATCATCTAAAATAGCAAAAAGGTTATCCTGCATTTGCTGATAAGCTGTTTCTTTTGACACAATGTCTTGATTTTTTTCCTGATAGACTCTTAGTAATGAAGCGACACTTTTTTGAGATGTTTCCAACGCCATCTTTGCCATTTGAAAATCTTTTTCCAAATTAGTTAAGTTTGCTTTTGTTTTCTCCAACTCATTTGTCTGATTTTCTGATTTTTGAGACTCTTGTTCAATATCACTTTTCACACTTGTAAGCTGATTAGAAAGTTGAGCTTCTTTGTGCATTAAAGTAACAAACTCTTCACGTAATTGTTCAATCAGCTGATCTGGATCTGTGGTATATTTTTTCAATTCAGACTCAATTCTTGCAATTGACTGACTGATTTTTTCCAATTTTGATTGAACTGTTCCTATACGCTCAACAATCTCTTCAGACTCAGCTTGTGTCTTTAATTTTGATTGTTCAAGTTCACTTAGAGATTGTGACATTTCTTGCCTTTTTGTTTCTTTTTGGCTAGATTCTAATGTCATAATTTCAATTTGGCGTTGAGTGTCTGAGATTAATTTGGTAATTTCTAATAAAGAGGCTTGTTCTTGACTGATGGTTTGTGATAATTGATGGCGTTTTGTCTTTTGCGATTGGTTTTGCTCTTCCAATTGCTGACGACGTTTGTAATAATCTTTAAGTTCGCTTGTTACTTTTTCTTTTTTTTCATCAAGAGTTTGATGATTTACATGTGCCGTTGCAATATCTTCAACTAATAAATCTAATTGTAACTGTTTACGTCTCGCTTCTAATTCTAAAAATTGCTGAGCGATATTAGCTTGTTTTTCTAGAGGTTTTACTTGAGAATCTAATTCATAAATAATATCCTCTAAGCGATCAAGATTATCTTGAGTTTGGTTCAAACGAGTTTGTGTTTCTTTTTTTCGGGTTTTGTATTTTAAGACACCCGCAGCTTCTTCAAAAATACTACGTCGTTCTTCCGCTTTACTATTAAATATAGCTTCTACTCGACCTTGAGAAATAATTGAAAAAGAATCTTTTCCAAGACCAGTGTCCATAAAAAGGTCGTGAATATCTCTAAGTCTTACTTTTTTGCCATTTATAATATAGTCACTATCTCCATTACGATAAATATGACGTTCCACTCTGATGGTATCACTTGCATTTTTGATAAAATGATCACTATTATCCAGAACAACACTAACCTGTGCAAAATTGAGAGGATTTCGATTTTGTGTTCCTGCAAAAATGACATCTGGCATTTTACCACCACGTAAACTTTTAGCACTTGACTCTCCTAGAGCCCAACGTAAACTTTCAGTGATATTACTTTTTCCAGAACCATTTGGTCCAACAACAGCAGTCACTCCTTTGTCAAAGACAATTTTTGTCTTATCAGCAAAAGATTTAAAGCCTTGCATTTCAATTTCTTTTAAAAACATGTTCCCCTCACAAGAGATTATTTAAGGCATTTTTGGCAGCATCTTGTTCTGCTAATTTCTTTGATCTGCCCTTTCCTTGACTAATCTGCTTATCATTAACAAAAATAGCGACATTAAACTCTTTAGCATGAGCTGGACCATTTTCATCAATAACTTGGTAATCAATTAAAATGTCACCATGAGCCTGTAAGTGTTCTTGAAGACATGTTTTATAATCTTTTACCTTTTCAAAAGTTCCTTTTTCAACTTGTGGAATCATAACTTTATTGAGAAATTGGCGGACTGTTTCAACACCTTTATCTAATAACAAGGCACCTAAAAAGGCCTCAAATAAATCTCCCAAAATTGTGGCACGATCACGCCCACCTGACTTTTCTTCCCCTTTTCCAAGCTTAATATAACGATCAAAGTGACAAAATTTTGAAAATCCTGCCAAACTTTCTTCTCTTACAATCATTGAGCGAAGTTTTGACATATCGCCTTCAGCTTTTTCTGGATAACGACTAAACAGATATTCTGAAATAATTAATTGTAGAACAGCGTCTCCTAAAAATTCCAAACGTTCATTATGTGAAATGTTTAGGAGGCGGTGCTCATTTGCATATGAAGTATGTGTAAATGCAGTTTCTAATAATTCTTGATTCTCGAAGGTAATATTAAAATGTGTTTTTAATTGCAATTCTAAATCTTTCATTTTTCTTCCTTTCTATTTGTCAAAGTGACCTCTTTATTATAACAAATTATTGCCAATAATATAGTGTCTAACCATAATAAAAACATAAAAAAAGCAAAAAGTGAAAACACTTTCTACTTTAAATATCTGTTAGTGGACAAGCAGTATCTGGCGACGTGTCACAAACTTGAAAATCATGACCCACACCTAAATCTGCTTGCATTAATTGATTTTCCATAGTCATATGCGCTAATTCTTTAATATTATTTTCTTTACTTAAATGCCCTAGGTAAATTTTTTTGGTTTTATTACCCAAAGTACGAATCATTGTATCTGCACCATCTTCATTTGAAAGATGTCCACGATCTGATAATATGCGTTGTTTCAAATTCCATGGATAGCTACCTGCCCTTAAAATTTCAACATCATGATTTGACTCAATGAGATAACCATCTGCATTTTGAATAATACCAGACATACGATCACTGACATATCCAGTATCTGTTAGCATCACAAAACTTTTATTATCTTTCATAAAGCGATAAAATTGAGGATCTATGGCATCATGGCTAACACCAAAGCTTTCAATATCAATATCTCCAAAAGTTATCATTTTTCCTCTTTGAAAGACATGCTTTTGACTACTATCAATCTTTCCAATCATATTACAGTCATCGATCACTTGCCAAGTCTTTTCATTGGCATAGATATCAAGATGATATTTTCTAGCTAAAACACCTACACCTTTGATATGGTCTGAATGTTCGTGTGTAATTAAAATAGCATCAAGGTCTTCAGGTTTGCGATCAATTTCTGCTAATAAACTGGTTACTTTTTTTCCAGTTAAACCAGCATCAATTAAAAGACGCTTTTTAGGCGTCTCCAGATAAAAGCTATTTCCAGTGGATCCTGATGCTAATATACTGTATTTAAATCCATTTGTTGACATGTTTTATTCTATGTCATCCTCCCATTCCTCATCAATACTTGTTTTATCATATGGTAAGACAATTGTAAAGGTAGAGCCTTTTCCATATTCACTCTTTGCCCAAATATAGCCATTATGTTGCTTAACAATTTCTTTTGCAATTGCAAGACCTAAGCCAGTACCTCCTTGAGCACGACTTCTAGCTTTATCAACACGATAAAAACGATCAAAGATTAAAGGTAAATCTTTTTTTGGAATACCCAATCCTTGATCTGAAATAGAAACAATTAATTGAGTATCAGTTGTCTTTATAGAGACGGTAATTTTACCACCATCTGGAGAATACTTAATTGCATTATTAACAATATTATCAATAACTTGAGTCATTTTATCATTATCAATTTCTACCCAAATCGAAGTTAAAGGGTAATTCCTGATAATATCATAATGTTTATCATTTATCGTGTGCTGATTTCTAATACGATCAAATCGGTTTAAGATAGAAGTAATAAATGCTGTAAAGTTAGTCATCTCGACTTCTAAGCGCGTGACTTGATTATCAATACGAGAGAGGTTTAACAAATCAGAAATCATTCTCATCATCCTGTTTGTTTCGTCCAAAGAAACTTTGATAAAACTTGGCGCAACATCTTCCTTAATGGCTCCTTCATCTAAGGCTTCTAAATAAGATTTAACAGATGTCAAAGGAGTCCTTAATTCATGACTGACATTAGAGACAAAGAGACGACGCTCCCTTTCTTCCTTTTCTTGCTCAGTTGTATCATGCAATACTGCAACTAAACCAGAAATAAAACCACTTTCGCGTCTATTTAAAGCAAAACGAATTCGAAGTGTAATAAATTCCCCAAGTTCATTTCGTTTATTAATCGCTAACTCAGGCCGCTTAGAAACAAGTTCTCTATAGGTATAATTATTTTCACTATCAAGTAAGTCAACCAAGTTTAGCTTCAGAGCCTCTTCTTTACTAAGATTAAGCTGCTTTTGGGCAGTATCATTAATCATAGTAATTTTACCCGAGCGATCCGTCGCAAGCACACCATCTGTCATATAAGCTAAGATAGAAGCTAATCGATTTTTCTCTTGTTCTAGATTTTCATGAGTTAGGCGAAAAACTTCTGATAAATCATTGAGCTGCTCAGATAGCTCTACTAATTCAGCATCACCTTTCAGAGTAATATCTTCTGTATACTGACCCTTTATCAGTTCTCTGATTTTATGACTCATGGTACGAATCATTTTAACGTTACGATAATCACGAAAAGCTAGATAAATAAAGTAAAAAGCAACAAAAACTAGAAGTAATAGAATCGCTAATTCAAAGAGCGATAAATTCCCTATAATATTGTCATTCATTTGATTTCATGTAATACCCAACACCACGTCTTGTCAAAATGTATTCAGGACGGCTTGGTGTGTCTTCAATTTTCTCACGGAGACGACGAACGGTAACATCAACCGTTCTGACATCACCAAAATAATCATAACCCCAAACAGTCTCTAATAAATGTTCTCTCGTCATAACTTGACCTAGATGGTTTGCCAAATGATGAAGTAACTCAAATTCACGGTGAGTTAATTCAATTTCTTTTTGACGTTTTTTGGCGACAAAAGCCTCGGGTAAAATTTGTAGTTCTCCAATATTAAGTTCAGAGTTAGTTGATGCTTTTCCATCATTATTTGATGAAGAAGTAATCGAATCATTACGTCTAATATGTGCTTTAACACGCGCTAACAATTCTCTATTTGAAAAGGGTTTAGTCACATAATCATCTGCACCAATTTCAAGTCCAATCACCTTATCAAATTCACTATCCTTTGCAGAAAGCATAATAATAGGAATATGACTGCTCTTACGAACTTCTTTTGCTACTTCTAGTCCATCTAATTCTGGTAACATCAAATCCAAAATAATCAAATCTGGATTTTCTTCTTCAAATTTAGCAATAGCTTCGCGACCATCAAATGCCGTGACAGTATCATACCCTTCTTTAGCTAAATTAAACTTAATGATATCTGAGATTGGCTTTTCATCATCAACAATCAGAATTTTTTTCATTTTAATACCTCTTAAGATAAAACTATCTTATTTTTGTTTTGTCTTTAATGATTTTTGATGAGAATTTTTCTCAAATTAAAATCAAAAAGGACCTATACTTAGTTATTATACCAAATTATTAATATAAAGAGAAATAAGAAACATGTATGACTAGTGACCTTGACTTCTTTTAAAACACTTTATTAATAGAATTTTTAAAAGACTTAAAAATTATCTGAAAATATTGACATTAATTTTTTTTTTGTGATAAAATTTTGCCATGTTAGATAATGTGACAAGTATTTTATATTCATTAAAGGAGAAAAAATGACACTGATTGAATTTAAAAATGTTGAAAAATATTATGGAGATTACCATGCCTTACGTGATATTAATTTAGAAATAGAAAAAGGTCAGGTTGTCGTTTTATTAGGACCATCTGGATCCGGAAAATCTACCTTAATCCGAACAATCAATGCTCTTGAGTCTATTGAAAAGGGTAGTTTAAAGGTTAATGGACATGAGCTTGTAAATGCTTCTTCGAAAGATTTAGTAGCACTTCGAAAAGAAGTCGGTATGGTCTTTCAACATTTTAACTTATACCCACATAAAACAGTGTTAGAAAATGTTACTTTAGCACCAATTAAAGTATTGGGCATGTCAAAGACTGAAGCAAATAAAATTGCTGAAAAATACTTATCTTTTGTTAATATGTGGGATCGTAAAGATTCCTATCCTGGAATGTTATCCGGTGGTCAAAAACAACGGATTGCTATTGCAAGAGGCCTTGCAATGAATCCAGAATTATTATTATTTGATGAACCTACTTCAGCTCTTGACCCAGAAACTATTGGTGATGTTTTAGCTGTCATGCAAAATCTTGCAGCAGAAGGCATGAACATGGTTGTCGTAACACACGAAATGGGATTTGCACGTGAAGTTGCTGACCGAATTATTTTTATGGCTGAAGGACAAATATTAGTTGACACCACTGATATTAATGGTTTCTTCGAAAATCCACAAGAGCCTAGAGCGCAACAATTTCTAAGTAAAATCATCAACCATACCAGTGATAAATTAGAAACAAAACACAAAAAACGCCATCAAGAGTGAGGTGATAACATGACATTTAAACAAAAATTAACTCTCCTCTTTGCCTTTTGCTTACTTTTGCTAGGAGCTACTTCTACTACAAGTCATGCTTCCGAACAAACACTTCTTAACTCTGCTGCTGTAAAGAAAATCAAAAAAAGTGGTGTTTTAAAAGTCGGTGTTAAACAAGATGTTCCAAACTTTGGTTACTACAGCGCAAAAACAAAGAGCTATGAAGGTATGGAAATTGATATTGCTCGTAAAATCGCCAAATCATTAAATGTAAAACCAGTTTTTACAGCTGTAACAGCACAAACTAGAGAAGCTGTCATGGATAACGGCCAAGTTGATATGGTCATCGCAACTTACACCATTACTCCTGAACGTCAAAAGTCTTATGCTTTTAGCAATGCTTATTACACAGATGAAATTGGTTTTTTAGTTCAACGTAAAAACAAGATCTCAACTGTAAAGGACTTAAATCATAAGACCATTGGTGTTGCTCAAGGATCAACTACCAAAGCTGCGATTGAAGAATACGCTAAAGCACACAACCTATCCTTTAACTTTGTACAATTAGGATCTTATCCAGAACTAGCTATTTCATTGTATGCTAATCGTATCCAAGCTTTTTCTGTTGATAAATCCATTCTTACCGGCTATCGTAGTAGCAAATCAAAAATACTTATTGAAGGGTTTAATACGCAATCCTATGGTATTGCTAGCAAAAAGTCCAATCAACAATTTATTTCTTATGTTAATACCTTGATTTCAAAATGATCTCAAGATGGAAGTTTAACTTCTATTTATCATAAATACCAGTTGAAACCTGCAAGCAATTAATAAAGAAGTGACAACAATTTAGAAGGGAATTTACATGTTATTAACAATTAGCCATTTTGCTTGGTCAAGATGGTCTGCTTTTTTTGCCAATTTTGGTCAATTTGCAAAAGGTTTTATATACACACTTGGTATGTCTGCATGTGCTTTGCTTTTAGCTCTTTTATTAGGTATCATTTTTGGTGCCATGAGTTCATCAAAACATAAAGTATTAAAAGGAATTGCGCGTGTCTATGTCGAATTATTTCAAAATACACCACTATTGGTTCAATTTGTGGTTGTTTATTATGGTTTAACTATTATTTCAAATGGTCTAATCATGCTTTCAACATTCTTCACAGCTGTATTATGTGTGGGGGTTTATCATGGCGCTTATATATCTGAGGTTATTCGTTCAGGTATTGAAGCTGTTCCAAGAGGTCAAACGGAAGCTGCACTATCGCAAGGCTTTACTTATAGTCAAACCATGAGTATGATTATTTTACCGCAAGCAGTTAGAACTATTTTGCCACCTATGACAAATCAAGTTGTCAGTTTAATCAAAAACACATCTACCGTTGCCATAATCTCAGGTGCTGATATCATTTTTACTGCTAAAGCTTGGGCTTATGAAAGTACTAACTACGTTCCAGCATTTGCTGGCGCTGCTCTTTTATACTTTATTATGTGTTTCCCTCTCGCAACATGGGCAAGACATAAAGAAGAAGAAAACAAAAATTCTTATGCATTGTAGGAAGGAGTTTAAATGAAATCAGTATTAACCTCTACAAATCTCGCCTTTATTTTTCAAGGCTTACTTCTAACTCTTTATATCTCCTTTATTTCAATCGTTTTATCTACCATTTTTGGTACTATTTTGGCTGTTATGCGTAATGGAAAAAATAAATTATTTTACTGGATTTCTAGTATTTATATTGAGTTTGTCAGAAATGTTCTAAATCTCTTGTGGATATTTATTATTTTCTTAGTCTTTCAAATGAAATCAACGCCAGCTGGTATCGTTGCCTTTACCATTTTTACTTCAGCAGCGCTAGCAGAAATTATTCGCGGAGGTCTAAATGGTGTTGACAATGGGCAAGTTGAGGCTGGTTCATCCCAGGGATTTACAAGTAGTCAAGTCTTTATCCATATTATTTTTCCTCAAGCACTTCAAAAGATGTTACCAGCTATCATTTCACAATTTGTTACTGTCATTAAAGACACATCTCTCCTTTATTCTGTAATTGCTATTCAAGAATTATTTGGTAAAAGTCAAATTTTGATGGGAACATACTTTGAACCGAGTCAAGTCTTTACACTTTATGCACTCATTACTGCTATTTATTTTGTCATTAACTTTGTCATTTCATTATTATCAAGACGTTTGGCAAAAAAATGGGAACAAGCGTTACAATAAAAAAAAGATTGTGTAAAACGCAATCTTTTTTATGACAACTTCCTTATCATTTTACGGAATTTTCTCATTTCCAGGCTAACTTGTTTTTCCGCACTTTTATCTTGGTAACTATAAACACCTCTTTTATTAAAGTAACTCAGTTCGTAACCCTGGGGTTTTTGAAACCACTTTGATTCTATATTTTTTGGAGAATAATAACCCTTTGTTACTTTATTTCTAAATGTTGGATCTAGCGGACGAACAGGATCAACATCAAGATCCCAGTGACGTTTCCCGGGAGTCCCATAATTAAAACTAGCACCATTTACAATTCCCATAATATTTGACTTTTGACCATCAATTTCATTAAGAAAATCACCTGTTGAGGAAATAATAAACTCACTGTGAAAATGCAATAAAACTTTGATATTGAAAGACACAATTTCTTCTGGGAAAAGAAAGGCCTCTCCTCTTTTTAACAACTTATTATGAAGTCTAGCTGAGTCTTTTAGAGAGTAATCACTCCGTTTTCGCCAAAAATGACCTGATGTTTTCCCACTCAGATAATAGGCTAATGCTTGAGCATCCGTTTTGTCATTTCCGTAATGAGAGCGAATGTATTCAGCTTGTTGACTAGAGATAAGATAGCGAAATTGATGGACCTTTTTTGTGAATGGCGATTTTTCAGATAAGGCTTTCCCTGGAAAAGCAAGGTTAACTTGCTCAGAAAAATCTAGCCAAAAAGAATGATCTGGAGCTAAATCTGGATGAAAGTTAGCCAATAAGGATCTTGTTTCAGAAAGCTCTCCACTCAATTCAGATGGCATTTGAACAATTGTCAATACCAACTTAATAAGTTGGATAGGACTGAGATTGTGTTTTTCGTTCTCCCAAATAGCATTAAATAATGAAGATCCAACTCTTGGGTCAATCATTTGACCAGATTGTAAAAGGTCCAGACTTTTTTGAGATATGGGACTGTTAAAGATGGCTTTCAAAGCCATATAGCGTTGGTAGCTTGTGAAAACCAAGTGCCTTCTCCTATTTTTTGTTAATCAATACTATTATAGCGCTATCAGTATGATTTAGCTAAAAAAAGCTCCTTAGAGAACTTTTTTTTACATCACATTTAATATCATTTGATAACAGACGGCGCCTATAATACCTCCAACTATTGGTCCAACTACTGGAATCCAAGCATAAGACCAATTAGAATTTCCTTTATTTGGTATTGGTAAAATAGCATGCATTATTCTTGGTCCCAAATCTCTTGCTGGATTTATGGCATACCCTGTTGTTGCCCCTAATGAAAAACCAACACCTAAAACAACTAAACCGACAATCAAAGGACCAAAACCTGAAGCTACTTTATTGGGGCCGATTGCCATAACAGTAATAACCAATACTGCTGTTCCTAAGGCTTCATCAAAGACATTTGATCAGGTATGCTTAATAGCTGGACCAGTAGCAAAGCTTCCTAAAATAGCAGATTGATCACTGGTTTCTTGCCAATAAGGATAATAATGTAAATATAAAGCTACCGAAGCAAACATAGCACCAAGAAATTGAGCTATCAAATAAACTGGGACTTGATTCCAAGCTAAATTACCAATAACTGCCATAGCAATAGTTACTGCAGGATTTAAATGTGCACCACTTAAAAAACCAGAAACATAGACTGCAACTGTAACGGCTATTCCCCATCCTAGAACGATAGCAATCCAACCTGAATTTTGTGCTTTTGTTTTATTTAGTACACAAGCTGCTACAACACCATTTCCTAATAAAACAAGGATAAATGTTCCAATAAATTCTCCTATAAAAGTCATCCTATTCTCCCTTATTTCTTAATTTCCAACTCTGCTAATTGTGTCTTTACCGTTTCTAAATCAGTGCCAGCTTGCAATAAGGCTGCCGCTGTGTATGTCCCCTCAACTATTGGAACAATATTTAAGATGATGTCTTTGTCTGTAAAATCTTGTACCATTTCAATATTCATCCGAGCACTTCCCAAATCAAAGAAGGCTAACAGAGTGTCTTTGGGATTTGATTCAACAACATTCTGAACTTGTTCAAAACTGGTTCCAATACCACCATCTGGTGTACCACCAACATAGGTTAGACTAATATCTTTTGCAACCTCATTTACTAGATTCGCAATACCATCTGCTATCTTTTTTGAATGAGAAACAACGATAATTCCTATCTCTGACATTAGTCTACCTCCGCTTCTATCATAGCTTCGAACAAGAGTCCTGAAGAATATGAACCAGGGTCAATATGACCAATGGATCTTTCCCCAACATAGGAAGCTCTACCTTTTGTAGCTTTCAAATCTTTGGTTGCTTCAACAACGTTCTTAATTTTTTCTATTGTCAATGAATCTGTTTTTAAAGCCTCAATCACTGGTATCCACACATCAACCATTGTTTTTTCACCAATCTCAGCTTTACCGCGTTTTTGAATCATCTCTAGTGCAGCTTGTAAGTGCTGTGGTAAACTTGCTTGTTCATCAGATTTTGCCATTCCCATAAAAGCAGAACCGTAAAGTGGCCCTGAAGCGCCACCAACTTTACTCAATAATTGCATTGCAACAAGTTTAAATACTTCTTGTGCGGAATCAAATGTCTTTCCTTTTAGATTTTCCATTACAGCAGTCATCCCTCTAGACATATTGCCGCCATGGTCGCCATCGCCAATTGGGGTATCTAACTCACTTAGATAATCTTTATTTTCTTGAATTTTTTGATTAAAAAGTGACATCCATTTTAGTGTGTTTTCAACATTCATCTTTATCCCTCCTACCAAGCTGGTGTTGTCACATCTGATTTAAGTGCCTTTTCCCATGAATGGTCTTCTAATTTTATAAGTGTTAAAGAAAGCCCTGCCATATCAATTGAAGTCATAAAATCACCAATCTTTTTATAGACCACTGAAACATTTTTAGAAGCTAGCAAATTAGCCACATCATTTGCAAAAACATACTGCTCCATTAGTGGCGTACTTCCTAAACCATTTACTAGAATTCCAAATTTATCATCAGCTTTTATCTCAAAGCTATCTGTCAATTTTTCCACTAATTCCTTAGCCAGTTCTTTTGATGGTTGTAATTTTTCTTTCTTGTAACCAGGTTCTCCATGGATTCCTACACCATATTCAAATTCATCCTCAGCTAATGTGAAACCTGGTTTTCCAACTTCTGGAACTGTTGCACCAGATAGTGCCAAACCTATTGTTTTGATATTAGGTACTAATTGATCTGCAAGTGTTTTGATTTCTTTTAGTGATTTACCAGCACGTGCAGCTTCTCCTAAAATTTTATGTACTAAGATTGTACCTGCAACACCACGTCTGCCTTGAGTATAAAGACTATCTTCAACAGCAATATCGTCATCGACAATCACACTTTCTACAGAAATATCTTCCATTTCTGCTAATTCTTGCGCCATCTCGAAGTTCATGATGTCACCAGAATAATTTTTAATGACCATAAAAACGCCAGCCCCTTCGTCTGCTGCTTTTATGGCTTCAAGTATTTGATCTGGAGTTGGTGATGTAAAAACAGCACCACAAATTGCAGCAGAAAGCATCCCATCACCGACAAAACCAGCATGTGATGGTTCATGACCTGAACCCCCACCTGAAATTAGACCAACATTTCCAGTTTTATTAGCTTTTTTAACAATAACATCATAGCCATCTAATCTTTCAACCAAGTCATCATGCATATATGAAAATCCTTTAAGCATATCATCTACAACTTGACTAGGATCATTAATAATTTTTTTCATGTGAAATACCTCCATATTTTTGTTTACGCTTTCATTATAACTTTAAGATGATTAAAAGATAAGGGACAAATTAATTAGTTTGTCCCTTTCTTTTTAATCAAAACTTTGATACTGTAGACTTACATTAAATTGGAAATTGGAATACTACATGACAACTTCTATAATTACCAAAAAAAGAATTGCAAAAGCATTTAAAAAACAAATGATTGAAAAATCATTTGATAAAATTTCAGTTGTGGATATTATGGACCAAGCTAATATTAGAAGACAGACCTTTTACAACCATTTTGTAGATAAATTTGAACTGTTAGATTGGATTTTTGAAACAGAATTGCAAGAACAAGTTACTAATAATTTGAATTACATCACTGGTTTCAAATTGCTTGAAGAACTTTTATTCTATATTGAAACCAATCGTATCTTTTATCAGCAACTATTTCAAATAGAAGGCCAGAATGATTTTTATTCATTTTTTCGAGATTATTGTTTTATTTTAATGGAAAAAATAATTTCAGAGGAAGAATATCACAAAAATTGCTTAGCAAAAAACTATAAGATTTTTCTCATTCAATATCATGCTAATGCATTTGCCATCTCTATCAAAGACTATGTCTGCCAAAATACAGATCGTCCAGATATCTTAGCTATTAAACATGTTATTATAGCAAGCATTAAACAAAGTAAGGAGCTATAAGTGGTTACCATCATCAATCAAGTCAATCAAACAATAAATCAGTATATTGACGGCCTATTAACTACGCAGCCACAATTAGCAAAATTAGGTGATTGGCCAATTATTTATAATCGTCATCAATCTAAAAATCATGTTCCTATATTATCTGGTGGTGGTGCAGGACATGAACCTGCGCATGCTGGTTTTGTCGGTGATGGAATGCTATCAGCAGCTGTTTATGGGGATTTATTTATTCCACCAAAAGAAGACGCTATATTAGAAGCAATTCGTTTTTTGGATCATGGCTTAGGTGTTTTTGTCATTATCAAAAATTTTGATGCAGATATTGCTAGGTTTCACCGTGCAATTCATCAAGCGCGACAAGAGGGACATCGTGTTAAATACATCATTTCACATGATGATATCTCAGTGGAACCTAAAGCAAATTTTCAAATGAGACATAGAGGCCTAGCAGGAACTATCTTGTTACACAAAATACTTGGTGCCGCTGCTAAAGATGGTCTGACATTAGACCAATTAGAATCTCTTGCATTTGAATTAGCTACAGAGATTGCTACCATAGGATTTGCAACAAAACCGTCTCAATTACCAGGTGAACAAGAGCCTCTTTTTCAACTAGCGACTAACCACATCTCATTTGGCATTGGGATACATGGTGAAGAAGGGTATCGCGTTGTTGAATTCCAATCTTCTGAACAACTGGCAATCGAAATTATGAATAAATTACACATCAAATTTCACTGGCAAGAAGGAGAGCATTTTATTCTGCTCGTCAACAACCTTGGAACAGCAACAGACTTAGAACAAGGGATCTTTTTAAATGATATTCGTCAACTGCTTGAACTAGAGGGATTACACTTACCTTTCATTAAAAATGGGAAGTTTATGACCAGTCTTAATATGGGAGGAATCTCAGTCACACTGTGCCGGATGAAATCAAAACAATGGCTTAGGTATCTTCAAGAAGATACTAATGCTTTTGCGTGGTAATAAAAAAATAACCCTTTTAGGGTTATTTTTTTTATTCAGGACGAGACTTGCGATCGATATCAGCTAGAATCGTTTTAACAAACTCATCTACTGATTCTGTATGTGTTGCTTTACTTCCATAACGACGGACATTGACAGACTTATCTTCCATTTCTTTGTCACCAACAATTAATTGATATGGTATTTTACTTGTTTGTGAGGCACGAATCTTATATTGCATTTTTTCATTACGTTCGTCAACATCAGCTCTAACGCCACGATCTCTAAGAGTCTTAGCAACTTCCCACGCATAATCAATATGAGCTTCATTTGAAATTGGGATAACTGTTACTTGGTGCGGAGCTAACCAAGTTGGGAAGGCACCTTTATAGGTTTCAATCAAGATAGCAGTGAAGCGTTCCATTGTTGAGATAACACCACGGTGAATCATAACTGGACGATGTTCTTCCCCATCTGCACCAATATATTTAAGGTCAAAACGTTCTGGTAACAAGAAGTCCAATTGAATTGTTGATAAGGTTTCTTCATTTCCTAAAGCCGTTTTCACTTGGATATCTAACTTAGGACCATAGAAAGCTGCTTCACCTTCAGCTTCATAGTAATCCAGTTTCATGTCATCCATGGCTGCTTTAAGCATCGCTTGAGCATTTTCCCACATCTCATCATTATCATAATACTTATGTGTATCTTTAGGATCACGATAAGATAGACGGAAACGGTAATCAGTCAAGTTAAAGTCTTCATAAACATCAATAATCAATTGTAATGTTTTCTTGAACTCATCACGGATTTGTTCAGGAGCTACAAAAATGTGACCATCATTAAGAGTCATTTCACGAACACGTTGAAGACCAGAAAGGGCACCAGATTTTTCATAGCGGTGCATCATACCTAATTCTGCAATACGAATAGGTAACTCGCGGTATGAATGCACATGGTTTTTATAGACTTGGATATGGTGCGGACAGTTCATAGGACGAAGTACAAATTCTTCCCCATCACCCATGTCCATAGTTGGAAACATGTCTTCTTGGTAGTGTTCCCAGTGACCAGAAGTCTTGTAAAGCTCAACTGATGCCAATGGTGGTGTATAAACGTGTTGGTAACCAGAAGCTAATTCTTTATCTGTGATGTAACGCTCAAGCGTACGACGAATCGTTGCACCGTCTGGTAACCAGAATGGCAACCCTTGACCAACTTCTTGGGAAATCATGAATAAATCAAGTTCTTTCCCTAGTTTTCTGTGGTCACGTTCTTTAGCTTCTTCTAAACGTTTTAAATAAGCTTTAAGATCTTTTTTATCAAACCATGCTGTTCCGTAGACACGTTGCATCATAGCGTTGTCACTATTCCCACGCCAATAGGCACCAGCAACATTTAAAAGATGGAAAACTTGAATACGACCAGTCGAAGGAACATGAGGTCCTCGACACAAGTCAACAAATTCACCTTGGCGGTAAATAGTTAATCCAGCTGCATCATCTGAGTGTTCTTGAATTAACTCAACTTTATAAGGATCATCCTTGAAAAGTTCAAGTGCTTCTTCTTTTGAAATCTCTTCACGGATACAGGGGTGATTTTCTTTTACAATTTTTTTCATTTCTTCTTCGATACGAGGAAGATCTTCATTTTTTATTTGGCCTTCACCATTATCTGTATCATAGTAGAAACCTTCCGCAATAGCAGGACCTACACCTAAATGTAAATTAGGAAATAGTCTTTTCGCCGCTTGTGCAAATAAGTGCGCTGCTGAATGACGTAATACTGATAAGGCATCTTCATGATCTGGTGTCACAATTTCAATTGAACCATCTTCAGTAATTGGTCTTGTTGTGTCAATTAATTGACCATTAAATTTACCTGCTAAAGCTTTCTTAGCTAGTGAATTGCTGATAGATTGTGCAATCTCAAAAGTCGTTATTCCAGACTCAAATTCACGAACTGCACCATCTGGAAAAGTAATGTTAATCATAGATAAGATACCAAGAGTTCTATCAGTATTTGAAAATACTTGTTAAAAGGACTCTTTCCTTTCTCTTTTAATAAATTTTCTAGTCTTATCTTTTACTAGAATGAAAAAGCGACATCCTCAAAAGGACGTCGCAACGTGGTTCCACCTTAATTTGTGTATAACGAAAAATAGTTATCGTAAACACCTCATATTGGCTATACCGTTGCCACCGTTTTATGTTTTTGTCATAAAAACGAGGAAGGAGTATTTTAACAATCTACCTTGTGTTCTTTCCACCAACCAACACTCGCTCGTAAACTAGATCATTGTTAAAACATGTCTTCGTCAATAATTGTAACACATTTCATCCAATTTTCAAGCCTTTTTACCATAAAGTCAGTTCTATTCTAAAAAATCTTTAATGGCATAAACTAATTTTAAAGGTGCTTTAACAGCTTTTACAGATGTAACTGCTGTTGCTTTTGCTGCACGTTTGGGTAAATGAACTGCTTGATGAACAAGATTAATGGGTTCAACAAGCTCTTGTTGTCGTCTCACTGTTAAAGAAAATTTTTCTTTGTTTCGACTTTGTTTTGAAATGAGTGTATCTAAATAAAAAGTGTAAACTGCTCTACCAAATTGTTGAGCAGAGATATCATAACGTTTTTCTTCCAATTCTTTTTGAGACATTGGCGGTGTCTCTAACACAGCATCTATAATAGCATCTGAAAGTGTTGCTTCATCATAATAAAGCGTGCCAAACATCTTATCAGAAATTAAATCATCCAAATAGGGATTCCCATGTGCAATGATGGGTTTCCCACTAGCTAGGCTTTCTGTATAGGTTAAACCTTGTGTCTCACTAGTAGATGCTGAAACAAAGAAATCACAGGCCTTATAATAAAGAGCAACTTTATCATGTGCAATCATTCCTGTAAAAATAACATGGTCGGTAATCCCTAAATCTTGACTAAGTGATTTTAGAGTCTCTAAATAAGGACCATCACCCACAATAACTAGTTTTATCTTATCATTATCTCTAATAACTTCTGGAAAATGCATTAAGATTGCTTGAATATTTTTTTCATAAGAAATACGCGACAGACTTAAAAGCATTGTTTCATTTTCTTTAATGCCTAATTCTGCCTTTAAATGTTCAATATCCTGATTCCTAATATCATTTCGAACATAGTTATCTAGTGGAATACCGGTAGGAATAATTCTTTTTGGTACTTTAACGTCATAACCATCTAATAAGTTTAAAACAATCCGACTTGGACAAATAATGCCATCTAAATCTTTTAGGTAACCTTTCATGATATGTTTTATCATACCAGGTCTAATTATTTTTCCTTTTGCGATATAGCCAACATAATCTTCATATTGGGTATGATAAGTATGGACGACAGGAATCCGTAACGCTTTTGCAACCATCTTCCCCAATAAACCTAAACTAAATTCAGTCTGTGTATGAATAATATCTAAATTATATTGTTTAGCGATTTTGTATGATGAAATTAGTCCACGGTAAACAACACGTCGGTCTGTAAAAGACACAAAAGGAACACTTGGTAAGCGAATAATTGTTGGATCTTCAAAGCGTTTAACATGCTTATCAGTTGTCGTAAAAATATAAACTTCATGGCCCATTTTTTCCAACTCTGTTTTCAATGTTTTGATACTTGTCGCAACACCAGAAACTTGTGGAAAATAGGTATCCGTAAATAAACCAATACGCATTTTAATTCTCCATTACTGTTTGATAAACATTTCCTAATTGTTGAGCTATAGTTGCTAAATCTTTCGATTGTGCTACTTTAAAGCCTATTTCTCCTTTATTGTCTTCAGATTGTAGAACTTCTCTAATAGCTTTAACAAACCCATTCACATCTTTTTCATAAGTGACTGCTTCTTCTGGAATCCAATCTTTATAGACAGGAATATCACGTAAAATAACATTTTGGTGACTAGCTAACGCCTCAAGAACAACAATTCCTTCTGTTTCTTCTCTACTTGGAAAGAAGAAAGCATCTGCACCTGACATAGCACCTTCAAAAACGTCACCTTTTATATAGCCTGGAAAAAGAACATTGGTCGGATGATTAGTCGTCACAATATCCCTGACTTGTTTGGGAATGATCCATTTATTAGTCTCACCAAACCAAATAAAAGTCACATCAGGCATTTTTTCTGCAACCTTTATAAAATCATCAATCCCTTTTCTCATAAAATACAGTCCTGCACATATCACAACTTTTTGATTTTCTTTTAAGTTAAAATACTCTCTAAAACTTGCTTCTTTCTCAGGTTTGGGACCATATTTTTCAATTTCAATACCATTTGAAACTGCATAAATAGGTGTTTTGATTCCATATGCTTTTATTAATTCTTTTGAATACTGAGTTGGTGTGATAATGGCATCTGCTTGGCGATAAAAACGGCAAAGATGACGTCTAAATAACGGAGCTAAAGCATTTGAAAAAATAAAAGAATTTCGAAAATCTTCTTCAGTCGAATGCCCATGAATGATAACCTTTTTACCAAGATTCTGTGCTTTACGCATTAAATACCAACTAAATGGTCCATTTGTATTGATATGGACTAAATCATAATGTTCTTTCGGATTAGTTGTATAAGGGATACCAGCAATATCTAAAGCCTTTTCTTGATGTTTAATAGCTCTACCAATACCTGATTGCCTAATATACTTTTCTGCTTCCAAATATAGCAATACTTTCATGAATTCTATTATAGCTTATTTTAGTCTATTTTTCAGCTAGAAGAAAAAAATCAGTCTTGCGACTGACTTTTTTACCAATAATATTACTTATTTTTCGATCCAAGCAGACACTGACCCTGCATTTACTGGAAAGTCAGCCCAGCCTTTCTCGTCAATAGTCACTGTTTCTTCATGATTACCAAGGTAATCAATAAATGTCTTGCCCGAATGTAGGCTTCCTATTTCTATCGTTTTCCAACCAGAATCACCATTTGACAGAATGACAGCCATAGGCTTTTGATGGTCTTCATCACCAAGAAATGCCCAAGCAATACAGTTAGCATGGTCTAGATAATCAACTTGTTCTCCAAAAGTATAATGTTTTCTTAAATAAGTTAATTTATCAATAATATCTCTAAATGAAGATTGGCCATTCTCTCCTTCTACACCATAATAATCGCCATAAAACAGACAAGGAGTTCCTTCTTGCCTCAAGAGTATCAAGGCATAGGCAAGTGGTTTAAACCATTCTTCAACAGTTGACTCTAATGCTTGCCCTTTTTGAGTATCATGATTTTCAACAAAAGTAATCGCTAATGATGGATTTTGTTTTACCAATGTCCCATCAAATATTTGTCGTAAATCAAAGTGATTACCTTCTTGTGATGCTTTAAAAAATGCCAAATGTAATGGAACATCAACTAGAGAAAACTGAGATTGTGTTGAGTCAAGATAATGCTCCATTAAAGCATCATCTGAGACCCAATATTCACCAAAAACTGCTAAATCAGGTTTGATACTGGTCCTAATATCATTAATAAAAGTCTTCATAAAGTAAGAATCAATATGCTTGATAGCATCTAATCGAAAGCCATCTACTTGAGTTGTTTCAATAAACCACTTTACCCATTCCTTTAAGTGTTGAATGACTTCTGGATGCTTAAAATCAATATCATTATACATCAAATAGTCATAATTGCCATTCTCGTTATCAATCAGACTGCTATTTGCCCAACCTTTATTATCACCTTCAATCATGAAGATACCATTTTTTTGGTGTCTTGCATCATAATCAAGTCCTGTAAAATGATACCAATGCCATTTAAAATCATTGTATGTATTTCGACGACCAGGAAAATCAAACCCAGTCCAACCTTCTATTTCAAAGGAATCTGAAATGGGTTTTTGACGATCATTTGGGTCCATCTCTAAGACATAGAATGTTTCTTGATGATCACCATTTGCTTTATGATTTAAAACAATATCTGCAAACGTTTTGATACCAACTTCTTTTAAGGCAGAAATAGCTTCTAAATATTCTTCTTTTGTCCCATACTTAGTTGGGACTGTGCCATTTTGATCAAATTCACCTAAGTCAAATAAATCATATATCCCATAACCAACATCATTGAAACCAGTTCCTTTAAATGCGGGCGGCATCCAGACTTGGGTAATTCCTAATTCTTTTAAATGGTTGGCATCTTCTTTTAATCGCTTCCAGTGTTTACTATCTGCTGGTAAGTACCACTCAAAATACTCCATCATTATGTCTCTTGTCATCAGTGACTCCTATTGAAAAATAGCTGTGTAACAGCTCTTACTTAGTTGTACCACGTTTTTTGATACCATGGTTGAGTAATATTTCTTTTTCTTCTAGCTCTTCTTTATTCATGATTTTAGTTAGCATGCGCATGCTGACAGCTCCTAAATCATAAACAGGTTGACTGATAGAAGATAAGTTAGGCCTTGTGTACTGAACAACTGGTGAATCATTACTTGTAATGATTTCAAAATCTTCAGGAACTTTTTTGCCTAATTCAAATAAGCCATTTAAAAGTCCAGCCGCCAATTCATCTTCAGCAACATAAGCTGCTGTTGCCCCTGAATTAATAACACGTTGAGCTAAATCAAAACCTTCTTTATAGCTATAATTAGCTTCAAAAACAAGGCCTTCTTTGAAGTCTAATTTATTTTGCTTTAGTCCTTCTTTGTAGCCAACGAGGCGAACTTTACCATTGATATCGTCAATTAATGGTCCTGAAATATAAGCAATTTGCTTATGGTTTTCAGCTAAAATATTAACCACGTCAATGACTGCTGCTTTGTAATCAATATTTACACTTGGCAGTTGATGTTCTAAGTCAACAGTACCAGCTAAGACAATTGGTGTTCTTGAGCGGGAAAATTCAGCACGAATTTTTTCAGTTAAATGGTGTCCCATAAAAATGATACCATCTACTTGCTTTGCAAACAGTGTATTGACAACATTGACTTCTTTGTCATCATCTTCATCACTTGAAGCTAAAACAATGTTGTATTTGTACATTGCAGCGATATCGTCAATTCCTTTAGCTAAGATTGAAAAATAGTTATTAGCGATATTTGGAATAACAACACCAACAGTCGTTGTCTTCTTACTTGCTAGTCCACGCGCAACTGCATTTGGTCTATAGTCTAAACGTTCAATTACTTCAAGAACTTTTTTTCGTGTATTTTCCTTTACATTTTTATTGCCATTGACAACGCGACTAACGGTTGCCATTGAAACACCAGCTTCACGGGCAACATCATATATCGTGATAGTGTCATCAGTATTCATTGGTTATACTTCCTTTCTATATGAAAATTACGCTTTCAAAAATTATTTTAGCATGTTTTGTAAACACTTTCAAGTACTAATTTCTATTTTTTGAAAAAGTTTTCAAAAAAAGTTACGATTCATGTCTTTTTTTCTAAAAATAGTGATAGATCCTTTGAAAACCTGTTTTCAATATAAAAAAGGATAGAAAGAATAAATTCTTTCTATCCCAGTTGTTGTCACTTTAATTAAATTTAATAAGTTCCTTCTTCAACGGTTTGATTTTTTATAATCTTGATAATTCTACTTGTTCCTAAGCGTGAAGCACCTAAAGAGATAAATTTTTCAGCGTCTTCTAATGAAGCAATTCCTCCAGCCGCTTTGATTTTAACATTTTTTCCAACATGTTGAGCCATGGTTTCAACATCTTTGAATGTTGCACCACCTGTTGAAAAGCCAGTTGAGGTTTTAATAAAATCAGCGCCTGATCTCGTCACAACACCACATAATTCAATCAGCTCTGCTTCAGTTAAATTACAAGTTTCTACAATAACTTTTAAGATATGGTCTTGACAAGCTTCTTTGATTTGGCGGATTTCATCTTCTACTTTGTCGTATTGACCATTTTTTACATCTGTTAAATTGATAACCATATCAATTTCATCAGCACCATTTTGAATGGCATCTTTGGTTTCAAACACTTTTGTTGCTGTTGTGCTGTATCCATTTGGAAATCCAATAACTGTACAAATAGCTAATTTTCCAGATACGTATTCTGATGCTCTTTGAACATAGGATGCTGGGATACATGCTGAAGCAGTCTGATAAGTCATGGCGTCATCTAAAATAACTTTGATTTCTTCCCATGTTGCAGTTGTTGACAATAAGGTATGGTCAACAGTTTTTAAAATATCTTTTGTTTCCATAAGTAATCTTTTGAGAACCTCTTTTTATTTAAAATAATGTTACGATACCAACAATCATTGCACTAAGAATACTTACCGCTACACCACCAAGCATTGCTCTAAATACTAATCTAGCAAGTGTTCCACGTTTTTCTGGGCACAAAACAGCAATACCAGACACGCAAATTCCTAAACTAGATAGGTTTGCAAAGCCACAAAGCGAAATAGTAGCAATCAATCCTGTACGATAATCTAATGATTTAATCAGATGACCTAATTGTTGGAAAGCGACAAATTCGTTAAGAACTAATTTACTTCCTAATAAATTACCTTCTAATAAAATATTTTTTCCTTCTAAGCCCATAAAGAAACCAAATGGAGCAAATATATAAGAGAAGATTTGTTCTAACCTTATACCAAAGACACTCAATATCATGTTAACGAGAGCAACAAGTCCAACAAAGGCAATTAAACTAGCACCAATAGAAAATGCCATTTGAGCACCTGTTGAGGCACCTTCTGCAATGGCATCAATGACATTAGCATTATTACCTTTATTATCCATTTTGACTTCTTCAATTTCAAAGAATTTTTCAGTTTGAGGATAAAGCGTTTTTGCAACTAAAATACTACCAATTGGTACCATTGTTGAAGCAATTAAGAGATACTTCATTGGTATTCCTAGTGCAATATAGCCTCCTAAAATAGATACTGACATGCTTCCCATACCTGAAACAAGAACGACCATAATTTCACTATCAGTCATTTTGTTAAGGTATTTACTAACTAATATTGGACTGTCTGTTTGTCCTAAAAACATATTGGCAACGGCAACAAAGCTTTCCACTTCAGATGACTTCATTAGTTTTCCGACGCCTTTTCCAATCCACTTGACGACAAATCCCAAAATCCCCACATAGTATAATAAACTAACAAGAGCAGATAGGAATACAATGTTACCTAGGGTTTGGATTGCAAATATGAATCCTGTTGGAGCACTACCATTTGCTAATGATCCAAAAACAAAATCTAGTCCAGCTTTACCACAGTTGATGACATTTGTAACGCCATCAGAAACCACTTCAACAATTTTTTGGCCTAAAGGTACTTTGACCAATAAAACTGCAATGATAAATTGTGCGATAAGTGCCTTTCCTATCAGTTTAACAGAAACCGCTTTACGATTAAAGGAAATAGCATACATTATCCCTAAAACAAGACAGATACCAAGTAAACTATAAATAAATTGCATTTTCAACTCCTAATGTACTTTATTAGTTTGTTTTATCAGCCTCGATTAATGAACGAATTGCTTCAACAGCAACTTTAATTGCAGATTCAGTATCATGTGCCATTGGGTTATCCATTCCTAATGCATTGCGTTCTTGATTACCAACAACTAAGAAATCTGATCCACAACGAACTCCTAAATGACTTGCTGCAACAAAAAGGGCTGCTGATTCCATCTCAGATGCTTTTGTTCCTAAACGTTTCCAAGCTTCCCATTTGTTTAACAACTCATAACTAACAGGCATACGTTCTGGTTCGTGTTGGCCATAAAAGGCATCTTTACATTGAACGACACCAGCATGATTTGTGTAGCCAAGTTCTTTAGCAGCTTTCACAAGGGCATTTGTCACTTCCAAATCTGCTACTGCTGGAAACTCAATAGGGGCATATTCTTTACTTGTGCCTTCCATACGAATGGCACCAGTTGCGATAACAATATCACCACCTTTGACATCTAGGTCAATACCACCACAAGTACCAACACGAATGAAAGTATCTGCACCACATAGAACAAGTTCTTCCATTGCGATTGAAGCGGATGGACCACCAATACCCGTAGAGGTGACACTAACCTTTTCACCATTTAATGTACCAGTATAAGTCACATATTCGCGACTGTCTGCTACCAATACAGGATTGTCAAAATGCTTAGCAATCTTTTCACAACGTTTTGGATCACCGGGCATAATAACATAACGACCAACATCACCTGAGCGAATTTGTAAGTGATATTGTAATCCTTCTTCACCAGAGTAATTTTGCATCTCGATCTCCTCCTTGATCTTGTATAATTTTTTTACACTTGTATAATAACATACAAGATCAATTTTGTAAACGCTTTTTTAATGAAAATATTACTATTTTTTAATCTAGAGGACTTGATTTTTGAAAGAGCTTTTATTACACTAAGACTAGCTAAAGGGGATAACATGACAAAAGATCAATTATCAACAAAACTGAAGAAATTAAAACATGTACAAGTCTATAACCAGATTTTTCATCTCATTCAAGATGGCACTTTTCCTCCTGGTATGCAGTTACCTTCTGAGCCAGAACTAGCAGAGCAATTAAATGTTAGTCGTATGACGCTTCGAAAATCCCTAGCACTGCTTCAAGAAGACCATCTTGTCAAAAATATCAGAGGAAAAGGAAATTTTGTTAGAGAACTTAATAATTACGCCAACCATGCTGGAATGGAAACCTTACAACATCCCATAAAAGCGTGTTGTAATGTTGACATCGAAAAAGTTGAAATTGAATTTCGGATTGAAGTTCCAAGTGAAGCTATTAGTGCCGCTATCCAACAAGAAACACCTGTCGTGATTATTGCAGATAGATGGTATCACTTAAGTGACAATACTAAAGCTTATACCTTATCATTTATTCCTGTCGATGTTATCTCTCAATTTAATATTAATCTCAATCACTTAGATGAGTTAAATAGCTTCTTAGAAGAAAAACTATATCAACCTGGGAATGCAAGTCATTCACAAACAGAATTTTGCTTTACAAAAGCGGGAAATTTCACCGCAACAAAGTATATATTATCTGAACATGGTGATTTTATGTTGATTCAAGAAAGTATTTTTAAAGGTGAAAAAATGTTGGTGCAAAATAAGCATTATATTCCTATTGAATGTTTTGAAATGCATTTAAACTCACAATATTTTGATACTAAAACATACTGATTAAGAGATTCATTAATCTTTTCTAAAAAACATACTGTATGATAGATTACAAGAATTAGCTTTAGATTGCAAGCTTATTTTCAATTATAAATAAAAAACATCTCTTTTTTGGAAATTTTTTTATTTATAATTGAATTTTCTTTTTTTATTAATACTTGATTTTTCAGTTAATTTTTGAAAGAATAACATATAGAAAAGAGGTTATTCCTATGACAAAATTAGATCACATTAGACACTATTTAAAAGAAGAAAATGCAGATTTAGCGGTTTTTTCAGATCCAGTTACCATTAACTACTTGACAGGATTTTATTGTGATCCTCACGAAAGACAACTCTTTTTATTTGTTTTTCAAGAATCAGATCCTTATTTATTTGTACCTGCCTTAGAAGTGACACGTGCTGGCCAAGCTGTTCCTTTTAATGTCTTTGGTTATATGGATTCTGAAAACCCATGGGAAAAAATAAAAACAGGTTTACCACAAATTAAAACTTCGAAAATTTTTGCAGAATTTGATCACCTTAATGTTACTAAATTCAATGGTTTAAAATCCATTTTTGGTGACAACTTCGATAATTTGACGCCTTACATTCAGAGAATGCGTTTAATCAAATCTGCTGATGAAATTGAGAAAATGAAAATTGCTGGTGATTATGCAGATAAAGCTGTTCAAATTGGCTTTGAAAATATTTCATCACAAAATACTGAAACAGATATCATCGCACAAATTGAATTTGGAATGAAAAAAATTGGCATCAATCAAATGTCATTTGACACCATGGTTTTAACAGGTGATAATGCTGCTAACCCACATGGTATTCCTGGAACCAATAAAATTGAGGATAATGCTTTGCTCTTATTTGATTTAGGTGTTGTTTCAAATGGCTATACAAGTGATATGACACGGACAGTTGCTATTGGAAAACCTGATCAATTTAAGATTGATATTTATAATCTTTGTTTAAAAGCTCATCAATCGGCTATCGATTTTATTAAACCAGGAGTGACGGCTTCTCAAATAGATGCTGCTGCACGAAGTGTTATTGAGGAGGCTGGTTATGGAGAGTACTTCAATCATCGCCTAGGACATGGACTTGGTATGGATGTTCATGAATTTCCATCTATTATGGAAGGAAATGATATGATTATTGAAGAAGGTATGTGCTTCTCAGTTGAACCAGGAATATACATTCCTGGAAAAGTTGGTGTTCGTATAGAAGATTGTGGTTACGTCACTAAAGATGGATTTGAAGTGTTTACACATACTCCAAAAGAATTACTTTATTTTGAAGCATAAAAAAATCACTTTTTAAAAGTGATTTTTCTTTTTTTATTCAGCTGCTGCTAAGTTAGCTGCTTCTTCAGCTACCAATTTTTTATCGTAAACACGAATGAATGGATAGTATACTAAGAAGGCTACTAGGGCACATAAGAGTGCAACTACAATTGCTTTAACATCAGCGGTACCGAGGAATGCACCGATACCAACTGGTGTTGGCCATGGAACTTGCGCTACAACTGGTTTTATCAATGATAATTTCATTGAGAAGTAATAAACAGACATTGAAGCAATTGGAGCTAGCATAAATGGAACAGCAAGTGCTGGATTATAAATAATAGGAAGACCAAAGATTAGTGGTTCGTTAATATTGAAGAAGCCTGGAACTACTGAAGCTTTACCGATAGCACTCAATTGTTCAGAACGAGCACGAGTAGCTAACCAGATACACATACCAAGTGTGGCACCAGAACCACCAGCGATAACAAACATATTTGAAAATTCACCAGCAACGATTAAATGTCCACCGTTAGCATTTGTAGCCATATTTGCAAGAGCGATTGGGTTTACGAATGCAAAGATAATATTGGCACCATGGATACCGACAATCCACAAAGCTTGAGTTAAGAGATAAATAACAACAAGACCAAGCCATGTATCTGTTAAATGCGCAACGAAACCAAATGGAATAGCAATAACTTCAAAAATATCAGTTCCTAATGCAACAAGAATACCATTTAAAATAATAACAAAGAAGGCGATAACAAAACTTGGAATGAGGGCTGTAAATCCACGTGATACACCTTCTGGTACAGATTCAGGCATGCTAATAACCCAGTGACGTTTAACACACATACGATATAAAAGAACTGAAACAATACCCATGATGATCGCTGTAAAGATACCAGTTGTACCAAAACGTGTAACACCATTTGCCATTGCCCAACCATCAGCAACAACTGCACCTTTTTTAAGAGCTACTACTGCTGACATGGCACCATTTTTAAAGACAATTTGTGGAACTGTCATGATAAAAGCAAATAATCCAAGAAGTGCACCATTAATTGGTGTTAAATCAAGATCTTCTTCTTCAGCATAGATTTTTGTTAATTCATAAGAAATAGCAAGAACGAAGTAAAGTGATAAAGAACCCATTGTTGCGTAGTTTGCAACCATGTAAAGTGGGGTAAATTTATCAAATGATGCTGCGAAGACTTTGGCTACGATTGGCCAAAATGAGAATGCTTGTGGTAGGATACTAAAAACCAAAAACATTGAACCGACGATGGTAAATGGAACTGCTGCCATACCAGCGGCTGTGATTGCACGAACCACTTTATATGATGCAATTTTTCCCATTGGACCCATTAGATACTTATCTAATAAGCCAAAGAAACCTTTTTGTTCTTCCATGAGAACTCCTCCTAAAAAATTTAAATATATTTTTCAATATTTTGAAAACGTTTGTAATAATTATCCTTATTCAATTCAATCAATCTAATACGATTGAGACTAAACCATGCAACAACCATTCCCAAGACTTGTAGCAGTATGAGAAATATCAGAGCTGTCCTATGATTTGAAAAGGTTGGTAAAATCGTATTTGCTGACTGTGTTACCAATGAAATCAGGATAACAAATGCATTCACAAGCAGTTGTGCTTTAAAAGCCAAATCTGTCATTTTTAGATTGATCACTTTAGCACCATATAGTCTAAATTGCTCTATTGTTGCAATCACTAATAAAATGAGCATCAGAGCTGGAATAATAAGGTAGAGACTAGCTTGGAATAATTGTGTGATTAACCAATAAGTATTGGCAAAAAAGAATAAGGTTAACGAGTATCTTAGCAACATGAATCGATTAAAGCGATTGTTTTTCAGTTTAACTTCAGTTCTAATTTGATCTGGTGTTTTTTTTGATTTTTGCTTTTCACTCATAACCTTTTGAAGTTGCTTTTGACTCATTTTATTTACCCACCTCTAATTAACTTTCTTATATAAAGCCAACATTTCTAGAGCTACTTCACGAAGTGTCATGGTAGTCATTAAGTGATCTTGTGCATGGACCATAATGATTTCAATCTTAATTTCAGTCCCACTAGCATATTCTTGCAATAATTTTGTTTGTGCATTATGAGCTAGAAGTAATTCTTCGTTAGCATCGTCTAGTAATTTCTCAGCAGCTTCATAATCGCCTTCTCTCATTTTATCGAAAGCTTCATGAACTGTTGTTCTAGAATTTCCACTATTTAAAATAATTTCAAAGGCTGCCATTTGCAACTCATCACTTGTCATAATTATCTCCTATATCTCTTGTAAAAAGATTGATTTAAAATCATCAAAATCTTTACAAGCTATTAATTTTTCTTTTTGTTCTTTTTGTTCTGTTAATGCCACAATCACTCTTGTAATATCAGATAAGCCTTCATTGCTAAATTGTGATGGCGAGACTAGAAATACTAATCTTATACTTTCAAAATCTTCTTCCCAATAGATGCCATCTCTGATAATCGCAACGGCAATTTTAGCTTTTGTATCAATAGCTTTTAAGGGATGAGGCACTGCTATATCTTGGTCAAAAACAACTGAACTAAATGATTCTCTAAGAGAAATTAGCTCTTTCATAGATTCACTGTAATCTGTGTCATTTTTGTCGTCATCCATCATTTGAATGAGATGATCCAGCACATCTTCTTTTGTTGATTGATTTAATATAAGAAAACGTTTTTGATCAAAATAATGTTCAAATGTTGATAGCAATGAAAGTGTATTACTAGACTGTTTTGGACGGTGTTGCTTAAACTCTATTTGATTTAATTTTTGTTTGATTGTTTGAACTTCTTTGTCATTTAGGAAAACACTTACTGTAAATACAGGGATAGTGAAGACCAAATTAGATAAATCAATGGTTGAAATAATTAAGTCTACATTTTCTAACTTATCTGCAGTGATGTCATAATAACCCACTAAATCAACAACATTAATTTGACGGCCAAGTTCATTTTCAATTCTCATCCTAAGCATCTGGGCACTGCCATAACCAGTGGCACAGATAACCAAGGCATTTAATTTATGATTTTGATGAAAACGTTCTATAGCTGCTAATAAGTGAAGTGATACATAAGCAATTTCATCTTCTGATAAATGATAATCTTGAAACGTTATCATATGACTCATTAATCCATGAGCGATAAGATAAGCTTCTTTATATTGTGTTTGAATATCCTGTAAGAGTGGATTATCTAATCTAACATCATTTTTAAGCCGTTCTAATAGAACTTCTAAATGTGTTAATAAGCCTTCTAAAAAAGTAAAATCTTGACTAAATTGATAACCATAAAGTTGATCAATTTCTAAACAAGCTTTAACCAGGTCTTGTAGTAACGACAATCTATTCTGACTATCTTGTTTAGATTTTTGAGCACTTTCGGAAATGAGATGAACCGCAATATAATTAATTTCTTCATTCGGAAAATCAGTTTTTGTGATTCCTTTTGTGCGAGTTAGAATCTGTCTAGCAATACTAATCTCTTTTTGAAATCGTGATTGATCAATTTTTAGTTCAGAAATTCTAAAACCCTTATTAACCCTTGAAATTGCTAATGCGATATGCACAATCAAATTTTGAATGACAAAGTCAGATAATTTCAAAGATTGATTACGGCACTCATCCAATACGATGATGGTGATTTCTTCAAAGCTAATCGGTAATTTAAAGAAATCATCACCAACATATTGATGGATATTCTTTAGAAAGTGTCCACTAAAGTAATAATCCATGATGAAGTGCCGTTTATCATGTTCTGCACCTTTGACGTAAACGCCTTTGTTAGCCCTACTCTCAATACTGAGATTATATTTGACAAAATCCTGACGGATTTTTTTAAAATCTGCTGATAAAGTCGAACGACTAACATATAAAGTATCAACCAAATCTTCAAAGAAAATATCATCTTGCTCAAAAATGAGTTTATTGATGATGTAATTCCTTCGATCATTAATATCAATATTTTCAGTCCCAAAATGGTCAGAGTCAGCCTTTATTAAACTTAAATAATCATTTTGATCATTAACAGTTAATTGATAACCATGACCCTGTTTTGATAAGATACTAATGCCACTACTTCCTTCAATACTTGACAATAATGATTTGATGTAAGTTCGGACAGTTCTATCAGAACAAGCCAGATGTTTTGCCAACTCTTTACTCGTTACAAAATCTCCTTTATGTTGGTAAAGATATTGTAAGATGAGTATTTCTTTTTGACCTAACATGACGTCTCCTTTGAAAATGATTCTAATATTCTATTTATTTAATATTATAACTCATTCTCAAATCTAATTAAATGGAATCTTTAACGAGTTTAGCCATTTTTTCAATACCCATTGGAATTGGAATATAAGCTTGTGGTGGAATTTGAACTACAGGTCGATCAACTTTTTTTGCTGCTTCTTCAAATTGTTTAAAATGCATCTTAGTTTGAGGGCTGATGAGATACAAATCATATTCAGCTGAAGCAATGCGCTTGCCACCTTCAGGGACGCCAACAGCATTCATTTCAATATCTTCACCTTGTTCTTTTAACAATGTTTCTGTTTTTTTAGCAATTAGTGAAGAAGACATACCACCTGCACAAATAATTAAAGCTTTTTTAGCCATTTCCTTTTTCCTCCTTGGGATTTAATATTTTGTTTTTGTAATTTTATTATATATGAATACGCTTACAATGACCATGGTTACTTTTTCCGTAACGATACGGAAATTCCTTTTTTAAACTGAAATCTTTTTCTGTAATGAAGCATTTTGGAATATTATCTCAATAAAAAAAGATAATGGAAAATCCACTATCTTTTTTTAATGTCATTATGCAATAACTTGTCCATGTGAAACAGCCACATTTGATTGTTTCAAGTCATATTCTGATATAATCAAATCTTGTAATTTATGATCACTTAGACGTGATGACACCATAAAACCATTTTCAGTTGGGTATTTAAGTTTGATAACTTTCATGACATTTTGATTTTCTTTAATGTCTGGCACCTCAGTATCTGAAAACTGAATCAAATAATTATTATAGTCTTGATTTTCGATATTATAAGAAGGTGTTACTCTTTTTTTAGTAAAATACATAAACACTTTCCAAAAAATAACCATAATAGCAACAATAAGCAAAAAGCCTAAAACATAATCCATCATCTAATCCCCCTTGGTTTGATTACTTTCATAGTTTATTGATAACGCTTACAGTATTTTCCTATTAAGGTTAGGTGTCAATAGTTAAATGACACTTTTTCTTATTATTTGTAAATTAATTTATAAACCAAAATAATGCCTGCAAGTGTAGCTGATATGGCATTTGCTCCTACTAAAGCAACGTCTTTGATCATTACACCATGTGCTAACCACAATAACATACCAAGTCACTGACATTACATACATTCCTAAAGAGATCGTTTCAGTATCTTTTGTTTTGATCACTTTTATCGCTTGAGGTATAAAACCAAAAGTTGTTAAACATGCTGCAACAATTCCAATCATTCTTATTTCCCTAAAAAACCTTTATTGCCTTTTAGCAATAAAGGTCATTTCTTTCTATTGTAAATTTTCGCCATTTGATGCAATCACTTCTTTATACCAGTTGAAAGATTCTTTTGGTGACCGTTCATAGCTGCCATTTCCTTCATCATCCTTATCAACATAGATAAAGCCATAACGTTTTCGCATTTCACCAGTACCAGCCGATACAAGGTCAATACAACCCCAAGGCGTATAACCCATAAGTTCTACACCATCTTCATCAACTGCTTTGATAAATTCTTTGATATGAGCACCAAGGTATTCAATACGATAATCATCATGTACCATACCATCATCTTCTACTTGATCAATGGCACCAAATCCATTTTCAACAATAAACAATGGTAAATGATACATATCTGTAAACCAGTTTAATGAATAACGGAGTCCTTCTGGATCAATTTGCCAATCCCATTCTGAAGCTTTAACATAATTATTTTTAACCAGATCTTCTGTTTCTAGATAATCATAATGAGGGTTGTTTTCACGATGAGAATCAATTGCAAAGGACATATAATATGAGAAACCGATATAATCAACAGTGCCTTCTAAGAGGTCTTTTTTATCTTCTTCTGTAAAATCGATTAAAATGTTTTTACGTTTCCAATAATTCAATATATGGTTTGGATAATAACCATGAACATCAGTGAAATAATAACGTTTTTGCATTGCTTTTTGAGCCATTAAGATATCAGCAGGTTTACAAGTAGCTGGGTAAATTGGACACATTGCAATCATACAACCAATTTGGAAGTCTGGATTAATTTCATGGCCGATTTTGACAGCACGAGCACTAGCAACTAATTCATAATGAGCTGCTTGATACATGATGGCTTCACGATCATCACCTTTTTTGTAAACAATACCTGAGTTTGTAAAAGGTGCAAAATCTTCTTGATAGTTTGCTTGATTATTGATTTCATTGAAAGTCATCCAATATGTTACTTTGTCTTTATAACGTTTAAAAACAGTTTCTGCGAAACGAACAAAGAAATCAATAACTTTACGATTTTTAAAACCATCATATTCTGTTACC
Organism: Streptococcus urinalis 2285-97; assembly: GCF_000188055.2. Lineage (NCBI taxonomy): Bacteria > Bacillati > Bacillota > Bacilli > Lactobacillales > Streptococcaceae > Streptococcus > Streptococcus urinalis. The sequence continues at coordinate 1,556,697 of NZ_AEUZ02000001.1, forward strand.
AAATGATAAGGTAACCACTGGTTCAATACCATATTTTAAACATTCATCAAATAAATCATCATAAAATTGTAGTCCTTCTTCATTTGGTTCAGCATCGTCTCCATTTGGAAAAATACGTGTCCAAGCAATTGAAGTTCTAAAACATTTGAATCCCATATCAGCAAATAACTTGATATCTTCTTTGTAATGATGATAAAAGTCAATAGCCTCATGATTTGGATAATATTTTCCTTCAATAACGCCATCGGTGATTTCTCTTGCAACACCATGACGTCCTGCTGTCATAACGTCTGCTACACTAACTCCTTTTCCGCCTTCTTGCCAAGCACCTTCTAATTGGTGAGCTGCAACCGCACCACCCCACAAAAAATGATCTGGTAATTTTGACATGATTGTTACTCCTCTTTATTCATTATATTTATAATAGCGAGCGTTTCCAAAAAAGAAAATGTGATTTTTTTCCTTTAACATTTAGGAAAAGACTTGTTTCATATTGCAAAATTGTTTGTGTTATTAGTTTATGATATGATGGAAGTGTCAGTAAAAAGGAGGGATAAGATGACAGACCCTACACTTAAAAAACAAGTTAAAGATGCAATAAACTTTCGAACGGCTGTTCGTGTTTATAATGACGATAAAATTCCTCAAGATTTATTAGATATTATTTTAGATTCAGCATGGCAAAGTCCATCATCCATTGGACTTGAGGGTTGGCGTTTTCTCGTCTTAGAAAATGAAAATCTCAAAAAACAACTAAAAGAGGTCGCTTGGGGAGCTCAATATCAATTAGAAACTGCAAGCCACTTCATCCTATTGCTTGCTGAAAAAAACGCTTGGTATGATAGTCAGTCTGTAAAAGACAGTCTAATCAGAAGAGGAATAACTGATGACAATGGTTTTGAACAACGTCTTAAAACCTATAAATCATTTCAGTTAAGTGATCTAGCTATCCATGAAGGAGATGACAGAGCTCTTTTTGATTGGACTGCAAAACAGACCTACATTGCATTGGGAGATATGATGATAACTGCTGCTTTTTTAGGCATTGATTCCTGTCCAATTGAGGGCTTTGATTATCATGCTGTTAATACTATACTAGCTGAGAATAACATCATTGATCCTAAAAAAGAAGGTGTAGCTAGTATGCTATCACTGGGCTATCGTCTCAGAGACCCTAAACATCCAAAATCACGCAAACCGCGTGAATCCGTGATTACTTACATCAAATAAGGAGATATCAAATGAAATCATTACATACTTGTATCCGTGTCAAAGACTTAGAAGAATCAATTGCATTTTACACAAAAGCTTTTCCCTTCAAAATCAGTCGTAAACGTGATTTTCCAGAATCAAAATTTACACTTGTTTATCTCGCATTAGAAGGTGAAGATTATGAGTTAGAATTAACGTATAACTATGATCATGAAGCTTATGATTTAGGTGACGGTTATGGCCACATTGCAATTGGTACTGAAGACTTAGAAGCAACACATGAAGCTCACAAAAAAGCTGGTTACACAGTAACTGATATTAAAGGCTTAACTGATAAATCTGCACGATTCTATTTTGTACAAGATCCAGATGGTTATAAAATTGAAGTGATTGATTTGAAATCTTTCATGCAAAATTAGATAAAAAAGAGGGTGACCTCTTTTTTTCATTAGAGCTAGTTTTTGCTAAAGCATAGAAACTATGATACAATTTGTGAAAATACACGCAGAAAGAGACTTGTATGACTTTACTTTCAATTATCATACCTTGTTACAATGAAGAAGAATCGATCGAACCCTATTTAAAAGAGATGAAGATGGTTGAAAGTGCCATGTCTTCTCAACTCGAATTTAATTACTTATTTATTAATGACGGTTCAAAAGATAATACACTATCACAGCTCAGATTATTTTCACAACTCTACCCTAATGTCCATTACATTTCTTTTTCCCGAAATTTTGGTAAAGAAGCAGCTCTTTTAGCTGGCTTGGAAAATGCAACTGGTGATTTTGTCGTCGTTATGGATGTTGATTTACAAGATCCCCCAGAACTGCTACCAATGCTTTATCAAGAAATACAAGATGGTCACGATGTTGTGGCTACTAGACGTAGCAATCGTAAAGGTGAACCACCCATTAGAAGTTTTTTTTCAACTCTATTTTATAAAGTTATCAATCTTATCTCAGAGACTGAAATTGTTAATGGTGCAAGAGATTATCGTATGATGACCAGACAAGTTGTCGATAGTATTTTAGAATTAGGTGAGGTCAATCGTTTTTCAAAAGGGATTTTTTCATGGGTTGGCTTTGATGTTGTCTATGTGAGCTTTGATAATAAAGAACGAGTCGCTGGAAAGACGTCCTGGAATTTTTGGGGATTATTAAACTATTCCATTGATGGTTTTATTAACTTTTCTGAAATCCCCTTATCAATAGCAACTTGGATAGGCACCTTTAGTTTTGTTATTTCTTTATTTGCTATACTTTTTATAGTGATACGTAAACTATTATTTGGTGATCCCGTATCGGGTTGGGCAAGTACCGTTTCTATCATTCTCTTTATGGGAGGTATTCAGCTTTTTTGTATGGGAATTATTGGAAAGTACATGTCCAAAATTTTCTTGGAGACAAAAAAAAGACCTGTATATATTGTTAAAGAAAGACAATAAAAAAAAAGACAACTTAAAGTTGTCTTTTTTACATTCCTCCTGAGAAGGCTTCTAATAAGTCATCATATGAATAATTTGAACTTGACTCAGTTGTGTCCACTTTCCATTTACCAGAATCACTATCACGTTGTAATTTCAAAGTGTAACCATCAGTTGGCATATATTTTGGCGTATTGACTTGTGCATCATCATAATGGGAATGCATGTTGTCAAACACATACTTTTCAGCTTCTTTATAGTAAGTTTGGTAATCTGAATTAGAATCATTTTTGTGTTGATTAATATAATCTTTTTCCAAAGATGTCAAATCCATGTCTTTTAAGTCAATAACAGATGGTTTGACTTGGACAACTGCAGAATCTGGGAAATAACTCTTGATGGTAACATCCATTTTTGCTCTTTTAGCATTAACTTCAACATATTGATCAATAAATGTTGTTGTTTCAGCATCACTAGGTTTAAAATATTGGAATGAATTTTTTAATGCTTGTGAAAAGACATCATAATAAGCTTTCTTATCAGAATCGGCATCATTTGATAATTTTTTCGATGATTTTGATTTTGTTGCTAACAATTCAACGGTTGCTTTTTTTCCTTCAAAACTTGCTGCTGAAGTGTATGTTCTAGATAAGGAACCTGAGCCGTTTAAGAAAGTTTGATTAATAAATTGGTTGGTTAACGATTTGATTTCTTCGGTATTATCCTTGTATTTTGAAATTTTTACTGGGATAGTAATCTCATCTTTTGTCTTTTTGCCATCTGAAATATACAGTTGCCCAACAGACAGATCATATTTTTTCTCACTTTTATCAACCTGATAGACTAAATAGCCTGTTTTTGATTTTCCTTTTGACAATTTTCCGTAATTTAATGTCTTAAATTGGTTCTAAGAGTCATAAACACTTTCTGAATCAATACTATTATCATCACTATCACTTAGTGTAAAATCATCACGACCGATAGACAAGCTACCATCTGTTTTATTTGTGATTTTAACTTTTAAAGCCAAATAGCCATTATCATCACTTTCAAGTTTTGAGTCTGAAGGGACAATGTATTGACCATCAACGATAGAAACAGCTAAGTCCTTTGATTTTCCTGATTCCTAGCTCGACTTGTTTCCGCAAGCAGCCAAAAGCATGACTGATGACAGTGACACTAGTCCTACTAAAACTTTCTTATTTCTCATATTTTTCCCCCTAAAACTGAATACACTTAGCTTCTTGCTAATTGAATACACTTACATTATAGCAGATTTTAGATTAAATTTCAGTTCAATTTAATTGAAAAGTTAGTGTCAAAAAAAAAGAGTATCTTAGATACTCTTTTTTAGCGTTGATTAATGCTTTTCATAACCCGTTTAATATCACGATCTTGTTCACGACGTTTGATGCTTTCGCGTTTGTCAAAATCATGTTTTCCTTTTGCAAGTCCAACTAAGACTTTAGCAAAGCCGTTTTTCAAATAAACTTTTAAAGGAATCAGAGTCATACCTGTCCCTTTAAGATCATTTGTTATTTTAGTAATTTCACGTTTCTTTAGTAGTAACTTCCTGGTGCGTGTAGGATCTTGATTCCAAATATTTCCTTGTTCAAATGGGGAAATATGGACATTGATAAGCCACGCTTCACCGTTTTTAATTTGTGCATAGCCATCTTTTAATTGAATTCTTGCAGCTCTAACACTTTTAATCTCGGTTCCTGTCAAGACAATACCAGCCTCGAAGGTATCTACTATACTATAATCATGCCTAGATTTTTTATTTTGTGCTAAAACATTTCCTTCTTCTTTGGCCATGTCAACTCCTTATTTTGTTTTCTTTTTCTTATTCCTTGATATCCCTTTATAAAATGGTTTTTTTGCTTTCTTTCTGACTTTAAATTCAGATTTTGAGATTTTATCATTTGAGTGTCGCTCAGAAGATCTAGGACGTTTTTTTCGTTCAGATGATCGATCTGTTTTACTAGAACGATTACGGTTATCTTTTTGTGAAGACCTTTTACGTGATGACTTCTTAGATTTGTTTGGTTTTTTCTCAACAATGTCATATTCACTTGGAAGATACTCAAAGTCAATATCACCCGTTTCTTTATCAGCTTTGACCAATTTTACCTTAATCGGTTGACCAACTCTAAAGACTTTACCAGTTTTTTCACCCTGTAATGTTAGAGTTCTTTCGTTAAAAAGAAGGTATTCTGGTAAAGTTGTTACATGAATAAGTCCTTCAATGGTATTTGGGAGTTCAACAAACATGCCAAATTTTACCACACTAGAAATCATAGCATCAAATTCTTGACCAACATATTCTTGCATGTATTCAGCTTTTTTCATTACTTCCACTACACGTTCAGCATCTATAGCACGTCTTTCAAGACTTGATGAAGATTGGGCTAATTCTGGAATAACCGCTGAAAAATGAGCTATTTTGTCGTCATTAACTTGAGAATAATCACGTATCATTCTGTGAACTAATAAATCAGGATAACGTCTAATTGGGCTGGTAAAATGTGTATAATATTCTGCGGCTAAACCATAGTGTCCATGATTATGCTCTGAATACCTTGCTTGTTGCATTGATCTTAAGAGCATCATGTTAAGAACTTCTGCACCTGGTTTCCCTTCAACTTTTGCCATGAACTCTTGCAATGCTTCTTGAGAAATTTTTGATGCAGTACCATGAATTTGAATTCCAAAGATACTAGCATAGTCCATAAATTTTTGTAGTTTTTCAGCTTTTGGTTCTTCATGGATACGATAGATAAATGGTAACTTAGCCTTGGCAAAATGTTCTGCCACACACTCATTTGCAGCTAACATGAATGATTCAATCATCCGCTCAGCTGTTCCACGTTGACGTAAAACAATATCAACTGGCATTCCTTTATCATTGACAATTATCCTTGCCTCAGAAGTATCAAAGTTTAAAGCACAACGTCTGACACGCATTTTTTCTAAAATATGATGGAGTTCAGTCATATCTTTGACTGACTCAGAAATTTTACTGTATTGATTGATGACTTCTTCATTACCAGCAATCATCTCATTAACATCATTATAGGTCATCCGATAAGTCGTCTTGATAACTGATTGCGCAATTTGATGATGAAGAACCTTACCATCCTTATTAATTTCCATAATAGCTGACTGAGTCAATCTATCAACATTCGGATTTAAAGAACAGATACCATTTGATAGACGTTCAGGTAACATTGGAACTACTCTATCAGTTACATACACAGAAGTTCCTCGTTTAACGGCTTCTTTGTCAAGTGCAGACCCCTCTTTAACATAATAGGAAACATCTGCGATATGAACACCAAGCTCAAAATTGCCATTAGGAAGTCTTTTTATGTGGACAGCATCATCAAGATCTTTTGCGTCAGCACCATCAATGGTAAAAGTAATTTCTTGTCTTAAGTCAATTCGACCTTGAAAATCTCTAGAACTTGGTGCATCTGGAATAGCATTAGCTTCTTTAAGTACATCATCTGGAAATGTCGAAACAATATCCATTGACTCTAGAACTTCTAAGACATCGATACCCACATCTCCTTGATGACCTACGATGTCTCTCACTTGACCAACAAAATAGTCATGCCCACGACTAGGATAATGTGTAATAGTTACTTTTATAATTTCACTACCATCTAAAACAATGGGTTCTTTCTTCAAATAAATGGGTTGCTGAACCTTTTGATTTTTTGATTTGATATAACCAATATAATTTGGTTTTTCATCATCTAAAATAACCTTACCAACAACGGTTTTTAATGCTCTTTCAATGATATTAACCACTTTTGCTTCTGCAGCATTACCTGTTAATCTATTTGAAGGTTTCTTAATAATGGCTTCAACGATATCACCGTCTATTGCATAACCGACATCATTTCGACCTATAAATAAATCATCCTCAGTATCGTTAATATGTAAAAACCCAAAACCAGCTTTATTGGCGCGAAATGTTCCTCTTACAGTAACGACTTCTTTTTTAGGATTTTCTTTTCTCAAAGAAAGACTACCATCTTGTTCAAAACGTAATAGTCCTTGACTTTCCATTTTTGAAATTTCTTTAATCAGATTTGTGAAATGCTTAGCGCCAGACATTTCAAGTGCTTCTGCTAAATCATTGATATCTGATTTGCCTTTTTCTTTTAAATAGGCGATAATTTTTTTCTTCATATTTACCTTTTTTCTATAATAGTTTACTACTAAAGAAAAAGTGAGCTAGACTAACACTGTCAAGCTCACTCTTTATTTACTTGATAAGATGGCAAGCACTAAGGCAATCGCTAGCCAAAAAAAGACTAAAATTGCAGTAAAACGTTGCATAAAAGCTTCAAAACCTCGAGCCTTTGTGCGTTCGAAGAGCGCTTCTGAGCCACTGCTATCAAAAACATTGCTACTTGGATTTTTTTGTGGTTGCATAAAGATAGCAATCACTAATATAACAGATAATATAAGCAATGCTGTTAGTAGTAAGTTGTACATGTTATTTCCTCCAGTATGGTCTTGTACATTCTAACATAAATCATATTACGATTCAATATGTAAGGTAACTTTTCTTTCTTTAGGACAGTACTTTAAAACCTCTATTTTTTCTGGATGATTGGTTTTATTCTTACTGGTTAAATAGTTTTTACTACCACATTCACTGCATTTCAAATTGATTTTAACTCTCACTAAATTTCCTTGACCTTAAGGTACTTTCTAAAATTAATAAAACTCCATAAGAAGTTACTTAAAACGATGAGACTCGTTATATAGAAGACATAACGATAACCCATCTGTACAGCAATCGTAGAGCCAACAAAGGGACCAATCACTTGTCCAAAATTGGTGAACATTTGATTATATGAAAAAATTCGTGAAATCCCTTCCCTTGGAGTAATCTTAGTCAATAGTGAATTGATACTTGGCATCAAAGCTCCTGTACCAAAACCATATAAGAATCGTAGGATACCTAATTGTATAGTTGTTTTGGCTAATGCACATAAGAAATACATGGAAAAACTATAAAATAAGGCAATTAATAATAGCCTGTGATTTCCGATTCTATCCCCAATTTTACCAAGAGTTGGACTGCTCAAAATACTTGAAAAACCCATTGCGGATACTATTAAACCTGACACAAATAATAAATTTTCTTTTTGACCCAAATGTCTAATATACAAGCTTAGAATTGGAGCAATAGACTGTGCAGAAATTTGAATAATCATACTAGTTACAAAGAGTCCAATTAAGATTTGAATACTTTTGACATTTCTAAAAACAGCTTCAGTTGACATAGCTTGCTTTTTAGAAATAGGTTGGAAGTCTTCTTTCACAAAGAAAATGGTTAATAAACTACAAAATAATAAAATACAGCCAACCATCAAGAAAACTTCACGTATTCCAAACACTTCAGCTAATACGCCACCAATTAGTGGACCAATTAAGGTTCCAGCTGTCATACCTGTTGCCAAAGTTCCTAGTGCGTAACCTGAATGCTTTTGTGGTGCTTGACTGGCTATCAAAGCTGTCGAATTTGGAATATAACCAGCAAACATACCGTTAACAACTCTTAAAATTAAAAGCCAAAAAACATTTGGAACAAAAGCTAAACCGCCCATTGTAAAAGTCATCACTAGACTTGCTCTAACCATCATTGGTTTACGTCCATAACGGTCGGCTAATTTTCCCCAAATTGGAGCTACTAAGGCTGAAGCTAAAGCTGATAACGCAACCGCCATTCCAGCATAGAACTCGACTTTATCTTTTGGAGCACCCAGATCTTCAACATATAATGCCATAAAAGGCATAACAAGTGAAAAGCTTGCCCCAGTAAAAAAGTTCCCGAGCCAAGCTATCTTTAAATTTTTTTTCCAGTCAACTACATTGACAGCTTTATCACTGATAACAATTCATCTTCTTTCCAGTACAGTATATTTCATGCTATTATAGCACATTTTTACAGAAATATAAAGTTAGTCTTATGATGAAAGCAACTAACGTTTTTTGAGACTACCTAATAAGCCTCTGACTAATTCTCGGCCAAGTGTTCTAACTGTTGTACTGATAAAAGCATCCGTTGCTTTCTCAACTTGAGTCTTTCTTGGACGAGTATGACTCGTTTTCTTACTTGATTTGCTAGAATTGCTCACTTTTTTTGCAGCAGCTTTATCAGCTTCTTCTTTTTGCTTTGCTTTATCATCTGCAACCACTTTTTGAGCTAATAGTTCATAAGCGGATTCACGATCAACAGTTGTGTCATACTTACCTGCAAAAGGTGACGATTTGATAAGGTCACTCAATTCCTGATCATTCATGACATTAAAACTACTTTTTGGAGGCATGATATAAGCTCTTTCAACCATATTAGGTTGACCTTCAGTACTAAGTGTCGAAATCAAGGCCTCTCCAACACCCAATTCAGTAATCGTTGTCGCTACATCAATTTCAGGATTTTGTCTAAATGTTTCTGCAGCTACTTTAACAGCTTTTAACTCTTTTGGAGTATAAGCTCGTAGTGCATGCTGAATACGATTACCTAGTTGTGCTAAAACTGTTTCAGGTAAATCCAATGGATTCTGAGTGATAAAGAAGACACCTACCCCTTTTGAACGTATCAACCTCACAATTTGTTCAACTTTATCAAGGAAAACTTTTGGTGCATCTTTAAACAAAAGATGCGCTTCATCAAAGAAAAAGACCATTTTAGGTTTTTCTAAATCTCCAACTTCTGGTAGTGTTTCATAAATTTCTGAAAGCATCCAAAGTAAAAAGGTTGTATAAAGTGTTGGTGATTGAAAGAGTTTTGTAGCAGATAAAATATTAACAGCACCTTGACCCTTCTCATCAATTTGCATAAAATCCATGATATTAAGAGCAGGCTCACCAAAAAATTGATTCCCACCTTCTTGTTCCAGTGTGAGGAGACCACGTTGGATTGCACCAACAGATTGTTTTGCAATATTTCCATAAATACCAGAGTAATCTTGAGCATGATCTGATACTTCTTTAAGCAGTGCTTGTAAATCCTTTAAATCAATTAATAACCAACCTTTATCATCTGCAATTTTAAAGACAATAGTTAAAACACCTGTTTGTGTATCATTTAAATCTAACAACCTTGCTAACATCAAAGGTCCCATTTCAGAAATGGTCGTTCTTACAGGATGACCAGTTTCCCCAAAAACATCCCATAATCTTACAGGAAAAGCTTGAGGTTGGTAATCCGTAATGCCTAATTTTGAGAGCCTTTCAGATAATTTTGGCGTAACTTCACCATCTTTTGCTAAATTAACTAAATCTCCTTTAATATCAGCAAGAAAAATAGGAACACCTGATAAGCTTAATTGTTCAGCTAATACTTTTAGAGTAACTGTCTTGCCTGTTCCAGTAGCACCAGCAATCAAGCCATGACGATTCAACATATTTAGCTGTATATCAATTGGTTGTTTACCTTTTGCAATTGTAACTGTTGCCATGATGACCTCATTTCTATTCCTCATTATTATCATTATGAGAATTGTCTTTACTTATCATCCCAATTATAACACAAAAAGAGGAAAATCTTTGATTAACCTCTTTTAATTATTTGTCATTTAAAGACCTAAATAAACTTGATAAACAACCTAAACTAAATTGCATTACCCATCCAACACCAAAGGCAAAACACAAAGTCCCTATTCCTAATGGGCCACCAAGTAACCAACCTAATAAAGAGACGCTACCTTCAAGTAAGGTTCTAACAATTGCCACGCGCCAGCCCAGTAATTGGCAAAGTCCAACTAATAGGCCATCTCTAGGCCCTGCACCTTTGTGTGATGTTAAATAAATAGCTGAAGCTATACCTATAATCACAACACCTACTATCAAAAGAAGCACTCTCATCAAGAATGATGTTGGCTTTGCAATATGGTCTGTAAGTTGACCAATGACAAAAGCGATGATGATAATATTTAATATTGTTCCTAATCCAGGTTTGATTTTAAGAGGAATCCACAAAAGCATTACCAAAGAGCTAATGATAAAAGTCATCCAACCTAATTCAATTCCTGTAGATTCTGAAATTCCTTGAGAAAGGATAGTCCAAGAAGCTGATCCTAAATTCGCTAAGACTAAACAAGATTCACCGACACCAAAAAGGACCAATCCAACAACCAACATGAAAAGGGATAGAGGTTCTAATGACCACAGTCCTTTACCAGTCCATGGTGTTTGAGGAATTAACTTTTTCATGCATGACCCCTAATTTTCTTTAAAGCACTAGATAACTGATTTTTTAAGTCTTTTTGACTGCCATTATTATCAATTATCAGGTCAGCATAGGCTTTTTTTTCTTCCATTGCTAACTGACTATTAATCCGAGCTTCTGCCTCTTCTTTTGTGTAATGGTTTCTGTCTATTAATCGCTTCAACTGTGTACCACTGTTAACATAGACTAGCCAAACTTGATCAAACCAATCTAAGTAATTTAGCTCAATTAAAAGTGGGATATCCATAAAGACAATAGCATTTGTTTTAGCTAACTGATCTTTTTGAACTTTCAAACTTTGTCGAATGATCTGATTTTGAATGAGAGCTGATCGTTCTTTCTTTTTAGGATCTGAAAAAATAAGTTTAGAAAGTTTTGGTCTATCCAGTTCACCATTTTCTTGCAATATGGTTTGTCCAAATTCTGTGACTAAAGCCTTATACAATCGTCCACCTTTAGCTTGTAACTCATGAACAACTTGATCAGCATCAATGACTTGATAGCCTTCTTGTCTTAAATAATGAACAACAGTTGATTTACCTGATGCTATTCCACCAGTTATTCCAATTATCATACTCATCGTTTTTGACATTGAGGACAAAAATGTGTTCCTCTTCCTTTCAATTGAATTTTGACAATAGCTTCTTGACATCTTGGACAAGGTTGTCCTTGTTTACCATATACCTTTAAGTATGATTGCATCGTACCATCCTCACCAAGTGCATTCCGATAAGTTCTAATGGTTGAGCCACCCTTTTCAATCCCTAATGACAAAATTCTTATCGTCTCATCATGAATTCTTTTAATCTCTGATTTCTTTAATTCTTGACAAGGCTTAGCAGGGTGTACTTTTGCCGCCCATAGCACTTCATCAACGTAGATATTTCCTAGTCCCGCAACCAACTGCTGATCTAATAGGCGAGGCTTTATTTCTTTTTTGGATAAAGGTATTTTGGCCTCAAACTGCCTTAATGTAAATGTTTCAGGTCTAGGCTCAGGTCCTAGTTTCTTTTTCTCAAAATAAGTGGATTCTTGGTCCTTTGCAATAATCTCCATTGTCCCAAATTTTCGAACATCTTGATAAACGAGAGTAGCTCCATTTTCTAAATAAAAATAGACATGGAAATGTTTATTTTCAGGAACTTCTTCAGGGAAATACAAATATTTCCCTTCCATCCTAAGATGTGAAATCAAAAGACAATCCTCTAGAACAATGATCAGATACTTGCCTCTTCTTCTGATTTCTTTAAAGTGTTGGCCCTCAACAAGAATCTTAAAGAGTTCTTTTTCTGGTTTGACCATTTTAGGTACTTTAATACTGATTGCTTTAATTTGCCTTCCGATAACTAAGGCTTCTAAACCACGACGCACAATTTCAACTTCTGGTAATTCTGGCATACTTTACTTCCTATTACATCTCTTAAATAATGACTATTTTAATAGGAATTGTAAGTTTTTGCAAATATAACTATAAAAAAAGAACTGCAGACAGTTCCTTTTTCATTTTTCTAATGAGAGCTTTAATTAGCTAGTCTAATCCGAAAAAGCTAAGATCAGTATACATGATTATTTTGAAAGCTTCAAATCACTTTTATTATTATTCTTTCTTAGTAATAAATACATTTTTAGTGGTCAAAATTTATTACTACAAATCACTTAAAAATTTACTAAATTAATAGGTATCTCTTTTTAAGTTATCACCACCAGCTTTGGTCTATTTAACAATGCTATTCAATTTTACAAATATCTGTTTATTCTTATATTCATAAGATATACAAGTAGATACTTTAATATAGTTCAATTTATCTGTTAACCCTCATTTATCAATAATTTAATTTATTAAATCCAGAATCAGCAATTATAATTTAATATAGCAAATTAACATAACTCCCAAGGTTAAATTCTATGCTTTTATATCATATCTGTAGTCCATCTGGAATATTACTTACTTTCTTTTTTAAATTTATTGAATATAGAATGTTTGGGAGAAATACTACAACTTAGTGATGTAATCATTCCTACAGTATAGCAGACAACTATGATATGTAGATAAAAATATATCAATAATTCTGATATCCTTGTTAAATGTCCAATAATAAGAAGAATAGTAACTAGGATAGGAATAAGGACAGTATTCTTAATAAATAGCCAAAATTGTTTAATAATCTGATGTAATGAAAGTATTTCTTTAGATGTTCTACTCACAAAAATAAAAACTAGTAACTCAAGCATCAAACTCCAACAAATAAGTAGTATATTTTTATTAAAGGACAGATGATATAAGCTACCTATAATAATTAAAACTAACCCTGAAATAGTTATAATACTCAAAAATCTAAATATATTTCGCATTTTTTACCTCTTATTTAAATATATTTATTTTTTTTAAAAAAGTACAAAAAAATTTAACAAACTTATTCTCATTTTTAATATCTTTTTTCCGCATTAAATATCTATAATATAAATAAAGAAAAGTCAAAATGATAAGATAAAGATATATCACAATTAGTGATAAGCCCCCTAGTATACTAGCAAAAAAAGGATACGAGCTTGTAAGAGCATAGGCAACACCCAATAGAATAAGGATTAGAGGAATGATACTCTCAACTGATCTTTTTATTTTGTCTAGATACATAATTTTTTTATCAGATATTTTAAAAATAGTTTCTAAAATTTTCATACTTGTTCCTTTCCTATTATATACCATATCATATTGTAGTAATTAGTAGTTACCAATTTATTGGGGCTAGATAATGCTAGCTGCAGCACCACCAGCTGCACATAAGGCATAACCTTGCCAAGTCATAAATACCCCACCTGCCTGAGCACAATATACTACTCCTTGAGCTGCACCTACAGCACCGCTCAAAATAAGATCTGCACCTTTTTTACCCCCTCCATACACATCAGCAAGTTATTCAACATTTACCTGTACAGTATTGTGCACCTAAAACAGCTCCCCCAATAGTACCTACAAAAGAAAAAATTCCAATTAAAATTCCAATTAAAAGAACAGCTAAAGTACACACTGCTATTACTTTTTCTGCTTCTCCTGCACCTAATTTATTTCCACATTCCAAGAAAATTATTTTATCAATTTTTGAAACTATCTTTACAAAAATTCCTTAATTGTACGATTTTCATCATGAAATGAATATTATTTTTAGAATAAAGTTACCCTGCTTCAAGAGTTTCTTTAAAATTAATAATCAAAAATACCGTCCAATATACTAGTATGTTCTAGTATTTTCGCTAAATAAGACATAATTTACTTTTCTTTTTAAAAAGGAATATATTTTACTATCTTGCTAGTTTCAAAAGTTGTGAAAAGTTACTAAATTCACTAAATATTTTCAACAACTGAACATCTAACCGACCTAATATAAACTTATGTTCTACTTTTACTCTGGAATCACCCTAAACAAATCTTTAAAAGTACATAAGACACTGCGACTTCTTATTGCATATTCCTTAATTTGATTAACTCTCAAATAAAAATTTGGAAAATCACATTTACATTATGCTACTTGTTAATAATTGACTATAGTACGTTTCGTGCACTCACTTCAACTTTATTCAATACCTAACTACTTGTAAGAAACTACCCCCAGCTAATTCACACTAAAAAAAAACGAGAACACTAAAAAAATGTTCTCACTTCCGCCATATCTTTCGAAAAAGTAAATCTCAACTTAATGTCTGATTATAGAGCGCTAATTACTTAAAAATAATACATCGTTAGTACCTGTTACAATTCTGACTTGATTTCCCAGTTATTTCACAATATAATTTATCACTCCAAAATTGCATAATCATACGGACTCATTTTTCAGTCAAAATACCTCTTGCAATGTTGAAAATAGTCTTATCATGACCTTTCTTTGATCGAATGTAGAAAATTTAATCCTGACTCCTTTATCTCTTATACTAAATTTTCAATATCATTGATAAATAATGGTAGCAATGCCCTTTCTTTAACTCTTGAAACCCCTAAATCATTTCTCATTTCATTCATTAGTTGTTCTGAAACCTTTAATAATTCTTTCCCATTCGAATCAGAAGTTGAAACTACTCGAAATTCGATCCACTTTCTAACAACCTTTTTGGAACCCCAAAGTGTTATTTCTTTACTAAATTTTATAAAATCTGCTAATTGATCCTCTGAAGATTATTACGAATTCTCTTCATCTGACTGATTAATTTAAAAAATCATTTTAATAAAGTGAAAATAAGCCGACTCACGCTTTTGAGTTAAATATTGCAACCAGACTTGTTTAATATCAAAGATCACTTTAAAGCTAGTTGTTAATATAGTTACAAATCCTGTAATAATAGCCACTATAATAATTGAGTTATATGTATTCAAAATAGATAGTAATTTTAAAAACCATTCAAAACTAAGATATACCAGTACTGTAATAATACTTAATCTCAAAAGACCAAGAAAAATACTGGTCTTACTTTCATCCATAGTTGTCAAAAATTTCTAATATTCTTTTTCATTGTAACCAAAGTCTGCTAAATCAAGCTTTTTGTCACGCCAATTTTTTTTGACTTTGACCCAAGTTTCCAGGTAAACTTTATCTCCTAACATAAGTTCAATATCACGTCGTGCCATTTTACCAATCTTTTTGAGCATGGCACCTTGTTTTCCAATGATAATTCCTTTTTGACTATCACGTTCAACCATTATGGTTACTCTGATATGAACCTTATCTGTTTCAGGATCGCGTTTCATACTATCAACTACAACAGCAACTGAATGCGGTACTTCTTGTTCCGTTAGTTTTAATATCTTTTCACGTACCATCTCTGAAACTAGGAATCTTTCAGGATGATCTGTTATTTGATCTTCTGGAAAATATTGAAACCCTTCTTCTAGATTATCTTTTAAAACTTGTAATAAGGTTTCGACGTTATTTCCTTGAAGTGCAGATATTAGTATGACTTCCTTAAAGTCCATTTGATTTCTAAAATCATCAATTTGTTCTAAAAGCTGATCTGGATGAACTTTATCAATCTTATTGATAACTAAAATAACAGGAACCTTTGCTGCTTTTAGTCGCTCCATAATCATATCATCACCCTTGCCACGTTTTTCATCGGCAGGAACCATAAACAATACTGTTTCAACTTCTCTTAATGTTGAGTAGGCAGACTCAACCATAAAATCACCTAAAGCTGTTTTTGGTTTGTGAATCCCAGGGGTATCGATAAAGACAATTTGCTCATTGTCAGTTGTGTAGATACCCATTATTTTATTTCGAGTAGTTTGCGCTTTATCACTCATAATGGCAATTTTTTGCCCCATGACATGATTTAAAAAAGTTGATTTACCAACATTTGGGCGACCTAAGATTGCCACAAATCCTGATTTAAAAGTCATTATTTTATCTCCTAAAATTTTCTATTATCATTTACAAGCACTAAAAAATCAATTCCCAAATTTTGGGAATAAAAATAATCATTCCAGTAATAACTGCGTAAATGGAAATTACTAAAACTGCTCCAGCAGCCATATCTTTGGCATTTTTTGCCATCATGGAAAAATGATAGTGACTTGCCAAATCCACTACATTTTCAATTGCTGAGTTAATGATTTCACAGGTAATAACCAAAAAAATTGC
This sequence comes from Streptococcus urinalis 2285-97, assembly GCF_000188055.2. NCBI lineage: Bacteria > Bacillati > Bacillota > Bacilli > Lactobacillales > Streptococcaceae > Streptococcus > Streptococcus urinalis. Next base: position 1,573,219 of record NZ_AEUZ02000001.1, read on the forward strand.
TAAAAAGAGAAAGAGCCATTCCATAGCAGATATACTAAAGACAAGACCCATTAAAATAGCCAAAGCAGCTGATACAGCATGCTTTTTCATATTTCTTTCTTCTTTGAATGCTGTAAATATACCAGTCGTAGCAAATTCTAAACTGGATAATAAATCTCTATTTTTCCATTTTTTTTGTGAATTATTGTCTTGTAAGGCCATAAGCAGTTAATATCTCTTCTTGTAAAGTAAACATTTCTTTTTCTTCTTCAGGGGTATAGTGATCATAACCATTGATATGTAAAAAACCATGAACCGCCAAAAATCCCATTTCACGTTCAAATGAATGCCCGTATTCTTGTGCTTGTTCCTTAGCTTTATCAATAGAGATAAACAATTCACCAATATAAGCATCAAATTCAGACATCATTTCAGCTAGTTCAGGATTATCTGCTAATTCATCTTCATCGATTAATATAGGTGCTTCAGGTTTGTATTCTAAACTAATAACATCTGTCGGACGATCCGTATCGCGATATTCTAGATTTAAGGCATGACTTCTTTCATTTGTCACAAAGGTAACAGCCATTTCTTTATCTTCTTTGCCTGTTTTTTCAGCTGCGAAATTAAGCAACTCTAATGTTTGCTCCATAATCTCTTTCGAAACTTGTCCAGTCTCGTCAAACATCTCTACGTACATTCAAATCTTCCTTCGTCTAAGTTTGTTTTCATTATACCATAAGATACTTAAAAAAGCAGATTCTCATCTGCTTGTTTCTGCCTTCTTCGTGAGCTCTAAAGCATTAAAATAATCTTCTTTTGTGATTACATAAGTCGCTGATGTAATCAATCGACTAAGATCTTTATCGTCAATTTTATCATATGGCATATTGTGTGAAAATAACATACCTGCTTTTTCCATGACTCTCCCAGATGCAGGATTTGCAGTATCATGCTGAGCAATTAATAAATTCATTTTTAGCTCTTCAAAATACAGTTTAATAAATGCTTTTGTTGCCTCTGTTGCATAACCTTGATTCCAAAATCGCTTATTCAAACAATAACCTATTTCAGCACGACCAAGGTCAACATTTAGATTTTGCAAGTCTAATGTTCCAATAAAGGTATCAGACTCTTTTTCCACAATACCATATAAACCTAAAGGTTTTGCAAGATAGATTTTAGCAATCATAGCTTTGGTGTCGTCAATGGTCTCATTGCGTTTAAAAGCAAATCTAACATTTTCTTCATCTGATGCATACTGAAACATTGCTTGAGCGTCATCTAAAGTTACTGGTCTTAAAAGTAATCTTGAGGTTTCAAATTGCCTCAATTGACTTAATTTTTCCTCAATGCTTGTCATCTTTTTTACCTATTAATTGACTTACTTTCTTTTGTAATTCAGGGACTAAATCTTTTTCAAACCAAGTATTCTTCTTAAGCCAAATTTGATTTCTTGGCGATGGATGAACTAGTGGTAAGTATTCTGGTAAATAATCCTCATAATGCTTTACTGTCTCGGTTAAATTCTTCTTAGCATTTTTTCCAAGATAATGCTTTTGAGCATATTGACCAACAAGTATCGTTAGCTCAACTTCTGGCATTTCTTCTTTAAGCTTTGGATGCCATTTTTCGGCAAAGCCTTTACGAGGGGGTAAGTCACCAGATTTTCCCTTTCCTGGATAATAAAAATCCATTGGAATAATCCCAAACATATCAGAATGATAGAAAGTTTCTTCGTCAACACCCAACCAATCTCTAAGTCTTTCACCACTTTTATCATTCCAAAATAACCTAGATTCTTGTGCCTTTATCCCAGGAGCTTGTCCGACAATAATAATCTTGGCACTTTTAGGTGTATAATAAAGGGGCTCAATTCCTTTTTTTGTGTATTCTTTATTTTGTTCATCATTCATGATTTCTTTAAATAGTTTTGTCATATTAACTCCCTTTTAAAAAGATAGTCCTTCTTATGAAGGACTATTATTTTTTTCTATTTATCTTCAATAATCGGATAATTTGTCAACTGTGATTCACCAGAATTTTCTTCTTGTTGAAAACTTCGTGCTACACTTCTATCAGTTTCATAGGCATTAATGATTTCTGCAACAACTGGGTGTCTAACAACATCTTTTGCTGAAAAATGAATAAAATCAATCTGACTAATTTTCTGTAATTTTTGACTGGCGTCAATTAAACCTGATTTAACTTGTCTTGGAAGGTCAATTTGACTTGTATCGCCATTGACAATCATTTTTGAATTAAAACCAAGTCGTGTTAAAAACATTTTCATTTGCATGATTGTTGTATTTTGTGCTTCATCAAGAATAACAAAAGCATCATCTAACGTTCGACCACGCATATAAGCTAATGGCGCGATTTCAATGATTTCTCGTTCCATTAATCTAGTTGTTTGGTCTTTCCCTAATATTTGATACAAGGCATCATAGACAGGCCTTAAATAGGGGTCTACTTTTTCTTTTAAATCTCCAGGTAAAAATCCTAAACTTTCGCCAGCTTCAACTGCTGGCCTTGTTAAAATAATACGCTTGACCTGTCCTTTTTTCAATGCTGTAACTGCAAGTGTCACAGCTAAGAACGTTTTCCCAGTCCCAGCAGGTCCAATCCCAAAAACCACATCGTGTTTTTTTACACTGTCTACGTAAACTTTCTGACCTAGTGTTTTGACTCTGATTGGCTTTCCATAGTGATCTTTTATTATTTCTTCTTCATACAGTGCAACAAATTTATCAATTTGTCCACTTTTAACCATATTTAAAGCAGTAACAACATCTGATGTATTCATTAGCATTCCACGATTAACAAGAACTAATAATGCTTGGATGGTTAACTGTGCATATTCTAAGGATTGTTGATCATCAGATAGAATTTGAACACGCTCTGTACGTGCATGTATAATCACATCTAAATTTTCTTCAATTAGTTTTAAATGACGTTCATTTGTTCCAAATAAGGCCAAAACATCATCTGGATGATTTAAGACGATTTCAGTTGAATACTCTTGCAAATAGAGTCCCTCTTTCATCAATTATTTTCTTCATTATAACAAAAATAAGAAACATTTAAAAATATTAATCCATTTGAAAAAGAAGAGATATGATCTCTTCTTTTATAGTCATGATATAAGATGAGCTTCTTTTAAAAGTTCCTCAATATAGGTTCCTCTAATTTTCTTCATTCCAATTTTTTCAATTAATCCTGGAATTGGTAAGTCTTCCACAGATTTTTTGTCATTGAGATAATACATTGCTTTTAATAACTCACGAATATCATAAGCTGAATTAAAGACTTCTGGAACACCACGATCTACGTTTAACAAAGTATAAACAGATTCCATGGCTGTACGGATTGAATATTCAGTTGTAAAAACGGTATCTCGTGTTGGTGATTCAGCAAAATTACCGATAAAAGCTAAGTTAACAGAGCCGTCTGGAATGATTTTTGGTCTATCACCTTTTAATCTAGGCATGAAGTAACTTGTGATATAAGGCATGTATACTGGATTTGTGTTGACGTATTTTTGGTCAGACAAATCATGAATTTTCATTTCTGGAACACCTAAATGATAAAGCCATTCTTCAGTGATTTCACGACCTGTACATTCTTCAATTGGTTTTTTAATATAGTTTCCGTCTTTATTTGAATATAGTCCATATATCCAAACAATGGTTTCATTTTCTTTTTGTTCTTTAAAATGTGGTTGACGGTGAATTGCAAAGCTCATCATCCAATTTGAGTCTGTAATCGTTACGATACCACCAGTATTTACCTTACCATCATGCAAATCACGATGTGTTAAACGCTCAATATAAGGTTCTATTGCTGGGTCTTTGATTGTCGCTGTTGCAGAAACAAACCAAGATTCTTTTGGTAAGTCTTTATAAAAGACTTTTGGATGACCAAATTCATCAGATTGAGCAGCAAGATTTTCCCATAGATTCCAAGAACCCCCTAGATCTGTATTTGGTTTTGCCACTGTGTCATGACTACCATAGTTAGTGCTTTCTGTGATAGAACCATTGGTTACAAATACTAAATCATCTGGTGTTAATGAAATGGTTTTTCGTTCACCACCAACTGTGAGAAGTAATTCTTTGGCAACTTTTTTACCGTCTTTAAAATCAACCTTGATGTTATTAACTTTGGTATCAAATTGTACATCAACATTATGTGATTCCAAGTAAGCGATGATAGGTTTAACCATAGAATCATATTGGTTGTACTTATTGAATTTAAGTGAGGTAAAGTCTGGAAGTCCTGAAATATGATGAATGAAACGCATTGCATAGCGACGCATTTCAACTGCAGAATGCCATTTTTCAAATGCAAACATAGTTGCCCAATATGCCCAAAAATTACTCTTAAAGAATTCAGCTGAGAAGACATCTTCAATTGTTTTATCACCTAATGATTCTTCGGTTTGCATGACAAGTTTCACAAGCTCGTTTGAATGTTTTCCAAGTGTAAACAAACCATCATCATCCAAGCGATTTCCACGATTATGGATTAAACGACAATTTGAAGAATTAGGATCTTCTTTATCCAACCAATAATACTCATCTAAATAAGATGCCCCTGGCACTTCTAATGACGGAATTGAACGATACATGTCCCACATACATTCAAAATGGTTTTCCATTTCACGGCCACCACGCGTGACAAAACCAATATCCGGTTTTTGAATACCGTCTAAAGAGCCACCAGATAATGGTAATTCTTCTAAAATATGAATTTTTTCACCTGCCATTTGACCATCTCGAATCATAAAGACTGCTGCGGCTAATCCAGCCAAGCCAGATCCAACAATATAAGCAGATTTTTCCTCTACTCCAGCAGGTTTTTTAGGTCTTGCAAAAGCCTCGTAATTTCCATTACTATAATACATAAACTGACCTCCTAAGGTTAATTAAAGCACTTTCACTTTACTAACTTCATTCTACTCTTTATAAGATTATTGAACTAATGAAAACCTTCAATTTCCAATACAAATAGACATTTTTAGACATTTCGTCCAAATAAAAAAGCAACCAATACCAAATGGTTGCTTTTTAGATTAATTAATGTCCAAGATATTCTTCCCAAATGGTATCAAATTGCCCAAGGTTGAATGAAAAACTAGCTTCATCTTCTAGATAACGACTAATTGTTTCAAAATCATCTGTATGCTTTGGAAATGTTGTTTCATCAAAAACTAAATCAGCCAAAATGGCTACCGGTTGATTTGATTTTGGATTTCTCTGAGTCATTAACCATGTGTAAAATGATTTTCTCAATGCCAATTCTCCTCTAAAAAATCATGTCTAATTTTACTACTCAAAGCATATCGTTCTGGGTTTGTACGGTAAAAGCCTTGATGGTATTCTTCTGCTTCATAAAAAGGTTGAGCTGGTTCAATTTTTGTAACGATTGGTTCTTCAAATCGACCTGAATTCTGTAACTTTTCTTTTGAAGCTTCTGCAATTTGACGCTGATTATCATTAAAATAATAAATGACGGGCCTGTAATTATCACCACGATCTTCAAATTGCCCAAAAGCATCAGTTGGATCAGTTTGTTGCCAATAAAGTGATACTAAATCATCATAGCTTATTTTTTCAGGATCAAAAATTATTTCTACGGCTTCAGTATGTCCCGTTGTTTTTGAACAAACCTGTTCATAGGTGGGATTTGGAACATGTCCACCAGTATAACCACTCCTTACTGATAAAATACCATCTTGTTCTTCAAAGGGTTGTACCATACACCAAAAACAACCACCTGAAAATATAGCTCTTTCCATACAAACTCCTTACCTGAAATGAATTACGATTATTGTAACAAAAAATAGTTTTCTTGTCAGTTCTGACTTGCACTTGATTTCAAAAAAGAAGACTCTAAAGCCTTCTTAGATCAGTTCAGTTCCTGTTTGATCTTGTTTAATCCTTTTAGCCTTCATTAGACCACCTAAAGCTTTTTTAAATTGACCTTTAGAAATACCAAATGTTGCTTTGATATCCTCTGGGCTAGACTTATCGTTTAGAGTCATAAATCCACCATTTGTCTCGAGATAAGTGAGTATCATTTGTGAATCATTTTCAAGCATTTCAAATGATCGAGGTTTTAGTGAAAGATTTAATGTCCGATCAATATCTCTAAAACCAATGACTCTAGCATCTAAAACCTGTCCTAAACGTGGTTCAGAAAATCTCTCACTTGGATGGATAAATCCCAACATATTATTTTCAGGGAGGTATACAAAAGTTCCAGATAACTTGAGACGATAGACAATAGCTGGCCAATTTTGATTTTGCATATTGTTATAAGCTGGTCTAGCCATTTTTAAGAAAACTTCTGGTTCTGCTGGGTGTCCCCAAATTCTATCTTTTTTATCAACACTAAGTCTAATGTATAGTTGATCTCCTTTTTTAGGCCATAGTTCCTTAATCTCAGGTAAGATATCTAAAGAGACCACAATTTCTTTATCTGGAATACCTGTATCAACAAAAACGCCCAAGTCTTTCCGTACTTCTGTAACTGTTCCCCAGCCATATGAATCTTGACGACTTTTTATATCTTTTGTGGTTAACCGATGTTTTTGCTTCATATCAAGATAAGCAAAACCTTTAACCATATCTCCAATCTGATGTTCACCTTCATTTTTATCTAATGAAAAGGTAATCCCATCTTTTTGCACAAAATAGTGGCTTTCATTTTGGTCAATAATAAGTCCTGTAATGATAGTTGCTAATAAACTTGTCATATTTTCTTCCATTTCTAGTTCTTATAAGGTTTTAAGAAAAAAAGAGAAGCAGTAAAAACTGCTTCCAACTACTTTCTTAAACAGAAAGTAACTCTTCTTCTTTGTCTGCAGTCATTTTATCAATATGCTTAACTGCTTCATCAGTTGCTTTTTGAATATCTTTTTCTAGAGATTTCAGTTCATCTTCAGTAATTTCTTTATCTTTTTCTTGTTTTTTAGCCTCATCCATAGCATCACGACGGATATTACGAATAGCAATTTTAGCATTTTCACCGATTTTTTTAACTTCTTTAGCTAAATCTTTACGTGTTTCTTCTGTCAAGGCTGGAATGACCAAACGAATCACTGAGCCATCATTTGCTGGATTAATACCTAAATCAGATTCATTAATAGCACGCTCAATATCTTTAATAGAAGATTTATCAAATGGTGAAATCAAAAGAACTCTTGCTTCTGGAACAGTAATTGAAGCAAGTTGATTCAATGGTGTTGGAGCACCATAATAGTCAACTTGAATTCTGTCTAATAGACTTGCATTGGCACGACCAGCGCGAATACTTGCATATTCACGTGATAGTGATTGATGCGATTGCTCAAAGCGTTCATTAGCTTTTTCAATAATTGCATTTGCCATAATATAAATTTCTCCTCTTTTCCCTTATTCAGATGTTTTATTTGAAACAGTTGTTCCAATATGTTCTCCAAAAACAACACGTTTGATGTTTCCAGGTTCGTTCATATTAAAGACAACAAGGTCAATATCATTATCCATAGATAATGTTGATGCTGTTGCATCCATAATTTTTAATCCACGTTTGATAACTTCACCATGTGTTAATTCATCAAATTTAACTGCATTGGCATCTTTTCTTGGATCAGCATTATAGACACCATCAACGCCATTTTTTGCCATAAGGATAGCGTCAGCTTCAATTTCAGCTGCACGTAGTGCTGCCGTTGTATCCGTTGAAAAATAAGGCGATCCAATTCCAGCACCAAAAACCACGATACGATTTTTTTCAAGATGACGAAGTGCACGTCCTCTAATATAAGGTTCAGCAACATTTTGCATTGGAATAGCAGTCTGTACTCTTGTATCTACTCCATATTGTTGTAAACTATCAGCCATGACAAGTGCATTCATTACCGTACCAAGCATTCCTGTATAGTCTGCTTGAACTCTATCCATACCAGCTTCTGCAGCAGGCTCGCCACGCCATAGATTTCCCCCACCAATAACAAGTGCCACTTGAACTCCTGATGATTGTACTTCAGCGATTTCTTTAGCTATGGCTTGGACTGTAGGTAAGTCAATGCCGACACCTTTTTCACCAGCTAGGGCTTCACCAGATAACTTTATTAAAATGCGTTGATATTTAGGTTCCACGTTATTATCTCCTTATTTTGTCTTTACTATTCTACCATAAAAGACATATTTTTAATAGATAGATACTGCCATAAAAAAGAATTTCTGAACTTCTTTAAAAAATAAAAAGCTATCCATTGGATAGCTTTTTAAATATTTTTAGAATGAACTTGGATCAACTTTGATACCAACACCTTGAGTTGTTGTAAGTGTTACATTTGTCATGTAAGTTCCTTTTGCAGTTGATGGTTTTGCTTTAACCATAACATCGTTGAATGCTTTAAAGTTTTCAACTAATTTTTCAGTTTCAAATGAAACTTTACCAATGATTGCTTGAACATTACCAGCTTTGTCTGCACGGTAAGTAATTTTACCACCTTTTGATTCTTCAACTGCTTTTGCAACATCCATAGTTACTGTACCAGTTTTAGGGTTTGGCATCAAGTTACGTGGTCCAAGGACACGTCCAAGACGTCCAACGATAGCCATCATATCTGGTGTTGCAATAACAACATCAAAATCAAGCCATCCACCGTTGATTTTAGCAACTAAATCATCTTCACCAACGAAGTCTGCTCCAGCAGCTTTAGCTTCTTCAGCTTTAGCACCACGTGCAAAAACAAGTACACGTTGTGTTTTACCAGTACCGTTTGGCAATACCATTGCTCCACGGATTTGTTGGTCAGCCTTACGAACATCAATGTTTAATTTATATGCAACTTCAACAGAAGCATCAAATTTTGCGAAGTTTGTTTCTTGTGCGAGTGCTACAGCTTCTTCTACGCTGTATGCTTTTGTACTGTCAACTTTTTCAAGAGCAGCACGCATTTGTTTGCTTTTTTTAGCCATTATAAAATTCTCCTTGTAATGTGGTCATATCGATTTGATTTAAAATCTCCCACGTCACTCATCAAATTATGATGAAGTCTTGCGGGTAATAGGTTTCAAAAACTGATTAATCAGCTACTGTGAATCCCATAGAACGAGCAGTACCTTCGATCATACGCATTGCAGACTCAATGTTTGCAGCGTTTAAATCTGGCATTTTAGTTTCAGCAATTTCTTGTACTTGAGCACGAGTAACTGATGCAACTTTAGTTTTGTTAGGTGTACCTGAACCTTTTTGAACACCTGCAGCTTTTTTCAAAAGAACAGCAGCTGGTGGTGTTTTAGTAATAAAATCAAATGATTTATCTTCATAAACTGAGATAACAACTGGGATGATCATACCAGCTTGATCAGCTGTACGAGCGTTAAATTCTTTAGTGAATCCCATGATGTTAATACCTGCTTGACCTAGAGCTGGTCCAACTGGTGGAGCTGGAGTTGCTTTACCAGCAGGGATTTGAAGTTTTACAAGTTTTTCGACTTTTTTAGCCATTTTTAAAAATCCTCCTGTTGTGGTTTTGGCGGTAATTAAGATTTTTACCTCCCACAGATATGCTAGTGCATACCTTACCATTATACTTGATTTTTAAAATTTTGCAAGTAATATTCTTTGTTTTAATTATTTTTTCTATATAATCTTATTGTATTATTTACAAGAGTTTCGTTTGAGTATAAAATAGACTTATGCTTATATACAAATTGATGGCTTTGGCCTTTTTAATACTGACACCTATTTTTTCATATGTTATCGTATCAATGTTCAAATTAAATCGATATGGATTGAAATTTCCTGATACTACATTGCCTTTATACGCACTAGAAATCATTATTGTTTCAGCTAAATTTTTCACACATAGTCTACTGCCTTATTATGTCATTATTAAGTCAATCTTAGCTATCACAATTGCTAGCCTTATTCTACGAAAAGGACAGCATTTCTCTTATCATCGCTTCTTAAAGTTATTTTGGCGTTCAGGTTTTCTAATTACCGCAGTCTTTTATTTAGGCCTTGTCATTTTAGTTTTTATCATCTAAAAAAGCTGAGAAATCTCAGCTTTTTTTAATTAGTTTGAAGTACTTTTCGAGGTTTTGTTCCCTCAGCAGGTCCAATTATTCCTGCTTCTTCTAATTCTTCCATCAATCTTGTAGCTCTATTAAAACCAACTGATAAACGTCGTTGAATCATTGAGGCACTAGCTTTCTGTGTTTCTAAAACTAAAGCTTTCGCCTCTTCAAATAAAGGATCCCCTTCAGAATTTCCACTTGAACTTTGTCCATTATCATTTTCTGATACTTCTCCTGGATCAAAACTGTCATCATATTCAGCATCTGCTTGATCTTTTATAAAGTTAACAATACGTTCGACATCATCATCAGAAATAAAGGAACCTTGTAGACGGACAGGATGGTTTTCATCAATTGGCTTAAATAGCATATCTCCTCTACCAAGAAGTTTTTCAGCACCATTCTCATCCAATATCGTTCGACTGTCTGTACCTGATGAAACAGCAAATGCAATACGTGATGGCACATTAGCCTTAATCAAACCAGAAATAACATCAACCGAAGGTCTTTGGGTTGCAAGAATCATATGAATCCCTGCTGCACGCGCTTTTTGACCTAAACGAATAATAGCATCTTCAACTTCTTTGCTAGCAACCATCATTAAGTCTGCTAACTCATCAACAATAACCACAATTAGTGGTAAAGGTATTTGTTTTTGTTCAGACTTCTTATTGAATTCTTCGACTTTTGCATTGTAACCAGCAATATTACGAACCCCAAAGTGACTAAATAATTCATAACGATTTTCCATTTCATAAACCACTTTTTGAAGTGCTTTACTTGCTTTCCTAGGATTTGTAACTACTGGAATTAATAAGTGAGGAATATCATTATAGACTGAAAGTTCAACCATTTTAGGATCAACCATTAAGAATTTTACTTGATCAGGCTTAGCTTTCATCAAAATACTAGATATAATACCATTAACTGCAACCGATTTACCAGATCCAGTCGAACCAGCTACGAGAAGATGGGGCATTTTGGTTAAATCAAAACTTCTTGCTGTTCCATTAACAGCTTTACCTAGAGGAACTTCTAACAACTTGTCTGAGGACGTGTTGGATTGTTCCCACAATTCACGGAAAGAAACAGTTGCAATTTCAGAATTAGGAACTTCTATCCCAATTAAAGATTTTCCAGGAATAGGTGCTTCAATTCTAACATCTTTAGCAGCTAAGGCTAAGGCTAAATCATCAGCAAGATTTGAAATACGATTAACACGTACACCAACAGCTGGTTTTATTTCATATTTTGTTACTGAGGGACCTATTTCTGCTCGTTCAACTTTAACATCAATCCCGAAACTTTTAAATGTATCTTCCAGAACCTTAATATTTTTACGAACCAAGCTTTTTTCTTTATTTTGATTCTTAGGTTTATCAAGTGTAAACAAATCAAGCGTCGGTAATTTGTAAAGGAGATGTGATTTTGGTGTGAAATCAACTTCTACTGGTTCGTCATTTAAATCGTCATTGTCCAAGGGCTGAACTTGTTCTTCCAGTTGATTATCAGAATCATATAATGAATTTCCATCATAAGGCTCTTCTTCCATTTCTGGTTGGTATGAAAAAATTTCAGCTTTTCTTGGTCCATTTTCTTGTTCTAACTGATCTAAATCAACTTCCAATACCTCACCGGTTTCAGAATCATAATCAGGTAGGGTCTCAGTTAGATTTTTCTCAGCTAATGCCATTTCCTCAGCTCGAAGAGCTTCTTCCATATGCTTTTCTTCAAGAAGAGCTTTTTTTTCTTCTCGTTTAATAAATCGTTTTTCTTGATGTCTTTGATGCCTTTGATAGAGATTATCACCAATTTTTTTAAAGAAATCAGTAACATCGTATATATCCCAAGGTGTCATTAAAAATGCACCTAAAAGAATAAATAAGACTCCAATCATATAAGCCCCAATGTTAGAAAATAAGAAAGAAACTGGTTTATAAATCAATGCACCCAGCATCCCACCACCAGTGAATTGTGTAACTTTAAACTGTCTTATATCTTGGAAAAGTAGTCTAATAGTTGTCCTAAAAACTTCTTGATTAAGAAAACGGGTTTGTGAGAATAAATAAGCATGCCATTCAATTAATAAACCAATAAATAAGATATTAAAGCCTGTTACAAGACCTTCTTGTTTTCTTATCCATTTAAAAGCATAAAGATATATAAAAAGAACAACCATTAAGAGATAAGCTAAATCTCCCACGATAAAACGAAACATATTATATGCGGTAACACCAAAAATTCCTAATTTCAAGGCTGCAAAAAAAAGAACAACAGTGATGACTAAAGAAGTTAGCATCCTCTTTATTGCTTTTTGTTTTTCTAATTCTGCCTTTGTTGGGCGTTTTTTTGATTTTGTACGTTTTTTTGATTGTGTTTTTGCCATAATCATATTATAGCATTTTTTAAGAAATTCAGTTAGGCTTATTCCAGTCTATTATTTTATGGTAGAATATAGAAAAATACTCAAGGAGAAAATATGAGAAAGAGAAATATACTCTGCTTAATTTTAATAAGTTTTCTAACTTTAAGTGCTTGTTCAAAAGCAAAAAACGATGATCCATTTGGTTTTAAAGACTCTAGCTCATCAAAACAAAGTTCTAGTAATTCATCTTCAGAAAAAGCTGTCAAAAAAGAATATGCCAAAGCCCTAAAAGCTACAAAAGACAAATTCCCACAATTAACGGATAGCGTTACTAATGATGAAGCTCAAGTTGTGTTAAAGACCAGTAAAGGTGATATCACGATGACATTATTTCCGAAATATGCGCCACTTGCGAGTGAAAATTTCTTAAAACATGCCAAGGATGGATATTATAATGGTCTATCTTTTCATCGAATCATAAAAGACTTTATGATTCAAACTGGAGATCCAAATGGTGATGGAACTGGCGGAGAATCAATATGGAATGGCAAAAATTCCAAAATAGACTCTGGTCAAGGTTTTAAAAATGAAATTTCACCTTACTTATACAATATTAGAGGAGCTCTTGCTATGGCAAATACCAGTGCTCCAAGTACAAATGGTAGTCAATTTTATATCAATCAAAATTCACAAGATCAAAGTAAAAATCTATCAACTGATTCATTTCCAAAACCTATTATTGACGCCTACAAAAAAGGAGGAAATCCTTCTTTAGATGGTGGTTATACCGTTTTTGGACAAGTAACAAAAGGGATGGATGTCGTTGATAGTATTGCTTCAGTTGAAGTAGACTCTGCTGACAAACCAAAAGATGATATCAAAATCAATAGTGTTGAAATAGTTAAAGATTACACGTTTAAAGATAAAAACTAAAAAAAGACATCATTTAGATGTCTTTTTTGTTCGTTTCGAAAATTTTTGTTTTGGCGAAATAAAAAAACTGATTAAAAATAAGGAGGCAGCAGTTAATACAATTGAAGAACCAGCTGCTATATTAAAAGTGTAACCAATATACAGACCTAGTACTGAACTAAAAGCTCCTAATGAAGCTGAAATCAACAGCATTGTTTTTAAGTTATTAGCATATAGATAAGCTGTTGCAGCAGGAGTAATTAGCATAGCGACAATCAAAATAGTCCCAACACTTTGCATCGCTGTAACAGATACAAGTGTCAGAAGCATCATTAACAAATAATGATAAAAAGAAACAGGTACTCCCATAGACTTTGCTAAGATTGGATCAAATGAAGTCAACAGTAACTCTTTAAAGAATAAAAAGATGATTGCCAATACAACAATTGAAACACCAATAGTTATCCATTTATCGCTATCTTGAACTGCTAAAATATTACCAAATAAAATATGGAATAAATCAGTTGAACTATTAGCAACTCCTATTAATATTACACCTAATGCTAAGAATGAACTAAAGGTTATCCCAATTGCTGTATCTCCTTTAATCACGCTATTCTCTTTAATAAAAGTAATAATGATTGATGCCAACACACCAAAGAAAATAGCACCAATAAAAAAATTAATACCTAAAATAAAAGATAAAGCAACCCCTGGTAAAACAGCGTGAGAAATAGCATCTCCCATTAAGGACATTGATCTTAAAATAATAAAACAACCAACAACACCTGAAACAATTCCAATAATTAAGGCCGTTATGAGAGCATTTTGAACAAAATGATATTGTGATAATGCTTGGAAAAATTTAAAATACATTTTACTAATCCCTTTCAATCAGTCGGTGTCGACCATAAGCTTTTTCTAATTGATGCTTTGTAAAAATTGTCTCTACAGGTCCATAAGCAATTAATGTTTTATTTAGGAGCATAATTTTATCGAAATAATCTTCAACTTTATTAAGATCATGATGAACAATCAAAATTGTTTTGCCTTCTTTTTTTAATTCTTTTAACAAAGACATGATGATTGATTCACTAACAGAATCTATCCCAACAAAGGGTTCATCAAGAAAAATAAGTGAGGCTTCTTGAATTAAACATCTTGCAACCAACATTCTTTGAAATTGTCCACCAGAAAGTGCCTTAATTGGCCTACTTTCAAAGCCTTCAAGTCCAACTTTTTGCAAAACTTTTTTTACTTTTTCATATTCTTTTTTCTTAGGACCTTTAAATAATCCTAATTTGGCATAAGTTCCAAGAGCTACACATTCTTTAACAGTGATTGGAAAATTCATATCAATTTGACTACGTTGTTCGACATAAGCAACTTCATGTTTTAATGTTTGATTTTGTTTACCATTAATATGAATAACCCCACTATAATCAATTAATTGCATTAGTGCTTTTAAAAATGTTGATTTTCCAGCTCCATTTGGTCCAATTAAACCTATAATAGCAGGCTCATCAATTTTTACAGAAATATCTTCAAGCACATTCTCATCATCATAAGCTACAGATAAATGTTTTGTTTCTATCATTTTTCTCCTCAATATAAACAAAGCACAACACTTTTGAGGTTGTTGTGCCTGTTACTTTATTTTGATAATCCTTCAGCAATTTTGTCTAAATTCCATTTCATCATAGCATAGTAGCTATCCCCTTTTTGACCTTTTTTAGCAATTGAATCTGTGAAGATTTCAGCATAAATTGGAATACCACTATCTTTTGAAACAGCTTTCATCGGTCTTTTATCAACACTAGATTCTACAAATAAAGCTGATGGTTTTGTTGCTTTCAATTTTTCAACAAGTGATGAAATTTGATCTGGAGTTCCTTCTTCTTCAGTATTAATTTCCCATATATAAGCAGATGGCACACCATAAGCTTTTGAGAAGTATTTGAAGCAACCTTCACTTGTTACAATTAACTTTTTGTTAGCTGGAATAGCATTGAATTTTGATTTAGCTTCTTTATCTAGTTTTTCAAGTTTAGCAATATAAGCTTTAGCTTTTTTGTGATAAAATGCCTTATTCTTAGGGTCTTTTCGACTTAATTGTTTTTCAATATTTTTAGCATAAATCATTCCATTTTCAAGGTTCAACCATGCATGGGGGTCTTCTTTTCCTTTTCCAGACTGACCTTCAAGGTAAATTACTTTGATACCATCACTGACTGCAAAATAATCTTTGTTCTTTGTTTTTTTAGCATTTTTGACTAACTTAGTAAACCACGCATGACCACCATCTTCTAAATTAACACCATTATAAAAAATTAAATCAGCAGAACTTGTCTTTTCAACATCTTCTGGTAATGGTTCATATTCATGTGGGTCTTTACCTACTGGTACAATACTATGCAATTGAATTTTATTTCCTGCAATATTTTTTGTAATATCAGCAATGATTGAGTTAGTCGCAACAACTTGCAACTTATCATTTTTCATCTTACTTGCATTACTACTACTACATGCTACTAACAGTATTGTTGCTAGAAACAAACTAAAGACAATACTTATTTTCTTTTTCATTCCCTAAATCTCCTTAATGATAATTATTATAAAAAATTAAGTATAGTTAAATATGATATAAGGATATATTAAAATAATAAGTTTGTCAACTATTTTCGAGAAATTTTTGATATAATATTTTTAGAAAATATTAGAAAGGCTAACTTTATGACGCCTAATAAAGAAGATTATCTCAAATGTATTCACGAACTTGGAGAACATAATCAAAAGATTAGCAACAAAAAAATTGCTGAAAAAATGGGAGTATCTGCTCCAGCAGTATCCGAAATGATAAAAAAAATAATCCAACAAGAGTGGATCGTAAAAGATAGACAAAAAGGATATTATCTAACTGAAAAAGGAAGACAGCTTGTTTCCAATCTTTATCGCAAACATCGTCTTCTTGAAATCTTTTTAATTAACCACCTTCATTACTCTGCTGAGGAAGTTCATCAAGAAGCTGAAGTATTAGAGCATACCGTTTCAGATATTTTTGTTGACAGATTAGAAGAAAGTCTTCATTTTCCAAGATTTTGTCCACATGGTGGTACTATTCCTAGGAAAAATCAAGAATTAGTTGAAATTAATCATACAACTCTCAAATCAATAACAGAAACTGGTGATTATCGTTTAAGTCGTGTGCACGATGAGTATGGTTTACTACATTATATGGAGACTCATAACATGACAGTTGGCATGACCTTCTCTCTTACTCATATTGACTCCTATGCTGAAACTTATACTATTAAATATCCCAAACACGAATTAGCCATTCCTGCTCATATTGCAGAACAATTTTATGTTACAAAAAAACACTAATCAGATTTAGTGTTTTTTTATTCATTCAAAAAATCGAGTAACATTTTTGCTGACTCTCTACCAGCTTCAATAATAAAGTCATCAAAAGTAATATTGGCATCATGTGCAGCAGTGTCGCTCATCGCTCTAATCACAATAAAAGGTAAATTTAAAGCTGTGGCAGCTTGTGCGATGGCTGCCCCCTCCATCTCAACTGCCAATACAGTTGGAAAATAGGATTTTATCAAATCAATCTTATCCTGTCCTGCAATAAAACTATCTCCGGTCGCAATTAAGCCATTATGACTTGTTTTGTGGGATTTATCAAGAACATTTTTAAACTTATTAATAAAGGCTTTATCAGACTGAAAAAACAGAGGTTGCATTGACATTTGTCCATAGTCATAACCAAATGCTGTTAAATCCACATCATGGTATACAAGTTTTTCTGCTAAAACAACGTCTCCAATTGAGATTCCTTCGGCAACAGCGCCAGCTGATCCAGTGTTGATAACTGCTTCAACCTTAAATTGATTTGCTAATAGAGCTACTGACATAGCTGACATAACTTTACCTACACCCGATTGCACTAAGACAACTTCATGATTCCCTAATTGCCCAGTATAATACGTTCTGCCTAAAACGGAAACTTCCTTTTGATTTTTTAAATGTTCAACCAAGAAAACCAACTCTTGTTCCATGGCTGCAATAATTCCAATTTTCATTTTTTCTTCCTATAGGTTAAATACTGCATAAACTAACAGTGCAATAAGAACAATTAAGGCAATTAAAATAAGATTTAATTTCGATTGAAATGCACTACGCTTTGCATTTTCGATACGACGACTCTTATAAATAATTTCTCGATCATTATCGTCATCAATCATGTCATCATCTATTAATTGACTAGTGGGTATAATTTTGGTTTCTTGATCATCTTCAAAATAATCATATTGATCCTGATGTTTTGAAGCTTCAATCATTTCATCCGTTAACAATGGTTTTCCCATCCTTATTCACCCCCTTTGTTTAAAGCATAGTATTGTAGCGCAATGATTGTTTTAGCATCTTGAATAGAACCTGTTCTAACTAGTTCCATACACTCAGAGTAACTGAATTCAAGCAATTCTAAGACTTCATCCTCATCTTGTGGCCTAGGGTTAGGTACTTTTTTCAATTGTTTTGCTTGAAAGAGTTTTATTTTCTCATTACAAAAACCTAAAGCTGTATAAAATTCATGAATGAGCTCTAACTGTCCTGTGTAGCCAGTCTCTTCTTCAAGTTCTCTTAAAGCAGCAGACTCTTCTGAACCATTTTCACCAATTTCTAACTTTCCAGCTGGAATTTCATAAGAAATTTTTTCAATTGCTTTTCGATATTGTTTAACCAATATGATTTTATTTTCAGGGGTTACAGCTAGTACTGCAACAGCGCCGTTATGAAAAACAAGTTCTCTTCTGGCTTGACCCAGACCATTTGGCAGTTCAACTTGATCGACTGCTACTTTAATAATATGACCATCAAAAATGGGTTCTCGGTGTAATGTCTTTTCTTCAAAATCCAAAATACTACCTCTACTTCTTAATGTTGTGATGGATGATGTGGCAATCTCGTTGCGTAATCTTCTTTATTGATTTGATGACTCCGTCCAATAGCAATGCTATCTTTTGGTACATCTTTAGAAATAGTTGATCCTGCAGCAGTTAATGCAGAATTCCCAATTGTTAGTGGAGCAATTAAAGTTGAATTACTTCCAACAAAAACATTATCTCCAATAATCGTTTTGTATTTATTTTTCCCATCATAATTTACAGTAATTGTTCCAGCTCCAAAGTTAACAGCTTTTCCAACTTCTGCATTTCCGATATAAGTTAAGTGCCCAGCTTTTGTTCCTTCACCTAAAGTAGAACCTTTAACTTCGACAAAGTTTCCTACATGGACAGTGTCTTTTAGTTGAGTTCCTGGTCTTAGATGAGCAAATGGTCCTACTGTCACTTCTTTTCCAATAATGGAATCTTCAATCATAGAATTGGTTATAACAGAGTTTTCTCCAATTGTTGAGTCACAAATGTAGGTTCCATTTGTCAAATGCACTCCAGAAGCAATCTCTGTTTTTCCTTTCAAAGTGACATTGGCTTCAATAGTCACATCAGGATCAATCGAAACATCAATATCGAGATAAGCCGTATTGGGATCTTGGAAACTCACGCCATTTATCATATGTGATTTATTAATACGATTTCTCATCACAGATTCAGCTTTTGCTAAAGCTAGACGGTCATTGACACCTAAACTCTCATCAAAATCTTTTAAGACATAAGCACCAACCTTTTCACCTTGCTCTCTAAAAATTGAAATAACATCTGTTAAATAATATTCACCTTGAGCATTATTGGTTGTCGTATTTTTTAAAGCCTCAAATAAACGCTTATTATCAAAAACATAGGTTCCAGTATTAATTTCTTTGACTTGTTGTTCAAAATCAGTAGCATCTTTTTGTTCTACAATCTTAGTGACTTCCCCATTTTGATTTCTAATAATTCTACCATAGCCAAATGGATCTTCCGCTGTCGCTGTTAAAATAGTAGCTACATTTTTATGATTAACATGAAAATCAATTAAGTGTTGCAAGCTTTCCCCTGTAATCAGTGGTGTGTCTCCAGCAATGACAAGAGTTTGACCTTCTAAATTTCCCAATTCTTTTTCAGCCATCATAACCGCATGTCCAGTCCCAAGCTGTTCTGTCTGAAGTACAAATTCTGACTGATCTTTTAAAACAGCCTTGACTAATTCTGCTTTATGTCCAATGACAGTTACATTTTTTTTCGGCTCGATGGCTGAGACACTCCTAAACACATGTTCTAGCATCGTGATTCCAGAAACCTTGTGCATGACTTTAGGAAGGTCGGATTTCATTCGTGTTCCTTTTCCAGCTGCTAAAATTACTGCATAATTTGTCATATTTAAGTCACCTAAACAAAAACATTCTAGTCAACGATTAAAATAGAATGCTCTATTGAGTTCCTTTCCGTTACAAACAATCTTTTCTATAATAAATTCGCCACTTATTATACCATATTTTAGACGAAATTGCTGATATGATGGGAGAACTAAAAGAAGTTAGATCAGAATCTAACTTCTTTTTGACATGGATTTTACAGCTTGATCTAAGACATCCATTACAATTTTACTATGTTCTAAAGCTTTAGAAGCCTTATCAAAATCATGGTGAGAGATTATCTCTTCAAAAACTAGGAATTCTTCATACATTCGATGTTGAGGTTGATTTTCTTGAACAATCGTTTCATTGCCACTATTTAAAATCTCTCGTAGCTCTGGTATCTCATTTGTCGGACCCAAAATAGCTAATGACCCTTTATTCCCTTGAATAGTTGATTTCACTTCAGCACTACAATCTTTGGCACCAATACAAACAGCCTTAAATTGGTCATAGTCTAGTACTAAAATTCCTGATGTATCTACTTGTTTTTCAATATTAGCTAAATAGTGAACTGTCTTAGGTTTCCCAAAAAGACCCACCATGAGATGAATATTATAAATATTCAGATCTCTTAGGGCTCCGCCTCCTTTTGTCGCATCAAATGCTGGTGCAATTTCACCTTTTTTGAAGGCATCATAACGTGATGAATATTGGGAATAATTACATTCAACAATCTTTATCTCACCAAGTTTACCAAGATTTTCTTTGATATATTTAAAATTTCCCAAGTACTGATTAGTAATGGCCTCTAAAAGTATTAATTGGTTTTCAGTAGCAATCGATATTAACTGATCTAACTCATAAGCTTCAAGTGTAAAAGGTTTTTCACAAATAACATGTTTTCCAGCAAGAAGTGCCCTTTTTGCTGTTTCAAAATGAAGATGATTTGGTACTGCAACATAGACTGTATCCACCTCTGGACTGTCTAGTACTTTGTCAAGTGAATCCGTAGCAAAATCAATTTGAAATGATTGCGCTAGCTCATTTGCTTGTTCAATACTTCTTTTTGTTGAAACAATTGCTGCTAATTCAATGCCTTCTATTTTTTTTAAAACGGGTAAAACTTCGTGTACGATTTTACCCGTCCCGATAATTGCTAATTTCATAGATAAATTCCTTTATTTTAAAACGTTATTTTAGGCTCCAACCACCGTCTACTTTAATAATTTCACCTTGTAAGGCACTTGCTTTACCCGAAGCCAAAAATAATGTTAATTCTGCTATTTCATCTGGCATAATCCATCGTTTTATAGGCGTCTGATCAGCCACCCATTCGGCTAATCCACCAGGTTCAAAATCAGATGCTGTCATCCCCGTTCTAACAGCACCTGGCGCTATTCCAAAAACTTGTATCCCATCGGCAGCATAATCAAGTGCAATCTGTTTTGTCAATCCAGCAAGAGCATGCTTTGAAGTTGTATAGGCTGCACCACCTCCACCTGCTAAAAAGCTGGCAATAGAACACATATTGATAATGATACCTTCTTGTTTTGAAATCATTTTTGGTAGATAGTACTGTATCGTTTTGAAAACAGTATAAACATTAGTAGACATCATATTTTCAAAATCTGTAAATGGCATTTCCAGAAGAGGTTTGTACTCATCTAATATTCCAGCAGTATTGCATAAAACTGAAACTTCAGGTAACCATTCAAATAAGATAGATAAGTTATGATTTAAATCTAACTGAAGAAAGTGAATCGCATCAGGTAAATCTAATACTGGATTTTTATCTACACCATAAACATCAAAACCATTTTGAGCAAGTTGTATTGCCTGTGATTTTCCAATACCAGAAGCAACTCCAGTAACTAAAGCCTTTTTTAAAGTCATATAACTTCTACCCAATCTGTGGCAAGTATATCACAAGGAGTTGGGGACCACATTGAATACCCCTCCCCCTCACCAGAGACATTTATTAAGAAATAAGGCGTTACGTCTAATGATTCACCATTCACGTTAATACTATCAAATAATTGGACGAAGTTCTCAGCGCCATTCCAACCTGTTCTGACAAATTTACGTTTATCTTTTAAAGCAGGTAAAATTTCTTCAAAAGTCATACCATTTCTCTCCTCGTCATTTTTTAAATCTATTATACCATTTTTCTAAGATTAAAGATTTCTTCCAAATGTGCTTAATTATTCTTTCTTATTTTGTTTTAATCTTTTTACTATCTTTTATTTATTTTAAGCGTTATCATTATAATATAATTAAAAAGAGGAATGATTATGTCGGTATCGTAATTTCATGTCAATTCATTTTTAGGATTTTTAAGATTAAGGGGAATTATTATGTCAAAACATTTGGGAAAAACATTTCTATAACACTTATTTACCGCCAGCTTAACATTAACCATGATTGGTGCAATTTCGACAATCTCTCAAGATAAGGTTAATGCTGATGAAAATGCAGTTATCCAATATGGTCAATATAAAGATTACTATACAGTCATCGGGCCATCTCAAATCAACAAATCAGAATTTCCACAACTTTACACAACGACTGAAAAAGTTTATAAACATAACGGTACGAGCAAAAATAGAGTGACCGTATCAGAGATATTCATTATTCTGATTTAGATGGTTACAAACGATCACAAAGAGCTTACGGTATCGTTACCAACGATATGATTCAAATGTCAAAAGGGACAAGAGAACCTTGGGAAAAGAATCCATTTCCAAGTGGTTGGTATAGTTACTACACACGTGACGGTAATAAGCGCATTTCCGAAAAAGAATATGAAGAACACAAGAGTCATGTGAAAAAAGTTTCCAACAATGTTGAAGTTACACTCAAAAATAAAAAAGGTCAAGACTACACCACTCATTTATTTGTTAAAAGTCATTTGTTCGCTGATAGTTTAGGTGGTAGATCATTTAGAAATAATGTTATTACCGGAACACAGATGCAAAATGTTGGAACACATAAAGGTGGTATGCAATATATTGAGAAAAAAGTATTATCATATGTTAAAAAAATCCGAAGATTCATGTTTTTTATAGCGTTACACCAGAATACACAGATACTGAACTAATCCCACGTTCTGTTCTGGTTTCTGCATTATCATCAGATGGTAAAATTGATGAGTCTGTAAGAGTTTCAAATAGTGCTGAAGGTTTTGATATTGATTACCAACACGGGGGACTTATTAGTAACACCAATACTAATGAAGTCACAAATGAAGACGAAAATCAACCAGTTGAACATCCTCAAGAAGATGAGGAATTAGATGATGCAGCGTAATCATAAAAAGACTTGCTAATTATAGCAAGTCTTTATTTTCGACGATAATCCATCAAAAAACTCAATATCGCAGCCATAACAAACCAGAGAACTACTGCAATTCCTATGACAATTAACCATCCTAATGGAGTTTTTGTTAAAATACTAGGTAATGGAACATTTATCCCAAAAAAACCTGTTACCATATCAGGTACTGTTAATAAAATGGATAAGAGTGTTAAAATTTTCATGGTATCGTTTAGCTCATTATTTAGAATATTATTATAAGCATCATCTAATTGACCTAATACTTGAGACGACAACTGTGTCATTTCAAGTAACTGTCTAGCTTCAATTACCGCATCTTCAAGCTGCTCTTTTTCATCTTCAGTCAATTTAGACATCAAAGGCTGACTTTTTAATTGATTTAATAAAAGTGTGTTTTGCTTACTAGCTGAAACCAAATAAACAAGTCCAGTTTGTAAATCAGATAATTCAAGCAATTCTTTTTTACTGGTCCGTTGCCGTAATAAATGATTTAAACGATTTCGTTCTTGATTAAGAGATTCAACTGTTGGAAAATAATTTTTAGAAATCGTAAAGAGTGCGATAAATAAAAATTGAAATAAACTTAAATCCTCTTGCTTACGAAATAAATGATCTAATTGTTCAATAATGTAAGCATTTTTTTCGTTAAAAATACTTACTATTTGATTTTGATTGACAAAAAAAGTCATAGGACTTGTCTGATAATGAAAATCTTGCTTGGTAATATCTAAAACATTATAAATGACAACTAACTGTCCAGTTATCCGATCATACTCTAAATGAGATAATTCATTTTTATCAGAAGCATATGACAAAATTTCACTATCAATCCCAAGTTTATCTCTCAGATAAGTCATATCTTCTCCTTGAGAAGCATTAGCAACTATCCATTTAAATTTTGTATTTTTCTTCTCTAACACCTATAAACTCCTCGCCAAACATTGTTTTTAGTATAACAAAAAAAGAGCAAAAATGCTCTTAATTCAACTAGAATCTTCTTAATAGTCTTTTAACGGTTTGAATGGCTTTATATTTTAATGGTGATGGGTAATATCTAAATTTACCTGGTTTTTCAACAACATAACCATTAAAATTCTGTTTAAATCTCAATACCCCATCTGAACCATCAAAAACACCTTGAATCCCTAAGAAATTATAAAAAGGGATACCTTTTTCCAATGCTTTTGTCATGACACGTTCTTGCAACACGACTGGTGCATAAAATCTATTGAATTCCGTATAAGAACCGCTAAAAAGATACACTGCTTCATGAGGTGTGTAGATAAACAAGCTTCCAGCCATGACAACATCTTCTTCACCATGTTTATCTATCATATCATTTGCTTCAGAAATTCTGGTCTCAAAGGTTGATAATTGCTTTTCTAATTGCGCTTTTTGTTTATTTACTTTAGCTGAATTAACACCTTGTGCAATTTTTTCATTTAGCTGGTTTAATTCAGTCACAATTTCATGTTTACTTTGATTCAAATGACTTAAATAATCTTTTAAATGAATACTTGCTACAACAAATTCACAGTTATCCTCAAAACTATCGTAAAAATCTTCATAGTAATCAAGTGATTTATCAGAATAATCTCTTCGTTCTGATGTTGAAGATGTGATTTCTTTAAACAGTGATAATTCTTCACGCTTTAATTGACGAATTTGAATTCCAAATGATGAAGCTTTATTAGCTAAAGGACGTCCTTTTTTACTATAAGATTTACGTAACGTTTCTGATGTTAATCCAGATAAATCTTTTACATAATGCCAATTAGGCTCCCCACCTGGATAACCAGTTTGTAGTCCATCGTGGTGATAACCTAATTTTTTCATCATTTCAATAAAGTCATCATCTTGATCATCATTGGGATTACCATTAGTATCAAAGGTTTGATAATTATTATCTGGTTTGATAATCAATTCGAGTGCCTTATTGGATTTAGCATAGGATTTTAAACTTTCAAAAAATGGTTTAAGAAAGGCTTTGTCTTTGAATGCTGGACCTGTGTTCATCTCCATATGCAAACCACCTGTCATGGCCTTACTGTATAAAAAACCAGCAACTTTTACTTCATTATCAACTTGATAGCCTAAGTATGTAATCTCAAAACCTCTTTTTTCCAAAAGACTTGCCATCTGAGTCGTTTGAGTGAAGGATACTTCTTTAAATGTAGATAAGGAGGATGCATAATCCTCTTTACTTAATTGTATTAATGTCATTTTATTTCCTTATTGATTAAATTCAGCATTAATATTATAACAAATTAATAGTTTGTAAGATAGAAAAAAGGAGTCAAATAAAACTCCTTTCTTAAATTAACCAATTATTGAACCATTTGGTATGGATTGATCAACTGTTAAAACGTTTAATTTACCATCAAATTCAGCTGACAAAATCATCCCTTGACTAATGTATTTTTTCATCATTTTACGTGGTTTTAAATTTGCAACAATTTGTAATTTTTGACCAACTAACTCTTGTTCATTAGGATAAAATTTAGCAATTCCAGATAAGATTTGGCGATCATCAGAATCTCCAGCATCTAATTTAAAGCATAATAATTTATCAGAACCTTCTACTTTTGAAACAGCTTTTACTTCAGCAACTCTAATTTCTGCTGCATCAAATGTTTCAAATTTAATTTCTTCTTTTGAAGAAGTTAGTGTGACATTTTCTGGAAGCCACTCTTCTTTGGAATCACTCACTTGGTTTTTTGAACCACTTTCCATTTGTGATTTGATATATTGTATTTCTTCATCCATATCTAATCTTGGGAATATTGGTTTTCCTTTGGTGACTACGGTTATGTCATTAGGTAGTCCAGCTAATGATAGATTTTCAAGATCAAATTGACCTTTTAATCCTAATTGTTCCATGATGGCATTTGATGTTGACATCATGAAAGGTTGTATTAAATGAGCAACAACACGTAAACTTGCTACTAAATGTGACATGACAGATTCTAATTCTTCTAGACGAGAGTCATCTTTTGCCAAGACCCAAGGTGTCGTTTCATCAATATATTTATTTGTTCGTGAAATGATTGTCCACACTGCCTCAAGAGCTCGTGGGTAATCAACGGCATCCATTTGTTTATAGTATTCATTGATATTTGCTTCAACAGTTTGCGCTAATTCTTGATCAAAGTCTGTTACATTTTCTTTATATGCTGGTACTTTTCCATCAAAATATTTATTAACCATTGCTACAGTTCGGTTTAAAAGATTTCCCAAATCATTAGCAAGTTCATAATTGATGCGACCAACGTAATCTTCTGGTGTAAAAGTTCCATCAGAACCTACCGGCAATGAACGCATGAGATAATATCTAAGTGGATCTAGTCCAAAACGTTCTACAAGCATTTCTGGGTAAACAACATTCCCTTTTGATTTAGACATCTTGCCATCTTTCATCACAAACCAACCATGTGCAATAAGTCTTTCAGGTAATTTCATATCTAACATCATTAGCATGATTGGCCAGTATATTGAATGGAAGCGAAGAATATCTTTTCCTACTATATGGAATACTGTTCCATTCCAAAACTTATCAAAATTGGCATCATTTTCTTGTCCGTAGCCAAGTGCAGTCGCGTAATTAAGTAGTGCATCAATCCATACATAGACAACATGTTTTGGATTTGATGGTACTTTAACACCCCAAGTAAAAGATGTTCTTGACACTGCTAAATCTTCTAGACCAGGTTCAATGAAATTTTTTACAATTTCATTCATACGACCATCAGGTTGAATGAATTCTGGATGTTCATTAAAGAAAGCGACCAAACGGTCTGCGTACTTCCCTAAGCGTAAGAAATAAGACTCTTCTGAAACCCACTCAACTTCATGTCCAGATGGTGCAATACCACCTGTAACATTACCAGATTCATCACGAAAAACTTCATCTAATTGACTTTCAGTGAAAAATTCTTCGTCAGATACAGAGTACCAACCTGAGTATTCCCCAAGGTAAATATCATCTTGCGCTAATAGTTTTTCAAATACTTGTGCCACGACTTCTTCATGGTAGTTATCTGTAGTTCTAATAAATTTATCGTATGAAATGTCTAATAATGACCATAGCTCTTTTACTTCTTTAGCCATTTCATCAACATAGGCTTGTGGCGAAATCCCAGCTTCTTCAGCTTTTGTTTGAATTTTTTGACCATGTTCGTCAAGTCCTGTTAAGTAAAAGACATCATGATTCATCATACGTTTATATCTTGCCAACACATCACAGGCAATCGTTGTGTAAGCTGAACCAATATGTAACTTTCCAGATGGATAGTAAATAGGAGTTGTAATATAGAATGGTTTTTTAGTAGACATAAAATTCCTTTCGGGGCTAATGAAACCCATATTTTTTATCGTCGTTCACTATGAAGGATAGTTAACTTGATATTAGTAACAATTGACATTATACCACATTCTCTTTTATAAATGACAGGCTAATTCAATTTAACAATTCACTTACCATTTTAGATTAACAAAAAAAGAGTCGCTAAAGCGACCCTTTCTTTTTTAAGGAGGATGTGGGATTCGAACCCACGCACGCTTTTACACGCCTGACGGTTTTCAAGACCGTTCCCTTCAGCCGGACTTGGGTAATCCTCCAAAACTAAAAGTAGTTTATCACAAGATGAATAATATAGCAACCATCATAGACTATTTTATAAAATATATTACTTAACTAGGTAATTTTCTTGAAATATGATACTATTTTTATATAAGTCACATAAAACTAAAAGTTATGGCGAGGAAAATAAATGATAGTTTCATCCAAGCAACTCATTCCTTATAAAATGCTTCCAATTTGGACTAAAGAAAGTTTACCAAGTGCTGTTCAACAAAAGCATAATACTAAAGAGGGCACTTGGGCAAAGTTAACCATAATATCAGGAAAACTAAGTTTTTTAACCTTAAATTCTGAAGGTGATATCCTACACACTGATGTCTTCACACCAGAAACAGAAACACCTTTTATTGGTCATGATATTTGGCACAGAATTGTTCCTGAAAGTGATGATTTAGAATGTTTTTTAACCTTCTATTGCTTAAGAGAAGACTATTTTGAAAAGAAATATCAGATTGGCCGAACACACTCAGAAGTACTTGAGATGACACCTCTTCTGACGACATCGAGCCAGATATTAGACCTCGGTTCTGGCCCTGGACGAAATTCTCTATATCTTTCTTTACTTGGACATGATGTCGTTTCTGTTGACCTCAATCATGATAGTCTTGAAAAATTAGAACATATTGCTCTAAATGAAGATTTACCCTATGCTGTCAGAACTTATGATATCAATCAAGCCAATTTACATGGTCAATATGATGCTATTATTTCAACTGTTGTGATGATGTTCCTAAATGCAGATAAGATTCCAGCTATTATTTCAAATATGAAAAATCAAACCAAAAAAAATGGGCTGAATTTAATTGTTTGTGCTATGGATACTGAAAAATACCCATGTCACATGCCATTTTCATTTACCTTTAAAGAAGGTGAGCTTAAAGACTATTATCAAGACTGGGACATTATTAAATACAACGAAAATTTAGGTCATCTTCATAGACTTGATGAAAACGGGGAGCCTATTGCTTTACAATTTGCAACCTTACTAGCTCGAAAAAAATAAAAGGAGATCGTTGATCTTCTTTTATAACAACTTTAAATACGACAAATTAGCATGTCAAACTATTTTTTGTTACAATGAGAAAAAAACGAAGAAAGTGATTCATATGAAATTAATCTCTTGGAATATTGATTCCCTAAATGCGGCGCTAACAGCCGAATCTCCACGTGCACTACTTTCACGTGCAGTCATAGAAACCATTGCAAAAGAAAATGCTGATGTCATTGCTATTCAAGAAACAAAATTATCTGCTAACGGACCTACCAAAAAACATTTAGAAGTTCTTCTTTCATACTTCCCTGATTATAGTAATGTATGGCGTTCTTCTGTAGAACCTGCCAGAAAAGGTTATGCCGGTACAATGTTCTTATACAAAAAAGAGCTTGAACCAAAAATAACCTTCCCAGAAATTAAAGCACCAACAACAATGGATGCTGAAGGTCGTATTATTACACTTGAATTTGACAATGTTTTCATCACACAAGTCTACACTCCAAATGCTGGAGATGGGCTTAAAAGATTGGCAGATAGACAAATTTGGGACGAAAAATACAAAGAGTATCTTATTTCTCTAGACAAACAAAAACCTGTTTTAGCAACTGGTGACTACAATGTCGCCCATAAAGAAATTGATCTCGCAAACCCTGCTAGTAACCGCCGTTCAGCAGGATTTACCGATGAAGAAAGACAAGGCTTCACTAGTCTTCTTGAAGGAGGATTCACTGATAGCTTTAGATATGTTCATGGAGATGTCCCTAATGTCTATTCATGGTGGGCTCAACGTAGCAAAACAAGTAAGATTAATAACACAGGATGGCGTATTGATTACTGGTTGACTTCTAATCGTGTCAGCGAGTTAATTACAAAATCAGAAATGATACATTCTGGAGATCGTCAGGATCACACTCCTATTTTACTTGAAATAAATCTTGAGTTTTAATCTGATTAGAACAAATATATGAACGAACATCTATTTACATTATTAGAAAAGCGTTTTGAAAATGTTTCAGATGCTGATAAAGCTAAACAAATGTCTGCTTACATGAGGAATCTTTTCTCTTTTTATGGTATCAAAACACCTGAACGTAGACTAATTTACAAAGATATTATAAAAGAAGCCAAAAAGTCTAAAATCATTGATTGGCAACTTTTAGATAAAGCTTGGCAGAGTCCAAAACGTGAAATGCATTATTTTGTATGTGATTACCTTAAAGGTTGTCAAAAACTATTGATCTATGAAGATATTCCACACCTATTGTCTTTTGCCAAAACAAATCAATGGTGGGATACTATTGACCATTTCGACCGTATTCTAGGTCGAATCAATGATCCAAGAATTAAAGAATTTATGATTGATTTGTCTCATTCTGATGATTTTTGGTTACGACGGATAGCAATTGACCATCAATTAGGTGCAAAAGACAAAACAGATACTGAACTTCTAGCACTAATTATCTGTCAAAATTTTGGAAGTCAAGAATTTTTTATTAATAAAGCAATAGGATGGAGCTTGAGAGATTATTCAAAGACAAATCCTGAATGGGTCAGGAATTTTATCAAGGAGCACAAATCTCAATTAGCACCACTTAGTATAAGAGAAGCCAGTAAATATCTAAACTAAAAAAAGAAGGGTTATACCTTCTTTTTTTAAGATTCAAATAAAGTCTGATAAGATTTCCTAGCACCAATTTGCACTAATGTTCCATCTTTAATCAAAAGTGGTCGTTTGATTAACATACCGTCTTTTGATAACATGTCAGCAGCTTGATCAATAGTCAAACTATCTATTTTATCTTTTAGTCCAAGTGATTTATAACGATTACCACTCGTGTTAAAAAAATTTTTGAGCGTAAAATCGCCTTGATTCATCCAGGTTTTCAAAAGTTCATCTTTTGGTGGATTTGTTTTTATATCAATTGTTTCAAAGTTTGAAACATACTGTTTCAGTTCTTTTTTTGCTCTTTGGCAAGTACTGCATTTCGGATACTCATAAAAAGTAATCATCTTTTTTCTCCTCTTTTTCATGATTTAGAAGCCATTTTTTACAATCCACACCAGCTACATAACCTGTAAGTTCCCCATTTTTCCCAAGAACTCTATGACAAGGAATGACAATAGCAATGGGATTTCTTCCAATTGCTCCTCCAACTGCCTGAGCAGATTGACAATTCATTTTTTTTGCTAACTCCCCATAGGTGGTCGTATGACCAAAAGAAATATCTTTTAGAGCATACCAAACCTTTTCTTGAAAAGGGGTCCCCTTAGGCTTTATAGAAATGTTTTTTAGGGTTCTGTCATCACCAAGAAAATAATCATCTAAAGCTAATTTAACCACTTTATGAATCGCTGTTTCATCTTCAACAAGATCACTATTTTCAAAGCCTTTTTCATAATATTTTTGATCATGAAAGTATAACCCACAAAGTGAGCTATCATCACATATGATTGATATTTGCCCAAGTGGGGATTTATAATAAGATTTATAATACATAAATTCATTATAATAAAAATGTTATGAATTGCAATCCATAACATTTTTTCGTTATTTTTTGATTAACCGAACACGTACAATATTATCACTGTCTTCAAATTGCTTTACCAAAGCTTCAATTTTAGAAAAATCATCTTCATCCAAATCTAATAATGTATAGGCAAAATTACCTTTTGAACGATTGATGATATTATCAATATTAATACCCAAATCTGAAACAGCTGTTGATATTTTCGCTACAATATTAGGAACATTTTTATTGATTAATGTGATTCGGTAAGGCGCAGTTTGTATTTGATGAACGTTTGGAAAATTAACAGCATTGGTAATTTCACCAGTTTCTAAAAAGCGTTTGATTGTTTGAGTTGCCATAATAGCACAATTCAATTCCGCTTCTTGGGTTGAACCTCCAACATGTGGAAATACAGTAACGTGGTCTTTATTGAGCAAATCTTCTGTCCCAAAATCAGTGATGTAACGTTTGACAACATCAGTCTCTATAGCATCAAATAATGCCGTGTTGTCAACTAATTCAGCACGCGCAAAATTAATGATGGTTGTTCCTTTAGTCATATCTTTAAAAGCATCCTTATTAAAGATTTCTTTTATATCGTCTGTTAAAGTAACGTGAATTGTAATGTAATCACATGACTCAAAGATTGTCTTTATATCCGCAACACGTTTGACATGACTTGAAATATTCCAAGCTGTTTCAATTGAGACATATGGATCATAGCCATACACTTTCATACCTAGTCGATAAGCATCATTAGCAATACGTGCGCCGATAGCTCCAAGTCCAATAACACCAAGTGTTTTTCCACTTATTTTATTACCTGCAAACTGTTTTTTTCCAGCTTCAATTTGTTTTGGAATGTCTTGACCAGACAATTGATTTGTCCATTGATTTGCAGAAATGTAATCTCTTGCCGAGAGTAAAATAGCAGCTAAAACAGCTTCTTTAACGGCATTTGCATTCGCCCCGGGTGTATTAAAAACGACAATCCCTTGCTCAGTTGCAGACGCAATTGGAATATTATTGGTTCCTGCACCTGCTCTAGCAATTGCTTTTAATGCAGGTGGGAAAGTAACATCATGTAAATTTTGACTGCGTATAATATAAGCATCGGGATTTTCAGCTAAAGAGCCATCAATTTGAAAATGATTTCCTAATTCTTTTAAGCCAACTTGATTAATATTGTTATAAGTTTTTACGCTAAATACCATTTTTCATAACTGTTATATCATATAACAGTACCTTTCATATCCTTTTTTAGTAAGTATTTTCAGGGACTTCTTGATAAGTAGCATTTTCAAATGATTGCTTTTGTTTTTGATAAGCAAGACGGACACCAGATAAAGGTACTTTACCACAATACACAAAACCAAGTTTTGATAATAATGTTTGCATCCCTTTGTTAAGTTCATGTGTATCACATCTAAAATCATCAAAGTCCAGACTTTCTATCAAACCTTGTAAAAAGGTTAGTGCAATATGCTTACCTTGCCACTTTTGTGAAACAGCTATTCTATGAAAAGTTAGGTATTCTTTATTACCTGTTTGCCACTTCCCATCATAAATATGATTATAAGCTTCTTCATTACCAAAAATAGCAGCACAGTAAGCAACAATTGTTTCTTCAACAATGGCAACATAGCCTTGGCCTTTTAAGATATCTTCTTCAATGACTTGAGCATTAGGATAACCATCTTGCCATTGGTCACTGCCATAGGCTGCAATAGTCTGTCTAGCTTCTTCAATAATTTCCATTATCTGGTTAATTTCATTTGGAAATGCTAATCTTATTTCCATTGTAGTCTCCTATTTGTTTTTAGATTCAAATGATTGCATAAAATTAATGAGATCAAGGACACCTTGTCTTGGAAAGGCATTGTATAAGCTTGCTCTCATACCACCGACACTTCTATGTCCTTTGATATTTTTGAAGCCATGTTGGTCTGCTTCCTCAACAAATTTAATATCTAATTCCTTTGAAGGCGTTACAAATGGAATATTTGCAAGAGAACGATCTTTGAGGTCGACAACTGGATTTGAATAAAAGTCAGATTGATCAATATAATCATAAAGTAAATGAGATTTCTCACGATTATAGTCTTCCATTTTATCTAGACCACCAAGTTCTTTAACCCACTCAAAGACTAATTTTGCAATATAAATACTATATGCAGGTGGTGTATTGTAAAGAGACTGCGCATCAGCTTGAATCTTATAATCTAGCATACTTGATAAAGTGGGTTCTTGATTTAACAAATCATCTCTAATAATAACAACTGTAACACCTGCAGGACCAATGTTCTTTTGAGCACCAGCATAAATCATGCCAAATTGTTCAACTTGATACCTTACCGCTAAAATATTTGAAGACATATCAGCTACAATAGGTACCCCATTAGTATCTGGTAAATCATAAATTGCTGTTCCTTCAATAGTGTTATTCGTCGTTATATGCACATAAGCAGCTTCTGGATCTATCTGAGAAGCTTCAAATTTTGGTATGTGATTAAAGTGATTTTCTTCAGATGAAGCTAATAGAATAGGTTCAAATGAAACTGTTTTAGATAACTTTACAGCTTCTGTATAGGCTTTTTTACCTCAAGAACCTGCAACGCAATAATAAGCTTTTTTTCCTTTTGCAAGGTTTAGTGGTATCATCGTAAATTGAGTTGAAGCACCGCCTTGTAAAAATAAAACTTTATAATTATTAGGGATAGCCATCAATTCTCTTAATAATGATTCAGCAGATTTTATAATATCATCAAAAGCTTTGGATCGGTGCGACATTTCTAGTACACTCATGCCAGTTGATTGGTAATCAAGTAATTCACTTTGTGCCTGTAATAGCACAGGTTTTGGCAATACTGCAGGACCTGCAGAGAAATTATAAATTGTCATATCAACACCTCCGTATAATTATAGAGATTATACAAGATATTATTCTTTTTGTAAAGAATTTTCAGGTAATTCAGTCAATCAAATTCGTTTTTCATGTTACAATAGATTTAATAAAGGAGACAATATGTTTATCAAAGAATTTTGTGCTGAAAACTTAACCGAACTTTTTTCCCTAACTTCTGAAAAAGTTCAACGTGTGGAACTATGTGATAACTTAGCTGTTGGTGGAACCACACCTTCTTACGGTGTTATTAAAGAAGCAGCACGACACTTACATGAAAAGAATATCACCGTGGCAACTATGATTAGACCCCGTGGTGGCAATTTTGTTTATAATGATCTTGAATTAAGAGTTATGGAAGAAGATATCCTTCAAGCTGTGGAACTTGAAACTGATTACCTTGTACTAGGCTTACTAACGAAAGAAAATTTACTAGATCATGATGGTATTCAATTTTTATTACCAGCTACTAAAGGATTGCCTTTAGTCTTTCACATGGCATTTGATTCTATTCCAAAAACTCATCAAAAAGAAGCAATTGATGAATTGATTGAATACGGATTTACGCGTATTCTATTGCATGGATCAGATGAAAAAAATGACATTTTTAATAACATTGATCATTTAAATGACCTTATTAATTATGCAGATGGTCGCATTGAACTCATGCTTGGTGGTGGCGTAACTGCTGAAAATTGTAATGATTTAGTAAAAAAAACAAAAGTTACTGCTGTTCATGGCACTAAAATAAACTAAAAAAGATTGTGAAAAACACAATCTTTTTTAGTTTATGTCATGAAAGATAGTATACACATCTTGTCTGTTAAGTTTATAGTTTTTTGCAACTTGCTTAATTGCTTGATTTGGTTTTAGACCCTGATCAATCAAATCACTGACCAAATCTTTTATGTCTATTTCTGATAATAATTCTTTGTCATCAACTTCTTGTTTTGTAAATCCCTCAACAATAATAAGGCATTCACCTTTCAGAGTATTTTCATGCAGATAAGTA
Source organism: Streptococcus urinalis 2285-97 (assembly GCF_000188055.2). Taxonomy (NCBI): domain Bacteria; kingdom Bacillati; phylum Bacillota; class Bacilli; order Lactobacillales; family Streptococcaceae; genus Streptococcus; species Streptococcus urinalis. Next base: position 1,608,248 of record NZ_AEUZ02000001.1, read on the forward strand.
ATCAGTTCTGAAATGGAGCCTCTTTGATACTCTTCGAAGACTTTCGTTAATTCCCTAACCAAACATATTTGACGATCACCGTAAACTGAGATCATATTTTCTAAAGTGTCTAGAACTCTAAATGGTGATTCATAGAAAATCTGTGTTTCTTCATAATGTTTCTTTGACGTAAAAAAATCTATTTGTTGTCCTTTTTTTCGTGGCAAAAAACCATAAAAAATATGTGGCTGTGGCATAATACCACTGGCAATTAAACCTGTAATGCCAGCTGATGCTCCTGGTAATGCGACTACAGAAATAGCTTCTTTAACTGCTTCTTTCACTAAATCTTGTCCAGGATCTGAAATAGAGGGCATTCCTGCATCTGATACTTGTGCTAAATCAAATCCTTGCTTTAACAAATCTATTAAATCTGGAATCTTACTTTTTGAATTGTGTTCATGAAAACTAATTTGTTTTGTTTTAATATCAAAATGTTTGAGTAATATACCTGTATTTCTAGTATCTTCAGCACAAATAAAATCAACTGACTTTAATGTCTCAACACTTCTAAAAGTCATGTCCTGAAGATTCCCAATTGGAGTAGGTATTAAATAGAGACAACCACTTGTCTTTTCGTCTTTAAAGCTTTTTTGGATTTGCATGATTTACTTTCTATCTAATAATTCCCTGCAGAATATACAGTCTTCATCGTTCTCACGGCGTTGCCCATAAAAATCGTTGCAAATATGAAAACCTTCGTCATAGATGCCCTCTAAGTGAACCTTACCCTGACCCGGTGAGACCTTAACATGATTTTCATGATCATGACGACTAAGTCGATCTCTTAATTTCATGTTTTCAAGTCGAAGTGTCGTATTTTCCTCTACTAAAGATTGCACTTGTTTTTTTAATGCTTCAATGTCTGCTAAAGTAACTAATAAATTTTGAGATAAACCATCAAATGCATCAAACATATCTCTTTTATCCAAAGGTCTCAACCTCCTTTTTATTTTATAGGGTAGCTTCTAAATTAATTGATTGAAAATCATACTGATATAATAGTCAAGATAAAATCATATATTCAAGTGCATTTTGAAAACTCACATAGTTCATCCACATTTGTTGAGCATTGTAAATTTTTTCTATCCAAATCAAATCTTCGTTTCCTTCTATCTGCTTAGAAAAAATAATCATTAAAATCTGAAACACCATTTCTTGTTCAAACTTATCTGTTGCTTGTTGAACTAGTTTTGAAATTTCTAAGTATGCTTGATCTGAGTCTCTTTTTAGAAGTGCTACCCATTTTTGACAAGTTTGAATTAATTGTGATGCCTTTGAATCTAATTTTTTTTCTAAATCTTTAGGATCTTTAGAGATTTCAACTAAAATATCAGCTTGAGTTTTTAAAAGTCCTTTTTGTAATGCATATTCAAGTAAGACTGATCTGTTTTTGGGGAAATGAAAAACTTGTGTTCTACTTTTTATTGTTGGAAGAACTTTATTGTCATCACTTGTCAATAAAAAAATATAAGACTGACTTTGAGGTTCTTCGATGTATTTTAAGAGACTGTTGGCAGCATTGATATGCATTTTGTCACAATCACGTATAATAAAAACTTGTTTCTCACCCTCAAGTCCAGTTTTTGTGAAGTCTTTCATGACTTCTTTGATAACTTCAGTTTTAATAATTTGTCCTGAAGGTTCAATTATTTTTAAATCAGGAAACTCCCCTTTATCAATAAGCCTACACACTCGACAAGTCTGACACGGTAAATCATTAAGTTTGGACTGACAAAAAATGCTTTTAGCAATATATATAGCCATATCTAAACTAGCAAAATCACCTGAGAAAAGATAAGCATGATTTAAGCGTCCAGATTGGATAATATTAGTAAATGTCTCAAAAAGCTTTGGTTGTAGTTCTTGAATCGTCATCATCTAAATTTTATTACTTTCTAAATAGGGAAGTAATATATCAAGAACATCTTGAATGACCTGTTCAAAAGGTTTCGTAGCATCAATTTTCTTTATCCGTTGACTTTCTTTTTGAGCAAGTTCTTGATAACCTTCTCTAACTTTTTGGTGCATTTCTAATTTTTCAAGGTCAAGACGATTCACTTCTCTATCATCACTTAACGAAATCCGTTTTAAACCAATTTCTGAGGGAACATCAAAGAAAAAAGTTAAATCAGGTTTTCGATTATCAGTAGCATATTGATTTAACCAATTAATTGCTTCAACATCTAAACCTCTACCAAATCCTTGGTAAGCAACTGAACTATCAATAAAACGATCCATGAAGACTAATTGTCCTTTATCTAATGCTGGAAATACTTTTTCCACCATATGCTGACGTCTAGCTGCGATATAAAGTAAGAGTTCTGTCTTGTCATCCATTTGTGTGTGATGAATATCTAAAATAATATCTCTAATTTTTTCAGAGATTTGAACACCACCAGGTTCTCGACTGATAACAATATCTTGTTTCTGATGTTGTGAAATAATTGGGATTATGGCTTCTAAAACACTTGTCTTTCCTGCACCATCTGGCCCCTCAAAGGTAATCAATTTCCCTAAACGCATCGTTACTTCCAAACTTTTTTTTAATATATACTTCTTTATTTTACCAAAAATTCACTAAAAAAACACGACTAAATCTCTTTAGTCATGTTCTTTTATAAGTCTGCTTTTGCTTCTGTTTGTTCTATAGATTCTACTAAGATATGTTCTTGTTCAAGTTTTTCTCTTAACTGTTTTGGTTCAACTTTACCATCCAATTGAATCTCGATAACAACCTTACCTGTTTTTCGAGTTGCGACAACTGTTCTATAAATATTGACATTTTCTTTAGAAATAATATCTGCGACTTTTGCTAAGACCCCTATGGTGTCTTCTGTTTCAACGATAACACGTGTCCCTTCTTCACCATATCCAGAAACTTGTAAAAAGACTTTAAAAACATCTCTATCAGTGATAATACCATAGACTTGGTCATTTTCAACTACTGGTAAAACACCAACTTTATGTTTCATCATTTTATAGATAGCATCTTCTAATCGAGCATAAGGTGAAATGGTGATAACTTCACGAATCATAATATTTCTAATTTTCGTTTTATTGAGAAGATAATTCATTTCATAAATCGAAAGTCTAGTTGCTTTTGATGGTGTTGCATCCGCCATTGTTCCTTCAGTAACTAGACCAACCAAATGATCATTTTCAACTACTGGTAACCGTCTTAATCCTTGATCTCTCATAATATCAGCCGCATGTGCAACACTAGTTTCCGGTGAAACATAAACAACCTTTTTAGTCATAAAATCTTTTACTGCCATTTTGACTCCTTTTACAAGACTTTTTAACCACCTAAATAAGCTTTACGAACTTCATCTGAAGCTAGTAAGTCACTACCACTACCAGATAAAACAATTTTACCAGTCTCAAGAACATAACCTCTATCAGCTATAGATAAGGCCTTATTCGCATTTTGTTCAATCAGCAAAACCGTAGTGCCTTGTTTTTGAATGTCTTGAATAATATCAAAAATCTCCTGAATGAAAATAGGCGCTAGACCCATTGAAGGCTCATCCAGCAAAAGTAATTTTGGTTTACTCATTAAGGCGCGTCTCATTGCCAGCATTTGCTGTTCTCCGCCTGATAAAGTTGCAGCACCTTGATTTTTACGTTCTTCAAGTCTTGGGAAACGACTAAAAATATGAGATAACATTTTTTGATTCTCATCTCTATCTTTTTGTAAAAATGCTCCCATTTCAAGATTTTCTAATACTGATAAGCCTGAAAAAACATGTCGTCCTTCGAGAACTTGAGATAAGCCTTTTGAAACAATTTTCCTCGCAGGTACTTTTTGAATCTCCTGATCTAAAAAGGAAATAGTTCCACTACTTGGTTTAACTAAGCCAGAAATTGTTCTAAGAATTGACGTTTTTCCAGCACCATTTGCACCAATAAGCGTAACAACTTCACCTTGATTAACTTCAAACGAAACGTTTCGGACAGCCTCTATGGCACCATAAGAAATGGATAAATTTTCAACTTTTAACATACTCATCCCTACTCACCTCCAAGATAGGCTTCAATTACACGTTTATTCGTTTTAATTTCTTTTGGAGTCCCATGCGCAATGAGACGACCATACTCAAGAACGTAAATACGCTCTGTTACTTCCATAACAAGACTCATATCATGCTCAATTAGAATAACTGTGATGCCAAAATCTTCTTTAATTTGACGAATTAGTGCTGTCAATTCTGCTGTTTCTTGCGGATTCATTCCAGCTGCTGGCTCATCTAAAAAGAGAATTTTGGGTTCTGTAGCAAGTGCACGAACAATCTCTAAACGACGCTGCTTTCCATAAGGTAAATTTTTGACCAAAGTATCTGCATATTGATCAAGATCAAAGATTTTTAAAAGTTCTAGAGCTTTTTTTACAAGTTCATCTTCACTTTTATAATGATTCGGTAACCTAAGTAAGCTTGAAAAAACATGCATTTTATGATGATTATTCATGCCTAACAAAACATTATCTAACACTGACATTGATTTGAAAAGGCGAATGTTTTGGAATGTTCTAGAAAGTCCTAGTGCAGCAATTTTATAAGGTGATTTTCCATTTAAAACTGTTCCATCTAGAGTAATCGTTCCTTCCGTAGGAACATAAACACCAGTTAAAAGATTGAAAAGAGTTGTTTTACCTGCACCATTTGGTCCGATAAGTCCAACTAATTCACCAGGATTCAACTCCATAGTGACATCACCAACTGCTGTTAGTCCACCAAAATTTTTGGTTACATTTTTGACTTCAAGAAGTGCCATTTAGTTGACCTCCTTTGTTTTTTTCTCAAATAATTTACTTAATGATAATTCTTTTGTTCCTAACAAGCCACCTGGTTTAAATACCATCACTAAAATCAATGCTAATGAATAGATTATCATACGCACTTCTGAGAAGTTTTGAAGGTACATATTTAGACCACCCAGTACGAGTGCAGCAACAATCGTACCAGTCATTGATCCTAAACCACCTAATACTGCAATAATGAGATAATCAATTGAGCGCATGATGGTAAAATCCTTTGGCACGACAGTCCCAATATAGCCAACATAGAGTGATCCTGCAACACTTGCTGTCATCCCTGCAAAAGCAAAAGTTGCTACCTTAATAACAGTTGTATTCACTCCCATTGATTCTGCGGCAATTTCATCTTCACGAATTGAAATAACTTGTCTACCGACTGGACTATTTAAGAAATTTAACATCATAATAGCAATAAAAACAACAAATGCATATACGACAGGCCAGGTTGTATATTGAAGGACACCTGTTAATCCTGCTGCTCCATTTGTTAAATCACCACCATTTACAATCGCTATACGAATAATTTCAGCAATTCCAAGGGTTGCAATTGCAAGATAGTCTCCTTTTAATCTTAGGGTTGGAAAACCAACAATAATTGCAATAATACCTGCAATCAAAATACCTAGTACCATGGACACATAAAATCCTAAATAAGTTGGCATAGCTTTAGTAACAATTGCTGTAGAATAGGCACCAATTGCCATAAAACCAGCTTGTCCAAGAGGAAATTGTCCAGAATAGCCTAGAACTAGGTTTGTCCCCATTGCCATAATAATAGAAATACCAATTCCCATCAGTATTTGAACATAATAAGGTCCAAGGATTCCTTTTCCAATTAGTAAGTTAAGGACTAAGAAAATGGCAACAATGATAACCAACCAAGATAAGATGGATTTACTATTTTTTTTCATCTCTTATACCTTTTCCTTCACATTTTTTCCAAGAAGTCCAGCTGGTCTAATTAGTAGGATAATAATTAAAACAGCATATACGACAATATCACGGTAACTTGAAAGTCCAATAGCAACTGAGAATGTTTCCAGCAAACCAATCAAGAAACCACCCAAGGCAGCACCAGGTATAATTCCAATACCTCCTAATACTGCGGCAATGAATGCTTTAATCCCTGGTGTCATTCCCATTAATGGATTTATTGAATTATAATAAAGTCCGATGAGGACGCCACCATCTCCTGCCAAAGCAGATCCTAAAGCAAATGTAAAACTAATTGTTGAGTTGACATTTATTCCCATTAATTCTGCTGCGTCACTATCAACAGAAACAGCACGCATGGCTTTTCCCATTTTTGTTTGCTTAACAATAAATTGAAGCGCAAGCATTAATAAAATTGAAATAACCAAAATAATCAACTGAACATTTGTCACTGTAACTGGACCAAGACTATATTTAACAACTTTCAAAGCTTGTGGAAAAGATCTCGCATCAGCTCCTACAAAAAATACCATTGTATATTCCAGCAAAAATGATACCCCAATTGCGGTAATTAATGCTGCAATTCTAGTAGAGTGCCTTAGAGGACGATAAGCTAAAAATTCAATCACAACACCGAGAGTTGCTGTAATTACCATTGTTAAAACTAATGTCACAAAGAAATTTAAATGCAGGGTATTAATCATATAATAACCAATAAATGCCCCCATCATATAGATATCTCCATGGGCAAAGTTAATTAATTTGATAATCCCATAAACCATTGTGTATCCTAACGCTAGTAAAGCATAAACACTTCCTAGGATTAGACCATTTACAAGTTGTTGGATCATATATACTCCCAATCTTTATACATAATAATATGGGGAAACTTAGCTTCCCCATATTGCCATTCCCTATTAGTCAGCTTCTACTGGTGTTGTTGATGATTCAGAACCATTTGTTAAACCAACAATAGAGACAGATTTAACAGGGTTATGTTTTTTATCAATTGTCATTGTACCAGTTACGCCTTTAAAGTTTTTGATATTTGCTAGATTTTCAGAAATATCAGCAGATGTTTTTGCTTTTTCAGAAGCCTTAGCTGCCATATAAACAGAATCATAAGCTAAAGCTGCAAACATTGATGGTTCACTACCATATTTTGCTTTATAGTCTGAAGCAAATTTTGCGGCTTTTTTAGAGCATGATTTAGAGAAGCCTGAAATGTAATAAACATCATTTACATTTGATTTTCCTGCAAGTTCAACAAGTTTATCATCGGCAAATCCATCAGGTCCTAAGATTGGAGCTGTAATTCCCATTTCACGTGCTTGTTTAATAATAGTTCCAGCTTCTTGATAGTAACCTGGCATAACAATAGCATCATAATCTTTATCTTTAAATTTTGTTAAAGCAGATTGAAAATCTGTATCACCTGATTGGAAAGTTGCTTCAGTAACAATGTCACCTTTGTAGACTTTCTTAAAGCGTTTTGCAATTCCTTTTGCATAATCACTTGAGTTATCATAGAAAAGGACAACTTTTTTCGCTTTTAGGTTTTCTGTTGCATATTTTGACAAAACATCACCTTGATAACTATCGACGAAGATGGTACGGAAAACATCTTTTCTTGTTTTACCGTCACTTGTCAGTGTCAAATCATCTTGTGTAGCAGAAGGTGTAATTAATGGAACACCAGCTGATGAAGCATTTGGTGCTGCTGCAGTCGCACCTGATGTTGCTGGTCCTACAATAACATTAACTTTACTTTCAGTTGCAAGACTTGTTGTAACAGAAGAAGCTTCAGAATTGTCAGATTTGTTATCTTTTGTAACAACTTTTAATTTTTTACCATTAACGCCACCATCTTTATTGATTTCGTTAATTGCGAGTTGAGCACCATTTTTCTCAGCATTACCGTAAGCAGAAACGGCACCGGTTAATTCTAAATTAATCCCTACTTTTATGGTGTCGCCAACTTTAGTACCAGAAGAATTACTTGATCCTGTTGGTGCTGAACTACATGCAGCAAGTGTTACTGCACTAAAAAGTGAAACTGTTGCTAATAGAAAACGTTTATTCATCTTTTTCTCTCCCAAAACTCTTATTGATATGTTTATTAGAATACAGAATTATCTGAAAATTGTCGATACTTTTTTTAATTTTTTTCTTTATTCTAAATTTTTCTACTTTTTTAGAACTAAAAATAAAAAAAGTAGCTTTTTAAGCTACTTTTTATCTGGTTAAAATACCTACAAAATCCTGGTCGATATCTTCAAAATAAGACGGTTTTACAGCTTTTACAAATTTTAATTTGGCAATTTCATCAGCTGTTTCTTGTAAATGATCTTCATTTAGATATAAAAGAATATACCTCATTTTTCTTGAATGATAATGAAAATCACCGTATTTTTGAAGCTTTCTGGCATCACGATTATAATAAAGGTAGACGATTAAACCTACCCGTTTTGTCTTTTCAAACATTTTTTCTCTCTCTCTTGTTTCTGTCTCTTTTTACTAGAAAATTTCCATTTTAGAAATGGTTTTATTAATATAAATTATATCATACTATTGAAAGACACACATCACAAAAAACAGTTAGCCTTTCTGATATCTTAAAATACATGAAAGTAAAACAACCATCAAACTCATATAGCCTGCAAATATTAAGATAGTTGGGCTTTCTTCACCTGTACTTGGAAACTTAGAAGTTGTTTTTTTCTCAATACTTGAACTACTTAGCAGTTCAGAATTAGGATTAGATTTAGATTGATTGGAAGAATTTAAACGAGATGACATTTGTGAAGATGATGGCCTTGTACTTGACATACTAGATTGCGTTTCTTCACTAGATAATGAAACAGACGATGATGTTGAACTGGTATTTATCTCAAAAGATGTGGTAGGAATAAAGATACCAATCCCACTTGCTGTAAAGGTAGAAACCGATCCGTCTGTGTGATAAGTCACATAAAGACTACTTCCATCATTTTTTTGATAGGTTACAACAACATTTCCAGATGCATCTTGTTTGCGCGAAATTTCTTTACCATAATCAGATGAATTTGATATGGATGGTTGCGTTTGATTACTTGAACTACTTACCTGAGATGAAATAGTTGTCGTTTGGGTAACACTAGGACTCAAACTTGTATCAGCATAAACACCTTGATGTGTAAAAATTGCTAAGCTAAGAAATAGACTTATTTTTATAACTAAAGATCTATTAGACATGTCTGAGTCCTTTTTATTTTTATTATACCACTCAAGTTAAATTGTTCAATATTTCTAATTATTTAATGCCATCTCTTTTGCATTTAACTGAATTTAAATGGATAACACTTAGCAATATAAAATTTTATTTGATTTACAGTTTTTGATTGAATTTTATTTAAAAATCCATTAGAATAATTACCAGATGAAAATTTTATTTTTCATTGTAAAACCTCGGTCATCGGAAACGATGACCTTTTTTTATCTTAAAAAAACAATTTAGATATCCTAAATTGTTTTTATTGTATCATTTTAATGACTCAAATGTCTTTTATGTTTTAATCCTCTAATCCCTTTTCCTACCATTGAGAATTGTTTCAGATTAGGGTTTACATTTAGATTGAATATTATATTGATAAACCAAATAAATGATAATAAAACGAAAATAGGGATCAAGCAAGTGGTTACAATTAATACTGCAACAGCATCAATCATTCTACTTAAAATAGTTTCGAATTTTTTACTAAGAGACACTGAAGTTGATGTTACTTTTTTCTTTAATTTTTCCCAGTAACTAGTTGATTTGTTTTTGGATTTTGTTATGTTTCCTGCTTCTGAATCTGCTTTGTCAACTGTTCTTTGAATTGATGTCTGATATTGATTTTCAATAGCATTTGATAACTTAACACTCGCTGGAACAATACCAAAGAGTAAAACTGAAAAAAGCGCTAATTTGACTGCAAGTTGCTTAAAAATGTGTGCTGGTTTAAATAAAAAAATAATAAACAATAACAGAGCACTTGGTATGAGATATTTGAATGCCATTATGCCAGTTAAGCCGATTAAAAATTTTTGAAGCCATATGGAAGCAACCACTATCAAAAGATAATCACTAATATCAGCTAAATTTTCAGCAATAGGTTGGCCTACATCGCCTGGAATCAAAGTAATTGCCGTAGAGGCTACTGCTGAAGCAGCTGACAATTTTAAAGCAGTCACTTTTGTCTTTTCAAGAGATTCTACTGTCTGCTCATTTAGATTTGTCACTGGTTTTGAAGTTGGCACTATCGTAAAACTAATGACAGCCAAAACAATAAGAACAATCGCCATTATCATTTTTTATACTTTGTAAAAACCATTATTAAAACTCCAATTTTTTATCTTATTATAGCAAAAACCTTAATGAAGCTTCAATACAAAAAAACCCTAGTGATAACTAGGGTAATCATAATGATTATTTTAATTCATTATTTTCCATAATTTCATCAATGAAACCATAAGTTAAGGTTTCTTCTGCACTCATCCAATAATCACGTTCAGCATCTTTATGAATTTGTTTTAAGGTACGTTTTGAATTATCAGCAAGAATTTTTTCTAAACGGTTACGTGTTTTCAATAAATGTTCAGCGGCAATAGCCATATCACTTTGTTGTGTACCACCACCTGTACCACCCATTGGTTGGTGAATCATGTATTCTGCATTAGGAAGCATGAATCGTTTTCCTTTTGTACCACTAGATGCAATGATAGTACCCATTGATGCGGCCATACCCATAACAATTGTTTGGACATCAGCTTTGATAAAATTCATAGTATCAACTATTGCTAAACCTGCTGAGACAGAGCCTCCTGGTGTATTCACATAGAGGTAAATATCTTTTGTACTATCTTGGGCATCTAAGAAAAGAAGTTGAGCAATAATAGAATTTGCCATATTATCTTCTACTTGTCCAGTCAACATGATAATGCGATCTTTTAACAGGCGAGAATAGATATCATAAGAGCGTTCGCCACGACTAGTTTGTTCAATAACTACAGGAATCATAAAAATTCTCCATTCATACATTGTTCTTGATTGTCATTATAGACTATTGGTCAAAAAAGGTCAAATAAAAAACTCCAATTCGTCTGGAGTTTTTTATTAATTATTTTGTGCCAAACAATCTATCACCCGCATCACCAAGACCGGGAACGATATAACCATTTTCATTTAAATGATCATCTAAGGCTGCTGTATAAATGTCAATATCAGGATGTGCATCTTGTAATTTTTTAACACCTTCTGGAGCTGCAACCAGACAAACAAATTTAATATTTGTAGCACCACGTTTTTTAAGTGAATCAACACCTAGGATTGCAGAGCCACCTGTAGCAAGCATTGGGTCAACAAGAAAAATTTGACGTTGATCAATATCTTCTGGTAATTTTACAAGATATTCAACAGGTTCAAGTGTTTCTTCGTTACGATACATTCCAATATGACCAACTTTTGCAGCAGGTACTAAACTCAAAAGACCATCAACCATACCAATTCCAGCACGTAAAATAGGAACGATAGCTAATTTTTTACCTGCCAATTGTTTTTGAACAGTTTTGGCAACTGGCGTTTGAATTTCAACATCTTCTAATGGTAAGTCACGCGATACTTCATAACCCATCAACATAGCAATTTCATTGACTAACTCACGAAAATCTTTAGTTGAAGTGTCTTGACGTCTTAAGATAGACAACTTATGTTGGATCAATGGATGTGAAATAACTTGAAATTTTCCCATGTTTCAATACTTCCTTTATTATTATTTTATCCATTATATCAAAATTTCTTAAAAATAGCTTGGTAATTTTTACTTGATGTCAAGATTATTAAACGTCTTAGCTATTCTTTGACAAGCTTCTTTGACAGTATCATAAGGAGTCGCCACATTTAATCTAAAGAATAATTTACCTTCATTTCCAAAAGTAATGCCATTATTTAGAACAACTTTAGCTTCTTCTTTTAATAATTTATCAACTTTTGAAACATCCAGACCATAAGCAGAAAAATCTAGCCAAAGTAAATAAGTTCCTTGTGGTTTCATCACCTTTATGTTGGTTTCGGCATTTAAATAATCATAGACAAATTGACTGTTCTTTTCCAAAACTTTCTTTAGTTGATTTAACCATTCTTGACCTGATTCATAGGCAACTTGAGTCGTTATTAATCCTATAGTTGGTATTTCGTGTTGATTATTTTTAAGTTGTTGTCTTTTAAATGTGTCTCGTAGTTCTTTATTTTCGATGATAGCAAAACTATTTTTTGTTCCTGCGATATTAAAAGTTTTTGTTGCTGACGATAATACTAATGAAAAGTGTTTAAAGCTTTCATCTACAGTATTGAAAGAATGATGTTTATTGCCAAAGAGTGTCAAATCTTGATGAATTTCATCAGAGACTAAAATAATGTTATATTTTTGACAAAGTTCTCCTATTTTTTTTAATTCTGTTTCAGTCCAAACTCTAGAGCCCGGATTATGTGGATTACATAAAATGTATAGCTTTACATCATTTTCAACAATATCATTTTCCAGTTGTTCAAAATCAATCTGATATTGATTATCTTTATTGACTAAACTATTCGTTACAAGTTGACGATTATTTAATGAAATACTTCTAGCAAATGGTGGATAGACAGGTGTATTAATGAGAACAGCATCTCCTTAACGAGTATATGACTGAATGGCAATAGATAAAGCTGGAACGACACCTTCAATCAAAACGATATCTTCTTGTTTGATAAGGTATTGATGATTCGTTTTTTCCCAGTTAATAATAGCTTTATAGAGGTCATCACTAGGATAATTATAGCCAAAGATATGATTTTCACCATAATCAATAATTGCTTGTCTTAATTCAGGTAAGGGTTCAAAATCCATATCTGCTATCCATAGTTGTAATAAATCAGGGTCCTGTTCACTTGTTTTCCATTTAATGGAGTGTTGATTAAGTCTATTTGGTCTCGTCGTAAAATCATATTCTGTCATTAGGTTCCTCCTAAGCTTGTAATGCTTGTTTTAAATCATTAATTAAGTCATCTACATCTTCAATCCCTACAGACAATCTCAATAAATCATCCGTCAAACCATAGGATTCTCTCATTTCTTTTGGAATATCAGCATGTGTTTGTGTCGCTGGGTATGTGATTAAACTTTCTACACCACCAAGACTTTCCGCAAATGAAATAATCTTAAGATGATTTAAAAATTCTGGAATATGCTCAATTTCTTTGATTTTAAAAGAAATCATTCCACCTTTTCCAGTATAAATGACATCATTAATAGCATCATTATTTTTCAAAAAGTCAACAATTTTCTGTGCATTAAAAGTGGCTCTTTCCATCCTTAATTTAAGTGTTTTTAATCCTCTTAGTACTAAGTAGGAATCAAAAGGTGACAGTGTCGCACCAGTTGTATTCAATTCATACAATAATGACTGATAAGTTTCTTCATTATTTGCTATGACCACACCAGCTAGGACATCATTGTGACCAGATAAATATTTGGTAGCTGAATGAATGACAATATCTGCCCCTAATGTGATAGGTTGTTGATAGACAGGACTATAAAAAGTATTATCGACAATGAGGACAGCACCATTGTGATGTGTGATTTCTACAATTTTTTTAATATCAAATTCGACCATCATAGGATTTGTAGGGGTTTCAAGATAAACTATATCTGTTTTTTCATCAATCTCAGACATTAATGTTTCTTGGTTTTGACAATAGGAAAAATAAAATTGTCCTTTATTTTCTTGGTCATTAAACCAACGATATTATTCACCATATAAATCACGCGCAGCAACCACTTTTGAACCCCGAGGAAAAATAGAAAATGCTAAGACAATTGCACTCATTCCAGAACTTGTTGCTAAAGCATAAGGAGCTGCTTCTATTTTTGCCAGTGTCTCCTCTAAGACAGATCGAGTTGGATTTTTTGTTCTTGTATAATCAAAACCAGTTGATTGACCAAATTGGGGATGTTGATAAGTTGTTGAAAAATGAATGGGCGTTACTAAAGCACCCGTTCTCTCATCAGATTTAATACCCGCTTGAGCTAAAAGTGTATCTAAATGTCTTTTATCTGTCATCTCTTGCCCTCAATTCTTTCTTTCCTGTTATTGTAGCACTTTTTAATCTTTAAAAATGGCTTTTTGCTATACCAATTTTTGATGACAGTCTATTATAAAAAGCTATAACAAAAAAACAGACATTTTTGTCTGTTTACTAACGTACCTTAAATCTTAACCTTAATTGAGCTGCTTTTTGACCAATAAATTTATCAAGAAGTCGTGTTAATAAAGCTAAGTAACCATAAATACCAATACCTAGTGATCCCAATATCACTAAGTAAAAAACACTGATATAACGATTTGTTACTGGTAATATTAAACCTAGTAAAAAGTAGCCCAATGTCACAACAAGCGCCATAATAGCTGTTAAAATCAGAATCAATAAGCTCGTTCTTCTTATAGGAACCCTATTAAAATGAGTCACTTGATGAAGTCGCTTGTACATAAGATAGATCGGAACGCCCATAGCTATTGCTGTTGATAACAGTGGCCCATATGCATGGAACAAATAGATAAATGGTATTTGAAGTATTATCTTAACAATTAAGCCATAGGCAAAATAAAGCATAGCCTTACGATTTTCAAATAAAGCTTGTAGCATTGGTGCAAGTAAAGTATAAAATCCTAATATCAATGCTTCAATTAGGACGACTATAAATAATCGAACAGCTAAAGGTTCAGCAATACCATAAAAAACAGCATAAAGCGGTTTAGCCAAGATTACAGCCCCTGTGACCGCAGGCAATAAAAAGACAAGAAGCATCTCAATATTATGAATAATCAGTTTTGCTGCTGCCTTCATATCTTTTTTAACAAAATTTTCAGTTAAAAGCGCGATACCAACACCACCAATTGAGCCTGCGACAGCAATTAAAATCATGGTGATTTTTGATGGGTTAGCACTGAAGTAACCAAACATGACCCATAACTCACGACGTGAAAAGTTTGTGAATAGGCTCATTGTGTTGACAAAAGTCCACTGATCAATAATTTGAAAAGCTTGTATAGCACTCCCAATAATAATGAATGGAATGGATTCTTTTAATGTTTCCAGTAATAATCCTTTTACATCTAAATTTAGATTTTGATCACTTTTTTTTAAAATGTTTGCTAATAGATTATTCTTTTGTAAGTAATAAAATAGAACAATTAAACTAGCAATCATCCCAATAAAGGCTGCAAAAGTAGACTGAGTAACAGCTGTAATATAATTACCAGAACCTAATTTCATAATCATAAATGCTGTAAGCAGCATCCAAATCACGCGAACAATTTGTTCTGCTATTTGACTTAAAGCAAAAGGCTGCAAATCATTATAACCTTGAAAAACGCCTCTAATAACGCTCATTGCAGGAAAGACTAATACTGCAAGAGATAGACTATGCATTATTGGTACAAGGTCAGACCCACCACCTGATAATCCAGCAAAAATAGGAGAACCAAAGAACATAATTGCTGCAAAGACAAGTCCTAGGACAAGCATTAGTTTCAATGTGCTCCTAATTAATTGGTAACTTCTTTCTTCTTGACCCATTGAGTTATATTTAGCTACCTGTTTTGCAATAGCAACATTTAACCCAGTAGTTGAGATAAGTAAAAAGTAAGCGTAGATATTATATCCCATATTAAACAAAGCATTAGCTTCAGTGGCATGTTGTCCCATCCAAGCATACCAAGGAATAATATAGAGAGCTCCCAATAAACGACTTACAAAATTTCCAGCTGTCGACCAAGCAGTCCCTTTTACCATCTGCTCTTGTTGACTCATTTTAGATTTTGTCTCTGGCATATTTCCTCTTCCTATCATGTATTCAATTTATTATAAACTTTTGCATGTGACTTGTAAAACAGGAACTGAAAGACTAAAATAGTTATATGATTACAATTGAGAAAATATTAAACATATTAAAAGCGGACCAGAATTTTAGAGAAGTCATCGATAATGATTACTATTATTTCAACTACAAAGGACTAGTATTTCATGATTTAAGTTATGATAGTCGAGAAATTAAAGAAAATACTTTATTTTTTGCAAAAGGCAATCATTTTAAAGCTAGTTTTCTTGAAGATGCCATCCAAAAAGGATTAACATGCTATGTCTCTGAAATTGATTATGGAGTAGCAATTCCAGCAATTATTGTTAATGATGTTAAACATGCTATGAGTTTAATTGCTATGTCTTTTTATGACAATCCTCAAGAAAAACTAAAATTATTAGCTTTTACGGGAACCAAAGGTAAAACGACAGCTGCTTATTATGCTTACAACATCTTAAGTTTATCTCATAAACCAGCTATGTTATCAACAATGAATACAACACTAGATGGGAAAACTTATTTTAAATCAGCTTTAACAACACCAGAAAGTCTGGACCTTTATAAAATGATGGCTCAAGTTGTTGAAAATGGTAGGACACATCTTATCATGGAAGTTTCAAGTCAAGCTTACTTAGTTGGTCGAGTTTATGGATTGACTTTTGACGTTGGGGTTTTCTTAAATATAAGTCCCGATCATATTGGTCCCATTGAACATCCAAGCTTTGAAGATTATTTTTATCATAAACGACTTCTAATGGAAAATAGTAATGCCGTTATCATTAATAGTGATATGGCTAGATTTAATGTTCTAAAAGAACAGGTTATCTCTAAAGAACATGATTTTTATGGCAGTCAATCTGACAATCAAATCCATCATTCTAAGGCATTTTCATTTGAAGTTACTGGCAAATTAGCAGGCCAATACGAAACACAATTAATAGGTTATTTTAATCAAGAAAATGCCTTAGCAGCTGCATTAGCAACATCACGATTAGGTGCTACTTTACCTGATATTCAAGAAGGAATTGCAAAGACAAGTGTTCCTGGACGTATGGAAGTATTTACTCAAGTAAATGGCGCAAAAGCCTTTGTTGATTACGCTCACAACGGTGACAGTCTCGAAAAATTAATCACTGTTGTAGAGGAACATCAAAAGGGAAATATATGGCTTATTCTTGGTGCTCCTGGTAATAAAGGGGAAAGTCGACGTGCTGATTTTGGTCACGTGATAAACAATCACCCACAGCTAAATATTATTTTGACAGCTGATGATCCTAATTTTGAAGATCCTAAAGATATTTGTTCAGAAATAGCGAATTCTATTACCAGACCAGTGTCCATTGAAATCGATCGTGCAACAGCTATCCAACAAGCACTCAGTCTCACGAAAAACGAAAATGACGCTGTCATAATTGCAGGAAAAGGCGCTGATGCTTATCAAATTGTAAAAGGTCAAAAATCAGAATATCCTGGTGACCATATGATTGCAAAACATTTTATTGATTTGGAAAAAAGTGGTAAATAATAACCATTCTAAAGGCTATTTTGAATGATTCTAAATAAATGCCATACAATTCAAATAATTCTAAAAAATTCCTAATAAGGCTTTTGAAAGCCTTTTTTCTATGCTATAATGACCTAAGACTTTCAACAAAAACTCAATAGGTCTTTCAATTTGACTTATTAATAACACATCAATAGAAAGGAGATATTTTGACAGAAGTAAAGGCAGAAAAAATCAGTGTTGGCTATCAAAATGAAAAAATTATTGATCATTTAAGTCTGACTTTAAGGAGCCGTGAAATCACTACTATTATTGGTGCTAACGGTTGTGGTAAATCAACTTTACTAAAAGCTCTAACAAGAGTTCATCCTATTATGGATGGACAACTTCTCATTGATGGTAAAAGCATCAAGACCATGTCCACCAAAGAAGTTGCTAAAAAAATAGCACTTTTACCTCAAGTTTTGGAAGCTACAGATGGCATTACTGTTTACGAACTTGTTTCTTATGGTCGCTTTCCTCATCAAAAATATTTAGGCAACTTAAGCAGTGAAGATAAAGATAAAATTCATTGGGCAATGGAAGTCACTAGTGTGGTAGCTTTTGCAAATATGCAAGTTGATGAACTTTCTGGTGGGCAAAGACAAAGAGTTTGGATTGCAATGGCTTTAGCCCAGGATACTGACACTATTTTTTTAGATGAGCCAACAACTTACCTTGATATGAATCATCAATTAGAAATTCTTGAATTACTCAGTCAACTCAATCAGACTCAAGGAAAAACAATTGTTATGGTACTTCATGATTTAAACCTATCTTCTCGATATTCCCATAACCTGATTGCCATGAAAAATGGAAATATCAAATATCAAGGAAATGCAAAAGATGTCATGACACCAGATATCATAAGAGATATTTTTAATATCGAAGCACAACTCATTGATGATCCTATCTATCATAAACCAACGTTATTAACGTATCACTTATTATAAACCAAAGGGAGAAAAAGATTATGAAAAAGAAAATTAGCCTACTTATGCTGATTTTATCCATTTTTACATTAGCCGCTTGTACATCACAAAATAAATCTAAAGAGAATAACCAAAAAGTAACTATATCTAAAATGCCTAAGATTGATGGCATAGCATACTATGGCAAGGTTCCGGAAAATCCAAAACGCGTTGTCAGTTTAGCTTCATCTTATACTGGTTATTTAGCTAAACTTAACTTTAACCTTGTTGGTGTCACTTCTTATGATAAAAAGAATCCTGTTTTTAACAAATACATTAAATCATCAAAAGAAGTTTCAGCTACAGACTTAGAAGCAATTACAGCACTAAAACCTGATCTTATTGTAGTTGGTTCTGAAGAAGAAAATGTGAAACAATTATCTGAAATTGCACCAGTTGTCACTGTTGAGTACCGTAAACATGATTACCTTCAAGTGTTTAAAGACTTTGGTAAGATCTTTAACAAAGAAAATGAAACTAAGAAATGGCTTACTAATTGGAATAAAAAAACAAAAGAAACAGCTACACAAGTTAAGAAGGTCACCGGAAAAGACGCTACTTTTACAATAATGGGACTCTTTGAGAAAGAAATTTATCTATTTGGAAAAGATTGGGGTCGTGGTGGTGAAATCATACACCAAGCTTTTGGTTACAAAGCACCACAAATTGTTCAAGACCAGGTCTTTAAAAAGGGTTATCTTTCCGTTTCTAAAGAAGTTGTTCCTGAATATGTTGGTGATTATGTTGTTGTCGCTGCTGAAGATAAAAAAACAGGTTCTGCTTTATACGAAAGTGATATTTGGAAGTCAATTCCAGCAGTCAAAAATGGCCATGTCATAAAAGTAAATGCCAATACCTTTTATTTTACTGACCCTATCTCACTAGAATATGAACTAAAAACACTTAAAAAAGCAATACTTGAAACAAAATAGAGACAAGGAGTAAGCAATGACTTCACAACATTTTAAAAAGATAAAAACGAAACAAATCATCTTTAGCTATTTTGTTGTTGCTAGTCTTTTTCTGCTTGGTTTCTATTGTGCCTTAAGATTTGGTGCAATTAATTTATCAAATCATGATTTGGCGAACACCTTAAAGCAACCTTTTCAACAAACCAAATTACAAGATATTATTATTGATATCAGACTTCCAAGACTTATAGCTGCTATTTTGGTAGGTGCTGCTCTTTCTGTAGCTGGTGCCCTTATACAAGGTGTTACCAGAAATCCAATAGCTGATCCTGGGCTACTTGGAATCAACGCTGGTGCCGGACTTGCACTAGTCATCGCTTATGCTTTTTTTCATCATCTCCACTATAGTATGATATTGTTAGTATCAATGTTCGGAGCAAGTTTGACAGCCATCTTAATTTTTATTATCGCTTATCAACCAAAACATGGCTATAATCAAATGAGGTTAATTTTGACTGGAGCTATGATTTCCACTCTCTTTTTAGCTATTGGTCAAGGCATTACCATTTATTTCACATTATCAAGAGATGTTATTGGATGGCAAGCAGGTGGATTAGTTTCTGTTAATTGGGAAATGTTAGCCATTATTTCACCTTTTATCCTAATTAGCTTAATTATCGCTCAATTATTGGCTCATCAATTAACCATCTTAAGTCTAAATGAAACAATTTCACGAAGTTTAGGACAAAATACTCTTGTGGTTACCATTTCCTTATTAGTTATTGTCTTATTACTTTCTTCTGCTGCTGTTGCCATTATTGGTTCTATATCATTTGTTGGACTTATTATTCCTCATATTGCAAAACTTTGCTTACCCAAAAATTACCGTTATATTATTCCTTTCTCTGCTTTCTTAGGTGCTACATTTTTGCTTTGGGTAGACCTTGTATGTCGGACATTAAATCCCCCCTATGAGACACCAATAAATGCTCTTGTTAGTATTGTTGGACTTCCATTCTTTTTATGGCTGGTTCAAAAAGGAGATAATAAATGATTTTTGAAAAGACACAAAAAAGAGTCCTCTTGATATTAATCATTAGTTTAGTGTTCGTGTTTTTGATTTCTTTGGCTATTGGTCAATCTTCTTTTTCGATACAAGACCTTATTGACGTTTTGTTTGGAAATAGCAATAATGCCATGATTTTTATCATTACTAAAATTAGATTGCCAAGACTCTTGGCAGCTAGTATTGGTGGCGCTTCATTAGCTTTATCTGGACTACTTTTACAAACCTTGACCAAAAACCCACTGGCTGACTCAGGTGTTTTAGGAATCAATACAGGTGCCGGAATGATCATTACTTTAGTGATAACTTTCTCTCAAATTGATAGCCCCAAAATGATCCAGTGGTTACCTTTTTTATCAGCTGTTGGTGGATGTTTAACAATTTTATTCGTTTATTTTATGTCACGAAAGAAAAATCATGGTATGAACCCTGTTCGATTAATCATTACAGGTGTTGGTGTTTCAACTTTACTTTCAGGCTTGATGGTTTCGCTCATTGGAAATGTGAATCAATACAAAATGGATTACATTGTTAATTGGCTGAGTGGACGGATTAGTGGTGATGACTGGCAAACACTCATCATAATTTGCCCAATTCTTCTTATTTTTTGGTTATTATCATTTAGTCGAAGTCGTTTTTTGAACATTATGAATCTAAATGATGAAACAGCATTAGCTCTCGGATTAGATTTGCAAAAAGAAAGACTCATTCTTCTTATTTTAGCTACTATTCTTTCAGCTATAAGTGTTATATTAGTAGGTAATATTACGTTTTTAGGTCTCGTTAGTGGCCATATTACTAGACAAATTTTGGGAAATGACCATCGTATAACTATCCCTTGTTCTCTCATGATTGGTGCTATGATTTTACTGATTGCTGACAGTCTCTGTCGTGTTTTATTAGTTGGTACGGACATTCCAACCGGCATTCTTGTTTCAGTAATTGGTGCACCTTACTTTATTTACTTACTGACAAAAATGTCAGTAAAATCAACTTAATAAAAAGTCTCTATTGAAATCAATAGAGGCTTTTTAAAATAAATAGATACATTTTACTAAATAACTCTTACTTCTTTTTCAATTTACATTATCCAATTAAGAAGTAAATAGTAAGAAATCGCAAAAAGAATAAATAGCAATGATTTAGGAAGCGTAATTCTCATCAGATTCATTAAACTAATCTGATAAGACTCTGAAGCCACAGACAGACAAACGTATGTTGGCGAAATTTGACTAGCAGCATGTGCAGAACACATTAGAAGCATCATTAACAAAAAAGTCAGAAATAAGAATATTAATTTTATCATTTTACCCTTTTATTTTATGACACATTTTAAATTCACTTTTTAAAAACTAGATTTTCTTTATCAAAATCCAATAATAGCTCATACTTTCCATCTTCATCTTGTTTGATATAATTTAACACAAGCATTGCTTTGACAAAAATATCTGTCCGTTTTTGGACGACTTTTGGCTTACGATTAAATTTGAGTAAGAAACTGGTCATATACTTAAGAGCATATTCAGGATTGACATCTCCAAGAATTTGGTAGAGTTCTTTTTGTTCTTCGGTGAGATGATAAGCATGTTTGAGTCGATAAAAATAATTAGATAGCGTTAAGGATTCTCTTTGAAAATCTGTTTTTTCTTCAAGAATAACCTGATTGGTTTTATTACTTAGCTCCGTTTTAAAATAGAGTTGCTTTAACGAATTGTATAGCGATGATTGGTCATCAATAAAGGTTAATCGATCAAATGAAAATTCTTCTTCTTTTTTTAAATAAGGAATGTTAGCTTGGTAACGTTTATCTTTACGTTCAATATAACCAGCTTTTATGTATTGATCGATAAAGTGATCCTTTTTGGCTACTTCTGGAAAGTGTGCTTTAATTGCTCTTAAGGTTTGATTTGGATTTGCTTCTAAAAAAACAATTAAATCATAAAAAAAAGGATAACCTGTTAAGCGGTCTGGATTGATAATTGTTAACATAATCTTATTATATCAGATTCAAGGTTATTTTAATTAAAAAAATAAAAAGACAGCTAAACTGTCTTTTTTATTTAGGCTCCAAAACTTTCAGTTAGTTGTGGAACAACTTGTTTTTTACGAGATACCGCACCTGGTAAGAATGCATGATTGTTATCTAGTACAAAATCAAATGCCGCTTCTACTTTTGCTGTATTTGTTCCTAAAGCGAGAATTTCAGAGTTTGAGTTAACAATATCAGTTATCATCAATACAAAGTCAGAATAGCCTTCTGTTTCCATAGCATTTTCAATAGCTACTTCAATCTCTGATTGGCGTTCTAAAACCTCAGCAATATCAACAGTATTGACTTGAGCAACACGAACCTTTGAACCATTTAATTCAAAAGTTTTAGCATCGATATCAATTAATTCGTCAGCTGATTTGCTTGCTAAGTTTGTTCCTGCTTTCAATAAAGAGAGTCCATATTCTTCTAAATTCACACCAGCAATTGCTGCTAATTCTTCAGCTACTTTAGGATCTGTCATATGAGTTGTTGGAGATTTTAATAATAAAGTATCAGAAATTAGTCCTGATAATAATAAACCAGCAATGTCTTTTGGTACTTCAAGGCCATTTTCTTTAAATGAACGATAAACAATAGATGAGGCTGATCCAACTGGTTCTAAACGCATAAATAAAGGATTGGCAGTTTCAAAATTAGCTACGCGGTGATGATCTACGACACCATAAATCTCGACATCACGAATATCTGAAATAGATTGTTGAAACTCATTGTGATCTGTCATAATAACTTGTGTCACACCTTCGGCAGTAGCAGATTCTACAATGCGTGGTGCAGTTACTCCAAAATAATCTAAAGCAAATGCTGTTTCTTCATTTGGTGTACCAAGTGCAACAGTTTCAGTATCTAAGCCGTATGCTTTTTTTGCTAAGTATGCATAAGCATATGATGATGCAATGGCATCAGTATCTGGATTTTGATGTCCGAAGACGAATATTTTTGACATGATTCTACCTCTATTATTCTTATTGACTTTATTGTAACAAAAAAAAAATCTAAAATCAAAAGAGTCAAATAGACTCCCTTAATCTTAGACCTTACCCATGTACACGATTCATATATTCAGTGTAACTTTCTGTTTTCATTAATTTTTTAGCATTTTCAACACGATCTTTTGTTGGTGGCTTAACCCCGGCTAAAGGATACGGTATTCCTAATTCACGCCATTTAAATTCACCCATTGTGTGATAAGGAAGAATTTCAAATTTATCAACATTTTCAAGAGTTGCAACAAATTCACCTAGTTTTTCTAAATGATCATCAAAATCTGTCAATCCTGGAACTAAAACATGTCTAATCCAAACAGGGATTTTCTTATCAGATAGATACTTAGCAAACGATAAAATATTACGGTTTGGTTGACTCGTTACAAATTTATGTTGTTTAGGATCAATTTCTTTAATATCAAGTAAAACTAAATCCGTTACTGCTAACAGTTTATCTAAAATCTTATGATAGGCTTCAGTTGGCCTATAAGTAAAGCCACAAGTATCAAGAGTACAGTGTATCCCTAGTTTTTTTGCTTCTGTAAAGAGGGCTGTTATAAAATCTATTTGAAGCATTGCCTCTCCTCCAGAAACTGTAATACCCCCATTTTTTCCCCAAAAATGCTTGTATTGAAGGGCTTCTTTTAAAACATCATTAACTGTACGGACTGTTGAATTATTTGTTTCCATTTCCCAAGTATCAGGATTATGACAATATTGACATCTCATTTTGCAACCTTGCATGAAAATAATAAAGCGAATCCCTGGGCCATCAACAGAACCAAAACTTTCTGTAGAATGAATCATTCCAGTTACTTGTCCATAATCAATTTCAGTCATTTTAGGCACCTTCTTACTTTGTAAACGTTTTTATATTTCATTATATCATTTTTCAATAAAAAGACTAGGGGGTACCCTAGTCTTCTTCAATATACTGTTCTATATCAGAAACGATAAGTTTTAATTTAGTAATACGACCATCTTTTACTTTATCGTTGATAAGCGTTAAATGCTTTTCTTTACTGTCAAATTCAAAAGATTCTTTTTGAGATTGACTTGGAATAGCGCCAACTCCTGTCAAATAGAAACCAGCAATGGTATCAACATCATCGCTTTCTAATTCTGTATCAAAATATTCGTTAAACTCGTTTAAAGTCATTGTCCCAACAACAAAGTAGGTACTATCGTCTATTTCATGAACAAAATGTTCAGCTTTATCAGTCTCATCATCAATCTCACCAACGATCTCTTCTAATAAGTCTTCTAATGTAGCTAAACCTGCAACACCACCATACTCATCCAAAAGTATTGCCATTTGGTTTTGTGTATTTCGTAATTGTCTTAACAAATCATCAATAAATATGGTTTCTGGAACAAATAAGGGTTCTTGTAAAATTTTTCTAAGGTAAATATTGTCAAAACCATTTTGAAAACCAGCTTCTAAGAGGCGTTTAGTATGAATAAGGCCAATAATCTTATCTTTATCACCATCATAAACTGGAATTCGCGAAAAACTTTGTTTTAAGATTTCTTGAATATTTTCTTTAGTGTCATCATTTATATCTATCATAAATGCGTCTGTACGAGGAACCATTACTTCTCTTGCCATTAATTCATCTAGTGAAAAAATACCTTGAAGCATTTCAATTTCTTCTGCGTCAAGTGTTTCCTCACTATTTGTTAACATGTATTCAATCTCGTCTCTAGTCATCTTTTCATCGGCATCATCGAATTCCATTGGTGTGATTCGACTCAATAAATTGGTAGATGCTGACAACAACCAAACAAAGGGTGAGACTATTTTTCCTACGATTATGATAATTGGAGCTGAAACTACTGCTAGTCTATCCTTAAGATTCATGGCGATCCGTTTTGGATAGAGTTCTCCTAAAACAATTGAAATATAGGTTAAAAAAACAAGTGAAATGATACTACCAGCTGTTTGAGCAGTCTCTGAACCACCCAACCAATTGGCAACCACTTTACCTAGAGAAGCAGATAAACTTGCCCCTGATAAAAGGCCAATGAATGTGATACCAACTTGAATTGTTGATAAAAAATTATTGGGTTCATTAAGAACACTTAATAATCGGACATACTTTTTATCCCCTTCTGCTGCTTTTTGCTCAACTTTTGAACGATTAAGAGATACCAAAGCCATTTCACTAGCTGAAAAGAAAGCATTAAAAAGGGTTAAAATAAGTAGAATAAGAAATTGAATTAATAAGGACTGACTCCCGGGGTCTTCCATTGATTTACTCCTAAAATGATATAGTATGATTATTATAGCATAATTTAATCATAAGTTGATAGAAATGGCAAGCAAATTTAGTTTAGAGAGCCTCTCTCCTCGCAGTGCGTTCACTAGCATCTCTAAGTGAAAATAATTCCAGTTCATTAACTTCTTGTCGCATTTTTTGTGCTTCATGTGGCGTAATGCGTTTATCTTTTTCAAATTCAGCAATAGTTCTTCTTTCCAGATAATATCCCCAAAGTAATTCATCGGTACTTTCAGGTGAAATATTGGCCAGTATCCGATCAACAAATAATCCAGATTTTATCAAATCAGCATCACGAAGGCGTTCGTTTTGAATAAAGTCAACCAAGGTTGCATTATAATAGCCTTCAAGGTCTTCTAGAGCATCCAAAATAACTTCGGTATTATCTAAGAACAAATTAGAAAGGTTATCACGCATTTCTTCATTTAGAAAAAGATCATGTTGGTTTTTTAAGAACCAAAGTCTTTTTAAATTTTTAAAGGTGTAAAGTTCATGAAACACACCTCTAATAACCCGACCTAAAATAATGAAACTATAGGAAAAACTTGACGTAAAACTTCGATTAACTTGTCTTTCTAAAAGTTTAATATATTGCTGGTAAATACGATATTCTTTAATATCAATCTGCTTTTGAGCAAATGCATTTTCCAAACCATCACTCTCAATACCAATCATCCAAAGTTGAAGTTCTGCTAAATCCTTTTTAACTTGATTTGATTCTTGTTCTAGAATTAAACTTTTAATTCGTGTGTTATAGTTATCCATGACAGCATAATAAGTCGCTTTTGTGGATTGATCATAGCTATCGTTTTGCAATGTATCAAGAACTTGTGAGAAAATTGAAATTTTTAATATATTATCAACGACTTCACTATGATTTGGTGCCAATCTAGGAATCATAAAAAGGCCAATCATGAAACTTAGAAGAGACACTGAACCAACAATAAATAATATGATACTGTATTGTTTAGATGGTAATTTTGGTAATAGTAGAATAGTCGCAATAGAAACACTACCTTTAACACCTGAAAATGTAAGTAAGAGAATATCATGCCAATATTTTTTGAGGTGTTTGCGAAATTTGAAACTTCGATAGGCATAAAATGTTGTGATGAAGACAAATCTAGTTAGAAACAATACCATAGTCAAGAAGACAACAATTACCAATAATTGAACATTACTATAAATGGTTTGTTTGATAGCTGGAGACAAAATTGAAGGCAATTCCGCACCAAAAATTAAGAAGACAAAACCATTCAACATAAAACTAACCGTTCGCCATAAAATAGTTGTTACTCGATCCACTTGATCATCAAATAATCTTGCTTTTTTCAAGCGACTAGCCTGTAGTAAACCAGCAACCACTACTGCAATAATCGCCGAAAAATCTAAGATATTAGCAATAAAATAAGCAACAAAAGGGAGAGCCAATTCAAGTAATAATGCACCTGTCACATCTGCCGCATCAAATTTTTCTAAAACTGCTAAGAAAAACCGGTTTAAAAGGGCAAAGAATAACCCAACACTAATGCCACCAATAATGGCTAATAACAGTTGAGAACTAGCTTGAAAGATAGAAAAATACCCAGTAGTCAAAGCAGATATAGCAAATTGAAAGGCGACAAGGCCACTTGCATCGTTCAAAATCCTTCAAGTTTTAATATATTTTCGACCCGCTTTGGGAAATGAAAACGTTTAGACATCGCAATGAAGGCAACAGCGTCAGTTGGTCCTAAAGAAGCACCAAGCGCAAAACAGGCTGCCAAAGGTAATTCAATCGGTAGTATACTTTTTGCTACCAACCCTATCACAATTGTTGTTAAAAAAACTCCTGGTAAAATTAAATACAGGATCATAGACCTGTATTTTACTAAACTTTTAAAATGTGTTTCTTGACCTTCACGAAAATTTAAGGGGGCAATCACAAAGGCCAAAAAGAGTTCCGGATCAACACTAATGCGGTTCCCATTATTCATAAAACCAAATGCAAGTCCAAAAACTAATTGAATAAAAGGTAGAGGAATTTTAGGAAACATTCGATTAATCACATTAGAAATAATCAAAGCAAATAAGAAGACGATAATTAAAATTGCTAGATTCATTACCCCTCCTTCTTATTTGCTATCAATTGTTTAAATTGGTCCTTTGTTTCTTTTATCTTCTGGTAAATTGCTTGAATATCTTTTTTCTCAAAACGTTTTTGACATCTTTCTTTTTCAAGCATCATTAATTTTTTCTTTAATTTGGCAATTTGTTTTTGATTGCCATTTGATTGAAAGGTTAAATCTTGTGATTCACAAGGATTGTATAAATAACGTTGACGTAATTGTTCAATACGATCTGTAACAGTAGTATTAGTCATTTTCTTTTCCTTTATCCTAATTTTTCAATCATTACCAAAAATGGTGGTGTGTTTTTTTGATTGAGTGGTGCATAAGAACTAACAGCAAATTGCTGTTGATCTAAAGAAGACACAAATTCTAAAACAGCTGACTTCTCATCATTTCCACCTTCATGTCCATAATACACCATAACAGAGACTCTTCCTCCTATCTCAAGTAGTTCTAAAATAGTGGAAATAGCAGTAATTGTCGTATCTGATTGTGTAATAATTGATTTATCTGCATTTGGTAGATAACCTAAATTAAAAATAGCTGCTTTTATCGGTCTATCAATATAATTACTGATATTCTCATGACCATCACGTATTAGTTTAACATTTTTTAAGCCAAGATTTAATAATTTTGTATTGGTTTTTTGGATTGCTTCTTCTTGAATATCAAAAGCATACACATATTTTGAAATGGCTGCTAAAAAGGCAGTGTCATTGCCATTTCCCATCGTTGCATCAACAACAATGCTTTCTTTATCAATCACTTGACTTAAAAAATCATGTGACAATTGAAGAGGACGTATCACTCTAATTTCTCCTTAAATAATTTCACTATCTGCTATACGACAACCTTGATAACTATCTCTTCTTTCCATTTCTTTATCAATGGCGTTAAGAACTTCCCATTTATTTAAACTCCACATAGGACCAATGAGCATATCTCTTGGTGCATCACCAGTAATTCTATGAATAACAATGGATTTTGGGATAATTTCCAGTTGATCACAAATGATTGAAACATATTCTTCTTGACTGAGTAGTTGTAATCGACCTTCATGGTAATCACGCTGCATTCTAGTATTTGTCATCAAATGCAAAAGATGTAATTTGATACCTTGAATATCATTATCTGTTACACATCTTCTAACATTTTCCAACATCATTTCTGGTGTTTCCCCAGGTAAACCATTAATGAGATGTGACACAATTTCGATTTTTGGAGCCATTTGACGAACACGCTTAACTGTTTGAACGTAAAGTTCATAGGAGTGAGCACGATTAATTAATCTTGATGTTTCTTCAAAAGTTGTTTGTAGCCCAAGTTCAAGTGTTACGTGCATGCGATCACTTAAACTTGCTAAATAAGCAATCGTCTCATCTGGCAGACAGTCTGGTCTTGTTCCAATATTAATACCAACAACTCCAGGCTCATTAATAGCTTGCTCATATCTCTCTCTAATCACATCTACACGTTCATGAGTATTGGTGAAATTTTGAAAATACACCAGGTATTTTCTAACTTCTGGCCACTTACGATGCATAAAATCAATTTCATGATAAAATTGCTCTCTGATTTGTGCGTCTGGTGCAACAATGGCATCTCCTGAGCCAGAAACTGTACAAAACGTACAACCACCATGAGCTACAGTTCCGTCCCTATTTGGGCAATCGAACCCAGCATCAATTGGTACTTTAAAAGTCTTTTCACCAAATAATTCTCTGTAGTAGTCATTTAAAGCATTATACCGTTTTTTCATATATTATATTTTAACATAAATTAAAAAATAAAAAACAACTCAAAGAGCTGTCTTTTAAGGTTGTTTTCCTCTGAATCGCCAATTAAAGCGTCGCTTATCATAGTAAGGAAATCCCAAACAGAGAACACCATAACCAAGAATGAAACCACCCAAAACATCACTTGGGAAGTGTACACCTAAATAAATTCGTGAAAGGCCAACTAAGGAAATCAATAAGCCTAATAAGCATTCAATAGCAAATCTTAAGATTCCTTTTTTCAATCTCTGATGAACTACAATAATAAGTGTTCCTATTATGATCATGCTTCCCATTGAGTGTCCACTTGGAAAAGAATAGCCTCCAGCAAATACAAGATGCGTAATGGTTGGTCTTACGCGTTGATATAAAAGTTTTAAAGTCATTACGAGTAAACCAGCTACTACTCCATTAATTGCGACATAGGCTGACTCAACATACCATTTTTTGAGATAAAAGAAGATAGCTAAAATAACAACAATTCCAAATTGAGTAGCCACATTTCCTGTAAGTGTAATCAGTTTAAAAAATTGTGTCACATTTGCTGGTAAATCTGCTCTAACTTCTGTTTGAATACTTGTGTCAAATGAAACTAAACTCTCAGGGTAAAATTTAACCAAATAACCAAGTAAAACAAAAAGTAAAAAAGCAAAGGAAGCCTGTAATAAATAGATTTGTTTTTTTTGCATATAATATTAATGATATCTTTCTAAAATGGGTTTTATTGCCATATACACAAAATAGAAAACTATTGCAAATATCAGTCCTTCAATAAAGTTAAAAGGCAGCACCATTGTAAAGAGGTACTTGCTAAGACCAATAAATTTAGCAATGTCAAAATTTGCAAATTTTGCGTAAAGTGGCACAGCATAAAATAGATTTAAGAGCAACATCGCTAGTGTTAATAATGCTGTTCCAATAATACTGGCTGTCATGTAGTGTGATTTTGTCTGTGATTTTTTCCAAAATAAGGCAAAAGCAAATAAAAATAGAGCAATAGCAACAATATTCATGGGTAAACCAATAAAATCATTAACACCTTTTCCATCAAGCAATATCTTTAAAAGACTTCTAAAGAATAAAACAAGATAGGAACTTTTGAGATCAAACAAAACCAAAGCGGCTAACATTGGAATAATGCTAAAATCTATTTTCAAAAAGCTGGCTGCTGGCATAATCGGAAAATTAAACAGCATAAGAATAAATGAAATGGCTGATAGACTTGCTATAATAACCATTTTGCGTGTATTTGTCATAAAAAAATTCCTCCAATTTTAACAAATTGAAAGAAGTTCCTTCGTATTAGATGTCACAAAAAAAGACAGCTAAAAAACCCGGTCTCCTCCCATCCAGACTTTACTGTCGGTTGTGGATTTTCACCACATCAGCTTTTGCTCGCGGACTTTTGACTTTTATGATATCAATCACCGCCGGTCGGGAATTTCACCCTGCCCTGAAGACAGTTTTAGCATATCAAATTTATCACAATCAATCAAGTATTTTATACTAAAAAAAAGACGCTAAGCGTCTTTTAATATTTCATTTTTAAAGCTATGCCATAACCGTAACAATTGATTTACCAAAGTTAGCAAACACTCCTGTATTACTAACACCATTACTTCCAGTATGTTGTGTCAAAACACCTACAATATAAGTTTTACCATTTACTTTGATTGCAGCTATATCATTTTCAACACCAAAAGTACCATCATTTCCTGGTTTATCCCAAGTTTGTGCTTGACTTTGAATACTTGCTGGTAACCATAATTTATAGTAATTATTTGATAAGTCAGCTAACATTGTTGGTTCTGCAGTTGTATTTTGAAGTGTATTATTGTAAATATTTTTCAAAAGGTCAACAGCTTCATGAACATTAATATAATTTTCTAAACCGGCATCAATCTGAGATTGAATCCTCATATATCGATTTAGAGTTGTTTGAGTATAACCCATGCGCCTAATTTCAGCATTAACAGCAGAAACGCCACCAATTGCACTAATCATGATATTTGTCGCTGTGTTATCAGAATATTGCACCATAAATCTTGCTATAGTATCAAGACTATATGTTTGACCAGCTGAATTTGCTAAAGCAGTTGAAGCAACAACAATATCTGATGATTTAACAGTGTAATTACTTGACATATTAAGTTCACCTCGTTGAGCTTTTTCATAGGCTGAAGTCAAAATAAAGAGCTTTATCGTAGATGCTGAACGTTGTGATACTGTTTCTCTTGATGCAGCATACTCTACACCATCTGAAGATGTAATGAAAAATGATTTATCACCACCAAGATTTCCAAATTGCTTATTATATAATGCTAAAATAGCATTTTATTCATTCTGAACATCAATTCTCACTGTCTTAAGTTTAACGGTCGTTGTTTTTGCTGTTAAACCTTTCAAACCATTATTAGTATCATAATAGACGTGAACATTATAGAGACCAGGTAAGTAAGAATGACTTGATAATCTGGTGATAATTTTATAAGAGCCATCTGATTGTTTACTTGCATTTTGCCATTCAATATCATCTTGACCATTTGCTTCATTCCATACCACCACTTTAACTGCTTTTAAGCCATCTTTTGTTGCCGCATTAGTAATCGTAGTCGTAAAGGTATAGTCACTGTTATCGATATCAGAAATCGTTACAGTTCCTGTTATTTGTGGCGTTTCAGCAACAGCAAATGATGTTGTTGTTAAGCCAACCAATTGGTTATTACCAATTAAACTATTTCCATAGATGTGAACAACATAATTCCCAGTTTCTAAATTATGATCAGCTAAATTAATTAATGCTGTATAAGACCCATCTCCTTGTTTTGTAGCTTTCGTCCATTTAATATCATTCTGACCATTTGCAGATGTCCAGACTGGTACAATGTGATGTATTGCGGCGTCTCAGTTACTGTTACTTGATAATGTGTACTATCAGTTTGCTGAACTGATACTTTTGCACTCGGATTAGGAATGGTCACTGTACTACTCTTTAAGCCATGGCTACCATTTTCAAAACTATAGGTATCAATGCGATAATCGCCATAACCTTTATGATTGGTAAATGGAATGAAAGCCTTACCTGTCGCATCTGCCTGATACCACTTAAGATCATCCTGACCGTTGACAACTGACCACACGGCAAATTTAACCTTTTGATAATTGGTGACCATATTCGAAGTGACCTTAACATTTATTCCACTATCAGTCATTTGTGTATCCACTTCAGTCTTAAGACTTGGTTTTGTGATTTGGTAGGCACCTAGATTTGTTCCTACTTGACTACCATCACTGTACTGCGTATAGACATGAACACGATAAAGATCTGTAGTATTACTCAAATCTGCTATATTAATAACTTGACTAGCTTGATTATTCTTAAGAACTGGTGTGTACCATTTAAGATCATCTTGACCATCAGTCTCTGACCAAGCTGCGATACTCACTTTGGTAATTGTTTTGGTACTACTTGTTCCTGTGACTTGGACGGTAAAGCTCGTCTTATCTTGTGCATAGTCAACAATGCTAACTTGTGCATTTGGTCGTGTATCCACATTATCATAACCAGTTACGGTTAAACCAACTTGACTGCCTGTTATCGTACTTTGGCCATAGATATGAATATTGTAATGACCCATTTCATTATGATGATCAGCAGTATTGACTGTTACTTGGTAATGGCCACTAGCTACTTGTATCGCTTGATACCATTTGAGGTCATCTTGATTATTTTGACTTGTCCAAACAGGGATACGGACTGCTGTGATAGTAGAAGGAACTTGAGTGACATCAATTTGAAATTGGGTGTCAGATAGTTTCGTCACCTCTGCACTGACTTGTGGTTTGGGAAAACTAAGTGTCAAGGCACTGACACCTGTCATTTGACCATTGGTCCTTGTATAAGTATTAACATGATAAAGACCGTATTCTCTATGCTTAGTTAAATCAACATAAGCTGCGCCTAAATCTGAGGCTTTATACCAAACCAAATCATTTTGAGCATTTTGGTCTCCCCAAACTGCAAAAATAACGTCGGTTCCTGCAGTCATTTCCTTTTGGTAGGTGATGTGTAGTGTCTTATCACCTTCTATGGTTGCCGTCACTGGAGCTTGAACTGGTTCTGTCGCTTGTGCTTGAGGACTTGTCGCTAAGACACGAGCTTTCACAAAACTTTGCGTTTGACTATTAATAGCACTAGAACTAGCTGTTTCTGAAGTGACTGTGTTAGCTCCTAAATTAACCTTGTCATCATTAGCCGTTTCGGAATCAGTAAGAGTTTGAGATTGACTCTCAGCACTACTCGTAGACGTTTCCCTACTATCAGAAGTGACACTCGCCATTTCTTCAGAACTTGTTGTCACTTCAGAAGAATGATCTGTCGTCACAGCTGTTTCATCACTTTGACTTGATGAAATCGTTGAAGTCTGCTCGCTACTTGGTGTACTTGCACTGGATTCTGTAGTTGTGGGATTAATCATCGTAGTATCACTACTGTCAGCTAAAATAGTAGCTTGGTGTGTTCCTAATATCGCAACCGTTGCAACACTGGCAATCACCCAGTGTTTTTTTGACTTATACATTTTCTTTTTTATCATTAAATACTCTAAACTTTTAATTATCTTTAGTTTAACGATTTTTAAAGTTTCTGTCAATTTCATTTTACTGCTAGAAAAAAAGCAAGATTTTCATCTCGCTTCTACTTTAATTTATCTTTGGCATAGGTATGACTGAGTTCCAAATTTGGAAACGCCTGTTGTCTCAAAGCCTCATAAACAATCATACATACAGTATTTGAGAGGTTTAAACTTCTAACATGTTCATCATTCATCGGAATTCGGATAGCTTCTTCAGCATGTTTTCTCATAAATCCTTCAGGAAGTCCCGTATCTTCACGGCCAAATAGAAAATAGTGGCTTTCACCATCATTATAATCTTCTTGACTATAAACATGCTCTGCAAATTTACTCACTAAATGAAGTTTTCCATCAACCGTTTTGATAAAATCATCGAGACTATCATAATAAGTAATGTCTAGCTTATCCCAATAATCTAGTCCAGCACGCTTCATCTTTTTATCATCGATTGGAAAGCCCATAGGCATAATAATGTGAAGTGGTGTATTGGTTGCAGCACAAGTTCTTGCTATGTTACCAGTATTTTGTGGAATTTGAGGTTCAAAAAGAACCACATGATTTTGAATTGATTCAACATTCTGAGACATTAGTTTTTCCAATCTATTTGCTTTTTCAAAATAAAAACCACACTGCTCGGAGTCTAGCTCAGCAAACAATGTGGTTAGCGGTGATTCGCAACCTTAAATCATAACAGGTTTGATTTAAACTAACGAATGCTTATTTGTTATTATAACACTATAATATGAATTGTCAATGCTTAAACCATTTCTTTCTTAATGATATCTTAAATATCTTGAAAAGGTATTTTGTCATCTAACCAGTTCAAAAGTTTATCGACTTTAATCACATGGAAGAATTTTTGTCTTAAGAATTCAACGACAAATGCGACAAAATAGATAGCCAATGCAGATCCTAGAATAGTTAGTGGATAAATAAAGATAGATTGATTGACAAATGGTTCAGCAAAATCACGCATGTAATATTTAACCAATAAAGGATGTAGGTGACATAAATAGACGCCCAGAGTTGCTGGTGCAAGAGTCACTATAAATCGATGCCAAAAACCTTAAGGTTTAATATTAATTTTTGCAAATAAAATGAACAGGCAAGTAGCACCAATTGTTAGTGTTGGTGAAACATACCAATACCAAATATCACCAACATTAAATTTCATGATAAAAGTAGCTATAAGTGACACAAAATAAACTAATCAAAGTTTTTTGACTGAAAATTTGTCTAAATCGATTCTTTGAAGATAAGCACCAATAATATACAAAATAATAAGCCAAGTCATTTCAAAACCTTTACTCAAGGAAAACCCATCAACTCTATTATTCATCAAAGCAGGTGATATAGAAAAAACGATAAAAAGTAGAAGAGCGGTTTGCTTCAATTGTTTATCACTTAAACTATTAATCCCACGATTAATAATTGGCATAAATATAAGTAAGCCAAAGTAAGCAGTGATATACCAATATTCTTGTGAAACAATTGGGAAAAAAGCATGTTTCCAGTTCGTTAAAGTTACTGGAAACCCTGAAAATGTGAAGATACTTGTAACACTAAAAGTGTAAAAAAAGACTTGAAGCCAAATTGAAGCTATTTTAGAATAACGATACCTTGAGTGAACACCAACATAACCACTAATCAAAGCATAACAATTGACAGCTCCATAAACCAAGACTTGGATGATCCAAGTGACAACAAAATAAGCATCTGTGTCACCTTCAACACTACTTCTTAAACCACCTTTACCTAAAACGTGCGTAACAACAATCATAAACATGGAGACAATTCGTAGTAAATCGAGACCATAATTTCTTTTTTGGGAAAATGTAAGATTCTTCATATGGCTATTATTCTAGCATAAGATATTATTTTCCACCAGAAATCTATTTAGTTGGAGCTTTTATTTTTTATTTTTTTCTGATATAATTAGCCTAACGGATAAGTAATCTTTTAACTTTTTCAGAAAACTTGCGGATGCTGTGAGCAAGTATGGTGACAAGATGAAATTCTACCGTTTTATTATTTTTGATACCAAATAAAGTGCACGACAAGTGAAGCTGGATGGAACCGCGCAATAGCGCTCCAGCAAATACTTGTCGTCTTTTTTTAAAAGGAAGGATAATCTTATGCTTGATTTAAAACGCATTCGTACAGATTTTGACCAAGTTGCTAAGAAATTAGCAACAAGAGGTGTCTCACAAGAAACACTTTCAACATTAAAAGAATTAGATGAAAAACGTCGTCAACTTCTTATCAATTCAGAAGAATTGAAAGCTAAACGTAATACAGCATCAGCTGCTATTGCTCAAGCTAAACGTAACAAAGAAGATGCTAGTCAACAAATTTCTGAAATGCAAACTGTTTCATCTCAAATCAAGACTGTTGATAATGAACTAGCTGATATTGATGATAAATTAAAAGCTATGGTAACTGTACTGCCAAATACTCCTCATGATTCTGTACCAGAAGGTGCTGACGAAGATGAAAATGTGGAGGTTCGTCGCTGGGGAACTCCTAAAGAGTTTACTTTTGATGTCAAAGCTCATTGGGACCTTGGTGAAGACTTAGGTATTCTTGACTGGGAACGTGGTGCAAAAGTCACTGGTTCACGTTTTCTTTTTTACAAAGGGCTAGGAGCACGTTTAGAACGTGCACTATACAGCTTTATGTTAGATGAACATGCTAAAGAAGGTTATACAGAAGTTATCCCACCATACATGGTTAATCATGATTCTATGTTTGGTACAGGTCAATACCCAAAATTTAAAGAAGATACCTTTGAATTACAAGATTCTGATTACGTCCTCATTCCAACAGCTGAAGTTCCATTAACAAATTACTATCGCAATGAGATTATTGATGGTAAAGAATTACCAATCTACTTTACTGCAATGAGCCCATCATTTCGTTCTGAAGCTGGTTCAGCAGGCCGTGATACACGTGGCTTAATCCGTCTACATCAATTCCACAAAGTAGAAATGGTCAAATTCTCAAAACCCGAAGATTCTTATGATGAATTGGAAAAAATGACTGCCAATGCTGAAAATATTCTTCAAAAATTAGAATTACCTTATCGTGTTATTACATTATGTACTGGAGATATGGGCTTCTCAGCTTCAAAAACTTATGACTTAGAAGTATGGATTCCAGCTCAAAACACTTACCGTGAAATCTCATCATGTTCAAATACAGAAGATTTCCAAGCACGTCGTGCTCAAATTCGTTACCGCGATGAAGCTGATGGTAAAGTTAAACTTTTACATACCTTAAATGGCTCTGGACTTGCAGTTGGTCGTACAGTTGCCGCAATTTTAGAAAACTACCAAAATGAAGATGGTTCAGTATCTATTCCTAAAGTTCTCCAACCTTACATGGGTGGCGTTGAAGTTATCAAACCTAACTAATTATAACTAAAAAAAGAAGGCATTTGCCTTCTTTTTTTAGTTATAATTGCCTCCAGTTATACCATAGTATTCTTCTAAACTAAGTCCACTTTTTGCAATTGCTTTAGCTTCTTTACCAATATAACGTAAGTGCCAACTTTCAGCTTGATAGCCTGTAATGGACTCTTTAGATTTTTGATATCGAACAATAAAGCCAAAATCTGAAGCATGCTCTAGTAACCATTTTGAAGCATTTGTTTCCTCAAGAAGATTTCCTTCATTATCAATCAAATCAAATGCCAATCCTGTTTGATGTTCACTATAACCTGCTCTTGCAGAATAGGTATCCGCTTGCTCTTTACCATCTTTATTAACATAAGATTGATAAAGTTGAGTCTGTGTTTCATAGCTTCTATAACCACTGTAATTCTGACTCACATCATATCCCAAGGATTGCATTTTTGAGATAAGTTCCATAAGAGCTGCTTTGGCAGTTGCATTTTCTCCAGGTGCATAATCAGCAGATAATGGATGTTTTTTATTAACAATAATGATTTCTTGACCATATTTATTGGTTAAACTATAATAAGAACCTTTTTTACTTAGTTTATACTTCTTGTTTGTGGTTGAGGTTCGACTTGATTGACTAGTACTTGATTCTTTATGTTTGGTTTCAGTAGATGTATTGTTTTGACAAGCAGATAAAATTAGGGGTATAAGTACTAATAAAAGTCGTAAGTATTTCTTCATTTTTTACTCCAATTTCAATATAGTGTTTTTATTATAGCACTTTTTTTAATCTAACTCTTAAAAAGTCATACAAAAAAGCCCTTTTTAGGGACTCTTTAAAATTTTCTAAAACGTTCATAACGTTTTTCAAGTAATTCATCTAATTCAAGTGCTTTTAAGCTAACTAATTCTTCTATCAAAGCTTGTTTCATCATATCGACAATTTCACTTGAGAAGTAACCATGTTCAGGAATTACTTTATCAACAACCTTCATATTATAAAGTTCAGAAGCTGTTATTTTCATTAACTCTGCTGCTTCGGTTGCTCTAGAGCCGTCTTTCCAAAGAATTGATGCAAATCCTTCAGGACTTAATACAGCATACATAGTATGTTCTAACATCCAAACCTTATCAGCAACTGCTAGTGCAAGTGCTCCACCAGAACCACCTTCACCTATGATAATAGAAATGATTGGGACTTTTAAATCACTCATTTCAAGTAAATTCTTAGCAATAGCTTCGCCTTGTCCTCTTTCTTCAGCACCAACACCTGGATAAGCACCAGCTGTATTGATAAATGTTATCACTGGTCTTTTAAACTTTTCAGCTTGTTTCATAAGTCTCAATGCTTTTCGATAACCATCTGGATTCGGTTGTCCAAAATTACGTTTCAAATTGTCTTGAAGATTGGATCCTTTTTGAATCCCTACTATTGTCACAGGTTGTCCATGCAGTTTTGCAATGCCACCAACGATTGCACCGTCATCTGAAAAATGACGGTCACCATGTAATTCCATAAAATCATCAAAAATTAAATCTGCATAATCTAAAGTTGATAGACGGCTTTGATCGCGAGCTTCTTTTAATATTCTTGCGACTCCACTCATTTTTCACCTCCATGAAATGCTAGAAGTTTTCCGATAACTTCAGGTAACTCTGTACGTTTTACTATTGAATCAACAAAGCCATGCTCTAATAAAAACTCTGCTTTTTGAAAATCTTCGGGTAAGTTTTCACGAACAGTCGTTTCAATAACACGTCTTCCAGCAAATCCAACCAAAGCTTGCGGTTCAGATATGATAATATCCCCTTCCATGGCAAAGCTTGCGGTAACCCCACCAGTAGTTGGGTCAGTTAGTACCGTTAGGTAGAAAAGGCCTTGATTAGAATGCTTTTTGACAGCTGCTGAAACTTTTGCCATTTGCATCAAACTCATAATACCTTCTTGCATACGAGCACCACCAGATGCCGTAAAAATAACAACAGGAAGTTTTTCATGAATGGCTAACTCAAATAATCTCGTTATTTTTTCACCAACAACGGTTCCCATACTAGCCATGATAAAATGAGAATCCATAATAGCTAGGGCTACTTTTTGCCCTTTAATAAGAGCTTTCCCAGTTAAAACAGCTTCATCTAGGCCCGTTTTTTCACGTGTCTTAGCTAATTTTTCTTTATATCCTGGAAAATGAAGTGGATCTTTTGTTTCAATGCCTGTAAATAATTCTTCAAATGAATCCTCATCAACAGTAATTGCCAATCTTTCCTGTGCTGAAATTCTAAAATTATAAGAACATTTTGGACAAATTTTTGCTAACCCAAGATCTTTTTGATAAATCATATGCTTACAAGCTGGGCATTTAGCAAATAATTCGTCTGGCACTTCAGGTGTCTCACGTGGTGTTGATTGGTATATAGAGTTGTTAGGCGTTATTCTGATATACTTATTTTTATTATTAAATAAAGCCATCATGCCTCCTAATCTTGATTATGATAATTGGGTAAAAATGTTTCCATTAAAAATGACGTATCATAATCACCAGCAATCACCTGTTTATCTGAAATCAAATCCATTTGGAAATTTGTGTTTGTCACCAAACCTTCAATTTCAAGTTCGTAAAGTGCTCTTTGCATTTTCATTAATGCGTCAAATCGATTTTCACCATGAACAATAATCTTAGCAATCATACTGTCATAATATGGTGGAATGGTATAGCCACCATAAACAGCAGAGTCCACCCTTAATCCAACACCGCCACTTGGTAAATAAAGATCAGTAATCTTACCTGGACTTGGAGCAAAGTTAAAAGCAGGATTTTCTGCATTTATGCGACATTCAATAGCATGCCCACTAATGTTGATGTCTTCTTGACTGATTTCTAAAGGAATACCAGCAGCTATTTTTATTTGTTCTTTGACAATATCAACACCAGTGACAAATTCTGTTACGGGATGTTCTACCTGAACTCTAGTATTCATTTCCATAAAATAAAATTGTCCAGATTTTTCATCTAATAAGAATTCAATTGTACCAGCATTTTCATAAGCAACAGCTTTTGCGGCTCTTACAGCAGCATCTCCAATTTCTTTTCGAAGTGTGTTACCAATTGCCACTGAAGGGCTTTCTTCCAGTACCTTTTGATTATTACGCTGTAACGAACAATCTCTTTCTCCTAAATGAATGATATTACCAAAACTATCACCTAAGATTTGTACTTCAATGTGTCGCGCAGGGTAGACTACTTTTTCAATATACATAGCACCATTGCCAAATGCTGCAAGAGCTTCTTGAGAAGCGGATTCAAAAGCCGGTTCTAACTCATCTGAATTTTGAACTTTACGAATACCTTTTCCACCTCCACCAGCAGATGCTTTCAACATAACTGGATAGCCTAACTTATTCGCCACTTCAAGGGCTTCTTGAGCTGTATGAACTTCACCATCTGATCCAGGAATCACTGGTACATTTGCTTTTATCATCTCAGCACGCGCATTAATCTTATCACCCATTTTATCCATAACAGATCCATCTGGTCCGATAAACTTAATATGCATTTCTTCACACATAGTAGCAAATTTTGAGTTTTCACTCAAAAAGCCAAAACCAGGATGAATAGCTTCTGCACCGGTAACAATAGCAGCAGACAGAACGGAATTCATATTAAGATAGGATTCTGTTGATTTTGCTGGTCCTATACAAATAGCTTCATCAGCCAAAATAGTATGTAAGGACTCCTTATCAGCCTCAGAATAAACTGCAACTGTTGAAATACCTAACTCTCTAGCCGCACGAATAATACGCACTGCTATTTCCCCACGGTTAGCAATTAATAATTTTTTAAACATAAGGTTGAATTCTCCCGAGTTTTGATTTGCTTCCTAGCTTCCTATAGCAAATGTTAATACTCCACTTGCAGCTAGTTTGCCATCAACTTCTGCTTTTGCTTCAACAACAGCAATTGTTCCTCTGCGTTTGATAAATTTAGCAGTCATAACAAGTTGATCACCAGGAATAACTTGTTTTTTAAATTTTACTTTATCCATCCCAGCATAAAAAACTAATTTTCCACTATTTTCTTCCTTAGCTAATTCAAGGACACCAGCAGTTTGTGCTAGAGCTTCCATGATAAGAACCCCTGGCATTACAGGATAATCTTGGAAATGACCATTAAAAAATGGTTCATTAATAGTGACATTTTTTATTGCTGTGATTTGGTCATCTGATACTTCTAATACTCTATCAACGAGAAGCATTGGATAACGATGAGGTAAAGCTTCACGAATTTTTGTTATATCAATCATTTAATTCTCACCAATCCTTGTCCAAATTCAATAACTTCTTCATTTGATACTAGAATTTCAGTGACAACACCATCCATAGGTGCTGGTACTTCATTCATGACTTTCATGGCTTCAATGATAACTAATGTTTGACCTTTTTTGACAGTATCACCTACTGACACAAAATTTGGCTTATCAGGTCCAGCAGCTAAGTAGGCTACTCCTACAAGCGGACTTTCAATGATTTCACCACTAATTTCTTCTTGAATAGATTCAGAATCAGTCTTTATTTCTTGATTTGAATTTGTTTCAACATGGCTTACTTTTTCAAAAACTTCTTGAGTAGGCAAGACAGCTTGATTTTGAACTTGTGGTTGCATGACAGGTCTGTCATTTTTACTAAAAGATAATTCTGAATCAGCGGTTTTAAAAGAAAACTCCTTCAAACTTGACTGATCAAATTGAGTCATCAGATCTTTGACTTCATTGATATTCAATTTAGGCCTCCCAACGTTTAAATGCAACTACGGCATTATGCCCACCAAATCCAAATGTATTTGAAATAGCATAATCTATTTTAGCATCTTTACCTTGACCAAAAATAACATTTGCTTCGATATCCTCAGAAAGTTCTTTTGTTCCAGCAGTCATTGGAATAAATTGATTTCTGATTGCTTCAATAGTTGCAATAGCTTCTACAGCTCCTGCCGCACCTAGTAAATGACCCGTAAATGATTTCGTTGATGAAACTGGTACTTCTTTACCAAGTACAGAAACAATAGCTTGACTTTCGCCTTTTTCATTAGCTTGTGTAGAAGTCCCATGTGCATTAACATAATCAACTTTTTCTGGAGCTATGTTAGCTTCATTAATTGCTAATTTAATAGCTTTAGCAGCACCAGAACCATCAGGAGTTGGTGTTGTCATATGGTAAGCATCACAGTTAGAACCATATCCAACAATTTCTGCTAAAATAGTTGCACCACGCTTCTCAGCATGTTCTAGGCTTTCAACCACAAGAACACCTGCACCTTCACCCATAACAAACCCATTACGATCTTTATCAAATGGAATAGCTGAACGAGTTGGGTCTTCTGTAGTTGATAAAGCAGTTAGTGCATTAAAGCCGCCAATACCAATTCTAGTGATTGAAGCTTCTGAACCACCAGCCAAGACAACATCATGATGTCCATATTTTATCTCGCGGAAGGCTTCCCCAATGGCATCGTTTGCAGATGCACAAGCAGTTGTGATTGATTTACATACACCATTTGCTCCAATTTTGAGGGCAATATTTCCAGCACCCATATTTGATAATGCTTTTGGAATAAACATTGGTTTTATCCGTTTCATTCCTTTTTCATGCATTCTAATAATTTGATCTTCTAGCTCTTGTAAACCACCAATACCAGATGAGACAATGACACCTGTACGGTCACGATCAACAGAATCCATATCTAGACTAGCATTTTCTAGAGCTTCCATAGCAGCATAAATAGCATAAAGAGAATAAGTATCCATGCGGTTTTTATCTTTTTTGACAAAATACTTATCAAATGGAAAATCTTGTATTTCACCTGCGTTATATACTGGTATTTCAGAAGGATCAAATTTTGTGATTGGTTTAATTCCAATTTTTCCTTC
Organism: Streptococcus urinalis 2285-97; assembly: GCF_000188055.2. NCBI lineage: Bacteria > Bacillati > Bacillota > Bacilli > Lactobacillales > Streptococcaceae > Streptococcus > Streptococcus urinalis. The sequence goes on from NZ_AEUZ02000001.1 coordinate 1,651,608, forward strand.
TTTAAGACTTGTCCAAAAATCTTCTGGAGTATTTCCAATCGGCGATGTTACACCATAGCCGGTTACAACAACTCTACGTTCTGTCATTTTCTCTCTCCTTATCATGCAGTCATTTCGTTGATGTCTATTATTGCATTGTCATTCCACCATCTACGGCAATAACTTGCCCTGTAATATAGTCGTGTTTTGCAAGAAATACTGCAGTTTCTGCAACTTCTTGTGTTTTTCCAATGCGTTTAACGGGTATTTTTGTCAAAATAGCATCTTTCATCTTATCGGATAATGCATCAGTCATATCTGATTCAATGAAGCCTGGTGCAATAGCATTGACTTTTAATCCTCTTCCTGCTACTTCACGTGCAACTGATTTTGTAAATCCAATAAGGCCTGCTTTTGATGCAGCATAATTAGCTTGACCAATATTTCCTGTCAAGCCAACAACACTAGTGATATTTATAATAGCGCCTTGTCTTGCTTTTGTCATCGGTTTTAAGACTGATTGTGTCATATTAAAAGCACCTGTTAGGTTAATTTTTAGTACCTTTTCAAAATCATCTTGTGTCATTTTTAGCATAAGTTTATCATTTGTGATACCTGCATTATTAACTAAAACATCCACACTACCAAGTTTTTCGATTACTTGATCAATCATTCGTTTTGCATCATTATAGTCTGACACATCTCCACTAATAGCCATAACAGTCACACCATATTCAGAAAATGAGTCTATTAATTCTTGACTAATAGGAGAACGGCCATTTAAAACAATATTTGCACCTTGTTTGGCAAATTCATGTGCAATTGCTAATCCAATACCACGGGTTGAACCTGTGATAAACACGTTTTTTGATTTTAATTCCATATAGTTTCCTTATTTTTTAATAGTTGTTCAAACGTTTCAACATCTTCAACATTAGAGATAGCTATACTTTTATCAATTTTTTTAACAAAACCACTCAAAACTTTACCGGATCCAATTTCAACAATCTTATTGACTCCCATTTTCTTCATTAATTCGATTGATTCATAGAATCTAACGGGTTCCATAACTTGTCGTTCTAGTAATGTTTTGATTTTTTCTTTAGGCATTAATTTAGCTTCTGTGTTCCCAATAACTGGAATGTGACATTTAGAAATTGAAATCATTTCTAATTCTTTTGCCAATCCAAGACTTGCATCTTTCAATAAAGCGGTATGGAAAGGACCAGATACATTTAAGGGGATTAAACGCTTGACACCAGCAGCTTTTAATTGCTCAACAGCTTCATTTACTGCTTTAGTGTCTCCACCTATAACAATTTGTTGTGGTGTATTATAGTTAGCAGGTCTTACATAACCAAACTTAGAAGCTTTCTCACAGATACTTTCAATCAAAGACACATCTGTATTTAAAACAGCAACCATTTTACCACTACCTTTTGGTGCTGCTTTTTCCATTAGAAAACCTCTTTTAGCAACTAATGGCACAGCATCCTCAAATGATAAAGCACCTGAAGCCACTAAAGCCGAATATTCTCCTAAAGATAATCCTGCCATAACCTCTGGTTTCATTCCATTTGCTTCAAGCAGACGATAGATGGCTAGTGAAGTTGCTAATATCGCTGGTTGTGTGTATTGTGTTTGATTTAATTTTTCTTCATCGTGATCGATTAATTGTCTTAAATCATATCCTAATAATTGGCTTGCCTTATCAAAGGTCTCTTTAACTATTGGGAAAGCTTTATACAAATCTTTTGCCATTCCTAATCGTTGTGCACCTTGACCGGCAAATAAAAAAGCAACTTTAGTTTCTGTCATCCTCAACATCTTCCCATTTTTTCGCTTGTGCATTAATGACTTTGGCAGCACCATAATAGATATCTTCAAGTATTTCTTGACACGTTTCTTCTTGTTTAACTAGACCAGCAATTTGACCAGCCATAACTGAACCATTGACAACATCACCATCGACAACAGCATTTCTGAGTGAACCTGCTCCTAATTCATCAATACTTTGAGCATCAATATTGCCTTTTAAGAAGTCTTTTTCTGCTGCAGTATAAGCTGATGTTAGTTTATTTTTTATTGCTCTTACTGGGTGTCCAACAACTTGCGCAGAGACAACTGTATCAATATCTTTAGCTTTTATCACTTTATCTTTAAAGTTTTGGTGTGCATTTGATTCTTTAGCAACAACAAATCTTGTTCCAACTTGAACAGCTTCTGCACCAAGCATAAAGACAGCTGCGGCACCCGCACCATCACCAACTCCACCTGCTCCAATAACAGGAATAGAAATTGCTTCAACAACTTGACGAACGAGTGTCATAGTGGTTAATTTACCAATATGTCCACCAGCTTCCATACCCTCAGCTATAACCGCATCAACACCTAATTTTTCCATACGTTTTGCTAAAGCAACACTTGGTACTACAGGAATAACTGTAATACCTGCTTCATGGAAACGTTCCATGTATTTACCTGGATTTCCAGCACCAGTTGTTACAACTTTGACGCCTTCTTCAATAACAAGGTCAACAATATCATCAACAAATGGAGATAATAACATAATATTCACACCAAAAGGTTTATCTGTAATAGACTTCACTTTATCAATATTAGCCTTTACAACTTCTTTAGGGGCGTTACCGCCACCAATAATTCCCAAACCTCCTGCGTTTGAAACTGCTCCCGCTAACTCTCCATCAGCTACCCAAGCCATCCCACCTTGAAAAATAGGGTATTTGATATTTAATAACTTTGTAATTTTCGTTTCCATTCTAATAACCTTCTATATTTAACGACCAATCATTTAATTTGACAATCAAACTATCCTAATAAGAATAGAGAATACTCTTTTTAAGAATACTCTCTATTGTCTTTTTTATTTTGTTTTTTCTTCAACGTATGCAACTAAGTCACCTACAGTGTTTAAGCCTTCTTCAGTTTCGATTTGAATATCAAATTCATCTTCGATTTCTGAGATAACTTGGAATACATCAAGTGAATCTGCATCTAAGTCTTCAAAAGTTGTTTCTAATTTTACTTCTTCTGGTTCTTTACCAAGTTCTTCAACAATAATTTCTTGTACTTTTTCAAATACTGCCATTTTAATTCTCCTTAAGAAATAGATATGTATTTTATAAATGTGCAGAGCACATGATATAACTAAATTTTAACAATTAGACTTCCCCATGTCAAACCTCCACCAAAACCGGATAAGAGGATTGTTTGAGAGCCATCAAAAGAAATGCGACCATCAGCAACGCATTCAGAAAGTAAGATTGGAATACTTGCCGCACTAGTATTACCATATGACATCATATTGGCAGGAAATTTTTCCCTTGGAATGCCAATTTTTTTAGCCATTTTATCTAGAATACGATTATTTGCTTGATGTAAAAGTAAATAGTCAATTTGATTTGCTTCAATTGGAGCAGTCTCTATAATGTTAGAGATACTTTTTGAAACATCTCTAATCGCAAAATCAAAGATTGAACGACCATCCATCTGAAGGTAAGGTTGATCAACTGATTCTACAGAAAATGGTGATTTTAAAGCTGTTATTCCTGAACTGAGTCCACCCTTACTTCCATCTGAATTAAGCGATTCAGCTAAAATATACGGTTCTTCACTAGTTTCCAGTAAAACACCACCAGCACCATCTCCAAAAAGGACTGCAGTTGTACGGTCAGACCAATCAAGTGTTTTTGATAGGGTTTCAGCACCAATTACGATACCACGACTATATTGACTTGATTGAATAAATTTATCGGCTGTTGAAAGTGCAAAAACAAAACCACTACATGCTGCTGTTAAGTCAAATACAAAAGCATTCTTTGCACCGATATTTGCCTGAACTATCGCAGCCGTTGAGGGCATCATAGAATCTGGTGAAATGGTTGCTACGATAATAAAATCAATATCTTGTGCATCATATCCAGATTGCAATAATAGTTTTTTAGCAACTTCTGTAGCTAAATCACTTGTTTTTTCAGTTTTAGAAATACGTCTTTCTTCAATACCAGTACGAGATTTTATCCAATCATCACTAGTTTCCATTATCTGAGACAAATCATCATTTGTAACGACTTGTTCAGGTAAATAATGAGCTACTTGACTTATCTTACTATAACTCATCAGACTAACTCCTCAAGGAACTTATGCAAACTTGCTAATCCTCTAACTAGAGCATCCAAATCTTCATCACACATTTCAGAAGTTACATGAGTCACCATGTTACGATGAAACTTACTATGCAACCGATCTAAAAGACGTCCTTTTTTGGTTAAAGATAAATAAACGACACGGCGATCTGTTTTAGATCTCGTTCTTTCGATATAACCTTTTTTCTCTAATTTATTTAAGCTTGTCGTCACAGTTCCCAGAGTAATCATTAATTCACGAGCAATATCACTTGGCGTTACATTTTTATGTTTGCCAATAATTTCAATTGTGTGCATTTCTTTTAAGGAAACATCACTAAATTGACTAGTCTTAAGACTCATTTCTTCAATGACTAATATTCTGTTAAAAATATCAACTAGATAGCCATTAATTTGATGATATTCCAAGTTGATTACCTCCTATAAACTTTGACAATCAAAGTATATCAAACCTCAAAGTATTTTGCAAGGTTTAACTCCTTTTTCATTCTCCTGTAAATTGTGGACGCCTTCTTTCAGCATGTGCTCTGACACCTTCTTTGAAATCCTCTTTAAAAGCTAAACTCTCTTGAAGTTGTAATTCAAGTGATGCATATTTTTCCCAAGATTGAAAGAAACTTTCCCAAATTAGTTCTTTCATAGCACCATAAGAGTTTTTAGATCCACGTCTTAATTTTTTGAGTAAATTGGCAACTGTTTTTTCTAATTTTTCAGATTCACAGCTTTTATAGACAAAACCCAATTGCTCTGCTTTTTCTGCAGAAACAGCTTCACCTGTCATCACTAAATGTGTTGCTTTTGAAAGCCCAACAGCTCTTGTCAATAAATATAAACCACCTGCATCAGGTGCTAAACCAACATTGACAAATGCTTGTATAAACTTTGATTTTAATGAAGCAATACAGAAATCAGCAGCTAATGCCATATTAAAGGCTGCACCGGCAACCGCACCGGCAACTGCAAAAATAACAGGTTTTGCTAATTGCTTCATTTTAAACGATATTTCCTGAACAAGATGTGCAATATCAACGAGAGAAGTGATATCATCTTCGTTCACAACTCTTTGCATTTCAACTAGATCTCCTCCTACTGAAAAAACAGAGCCTTCTCCTTTAAAAAGGACAAATGAAACCTTAGCATTTTCTTTAGCTTTTTCAAGTGCAGATAAAATTTCTTGACACATGGGGATGTTAAAGCCATTATTAACTTCAGGTCTATTAAATGTAATTGTTACAACCTCATCTTCTTCAAGATAAGTGATGTATTGAAAAGTCATAGTTCACCTCTTTTTCAATAAAGTAGTTTGGTCGTTAAATAATTTGATTATCAAACTACATTTAACTATTCTACACTAGAAAAATTAGCTTTGCAAGTTTTTTCTGTAAAAAATAAAAAACCAGATATCAATCTGGTTTTTTAAATATCGTCTAAAGCATCCTTCACTTTATCAAAAAATCCTTTTTTCTTTTGTGGTGCAACGCTTTCTCCGCTTGCATTTGCAAAAGCGTTTAAAGCTTCTTTTTGCTCAGGATTCAATTTTGTAGGGGTTACAATAGTTACAGTGACATGTTGGTCACCTTGACCATTGCCTCTTAATTTTGGAGCACCCTTTCCTTTTAGACGGAAGGTTTTTCCAGTTTGTGTTCCAGCAGGAATAGTCATCTCAACATCACCATGTACAGTTGGTATCTCGACGGTATCACCTAAAGCAGCCTGAACAAAACTAATATTCATATTGTAATAAATCGTTGGTCCATTGCGTTCAAACTTCTTACTTGGTAAGACATTAATGATAACAAATAGGTCTCCATAAGGTCCGCCATTAATACCAGCTTCACCTTGACCTTGAAGTCTGATTTGTTGTCCTGTTTCAACGCCTGCTGGGATTTTGACTGAAACTTTGTGTGCTTTTTTCTCATGTCCAGTACCGTGACATGTTGGGCAAGGTTCTTTTATTTCTTGACCTGTACCATGACAAACATCACACGTTACTTGTCTTCTCATCATACCTAGAGGTGTTTGTGTATCCACATTTATAACACCTGATCCATGACATTTTTGACAAGTTACTGGACTCGTTCCCGGCTTAGCACCTGTACCAGAGCATGTTGAACATGAAGCTTCTCTATTATAGACAACTTCTTTGTCAGCACCAAAAACAGCTTCTTCAAATTCTAAGTTAACACGGTATTGAAGATCATCCCCTTGTCGAGGTGCATTTGGATTTCTACTGGCACCACCCCCAAAGAAACTGGAGAAAATATCTTCGAAACCGCCAAAACCGCCACCATTTCCGCCGAAGCCACCAAAACCGCCACCATTTCCGCCGAAGCCACCAAAGCCACCTTGAGCTCCAGCTTCACCATATTGATCATAGCTAGAACGTTTTTGTGGATCGCTTAAAGTTTCATAAGCTTCTTGAACTTCTTTATATTTTTGTTCGGCATCTGCAGCTTTATTGATATCAGGATGATACTTCTTAGACATTTTACGATAAGCTTTCTTGATTTCGTCTTGTGAAGCATCTTTAGAAACGCCAAGACGTTCGTAAAATTCAGTATTATTCATCTTTTTTCCTCAATTTTAAGTCATTTTTTGATTGAAAAATTAGACGAAGCTTTGGCCTCGCCTAAGATTTCCAAAATAAGTTAGCCTTATGATTTTTCCATACCTAAAATAGGATTATTATAAGCTATATTATTTTTCAGTGAACTCGCCATCCACAACGTCATCACCATTATTAGATGAATCAGTTGATTGAGCACCTTCAGCACCTTGGGCTGCTTGCTGTGCTGCAGCAGCTTGTTCGTACATTTTAACTGCTAAAGCTTGAGCTTTTTCATTTAAAACTTCCAATTTAGCTTTCATATCTTCAAGGTTTCCAGATTCTTGAGCAGATTTTAATTCATCAAGTGCTGATTGTGCAGCATCACGTTCTGTATCAAATCCTTTACCTTCAGTTTCTTTGATTGTTTTTTCAGTTGCAAAGATAGCTTGGTCAACTTCATTTTTAAGGTCAACTTCTTCTTTACGTTTAGCATCAGCTTCTGCGTTTGCTTCTGCATCTTTCATCATTTTATCAATTTCTTCGTCTGTTAAACCAGAATTGGATTGAATAACAATGTGTTGTTCTTTTTGAGTACCAAGGTCTTTTGCCTTAACAGATACAATACCGTTTTTATCAATATCAAAAGTCACTTCGATTTGTGGGATTCCACGAGGTGCAGCAGGAATATCTGTTAATTGGAAACGTCCAAGTGTTTTGTTATCTGCTGCCATTGGACGTTCACCTTGAAGAACATGGATATCAACGGCTGGTTGGTTATCTGCTGCTGTTGAGAAGACTTGTGATTTAGAAGTTGGGATAGTTGTATTTCGGTCAATCAATTTCGTGAAGACACCACCCATTGTTTCAATACCAAGTGATAATGGTGTGACATCAAGAAGTACAACGTCTTTAACATCACCAGTAATGACACCACCTTGGATTGCAGCACCCATAGCTACAACTTCATCAGGGTTAACTGATTTGTTTGGTTCTTTACCAGTTTCTGCTTTAACAGCTTCAACTACAGCTGGGATACGTGTTGAACCACCAACTAAGATAACTTCATCAATTTCAGATAATGAAAGTCCTGCATCTGAAAGTGCTTGACGAACTGGAGTCTTAGTACGTTCGACAAGATCACGTGTTAAATCATCAAATTTTGCACGTGAAAGACTCATTTCCAAGTGAAGAGGACCTGCGCTACCAGCAGTAATAAATGGTAAGCTGATTTGTGTTTGTGTTACACCTGAAAGATCTTTTTTAGCTTTTTCTGCTGCATCTTTCAAACGTTGTAGAGCCATTTTATCAGTTGATAAGTCAATGCCGTTTTCTTTTTTGAATTCTTCGACTAACCAATCAATGATTTTTTGGTCAAAGTCATCACCACCAAGTTTGTTATCACCAGCAGTTGCAAGAACATCAAAGACACCATCACCTAATTCAAGAATTGAAACGTCAAAGGTACCACCACCAAGGTCAAAAACTAAGATTTTTTCATCTTTATCTGTTTTGTCTAGACCATAAGCAAGTGCAGCTGCTGTTGGTTCGTTTACAATACGTTCTACTTCAAGACCTGCAATTTTACCAGCATCTTTTGTTGCTTGACGTTGTGCATCGTTAAAGTAAGCTGGTACTGTGATAACAGCTTTAGTTACTTTTTCACCTAAATAATCTTCAGCATAACCTTTGATATATTGAAGAATCATCGCTGAAATTTCTTGTGGTGTGTATTCTTTGCCATTAGCAGAAGCTTTTTCAGATGTTCCCATTTTTGATTTAATAGAAATGATTGTTTCTGGATTTGTTACTGCTTGACGTTTTGCGGCATCACCAACAATGATTTCACCATTTTTGAATGATACTACTGAAGGTGTTGTACGGTTACCTTCTGGGTTTGCAATAATTTTACTTTCAGTTCCTTCAAGAACTGCTACTGCTGAGTTTGTTGTTCCTAAGTCAATACCAATAATTTTACTCATTTTATGTACCTCTATTTTATTACAGAATAATAGTTTTACGTCATTACGGACAATCCATCTTAATCTTAATTATAAACAACTACCATTGCAGGTCTTAAAATGCGTTCGTGCAACTTATAACCTTTTTGGAAGACTTGAGCTATGCTATCAGCTGGATGGTCCTCATCAGCTGGCATGGTTTGAATAGCCATATGCAAATTATGGTCAAACTCTCCATCAGCTGGAATTTCCTCAATACCTTCAGCTTTTAAAGCAGCAATAAGACTTTCCTGAGTCATTTCTAAGCCTTTTTTAACATCATCTGTGAGACCTTCTACTGCTAAAGCTCTTTCCAAATTATCTAGAGATGGTAAAATAGCCTTCCCTAAATCTTGTGAACGATATTTTTGTAGATTTTGTCTTTCCTCATTTGCACGACGTTGAATGTTTTGCATCTCAGCATGTGCGCGAAGGTATTTATTTTCAAACTCTTCTGCACGTTCATTTGCCATTTCTAATTCAGAACGTTCAGTCGTTTCTTCCTGGATTACTTCTTCAGTTTTTTCTTCAGTAGCCATCTCTTCTACGACTTCTTCAGGAGTAACCTTTTCATTTTCTTTTTTTGACAAATCCTTACCTCCTAGTAGGTATAATTAATTTACTTCATAATGATTGCTATTCAAATAGCGATAATAATCTCTTAACTTGAATGCTAATACACGACCGATAACATTTACTAAACTAACACTCCATTTATAATTCATATCAATTGGACCAATTAAACTTAATAATCCAAAACCACGATAAGGAATTAAAAACTTATGATTCAAGACTGTAAGGTCAGACAATGCTATTTCTTTGTTATCAGCTACTTGAACACTTGCCATTTGATTCGCATCAAGTGAATTTCTCAGTACAAGTGCTAACTGTTGTTCTTGGTCTAAAAACTGGTAAGTTTCTAAACTTGAAAATTCAAGAGCATTAACCTTTCCAGATACAAAAACAGTCTCTTGAAACAGATTATCAAAAATATAATCAAATAAGTCTAAAACATTGTCTGTCACGGAGAAATATTTTTGTAAAATCTGAGGAATCTCAGTTCGCAATTTGTAATGCACTTCCATGACTGTATTTGATTTCAATCGTTCATCTACAATTTCTTTAAGCGTTAACAAATCACGTCTCAAAAAGTTTTTTGGAATAGCAAACTGTACTGTTGTCGGTTTTGAATCGTCTAAAGTTAGCACTGCTAAAGCATCATGATTTGAAAGTTGAACAACATCAAATGCAGTTAATTTTTGTAAAGCTGGTTCCACATCTAAAATAACCGTTGTAAAACCTGTCATTTCAGATAAAATTTGACTTGCTTTTTTCAAAATATCCTCTGGTCTGAATGCTTCAAAATCAAATGCCTTAATGACTTGATAGACATCATCTTCATTCACGCTTTCAAGATTTAGCGAATGATCAACAAAGTACTTAAAACCAGCTGGACTTGGCATCCGTCCACTCGAAGTGTGTGCTTTTTCCAATAAACCTAACTTTTCAAGCTTAGCCATATCATTTCTAATAGTAGCACTACTAGAATCGATACTAGCTTGTAAAGCCTTTGAACCAACAGGCTCATGTGTTTGTGTAAAAAGTTCTATGATTAAGTTAAGAATGTCGTTTTGTCTTTTAGTTATCAAAAGCAATCACATCCTTTCTTTAGCACTCTTTATATCCGACTGCTAAATTATAATTCTATTATACTCCTAAAAAAATGACTGTCAAGAAAAAAACTCAAAAAATTAGCACTCATTTAAAAAGAGTGCTAATTTTTTATTTATCGTATTTTGTTAACCGATTATCATTAATCATAAGTTTTAGTTTATTGGCATAATTGGGATCTGTATTAAATGAATAATATTGAAGTAATTGTGCCGCTTCGCTGTCATCTTTAGCCAACACCAGTTGCTTGTATAAAGCTTTATCAAGATAACGACCTGTTCTTAAAGCATTCAAATAATCAATTGTAGACTCTGTCCAGTTATGATAAACACTAAAACGCATATCTTCATTTGCCCAAGAGCCTGATCGATAAATAGGCGTTTTTAAATCAATATAGTTTTGGTTGGACTTTGTCGGCAATGAATATAGATTATGATATTTACTTGCTAATAAGGTCCTACCATACTGTGATTCCAAGAGTGCTTGTCCAATGATTAAAGAAGGCTTCAATCCATAAGATTTTGCTACTGGTTTAATCTCAGAAGCCATTTTTTTCATAACTTCTTTTTTATTATATGGAACTGGTCGAATCTCAGTAGAAAGTGCTTTTGTGCCATAAAAAAATAAAGGAAGAAAAATAAAGAGTGAAATTAAGGCCATTATAACTTCAAAAACTTTTAACTTAAATCTCGCTCGCATTCATATTACTCCTCATTATTTTTCATAAATACCGGGATCATTGGATGACTAACTAAATTAGATATCACTGACTTTTCCTTCTAAAATCTCTTGTCCACGATAAATATAACTCATATCACCAATTGTTTTTACCGTAAATTTACCATCTTCAAATTCAACAACAGTGATACTACCGTTACCAATATATTGTTTTTCTTGATTGTGATCGATTAACCATAAAAATGTACCAATGGTCATTCCATGACTAACTACAACGGCATTACCGCCACCAGAATTTTGGATAGACAGAGCTATCGCTTCAAAACCATCATAAATACGTTTACTTAATACATCCCAAGGTTCTGCCCAATTAGCTGTATCAACTTGAACAATACTTTCAGCTAATTCAGAATAAGGGACTTCACGCATACTATTTCTATTTTCAAAAGCTTTCGTTCTAGGTAATACACCTAGAAATAGTTCTGAATCATAGGCACCATCTAAACTTCCAAAACACCACTCACGTATACGTTTATCTCTTGTATATGGGAGGAATTCATTTTCCGTTTCTCTTAAAATAATTTCCATGGTTTGCATGGTCCTTCCAGAGTCACTAGAAAAAGCTGCTTTAAACGGGATATTGGCATCTTTTAATCCAATTCCAAGTTGTCTAATACCTTCTTCACCAAATTTTGTTAATGGTGTATCACTCCAACCTTGAGCACGACCAATAGTATTAAACATTGTTTTTCCATGTCTAGCAATATAGAGTCTTGTTTTTGTCATGACGAATCCTCCTCAGTCTCATTTACCATTATATCATACTTGAAAACACTTGCAAAACAATCTGAAAATAATCAATTTTTAAAACTATGAATAGGTGCAGGGATCTGTCCACCCCGTTGAATAAAGGCATTTGATGAGTTTTTATTAACAGACATAACAGGTGCCATGCCTAATAAACCACCAAAATTAATCAGATCTCCTTCCTTCCCTTTCGGAATGATACGGACAGCTGTTGTTTTTTGGTTAATAACACCAATAGCAGCTTCGTCAGCTATCATAGCAGCAATTGTTTCATGCGGTGTTTTTTCTGGGATAGCGATCATATCTAGTCCTACTGAACAAATTGCCGTCATCGCCTCAAGTTTTTCTAGGTTTAAAGAACCATTTTGTACAGCAGCAATCATTCCTTCATCTTCTGAAACAGGAATAAATGCTCCTGAAAGACCTCCAACTTGATTGCAGGCCATAACGCCGCCTTTTTTTACAGCATCATTTAAGAGAGCTAAGGCAGCCGTAGTACCATGTGTTCCTACTGCTTCAAGGCCCATTTCTTCTAAAACCCTGGCAACTGAGTCCCCAACTGCAGGTGTAGGTGCTAAACTTAAATCCACAATTCCAAATTTTACACCTAATCTTTCAGAGGCCATTTGACCTACTAATTGACCAATTCTAGTAATCTTAAAGGCAGTCTTTTTGACAGTTTCTGCAACAACATCAAAACTTTCACCTTTTACCTTCTCTAGTGCTCTTTTGACAACACCTGGACCAGAGACGCCAACATTGATAACAACATCCGCCTCACCAACACCATGAAAAGCACCTGCCATAAAAGGATTGTCTTCGACCGCATTTGCAAATACAACTAATTTAGCTGCACCCATATCTGATAAATCAGCTGTTTCTTTAATAACCTTTCCCATATCAGCAACTGCTGTCATATTGATTCCAGCTTTAGTTGACCCAATATTAACAGAAGCACATACTTTATTGGTTTCTGCTAAAGCTCTAGGAATAGATTGGATAAGAATCTCGTCGCCTTTTTGATAGCCTTTTTGAACTAATGCAGAAAAACCACCAATAAAATCTACTCCAATTTCTTCAGCAGCGGCATCCATAGCTTTTGCAATAGGTGTATAATCGTCCACATTAGTTGCAGCCCCAATCAAAGAAATCGGAGTCACTGATACCCGCTTATTGACAATTGGAATACCCAATTCTGCTGCGATTTGATTACCCACTGTAACTAGATTTGAAGCTTTGTCAACAATTTTACGATAGACTTTATCACAAACCTTATCAATATCAGTATCGATACAATCTAGTAAAGAAATCCCCATTGTAATGGTTCTGATATCAAAATGTTGTTCATCAATCATGTCAATCGTTTCTTTGACCTGTCTAATATCCATTTTTTTCTCCTATAGATTATGCATAGCATCAAATATGGCAGCACTTTGGATATTAATTTTAACATTCAAAGTTTTACCAAATTGAGTTAAATCATCACGCAATGTTGTAAAATCCAAATGATTTTCAGAAGAAACAACCGCCATCATTGTAAAATATTCGTCTAAAACAGTTTGTGAAATATCATCAATATTTAGACCCAACGCTGCAATTTTTCCAGAAACTCCTGCTACTATTCCTTTACTATCTCTTCCTACTACTGTGATAATTGCTTTCATACCATGCCTCCATAATTTTTTTATATTTTAGCATAAAACATTTTAAAAAACTATTTTATTTTCAAAAAAGCTGATTACAGCAATGATTTTGTAATTAAAGGACATATTTTTGTTATCTAAATATTACATAAATTATTTATAATAAGCTTGTAGCCTGAAAAATTTAGAAGATAAGACATCTAATGCTACTTTTGTCGTTTCGACTATATGAAAAAGAGCTAGCTTTTGCTAGCTCTTTTTTAGCGTTTATCAAGAAAATAAGCAACCACTGCTACAACTATTACTGCTCCTAGAATAGATGGAAAAATAGCCATTTTAGCTAAATGTGGTCCCCAATTTCCAAATAGTGCTTGACCTACTGAAGAGCCAATAAGCCCAGCAGCAATATTAGTAATACATCCCATGCGATTATTATTTTCAGTTATTCTACCTGCAATGGAACCAATAATGGCGCCTACAATTAATGACAAAATCATAATGTCTCCTTTATATTTCAATGTCATCTCGAACTATTTTGACAGCTTCTTTGTTAATTACTTTATCTCTTAAACTGATTATTAAAACAGCTGCTAATATTAGTGTCATTCCTAAAAAGTCAATAGGATAAAAATGTTGTTTAATAATTACAATTGCAAAAACAACTGATGCTATCGGCTCGACACATGCTAATAAACTTCCTTTAACAGGACCGACAATTGTAGTTCCCATCAAAAACACGGTATAAGCAAAAACAGTTCCCACCCCAATGATACCAAACAAAGCAAGTATTGTTTTACTATCATATGATACATGGTATTGCCATGATTTGGTAATAATTGGAAAAATAATTCCTGCAATTAACATTCCAAGTCCGATAACACTCAAACTTCCCCATTTTTTTATGAGTTGAGCTGGCAATATAATATAAACAGAATAAGTAAATGCAGATAATAATCCCCAAAAGAGACCTTTAGGTGTCATTGCCATATGTGTGATTTGACCATGTGTCGACATGATTAATGTCCCAGAAATAGCAAAGAGTATTGATAAAAGCTCTGCAAAAGTTGGCAATTGTTTCTTGGTCAGTGATACATAAAGTAAAATGAGAACTGGTGACAGGTATTGTAATACTGTAGCTGTCCCAGCATTAGTAAATTTGATTGCCGACAAAAAAGCAAGTTGATTCATTAACAATCCTAATATACTAAAGATAAAAAGTGTCAATATGTTTTCTTTTTTCTTGATTAGTGATATAAATTTTTCTTTTTGAATGAGAAAAGCTAAAAATGTTATCACAATACCTGAAATCAAGAGTCTCAAAGAAGTCAAAAGATTAACTGCCATCCCGTGTGACATGAGATACTGACCAGATACACTCGAAATACCCCACGCTGTTCCAGCAGATAAAACCAGAAGAGTTCCATATTTAACTTTCATATGCCATCCATTGAGTTTGAGAAAAAATCAGTTTAGACTGATTTTTTAGTCTTTTAATTTAGCTAGTTCTTGTGCTAATAAAGTCAAGGCAACTTGTGGGTTTGCTTGACCTTTTGTCGCCTTCATTAAATAACCTGTAAAAGCTTTATCAGCATTGCGTTTTCCTGCTTTAAAGTCAGCAACTGCAGCTTCATTATCTGCAAAGACTTGATGAATAATAGGAATAAGTACGTCTGGATCTGAAATTTGAACCAGTCCTGCTTTCTCGACATAATCACGCGCAGAACCGCCATTTTTAGCCAAATGCACAAAAACTTTCTTAGCAATTTTAGATGAAATGGTACCATCTTCGATGATAGAAATCATTTCAACTAGATTCTCAGGTGTCAATTCAATTTCTAAAATTGATTTAGATTGACTATTTAAGAATTGTGCGACTTCACCTTGTAACCAATTTGAAACTTGCTTAGCATCACCACCAATTAAAACTGCCTTTTCAAAAAAGTCAGACAAGGCTTTTGTTGCTGTTAATTGCTGTGCATCATAAGCTGATAAGCCTAATTCAGAAACATAACGTTGACGTCTTTGAGCTGGAAATTGCGGCAAATCTTTTCGCATTTCTTCTATCCAAGCATCATCAACTTCAAATAATGGCAGATCAGGTTCTGGGAAATAACGGTAATCAGCCGCACCTTCTTTAACACGCATCAAGATTGTGCCTTTATTTGCTTCATCATAACGGCGTGTTTCTTGACGAATAATACCACCTGAACGCAATAGTTTCGCTTGACGAGCAACTTCAAATTCTAACCCTTTTCGAACATTAGAAAAGGAGTTTAAGTTTTTCAATTCAGTTTTTGTTCCAAATGCTTCTTGTCCGTATGGTCTTAATGACACATTGGCATCAACACGCATTGATCCTTCTTCCATTTTGACATCTGAAATACCAGTATATTGGATAATTTCTTTTAATGCAGTTAGATAAGCATAGGCTTCTTCAGGCGATCTCATATCAGCTTCTGAAACAATCTCAATCAAAGGAACACCTTGACGGTTTAAGTCAACATAAGAATAACCATCTGTTCCATGAGTATTTTTCCCTGCATCCTCTTCAAGATGAGCACGTTCAATTCTAATTTTTTTAGTCGAGCCATCTTCTAAATTGATATCAATCCAACCATCATAACCAATTGGCTCATCAAATTGAGAAATTTGGTAAGCTTTTGGATTGTCAGGATAAAAATAATTTTTGCGGTCAAAGTGCATCTTTTGATGTATAGACATATTTAAAGCCAGAGCAGCTTTAATACCCGCATCAATCACACCTTTATTCATTACAGGAAGTACTCCTGGGAAAGACCAGTCAATGACATTTGTATTGGTATTTGGATTTTCCCCAAAATGAGCTGAAGAAGGTGAGAAAATTTTTGAATTTGTGTTTAATTCAACATGGACTTCTAATCCAATTATCGTTTCAAAATTCATTAGCGTCCTCCTTCAAAAATAATTGGTTGTTGTTTATGATAATCTGTACTTGCCTCAAAAGCAGCAGCAACTTGATAAATGACTTCTTCTGAGTACTTAGGTCCAATTAATTGTAAGCCTACTGGAAGTCCTTCAACAAATCCTGAAGGAATTGAAATTCCAGGTAAACCTGCTAGATTAACCGGTATTGTTAATAAATCAGCTAAATACATAGCAACCGGGTCATGACTTAATGTATCTAAATCAAATGCAACATTTGGTGTAGTTGGTCCTAAAATTAAATCATAGTCAGCAAATACTTTGTCAAAATCTTGAATAATTAGTGTTCTCACTTGACCTGCTTTTTTAAAGTAAGCATCATAGTAACCTGATGATAAACTGAATGTCCCAAGCATTATACGACGTTTAACTTCATCACCAAATCCTTGACTTCTCGTATTCACATAAATCTCTTCTAAGCTTTTAGCATCATCTGCTCTAAAACCATAACGAATACCATCAAACCGTTGTAAGTTAGATGATGCTTCTGAAGATGCAATGATATAATAAACTGCAACCCCATATTTACTATGTGGAAGACTGACTTCCTCAACTATGGCACCTAATTTTTCAAATGTTTTAGCCGCTTCTAAGATATTTTCTTTGATTTTAGGGTCAATACCTTCACCAAGATATTCTTTTGGTAAGGCAATTTTCATCCCTTTAATATCTTTGCCAATCTTACTAGTATAGTCCCCCACTTCAATAGGTGCAGATGTTGAATCTTTGCTATCTTGGCTGGCAATAACATTTAATAGCTGTGCATTTTCTTTGACAGTCGGAGCAAATGGCCCAATTTGATCTAATGAAGATCCAAACGCAATCAACCCATAACGCGAAACAGAACCATAGGTTGGTTTCAAACCGACAATCCCATTAAAGGCTGCTGGTTGACGAATAGAACCTCCTGTATCAGATCCTAGAGATAAGCGAACTTGTCCTGATGCTACTGCTGTAGCTGAACCACCTGAAGAACCTCCTGGAACTTTTGTTTGATCCCAAGCATTTTTGGTCTTTTTAAAGTAAGATGTTTCTGTTGATCCGCCCATAGCAAACTCATCCATATTGGTTTTCCCAATCAGAATCATTCCTTGGTTTAAAGCATTTTCGACAGCTGTTGCATTAAAAATTGGTTCATAATTATATAACATTTTAGAAGCAGCTGTTGTTAAAATACCAGATGTTGAAATATTATCTTTAACTGCTAAAGGAATTCCACTCATTAGATTTGATGCATCAATTCCAGATTGGTCGATTGCTTCGGCTTGCGCCAACGCTTTTTCTTCAGCAATTGTAATAAAAGAATCAACTAATTCTTCTCTCTTTTTGATATCAGCAAGCGTTTCTTTTGTCAATTCAGTGGCTGAAATTTCCTTTTTTACAAGGAGATCATGTAATTCTTCAATTGTCTTATCATGTAATGACATTATGCATCTCCTCCATCTTCTAAGATTGCTGGAACTTTAATATAATGCCCTTCTTTTTCAGGGACATTTTTAAATAGTAATTTAGGTTCTGTTCCTTTTTCAGCTACATCTTGACGAATAACTGTTTTACGATCAGCCATTGTTGAGGTGATGGCTACGCCTTCTGTGTCTACTTCATTTAAGAGTTCAACCATATCGACTATTTTTGTCAAAGTTGTTGCAAATTCTGTTGTTTCTTTATCAGAAAAAGATAACTTTGATAAATGAGCAACATGGCGAACTTCTTCTTCAGAAATTTTCATTTCGTGTCTCCTTGTATTTCTGCAAGTTCTTATATGTCAATAAAAAGACATAGTCTAGTTTATTATATCACACTTTGATTAATTTAAGCTGGCTCCTTGCCAGATTATATCGAGTGAAATAAAACATTATGAACGAGGAAACATTTCACCCCAAGCTAATGTTCCACCCATAACATCAACAACATTATATCCATGATCTGCTAAAAATTCAGCAGCTTTTCGTGAACGTGTCCCACCTTTACAAACGATGTAGTAGGTATCTTCTTTATCAAGAGACATTTTGTCGTGGTAGACATCACTAAGTGGTATGTTTTTTGCACAAGGGATATGAAAAGAATCATATTCTTCTTTTTCACGAACATCTATTAGATTGATAGCTTCTTTTGCCATTAGTTCGTTTAATGATTTTACTGAAATAGTTTCCATAGTCTATACATCACTTTCTTTGATTTAGACAATGCATTTTGCACCTAAAACTGTTAGCATATGATTAATTGCCCAGTTATGGTCTGTCTCATTTATACTTGCTACTGCACTTGGTGATAGTTCAATTTTATAACCTAGTTGGTAAGCATCAATAGCAGTATGCAAAACACAAATATTCGTCATGACACCTGTTATCATAACCGTATCAATACAACGTTCTCTTAACCTAATATCCAAATCAGTTCCTGAGAATGCAGAATAATGCCTTTTGTCTAACCAGTATATCTGTTCCTTGTTTTTATGTTTTTTATAAAAATCACCTAATTGCCCATAAAGATTTCGACCAGCACTGTGTTTAAGATTATGTGGTGGAAATAAACGAGTCTCTGGATGATAAGTGTCTTTTTCTTCATGACAGTCAATAGCAAAAACAATAAAATCACCAGCATTAAACGCAGCTTCAGTTACTTCAGCTATAGCAGTTTCAATTAATTGAGCTGGTTTTCCAACAGTTAATTTGCCTTCATCTGCTACAAAATCGTAAGTGTAATCAACTGAAATAACAGCTTTCATTTTCATCCTCTTTTCATTCAACTTTTTCAAATTGGAAATAGCATACCTTAATCTAATAAGGGTGTCAAGAAAAATATAACATCAAAAAAGCCTAAAAGTCAGATGCTTTAGGCTTTTTTTATTAGAATTCTTGCAATTTATCGAAGATACCTTCATTGATAACCTTTAGGTAAGTTCCTTTCATACCTAATGAACGACTTTCAATAATACCCGCACTTTCAAGCTTACGTAAGGCATTTACAATCACTGAGCGTGTAATCCCAATACGATCAGCGATAACTGATGCCGTAAGACGTCCTTCATTGCCATCAAGTTCTCCTAAAATAGCTGCTACAGCTTTCATTTCAGAATATGACAAAGTATTGATTGCCATATTAACAGCCGTTTGTTTACGGATGGTTTCTTCAAGGTTTTCAGTTTGAAGATTCAATAGTTGGATACCAACAACGGTACTTGAAATTTCAACAAGAATTAAATCATCATCGCTGAATTCTTTATCATTACGCCAGATGATAAGTGTCCCTAGACGCATACCACCACCGTAAATAGGTGCAATAGTTGTCAAACCATCTGGATAAATATCTTTTGATTCCACTGGAAAGACTGTTAAGTCATTTTCAACAGGTAAATTTGCTTCAGTATCGTAAATGCGACTAGCAGATTTCACATATTCTTCTGGAAATTGTTTGGCTTCGAAAAATTCTTCAACACGATCAGTGTTTGTTTTATATTTCATCGCATAACCTAACAATGCACCACCACCGTTGATAATACATGCATTACAATCAATGATATCAGCAAGCTGTGCTGCCATAGTATTATAAGGTAATTCAGAATCAAGACTGTCAACTGTGCGTTGTAAAATCGATGTAATACGACGTGTTTGTTGTAATAAATTTGGCATTCTTTCTCATCCTTTGAATAATTTTGCGTCTCAATTATAACAAAGAGGATTTGATTATGCAAGGAATTATCAGAAAATTATTTACTTTTTTGATAATTCCTTGCAAGCGAATTCATTTTTAAAAAATTAGAAAATTAGAAAATTAGAAAATTAGAAAAATCCCTCCTAATAAAGGAGAGATAAGCTTACTTATCCTATTTCTCTACTTATCGAAACATAAAGATTAGAAAATAAATTATCTTCTATATTTTGAAAGAACACGAGTGATCTTTTCTTGCACTTCTGACAATTCTGAAACAGTTGGTAGATAGACTATTCTAAAATGATCAGGATTTTTCCAGTTGAATCCTCTACCATGAACAAGCATGACTTTTTCTTGTTTAAGCAAATCAAGAACAAACTGTTCGTCATCATCTATGCGATAGATTGACTGGTCGATTTTTGGAAAAATATATAATCCAGCTTTGGGTTTCACCGCTGAAAGTCCCGGAATATTATTAATAGCGTCATAAATGAAATTACGTTGTTCAAAAATACGACCACCTGGAAGCAAGAGCTCATCAACAGATTGGTGACCTCCTAATGAGGTTTGCACCACTTGCTGAGCAAGAACATTTGAACAAAGGCGCATATTAGCTAACATGTTTAAGCCTTCAATATAACCTTTTACATGGTTTTTAGGTCCAGAAAGCACCATCCAACCAACACGAAAACCAGCTATTCGATGTGATTTAGAAAGACCATTCATGGAGACACAAAAAACATCAGGTGCTAGGCTAGCAATGGCAATATGTTCGCCGCCATCCATAACCAACCTATCATAAATCTCATCTGCAAAAATGATTAGATCATTTTGACGAGCAATGTCAACAATTTCTTCTAAAATCTCTTTAGGATAGAGCGCTCCTGTTGGGTTATTGGGATTAATAACTACAATCGCTTTAGTCTTACTTGTGATTTTTGATTTGATATCATCAATATCTGGATACCAGTCTGCCGACTCATCACAAAGATAATGAACCGCATTTCCACCACCTAGACTGATACAGGCTGTCCAAAGTGGATAGTCTGGCATTGGAACCAAGACCTCATCATCTTGATCTAAAAGTGCTTGAAGTGACATTGAAATGAGTTCTGAAACACCATTACCTAAGTAAATATCGTTTATATCGACATCTGGTATCCCTTTTAATTGAGAATACTGCATAATCGCTTTACGAGCAGAAAATAATCCTTTACTATCTGAATAGCCTTCAGATTGTCTGGCATTTAAAATCAGATCACGAATGACTTCATCAGGAGCTTCAAATCCAAATGCAGCTGGATTACCTGTATTTAAGCGAAGAATCTTTTCACCATTGGCAATCATTCTATCTGCTTCGTCTAATACTGGACCACGGATATCGTAAGCAACATGAGCTAGTTTGGATGATTTATCAAAAGTTTTCATAGCTTTTTTACCTCGTAAAATATATTATAAACCAATTTTTTTTAAATTGAAAGAGTTTTCTATGAGAGGTATTTCTAAGAAAAGATTAATCAAACGCTTTCAATTCTTTCAGAAAAGAGGTATAATATTATCATAAAATCAAGGAGGGCAAGAAGATGTCTCAAAAATATGAACGAATACTTGTTGCGATTGATGGTTCCTACGAATCTGAATTAGCCTTTGAAAAAGGCGTCAATGTCGCACTCAGAAACCAAGCAGAATTGCTTTTAACTCACGTCATTGACACAAGAGCCCTACAAAGCGTCGCAACTTTTGATACTTACATTTATGAAAAACTTGAACAAGAAGCTAAAGATGTTTTGTCTGACTATGAAAGACAAGCACGTGAAAAGGGTCTCACAAATGTTCGCCAAGTTATTGAATTTGGAAATCCAAAAACCTTGCTTGCGATTGATATTCCTGACAAAGAAAAAGTGGACTTAATTATGGTGGGAGCAACAGGATTAAACACCTTCGAGCGACTTCTTATTGGTTCATCCTCAGAATATATCTTGCGCCATACTAAAGTGGATATGTTAATCGTTCGTGATAGCGAAAAAACACTTTAATAAAAAAACTCCAGACTGACTGGAGTTTTTTATTTTTTCAGTGATTTTTGCATTTGTCGATCAACTTCTTTTTTGATGTCTTGTTCAGGTGCAAATTTTTCTTCCCAATCATCAGGTTTCAAAATCTTATGCGTTATTGGGTCAAAATGCGCTTGCCCATCTGGAAATATCTTTCCCATATTAGCTTCATGAACAATTTCAAAAATAGGTTTTGGATCAACACCCATTAGCACAAATGAGCCATAAGTAAAATACAAAAGATCCATCAAAGCATCAACTTGACCAACCAGTGGCGTTTCTGCATGCTCTTTTGACTGTACTTTTTGACTTGCCTTATCAATCGCTTGATGTAAATTTATGAGAGATTGTGTAAAGTCTGCTTTATCTCCTTGGCTAGAAGCATATAAAAACTCCACAATTTCTTCGACTTTAAAATCTGCTCTATGACCAGCTTCTTCTAATGAATAAACTTTTGGTGTCTCAACTGTCTCACCATCCATTAGACGATGAAAATCTTTAACTTTATTGAAACTATCATCACGACTGGTGAAAGATTTTTCAACATCTAAATGAATGAGTCCATAATGCGCTAAAGCTTTTGAAATGCCATCATTATTGTTAGATGCAGTTGTGTAATCAGATTTTTCTTTAACCAAATCCGAGGCATTCCCCATAGCAATGCCTAAACCAACTTCTGTCAACATTTCTATATCATTATCAGAATCTCCAAAGGCAAGGACTTGGGATAAGTCGAATCCAAACATATTACCTAAACGCTCGATACCTTTAACCTTTGATTGTCCCAATGAAATAAGGTCAGCAGAATAGGGACTACTTCTCGTCAATTTTAAATGAGGAAATTTTTCTTGAATGACTTGACTCTCAGACTCTGTAGCCACCATCACGATTTGATAAACAGGTTCTTTCATAATAGTAACTAAATGGTCGAAACTTTGTGGTTTAAATCGTCTAACTAAATGTTTAAAACTCCCCTCAACAGTCTTGGCCATTTTTTTAGGGACAACGGTGCTTACCATTTGTCCAAAAGAACTTGTTCCCATATCAATAATGCGTGAACCAATAAGTCCAGATGATGTTCCTAGAGAAATTTCTTTTTTTCGATCATTAGCAAATCGTATGACTTTATATATGGATGATTTTGGAAGTTGATTTTGATAAAGAACTTTATCTCTGGTCAAAATATATTGACCATTATAAGTAATGGCAAAATCCAGATTTAAATTTTCAATATAAGGCTGCACAAAACCAGGACCTCTACCAGTGGCTAGGCCGACAAAAATCCCTTGTGCTTTTAACCGTTGAATCGCTCTTTTAGTTGATTTTTGGATACTTTTACGGTCATTTAATAATGTGCCATCAATATCAAAAAATACTGCTTTAATTGCCAAAACCTTTTTTTGCTCTCTTCCTTTTATGTTAAAATAGATTATAACACAATTTTGAAAGAAGTTTGAAAACAATGAAAAAAATTCTTGTTCTCCATACTGGTGGCACTATCTCTATGACTATTAATGAAGATGGTCAAGTTGCTACTTCTGAGACAAATCATCTATTGGCTCCTTCAGATTTGAAGTTGCCTAACATTCATCTAACAACAATTGATTTTTTCAATATTCCTAGTCCTCATATGACACTAAAGCACATGTTAGCACTTTATCAAGAAATCAAATCTAAAGCTGATCAATTTGATGGTGTTGTTATTACTCACGGTACAGACACTCTAGAAGAAACTGCTTATTTTTTGGATACTATGTCAATTCCTAATATTCCAATTATCATAACTGGAGCAATGAGAAGTTCTAATGAAATTGGAAGTGATGGCATATACAATTTTATTACAGCACTCCGAGTGGCCAGTCATCCTAAATCTCATGATAAAGGTGTCCTAGTTGTGATGAACGATGAAATCCATGCCGCTAAATATGTCACAAAAACCCATACAACCAATATTTCAACCTTTCAAACACCTACTCACGGTCCGCTTGGTATTGTCATGAAACATGATATTTTATTTTTCAAAACTGCTGAACCACGAATTCGTTTTGATTTAAAAGCTATTTCTGGAACCGTTCCTATTATTAAAGCTTATGCTGGAATGGGACGAGGTAGTATTATTAGTATTTTAGGTCCTGAAAATGTTGATGGTGTTGTAATTGAAGCACTTGGAGCAGGAAATGTGCCACCAAGTGCTGCTCGTGAATTGTCTGAGCTAATTGAGAAAGGTGTCCCAGTTGTTCTGGTATCACGCTGTTTTAATGGTGTTGCCGAGCCTGTCTATGCTTACGAAGGTGGAGGTGTTCGATTAGAAGCATCAGGTGTTATGTTCGTCAAAGAATTAAACGCCGCTAAGGCTAGACTTAAACTTATCATCGCTCTAAATGCTGGGCTTGAGGGAAATGAGTTAAAAGAATATATTGAAGGTTAAAAAAGATAGGTCAAACCTATCTTTTTTTTATGGTAATTGATTTCCAGCACTTCTATATATATCATACCATTCAGATCTTTCTAAGTTAACATCATAGGCTTTGGAAATTTTTGCAATTCTCTCAGGATTCATTGATCCAATAATAGCTTGCATTTTTGCAGGATATCTCAAAATCCATGCTATGATGATAGCTTCATCAGATACATGATATTTTTCAGCATATTTTGAAATCGTTTGATTCAATTCTTTATACTCTGAATTTCCTGAAAACAAACCTTTTTCAAGATCAATTTGAAACGGAGACCAAGCCTGAATAGTCATTTTTTTCAAACGACAATAGTCAACAATACCATTTTCATGATCCACACTAGCTTGATTTTTCATATTCACATTAAAACCAGAATCAAACATTGGCGTATGAGCAGGCGATAACTGCAATTGATTAACAGCAAGTGGTTCTTCTAAATAACTTTGTAATAATTCAATTTGAAAACGATTTTGATTGCTAACTCCAAAATGTCTTACTTTTCCTGACTTTTTAAGCATAGAAAATGCTTCAGCAACCTCATCAGGCTCAACTAATGTATCTGGACGATGTAAAACTAAAAAATCTAGATAATCCATGCCCAATCTTGTCAAGATACCATCAACTGAAGTCACAATATGCTCTTTTGAGAAATCAAAATAACCTTGTCTAATGCCACATTTTGATTGAATGAACAATTGATCACGACTAATATTAGTTTCTTTTAGAGCTTTTGCAAAGGTTATTTCAGACTCTCCTCCACCATAAATATCAGCATGGTCAATGAAGTTAATACCATTGTCAAATGAACTATTGATGACTTTAACAGCAGCATTAGTATCTAAAGAAGCCATGCGCATACAACCTAAGGCAATTCTAGACACTTCAAGGTCCGTTTGTCCAATTAATTGTGTTTTCATCTTTTTTCCTCACTAAAAACTTTTATTTTCGTTAGTATAACATTTTTGAAATCGTTTTACATGATTTACCTTAACAAATTAACTAATATCCTTCATTTTTAATAAAATAAATGTTAATCAAAATCACCGTGCTCTTTAAGGTGTTTTACAATCACAGACCAATTAGGATCATTCCTCCAATGGGTATGTGAGACTATTTCAGAGGATACTCGTCTAGCCTCTTCCATGATATTAAAATCCTCAACAATATCAGCTATTTTAAATTCTGGAATGCCTGATTGTCTTGTTCCAAAAATTTCACCAGAACCTCGCATTTTTAAATCTGCCTCTGCTAACTCAAAGCCATCATTTGTTTTTGTCATGATAGTCATTCGTTCTTTACCAGATTCAGTTTTTGGATTTGCTACTAAAATCACATAAGATTGCTTTGTTCCTCGTCCGACACGCCCTCTCAACTGGTGTAATTGACTGAGACCAAAACGATCTGCATCCATGATAACCATGATAGTTGCATTCGGAACATTCACACCAACTTCAATAACCGTTGTTGACACTAAAATATCGAT
Organism: Streptococcus urinalis 2285-97; assembly: GCF_000188055.2. Classification (NCBI taxonomy): domain Bacteria; kingdom Bacillati; phylum Bacillota; class Bacilli; order Lactobacillales; family Streptococcaceae; genus Streptococcus; species Streptococcus urinalis. The sequence continues at coordinate 1,677,705 of NZ_AEUZ02000001.1, forward strand.
ATCTTTTGCTTTAAAAGACTGCATGATTTTCTCTTTTTCATCATTTTTCATTTTCCCGTGAAGTAAGGCGACAGTTGCTTGTCCTGAAAAGTAATTTTTCAATTCTTCTTCTAATGCAACAGCATTTTTTAAATCTAAAGTTTCAGATTCCTCTATTAAAGGCGAAATCACGTAGATCTGAGCTTCCTTTTGGACTTCTTTTTTTAACCATTCAAGTACAGTATCAAATTGCTGATGTTTTACCCATCTCGTTATGATCGGTTTTCGTCCAGCTGGAAGTTCGTTGATTATTGAAACATCCATTTCACCATAGGTTGTTATGGCTAATGTTCTTGGAATTGGCGTTGCTGTCATCATAAGTACATCTGGATTTTCTCCTTTTTCTCTAAATAATCGCCTTTGATTAACCCCAAATCGATGTTGTTCATCTGTGATAACCAAACCTAAATTAGCATAATTAACACCATCTTGAATTAAGGCATGAGTCCCAACAATCATATCAACTGAGCCATTTTGTATAGCCTTTAAGAGGGGCTTTTTTTCTGCTACTCTCATCCCAGATTTTAATATCGCAATAGATAAATCAGGAAATAATTCCCTTAGACTCATATAATGTTGTTCTGCTAAAATTTCCGTTGGAACCATTAAAGCAGACTGAAATCCTGCTGTATATGCAGCATACATAGCCAAACTAGCAATAACGGTTTTCCCTGAACCAACATCACCTTGTAACAGACGATTCATGTGTGCACCGGATGACATATCCTTTAAGATTGCTTCTAAACTTACCTTTTGAGCTTTTGTTAACGTAAAAGGAAGTTGGTAAATCTTCTGATTAACTAATTGTTGTTTAAAAGGGATAGCTATACCATTTGTCAATTCTTTGTTCTGTGCTTTAAGCAATTGCAAATGCATTTGGAAATAAAATAATTCTTCAAATTTAATTCTTCTTAGAGCTTGTTTATATTCATTAATATCTTTTGGAAAATGCATTGCTCTAACAGCTGTTTTTCGATCAAGAAGTCTATATTTTTTTAATAGTAAATCGGGGAGATTTTCATCAAGTTCTTCAAGCAACTGGGTGTTCATAGCTGATTTTATTGCTTTAACAAGAGAAGACTGACTAATTCCCTGAGCGACATGGTAAACAGGTTGCATATCATCTTCCGTTTGAATAAGAATTTTCATACCTGTAATCGCTGTTTTCTTCTGATCCCATTTCCCAAATACTGCAATATCTTGGCCTAACTCTATTTTATCCGCTAAATAAGGTTGATTAAAGAATGAAATATTAATAACCACTTCATCTTGCTTCAATTTAAAACTGAGACGGTTTCGTTTAAAACCGTAATATTGAACATTTGCTGGTGTAACAACCTGACCAACTATAACAGCTTTTTCCCCATCTATTAGGTCAAAGACTTTTTTCTGTTTAAAATCTTCGTATCGAAATGGAAAATAAAGTAACAGATCTTTTATAGTAATGATCTCAAGCTTTAAAAACTTCTCTGCTGATTTTGGTCCCAAACCTTTAAGTTCTGAAATTGGGCTATTTAAATCCATCTTAACCTCTCATTCTTAATGTTATTATAACAAAAAAACTGAGTCTAGCTCAGTTTCTTTATTTTTTACCAATAACATAAGTTAATTGACTAGCTTGTTCAGCCGTAAAAGTTCTGTAAGAGATAACACCTAAACCAAGACAATTGGACTCTGAAATGAGGACTGAACCGTCTTCACGTACTTGTTCGACGATGGCAACATGCCCATAAGTTCTATCAGCACCTGCTTGTCCAGGTGAAAATGAAACGGCATATCCTACTTCCGCTTTATGACTAGTTGTATAACCAGCTTTATGTTGCCAGCTTCCACCATTGCCCATATATGGGTCATAGTGATACCCCAACTCATTTGCCCGGTTATAAACATACCAAGTACATTGTCCCCAAGCATATGTTGCAGCTGTGTAATTAATAACAACATTTGCCTTCATTGTTTTGAAACCAACTGGAACCATATCAAAACTTGTAGATGATTTTAACTTAAGTGATTCAGGAATAGCTGGTGTTCCCCCATGTTGATCAATCCAGCGATCAATTTCTTCCATAATACGAGCACGTTTTTTACCACTATCGCTTGTATCAGTAAAGTAGACACCACCATCTAAGGCAACATCTAAGAAACCTTGTGACAGTTTTTTTGCTTTTTGGTCTTGAATGGCAAAGGATTGATTTTGATTTTGTAGAATGGTTTCTTGAGTTAATTTTACAAGTGCCTTTTCATCATTAAAATGACGTGCAAAGTTTGGATTAGAATCAAATGCCGCATAGCCAAACATATTGGCACCTTTATGTGTTGCGACACCTGCAGTTCCAAGTGAACTTTCAGCTATAGCAATAGCGATGATCGCTCTGACATCAAGTCCACTTATTTTTTGCCATTCTAATAACTTTTGTCCGTTTATGCGATTGGAATCATAATGAATACCAGTTGATTGTAAGTAGCCATCTAATTGTTGAGCTGTAATACCATAACGTTTTGACATTAAATGATGTGTATAAGCATTTCCACTACTCCAGTGTTCTACATAAGCATCTGCTACATTTACAGAAGGTAAATTGATCGTATCAAAAATGGCAGAACTCAGTTGTTGTGTATTCGTTTCTTTAACAACAGGGACTGTATTGGTTTTCTCTTGACTGAGATTTGGCGAAACAGTCTTAGATGGAATAACTTGTTGACTAACACTATCACTTTTTGGTACTTGTGTAGACTTTTTATTTTTAGTCTCTTCTAACTTATCAGGCATTTCAGATGTTTTTGATGTCTGATTAGCATTGACATCTTGACTCTGACTAGTCGTTTCAGTTTTTGCATTACCATTAGAATCACTTGGTTTTGTCAAGGATTGTGATGTTGGTACAGTGCTAGATTGACTTAAGTCTGTACTTAATGATTGAGAAGTTTGTGTCTTTTCTGAAGAACTCTCGTTATTTTCAGGGACACTTTTGACTGACTCTTCTGATGTTAAATGACTTTCATTTGCATTAGTCTCTTCAGCATATGCTTGTAAGACATTTGCATTTGGTGATAATACTGCCATTAGCATCATCAGAGTGAATATTTTTTGTTTTTTCATATATTCACTTTCTTTATTTTTTCTCTAATCATTATAACATTATTTTAAAATTTGTCTATTAAATTATATATTAATTAGTATTTTCTTGGTATTCTATCACTTAATAAGCACAAGACTTCATAATTGATGGTATCACAATAGTTAGCAATATCTGTAGCTGTAATTACCTCATTATTACTTCTACCAATTAAAACAACTTTAGTGCCTAAGGGTAGTTTTTTGGGTAATTTTATGGTAATTTGATCCATCGAAACACGACCAACAATTTGACAATATTGACCATCTACTAAAACTGAAAAATCTTTTAAATGTCTAGTCCAACCATCAGCATAACCAATCGGAACGGTCCCAATTATTTCTTGATTTGTTGTTTCATATGTTGCACCATATCCAATTTTAGACCCTTTTTCTAATTCTTTGACATGTATTAATTCTGATTCTAAACTTAATGCTGGTTTCAAAGGATATGGCAACTCAAGATCTTTACCACTTGGATTTAAACCATAAATAACAATTCCTAAGCGTACTGCATTAAATATAGTTTCAGAATGCCAAAGACTTGTAGCTGAATTACTTGCATGAACACATTTAGGACAATTATCTATATTAGATAGGATAGATTTAAAACGACTTAATTGTTGATTAAAATAGGTTTCTGATGCTTCGTCAGCAGTCGCAAAATGAGTAAAAATACCATCAACAATAACACCACATTCACTTAATGCTTTCAGTAGTTTATTTACTTGATTTGCATTTCTTACTCCTATTCTTCCCATGCCTGAATCCACTTTAACATGAACATGTAAACCAGATAGGTTTATGCCAAGTTTTTTTGCTTCCTCTAACCACTCATGACTGGCTACTGTTAAAGTAATCTTATTTTCTTTTGCTAGTAAAACCACTTCAGGCATTACAACCCCTAAAATTAAAATTTCTGTGTCGATACCTGATTGTCTAAGCTCTATTGCTTCATCAAGATTTGATACACAAAAGCCATCCACTTGTTTAAGAAGGTGTTTTGATACTTGTACAGCACCATGACCATATGCATTTGCTTTAACAACTGCATAAACTTTTTTATCCTTTGCGATATGACCTTTCACTTGAGAAATATTAAACGAAATAGCATCTAAATCAATCTTAGCTATTGTCGGTCTGTGAATACTTGAAATCATCTTACATCCTCCAAAATGACACTTGCTTCAACATAGTCACCACTGTGTGAGATACTGATGTGGGCTTTGCCATCAAAATTTAATTTTGAGAAGTAGGGTACGCCTTTGTCATCATTCAATATTTCAATATCTTGAAAAGACAGTTGACCAATTCCCGTACCAAGGGCTTTCGAAAGAGCTTCTTTCCCAGCCCATCTTCCAGCTAAATAAGTCATTCGCCTTTGACCTTTTAAGCTTTCAAACTTTTCTTTTTCCTGTTTCGTTAAAACACGACTGGCAAATGAATGATGTCTCTGATAAGCATTCTCAATTGCAGAAATGTTTTGTAAATCTATTCCATGTCCAATTATCATTATTATTCCCAAAAAAACTAGCAAAGGCTAGTTTTTCTTTCTTTTATTGATGATTAATAGCGTTTTTTACCATGACAGTTTTTAAATTTTTTACCTGAACCACATGGGCAAGGATCGTTACGGTTAACATTACTAAAATCAATGTCACCTTCCAAATCATCAAAGTCTAATTTTTTAGCTTTAATATTTTGAGCTGATGTCGTTGTCACGCGCTCAGTTGAACGTTCTCTTTCTTGCTCATGAATTTGTGCTTTCATCATCGTTCTTGTGACGTCAAATTCAATTGCACCAATCATATCTTGGAACATTCTAAATCCTTCTGACTGATATTCAACAACTGGATTATTTTGGGCGTAACCACGTAGACCAACTGATTGTCTCAATTGATCCAATGCATCAATATGATCTGTCCATTTATTATCCACAACCATTAATATCAAGACTTTTTGGAATTCAAGAATAGCATCTTGATCTTTCAGTTTTGAAATTTGCTCTTCATAGACTTTATATGCTCGGTCTACAAGATATGACTTGATTTCAGCATCTTTTTTACCTTTAAGATCTTTAATACCAATTGATTCTTCTGAAACGAGATTGGTTCTTGCAAAAGTCAAGATAGCTTCTAAAGCATCATTACGATTACTTCTACTATGAGCATCAACCGCACGATTAATCGTTCGTTCAATCATTGCTTTTATTTCAGGAGATAAATCACGGTTAGCTGTAATCACATCACGACGATTGGCATAAATGATTTCACGTTGTTCTCTCATGACATCATCGTATTGCAAGACTTGCTTACGCGTATCATAGTTATTACCTTCAACACGTTTTTGAGCTGACTCAACTTGTCTTGAAAGCATTCTTGACTTGATAACCAAATCTTCGTCATCAGTCTTCATACGGTCAAGGAAAACTTTAATTCGTTCTGAACCAAATCGTTTCATCAAATCATCTTCTAAGGATAGATAAAATTGTGATTCACCAGGGTCCCCCTGACGTCCAGAACGCCCACGTAATTGGTTATCAATACGACGACTTTCATGACGTTCCGTACCAATAACGCAAAGGCCGCCTAATTCGCGAACACCTTCACCAAGTTTAATATCAGTACCACGACCAGCCATATTGGTCGCAATTGTAACCGCTCCGCGTTGACCGGCATTCATGATAATTTGTGCTTCTTTGAAGTGGTTTTTAGCATTTAAAACTTCATGAGGGATTCCTGCTTCGACAAGCTTTTTCGAAATGTAATCACTTGTTTCAACAGCCACTGTACCTACAAGGATTGGTTGTCCCTTCTCATGACGTGCTTTGACATCAGCTACTACAGCTCTGAATTTTGATTCTAATGTAGGATAGAGCAAATCAGTATTATCAAGACGTGCAATTGGTTTGTTAGTTGGGATTGGAATGATTCGCATATTATAAACTTCACGAAACTCTTCTTCTTCCGTCTTGGCAGTACCAGTCATACCTGCAAGTTTTTTGTACATGCGGAACATATTTTGGTACGTAATGGATGCACTTGTTTTTGACTCTTCCTGGATACGAACGCCTTCTTTAGCTTCAATAGCTTGGTGAAGACCATCAGAGAAACGACGACCTTCCATTGTACGACCCGTAAATTGATCAACAATTAAAATTTCACCTTCTTCACTGACAACATAATCAATATCAAGAAGCATGATATAGTTAGCTCGTAAAGCATTATCCACAAAGTGAGTCAATGCTACATTCTCAATATCATACAAGTTAGCAAGACTAAAGTAAGTTTCAGCTTTATCAATCCCTGAATCAGATAATCCAATGGTTTTAGTTGGAACATCAATGATATAATCTTCTTCTGATAACGTTTTAACAAACATATCAGCACGGATATAAAGTTGATTTGTTTCAGAACTTACTGCACCAGAAACAATCAAAGGTGTTCTTGCTTCATCAATAAGAACAGAGTCAACTTCATCGACAAGTGCGTAATTAAGTGGTCTTTGAACCATATCTTCTTGACGAACTACCATATTGTCTCTTAGATAGTCAAAGCCAACTTCTGAGTTTGTTGAGTATGTAATATCACATAAATAAGCGTCACGCTTTTCAGCGGGTGATTTAGCCGCTAAATTGATCCCAACTGATAAGCCCAGCCAGCTATAGACTTCACCCATTTCAGTTGCATCACGAGTTGAAAGGTATTCGTTGACCGTAATAACATGTACCCCTTCACCTGCTAGTGCATTTAGATACACTGGCATTGTGGCAGTCAACGTTTTACCTTCACCAGTACGCATTTCTGGGACATCACCATTATGGAGAACAACCCCCCCCATAATTTGGACACGGTAGGGATATAACCCTAGAACACGTTTTGCAGCTTCTCGAACAACAGCAAAAGCTTCTGGAAGTAATTGGTCTAATGTTTCACCATTTTGATAACGATTTTGAAATTCTGGAGTTTTTGCTTGCAAGTCGGCATCTGATAAATTTGCCATTTCATCAGCATATGACTCTACTTTTTTTGCAATTTTTTCTAATTTTCTTATTTCGCCTTTGTCATTTTCAATGACTTTGCGTAGAATATTTGCCATTCTAATTCCTTTCGAAAGTCTTATCGTTTCATTTTATCATAGTTTCCTTAAGTGTACAAGAATGCATCATTAAAACGAACTATGTCTCCACTAAAGAAAGTTAAAGAAATTATTTTGAATTAGGATGACTAGCAATTATCCTTAAATCACCAGAAATTTGCCATGAAGAAACATCATTTGGCAATATGAAATGACTACCTTTAGTTAGTGCATAAGTCTGCCCATCAACGACTATTTCACCTTGTCCTTCTATTACACTGACCAACAAGTATGGAGCTACTTTTTTAAAGTTTGTCTCACCTGAAATTTCCCATTTATAAACTGTGAAAAATGGATTTGAAACAAGCACCGTATTGCTCAAATGATCACTAAGGACACAAGCTGGAGTACTATTATTAGGTTCCCCAATGGTTAAGACATCAATTGATTTATCAATATGCAGTTCTCGTGTTTGACCATTGGCATCTTTGCGATCAAAATCGTACACTCTATAAGTCGTATCACTAGATTGTTGCGTTTCTAAAATAAGGATGCCTTTCCCAATAGCATGCATTGTACCACTTGGAACATAATAGAAATCACCAGCTTTAACAGGAATTTTTGTTAACAAATCATCCCATTTCTTAGCTTCAATCATTTGTCGTAATTCTTCTTTAGTCTTGGCATTATGTCCATAAATAATTTCAGCACCAGGTTCGGCATCAATGACATACCAACATTCCGTCTTACCAAGTTCACCTTCATGTTTCAAACCATAAGCATCATCTGGATGAACTTGTACACTTAACCAATCATTAGCATCTAAGATTTTAGTTAATAATGGAAAGACTTTTTCTTTAGGATTTCCAAAAAGAGTTGGAACTTCTTGATATAACCTGTCTAGTGGCATATCTTTGTATTTTCCATTTGATACTGTCGATACACCATTGGGATGTGCAGAAATAGCCCAATATTCTCCTGTTGTTTCAGTTGGAATATCATATCCAAATTGTTCCTTTAGTTTCGTTCCACCCCAAATTTTATCATGCATTTTTGCTTTTAAAAATAATGGTTCTGACATATTCTCTCCTTAGATTTCTTTTTTTCTATTATAACACTTTTAAACTCTTTTTTTGATTTGCCTTAGCCTTTTTATTGTAGCAAAAAGCTTTAACAATCGTTAAAGCTTTTCAATTATTCTAGCTATTAAAAACTGTTTCATCAATTAAAAATTGGTTACTATCAATCATATTTTTCATCCAATAACCTGATTTTTTTATTGTCTTAGTTTGAGTATGGATATTATTACTAATTAAACCATAACGATTGCGATAAGCATTGGCCCATGACCAACAATCAATCGGCGTCCACAAGTGATAACCAATACAGTGGCTACCCTCAGAGATTCCTTTTTGTAACCAATAGAGATGTTCTTTGATGAATTGAATGCGGTAGTCATCTTCAATCATACCCGCTTCATTCATGAAACGTTCCTCTTTAGAAACGCCAATTCCATTTTCACTCATATACCATTTTATATTGCCATAGTTTTCTTGAATATCTTTTGCAATATCATAAACAGCCTTTGGATAAATTTCCCAACCCTTATCAACATTCATTCTAGCCATAGGCATATCGTAGGATTGCCAATATTTATTTGGAAGAAAATCTACTGCTAAACTATTAGGAGAATACTTAGGTCTTTGCACACGATTAGGATGATAAAAATTTACCCCTAAAATATCAATGGTATTATTTTTAATAATTGTCAACTCTTCTTCAGTTGATTTCCAAAGTGCATTTTCCTTTTTCAAAATAGAAACGAGTTCTTCTGGAAAATAACCTTTACTACTGGCATCCATAAACATACGGTTATACCATAAATCTGCAATTCGTGCGGCTTCTAAATCTTCTGGTGAGTCACTCGCTGGATAAGCAGGAGTCAAGTTCAAAATAATACCAATTTCACCCTCTAAATTTAGTTGTCGATACCTTTCAATAGCTTTACTACTTGCCAACTGTAAATGATAAGCCACCTGAACAGCTTTATACCCATCTACTATTTTAGGATAATGAAATTGCTCTAAATAACCCCCTTCAACTACAACTAAAGGTTCATTATGAGTAAACCAATACTTAACTCTATCACCAAAAAGTGTAAAACATTTTTCAGCAAAACCAACAAAAAGGTCAACTACAGGCCTACTTTCCCAACCACCATATTGATGCAATAAATCAACAGGTAAATCAAAATGATGTAGATTAAGGATAGGTTCAATACCATTTGCGATTAATTCATCAATAACATGATTATAAAAATCAACAGCTTCTGGATTAACCTCATTTGTCTCTAAATTTTTAATTAAACGCGACCATTGAATAGACGTCCTAACACTATTTAGCCCGCAAGCCTTCATCAACTTGATATCTTCTTTATAATCATGGTAAAAATTCGAAGCTGTATCTGGACCAACCTGATCATAAAAATCTTCTGGCGATTTAGCATACCAATAATCCATGACATTTTGATGAGGTTTTTTAAAAGAGCCTTCAGATTGCGGCCCACTCGTTGCAGCACCCCACCAAAAATTTTTTTCAAAAGTTACTGTTTTCATGACATTACTCCTTTAGTAAAAGAGTTAGTTAGACTAACTCTTTTTTCAGTTATAAATCTTCAACATTAGTGCGATCAATCATTTTCAAGAATGGGAACCATATCAATGCAATAGCCACTACCTGAACTAATTGTAAAACTGCACCCATAATTGAATTGGTTGCTAAGAAACCAGAAACAAAGATTGGCATCGTCCAAGGTACTTGTGCCCCCGTTGTTAAAGGTACCAAGCCACTTGCAAATCCAAGATAAGCAATGATGGCAGATACAATTGGCGCTAAAAGCCAAGGAATGACAATGCTAGCATTCATAACCATTGGTAAGCCAAAAATAACGGGTTCATTAACATTGAAAATACCTGGTGCCAAAGCAAAACGACCAACCTCTTTATATTGTTTATTTTTCATAATAAAGGCCATCATGATAACCACAATCAGAGTTGATCCTGAACCACCAAGTCCAACAGTAAAAGTATCCATGAAAGATTTAGTGACAATGTGACCATGTTTAGCTAGAGCATCTGCTCCTTGTTGGGTTAATTGCGCATTGTCTAGCATGTTGGTTTGCCAAAAAGGTTCAAAAACAGAATTAACAATAACTTGACCATGTAAACCAAAGAACCAAAGGAATTGTACAAAGAAAATAGCAATAACAGTAGCAAATAAACTTGTTCCAAGACCAGTTAGAGGTTTTTGGATAACATTATAGATAACATCATGTAGATTCGTATTAAAAATGGTTACCATCAAAGCATTAACAATCAAGAAAGCTAATAAAGTCCCAATTGCTGGAATTAGCGCTGAAAAAGATTTTGAAACTGCTGGTGGTACACTATCTGGCATCTTAATCGTAAAGCCACGTTTTGTTAAGTAAGCAAAAAGTTTTGCTGCTAAGAATGACGCAATAATCCCTAGGAACATTCCTTTTGCTCCCAAACGATCAAGACTTAGAGCACCTGTAGCTGTTGCGGCAACTTTTCCTTTTGCATCTAAAACATCAAAGAAAAAGGGTGTTAAGATCAGAAATGCTGCTAAAGACACAACGGCACTATAAATAGCTTCTTCCAATTCTTCAGATTTAGCCATATAATAACCAATACCTAAAGAGACAAAGACTGTCATAATTGACATCGTAGCACTTTGACCATTGCCAAATATTGTTCCAAATTGTGTTTTTAAACTATCTGGCCAAAATGGTAGGTTATTAAAGACAACTATCAATGACCCAAACATGGTTAAAGGGAATGATAGCATAAAGGCATCACGTAAGACTAATAAATACTTGTTATTCCCAAGCATTGTTGCGATGGGTAGTATTTTTTCGCTTAATTTATCCATAAATTTATTCATGGCATTTGCTCCTTCTTTCAACAAAACATTAATTTGTTTCATAAAGATTATACTATTTTTGAAATTTATTTCAATATATTTTTTATATTTTAAAATTTATTTTAATTCAAGGGCGATATAAGAGGATAATATTTCAGAAAAAATAGAAAATATAGATCTATTATCCAAAAGATATAGAGAGCCTTCTTTTTGATCAACTTGCATGGCATTCGACGGTAAAATGACTAATTCATCAGCATATTTTCGCACATAAGCATTATCAACCATCGTTACAATAATAGTTTTTGAGCCTGCTTCTTTAGCAGCTTTAAAAATAGCTTTAAAATCTGTATTTCCTGAAACGGTGTAAAAAAGTAAAGCTGTTTCTTTTTTTAAACTACGAGATAGATAATACATTTTGGTTTTACTAGTGACACTTTCAGTGTAACAATCTTGGTAAAGTAAATTATATACCATTTGTTCAGCATTTAAACCTGAACTCCCAATCCCTAATATTTTTAGGTCTTTTGCTTCAAGCATAGTCGTTGCTATTCTTTGAAGTTGTTTTTCATCAAGTTGTTCTTCAATGAGATTGAGATTTCTTCGATAATGATTGAGAACAGCTGTTTTTGGAGTTTCATCATTGTTGTCATCTAAACTTGGCTTTTCTTCTGCATAACGATCTAAGTCAATTTTTAATTCAGCTAATCCTTTATAACCTATTTTTTTTGAAAATCTGACTAAGGCTGCTGGTGACGTCTCAATAACCTTAGCAGCTTCTTGAACGCTCTGATCTGATAAAAAAGCAGGATTATCCAATAGATAGTTGGTTATTTTTTTATCTGTTTTTGTTAGATTTGTGAATTGTATTGAGATTCTTTCTTTAAAATTCATATTGACTCCTTACTACCATTTAAAAGATTACCATGACTCTGAAAAAAAGGGAATAAAAAACCTCTTATAAAAAGAGGTTTGTATTATTTTGAGATTTTATCTGCCAATGCAAAATTACCAACTGTAGCAGAACCATTACCTTCTATTGCAGGTGTAACAATATACTCCTTTAAATCAGGAACTGGTAAGTAACCATTTAAAAGTTCGCTAAAAGTATCATGAACACGTTTTAACATATGAGCTTGTCCCATAACACCACCCCCAAAGACAATGACTTGTGGACGATATAACATTGTCGCTTGCAATGCAGCTTGTGCAATATAATAAGCTTGAATGTCCCAAATTTCTGAGTATTCAGGAATTAATTCACCTTTCATACCAGCTCTAGCTTCCAAACTTGGTCCAGAAGCCATTCCTTCTAAACAACCTTTATGGAATGGACAAACACCTTCAAAATGATTTTCCAAATCTTTCGGATGTGGCTTAACATAAGTGTGACCAGCTTCGGTATGACCTAAACCACCAATAAAATGGCCATCTTGAATAGCTCCAGCACCAATTCCAGTACCAATAGTATAGTATACTAGACTATCAACTTCTTTTCTGACTAAGGCTTCACCATAAGCAGAGCTATTGACATCTGTTGTAAAGTAAAAAGGAACATCAAAAGCATTAGCAATTTTTCCTAATAAATCAACATTAGCCCAATTTGCTTTGGGTGTCGTTGTCACATAACCGTAGGTTTTTGAATCTGGGTCAATGTCAATTGGTCCAAATGAACCAATAGCAATCCCTTTTAATTCCGTTTCAAATGCTTTAAAAAATGCAATTGTTTTTTCGATCGTTTCATCAGGAGTTGTTGTTGGAAATTGAACTTTTTCAATAATCTTATAAGACTCATTTCCAACAGCACAGACAAATTTGGTCCCTCCTGCTTCAATACTTCCAAAAAGTTGTGTCATGATATCCCTCTCTTTTTTGTCAAAAAGACTCTAGTCTTTCAACCAGAGTATTTTGAAACCTTAGTTTACTTTTATTAAGTCGTCTCCTACAGCAACTTGACCAGTCGCAACTGCAGTTACTTCTTCATAATCAGCTGTGTTTGTCACAATAATCATTGTTGTGTCATCTAGACCAGCAGCTTTGATTTTCTCAGAATCAAAAGTTCCCAACAAGTCACCCTTTTTAACAGTTTGGTTTGCTGCGACATTTTGGGTGAAGCCATCTCCATCCATCTTAACAGTATCTATACCAATATGAATGAGAATTTCAGTCCCATTATCAGATTTCAAACCATAAGCATGACCTGTTTCAAAAGCAATTTGAACAATTCCATCAACTGGTGAGAATACTTTGTTTTCAGAAGGCTTAATAGCAATTCCTTTACCCATAGCTTCTGAAGAAAAGACTGGGTCACTGACTGATTTAATATCTAATGCTTTACCAACAAGTGGTGAGACAAGTGTTTCAGCTTGTTTTGGGTTAGTGTTTGTTTCTACTGCTCTAATGCTTTCTTGATTTGACGTTTTTTCTACTTCATTTGTTTCAGTTTCAACTTTTGCTAACTCTGCAACTTCTTCAGCTGCAAATACTGCTGAAGCTTTTGTTTTACCATAAGCATATGTTATCACAAAAGCAATAGCAAAGCTAATCAATTCACATAGAACAAAGAATGGAATTGACGTTGCATTGATTGAAAGGAATCCTAAGAAACCTGCAGAACCAAGTGATACTGCAATAACTTTTAGCAAGCCTGCAACTGCTGCTGCCACTGCTGATCCTACTAAAGCACAGAAAAATGGGAAGCGGTATTTTAGGTTAACCCCAAATAATGCTGGCTCTGTAATCCCAAGTAAGGCTGAGACTGCAGCTGATGATGCCAAACCTTTTGTTTTTGAACTTTTTGTTAAAAACCAAATTGCAAATGTAGCTGCACCTTGTGCAACATTAGCCATTGAAGCGACAACAAAGATAAAGTCTCCATAGCCAGTACCTTTTGTCCAAGCTGATAATAATTGTGTTTCAATTGCAGGGAAAGATTGGTGTAATCCAGTCATAACAATTAATGAATATGTTCCACCAAATATTCCCATTCCAAGGAATCCTGTTGTATGGTATAGCCAGACGATGCCATTAGTAATACCATTAGACACTAATAACATTACTGGACCTATAACAGTAAAAGTGAGAAAACCAGTAATCATGACTGATAGTAAAGGTGTGAAAGTGAAGTCTACTGCTGATGGAAGCTTCTTATGGAAATACTTTTCAAGAATAGATAATACCCATACCGCAACTAAAACTGGAATAACTTGGTAAGTATAACTGGTTTGAGCTACATGATATCCAAAAATATCCCAGAATTTTGTTAAGCCACCTAAGTCTGGAGTTGTCATAATCATACCAATGGCAGCACCTAAGTATTGATTAGCACCAAAGCGTTTAGCAGCTGAAACACCAACTAATATAGGTAGGAACATAAATGGCGCTGCAGACATCAACTGAATCATTGCTGAGATGCCTTTAATAGCAGGATACATCGCTTCAAGTGATTTTGATCCAAATAGACCAGCAGATGTCAAGAAGTTACGTAAAGCCATTAACAGACCACCAGCAACTAAGGCAGGAATGATAGGTACAAAAATATCAGAAAGTAACTTGATAAGTGCCATAATAGGATTAAATTTCTTATCACTAGCAGCTATTTTTTTCAAGTCATCTGTCGATACTTCCGATAGACCAGTCTCTTTAATCAACTCGTCATAGACATAATTAACATCTCCAGCCCCAATAATAACTTGATACTGACCATCAATTTTGAATGTCCCTTTTACATTTGAGTTGTTATCTAACAGTGTTTGATTCACTTTACTGTCATCTTTTAAAACAAGTCTTAGACGTGTCGCACAATGTGCAGCAGCAACGAGATTATCTTTTCCGACAGCATCTACGACATCAGATGCAACCTTTTTGTAATCCATAGGATCCTCCTTTAATATTTTTGCTTCTGTAAGCGTTTCATAATTTACTCTCTTATTCTAACATCTTATAATAATATGTCAAGCGTTTGTCACAATTTTTATTTTTTCATTGAAAATCATTGATTTTTATAAAGAAAACGATTACTATAATAGTAAGTAAAATAGTATCAGGAGAACTAATATGACTTTTTCTAGAGACCTTCGTTACCGTCCATACCAAGATTGGACAACTGAAGAAAAAAATAAAATAAAGGCAAATGTCAATAAATCCCCTTGGCATGCCAACTATCATATTGAACCTAAATCAGGTCTTTTAAATGATCCAAATGGTTTTTCTTTTTTCAATGGGAAATTTCATCTTTTCTATCAAAACTGGCCATTTGGTGCGGCACATGGTTTAAAGCAATGGGTTCATACCGAAAGTGATGATTTAGTACACTTCACCGAAACAAATACGCGTTTATTACCTGATAACCCTAACGATAGCCATGGCTGCTATTCAGGATCAGCTTATGAAATTGGTAGTAAATTATTTTTATTCTATACTGGAAATGTTCGTGATGAAAACTGGGTACGAACTCCTCTTCAAGTTGGTGCCTGGATGGATAAAGAGGGAAATATCTCAAAAATGGATACCATTCTCATCAACCAACCTAGCGATGTTACAGAGCATTTTAGAGATCCTCAGATTTTTTCCTATCAAAATCAATTTTACGTCATTGTAGGGACACAATCTTTGGATAAAGAAGGTTTTATCAAAGTCTATAAAGCAGAACAAAATGATGTTAATAATTGGACTTTTATTGGTAATCTTGATTTTGATAATAAAGGTCATGCTTACATGATTGAATGTCCAAATCTTGTTTTTATTGACAATAAACCTGTCCTAATATATAGTCCACAAGGAATCAGTCACGATGAATTAGATTATAATAACATTTATCCAAATGCCTATAAGATAGGTCAATCGTTTGACACATCAATTCCAAAAATGAACCAAGTGTCCTCAATTCAAAATCTTGATTATGGTTTTGAAGCTTATGCCACACAAGCTTTTAACGCTCCTGATGGACGGGCTTTAGCTGTTTCGTGGATTGGATTACCAGAAATAGACTATCCTACTGATCGATTTGATTACCAAGGGGCTTTGAGCTTAGTTAAAGAATTAACCCTTAAAGACGGCAAACTTTATCAATACCCAGTCGACTCCATTTCTACTCTTCGCTCTAAACAACAGGAATTTGGACCACAAGAGAAAACATCAAATTGTTATGAACTTGAACTTCATATTCCTAAAGAGGAAAAAAGCATCCTAAAACTCTTTGCTGATAATAAAGGTAATGGACTAAGCTTGACTGTGGATTCAAGCAATGGTTTTATCACATTGGATAGATCTCAAGTAGGAGAAGTTTTTGGTCAAGAATATGGTACAATAAGAAAATGTCCGATTGAAAACAAAGCTATTACTTTAAATATTTTCGTGGATAACTCAATTGTTGAAATTTTTATTAATAAAGGAGAAAAGGTAATGACTAGTCGTGTTTTCCCTGAACAAGATCAATCAGGTATTTCCATCATTTCTGGAAATATTACAGGTCATTACTTTGAATTAAACTAAATGGTCGCTAAACTCACCGATGTCGCTGAATTAGCTGGTGTTAGTCCAACAACAGTTTCACGCGTAATCAATAAAAAAGGCTACTTATCTGAAAAAACCGTAAAAAAAGTTAACCAAGCCATGCGAACACTAGGTTACAAACCCAATAATCTCGCTAGAAGTCTTCAAGGAAAGTCAGCTCAACTGATTGGTCTTATTTTCCCAAATATCAGCAATATTTTCTATGCAGAATTGATAGAACATCTTGAAATAGAACTGTTTAAAAAAGGGTATAAAACCATTATTTGTAACAGTGAAAAGAATCCTGATAAGGAAAGAGAATATCTCGAAATGCTCGAGGCTAATCAAGTGGATGGTATTATCTCTTCAAGTCATAATTTAGGTATAGATGATTATGAAAAAGTATCAGCTCCTATTATTGCTTTCGATAGAAATTTAGCTCCTGGTATTCCAATTATTTCTTCTGATAACTTTGAAGGTGGTAAATTAGCTGCTTCCATACTTCAAAAAAATGGATGCCAAAAGATTATTATGATTACTGGTAATGATAATACAGATTCACCAACAGGTCTAAGGCAACTTGGATTTTCCTACCAACTTAATAAAAAAGCTGAAGTCATTAGATTACCCAGACATTTTTCAACCATGAGACGAGAGATGGAAATCAGATCCATTTTAACTTCTAGAAGACCTGATGGTGTCTTTGTCTCTGATGATTTAACCGCTATTCTTGTTATGAAAATTGCAAAACAACTTCAATACAAGATACCTGAACAATTAAAAATAATTGGTTATGATGGCACGCAATTCATTGAAAATTATTATCCACAACTTGCAACTATTAAACAACCCCTACAAGAAATTGCCAGCTTAATGGTGGAAGTTTTACTCATGAAGATTGACCACAAAGCAACCAATAAAGACTATATCCTACCAATCACTTTTATTCCTGGTGGTAGCATATAAAAAGAACCGAGAAGTAATCTCGGTTCTTTTTTAAGCTTCTTCTACGAATTGACTTAATAAGCCGTTAACAAATTTTGATGATGTTTCATCAGAATATTTTTTTGCAATTTCAATGATTTCATTGACGGCTACACGACTTGGAGTTTCATCAAAAAATTTGATTTCATATAATCCAAGTCTGAGTAAAGTTTTATCAGTTAAAGTTAGTCTTTCTAAAGACCAACCTTTCTTTAAATGACTGGTAATTAACTGATTAATTTCTTCAGTATGTGATTCAACACCATTTACTAAATTAATGAGAAATAATGGTAATTCATTACTTGCTTCAGATTCTTCACTTATTTTGTCATAATGATAAGCAAATTGAGTAGCTTCAATAGCATCACGACCAAATTCAATACTAAATAAGGCTTGAAATGCTCTTTCTCTAAGGTCTCTTCTAGAATCAATAAAGCTCTTAGTCATCCAAAAAGTCCTCATTAAATAGAGATTCAAGATCTGGTTTAGATGTTTTTTCAGGAACGATGCCTTCAACATGAATATTAACAGATGAAATAGTCACTTCTGCCATATCATAGACAGTTGCTTTTACAGCTTTTTGAATGGCAATAGAAACAACAGGAACATTCACACCATATTGTAAGTAGACGTAGATATCTGCATTAACTGTTCCATCTTCTTCTGTTTGTAAATAGACACCTTTACCAAGGCTTGCTTTATTAAAGCTATCTGCTACTTTTTTATTATGAAGTGAGTGAACGCCATCAACTTTGGTTGTCGCAATTCCAGTAATCACTTCTAGTACGCGTGGTGAGATAACAATTTCACCGATATTTTCAGTTGTCATAAGATCCCTTTCTATTGCTTTTTCATCACTTTTATAATGATTGATTAAGCACGAGAAACGTATGTTCCTTCAGCAGTATTGATGATAAGTTTTTGTCCTGTTTCAATAAAGTCAGGAACATTTACAACAAGACCAGTTTCCAAAGTTGCGGGTTTTCCTGAACCTGTAACAGTAGCACCTTTAATAGATGGTTGTGTTTCTTCAACAGTTAACTCAACAGTTGTTGGTACTTGAACACCAATAACTTCTGTTCCATAGAATTGAATCTTAACATCTGAATTTTCAAGAATGTAAAGCAATTCTTGTTCTACATTAGCAACTGGGATTTCATATTGGTCATATGTTTCAGTATTCATGAAATAAGCTGTTTCATCCATTTTGTATAGGTATTGGGCAGGAACTGTTTCAATAATAGCTTGCTCAAATTTTTCTTCTGGACGATAAGTAGTATCAAAAGTTGAACCTGTACGAACATCACGTAATTTCATACGCATAACAGTGTTTCCTTTACCAGGTTTATGATGACTGGCTTCTAACACTTTGATTAATTTTCCTTCTGATTCAAAAGTCATACCTGCTTTAAGCTTACTTGCTTCAATCATTATTAATTACCTCTTATTAAAATATTTATCATCTCATTTTATCACAAAATGAACAATGGCTCAAATGTTTTATTAGAATCAATTGGCTAAGTCCTATAGAGTATAAAAAGAAGATGATCTTCATCTTCTTTTTTTCTTCTAATAGTAATTCAGTGACTGATTAAACGGCATAACCACGCCAGTCAAAGAATACTTCTGAGCCATCAGACAAAGTAACCCATTGGTTACGAGCCATTTCACCAGAATTTGGATCATAATAAGTTCTATGGTCATTTACTATCGCAATGCTGCCTTTAACTTGGCTTCCATCTACATTGAAATATAAATGTTGACCATTAATAACTTGACTACCAGTCACAGCTTTACCATCTAAACCAAAATAGTACCAAAGACCATTTACAGATTCAAACTTATTCACAATCATTTGACCTGAGTCTGCATCATAATAGTATTTTGATCCATCTTCAGTTTCAATAAGTTTTCCTTTATCTTGAAGACCAGTACTTTCAAAGTTAAGTTTTTGACCTTTAATTGTTTGTGAACCTGTCACCAAATTACCATTTGAGTCTGCATAATACCAGTTATTATCTCCAGTTGTAAAGAATTTATTAATCATCTTTTGTCCAGAATCAGCATCATAGTAACTTCTGCTACCATCTGTATTAGTAACAATACTTCCCTTCACTTGAACACCATTTTCGTCAAAGTATAGGTCTTGGCCTTCTATTGTTTGAGCACCTGTTACAGCAACACCATTGGCATCAAAATAATACCAATTATTGTCTCCGATTTTAACAAAATCTGAAACTACCATTTCTCCAGAGTCAGCTTTGAAATAACGAATATTGCCATCTTTATCTGTAACAATTTGTCCTTTAACTTGGTAACCATCATTATCGTAGTATTGATATTTACCATCTATTTGGACTAAACCTCGTGCCATAACCCCATTTTCATCAAAATGACGCCATTTTGTTTCAGTTGTTGTTCCATCTGCATTATTGACGTCAACATCAAATGAATAGTAGTTATTTTGATATTGGTTACCATTACTTCCATAATAGTATTGATTACCATTTTCATCTTCATAAATAGCATCTCTTAATTGAATACCATTTGGTAGGAAGAAATATGTTTTACCATCTAATCTACTGTCTTACTTCCAGTTACTATATAACCATTTTCATCAAAGTAATAGTAATTGTTATTAAACACAATAAACTCAGATTTAGCACGATAACCACTCGTTGAGAAGTAAGTCATGCCACTACCATCATAGTAAAAACCAGTTACCGCTGAATTTGAGGTTAATTGTTTTGGTAAGAATACCCCTGTATCAGAAACTGTAAAATATTTACCAGTAGCTTGATCACTTAGTACATATCCGTCACCTCTACCTAATATATTTGTACCATTAAAGTACTCAGCCTTCCAGGTTGTGATTTTAGTAGAAGGATCAATGGGTTCTCCAGTTGAAATCATATTGACTGTAAATAAGTCTGAATATTGAGATTGTAAATAATCTAAGAACGCTCCACCATATTTTGCTTGGTAATCTGTTCCGCTACTTTTTGTATTAGCAACATAAAGAGTGTTATTAATATAGGCACCCTCTTTTACTTCACCATAATCATTGACACGTGTTGCTGTCACAACTTCTTCATTTGGTAATGAGTAAATTTGGTCAGGTACCCAGTCTGCAATAACTTGTAATCCAGCTGAATGAAGTGCTAATAAAGCATCACGTAAATCTTCAGCCGAACCATATTTATTATTTTTACTCATTCCTAAATCATAACGGTCTGTGAAAGCATAACCATTTTGTATGATTGAATCAAGGAATGATCCATCTGTAGAAGAGACATATTGTGGCGCCATTTCAAATGTTGTAATTCCCCATGAAGCAAAAAGTTCAGAATTTTCAGCAATTACCTTATTGGTATATTGAGAATCATTTGTGACAAAATCTTGGAAATTAGAAAATCCTTCATAGATAACTTGTGAATCAAGTGCAGCAGTCGCTTTAATTGTCTTGTCACCATCAGAATAAGTTTCTGTGCTTGCAGCTACTCGAATATCTTGATCATCAGATGCTCCTACAGGAACCCAAACTGACAAATAACCATTCATATCAACGGTTTGATAACCTTTAATTTCATCTGCAGTAAAGTAGATAAAGCCATTATTATCAACTAATTTTCTTAGGGTTGTATCAGAGTCATTTGAATAAGAGACTAGTCCATTATCTGTTGGCAAAAAAAGTGGACGATAATACTGTCCAGCATGAGCAATACCGACTTGTACTGCAACTTTTTCAGTAGATGCAAGTTTGAGGTCAGGATTATTTGAAATTACAGTTACTATACCTGAAGTGACTGGATTACCATCAGTAGCTGTTTGATCAGCAGTCATGATACCACTACCATAACGAACAGAAGTTAAAACTCCAGTTTGATTTAAAACAGAATCTTGATTATCAGTCTTCATAGTAGAATCAGGAGTATAATAATTAACTGCCATTGATTGACCACCAGCTGAATATTTGATACGAGCTTTTAATAGTTCTGTAATTTGATCATAATAAGGTGATTTTGTTTCCATATATTGACCATTATCAGTGTACAAATCACCATAATAAATACGTGGTACAGATTCCATATTCGTTAAAAGTAAAGAATAAGCAGCTGGTATATTATAATGAGTATACTCTTTATTAACGCTATTCATATCAGCATTATAAATTTCAAAGGCCTGTTTTAATTCATCTAAAGTAAATGTCATCCCATCTGTTTTTGGATTAATTTTACTTGAAATGATTTGAGCAATAATCGTTTGAACTTCACTATCGTGTGCACGAACAAAAGTATATGAAGGTGTGGTATCACCATAAGCACTATCAGTACTACGATCAGTCAATCCAATTTCTGAAGAGATTAATGGTTCTAACCCAGATCGTTCAGATGTGTTTCTTGTTAATGAATACAAGAGTGACAAACGTAAGCCGTTATCAACTGCTAAACCATCAACATTTGTATCTTGTACATAATCAGGATCATTATAGCTCCAAGCTTCTAAGATAGAAATATGAGCAAGTGCATCTGCTTCTGATTTGTCAACATTATATGCCGCTTCAAAATAATTTGTGTAAATTTGAAGTAAGTCAGCATTAACATTATCAACTGCATCTAAACGGATACCATCAAAGTTTGCATTTTTATCACCAAATACAATTGAACCCCAATTTGTTAGGTAGTAGAGTTGATTTAACTGTACAGCCTGAACGACAGGATTTGAATTATCAACATCATTTGCTAATAAGAAGTCGTATCCTCCAGTTTTATCTGCTTTAAAGTATTTAGT
Organism: Streptococcus urinalis 2285-97; assembly: GCF_000188055.2. Taxonomy (NCBI): domain Bacteria; kingdom Bacillati; phylum Bacillota; class Bacilli; order Lactobacillales; family Streptococcaceae; genus Streptococcus; species Streptococcus urinalis. The sequence continues at coordinate 1,700,146 of NZ_AEUZ02000001.1, forward strand.
TGTTCCCGTTTGATAAGTTGGTGTGCGATTAAGAAGACGGTAATCTGAGTTAGCCCATTGTGTTAAATCACTGTTAACATAAAGTAATGCACCACCTTGTAAATGGTCGGTACCAACGTTTTCAGTATCTTTATTCCATTGAGATTGAGTCGTAACAAATGAACTCATGACTTCACGTAACCACTCTACATTGTTTTTTGCTGAAATTTCTTGTTCAATTTTTACTTGAAGTGCTTCTGCAGCCAAATTCAATGATGCTTGTGAATCTTCTGTAGAATAAGTTTTTTCTATTCCAAAATAATCAGATAGATAATTTAAATAATTAACTTGTGTATCGACGCTTGGCCACCAAGTTGTTAATAATGGACGAAAATCTGACTCAGATGAATCCACCCAAGTTTCTCCATTTTGAAGAATTTTTGTTGGACGATACCAACTATCTGCAGTCAAGTATCAATCTACTACTTCAAAACTATTAGCTGTAGAATCATATACTTGATTATTAATTGTAAAATTATCAGTAAGATTTGTTAAACCTTCTGTAAATGAGTAAGTTGAAGTGCTACTTAAAGCTCCTGTTTCTTCATCAAAATACAATAATTGTCCATTTACAGTAATGGCAAAATTCTTTTTGTAACTACCATCTTCATTGACATAGTAATATTTACCATCAATTAATTTAACATTATCCAAGCTAAGTGCCGCTTTTGTTTCTGAATCTTCACTCACAGCTTGTTTTGAAAATTCAGTTTTTAGTTCAGTATTTTGTGAAGTATTCTCATCTGTTGTTGTAGCTGTTTCTGTTGTTGCAGTTGCACCATCTGTCGTTGTAACTGTATCATTTGCAGTATCAGCTGAAACAGTTAAAGTAGGAAGAGTAGCTCCTAATCCTATCAAAGTTAAACCAGTAACTGCAATAGTTACCCAGTGTTTTTTAACTTTATGCAATTTGAAATGTGTTTTCTTTTCCATTATGACTCCCATCTACACATAAAATAAAGAATTTACTGAACATTTTCATTTTAATACTAAAAATTTAAAATTACAACATTTTAATGTAAAATTGATGAAATTTTTCTGAAATAAATTGAAAACGAATGAAAACTGATTTTTTAAATATTTCTAAAACAGATAATTTTATTAGAATAATCAAAAAAAGTAGTCCATAGACTACTCTTTTTATTTTTCTCCTAATGTAATTACGGGGACATCATGCTGTACATAGGCAACACCTTTTTTATCCATTAACTCGATAGCTAATGGATGTGGTCTATAGTTAGCTTTATATGTAATTTTCTTGATTCCAGCTTGTAAGAGAGCCTTGGTACAATTGAGGCAGGGAAAATGTGTTACATAAATTTCTGTTCCATCCGTAGAAATGCCTTCTTTAGCACATTGGATTAAAGCATTCATTTCAGCGTGGACCGTTCTAATACAATGTCCTTCTTCCATGTAATGGCCTGCTTCATTACAATTATCAGTATCTGAAACTCCTCCATTATAGCCTGTTGCAATGATACGATTATTCTTAACTAGAACAGCACCAACAAAGGCTCTATCACAAGTTGAACGTTTTGAGATGAGCTCTGCATTAGCCATAAAATAATCTTGCCACGATAGACGTTTAGACATCTTTTTCTCCTTTATCCTTGCTATTTGATGACGATTAGTTCTTTTGGAGCAAGTGTTAGAATTTCACAACCGTCTTCAGTTACCAATAAATCATCTTCTATTCTAACACCAAATTGATTGTCCAGATATATACCAGGTTCATCGGTAATTACCATATTAGCTTCAAGTTTGTTATCAGGTTTGTTAAAATAAGGTTCCTCATGAATATCAAGACCAATTCCGTGACCAATCCCATGTGTGAAATACTGACCATAACCAGCATCAGTAATCACCTTTCGAGGAATAGCATCGTAATTTTTAAAAGACAAACCTGCTTTTGTCTTTTCAATCAGTGCTTGATTGGCATTTAAAGTAATTTGATAAATTTCACGTTCCTTATCCGTTACATTACCAATGTGAATGGTTCTTGTCATATCACTAACATAATGCTTGTAATAACAACCGAAGTCTAGAGTTAATGTCTCTCCTGACGCAATCACTTTTTGACTAGCAACGCCATGAGGCATAGCAGAACGAAATCCTGATGCAGAAATCGTCTCAAAGGAAATCCCTGATGCTCCATACTCACGCATTCGAAAATCTAAAAAGTTAGCCACTTGTAACTCAGTTGTCTGACCTGGCTTGATAAAATCAAGAACATCAATAAAGGCTTTATCGGATATTTGACAAGCTTGTTTAATTGTTTCTATCTCTTCTTTATCTTTAATCACACGTAATTCTTCTACAAAGTTAGTCTGAGGTAACCAGTGAATGGTTGAGTCCAATTGTTTCAATTGTTCAAAAAAAGCATATGAAACCTGACTATCAAAACCAATCCTATTAAGGTGATCATTATTGATGATCTTAATGACTTCAGCCAAAGCTTGACGCGTTTCAATAATCTCAAAATCCTTAACCACTTCTTTAGCAATCAATGTATAACGAGCATCTGTCATAAAAATACGTCTGTTTTGAGAAATAAAAACAGTGCTTTCTGTCCCCCAAAATCCAGTCAGATAATAAATATTGTTTTGACCAGTCACCAAAAAAGCATCTAAATCTGAATGGCTTAACTTTTTTTCAAAACGACTCACTCTAGAATTCATGATTACCTCCGTATTTGTCTTTATTAATTAACTTATTTTACCAAAAAACTTCCATTATCTTCAATAAAATAGTGGAAGTTTTAGGTATTCTACATTACTTATTATTCAGCTTCTTGGTATTTAAAAGCAATATGAGTTTGATAAAGGTTAACCATTTTATCAAATACGACGTAAGAAACAATTGCTGAAACTGTAGGGATAACTAACCAAGCTAATAGTGTCTCAACTAATGAATTTCCAGCTTTAAGTCCTGCTAAAGGTCCTACCATACCGACAAGTCCAAATCCTGCAGAAGCTGGGGTTCCTGTAATATGAAAAATTGGCACAGACAAACTTGAAACCATTGCCGTTGTTAAAATTGGGCAGAGAATAATCGGGTATTTGAAGAGATTTGGCATCATCATCTTCATAGATCCCATTGCAATCCCAAGTGTCACACCTGAATTATTCGTTTTCCATGAATGAACGATAAGTACTAAAGTTGTACTTGCTACACCCATTGTTGAAGCACCTGCTGCGAGTCCAAAAAGTCCTACCGCAATCCCTAATGACACCGTAGATACAGGAGTAATAATCAGTACCGCGAACATACAAGTAATAAGCATACTCATAAGGAAAGGTTGAAGCGTTGTGAAATAATTAATGATATCGCCAATAGCAAGCGTAATAAAACTAACACTTGGAAGGGTATAAAGTCCAATAAGTCCAGCCAAACTACCAATAACAAGCGGTATCAAAACCAATTCTGCAGAACCAAAACGTTTTTTTACCCATTTGATCATTAAAATTGCTACCGTAGCTGTTAACATGGTATTAGTGATATTTCCTTGTCCATTACCAATCAACAAAGTAGCTGCTTTCCCTGCCTTATCAAAATAAGTTTGACTGTTTCGGGTAATAACACCAGAGCCAACAAATGCTGCTCCAGCAACAGTCATACTCCGAAGCGAATCTAATTTAAATTGGTGCGAAATGATGGCACCAATAATCAGAGGCGTTGCTAGTTGAAAGATTTTGACAACAGTGATTAAGTTAGTTCCTAAGGTAAATCCAGGAAAGTATTGCAAAATAGTTGCTAAGATGGCATTTGGAATTAATCCAATAATAATCCCAAGTGCTGTACCATTTAAGACTCTAAAAAAGAAAGCCTTGGGTGAAACATGGGAAAATTGTGCATCCATTTGCATACCTCCTAAAAGCCCCATTTACTGGGATGTTCTTTCCATTATAACAAGTCAAATTCTAATGTCAATACAATTTTGAAAATTTTCTGATTTTTCCACTAATTTAATTGACACTAACATAAGCCATTATGCAAATAGAAACACCAAGCTTTATAATAAGCTTGGTGTTTTTATAGTTTCATTTTTAGATAGTGACCCGTAAAACTATCAGGATTTTTAGCAACTTCTTCTGGTGTTCCAGTGGCGATAATAGTTCCACCACCAACACCACCTTCAGGTCCTAAATCAATGATATGATCTGCCGATTTGATGACATCTAAATTATGTTCAATGACTAAGACAGTATTGCCATCATCAACAAAGCGCTCCAGAACTTTTAATAATCTCGCTATATCATCTGTATGGAGTCCAGTTGTCGGTTCATCTAAAATGTAAAAACTCTTACCCGTAGAACGTTTATGAAGTTCAGAAGCTAGTTTCATACGTTGTGCTTCTCCACCTGATAAGGTTGTCGCTGGTTGGCCTAATGTCACATAACCCAAGCCAACATCTTTTATGGTTTGAATTTTTCGTGCAATTTTTGGAATTGACGCAAAGAATTCTAAGGCATCACTTACTGTCATGTCCAATACTTCAGAAATATTTTTATCCTTGTAGCGAACTTCTAATGTCCCTGAATTATACCTTGTTCCATGACAAACCTCGCAAGGGACATAAACATCTGGTAGGAAATGCATTTCAATCTTGATAATACCATCTCCCGAACAAGCTTCACACCGTCCACCTTTAACATTAAATGAGAAACGTCCTTTTTTGTACCCTCTGATTTTAGCTTCATTCGTTTGTGCAAATAAATCACGAATATCATCAAAAACACCGGTGTAGGTAGCTGGATTAGAACGAGGTGTCCTTCCTATCGGACTTTGATCAATATCAATAAGGCGATCTAAATGTTCAATACCAGTAATAGATTTATATTTACCAGGTTTTTCTGAATTACGATTTAATTTTTGAGCGATGACCTTTTTCAAAATACTATTTACTAAGGTTGATTTACCAGACCCTGATACACCTGTCACAGCAATAAACTTACCAAGTGGAAACTTGACATCAACTGATTGAAGATTGTGTTCTGATGCTCCTTTTAGTTCAATAAAACGGCCATTTCCTTTTCGTCTTTCTTCTGGTACTGGGATAGCTTTCTTACCTGACAGATACTGTCCAGTAATTGATTTTTTTACTTTTGAAACTTGTTTGGGCGTTCCTGAGGCGATAATCTCGCCACCAAATGCACCGGCACCAGGTCCAACATCAATTAACCAATCAGCTTGCATCATTGTGTCCTCATCATGTTCAACCACGATTAAGGTGTTTCCTAAGTCACGCATCTTCTTAAGACTCTCAATTAAACGATCATTATCCCTTTGATGCAGTCCAATAGATGGTTCATCCAGTACATAAAGAACACCTGATAAGTTTGATCCAATTTGCGTTGCTAGTCTAATACGTTGGCTTTCACCACCAGACAATGTTCCAGCTGCGCGTGATAGAGTGAGGTAATTTAAGCCAACATTATTTAAGAATGTTAAGCGGTCTCCAATTTCTTTAACAATTGGTTTTGCAATCGTGTTTTCATTATCTGTCAGTTGTAATTGATTTAACCATTCCAAGTGATCAGCGATTGATAATTCAGAGAGTTGACCAATGTTTAGACCTTTTTCACCACCAATTTTTACAGAGAGTGCTTGTTCATTTAAGCGATACCCATGACATTCTGGACAAACCAATTCATTCATGTAACCACGCATCACGTTTCTAGTGAAATCACTATTTGTTTCATGATAACGACGATTAATATTTGTCAGAATACCTTCAAATGGAATGTCAATATCGCGTTCTCCACCAAAATCATTAATGTAGTGAAAATGAAATTCTTTTCCATCAGAACCATTTAAAATAAGGTCTTGGTCTTCTTCACTCAATTCTTCGTATGGCCTATCCATATCTATTCCAAAATGAAGCATGGCTTGCTCTAGCATTTGAGGATAATAATTTGATGAGATTGGATTCCAAGGTGCAATAGCCCCTTCTCTAAGTGTTTTTGACGGATCTGGTACAACTAAATCCTTATCCACTTCTAGATTCATCCCTAAACCATCACAAGTTGGACAAGACCCAAATGGTGCATTGAAAGAGAATAGTCTTGGTTCCAATTCTGGAACTGTAAAACCACAAACTGGACAAGCATAATGCTCAGAAAATAACAGTTCATTGCCATCCATGGTGTCAATAATCACATAACCATCACCAAGTCTTAATGCAGCTTCGATGGAATCAAAAAGACGACTTCTAATCCCATCTTTATTGACAAGTCGGTCAACAACGACTCCAATATTATGCATCTTGGTTTTAGAAAGTTCTGGAACTTCAGCGACATCAAAAATATCACCATCGACACGAACTCTGACATAGCCATCTTTTTGAATTTTTTCAAAAATCGTTTTGTGTTGTCCTTTTTTTCTTCTAACGATCGGGGCAAGAATTTGCATTCTTGTTCGTTCTGGAAGTTGTAGGACATTATCCACGATTTGCTCTACAGAAGATGCCGTAATCGGACCATGACCATGAATACAGTATGGTGTTCCTACACGCGCATAAAAGAGTCTGAGATAGTCATTAATCTCAGTAACCGTTCCAACTGTTGATCTAGGATTTTTACTAGTTGTTTTTTGGTCAATAGAGATGGCTGGACTTAAGCCATCTATCGAATCAACGTCTGTTTTTTCAACATTACCTAAAAATTGTCTAGCATAGGCTGACAAACTCTCAACATAACGTCTTTGTCCTTCGGCATAGATGGTGTCAAAGGCTAAGCTAGATTTTCCAGACCCTGACAAACCTGTCACAACAACCAATTTATCTCTGGGAATTTCGACATCAATATTTTTTAAATTATGGGCTCTGGCCCCACGAATGGTTAATTTATCTTGCATAGCTAGCGACACGCGCCTCCCTAATTAATAATGATTACATTATACCAAAATTTTAGATAAATCAGTTGTCCAAAAAATCAACATTTATAGTATAATAGTACAGTATGATTCATTTGAGTAACTATTTGACATTTTCTCAAATATCACAAGAATAACAACGACAAAGGAGGGTATAAGCATGAGACAAATGTTTTTGTCTTCAGCATTAGAATTCAAAGAAATCAGTACCTTTGAGCCAGGCGCTTGGGTAAACTTGGTAACCCCCTCCCAGGAAGAAACGACTGCTGTTGCCCAAGAGTTTGATATTGATATCTCTGACTTAAGAGCACCTCTCGATGTGGAAGAAACATCTCGTATTGCAATTGAAGATGATTATACACTTATCATTGTCGACGTTCCGACTTATGAAGAGCGTAACAGTAAGACATACTATGTCACAATACCTTTAGGCATTATTGTTACTGAAAATGCGGTAATCACGACTTGTTTACAAGAATTAACCTTATTTGATCATTTTTTCAATAAACGCGTTAAAAATTTCTACACTTTTATGAAAACACGCTTTGTTTTCCAACTCTTATATCGAAATGCTGAGCTTTTCCTTAGTGCCTTGAGGACAATTGACAGACAAAGTGATCGCTTGGAAGCACAACTTGAAGCCGCTACCCGAAACGAAGAACTCATTGATATGATGGAGTTGGTAAAATCCATTGTCTATCTTAAAGCATCGCTAAAATTCAACGAGCGGATTGTCAAAAAATTATCCAGTAGTTCCAGCTCTTTAAAAAAATATATTGAAGATGAAGATTTACTAGAAGACACACTGATCGAGACCCAACAGGCCATTGAGATGGCAGGTATCTATGAAAATGTCTTAAATGCAATGACTGAAACAACTGCTTCTATTATTAATAATAACCAGAACACCATTATGAAAACTTTAGCCTTGATGACAATGGCTTTAAATGTTCCAACAGTTATCTTTTCTGCCTATGGTATGAACTTTAAAAATAATACCATGCCATTTAACGGGTTAGAAAATGCTTTTTGGGTAATTGTTTTATTAGCCGTAATCGGATCATCTTCAGTAGTCGTATATTTTATCAGAAAAAATTGGTTCTAAGCCAAGAAATCAAAGAGGATTTTATGAATATTCAAGAATTAACAAGAAAAAATCAAGATTTTGTCAACATTGCGACACACTATCTCATCCAAGATGGAAAAACAGATCAAGAAATTAAAAGCATCCTAGAAGCTGTACTTCCTGATATTATCGAAAATCAGAAAAAAGGAATTCCTGCTCGCAGTTTTTTAGGTGCTCCAACAACTTGGGCAAGCCAATTTACAGCTAAAACAATTGAAGCCAATAAACAAGAACAACCTAAAAATGACAATCCTTGGTTAATGTGGTTAGACACATCACTTCTCTTTACTGGATTTGTTGCATTATTAAATGGCCTAATGTCTCTTTTTGGTAACAATGGATCACAAACTGGTCTCTTATCGTTACTTGCTTTAGGTTTTGGTGGTGGTGCATCTATGTACCTAACCTATTATTTTGTTTATAGACATATGGGTAAGCCAAAAGATCAAAGACCACGTTGGTATAAAATTATTGGTTATCTTGTCTTGGCTATGGCAGCATGGATTCTCATCTTCTCAGCATCAGCGCTCTTACCAGCCGTCTTAAACCCTAAATTACCTGCTATTGCTTTAATTATTATTGGTGGTATCGCATTTGCACTTCGCTATTACCTTCAAAAGAAATACAATATTCTCAACGCAATGGCACCTCAACAAGTTCAAAAATAAAAATCAATTTATTGGTTTTTATTTTTTTTGTAAAAAAAAAGAGCTAGCCCAATGACTAACTCTGTTTGCGGAAAGGGGGACTTGAACCCCCACGACCTAAAGCGGTCACAGGATCCTTAGTCCTGCGCGTCTGCCAATTCCGCCATTTCCGCCTATTCCTTAGCAACATCACTTATTATATCAACTAAGTAGAATAGTGTCAATATTATTTTACATATTTTCTTAAAAAGCGCTCTATGTGTTCTTGATAAGCCTTAGGTTTTGTTTGAAATGACCTTGCATGCTTTGCTCCTTTGACTATGTATAATCCTTTAGGACCTTTGGTCGCATGATAACTATCATAGACCATGCTGGTTGGTACAAAATCATCTTTACTGCCGTGAATAAAGAGCATAGGAATTTTATTTTTGCCCAATTGTTTAACAGAGCTTGCTTCTTTATAAGAAAAACCTGCTCTTATCTTGGAAAGTAATGAAACTTCATATAAAATTGGAAAAGCTGGTAAATGATACATTTCTTTTGCCTGAAATTTGAGTTCATCCCAGACACTTGAATAACCACAATCTTCAACAATAGCAGAGACTTGTTTAGGTACGTTTTCACCACTAGCCATCATTACTGTTGCTGCTCCCATAGATAGACCAAACCAAGTAATCTGATCATTAGGATGATCTTTAGCTAAAAGTTTTGTCCATTTGATGACATTAAGACGATCATTCCAACCATAACCGATTAGACTACCCTGGCTTTGACCATGAGCCATATTATCTGGCATCAAAACATTATATCCCATTTGATGGTACATCCAAGCATAAGCTTTCATATTAGCTTTACTATTAGCAAAACCGTGAACGATAATAGCTGTTTTATTAGACTTTTTTGCTGCCGGAACATACCAAGCTACTTGTTTTAAGCCTTGGTTAGTCATTTTTTTTGTGGTCTTTGGAAGGTTATCAAAAGCTTGATCGTAAGAATACAAAGGATCATTTTTTGAGCGTTGACCATTAGAAATAAAACTTTTTTCAGCCCTTACTTGAGCTACATGGAAAAAATAAAAGCTAGCACCAACACTCAATCCCAACACTAGCACCAAAAGTGTTACAAAATACTTTGATAATCGAATCTTTTTCATAAAAAATATTGTCACAT